>CBDCVJ010000055.1:0-374026 GCA_965222975.1 Saprospiraceae bacterium | reverse complement strand
GCCTACTTCGGAGGCCAGCGCATCCTCGATCGGTGCGATGAGCGTTCCACGAGAACGATGTTCGAGAAATGTCTCAGCGACACTCTGACCAACTTCGCTGCAGAGAAACTCGTAAGCGGGTGCAAGACCGCAAGGCAGGCTGGCAGCTTTGCGCAAACTTCCCATTTCACGTCGCAATGTGCCGGCAAAAGCGGGATCAGAGCTGCCGCGTGCAGCTTCGGAAAGGGCCGCCAGAGCCTCGGCAGCCGGACCAGCCACAGTGGTGAAGCTGACCTTCGCGTCCGATACTTCTGTCACTGGCGCATCGGCAGACAAGAGGTCTCGGCTCAAGCGAACGAGCACTCTGGACTGCGGACGTATGGGTCTGAGCGTCTTATCGAAGATATTTGCAACGCGGCGATGAACGAATGGATCGTGTGTAACTGCCAGGAACGGAAGGTCGGGAAAACGCTTGTGAGTCTCGGCTATGAACTCTTCAACCGTTTCGCTCCAGGTTGCGCCAAGCCGGTTCAGTGCCGGCGGGCCAAGGTCAAGCAGGCAGATGTCGGGGGGAGTGCCCTCTGCAGAAGACAATACCCGCGCTCCCAATGCCTGCCGCAGTGGGACCCGTGATGAGATGCCGAAGAATCCGTATGGCGCAGAACCGGGCTTTGACAATTCGGCGCGGTGATCGAGGAGTCGGTCAAGCGCGGCGCCATAGCGGACGCGTCCAAAGAGTTCGCCAATGGCCTCTGCGAATATCGCACGTGCCGTCTCGCCGGCATCAGCGACAAAGACTGGGTAGATTTCCGCCAGGGTGGGGTGCGCCAGATGCGGCTTGGACGTATCCCGACGGCTCAACCCGTTGAGGTGCCCCAGCGTCTCGTGGAGACGGTCAAGCAGATCAACAGGCTTGGTCGGTTCAATCTGGCGGCGCGTTAAGTGATAGCTGTTCCATGCAACAACTTCGTCACGGCGAAACAGAAGGGAAGCCTGGCTGGCCGATGTAGCACCGCCACGCCAGGGAAAATAGAGTGTTCGAAGGGTATGCGGCGGTTCGCACCAACTGAAGCCGCCGGTCGTGCGCCTGGCGGGCGCGCAGATGAGTGACAGCATTGCCAGCGGGTGTAAGAAGGAGGCATCCCGCTGCCCAAACGGCCATTGCAGCACTGTCGCAGACTGACCTGTCGCCAGTGACTGGAGAAACTCGCGCAGTAGAGCGGTAGTCGGCCGGTTGAGCGATGTTGGTGGTCCGACATTACCGTCAAGCGTCATAAGACGCAGGCGGTTTGCGGCAGCAATTGCGCATTCAACATCAAGGTTGCGCAGGTGGTCGCTGTCCTCTTGACCGGCGCTGCTCGTTTTCAGGAGGGGGTGTCGGTTTTGGGGCCGCTTGTTGATCTCTGAGGCGTTCAAGCAACTTCTTGCGGCGCGCGTCAGCCTCGGCCCGGGCCTTCTGTAGCGCGTCTAGTGGATTTTCTCGCTTCTTCACCACTCCCCCGGCATTCATGGTTCTTTGGCCCGTCTTACAGTGGCGGTCGCCTTGCCATGCCGGCTGCTCGGGGGTCTTGGTCGGTTTTCAGCGATATATGCGCGCATAAACTCGCGCAATACTTGCGCAGCAGGCTTGTCCTGCGCGCGGCAGACCTCCAGAAACTGATCACGCAGATTGCGCTGAACTCTTATGCGAAGCCCTGCATCCTTCATAGGAAGCGAGTGTACACAATGGATACACAAATGTGTATGATTAAATAACCCCCTTGCTTCGGCCAGCAGAGATCGACACGTTTATTCTGCGGCACGTCACAGCAGATTATTCATATCAATAACAGAGATTAAACAAGCAGAGATTCGGGAAAATGTTGCTTCATTGTGGCATTTGTTTCCCGCGCCTGTTCGTTCATATTGGATAGAATAGCAAAATCGCGCAATTGAAATTCGGTTTGAAAAACACCGCATTCATGCACCTTGAGTGCATAAGCTTGGCAATCGTCAAACCAGGGGAACTCCATAAATTACTGCGGCGCGGTCACAAGAGGCCAATCAAGGGATGCTGGCCTTTCGGCTAACGCCAGGCTGTCGTCTGGCCGCTCCAAGAGTCACACAGGAGTCACATGCTCATTTGTGTCGATTTGTGCAGCCTTGGGTTTCCGCGGGTTACAGCGGTGGGCAAAACTGGGGATGGATTGGTGGAAAACTGAGCTGAAAACTAGCTAAGTTCTTGTTTTTAAATGGTGCCTCGGGGCGGATTTGAACCACCGACACAAGGATTTTCAGTCCCGCGATTTCGCATCGTAAGGCATTGATATTACTAAGGTGCCCTGAAAAAGAGTCACATATTCGTCACATGTTTAGGGTGGTTCTGCGCGGCGGGTGAGACTTCATTCTGCGGCCATCAACTGGCCGGCGATCTGATTGGCGCGATCCTGTCTCAGGTCTTCATGCTCTTCGAACAGGTGCCCGTAAACGTCGTATGTGACGCGGATCGACGAGTGACCCATAAGGCGCTGAATCTCCTTTGGATTGGCACCGCTATGAATTTCCAGGGAAGCTCGCGCATGGCGTAAGCTCTTGGGCGGATATTTGTGCCGCCCGTCCTCGTCAACGATGCCGGCCTCTTGCAGCAAGGGTTGCCAGCCGCGCCGATTCAGGTTCGACAGAAATTCAACGTTCCCCGACCAGTTCGGGAAAACGAGATCGTTTTTCGATTTGGGACATAGCAGCCGCCACCGCTTCAACTGGCGCATATAGTGATCGGGCATATTGATGAAGCGGTAGGCCGCGCGCGATTTCAGCAGGCCGATGGACCCGTCGTCGTCCACATCTTGGGCGATGCTGATCCCGCCACGGGCAAAATCCACGTTGGCCCACGACAGGCCAAGCGCTTCGCCGGGCCGGGTTCCACCAAACGCAATCGTCTTGAGGATGAGATTGTAACGGAGGCGTCTGCGGCGAAGCTGCCTATTGCTGATACGCACGCGGTCTTTCATCGTTGCAAGCAGGGTCCTGATTTCAGCGAGTTGCGGGGCCTTCTCATCACTCGTCGCTGCGGCATTGGCTGTCCGGCTTGACGCTCTGAGGAAAACGAACTCGGCAGGTTCATGATGCATTAGTCCATCGGCCCGCGCCTGGGTCAGGATACTCTTGAAGCTCGTAAAGTACTTGCGCGCATTCTCCCAGCTAAAGTCGGCGACAAGCCGAGCTTTGAGGGCTTCGCAGTGATCCTTGGTGAGGCGGTCGAGCAGGATGTCGCCAAGAATGATCTCACCGTCTTCAAGTGCGATCGATACCTGATTGAAGTACCGTGCGTGACGCTCATAGGGCTTGATCGTCGAATGGGCGACCGGCTCCCTGCCGTTGCGCCCGATGTTCTTGCAAACGTCAATCCAGTGATCGGCGGCCTGACCGACGCTGACCGTAGCATCGGAGCGGCTTCCGGTAACCTTTGGGCTCTCAAGAAAAGCCTGGGCATCTTTCCGACGGCTGAAGCTCTTGCAGCGCCGCCTTGTCGTCAAGGGATCAGTATAATGCGCCTTGTATATAGGCGCCTTCTTTCCTTCTATTTTCTGAATAAATGAAATAGTCATCTATAGTTTATACTGATTAATACTCCAATCTTGTAAAGCTTTTATTTGCTTTCTGTAGAATTGTTCGCGAATAAAACCTTCATCGATGCGCAGTATCCCTTTATCATCTATGAACCAGGGCCATTTACGTTTACCCTCGGCATCGGGCTCCGCAGTCCAGTCAATCTGCCGCCTGGTCCACTGGATGTTCATCGAGTGCAGCAGTTTGAGCGCTCCGACTTTGTCCACATACCTTCCTGTCAAGGTCTCTTCCATGAACCCTCACAGATCGTAGTCCAGGCAACTCGGTCGGAAGTGGTGCGCGTCCATGTAGTGGATCGAACCGCCCTGTGGCCGCCGAACCTTGGCGGCTTCGCCATATTCATTGGTGGACAGGATGGTCAGTCGTGCACCCTTGATGAAGCGCACATTGTAGATTTCCTTGAGCGCCTGCATGTCGCCGACCAGCGCGTGCGTCATCTCGTCTATGCTGATAGTTCCCAGTTCTTTATAGGAAATAGTCAAATTCGGCGGCCCATGCGGTCGCTTGTTCTTTGTCATTCCACATCTTCCCAATAACCTAAAGTATATTTTCATAATACTACTTAAGATTGATTTAGTCAATTCTAATATTTACTTGCAAGTGTGCAAGTCTGTTTGCCTTGCATGTTTGGTCGTGACCAGCCTGTGACCAACGCATTGGATTTAAACGAAAATTCCCACCGCCATCTTAGTGGTGAGGCGCCGCGCAACAGGCCATGGCGTTGAACCTTGAAGGCGGTAGACGATCATGCCGGTCAAGCCGGGCAAAGCGATACAAGGTAGGACGGGAAGGGAGCATCAAACTCCCGATCCCCGCCTAGCAGCGCTTGCGCGGCTGCTCGCGCGCCATGCCGTTCGCACAATGCTCGACAATGAGTGCGACCGGGCATTGATCCCGAATCTTGATAGTGCTTTGCTTAAGGACTCGGCCTCAAAGGACAAGTCATGACCAAAGCCGCCATCTACGCCCGCTATTCTTCTGACAAACAGAGCGAAGCCTCGATCGACGACCAGGTCAGGCTTTGTGAAGAACATGCCAAACGCGAGGGTTGGCAGGCGGTTCAGCATTATGCCGATCACGGCATATCCGGTGCATCACTGATCCGCCCCGGTGTCCAGGCACTGCTGGCCGACGCGCAGTCGGGAAAGTTCGAAGTCGTTGTGGCGGAATCGCTCGATCGGCTGTCGCGCGATCAGGAGGATGTCGCCGGCCTTTACAAGCGGCTGACCTTTGCCGGTGTCGAGATCATTACACTGTCCGAAGGCCGGATCAGCGAGCTTCACATCGGCCTCAAGGGCACGATGGGTGCGCTCTATCTCAAGGACCTCGCCGACAAGACGCGGCGCGGGTTGCGCGGGCGCGTTGAGAACGGCAAGTCCGGTGGCGGCAATTCCTTCGGATACGACGTACTCACAACGTTCAACGCGGTTGGCGAACCGGAGCGCGGCAACCGCACCATCAACGACGTGCAGGCTGCAATTGTCCGTCAAATCTTCAATGATTACGCCGCGGGCAAATCCCCGAAGGCAATTGCAAGGGCGCTCAACGCCAAAGGCGTCGCCGGTCCGTCTGGAAAGGGCTGGGGCCAGTCGACGATCAATGGCAACTGGCGGCGCGGCACCGGCATCCTCAACAATGAACTCTATGTCGGCCGGCTCGTTTGGAACCGGCTGAGCTACGTCAAGAATCCCGATACCGGCAAGCGCGTGTCGCGCCAGAATCCGCAAAGCGAATGGATCATCAAGGATGTGCCGGAACTGCGCATCATCGATCAGGATTTGTGGGATCGGGTCAAGGAACGGCAGAAAGAGCTTCGCCGTCAGCCGGCGTTTCACGAGCGGCAGCGCCCGCGCCTGCTGCTCTCCGGCCTTCTAAAATGCGGGATCTGCAAAGGCGGGTTCAGCAAGGTCTCGAAGGACCATTACGGCTGCTCCAATGCCCGCAACAAAGGCACCTGCGATAACCGCAAGACCATTCGCCGCAACGAATTGGAATCGCTCGTCCTCGGAGCGCTGCAATCGCGGCTGATGGAACCGGCCCTTCTTGAAGAATTTTGCGATGAATTCACGCGCTACCAAAAAGAACTGCGGCAGGCCCGCAACGCGGCAATCCATGCAGCAAGGGCGGAACTCGTCGCTCTTGAAAAGGAACGGCTGAGCTTGATCCAGGCGATCAAGGACGGCGTGCCGGGTGCGGAGTTGAAAGACGACTTCATCCGCGTGCGGGATCGCCGCGAAGAACTGGAAGCGCAGCTTGACGGCAAGGAAGAGGATTTGGTGGTGCTGCACCCGCATATGGCGGCGCATTATCGCGAGCAGGTCGAGGGCCTCATCGCTGTACTCAATGATGATAAAAACCGCGCCGAAGCCGCTGAAATCATCCGCTCATTGGTCGACCGGATAGAGCTGTCACCGAACAGCCAAGGCGCTCTGGACATTGATCTTTTCGGCGATCTCGCCGGCATCCTGAGCGTTGCTGCCAAACAAGAAAGGCCGCTCGATGAGAGCGACCCTCGCGTTCAGCAGGTTAAGTTGGTTGCGGGGGCAGGATTTGAACCTGCGACCTTCAGGTTATGAGCCTGATTTTGAAGCGAAATTCCCCATTATTATCAATGTGTTGAATCTAATTTGTACCGGATTTGTCCGGTGCAAACTCAGGAGAATATGCTGGATACGATTTCGTCCATCACCGATTGATGCATTTCCGATGGGAATAGATGACCGTACCGATCCATTGTCACCTGAAGGCTTGAATGGCCCGCGAACGTTTGGATGGTTTTGGGCGATAGCCCAGCTTCGATCCAGCACGAAATAGCAAAATGCCGTAGCGCGTGCCAATTGAAGTATACGGGCGGCTCAGGATTGTTTTGCGGATCGGTTTCGTGAGCTTCTCGGCAATTCGAAAAAAGTGGTTTGAACTGGCGCTTGACCATGTTGTCGTGGTTTTCATACCCGCCCTTCTTGTTTGGAAAGACGAGATCATTACCTGAGGAAAACGCTGACTTCATACGCCACGCTTTAAGCCTGCACGCAATGTCGCTGCTAAGCGGAATCGTCCTTATTCCTGCATTGGTTTTTGGCACATCTTCAATCCCGTAAGCGTCGACACGGGTTTCAATGCTCACAGTGTTTTGTACTAAATCAAAATGCCGCCAGCGAAGCGCGTGAAATTCACCTGCCCGAACACCCGTTGTTGCGGCCAGCATGACTTTTAGGGCAATCCCTTGTTCAGCCTGATTTACAAGCGTCGTGATATCAGTCTTCGATGGAGATTTGATTTTTTTGGACTGTTCTGCCCGGTTACCGAGAACACGAATATTTTTTGCCGGATTTCTGGCGATCAAATCATGAGTCGTTGCGTATTCAAGCACTGAGTGAAGCGTTGAAATGATCTTTCGGGTTGTCGGCACAGAGACACCAGAGGATCTTAATCGATCGCGAAACTTTGCGACTTGGGAGGTTGAAAGTTCGGAAAGTTTGTAGGCGCCAATACCGTTTTCGGAACCAAGGATATGTTTGTTGATATGGCCTTTGTATACGGACAAATTGTGCCGCGTCATACGCTCGCCGCGTTTCATGCGTTCCTGACAATGAGCGAGATATCTGGTTGCCAGGTCAGCAACTGAAAGCTCTCTAGCGATTGATCTGTAGCTGCCGGTCAGCAGCTGGTTTTCTATCTCGATACGGAATGCATCAGCATCGCGTTTAGTAGAGAACAATTTACGGTGTTCTTTGCCTTTTTCGTCGGACCATTCACATATCCAACCGGACGATGTTGCTCCATCCTTGCGTTTCCATTGTCGTTTTCTGACGGTTGCCATTTGAGCTTTCCTTCTGTTGGACGATAGCACGTCAGGAGTTGGGGGAGAAGGGTTTGTTCATGGTTAGTCCACGTAACAATAGCGACTAGCTGTTGTTGATAAGATACTCACAGAAGCCGTAAGATCTACGTTGGACATGCAGTTTCGGGCGGGGAGCGGACAAGGGACGAGATCCAAACTACGACTGAAAAATGCCCTTAGCAGACATCCCAGTTGCTGCAATGAAGACCAAATTGGGCGGAGGGGATAATTCGTGGAAACACAGTCAACTGGGTACACCTACGCCGCCGCGAATCTGCCGCACCATGAGCCAAGGAAATTTCAGCGGTCAACGAGTCATTTTCTTTTTGGAATATATCGACTGTCGTAATCCGGTTATCTTAGCGCCCTGCGTTCGGCCCATTTGAGTTGTGAACAAATGCGGAACTTTTTTGCGTATCTGTCAGGTTGTATTGTAGCATCTAGTATTCATTGGCGATTCGGAAATACGTCCCGTAAGTCAACAAAGAATGGAATGTCTAACGGTGGCCGATACATTCAAGTCAGAAAACCCAGATGGTGAAATCGCGCAAGAACCAGAGCGAAGTCTCCTTTTCATCAGCCATGCTAACCCCCAGGACAACGCCGCAGCTGCTTGGTTTGCAACACAACTTACGCTTTTAGGCTACGATGTCTGGTGCAATCTGACAAACTCTCATGGCGGCGAAAGCGCGTTTTGGCTCAAGGTGCAAAAGAAGATTGAAGAAGACGCTGCGAAAGTCATTTTCATTCTTTCCGACTCGTCTCGTGACTTTGAGAAGAAGCGGGGTGTTTACAAAGAGGTTCAAGCCGCCGATAGCGTCGACCGCGACAATTTCATTCTTCCACTACGGATCGAAAAGTTAACTGGAAAGGTTCCGATCCTGATTGGCACCGATACCTACATTAACAGTGAGAACTGGATGGCCGGGCTAGGTGAGCTTAGGGAGCGGCTTGAGCATGACAATGTGCCCAAAGTCGATGTGCCGGATCTGGAGAAGATTAGCTCCTGGTGGCCAGCAATTGGTGCAAAGCAAGCACTTGTCCGGGATGAGGGTGGCGATCTTGTCTCGAACGTCTTCAGTTTCAAGGCACTGCCGGAGCGCATTCATTTTCTGAAAGTCTCATCGGAATCAAACCCGCTCACTGGCCGCAAGCGTCTTCGCAAAGTTCTGCCGGAGCATCCGGCGCATGCAACGCACAGCGACTATGCGATTTCTTTTGCTCGCGGGCATGATTTTCTCGAACTCACCAATTCTCTCGATATCGAAGATGCAATTGTTCTACCGACGGCGGATTTTCTGCGCTACGGTCATGCACCGTTGAACATCGCGCAACAAGCTGCTTGCAATATCGTCACTTATCTTGTTGCGTCAGCATTTGAGAAGTACCTGTCTGATCGCGGATTGCGCAGCAAATCGGCTGGACGCTCGCCCCGGAAGATTTGGTATCCCGCTTATGGCCTCATTGAGGGCAACCGCCATAGCATTTCCGAACCCGGGTTGCGAAAAGCGCCTGTTTCCTTTGTTGGAATAGTATCTTCGTATCGAAGAAAATATGTTTGGCACTTCGCGGTGCAGCCAATCGTGGACTTGCACACCCACAACGGAATCATTTTCAGCCCAAAAGCCGTTATCAGCGAACTCTACCGGAGTGATCGCGGCGAACAACCCAATCCGGTTGATAACAAGAAGGCCCTGAAAAAACTAAGTTGGTGGAACAGGGAATGGCGCCGAAAGATGCTTGGTTTTGTTGCCTGGTTGTCTGACGATCAAATTAGCATGCGAATTCCAGCCGGTTATCAAGACATCGTCGTTTCATCTGCACCCGACATCTACGATACCGACGTAACTTATCTTGAAAAAACCGACGACGTCCTCATGAGTGAATTAATTAAGGGGATCTGATGCACCAGATATTGCAACTGGAGGAACCGGAGCTCCGATTCGGCTACGATCAGAGCCTACCGAATCCGAAGGACGGGCTCACGCTATTCGGCCCGTTCACTCAAAATCCTGGCAGCGTCCGGTTTGGCGTCATTGGAACGAAAGACGGAATCGAGAAATTCGCTCGGTGGTCGGCGTCTGTCAACAAACCTTTGCCGGCATATAAAGGCTCCATATTCACCAGGAATAAGAATTCTAAGCACGGCAAACTTGCCCATCAGTTTTTCCCGGGTTTTGAAGCGGCATTTGGCCTGACTTGGAACGATCCGGCCGAGGCGCAGTGCATTATTCCCGATGACATCCTTGCTGATGCGTTGAAAGTTCATGATCTGCACACGCGGATTGCACGGGTGACGAAGGTTTTTTCAAAGCGCCTTATCAAGCAGCATTTCGAGAGCGAGAATAAACCGGACTTCTGGTTCGTTGTTGTTTCCAAAGAGCTTGAGCAGCTTTGCCGACCGCTTTCAGACCCCCCTAAGGACTACCTCGAGGGTACACGGGCTGAGGACGCCAAACAATTTGGGCTGTTTGTTGAAAAGAGCGATGCAGACAGTTTCGCCGAGGAATACGAGGAGGCGTTGAAGTTCAAGCCGGACTTTCACAATCAACTTAAGGCGCGTCTTCTAAAGCATCAAATTATTACCCAGATTATTCAGACAGAAACGCTCGAAGCATGCATGCGCCCGCTCGACAAGCCTGTCAAAGACAAGGAAGACCCTGCAACAATATCGTGGAATCTCGCCACATCTGTCTTCTACAAAACCCGCAGGCGCCCTTGGATTCTGTCAGATATGCGCCCGGGCATTTGCTACATGGGCGTCGTCTTCAAACGGCTTTCCCAATCGCAGGGTGAAAATAACGCTTGCTGCGGCGCTCAAATGTTTCTCGAAGACGGCCACGGCATGGTGTTCAAGGGAGCGCTCGGCCCCTGGTATTCTGAAGATTTGCATGAATGTCATCTGAGTTCCGACGAGTCCGCGAGATTACTTGATAGGGCGTTGCTTTCCTACGCAGAAGAGCACGACAATCGCGCACCGAAAGAAATTTATGTGCACGGCAGCGTGCGATTCAACGACGACGAATGGGCCGGTTTTCAGGAAGCAGCGGAGCCTTATGGAACCAAGGTAATCGGCATCCGCATTCGCCGCGTCTTTGGCGGTCTTAAGATAATGACACGCGGCAAGGGCGCGGTGATGCGCGGAACAGCACTTATAGCATCAGAGAATAAAGCCTTTCTATTTGCATCAGGATTTACACCGCGTCTGAATACATACCCGGGATGGAATGTTCCCAACCCGCTCGATGTTGAGATTTGTAGGGGCGAGGCCGATATCGAAACTGTCCTGAAAGATATCCTTCGTCTGACCAAATTGAATTACAACAGCTGCAAGTTCTCTGACGGTTTTCCAATCACCCTCAAATTTGCTAGCAAGATCGGTGATATTCTCACTACCAACCCACCGGATGCGCGGTCAGATCCAGGGGCGGATAACTACACACCGCTACCATTCTGGCATTACATCTAATACTATTGGAGATGGAAAAATAAATGGTGTTTGATCCAACTTGGGAAATCTTACGCTCTTTCGGAAACTCTAAGTTTGCCAAGATGAGCGTTTTGGTACCCATTTTTGGATACATGATAATATTCAATGACGCATTTGTGTCGGCAATCGGTTCATCTATGGAATGGGCGTGCAGAGCTTTTAATAGCAATGCCTGTGTTGCCGGAGGTGTTGCTAGCCTGGATGATGAGTTTATGCTTCGAAAGGTTATAAACCTCTACATGGCATTGTCCGCTATCGGAGTTTCAACAGTAATCTTCCAGATTTTATGTCCGCATGAAGTGAAGAAGTTTTGGCATGTAGAGGATTATGTATCTGAGAACACGAAAATATTTCACCACGAATTCAATCGCAAAGTACGGGACATTTTAGACAAGGAACTACCAGCGGAAACGTCTCGAATTCAAGGTACATTCGATCACTACAAGGAACATGACAGACCAAAGGCGAGTGAGATGTATGATCGAGACATTCTTTCGCTTTGGTTCGAATTTCAAAACAAGCGTTTCCCCCTGGCACGATGGGTGTGTTTTTCGTTATTTGTTCTTGGCGTAGCCCTCCTTGCTTATCCAACTATGATCGTATTTATCAAAGTCTTTTCGATTTTGGTTGTTGGATAATTCTGAATCTATCAGAACATCTCCTCTTCGTTGCTAAAACTGGCGCTCGAAATGCGTGTTAAAGACTTTGGGAAAGTCCGTCTTGTTGACGTCCAATTGTGCGACATGACGCGGGTGCAGCGGATGTCCGGAAACGGCGCCGCGAATTGCTATTGCGAAAGTCAGCTTTGGGCCGGCTTTGACAACAATCCACATTGGATGGCGGCTTCCGGCAAATTCCGTTCGGAGCAATTATTGGACATTGGTGTATCGGTCGAATTATAGGCATGCGGACTTGCAAGTATCATATAGAATGTCCGCTCAGATGCTGCGCCTTGTAAACCGATACGAAGAAATCGCTCACGGTCAAATAAGGCTTTCGGCTGATCGTTGGGGCCTATCGGTTTATCCAAAAGTGCGTGTCGCAGACGTAATTTCGTTGGATGAGATCGGTGCCTCGGGCAACTTGCGACGTTACGGACTTCAATCACACTTCGACTTTGTAGTGTGCCGGGACAAATGGGAGCCCATCTACTCAATCGAATTCGATGGTCGTTTCCACTCGACCGATGTTCAAAAGGCAAGAGATGCCAAAAAAGACGAACTGTGTCGACGCGCCGACTTTCCAATACTTAGAATAAACAGCAGATATCTCTCAAAGGAATTTGGGAGCATGTCACTCGTCGCGTGGATTATGGACGTGTTCGAACTGCAGGAAGGCTTCTACAAGGCGCAAGAAGAAGGTGCCATACCGCCGGACGAGCCCTTCGATCCGTTTTTCTTCATGGGCATGAAGCCAGGCGAGGAGCGATTTCCATACTGGTTCTCTGCAAAGCCTCGCATTAAACTGCGAAGGCTATACGAAGCTGGCAAAATCGCTGATCCAAGTTCATCGGGATTTATTGGCTACGATGCTAACGACGTCATGCGTGGAGTTGAATACATCCGCGTTACAGCAACCGAAGGAATTCTTGTCCGCTCAGCGATGCGACCTCAGCAGTTCCCAGTCATCTTAAGCGATCTACTGGACGAAATTCTATCAGTTCAGCTTGCGGCCGAGGTTTTTAGATGGGTCCGAGGGGAGATCGGAGCATCGCCGCTATGTCAATTGTATCGTCAAGTCGAGACCATAAAGAAATCGGTAAAGCTTGCTCGCGCACACTCATACGGTCGCCCGAGTGATGGCGAATAAGTTTGTTGCTAGGTCCGCCTCGTCCGCATTGCAGACACATGAAAAGGGGATACTTCGCAGCCGCAGCGAATGACCGCTTTTGTCAAGCTGATTGGGAACCGTCGAATGGCGGCTACGGGCCGAAAGTTCTCAAGATTCGGCTGTCCGTTTCGCAGTCAAGTACCCGTGAATTTTCTATGTCAGGTCACACACGGGTAGCCGAATTCAGCGTGGACCAAAAACCCGCAGCTGCTCGACGGCAATACGCAAATCGCGATCATTCAATTTCCGCATAATACCGTTGGCAGTCGTGATGAGCTCGGCACGCTCACCGCTGTCATCGGCGTGATCGAAAAACTCCTTCACCGGAACACCCAGCGCAGAGCTGAGACGATCAAGTGTTTCGAAGCTCGGCAGATTTACACCCCGCTCAAGTTGCGAAACTGAATCCACGGATCGATCCATTTTCTGCGCTAATTGTTCCTGCGTCAGATTCTGTTGCTTTCTCAGCGCTCGAACCTTCAGCCCAAAGTTGTCTGCTGTGCTCATAGTCGGAGCATTGCTCCGGCTTTAACTAATAAGAACCGGTAGCTCTACGATTCAAATTGTGATATTCGTAGATAAGTACGAATATAGTGAGAATACTCTGAATGCCCTACGATTTTCTCTTCAAACCAAAACCCTTAAATAGCCGCTCCGCTCTCGTTCCTCTTATGGAAAGCGCTGGCTATGTGGGACAGGGATACACGACTTATGAGCGGTCAAAGCTTGCGAGTAGAGGCATCTCCGTGATCGCCGGGTTGGCGGCAATTGTTGGTGCGACGTATTCGGTAGCAGCACAGGAGCCTCAGCCGATTGCCTATAAGAATACAAACCTGGCGCAATACGGTGTTCCGAGCGTGGATGGAATCAGACCTGCTTCAACGAGGTATCGGGACCTCACCGACCGTCTTCCCGGTAAGGAAACCCGCGTGGATCTGTATAGGTTACCTAACGCGTTGATCGTTACTTTTTCTGTGAGCGGTGTGCCTTTTCAAGTTGGTTACGACAGGGACTTCAAGCCACCAACTGATGTTGCCTATCGCGACGAAATCGGAAATGGTGTTTTCTCGAAGTATGATCCCGATGCGCCTGTAAAAGTTCCAAACTGGCTCATTCGCTAGCAAAATCTTTTTAAATGGTGGAATGAATGATCATGCATGTCTTCGCGTGCATTCGCTTATCTTGTTGGATTTGTTTTACTGGCAGCTACAGCTTCAGCCGATTGTGCGGTTACAACGACCAGCGAAATGTTCGGCCCTACGACCACCTGCACCGGAACTGAAAACACACTCCCCGCAGATCACTCAGGTGAAGCCAAATTCCCTGACGGTGGCAAGGTCAATTACAATGGCAAGGTCTATGAACTGGAACCAGGTGCCACCATTACCGTCGATGGCGACACGATCACGGTCACCAAGGGAAAGGAAATCAAGACCGAGGCCGGTACGACCATGCGTGGTGTCACACGTGCCGAGATCAATCCCGACGAGGAAAAGATTGAAACCGGCGAGGAAGTCGACCGGGATGATCTGAAGCTGAAAAAGACAGAAGATGTGGCGATCAAGCGGAATGGGGACTTCACGGCCAAGAAGGCAGCGACAGTTTCTGTCAGCGGAATAACCGCCCATGTGGCGGCTGGCATTTCAAGAACAAACGGATTGCTGTCCATAGAGCAAGCGGATCGTATTGAGGTTGTCGATGGGCTGCTCGGCGGTGTGGAGGAATTCTCCGGCAATGGCCTCCGGTTTCGTGTGGAGCAGGCGCGCGACGTGGTGATTGGTTGTGTCAGCCTGCGCGGCCTTGAACACAGCGATGTCAGCATTTCAGCCGATGCCATCCTTGTTCAACCGTTCGCGGACGGCGTTGATTTCTCCATATCGGATTGCGCCTTCAAGCAGAGTACGTTTCAGGCGCGCACCAAGAACGCGGAAATCATCATTCCAAGGCATGGCAATGCTGACTACGAAATCAGCGAAGCCGATCTGACCTGCCACGGGCCAAAATCAAATGAGCGGGTTGAGGCCATCACCAGATCAGCGATCCGAACCGGCAGTTCCTGTTTTTCCTGTCTGCTGCTCGGACCAGGCAGCACCTATTGGCACAACGGCGAGGATCTGACCAAGGACTTTGGACTGACGGCAACGGATCCGGACAACCAGTACTCATTGTGCCTTCGAAAGAACGCCAGCGTTCAGTTCACTAACGTCACGGGCCTGGTGGACTTCGTGGATCATCGCATGGTCCTGTCCGGCAAGATCACCTATCGGCGCGTTCCGGTGAAGGACAACAAGATCCTCAGTCTGATCATGGATCCGGTCTATCAGGGCCTGGATCACAACAATCGCGCGGTGTTTGAACTTGACGGGGATTTCGACAAAGTCCGACGTTTGACCCTGACAAATCCGGAACCGGCCATCGGGGTTTTGGCATTTGCCACGAGCGGCCAATACACCGTCTACGAAAGACATGATGGCCATGAGACGAAACGGTTCGGCCGATTCAACGACATCTACCGAGCTTCGGTGATCGGAGAGTACGTGTCCAATTTCGGTCATCCCGCTCCCGTGGTTTCTTTTGACGACGATCTGCTGACACAACTCGGTCTCAATGACTTTGGAACGATGACGCGTGTAACGGCGGTTTGCGATAGTTGTCCTCAAGCGACAGAATTCGAAAACGAGATTACGGATTTTAAATCACGGCTCATACAGGCCGGGGACAGGTGTGGCATTTGAAAGCCGGCCAGATCAGTTTGGTGCTGATCCTCATCGTTGTTTTCGTGTTGCTTCTGGCTTTGCCCTACCTGATTTCGCACCGATCCCAAGAGCCGATCGCCGGCGATGTCCAGACCGTCGAGTCCTACGTGGCCGGTGTATTGCGGCAGTCTTCGGAATACTGCCTCGCTGTTCTCGGCGCACATGGCGGCCGTCTTGATCCAACGGAATTCGCCGACCTGCCTTTTGGCAAAGTGCAACTGGCCTATCGGTCAATTCCGGTTTTTCTCTCTCAGTTGGACCTCACGGAAGAACTTGAAAGCTGTATTGAACACCGACTTTCGGTATGCGCGGATGGGTTTTCGGCGCTGGAAGAATTCGGCAGCGATGTCGACGTGGGCAAACCCGATGTGACCGCCATGCTGGCCGCTCAAAATACCCGGATTGTGTTGGACATGCCTGTGACGGTCACAAATGGAGACATGAGAAGAACTTACCGGAGGTTTGAATACGACATCCCGGTCAGATTGGCACGGCTGCACTCAGCCATTGATCGAACGTCAATCGATCGAAAGGCCTATCCGAAGCCAACGGACATTGACCTGACATCGCTCGGCGGCCGGGACACCAACACCAGCATCATCAGTTCCGTAAGAGATCAGGTCATGGTGCTGCGGGACCACGAGTCCAGTATCGATAATAGCGGCTATGTCTTCGTGGCCGCAAACAGCTTCGGAGAATGAGATCACCAATTCCGATACAGGCATTGTTTGCGTTTGGCGTTGTCCTGCTTCTCCCGCTGGCGCTGCTCGTCTTTACCGGACTGCATGATGTGAACATCACCTGTAGCCTTTATCACAACGCCACGCTTGATGAGTGGTGGCCGCAGAACAGCTGGAAGTTTCCGGGCATCACGCTGGAAGAGTTCCGTGAGTTTCCGTTTCCAGATGGGCTGACTCAGCTTGACGGCAGATTCATAGAGGCTGGGCCAGAGGACATTCAGGTCGGCGACATCATGGTATTTCGGACATTGAGCGATCCGCAAATCATCGGTCATCGGGTGATCAGGAAATGGTCGGAGAACCTGACAATAGTTGAGCGAGATTACTCTGATGGGTTTCCGCTATTTATTGACCGGAATGAGACGCGATACTATTTCTCGACTGTCGGTGATAACTCGCTTCAGCAGCCCTTTGAGAGGGAGATTGATGGAAGGCAGGTCTTTGGGAAAGTAACTCATGCGCCTGTTGGAACTCGAGAAGGGTTTGGCCGATTTATGTGCAAAACTGCAATATAGGTAAGCAACATCAAGAATATAATATACAACTGAAACTTCTCGGCTTGATCCATTGTTGAAATATCGTCGGCTGTGCCGATTGATAAATGTCCGTTTTTGAGAACAATATCTTTTGCTTTTCTTGTTGTTATTGTTCCTTTTGTTGTTCCGTCAGGGCCACGTGTTGGGACTTCTGCTTTTTCTGCTGTTGCTGCAGTGAATCCTTTCGGAATTGATCTTACTTCTGTTGTTCCAGATAAGATTGATGGAGGTTCATCCGGGTTTGTTCCTGGCACTTCAGTCCTTGCTGCTTCCTCAACTGTTTCTGTTTCTGTATTGTATGTGCCATCTGTTGATTTTTTTTCTGTTGGGTCTGTTACTGTTCCTTTCCAGCTGACTTTTCCGTTTGGACCTGTAGTAACTGCGGCCCCTTTCTCAGCCTTGAATTTTTCTTCTCCTACTGTGAATTCTCCTCCTTCTGGAAATGTGTATGGGCCTTTACCGCCTTCTTTTGTGGGGATTTTCGCTCCAGGGGGGCAGGTTGTGGTTTCCTCAATCACATCTGTAAGGCACTCTTGAGCGTTCACTATTGTTATAGAAACAAGAAATAGAAAAAACACTACGTAATTAAAATTTTTCTTCATAAGTGAATTAATTGAAACCAGCTTTATAAATATAATGACTCCAATTGTCTCTTATTAGCCTCTATGTTTGCAACAATTCTGTCTCTTTTTGAACTGTTAGGCTCCAAAATTAAATTTGCTGAGCTCCAAAAATAACCATTATCTGGCTTATTTTCAAGAGTGTAAATGACCCCAAGGCCATAAATTGACGATATAAAATTAGGGGAAATAGATACGGCTTTCTCAAGAAATTTTATTGCTTCAATTGTATTCCCTCTTTTGTATTCTAATCCAGCAATTTGATGATGCGGGCCTGGGCTTTCTGGGTCAAGTTCAGCAGCTTTAAGATACAGTTTGATCGCTTCATCAGGGCTATTTTTTTGAATAGCAAGTGCTTCTCTGTAAGCATCTTGGGCTGACCCTTCTTTTACAACAGGAAACCTATTAACTTTAGGATCAATCTTTACACCTTCACGATACATATCAAGTGCTTCTTCATACCTTTTTTCCATAGCAAGTTCAAATCCTCTTCTAAAATACTTCATAGCTTCTGGATTTGTTTTTGCTTGCGCATCTGATGAAGCTAATGCTGCAATTCCTGTATATGCCATTGGAGCAGCTAAGATTGTTGCGGCAGTTCCTTTAAGAAAATCACGTCTACTTGGGTCTGGCTGTTTTGAGCAGTAGCATCACTATAGAAATCAGCTATTTTTTTTAGAACGTTTTGTTGATATGCCATTTCCCACTCCCCAAGAAGAGTATCAATCTAGTAACTTAAACCTTCCGCTCGCCTTCATAACAAAGCGCGGCACGTTAGCGCGGCGTTCGCTTTGCTCAACCCCGGGGTTTGCGAAAGGCCCGTGTAATCATGCAATATTATACAACAAATTGAGCAAAAGTCCGACTAGAGAGTTGTGGGCGTCAAGTCTTTGAAATTCCGTAGAAATTGATCGTGATTCACTAACTCAGAATGACCCATATTGTGATCTGGTGAATTGATTTCACGCTCGCTTTAACGGATTACATTACAGCTCGGGCCGATCTTGGATAAAAAGGCCAGGCGTTTCAATTGCCTGGATGAAAGTTCCCGGTTAATAGAACAATGATTGATGAGACTAGGAGTGACTAATGCCGTCAGCACTTGAACAGTTACGCGCCCTTGAAGAGAAGAAACAGGAGTTATTGAAGGAAGCCAAAGCGGAAGCACTTTCCAACGCCAAGAGGGCAGTTTCGGATTTGAACAGCCTAGGATTCTCCTACAAACTGGTTGAGGACAAGGAAGAACCAGCCTCCAGGAAAAAGAACATAAAGCGAAGAGTGTTGGAAACGATCGAATCGTCGCGAAATGGATTAACAAGAAGAGAACTCATAGAGGCATTTGGCGCTCGCAGTGACAAGAAAGCGCAGCAGAGTGTCAGCAATGCGCTTTATGCGTTGAAGAAGGATGGAGTAATCTTGTCCGAAAACGGGCGGTATAAGAAAAAGTAGATAATTGGTAGTTTTACAACCGCGTCCATCGTATTGCCCCACAAGGTATTTGTATCCTTTTTTTGGACTATGCCTGTGAAGGGTGATCATATTCGAGTAGTGGTGGTGGAGCATCATGACACCCGGTGTCGGCGTGTCATCGAGGTTGGGCCTGAGGATAATCCAGGCGCGATCCGAACATCGGTTTTGAGAGAGTGGGCAAGGCATTTTTATCCGCAAATGCCGGACGAGGAGTTTGACTGGTTTGTGGAGCGCAGTGATATCAGTCGTCCTCGTGAGCGTGAACAGCATTCACGCACGGTGTTTCCCGGTTTTAAGAATCCGGTTTTTCTTCCTGGTTCAGACATGGTCGTAAAGGCTGCGGAAATCAAACATTTGCTCACTTCCGGAAATAAGCCAATTTCGGTTTCGCGATTGGGAGAGCTGGCAAGAAGTGAAGACTATCCGGTTTCCGAACCAACCCGAAGATCTTTCCCAAGAAAACCATCCTTACCGGCAGATCAGTTGCGCTCACGCCCGATTAAACCGAAATACGAGATAACATCCGGAACCTCGCGAGAATTTGGTCGAACAAAGTCTGCAGATAGCCCAGAAAATCAAACGCGGGCTGAGTTTCGCCGGGCGATGGCTCTATGGCACCAGGAAGTCAGTGACTGGGAGCGGGAGCAGAAGCGCCTATTGCAGTATCATGCCGATCAATGGTGCTACTGGTCACATTGGGTCCACCGTATTGGGCGTGAAGACTATCAATCATTTTTGGACTGGGACGATGACAAACAGGCATGGCTGAAGGACAAAAAACTCAACAACGAATTTCTGACGGCGCTCGCGCCTCGCTATCGGCAAGGTGATCCGTGGGCAGTGGAGCAATACTGTCTTTTAGTCCTGCGGCAATCTCCCTACCCGCCAGCCTTTCCGAGAAATTACCGGGTATTTTATGACCGCGACGACAAACACCTGAACGTGATGTCGGAACTGCCGGATATGATGACATTGCCGGTTGTTCTGAAAAACGGAATTGATATGGTTTCAGCGCCAGAGCGGGAACGATTGTTCAAACAGGCTGTTCAGGTAATCGCGATCAGGACCCTGAAAGAGCTGGTCGAGGCGGATGAGTATTCGACCCTGGAACGCGTTACTTTTGAAGGGCATGTCAATGCAGGTCACCGTGATGGTGCGGAGCGAGCGGAAAGCGTTTTGGTCTCCGCTTCAGCCGAACGCTGGCGGTTGCAACGACTAGATCTTGGGCGGTTTGCGACAGGACAGATGTTTGAGATGATTTCTGGTCGCATGTCCGCGGACCTTGCAAATCATGTTTCCCTGCGTGCCATAAGTCCCAAGCCTAAGTATCGCTCCCCCAAAAAAGGGCACACTGGATCTAACGCCGTTTCTCATGGCAAACTTGGGGAGATGAACTGGGTTCAATTGGAAAACCGGGTCTTTCGATTTCTCCGGCAACAATATTACGGCAGCCGCTACAGCGTTCAGATGACAAGGCGGAGTCGAGACGGGGGAATAGATATCATCCTTCACGACGCGGACACACTGGTTGGCGGTGAAATCATTGTTCAGGTGAAACAACGCCGTAAAGCGGTGGAAGTCGATGTCGTACGCGGCCTTTATGGAACACTCATAGATCGCGGCGCGATGAAGGCGATACTGATCACCACCTCGCGCTTTGGAGATAGCGCCAAATTGTTTTCCAGGAACAAGCCTTTAACGCTTGTCGGCGGAGCAGAACTGGCAGGACTGATTTCGAGTTACGGCTAGACAGGAATTGTGTTTGAGATAGTAAGCGGGATTTTTAACAGCTGGCGGCCACAAAATTCCCCTTCTCCAGCTCATTTAAATGTCACTCCCAGTGCCCCACAATCCGTTAATAAGCACCAGCCATTGTCAGTACATGGCATTATCAAAACGACCTTATCGCAAGGACCCACTTGAAGACTTTGAATGCACCGAGGAATTCCTGGCGCGCTTCAGCCACGACGAAGCCGAATTGCGTGAAGCGATTTCCCACCTGATCCGTCACCGCGAATTGCTGCGCGACTGCGAAATCGAGATGTTGGAGGATCAGTGCGAAAAGCTGATGGAACGGATCACCAAGGCCAAGCAGCGCATCCTTCTGGAAGAACTCGAATGCTTCAAAGAGGTGCTGCGTTTGCACAAGCGCCTTATGGAACATGACCAATCCTGATACCGAAGAGAAGCTGCGCAAGCTAGCCTCGGTTGAAAAGCTGTCGGCCGACCGGAACTGGACCTATTACTTCTCAGGCGAGGGCGATGAGCGTGGCCTGGCTGATGATCTGATCGACGTGCATCTGTTTCAACGCTTGGGCAATGACTACAAAGAACGGATATTTCTAAAACCACCGGCGCAAAAAAAACGCCGTGGCGCGTTTTTCTTGGGTCAGGTTCTATATCCATAAAACCAGAACTTTGGTCCGTTCGGACTGAATGAAAGCGAATGAATCAAGCACGCCTATTTCGTAGGCGAGGGCGTGGAATGTTTGCTGCGCGATGCCATCGACCGCCATAAAGTCAGCAAAACCCTACTGCAACGTCCGCATCAACCATTCTGGCGGCTTTAGGTTCCATGCCGAGTTATCCTGAACAAATCTCCCGTTTCCTGTTTTGTCCAGAAATAGCGACGCTCCTTTCCCCTCATCTCGGCGATCGATATACGCGAAAAACGGATGTCCGTTGACAACCGCGACTCCATATTCGGTTTTGCCGATTTTAAAGGCGCGGGCGCGGGCGCGAAAGAACGCGTTTTTTTGCTTCGCGACGGGTTCGCTTACCGGAAAATCAAATCGGCGGTCGATCGATGGCTCGCGCTTAAAAATCTCGTCGGAGAAGCCAAGGCTTTCCAGGTTCGTAACCGCCAGGTTTATCCTGACATCGTTAGAGCGGTCGGTGTTGAGGGCGTATCCAAGAATACGGCTGAGTTTGCTTTTCTCAAAGACTTCCGGAAGCCATCCGGCATCAATTGCAGAACGCTCGTTGTCAAAGCAGGCAACATCCTTTGTGTCATCAACGAGGATATCCTTGTACGAACTTGACCAAGGTGTAACATAGATCGGCAGGCCCTTGATAAGCCGTGCCTTAAACAGACAATTGGCAGAATCCCTACTTATCGCCGCGCGTATGCGCGCCTTCCGAAATTCGGATGGTCGGTCGGTTGCCATGCGCCACAATCCAAGTCGTTTCCTTGCCACAGATCTTTCCAAGTCGAAAAGCGCTGCCGGTGCTTCAGGACTTGCCCAAGCCATTCCGGCCTTGATCATTTGATGCGCGGCAGATTTCCCATCGGACAACGTGACAGTCGAAACAATTCGTCCGCCTCGATCCAAATGACTACCTGCAATGGAGACGCGTTGATTGCCGATTATGGTTTGAAGGTACCTGGCTGAATCCAGGCCGCATGATACGGTTTCGGTGTTGCGCGTTTTGCAGTTTTGATGAAGTGCGGGTGCGTCTATGCCGGCAATACGAATGAGAAGGTCACGCTTTCCAGCAATTGAAATTGGAAGGCGGGTCAGGATCGTATTACCGTCAATAACGACAGCCGGGCCATTGACGTTCAAGTCGAGGGCTTTCGCGCTTGGCGGAAGCGCCACGAAAA
The DNA here is from genome assembly GCA_965222975.1 of Saprospiraceae bacterium. Taxonomy (GTDB): domain Bacteria; phylum Bacteroidota; class Bacteroidia; order Chitinophagales; family Saprospiraceae; genus UBA6168. Next base: position 351,551 of record CBDCVJ010000055.1, on the reverse strand, counting down.
TAGCAAGCAATATTCCAAAACGCACAATTATCTACCGCTCAAGAGCATACATGTCTTGATGCAAGATCAGTGAGTAATGTGGGTAAAAGTAGGCAGTTCGGGTATTGGATTTGATGGAAAGAAAAATGACTTATTATCTTGCGCGTATCCGAAGTGATCGCACGCACGAAACGCCAATCGCAATCTCAAAACACCCGCGTCAATGGCCGGCGCGTTTCCCGGGCTTTAAAATAGACCAAGAAAGAACGAATGAGATTACGGGATGAGTGAATCGACACGGAATTCTAACGAATAGCGCTGACGTTCTTTCTCACTTGATTTTGTCGATCTTTGCGCCCGGAAACTAATAACAAAGCTCGTCACGCACACACGCGATCAGGGCTCGCCGTGACATGGGACCGTATCTACCGTCAACTCGGCCGCTATAGTATTTGAAGGCCTTCATTTGTTGCTGAAGCTCCTTGATATAGGCGGATCCTTTCTCACCGATCTTTTCCTCAATTTCCTCCATGCTCTTACCTGGATAGGCTCTCACTCTGATGATCTTGCTCTCCAGGTCTTCGGAGGTCGAAAACGCCATGATCTCCGGCGCAAAGCGTTTTCCAAAGAAATAGCTCAAGCCGCCACCGTGACCTTCAAAGCCGACGGGTCTGTCGTAGATGCGATAGACCGTCTTGGTTTTGTCAAGAGCCTTGGCCGATTCATGGGCCATCTCCGGCGGCGCATGGCGTTCATCGGCAAAGAAGAAGATCATGAGACGCGGCGCCTTGAATTTTCTGAGCAGATTGTAAACGCCGCTTACCGAGATATATCGATGCTTGCCGGTGCCACAGCAGGGCGCCATTGCGACAATCGCGTCAATCTTGTCGGAACGGGTCCCGGCATAAATAACGCCCATCGCACCGCCTGACTGTCCGGCAAGAACAATACGCTTGTAGCCTTCCGCACGAAGTTCCTTCGCGTACTTCAGGGCCAATTCCGAAAAATACCGAGCGCGTTTCAGATAACTGATCCTATCGTGATTTCTCCCGCCCGTTGGAATGATCAACCTGAACAAATCCCACTTTCTATCGGCAAAGACTGTAACGGATGGAGGAGGAAATAACTGCGTGCAGTCTTCATAGCCCGGGCACCATCCATGCAGCCAAATAACAGCGCCCTTTGCGTTCTCAGGTCCGATCCGCGAAAACCGGTGATCAGGGATAAGCGATAGTTTTGGCGCTGCAAAAGCCGTAACTGTGCCCAATATCCAGAAAACAATCAGCAATGTTGCGCGCTGTCTCAGCCCCATTGGCAAATGGTCCAAATTGATTGGTTCGGTTTTATGGCGCAATCATTCAACACCAATGTGAAAGCGCTATTTTGCACTGGGTTATTTTTTGAAAATCTGGTGATTTCTTTTCATGTGATCAGCTTCCACAAATCCATCTTTCCCGGATTTGGTATTTTTCACTCGCCAACAAGTCTTCTTGGCATCATGAATGCACTTACTCTTTTTCATGACCTTGAGAATATCACCGGAATTGACACGATATGCCACCTGCCCTTTTTTCCAGACGCTGTCGGATTTTTGAATGCGAATATAGGTAGCCGCTTCGGCGGATAGTGGAGCCATTGCCAAGCCTATTGCAAATCCAAATACAACTAAGTGTTTCATCGGGCGCATTCATTGAACCACCGAACATGAGGTGTTCAAACAAATGGGCAAACCCCGTCTTGTCCGGCGACTCATCCTTGCTGCCAACATCATAAAGGACATTCACCGCTACCATCGGCGTACTATCGTCTTCGTGTATAATGACCCGCAGACCATTGTCCAATTTATGTTTTGAAAAATTGATCAAATTGAAATGGATGGATGGTTAATAGGTTTTTGGTTTTCGGTTTTCAAAAATGGAGCGCAAAAGTAGAAAACCCTTGCTTGGCACACCACAAAAAAACAGCATTGCATCTTTTTAGTTGAGAGTCATTAAGTTTTGGGCCATTGAGTAGCATATACTCAAAACTCAACAACTCGAAACTCAAAACTAAAGTATAGAGCTATGAAAAAAATGGACATCTCCGGCCTGGAGCGGTTGCGGAAAATGAATTTAAAAATCGGCTTCGCAATCGCTCTTGCTTTGATATTGGCCGCCTTCTCTTGGACGACTGAACGCCCTGCCTTCAAAGATCCTTTCAAAGATTTGCGCACTGACGATGTACTAGTCATTCCGCCAACGGTACAAGAACCTGCCAAAGAACCACCACTCCCTGATCCGCCTGAAACAAAAGTTATCAGCGACCAGGTTATTGTTGAATCGGACGTACCTGACCTATTGAGTACAGAACTCGCACCAGAAGAACCCGCCCTCCCTAATGACAACGCCGTAATAGGCCAACCTGCCCCGATGCCATTGACGGAATCACCTCCACCCCCTGATCCTGTAGTCGAAGCCCCTCCGATTTTCAAAATAGTAGAAGAAATGCCAATCTTCGGCGATTGCAACAACGAGCATTTTTCTAAAAAGGAAAAAAAGACATGCTCCGAAAGAGAACTACTTGCTTATGTGTACAAAAATATCCGCTATCCTTCTATCGCCCGGGAGAATGGTGTGGAAGGGTTGGTTGTTGTTCAATTTGTTGTCGAAGAAAAAGGCCAGATTTCCAATGCTACGATCGTGCGGGATATTGGCGCTGGCTGTGGCCATGAGGTTCTTCGTGTAGTGAACCAAATGCCAATATGGATACCCGGTAAGCAGCGGGGCAGGGAAGTGCGGGTGCAATATTCTTTGCCCGTGAAATTTAGTTTGGATAAATAAAGTAGATGCCAAATTTATTTGACAATTATTAGGTCTTCCTTGTATTATAAATAATGTTACCAATTAATTTCAAAGGGGCGTAATTCATGATTTAAATCACGCCCCTTTGAAATTAATCGTATAGAAAAAATGATGGTATTATTTATTCAGGCTTTTTAATATTTCTTCACATTTATTAAATTTAAATTTCCCTTCTTCTATTTCTTTTAAAATATTAGCCGCTTTTTCTTTTTCATTATTTTGCAAATAAGCCAGCCCTAAATACCAGCGACTTTGCTCCAAAAATAAATGACCTTCCATGTTTATTATTTTTTCAAAAACAGGAATCGCAATGTTCGGTTCATTGTTTCCCAATAATGATAAAGCATAATAAAATTGAAAAGAAATATTGGATGGATCTGCATTCATTAATTGTCGAAAAGCAATGGACGATGCGGCAAATTCACCAGCCGCATATTGCTTAATGCCAGTATTCAAAAGGACTGTTTTTTCTGGAGTTTCATCGCCGACGGAGCGTTGGTTGAGGATCATTTGATAAGGCTCAAAATGGTCGGAAAATAATTTGCCTCCATTTAATTCATTGCTATCGGAAAAAAAGAATTGCCACGCAAAAATTAATAGTGCCAATGAGGCGGCGATGGCTAAAACCCGCCTAAAATTCATCCGCACTACTTTTCCTTCGTCCTTTTTTTTCGCTGGTTTTTTCCATTCGTTGTCTACATTTTTAAGCACGCTCCTAAATTGGTGTATTTTTTCACCTTTCAATACATCGGCCATTTGTTTGTGCAATTTTAATTCTTCTTTTAATTCCATATCCGTCGCCAATTGTTCCTCAAATTGTTGACGCTCCTTATCCGACATCTCATTGGTAAGATAATTTTCTATTAATTCATATTTTGTGAGATCGTCCATTATTGATTAATAAGTTTTAGGTGTGGTTTTTTTATAAAGATCAATTTTTCAATTCCAAAAAAACCGGATCGCTCTGCACTGCTTTCACCAATTGTTCTTTGCACTGGAATTTTCGTTTTTTAATATAATTTTCGCTGGTGTCCATTTGTATGGCAATTTCTGCCAGCGGTGTTTTATCAAAAAACAAACTCAATATTTTGCGGCAACTTTCGCCGAGCTTGTCAAAGTGCTTAAAAAATAATCGGTTGCGGTCTGATTGCTCCAAATGTTCCACCACATCTTTTTCCAATGATACTTCTTCAATACCTTCTAATGGAGAGGCTTTATATTTTTTTCTATCCCTCAATTTGGTCAGCCAAAGGTTGCGGCACATAATCCTAAGGAAACTTTTCAGCGTACAAGTCAAAGTAAAGTCGCCGCTTTCCAATTTTCTAAAAAGGGCGATCAGCGCCTCTTGGAAAATGTCCCGTGCATCTGCCTCCGTTCCGCTGTTTTCCTCTACCCAGCTAATGACAGACGGCAAGGCCAAATCATAAAGCTGTTGGATGCTCCGGTTATCGGCTTTTAAGGCTCCTTTGAGCAACTGCAAGTCAATATCGTTGGTGGCTTTTATTACTGACATATAACATTTGAATGAAAAAGGTTACCCGCCAAGGTAGAAAAAGGCAAAGAAATAGTATTTGTTCAATATAGAGTGGTAGAGCTTTCTCATAAAAATGAAAAGACCCAAAAATCAAACATTTTCCAAGGGTTCCGATGTAGTCGGGATTTTGCAATCCCGAACTTACTTGAAAATTTTATAAAAGTTCGGGATTGCAAAATCCCGACTACATCGGAATCCTGCTATAAAGACTTGAATCGGAGCTATTTCAATTTTTCCCAAAAACAACCCTGCTTATTAGCTGCAAGGAATATTTTTTCAAAAAAAATTAAGTGGGAGGGTAACCTCTTTCCAAAGCCCGCTATATGAAGGCAAATTATTCAAAAACTTAAAAATCAACCAACATGAAAAAGTCACATTCATATTTATTCCTGACCATCGCCCTCTTGCTTTTTGTCTTGCCTTCCTGCAAAAAGGACAACGACGAACTGAATTCGATAGATGCTGTACTGTTAAATGCAGGCGACTTTGATCCCGTACAAAATTCCAACGAAACGGTAAGTACGGAAACAAATACTGTTGAGATAGATGGCACTACTTGGAACTGTACCACCGAAACCCAGAGCGTTCAGCAAGGAGGGGGTGGCAGTGTCGGCTTCCCGCTTTTCAACCCCAATGCGGGCATTATTTTCCCCGGCAACTTGCTGCAGGGCAACTCGCTGCACAAGGCCACTCCCAATACCATTACAGTAGAACGTGCAGGCGGGAAAATCTCTACGGATGTGGTGGACGGCAACTTGCAGTCATCCTTCACGGTGGGCAGTGTCACTAAAAGTGAGGTGACTGACGCCATCAATAATATCATCTTTAATAGCACGGGAGTAGTGCCTGCCAATTTTGAATTTACCTACCGCAACATCCAAAGCCGGGAGCAGTTTGCCCTCGAAGTTGGGGTGGATGTGAGCACCGCTTTTGTGGAGCTGGAATCCAAACTCTCCTTCAGTAGCGACAAGAGCTACAACCGCTACTATGTGTCCCTCAACCAGAGTTATTACACCATGAGTTTCGATGAGCCGACCTCTCCTGAAAGTGTTTTTGGAGAAAGTGTTACGCCTGATGATCTGGCTCGTTTTACTGGTCCTGGCAACCCACCTACCTATGTTTCAGATGTCACTTATGGCCGTATTTATTACATGCTCATCGAATCCACTTCATCTGTTACGGAGATGGATGCTTCGATCAATGCTTCTTTTAATGGCATCGTCAATACAGTTGACGGCAGCGTGGACGCCAGCTACCTTTCTGAGCTGAACGACCTGAAAATACAGGTGTTTGCGTTCGGCGGCTCTTCTCAGGAAACGCTACAAACGATTGGCGAAACGAACCTTAATTCGCTTGTTGACCTATTGGCTGAGAGTGCTGACATCCGTACAGGCAAACCGATTTCTTATGTCGTGAAGAGCCTTTATGACAATCAGATCGTTAGTGTACAACTGGCCACCCAATACGATGTGACCAATTGTGTCCCCACAGGTGCCGATGGCGCACCTCCTTACACTCAGCACTGGACGGGACAGGTGGTTGCTAAAATGGGGCCGGTTGGCGCTGCTTACAATACTTATGGCAATGAATTCATCCTCATCAGCCGGGATGGACAGCAGTGGATGAGGAGCAACCCCGGCATATTGGAAGGGCCATTTCCAATAGATGAACTGGGTGATGGAGAATGCCCGTTGCAAGGAGGTGTGGGTGCTGCCTGCAATTTGGATGGCAATCAGAACGGTGATTTTTACTTAATGGCATTTGATAAATTGGGGATCAATTTTGCTTATATGGGGCCAAGCGGAAATTGGGGGAATTTACGTCCCATAACTGAATTGGCGAATGGAACTTGTCCTTTCAATATCTCGGGCATTGGAGCCATTGCTTTTGACAAGGTGGATCCACTTGGGCCAAGTTCCCGGTACATGTTCAACAGCGAAGGGACAAAATATTCCCACTATTTAAACAACCCTCAGAGTTTTGGTAATGTACACGACCTTTGGAAATGGGGGCCTGACAATACATGCCCATTCGATAAAGTTGGCGCTGCGATTGGATTCTATATTGGCGACGATAAATTTTATATCCTTTTTGATGACCTTGGTACGAAATATACGTTGTATGGAAATGTGGATGGATCTGGTTCGAGTAAATTTACAGGCACTTATGATTTGTAGAAATGAAATGATACAAGTTGCTCACCTTTAATCCGGTCTTTTTTGTCATCCTGAAAGGAACTGTTCACGTTATAAGCGCAGTCATGACAGCCGCTCTAACGTGAACAGTTCCTTTCAGGATGACAAAAAAGTAGTGTATAAGAGGCAAAGTAGTGCATCTTGTTTTCCTTCGGCTTTAAATTTTTATTACAAAATAAATTACAGAATTGAATTCCAAAACCGTTAAAAATTAAGTGAAAATTAAACCTACATATTTAATCTTCTTTTTTCTTTTTCTATTTATTCCGATAAATGGAAAAACACAGAACGCAGAAGAACTTTATGGCAAAGGAAAAGAAGCCTATTACGATGGCGATTATAAAAAAGCGGAAAAATTATTTTTAAAAACTTTAAATGCTTGGGAAAAAGAATTTGGACCAGAGCATGAAAAAACTTTAAAGGCCATCAATAGATTAGCAAAGACATATAGCAAATTAAGGCAGAATGAAAAAGCTTTAAGTTATTTTGAAAAAGTATTAGAAATAGAAAAAGAAATTGCAGGTCCTGAAAGCGAAGAGGTCGCTTATGCTTACCACGATATTGGCAATGTATTAAATCAAATGTATGAGCCGAATAAAGCCAAAGAGTCGTATACTAAGGCACTGACCATTTATGAGAAAATACATGGAAAAGAAAGTTCGGAAGTAGGGAATATATTGATGGTGATCGGCAGCTCCTATCACAAAATGGCAGACTATCAAGATGCGGAAAAATACTACCTACAAGCATTCGAGGTTTTTAAAAAATCTTCCGATCCGGAAAGTGAAGACTTTAATCGGATTTACAGCAACATGGGGTACATGTACCGCAAAATAGGAGATTATGAAAAGGCATTGGATTTTGGTAAAAAGGCATTGGAAATAAAATTATTGAATTACGATGACATGCACCCCAGTGTTGCCAAATACCACCGTAACATTGGTAAGGTGTATGAGGAAATGGGGCAATATCAAAAAGCATTGCCTTATATGCAAAAAGCAGTGGAGATTACCGAAAAAACGCTGGGTGTCGGTCACCCACACACTGCTGGGAGTTATGGGGAGTTGGCTCATATTTATGCCGATTTAGAAAAATATGAAACTGCTTTAAAGCTTTATAAAAAAGGCAACCGCCTATTGCAAAAACAATTGCCCCCTGATCACCCGTATGTGTTGGCTGGCTATTTTAATATTGCTATGGTGAATAGTGAGCAAAGGCAGTGGGGGGAAGCACTGCAATATTATCGGAGAGCATTGAAATTGCTGGTGTCTCGAAATTATCGGCCAGGCAACTTGGTGGCCCAATGCCTTGGAGACATGGCCTATGTTTTTTACAAAAAAAATGAATTGGACACGGCTTTGTTTTATTGCCAAAATGGATTGAAAGAAATTGCCAAAAATTTTGTCTTTGAAAAAAATGATTTTTATAAAAACCCCTCACCAGAAAGTGTCCAAGCAAAAGTTGTGTTTTTAGGTATTTTAGAAGATAAAGCCAAATATTTAGAAAGACGATCTAAACAAAAGAACAATTCTGAAAAAGATTTAGATGAGTCATTAAATACGGTACAGCTTGCAGCACAAGTAATTGAAAAAATGCGGCGGAGTTATCAGTCAGAAACATCCCGCCAATATTTAAATGAAGAATCATTAGGTGTGTTTAAAATGGGGGTACGGGTAGCAATGGCATTGTATAAAAAAACAGACAATCCGAAATATTTATGGCAAGCCTTTGAATTGTCAGAAAAAAATAAAGCCAGCATTCTATGGCGCAGCGTGAATGAAAGTACGGCCATGCAAAATTCCCCATTGCCAAAAAGTCAAAAAGAAATATTGGAGCGTTTGGGGCAGGAGCTATCCAATTTAGAAGAAGACCTTGTTGATGCAGAGGAAGAGGGCGATAGTGATTTGATTAAATCATTGCAAAACGAAATTTTTGATGTCAATTTGGCTTATGAAGGGCAAATTAAAAAATTGGAAAAAGAATACCCTGCGTTTTACCAATTGCGGTATGCGCCTCCCATTGTTTCGGAAAATATTTTAGCTGAAAAAATAAATGATAGCCAAACTGTTTTGTTAGAATATTTTTATGATGATGAAACAATGCATGTTTTCTTATTTGATGGAAAAGGCTTAAAAGGTTTTTCTGTCCCACTGATTGAAGATTTCCAAAAAACAATTCAAGAAGTAAGGGGCTTTAATATTTCAAACATTTCTTTAAATAATACGGAGGGTAGGGATGGAAAATATTTAAAACAACTCCATTTATTATACGATCAATTAATTGCACCCATAAAAAATAATATTGCGGATAAATCAAAACTCATCATTGTGCCACATGGCATTTTAAATTATTTGCCTTATGAAATGCTTGCCGCACCTGCCAATGAAACTGATTTCCGCAACCAGCTATATTTAATCACCCAATATTCTATACAATATGCCTGGTCGGCAGCACTCTGGGCAAAAGAAATGAAAGCACAAGAAAAACCACGTTTCGCCTTTGCTGCTTTTGCCCCTTCCTATAACAACTTTATTGCTGATGTTTCAAATAATAATTTCCGCTCCTCTTTATCTGAATTGACTTTCACTTCCCAAGAAGTCGAACAGGCAAATAGTTTTTTTAATGGACAAATATTTCTAAAAAACAAGGCCACTGAAAACGCGTTCCGCTCAACTGCCACCAAAAGCCGCATCCTCCACCTCGCCACCCACGCTTTTGCCGACGATGAACACCCTTTGCAATCGAAGCTGGTATTTGCGAATGATGCAGATTCCTCGTTTGATGGGTTGCTCCATGCCTATGAGATTTACAATATGCGCCTTTCGGCAGAAATGGCAGTGATGAGTGCCTGCAATACGGGGTACGGCCAACTCGCAGAAGGGGAGGGGGTGATTAGCCTTGGCAGGGCCTTTTTTTATGCTGGTTGCAAAAGTGTCATCATGAGTCAATGGCTGGCCAATGATCAATCTACTACCAAATTGATGAGCCACTTTTATGAACACCTCGCCAATGGAAAACCAAAAGACGAAGCGTTACGCCAAGCCAAACTCGACTACCTCGCTGCCTCTGATCCCCTGACCTCACATCCTTATTTTTGGGCAGGCATGGTCGCCGTGGGGGATATGCGTGCTATTGATATGGGTAGTGTTTGGGGTGGTTGGTGGTGGATATTGATTGCTGTTTTCGTAGCAGGCTTGGTTTGGAAGTTTAAAAAATAACAGTTGCTTCGATAAATGGCTGCTACTACAACGGGGTCGCCGCTATGCGGCTTTTTTCATAACTCATGTTACTTAAAATAAACAGGCACTACGACGGTACTCTTGACAGTAATCCCTTCTTGGGTAGCGGGATACCATTCACCCAAAGAGGCCACCTCGTTCACTGCAGTCTGGATGCATGGAGGGCATTTAACAGCCTGCTTGACCACCTGATAGCCATAGACTTTTCCATTCTTTTGCACTTCGAAAGTCACATATTCTGCACCGCTGTAGCCTGCTGGAATCCGAAGCCCCGATGGAAGTTTCACTGCCCCCAGTTTTTCTTTGATCAAACTTCCGGTGCAAGCATCCGGAGCTGTTGATTCCCTGCAATCATTGGTGAATGCTGGGCCGTGACCGATATTGGTTGTACCCTTGGGCAAAAATTCGTCCGGCAGAAGCTTGTATGTGTAATCTTTTGGCATGTACCATGGATCAGTTGTTTCTTTCCATGAGAAGGGTTGGTTGGTTTGTGCATAGGTTGTTGTAAAGAACCCAAAGAGGAAGATGGGCAAGACAATGTTTGCAAAGTGTTTGAATTTCATGACAAATGATTTTGATTAAGAAATCAGGGTGTCAGGTGTTGCGTGTGTAGTATATAACTATAAACAAGAGAGTTTTCTTGCATGTTCGCAGCTTGGAATGTTAAAGTCTTTAGTGATGATGCTTGCTCCACAACATACCATTAGGCATTTCAACTTTGTCCAGCAGCAGGTTTTTCAGGATTCCCATTGTATGTTTTTCGAAAAATGATCGGTATGATAAAGTGTGGGAGGCAAATATGATTTTCCCCGATAAGACGGCCAATTTTAGATTTTAGAAAACCAGATAAAATCAGACAGTTGAAAATCAATACATCAAAAAATTGAATTATCGAATCTTGTCTAAAATCTAACTTCTTATATCAGAAGTCCAGTAAAATAAAATCGGCTTTTAAAAAATGGCGTCCAACATTTGTATGTACAAACAAAAATAATTACCTTTGCCCCCAATATGCACAAAAGCTCAAAATATTGCAGTTGCCTCTACTACACGGCCAATGCCTTCAGCAGGGCAATGACCCGCATGGCGGACGAAGAGTTTGCAGTCACAGGATTGGCTCCTTCATATGCTTTTTTGCTCATGACCATCGGCCACCAGCCAGGCATCCAGCCTACGGGCATCAGCCAGACCATGCTTTTGAAACCTTCGACCATCACCCGGTTGATCGAGAAAATGGAGGGTAGGGGTTATTTGTACAGAAAATCAATTGGCAGGTCAACGGAGGTTTATTTGACAGAAAGCGGTGAGCGCCTTGTCCCTAACATTCAGCAGGCATGGCAAAACCTCTACCGGCGCTACTCCGATTTGCTTGGTGAGGAGACGTCAAAACAATTAACCGAACTCACTTTTGAGGCTGTGAAAAAAATGGAAGGCATCAAGGAAGAAATGGAACACGGGCATTGAACAAAAGCCATCGGTTTGCTTTTTTTGCCCGACAAAAATTGTATGTACAAACAAATTAATAAATTATAAATTTATAAAACATGAATAAAATAGGAATCTTGGGTTCGGAAATGGTCGGTAAAGTATTGGCTGTAGCTTCCTTAAACCACCTTGGATGCTTTGGCGCATTCCCTGCTTCCTTCAAAATTCATGGTCGCATGCTTTTAAATTACTGAAAAAATAAACTTTTTCGGCGGTTGGCTTTTTGTTGTTGACTGTAGGCCAATAGCAAATGTCCGCCAGCTGGTAGCTTTTCCTAATCATTAAAAAAACAATTAAATGTCACAGAAAATCTTAATCACAGGAGCCAGTGGTGGCTTCGGAAAACTCACCGTCAACACCTTACTTCAGCAAGGCCATCAGGTGGCCGCCTCCATGCGCAACCCCAATGGGAAAAACAAAGCGGTGGCAGATGAACTCCGCAATGCAGGTGCCCACATCGTTGAAATTGATGTCACCGACGATGCCAGTGTCAACAACGGCGTAAATCAAACCATCGAATTGCTCGGAGGCATTGATGTCGTGATCAATAATGCAGGGGTAGGCGTACTTGGTATGCAAGAACATTTCACACCGGGGGACTTCCAAAAGCTTTTTGACATCAATGTATTTGGTGTGCAAAGGGTCAACCGGGCCGCGTTGCCACATATGCGGGCAAAAAATGCAGGCCTATTGATCCATGTGACCAGCCTGCTCGGAAGAATGGCGCTGCCATTTTATGGCCCATACAACGCATCGAAGTGGGCGATGGAAGCCTTGGCCGAAAACTACCGGGTCGAACTCTCCGGCTTCGGCATTGACTCGGTCATCGTCGAACCCGGTGGTTATCCTACTTCCTTCATGGACGCCCTGATGAGGCCCTCCGATAACTCACGTAACGAAGCGTACGGCGAGTTCATGAATGCTCCACAACAGCTATTTGAAGGTTTCGAAGGTGCTTTGGCAAACAACCCGGCGCAGAATCCACAAAATGTAGCGGATGCCATCGCTCAGTTGATCAATACACCTGCGGGCGAACGACCAATCAGGACGGTGGTGGACAAAATGGGAATGGGCGATCATATCAAGGGGTATAATGACCAATTAAGTCAAATCACTTCGGGCATTTACAATGCTTTCGGCATGGGGGATATGCTGAAATTGAAGGTGTGAGAGAATTATTGTTGAACAGAGTTGAATCACGGTGATTTCTAAAAATCACCGTGATTTTTTCCGAACAAAATAATATGGAAAAACAAATCCAACAACTACTTGAGCAGCAGCACATCATTGATGTTGTCAACCAATTATTTATCCAAACAGACAACCGAAATTGGGAAGACGTCGAAAAGTGTTTTGCCGAAAATGTCCTGTTCGATATGACTTCACTTGCAGGTGGAGAGCCAGCCAACCTTACTCCAAAACAAATCTCTGCTGCTTGGGATAGCGGGCTAAAAGGCCTGGAGGCTATCCATCATCAAACGGGAAATTATGTGGTTTCCATTAAAGGCAATGGAGCGGATGTTTTTTGTAATGGCGTTGCATCACATTATAAGCAAAATGCATCGGGGATCAACACCCGTACTTTCGTTGGCAGCTACAATTTTAATTTAACAAAAAATAATAGCAAATGGAAAATTGATGCTTTTAAATTTAATTTGAAATATATGGATGGGAATTCGGATTTGTGATATATAGTGCTTCCAGAACTTAAAGTGTTTCAAGCACTTTTTTTTCAAAAAAACCAAAGAATAAATCCTTTTATCCCTCCTCATAATTTATTTTGCCCGCCCAGCGTTTAGCAAGAAAAGAAACCTTGCTAATGAAAAAATTACTCCTGTCCCTGCTGCTGTTTTCTCCTACTTTATTTCATATTGAAACAGTTGCCCAAACGAAATATTTCCAGGGCAATTGGACAAAATTGGGAACGACCTACGATTTCCAATTTGAACTACAACTGCATGTCACCCACAACAATCAGGTAAAAGGCGTTTTCCATTGGACCTTTGTTCAGTACGATAAAAACTTTTCCCCCAGTAAAGATTATTATGAAAGTAAACTAGGACTGACAGCCAAGGAATATGTTCGTGGCACTTACGACCCCAAAACCAGACAGTATATTTTAAAGGGCTATAAAAAAGATGACCCCCATCAGATCATCGGATTGGATTTGTACCGGATCAAAGAAGATGGGAACGGGAATATTGGCGGCGATTCAAGGGCGCACAATACTTGGCAGGGAAGGATCAATGGAAAAGAAATACAAGCGGATCAGGTATGAGCGACAAACAATTTTTTTAGTAAAAAGGGCCGACATGAAAATGCCAGCCCTTTTTTATTTTACTGCTCTTTTAATTTAGGCAACTGCCAATTCCTCCAATGATTTTGCTTTTGGAAAATCAATCGGCACTTGCGTTGTTCCGTGTACATAATTAGTAAAGGTGATTGCCGTCACCGTCGAAATAAGATCAATCAATGCCTTTTCATTAAATCCTTGGGCGAAAAAATTGGTTTTTAATTCCTCATTGGCTTTGCCTCGGTTTTTAGAGATGTCTGCTGCCAATTGGGTGATGGCTTGTAGCCTTGATTCATTAACATTACCTGAGCGAATCCCTATTGTTTCATTTTCTGTAAAACCTGCCATTTTACCCAAAGCTGTGTGTGCGGCAAGGCAATACTGGCAACCGTTTACTTCTGAAACTGCCAGTTTAATAGCTTCAATTTCTTTTTTGCTAAAACTACCAGTGCCCGCTTTTCCACTGAAGCCCAAAAAGTTTTCCAAAGCATCAGAAGAATAACCGATGGCCGCATACAAATTGGGAACAGTGCCAAGTTGTTTCTTCAGGCTGTCAAAAATTGCTTGTGATTTTGCATCTACTTGGTCACGGGTGGGAACTTGAATTTGATTTGACATGATTTAATTTTTTTTGATTAGAAATAAATGGTTAGAAATTAAAAATTGAAAATTGAGGATTTTTAACTTCGATTAAATTAACGATGCAAAGATGCAGGGGAGAAAGGCTTGAAATAATGGACAGAAGTTCCTACTGATTGGACAATGGTTCTTGTTTGGTTTAACTTATTTTTATTATTTTTTAAAAAACACATAGCCACATTGAAAACATGACTTATTAATTAAGCTATGTTTTCTATGTGGCTATCCCGATGTAAAATGCGGGACATGTTGTGTTTGTAATTTATTTATTTAAAAAAATAATTATGCTTCCTTTCCACAAGTTACACAGACATATCGGTCTCCATTTTTGTGTAAAGCGCCGACATGTTCGTCCACTACTTTGCTGATGAAGGATTGGTAGCGTTTTCCTTCAGCCGTCAACTGAGGGTCTTTTATCAAATCAAAAAATTGGTCGTCCCATTCTTGTCGGCCCCAGCAGTTTGGACAAATGCCTTCGGGGGCTTGGGCGGTCGTTTCTCCTTTCCATTTTTTGGAAAAATAATTTTTAATGGTTGTTGCTATCATGGTGGTAGGTTTTACTTTTTTGAGGTGACACCTATTTTCCTTTATCTAATTATTTGCTAAAACTTTAAAATTGGAGAAGGGAAAAAGATGTCACCTCAATGGCTATTGAATTGTTTTTAAATACTCAATGGCTTTCTCCGTATTTATATGGTAATCATTGAAAACCACTTTGTTTTTTTGATCTATAAAAATAAACCAGGGCGTGCCGCCCGTGCGGTAATGATACATAATGCTTGAAACATTGCGGGTGGTTTCATCACCCACATCGTGCCCGAAAGGAATGGGTAGGTCATACTCTTTTTGTATCTCCAGCATCCTTTCGAAAGTGTTGGCATGAGAACCTTCGAAAACAGTTTGAACAGCAAAAAAGGCCACCTTGTCATTATCCTTTAATGCTTCCACCATTTTTTTCAACGATGGCAAACCTCTGCTATGGCAACCGGGGCACCATGCTTGAAAACAATAAATGACTTTGAATTTACCTTCGTGATCGGCCAATTTTATAGGTGATATTTTTTTGCCTTTTCCATCAACCCAGATTGGTACATTTAATTCAGGTGCTATTTGACCTTCGATGCCATATTTATATTTTTGATCTTGCATAAAATATTCTCCGTTTTGGAAATGGGCATTATCGAATGGTAAAAAAAAACCGATAGCTACCCAAATAAGATTTATTAAAATCATAATCGGTAAATAAGAAGGATGAAACACAGATTAATCAGTTCAAATCATTTTAACCTGTGTTCCTATCCTATTTCAATTTTGATTCACTCGTTTCAAGCGCCCGTCCTTTATAATGCTTTTCGTGAAACGAACATATTCGCCAGCCTCACGATCGAACCCGATCCATGCATATTTATTCCCGTAGGGACAGGGAGGCGCCGAGGCGTCATTCTCCCTAAATTCATAGCGGTCGGGTTCGGCGTCGAAGTCGGCTTTGACAACTTTCCTCAGAGCAAATTTATTGAGCAATGAGTTTTTCATCATTTCCTTTTTTCAATTTATCGGAATAACGCTCCCGCAGCTTTTGCAGTTTCGGTGAAATAACTACGCTGCAATAGGGTTGTGAATTATTCCGGCTATAATAATCCAAGTGGTACATTTCCGCTCGGAAAAATTTCTTGAACGGACTGACTTCTGTGACAATAGGATTGTTGAAATTATCAACTTCTTCAGCAATTACCCTTTCAGCAACTGCCTTTTGCTCATCATCATGGAAAAAAATCGCCGAGCGATAATGCGTCCCAACGTCTGCCCCTTGACGGTTCAAAGTAGTAGGGTCGTGCGTATGCATATGGATGCGGACGAGGTCTTCGTAACTGATAACACTGCTATCGAAAATCACTTGGATAGACTCGGCATGGCCTGTTGTTCCCGTTGTTACCTGCTTGTAAGTGGGGTTTTCGACAGAGCCGCCGCTGTATCCAGGCACAACGCTTTCCACTCCATTCAACGCTTTGAAAATAGCTTCCATACACCAGAAACACCCGCCAGCGAAAGTAGCCGTTTGCATGGCCGTTGTACTGACTTTTTTCAGCGAAGCTGAATTGATGCAATAGCGCAGTCCGCTGGGCATTGGCCCATCAGGAAATACATGGCCAAGGTGGGCATCGCAAACATTGCACTGCACTTCGATGCGCCGCATGCCGAAGCTTTCATCGCTGATGTATTTGATAGCGTTTTTGGTAACGGGCTGCGTAAAACTTGGCCAGCCGGTACCAGACTCAAATTTTTCCCTGCTATCGAACAGCCAATTGTTGCAGCAGACACAGCCATAAAGCGCTGGCTCAAACAGTTGGCAAAATTCCCCTGAATGTGCCCGCTCTGTACCATGTTGCCGGGTAATGCGGTATTGCTCTGGCGTGAGTTGGGCTTTCCATTCAGCATCGGTTTTTTCGACCCGGCGAGGGTGCTTGGGGTTGGCGCCTTTGGCAAATTTGATGACATCTAACCAGTTTAACATGGTGGTCTCCTTTGTTTTAAAAATGAAAAAATAATTGTTTTGTCCTCCAAATAATCTAATTGAGTATTACTTGAAGATTTTGTAAGTTTGTAAAAATTTGATCCAATATGGAATTTGTTGCTTCACAAGAATTATCCGATTACGAATACGAAAGAGGAAAACCTATGCCAAGCAAACTACACTCTGTTTTAACCCAAAGACTCCTTCATTTTTTCCTTTTGCATTGTAAAGATCGATTTGAGGCGTTGCCCGAACTCACTCTTGATACACCTGGGGATAAAACTACCCCTGGCATTGCTCTTTGTGAAATAGAACCCATTGATTTTTCAAAAGATGAAACCAAGCGCAAAGATCCTCCTTTTGTCACTATTGAAATCCTATCACCCACTCAGGTGCTTCAGACTTTGATTGATAAGACAAATGTTTATTTTTCCTTTGGTGTCAAATCTTGCTGGATTGTTCTTCCTACCTTGAAAAGCATTTACGTTTTTTCCGCTCCGCATCAATTCAAAGTATATTCAATAGGAGAGGAAGTATTTGATCCCAACTTTAATATCCGCATCCCAATGGATACTTTATTTGCTGCATAAAACAAAAAAAGCCGCCAACAAACCGCTGACAGCTTTTAAGCTCAGGTTATTTTACAAGCTTAAACAGTCACGGTGTATGATTGGATTTTGGCCTCCAATGTGGCTTCCGTCTGCAAACCAACGAGGTTTTCCTGCACTTTACCGTCCTGAATGAAGAACAGGGCAGGGATGCTTCGCACGCCGAATTGCTGCGCCAGTTCTGGGTTGCGGTCGACATTTATTTTTGCGATATTGAAATCACCTTCGTACTTGCCTGCCAACTTTTCAACGGTCGGTAATAGTATTTTACAGGGTCCGCACCAGTCGGCGTAAAAGTCAAGCAACACGGGTTTGCCTTCGTTGATGTATTCGTTGTATTCGGTCAGATTTTTTATTTCTTTCATGACTTTGAAGTTTTGAGTTGTTGAGTTAAAAAGTTTTGAGTTTGTTGGTACAAAATTGCACGTGTTTTTAGGGAGTTAAAATGGACAGAAGTTCCTGCTGCATGGACAATTGTGCCTTTCCTTATTCTGCCAGAACACTTTCCCTGATGGCTGCCTCAATATTCCAATCACCTTCGATCATGCGGTGGACGTAGCAGTGGTCGGCTTCGTACAACAAAGTCTCCTGCTGTTCATCGGTCAATTCGCCTTCAATGTCAATTTGCACTTTTACGTGTGTACTGAGTTGGCCGTCTTTGCCGCGTCTGACTTTTTGCACAAAATGACCGTCCACATTTCCAATATCCCAGCCATTCTTACGGGCGATGAAACGGACAGTCGCCACTTTGCACATGGCCAATCCAGCTAATACAAATTCAGTGGGTGAGAAGCCAAGGTCAGTGCCTTTTGAGCGTTCAGGCTCATCACCGACGATGCTGTGGCGGCCATTGGAAATGATGGTTTGGAATCCAGTGGGGATGTTCTTCAATTTGAGTTCGGTTGCCATTCTATTTTTTTTAGAGTTTGAGTAATTGAGAGGACGAGAGTATGAGAATTAAAATGTGCTGTCTCTCAAACTCTCACGCTCTCAAATTCTCTTTTTTTTTGATAGTGCAAAGATGTAGGCAAGGTTAGCCGAAAAGAATGGACAGAAGTTCCTGTGGGTTGGACGGATGTGCCGCGTGTGAAAGGGTAGTGGTCAAACTGACTCCTTGCTCCTGATACCAGACCCCTCCAAATACCCCTCACGATACGCCAACGGCGACTCATTCCCTGCTTTTTTAAAAAATCGGGTGAAATAGGCGGGGTCATCGAAACCTAGATCGAAAGCTATTTCTTTGACCGATTTTTTGGTAAAACGCAAATCCCTTTTAGCTTCCAGAACTATGCGGTCGCGGATGATTTCGGTAGGTGTTCTGTAGCCTTCAGCATTCAGGCGCTTGGCGAGTGATTTGGGGGAAACGAATAACATTTCGGCATAATCTGATACCGCACGTTTTTTTCGGAAATGCTTGTCCACCAAAGCGATAAAGTCACCGACGAGGCGATTTTCTTCTGTGTTGCCATTGGTAGTTAGGATACTTCGTTCGTCCTGTTTTCGAAGTACTTCGATTAGGAACATGCGAAGATAGGTTTCGAGCAAATCCCGATGGGCCTTTCCAGGGTTCTGTAGTTCCCGAATCATATTGTCAAGCAGCATGCGGAAAGGCGGCACTTCGTTTGGTTCAAGTTGGAGGAAGGTGGCTTTGTGGATGTTATTGAAAATGACTCCGTTGCAGGCGATCTCCTTGCCATGTGTTTCTACACAATAAAATTCCCTATTGAATTTAATTTCAAAACCAGACTTCATGGATTCAGCCATTACAGTTAACACTTGTCCTGGTGACAAACAGAATAGCCCCGTACCATTGATTTCAAACTCATTAAAGTCTATACTGTAACGGCCACTTCCTTCCTCAATAAAGAAAATCATGTAATTTTCGCAACGACGGTTATGGTTAGCTACACAACTCTTGTCCAGTTGAATGGAGCTGATCTCAAAGATAGTCGGCACTTTGGCGGAAAGGGGGTCTTGATAGCGGTATTTATTAATAGTAGAAATAGACATGCTGCAAAAATATTTTAAAAAATCATTGCAGAAACGCAGGAAGGAGGTGTTTGGTTGAGTATACTACAGATTTATTAACCCTATTTGTAATTCTCGTTAAATCAAAAACACACCAAATCTTGTGCGTTTTATTATTCCCTCATTTCTTATTAATAAATGAGTTTATTCTCGTCCATTTGCAATAAATCATAAAATCCATGAATTAAAATAACGGATTTGCCATTTCCAATTATTTTAAAATGAATTTCCATGCCATTTGAATTAAAGAAATTTTGTGTTTTGCCGATAAGCGGCATGAAAAAAAGGGCAATTAATATTGCGAAAATTAATTTGATGGAATTCATGATGACTGTTTTATTTGGTTTAAATATTTCAGAGGTCAGAGGTCAGAAGTCAGACATGAGAAGTCTGACTTCTGACAGCGAAGCGGTCTGACTTCTACTTTGTGACGACGTAATAGCAATTCTGTGGATCGTGCTCTAACCTGTTTTCCGTTACTTCGCTAAATCCTGCTTCTTTCAGCATGCGCTGCGCTTTTTCTGTGCCCCACATCGTACCCAGCCCCATGCCGCCATCCTGCGCCAAAGAAACTGTCATGCAGTGCATGGTGGAAATGGTATATAGGAATGGCCCTAGTGGATGGTCCATATTGTTCCGAACATTTTCTGAACCGTCAATGTCTTGCATTAGAAAGATGCCGTTTGGATTGAGGGAATCGGAAATAAATTGCAGTACTTTATCTGGCCTTGCCTGATCATGGATGGCGTCGAAAGCAGTGATGAAATCGAAAGTTTTGTTGACTTTGGCATGCGTCAAATCAATCTGTTCGAAGTAGATATTTTTCAATCCTTTTTCCATTGCATTTAAACTGGCCGTCTCTAACGGTTCGATGCACAGGTCATAGCCTGTGAATTGGCTGTTGGGGTAGGTCTCTGCCATAAGGGTTAATGCCTTGCCGCTGCCACAACCAATGTCCAATACCGTTATGCCTTTTTCCAACCGCTCAATGATGCCAGGTGCCAAAGGTAGAATGGAATGAAGAAGAGAAGCTAACACCGATTGACCACTATCCTCCGCCATTACCTCGTGGAATCGGTTGAACTCGCTGTATGCGACTCCTCCGCCATTTTTAAAGCAACCAATGATTTTGTCCTCGACTTGTGCCAGTTCGGGGATGTATTGAGCAAATATGGCCATGTTGTCAGTGGGATTTGCACGGGTCAATACAGCTGCGTGTTCGGCAGGCAAACGGTATCGTTTTCCCAATTCATCTACTTCCACAATCCGACCTACCGACATGGCATTGAGCCACTCCCGGACATACCGTTCATTAAGCCCAGAAGCACCAGCAATTTCCTGACTGGTGGCGGGTTTCATTTCATTCATGGCATCGAACAAACCTGTCCGGTGGCCGATAGAGATCATCAGCGACAATGCGCTATGGTTGAGTATTTCAAATAAATGATTGCCGAACCCTTCGGCTTTTGCTTGATTGAATTCGCAAATTACACACATGATAAAAGGTTTTTATTTGTGAAAAAAAGATTGTTTTCATTTAGTTGTAGAAAGTGTTCAGCTAGGAGGCGAAATCTCAACAGTGGGTTAGCTGAGAGGGTAGGGGTCGCGGTTTTGTCTCATGGCCAGGGCAAGATTTTGAGATAAAAACTCATTTCCCTTTCCCATAAAAACCCCTCCCGCATTTGAGATTTTGCCTCAAAATCTTACCAACAACTTCTGGTTATTTCCTTACTGTTTCCAAAATGGTTTTTGTCACAGGCCTAACCTTTCCTTTCAGACCAAGGGTGGCTAAGGCAGCAATGCCAATGATGAACAAAGCCCGCAAACCAAAAAACTGGTGAGCCCCATCAAACGAGAAGTAGATGGAAACAATGGTTCCTACGAGTCCGATAGCAGGCACCCAAAGTACCCGTTTTGATTCCTTCCGTTTGATGGCATCCATGCCCCGCAGGATGTGGTAACAGGCATAAATAAGCAACCAGATGTAAGCAGCGGAAAATATCCAATCGGTCACCTTGTCGCCAAACATGGGCGGAATGATGTAGATGCAGAAGGTCAGCAATGTTGCATTAAGAGGAGTGCCTGTAGATAGGTTGATCTGCTTTACCCACCCCGATAAGCCGTTCGGTGGGCCTTCATCACGGGTCATGCCATAGAGCAACCTTGGCATGGCGGCCAAGATGACGATGAGCGAACTCAAAGTAGCCAGCACCGAACCCAAAGCCATTAGTGCAAAACCAGTATTTCCCATCATCGTTTGTCCAATAGCCAATTGTGGACATTCGCCATTGCAACCAAGGTCCGACTGAATTAAGGCTTGCCATTCGGCTTGCGGAAGGAAACCAGCTACTCCAGTGCCCATTACCAAGGAAGTGAGTAATATGATGACCAATCCCAAAAAAATACCTTTGGGCAGTGTCTTCGAAGGTTCTTTTACTTCCTCGGCCAAGCTGCCGCAAAATTCAATGCCGATAAATGACCAGATGGCCAAGGCAAGACCCGCACTGATTAATCCTGTTTCCCCAGTTAGGGTGATTTCGCTGGAAGCCAAATTGGCCCAATTCCATTGTCCGGCATCGCTTAGGTTGAAAAGGCCTGTGAGGCCGAATGCCCAGCGTATGCCCATCATCAACAAGAGCAGAATGGCGGCAATCCAAGAGGTGGTTTTGATGCTGAACAGATTTGGGATGAGCGCCAAAATGAAGAGCATCATGACAACATACAGTTCGTTTACCTCCCATCCCAATAAGGACTTCAGGGCAAAGGCCCCAGCAAGCGTTTCGCCTGCTATAGCAAAACTGGCCATGAGGTAAAAGGTGAGGCCGAGCAATAGCCCCCAGTAAACTCCTCGTTGGCCACCGATGACCGATCGGGCGTAATTGTAAATCGTTCCTGCCTTCGGATAGTTGGAAGCCAATTTACCAGCACTGATGCCCAGTAATAAATTGACGCCAAAGGCGATCAACAAAGCGATGATAAAGCCAGCGCCAATACTGATGTAACCAGTAAAATCGCTGACGAGGGTACTGGCAGCCACGACGACAGAAATGCCCGCCACGACTACATGCTGTGTACCTAAGGTTCTTGATAATTGATTTTTTTGAGACATAGTTTAGAATTTTTTGTTGAGGACAAATTTCAACTATGCCGGGGGTGCAGGGCAACGGGGATGTTGCCGTATTGGGTGGGGAATATTGCCGTAATGAGGGAATGTTTATGTCTTAGGTTTCTTTCAATTTTATAAAACAGTATTGGGGGATTCTGTCTAAATTAGGTGACACTTTTGTATGTAGTGTTAAGTATCGGTCTTGTGTGTGTGATGTAGCTGTGCTTGGAGCTATGAACATCATACACATTGTTAGGTTTCGTTTTTTTTTGATGCTTTAATTTTCCTGAATGCTCACTTTATAAATTTGAACAAATTTGGCAGTTGTAATTCGAAGTGAATAAATGCCCGGCGCAATGTCATTTTCACTATACTGATATTTCCGTGAATTAATAATGTCTGTTTTTATAACCTTGCCATTCACATCCACCCATTCCATTTTTTCGATTTTATTTTGATCCGTTGATGATTCAATAGTAAAATTTCCTACTGATGGATTTGGGAATATTTTTATGCTATTTATATCAGAGATCGCATTTGTATTGGAATTAATAGGATCATCTACAATCCAAATGGAAGCCTCATTAGTGATGATCGGAAAATTAAAATCAAAATAAATAGCTGCACTATTTTTTAGTTGGTCATTTATGGAAATATTATTTGTTATGGGTTCAACTGAAAATAGAACGTAGCCTCTATTAAATCCGGGTTCAAAAGGAAGATGTATATTTTGGAAAATAAAATTAGCTGCACCATTTTCTCTCATTTCAAGGCTTACATCGTGACTGGCATCTAATATTCGAATACTGTTTGGATCAATGAAGGTGTCGTCCAATTTATCGGATATAACAATATTTATTGCATCTGCCGAACCCGTATTTTCAAACCTAATTAGATAGGTCAATTGAGCAAGGTTCTCAAATTGATCTAAAGTTAGGCTATCCTTGCCCATATATGTTTTGTCATTTGGGTCAAAGGAATTTACAGAAAAATCACTGACGCATATATTGTTTTGATATTGATCCGCATCGGTAGTTTCGACGCACAATTGAATATTTTCATCTCCGAACAATGGCGGCGTATCCATGGGAGAATTTAAACGCAAAGTGGTTTTAATTTTTATTTCATTAAAGGGTAATAAATCCTGGATGTCCCAATTGATTGATCCCGGTTCAATCAATGAAGGATTGTAATCGGAAGAAATATAAGTCAATGAATCTTGTGGCATGTTGAGCGTCAATGTGCCAGAGAAAGGTAACGTACCTGTATTCCTTACCAACAAAATTAGGTTTGATTCGAAACCGACCCTAAACTCCTGCAATGGTATGATGTTCAATTCCGTCTCCAGTTTATCTGAAACGGGAAGTATGCAAAAGTCTTGAATAAAATTTTGCGGATTACTGCTATAATTTTGAGCTGTAAATTCTGGTACTAAATGTTGCCATTCATTGGCATAGGTCATGGCTGGTTTCAGGGTCATCGTACCATAAAAATTGATGTCATAAGATCCGTCCTGCCTACCTATCAGTACGCCAAAGTGTTGACCATTTGGATCCAAGTACTCCATTTCAAATTTAGGGTTAGCTAAATAATTGGTCGAAATGTTGCAATCAGCAATTGACTGACCTATTTTGACCCTTCCTGAAATACCACCGAAAACACCTTCATCGGTAATTGGACATAATGTAGTGACCAGACAATCGGTAATATTTGCACCGTCCAATTTGTTATTTATAATCGAGATATATGATTGATCGGCACAAATATATTTTAGCTGTGCCCCTCCAATTTGAAATTGAGACTGATCAGGAGAAGTACCTTTCATATATAAATATTTTATGGAAGAATCAGTGATCCAAAACGAAAATAAATTATCTAATCCAGCAATATCCAATGACTCTATTGGGCAATTATGTAATATAAGTGAAATAAGACCTTTGAGGTGTTTTACATGGATGGATTTAATGTTGTTATCTGAAACTCTTACCGAACGGAGTTGAAGGTTTTCAGAAAGATTTATAGAATCAAGATTGTTTTTGGTGGCATCAAAATCTATCAGATTTGTCAAGTCACTTATATCCAAACTGAAAAAATTATTTTCCCTTAAATTTAAATCTTCCATATTTATCGAAGCGCTAAAATCTAAATTTGTAAGATTATTGTTCTCTGCATCCAATTCTTTTAAGTTCGGTAAATTGCTCAAGTCTAAATTGGAAAGTTCATTGTTTCGTACAACCAATCTATTTAATTGTGGAAGGCTCGGCAATAGAAGGGTTGTTAATTCATTGTCGCCCAAATGTATATCGGTCAACAAAAGATTATTTGTGAGGTCTGCCGAGTCGATAAAAGTATGACCAAATTTAATTGTGGTTAAATTGGTAAATGCTTCAATACCTTTAATACTATAAATATCTTCAAATTCTATTGAAAGCGTAGTAATGGCTTCCGCCTCATCAATTTGAATTTGTCCGTCCTGATTGGTATCTACCCCATATTCAATTAGCGCCTGTAAGAAAACGCTATCACTGATCATTACTTGACTGTTTAATTGATAAGAGATAAAAAGGAAAACAACGATTATTTTAATGGTGCTGTGATTTTTCAAAGTTTGACTTTTTTAGTTTTAAAAAATAAGAGTGTTTTCTAAAAAATAATTATTAGACCAATAGGACTTTTTTAAGATTGTAACATTCTATAAGAAGCCCCAACGGTTGTAAATGCGTCAGGTGGTGCATATTCCGCTTGAAAGGGCGAATATACGCCATCTTTGATCGCCCAAAAAAAGCGACAGAGCAGTCTTTCTCTTACAAGCCCAGTGAAAATTACTATCCCTCGCAATGGGGCATAGTGTTACCTAATGACCAATCAGTATAAATCCACTGATGTGTAACAGATTGTGAACGGGGGGCTTTCGGATTGACCTATTTATAATAGAACGCACTTACTTCCCATAACTCTATAAAAAGTGGGTACAGGCCTTTTTAAGCTATGCATCAACAGCAAAAACGGTCCAATCCCCATGAAACATCACGCCTTATTTTAGTTGCAACGTAAGATTAAGTGGTAACAGCTAAATCAACTTCAACGACCGCCCCTTCTCCACTGCCTCCCATCTTGAATGACACCCCAACCGATCAAACATATCCCGCTCGCACAAGAATGTCGAATATGATTTCAGATCAGCAAAACGAAGAACGTTTATAAATCATCCGTCCTAACATAAAACACTTGCTTCGGGAGGGCACAGCCGCTGCGCCAGCACCGAGCCAGTGGCTACGATTTGAAAAGGGCTTTATGCTCATTTCCTTATTCTGATATTCTTTTGTCGGGTATTTCGTATTAGCGACAGGGGATATTAGCAAACCAGAAAAAAAGCCATTAATTTGTTTTCAAGAAATTATCATTTAAAGCAATAACATGAAAAGTAATTTTCCCCTCCACTTATTCCAGACATTTTTTAAGCCTTGGCATATAATATTCCTGCTCTTGGTGTTTTTCGGATGCAACGGTAATTTATCTGAAGATAGAGGAAAAGTTGGAACTTCTTCTCCACCATTCTCAGTAGTTGATATAAATGGGAATGAATATTCTTTAAAAGAATTAAAAGGGAATATTATAGTATTAAACTTTTGGTTTATTGGTTGTCCGCCCTGCATAAGGGAAATTCCGGAATTGAATAATTTGGTTCAAAAATATAAAAATGAAAAAATTGTATTTTTAGCTTTTGCAAATGATTCCAAATCTAAGCTTTTAAATTTTCTGGAAAAAAATAAATTTGAATATAACATTGTCCCAAAAAGTAAAAGGATGACCAAGAAGTTTAATACGCATGGTTTCCCGACGAATATCATCATTGACGGTAATGGCTCAATAGTTTTTCATGAAGCAGCCTATGATCCAGAAAGAGTTACTCAAATGGATGGAATCATTTCATCATTGATCGGGCAGGAATGATGAGTATTGAAGATTCATTTGTGTCAAGTTTGTAACTTCCATTGCCATTACAAATTGCCTATTCCCCCACTTATTCCACCAACACAAATCCCGCCCACTGATACGGATTGTAAAATCGCTCTTTCATCTCCTGCTGTGTTTTGCGGAAAGCGTCAGGAATGGTCATTTCATCTTCCAGCCAATGCCGATAAAAGGTCACCATGAAATCTTTGGTTTCCCGATCGGGTTGTTCCTGCTTTGCATAAAAAAGTCCCAATCCATGCAAAGTCTTGAAAAATTCAAGATGCTCTTTGCCAACTGTTTTTTCATAGATGGATTTTACTTCCACATATAGTTGTTCAGCTGCATCATCTGATATAAATAAGCTAAGTTGTTTAAGCCTATACCATATCCAGGATCATCCTTCCCTACCGTTTTTTCTTTTACGGCTAATAATTCCAAATAGAGGGTTTCGGATTCATCGTATTCTCCTAACTTCGATCTTAGTCGAGCCAAATTGGACAGGCAGTTCAAATAAAAAGGATGCTCTTGATCCTCAAGGGCAACTTCGAATATTTCTTTGGCTTCTACGAGTACAGCTTCTGCCTTATCTAATTGAATAGTGTTCATATAGACAATCGAAAGGTTGATAAGTGTTCCTGCATATTCAGGGTTTTCTGTTTCCTGTACTTTTTTTCGAATATCTTTTTCTTTTTGCCAATAATATTCCACCGCAGCTATATCTCCTTTGTAGTTACTCAGCTTACCAAATTTATTGCAGCTAATGGTATAGGCAATAGATTCTTCTCCTAATTTTTCCAAAGCCAGCTTTTCAGCGGTGGCGACCATTTCAGTAGCCTTGTACATATCTCCAAGAGCAATAAGGCTATCAGATATTGCAATTAAGCTGTCCACCTCTTTTTCAACAGCAGTCGTCTCTACCGTTTGTGTCCATAAAAAATAGGGTATCAAGAGGAGTATGTGGATGAGGATTGTTTTCATGATATTTTGTTTTCAAGGTGAAAGGATGAAAATGCTTTTTTACAATTATAAAAGTTCTATCTGCCCGTTCTTAGCTTTCTCATTTTTTATCATCTTATGTTATGAAAAAAACTTTAGCGCTATTATTGACTTTGGCCATGCCTGTCTTCCTGTTTTCTCAAAATCCTTTATTCAAAGATAAAACTTCCTATGCTGGGATAAACCACCAATTTCAGGATCTTTTCCCAGAAATGGGCTCAGGCGTCGTTTTTTTTGATTTAAACAATGACAACTTGCTTGACCTTTTTTTCACTGGGGGCCATATGGAAAATAGCCTTTACCTGAACAAAGGCAATGGAAAGTTTGAAGATATCTCAACTGCATCTGGTATCCAAATGCCAGGTATTAGAAAGCTTGGTGCTGTTAGCGGGGACATGGACAACGATGGCTATCGGGACCTGCTCGTGACTACCACAGGTGGTTATCACAATTACCTGTTCCGAAACCTTGGCAACAATACTTTTCAGAACATCACTAACCCTTCTGGCATCCAAAATGTGGGAGGGAGTGAAATAGAAGACCAATGGAGTTTTTCTCCGACCCTTGGCGACTTTAACCTCGATGGCTTCCTTGATATATATATCAATAATTGGATATCTGAGGGACAGGCCATTTTTGATTCGATCACCAATGAAATTATCGGCTATGCGCACCAGGGTGGCCCTAATCGGCTTTATCTGAACAATGGCAATCTCACATTTACAGAGATAGCAACAGACATGGGTGTCGATGACCTAGGCTGCGCCCTCAGTGGCATCTTTAGCGACTATGACAATGACCGGGATTTGGACATCTTGATTGCCAATGATTTTGGGGAGTGGTGGATGCCGGATGCACTTTTTCAAAATGAATTTCCTGACCCCCATTTTACCGATCTAAGTGCTGCTTGTGGATTTGATACAAAACTGTATGGTATGGGTATCGGTGTGGGCGATTATGACCACGATGGGGATTTGGATTATTATAAGACCAGCATCGGCAGCCATGTCTTAATGCAAAACAGTGGGGATGGAACATTTATGGAAGTAGCCGAAGCAGCAGGTGTAAAACAACAATATGTTTTTGACCAACCTCCTTATCTTTCTATCGGCTGGGGGGCAGGTTTTTTGGATTTTGACAATGACACTTGGCCAGATTTGGTGGTGGCACAAGGAGCATTGACGCAACCTGACTTTTTTCTGCCCAGTCTTGATTCACTACCCGATAAGCTATTCCGCAATAACAGTGATGGAACTTTCGAGGACGTGACTTATCTTTTTGAAACGCCCAATCTGCGAATGTCCCGGGGCTTTGCTTATGGGGATTATGACAACGATGGCGATGTTGATCTGGTATTCACCAGTCCAAGGGATTATCTTGCTACTTTGAATCCAGGTACGCCTGTTCTTTTTGAAAACCAATTGGCAAATGGCAGCCGCTGGCTCAAAGTAAAACTAATCGGGACCATCAACAATCGGGATGCTTTTGGGGCACATTTGCTTATTTATGTGGATGGAATATCCTGGCGCTACGAGATTGGCGGCGGCGGACATGGACATAATTCACAGCATAGCAGCATTGCGCACTTTGGGCTGTACGATGCCACTAAAATAGATTCACTAATTGTGCAATGGCCTGGAGAAATGACAGCCGATCAGGTTTATCATGATATTCCGGCCAATCATTTTATTGAAATAATAGAAGGGGTGGATGATTATAAAATTTTGCAAGGGGGTTCTCCTAATAGCAGCGAAAATGCCGTTAACGAGAAAGGCTTTTCTATTTTCCCAAATCCAGCAACTGAGGAATTTACCATTTTATTGGATCAAGCGATGCAGGGTGAATTTTCCATCAGCATTTTTGATTTGCTGGGAAAGCAAACTTTCATCTCCACCTTCCCTGCCGGCAACAAACAATTGGTAATCCAAAATAACGGCTTCAATGTAGGTACATATATCATACAGCTCGCAAATGGATCGAAAACTTTCCAGAAACGATTGGTGATCGGCTCTTTTTGAAAAATGCCATTGGCCGCAGATGCACACAAAAAGGTGGAAACGGGCAATAGGTGTAAATTCAGAAGGTTGAAGAAGTATTGCAATTAAGCTAAGAAAAATAGAAGCTGACAGTACGGTGTTCCATTTTTCTTAGGCAGTGTGTTCAATTAGATATGCCACTGATCTTTTTAGCCAATTTATTAATAATGCGAATCAAGGGTTAAAATAGATCGCTGATTTTCAGTTGGTTCGAACATGAAATCATGGTGATTTTTAAAATCACCGTGATTTAAACCCCTGATAATCAATGTGCTTTTAAAATTCAATCCTTGACTCGCATTAATACTAAATCAATCTCAGCCTCCGCCCTTTCTCAACTGCCTCCCACCTTGAATTGCACCCCAATCGATCAAACATATTTCGCATATGCATATCAACTGTTCGGGTACTGAGATAGAGTTCAGCAGCGATTTCTTTGTTGGAAAGACCTTTAGATAACAACTTCAACACATCGAGTTGGCGGTCCGTGAGCAATGCTTCGTTGGGAGATTGCCCCAAGGTGATTTCATTGATGATGTTGGTGATTTTAGAGGACAACGGGGCGAGGCCGAATTTTTTCGATCGCACCAACAGTTCCTGTAATTTTTGTTTGGCCTCATTCACTTGCTCCAGAGCCAAGAGGCACTTGCCGATTTCAAAATCAACGAGCATGACCTGATAGGGAATCTGAAGGGGGAGCAAATATTTGTGGGCAACGGTCAGGTGTTCAAGGGCGATGTTGGGCTGGTTGTTTAGCAGGGCATTTAGGCCAAGGCCATAGGCCATGCAGCCGAGGGCTTCGTTGTTGCCAGTTTCCTTACAGATGAGGGAAAATATTTCGAGGCATTTTTTGATGGCTTCCTGATCTTTATTTTCCAAAAAGAAAACAGCGGCGTCCATGAGGCAAAGTAGCACGTCGTGTTTTTCGTTGGTGATGTGCCAGTCATCCACGATTTTGGTGTACCATTCTTTGGCGCCTCGCTGGTCGCCTTTCAATTCAAATATTTTCGCCTTCGGCAAATGGAACATGTGGTACATCAACAGGAACTGCTCTTTTTGCGAAAGCATGATGCCCTGTTGCGCATGCTTTTCCGCCGGACGGATTTCACCCCGCAATGATTTGATGATGGCGATGATACAATGGGCGGTGGATTTCGAGGAGTTGTTGACTGTTGGGTCTTTGATCAATTCCAAACTAACCTCGGCCGCTTTTTTCCACTCACCCAATCGGAATAGTATCCAGGCCATACAGCTAAAACAAAGTTGGGTTTGGTCATCCAGTTGCTCCGTTTCACAAAAATTGACCGCCTGGTTGTAAACTGTTTTTGCTTGTGAGTAGTCTGATGCGTATTCGTACGTTCCGGCCAGTTTACGGTAGGCGTAGGCAGCCGGCTCAAGGAGGTTGTTTTTAAGGGCCAATTCCAATGCTTCTTCGGCCAAGGCATGTGCTTCCTTTTCCTGACCATGCATGGCCAGAAGGTAAGCTTTATTTGATTTGCATTTACAGATCAATTCAGTTTTCTCGGCGTGTTCAGCGTCCTGTAACGCTTCCTCTACCATTTGCAGGCCGAGGCCTATATTGATCTCATCAATGCCCCGGATGGTCAGTGCCAAAAATTCAAGGGCGGCCTCTTCGTATTTTTCGGTTTCCCTAAAAAGATAAGCTGCTGCTTTCCGGTGTTTTTTATAATGACTCCAACTGCCCTGTTTGCCATAATCAATGGCCAATGCCCGCAAAATGGCAGCATGGGTTGCTTTGTCGTTTTGAATTTCCGGTTTCTCGAGGAGTTTTTTCCTTGCCTGAATGACATCATGTAGTTGTCCGCAACATTCGTAGCATTCCACCAAATTCTTCAGTACTTCTAATTCTTCTTTTTCCGAAATGGCATTGATTTTTAAAATCTTTTCTCCTGCCTCAATGGTCGGTTTAAACAACTGCTCTTGTTTGTATTTTTCCATCGCCTCCATAAACGCCTGACAGGCTTTGTCTTTTTTTCCCGCCATGAGCCAAAGGCCGCCGACGGTTTCGGCTTGCAATGATTTATCTTGAAAAAAGGAGACTAATTTTTCAGCTGCTTTTACTTTTTCCGACCATTTGAATTTTGATTGCAATAATGGCCGTGCATCTTTTTCTATCCATATGGCATGGTGGTCGTTTTGGGTCATTGGAAGCTGCATTAATTCATCAATGACATCGTGTGAAGCAACCAGTTCGGATAAATGGAACAGGTCCATTTTATCGTTGAAAAGGAACAATAGGAGAAGACCCTCCTGTAATTTTTCGGAAAATACTTCGATTGTTTTCATATCTGGATTGTTCCCGGTTTTTTTGATAAATTTTTTTTTCGCAAGAATTATAACGACGATAAGGATTCATTCATTATGCCCTCATATTTTCTTCAACAAATCATCCTTCCTGTTCCTCGCAACGGGCAATGTTTTCCCATTCGATAGCATCAAATACCCACCATCCGCCCGGACATATTCTTTTATATGATTCAAATTGACGAGATGCGAATGATGCGCCCGGAAAAAGTTGTGTGCTTTCAGCATTTCTTCTACATCTTTTAATGTTTTGGAAATAATTTTTTTACGATTGTTCGTCAAATAAATCATGGTATAATTACTATCCGAACTGCATAGGATAATTTCTTCTGGCCGCACAAATTCAATTCGCTCTTTGGTAGCCAACGCAATTTTATTGGACTTGCTTTCTTGTTCGCTGCTGAATATGGTTTCCATCTGCTTTCCGTTGCCACTCTTCGTTTTGTATTTTTCGATCGCTGTCTTCAATTCTTGGTTTTGCACGGGTTTTAATAAATAGTCCAATGCGCTGGCTTTTACTGCTCTTATGCCGAATTCATCATAAGCGGTAGTAAAAATAACATCGAAAGAAACTTGATCGCCCAACTCTTCCAAAACTTCAAATCCGTTGAGGCGGGGCATTTCAATGTCCAAAAACAAAAGGTCAGGTGGATTCTTTTGCAAATATTCGAGTGCCTCCACCGGATCAGTAAATTGTTTGACTACTTCCACATCGGGGCAGAATTTTTCAATTTTCCAAGCAAGGGTTGCTACGGAATGTTTTTCGTCGTCGAGAATGATTGCTTTTATCATTTTTAAATGGTTTAAATGGTTTGAATGGTTTGAATGGTTTGAATGGTTATTCTCGACGGTTACAAAACCATTCAAGCCATTCAAACCATTCAAGCCATTTATAACGGAATCACCAACTCCACCCTTGTCCCTGCTGCCGTTCCATTTTCATTTTTCAAATCAAAAATTTGGACGGAGGCGTTGGCGCTGGCCAATTTGTTGAGCATGGCGAGGCGGTCGCTGGTGATTTTCATGCCGTATGATTTTCGCTTGGAAGCAGACTTTGATTTCAGTTGTTGGGCCTCTTCCCTTCCGATGCCATTGTCTTCAATGAGGCAGATGAGGTGGCCATTGCTCTGGCGCAAGGTCAGGTCGAGTTTGCCTTTTTCTCCCTTTTTTTGCATAAGGCCATGCCAGATGGCATTTTCGACATAAGGCTGCATGATCATGGGCGGTACTTTTAGGCTATCAGGGTCAATGTTCTTTGCCATTTTTACTTCGTAATCGAAAAGGTTGTCGAAGCGGAGGCTTTCCATTTCGATGTAGAGCTTGAGGGCTTCTAGGTCATCTTTGAGTGGTACGATGGTACTTTTGGAATTTTGTAAAATGAGGCGGATAAGTCGGGAGAATCGGTTGAGATAATCAGAAGCCTTTTCCTGTTCATTGCAGATAATATAGTAGTCAATGGAATTGAGGCAATTGAAAATAAAGTGTGGGTTCATTTGGGCACGTAGGGCGCTCATTTCCACATTAGTCAGTTTGCGCTCATATTCAGCCTTCATGCGTTCTTCTTTTCTTACCTGTGCAATTCGCCAACGATAGATCAAATGGCCGATACCCAATAGAAATAAGGTGGCCAAACTCCAGAACCATATCGTCTTCCACCATACAGTAGAGATATAGAGCTGTGTAATCGAAGGTTCGCTAAGCGACACGCCATCGTTGTTGATGGCTTTGACTTTGAATTGATAATCACCGCCGGGCACATTGGTATAGGCAGCGAATTTTCTTTTTGTGCCGTCCACCCAATTTTCGTTAAAGCCTTCCAATTTGTATTCGAACCGAATATCTGCTGGCAAATTGTAGGCGATGGATGAAAAATCAAAGGAAAAGAAATTTTGTTTGTAACTCAGCAGTATGGTGTCAATTTCTCCTGGTAATTTGTTCAGCGGCCAAGATTGGTCAAAAACATTGAAAGTGGAAACATATGGGCGGGGAGTTTCCAAATTTGTGGTTAAGCTATCGGGATGGAATATAGCCAAATACTTACGCATGCCCAAAGCCAGCCTGCCATCCGAAAGTGGCTCTACATTGTTGCAGCCTGGACCGAAACCATAACGTGCATCGTAATGTTTGCCCATCTTCATGGTTTTGGGGTCAAAAAATTGGACGCCACTGTCTTTTGACAATATTAATTTGTCACCATGCTCGACGACAAAAAACACCTTGCCGTCGACCATTCCGTCCTCTTTTCCAAAATAGCGTATCACACCTGTTTCAAGACTGTCAGCATGGGCATAGCCCAAATAATTGATGTTGGTGGCTAGCCATATACCTCCATATTTATCCGCGCACATAGGCCCAATGTCGCGCACGGAAAGTTTGGTTTTCGGGTCGTATGGGTGATAGATGAATTGCTCATTTTTTTTATCAAAAATCAGCAGCCCGTTCATTTCCCGTATCCATATGTTGCCATGAATGTCCTCAGTCATGTGATCACCGCCCAAGGTGCTGTTCCATAATTCACTTAATTTCTTTTTAAAGGAAGTCAATACTTGGGTTTCGGCATCCAGCCGGAACAAATTGGTGCCGCATGAAATCCAATACTTCCCGTCCCGACCTTTCATTATTTTCCTCAAGTCAGAAGTGCCTTTCGGAGGCTGGGTCACATATGGTTCAAGTTTTTTGAAACCCGGCTTATAGTGATAAAATTTTTTGTACTCAGGAATCAATACAGTGCCTTCATCATCGATGAATTCCATGTCCAATGAACGGAAGCCACCATTGCCTTTCATGTCGTAATTATCGGGCGGAGGAATGATTTCGATTTCACCAGTGGTTTGGTCGAGGATGTACAAGCCCCTACCGCGGGAAGCCATGATCAATATTTTTTTCCTAGCAGTATCTTCCAATACTTTTCTGGTATACGCATCATTTTCATAGTCAAGGGATTCGTACCAGATGCGTTCGCACTGCTGGAAAAGTGGGTCATAGATTCGGAGGCCATGTTTTCTTGATGCACTCCATGTCCGCCCCATTTTATCAATATGGTCGATGCTGTACGAGGTTTCGTCTGTATTTCTATAGGACTTAGTGATGCAGCCTGTACGGGTGTCGTAGAGCTGTAGCCCAGTAGTTGAATTTATCCAAAATTCATGTTCAGTTTTTGGATAAAAACCCAGTACTACATCCCTCGAAAAAAAGTCGGTTCCATTTACATAGCATGCATCGAGTCTGGAAAATTCTTTGGTCGCAGTGTCAAAAACATGCACACCGTCCCACCAGGTGCCATAATATATTTTTCCATTGGAATGGTTGAAAATGCAGCGGGTATTGTTTTGTGTGGTTTTGGGTTTCCCCTGGCCGTAAAAAAAGCGTTCATGATTTCCACTGGATTTTTCAAAACGGACGATACCAGATTGGGTGCCCAGCCATAGGACATCTTCATCATTAAGATCTTGACGAATGTCGACTACCGAAAGGATGCAGTCCGGTGCCTTGCTGTCTATTTTTTTATTATCGCAAAAATACCTGACGAAATCATCGGTCTCAGGGCAATAGCGAGACATGCCTCCGTCTCTAAAACCTATCCATACGGTACCGTCCTGGTCTTTAAAAATTCGATTGGCCCGATTGTCTGATACGCTATTGGGATTGTCAGGGTCATGCTTGTAATTTTTGAAAGTTTTATTTCTCGGATCATAAGTTGAAAGTCCTGCAAGGGTAGCAAGCCATAATATCCCAAAATCATCATCTGGTAAAATATGCAAGATGAAATGGCTCGCAATAGAAGAACTGTCTTCATCGCTGTGGTAATATGTTTTCACATGTGCGCCATCATATCGAACGAAACCATTGTCAGTGCCTAACCATGAGAAGCCTTCGCTCCCCTCTGCCACGCACATGATTCGGTTGGAGGGCAAGCCATCTAAATCGGTCAGTTCCAAAGGGTTTTGGAATTGGTCTTGGCCAAGACTGGCGAATGGCAAAATCGCCAATAAGTATTTCAAGAACCGAAATGATGGTTTCATATTCTTTGATTTATTCTTGAGACCTAAAACTATGGTTTTACACTGGCTCTAAAGTGGAATTTTTAATTCCACCCTCGTTCCCGCAGCACTTCCGTCATCATTTTTTAAGTCAAAAATATTAACCGAAGCATCGGCCCCTGCCAATTTGTTGAGCATGGCGAGGCGGTCGCTGGTGATTTTCATGCCATAGGATTTTCGTTTGGAGGCAGATTTTGACCTTATTTGCATGGCTGCATCCCGACCGATACCGTTGTCCTCAATGAGGCAGATGAGGTTGCCATTGCTGCGTCGGAGGCTGAGGTCGATTTTCCCTTTGCCATCTTTTTTCTGCATGAGGCCGTGCCAGATGGAATTTTCCACAAAAGGCTGCATGAGCATGGGGGGTATTTCAACCACTTCGGGGTCGAGTCCTTTTTCCATTTTTACTTCATAGTCAAATCTATTGTCGAAACGCATGCTTTCGATTTCGATGTAGAGTTTGAGGGCTTCCAGGTCGTCCTTTAGCGGTACGATGGTGCTTTTGGAATTCTGTAAAATGAGGCGGATGAGGCGGGAGAATCGGCTCAGGTAGTCAACGGCTTTTTCCTGCTCGTTGGTGATGATGTAATATTCGATGGAGTTAAGGGAGTTGAAAATGAAGTGGGGATTCATTTGGGCTCGCAGGGCGCTCATTTCCACGTTGGTCAATTTTCGTTCGTACTCTGCTTTGACGCGCTCCTCTTTCCGCACCTGGGCAATGCGCCATTTGTAAACCATGTACCCGATGCCTGCGAAAAAGAAAAAGACAAGGCTCCAAAACCAGACTGTTTTCCACCAAATAGTGGAGATGTGTAAATGGACTACAGAAGGTTTTTCCGACATCAGGCCCTCGTTGTTGATAGCCCTGACCTTGAACTGGTAATTCCCTCCCGGTACATTGGTATAGGCAGCAAATTTTCGCTTGGTCCCGTCCTGCCAATCTTCATCAAAGCCCTCTAGTTTGTATTCAAATTTAATTTTGTCGGAAAGGTTATACGCAATGGCGGAAAATTCAAAAGAGAAGAAATTCTGCTTGTAACTAAGCAGCACGGTGTCCTGTTTGCTGGGGCGATTCCCCAAGTCCCAATCTTTATCAAAAACCCGGAAAGAAGAGATATAGGGAATAGGTTTCTCGGTGTTAGTAAACAATTCATCTGGATGGAAAAAGGCAATCCTTTTCATGTCACTGGCGACCATGCTGCCATCCGAAAGTACCGTGAAATTGTCAAGGGTCCAATCCAGATTATATCTGGCATTGAAATATTTTTCAAACTGTTTAGTGGTAGGGTCAAAAACCTGAATGCCCTGATCGGAAAAAACCCATAATTTACCTTTGTACAATTTGAGGGAATAAATAATTTCCCCCACCAATCCATCTTCGTGGCCATAAACCTTCAACACGCCCTGATCAATGCTGTCTGCATGGGCATAGGCCAAAGACTTCCGGTTGGTGGCGATCCAGATTTGCCCGTTTTCTTCCGCCACCAATACCCCCATCCCCCGGAAAGCAGGGAGGCCTTTTGGGTCGTGTGCATGATAGATAAAACGGTCTCCTGCTTTGTCATAGATCAACAAACCGTTAAAGTCCCTCAACCAGATGTTGCCGTTTTTGTCTTCCACCATGTGGTCGCCTCCTATCTGCCCCATCCATACTTTGCTGATTTCCTTGTCAAAGGCATAAATGCTTTGCTCTTTGATATTCAGGCGCAAAACGTTGCCCCGGGCGAACAACCAAAAATTTCCATCTCTATCTTTTATGACATTTTGCAGTCGCTGGTGTTCTGTTTTCGGCTGTACCGGATAGGAGCGCAAGCGGTCAAAGCCCGGTTTGTACCAGTACAGGTTGTTGTACTCAACGATCAATACCTCACTGCCTTCCAAAAAGATCATGTCCTTTGCCCGGAAGCCGCCTGCTCGCTCCATGTCATAATTTTCAGGAGGTGGAATAACCTCCCATATCCGACTGGCAAAATCGAAAATGTAAAGTCCCTCCGACAGGTCAGAGGCAACCAACAACTTTTTCCTGATTGTATCTTCTAAAACCCTTGAGGTATAGGCCGAAAAATTGCTTTCAGGAGGGTCGTAATACTCCACCCTGCTTTGCTGTGTCAGCGGGTTGAAAATAAGCACGCCATGTTTGCGGGAAGCGCACCAGGTTCTTCCTTCCCTGTCAATATAATCTACTGCGAACGTTCGCTTTTTATCGTTGCGATAAGTTTGGGTAATACACCCGTTCCGGGTATCGTAGAGCTGTGTGCCCTCCGTGGAATTGATCCAAAACTCATGAGGTGATTTTTGGTAAAACCCCAGCGAAACCCCTCTCGAAAATGCACTTCCACTATTTGTGTAGCAGGGGCTCAACGGTTTGAATTCGTTGGTCTTGGTGTCAAAAATAAATACCCCTTCCCACCAGGTGCCATAATATATTTTGCCATCGGGCTGCATAAAGATACAGCGTATATTGTTGATCTGGGTTTGGTGTTTTTTATCCTCTATTTGATAAATATATGATTGGTGGTCGCCCGTTTGTTTATTGAATCGGATCAGCCCATAGGAGGTGCCCAGCCACAGCAAATCGTCATTAAAAAGATCTTCTTTTATGTCCGTTACATTGACCTTGCATTTCAGGTCTTTGCCCTCAACGATTCCATATTCACAAATAAATTGCTCAAAATCATCAGACTCAGGACGATAACGAAGAATGCCCCCATTTTTAAATCCAACCCATATATTTCCCGCTTTATCTTTTAGAATACTATTGGCTTGAAAATCCGGTATACTGTGCGGATCGTTGGGGTCATAGCGGTAATTTTTAAAGGTCTTGTCAGCGGGGTTAAAAACAGAAAGGCCCTCCAGGTGGGCCACCCAAATTTTTCCTGTTGCCTCATCTGGTAAAATATCCTGAATGGAACTGCTCCTGAGTGCCGAGCTATTGTCCTCGCTCGCCAAAAAGACCTCCAACAAAGTACCATCATAACGGACAAGCCCTCCATCTGTGCCGATCCACATAAACCCCTCTGCATCCTTTGCGATAGTTAAAACCCTGTTGGAAGGGAGACCATCCAAATGGTTCAATACCGTCGGATTTTGAAATGAGGTTTGGGAAAAACAAAAAAGCGGCAGGAATTGAAAGAGTAGGAACAATAATTTAGGAGGTAATTTACTTGCCCCATTGGGGGAATTACCTCCTAAGTTGAAAAGATGATATGTTTTCCAAAAATTGTTCATTCAATTGTTTGGGTTCGTGGCGCCGTCCAAGTGGTCAATTCAATAAATAACCACCCAATGCCAGGAAGGCTAACCCTTTAATGGTACACCAACAAATGTAAAGTACGAGGGCTGTTTTGCCGTGTTTTTTTAGTATCTTTTTCATGTTTTCAAATGGTTTTGGATGGTTAGATGGTTAGATGGTTAGATGGTTGGAATGGTTAAATGGCTTGTGTTCAGTGAAAAAACCATTCAACCATTCCAACCATTCAACCATTTATTTTCCTTTCATAATTGTTTCATATGCCGATCCGACTGGCTTCTTGCTGGAAAAAGAAGGAAGGATCATTGGGACCCGCTCGCTGTACCGGCGGTATGTTTCGCCAAAATGAGTGAGTAAATCTTTCTCTTCCCAACGGATCGCCCTGAGGATATAAACGGTGAACAAAAGGGCCAGAAAAAATCTGGAAACGGTCATGACCGGCGCTGCCCAAAAAGCGAGGATAAACCCAAAGTATAGCGGGTGGCGCACCCATTTGTAGAACAGAGGCACTCTGAAAGGCAGTGGCTCGTATTCTTCACCCCGGAAATACAACCATACTTGGCGCAGGCCGAACAAATCGAAATGGTTGATCAGAAAAGTACTCACCAACAGGATGGTCCATCCAAGGCCAAACATGGCCCATAGTGCTCCTGCCAGATAACTGTCTTCCGCTGCCCAAACCACGCCGCCCATTGGCTGCCAAAATACAAATATGGTGATCAGCGCCAACACGGTAAAAAGCACATACGTGCTACGCTCAATAGGAGCTGGAACATACCGGGTCCACCATTCCTTGAACCAAGGCCGGGCCATCGTGCTGTGCTGCACAGCAAATATGGCAATGAGCAATACATTGATGATGATAGCCTGCCAAAGCGGCATTTCCAAAGCACCATCAATGCTTTTGGGGACTATCAGGTTGCCGGTAAAACCGATGAGGTACAAAAACGTGGCAAAGAAAATCACATATACCACGACCCCGTAAAGAAGGACTGCAAATCGTTTCATCATTTAGTTTTTTATTAGTGACTCGTGATTAGATGATTAGTGATTAGGAAAGGATGTACGTGGTTTCTGAGATAAATAGGGAATTCAAAATACTGATCACTTATCAACTAATCACGAATCAACTGATTCTTTTAATTGATAGTGCAATATTAAAGGTAGAATGCGGAGACGGCAATCGGTGATGAGTAAATGGCGGGTTAGTTGAGTGGTTGGTTGATGATTTTGATTTGAGTGATTGGGAAGGAGAAAGAAAGTAACCTACAATCTAACCTCCCTCTCTAAATTGATCTTCCTCTCAGGCATGAAAAATCAGCCTTATTCGAAAAGTACATTGTAACTTGAAGTCATACTATTTAAACATGACGTTATAAACTACTTTGAATGATGTCGTTTTGAACCTCAAAATTCAATATGAAAAGTTCATCACTCTTCTTCATAGTTTCCATGACCATGTTTTTCAAGTAAAACAAGGCCATCTTTTTCGATCCTGATTTTCCGCCTTCCATACAGCCCTCCGATGGCTTGTTTGAAAGTTTTCTTGCTCATTTGGAGTTCGCTGCGGATAATGGCAGCGTCGGTCTTGTCGTGGTAAGGTAAGGTGCCACCATTTTTATGAAGCAGTTTCAAAATCTTTTGGGCGTTGGCGCTGACCTTGTCCAAGGTAGTGCCGTGGAGGCTCAGGTCGATATTTCCGTCCTTGCGAATGAGCTTGATATAACCCTTGCATCGGTCGCCAACTTTTACTTCTTTGAAGTTTTCGCTGTGGAAAATCAAGCCCCTGCAACGGTTGTTGATGATTGCGTTGAAGCCCAATTCGGTTTCATTGTCGATCAATAAGTCAACTTCCTCGCCTTCTTTGAAATGCACCTCCCGGTTGTTCAGGTACTTGAGGTAGTTGGCGGTGCCGACCAGCCTGCCGGAAATATTGTCTTCATAAAGGTAAACTATGTAGTGCTTGCCAGCTTCCATTCGTTCTGGCTGGTTGCGGAAAGGGACAAGCAGATCTTTATCCAGCCCCCAATCGAGGAAAGCGCCGTGCTGTTCGTGTACATCCCTGACCAATAAGTATGCAAAGTTATTGACTGTTATTTTTGGTTTTTGCGTAGTAGCGGTCAGTCTACCTTGGTGATCCCTGAAAACAAACAGGTTGAGGATGTCGTCCTCGTACAGTTCATCGGGGATGAACTTGTTGGGGAGGAGCACTTCGTCTGTTTCCTCCTTGTCCACGAAGTAGATGCCGTTATCGGTTTGGCGGACGGCCCGCAGTTTGTTGTATTCGCCTACTTTGATCATAGATAATAGAGTGAAAGTAACTATTCAGTATGGGCAGAGAAAAAAGAAAAATGTAATTTTTACTTTTTTCTCTGCCCTTAAAGGCGATTGTTTTTTGAGAAAAATTGAAAATTTTTCTCAAAAAAACAATCCTGCTGAATAGTTACGAGTAGTATTTGCTATTTGGCGGCAAAGGTACAGATAGTAAAGGAATCAATATTTCAAAACCAGCGTATTCTACTTTATGGATAAAACAATATCTTTCCGTCATCATCTCATTTACTAATCCAATCAAATTCATGCTTCGACCGATCATATGCTTGTTCTCCCTTTTTGTTTTTTGTCTTTCCGTAAATGCCCAAAACAGAACCGTGGACAGCCTTGAGCAGATTGTCGTCAATAGTGTGGATGCTATTGAGCGGTCGGATGCGCTGTACGAGTTACAAAAAATATTTATTCGCAAAGACCCCAAACGCACCAAACGTTATTGCCGCCAATGCATTGAAATAGCAGAAAAAGGTGGTTATCAGAAAGGCTTGGGTACTTGTCTCAACGTATATGGCATTGTTTACCAGTTTCAACAGGAATTAGATTCTGCGGAAGTGTTATTTGAAAAGACACTTGAAATTGGATATTCTCTCAACGATACATTATTGATATTGAAAGGCATCGCCAATCTTGGACTGAATCATCGCCATGCTGGCGAATACGACAAGGCAATAGATTATTATTGGCAAGCTATGCGCATTAGCGAACAGCGGAATAACATTGGCGACCAGGCGAGAAATTTCACTGAAATCGGGAATATATATATCAGAACCAAAGACTATGTTCGGGCGATTGAATTTCAACGAAAAGCAAAGGTGCTTTTTCAACAAGTTAACGATAAAATCGGAGTTTCTAATGTGGACAATTCTCTGGGGGTTATTTTCGAAAATACGGACAATTTGGACAGTGCCCTTTTTTATTATGAAAAAAGTGCTGCCGTAAAAAAAGAATGGGAAGATTGGTTCGGCTGGACAAATACCAAAAACAATATTTGCGGAATTTATGCCGACAGGCGGGAACTGGATAAAGCCATTTTATGTCTGGAAGAAATAATTCCCGTCCACAAGCGGATCAAAAACCAAAACGGGTTGGCGATTTCACTCACCAATATTTCAAATTATTACAACAAAAAAGGCAATGATACTGACGATACCAATATGCATAGGAAAGGAGTGGAATATGCGCTCGAAGCCCTCGAACTGGCTGAAAAAACCAATAACCTATTTCTACAGGAAGAAACATGCGGAAACTTACATGTCTTGTATTATCAATTGGGAAATTACAAAGAAGGGTATAAATATTACGAGAAACGTTTTAAATTAAATGATTCTCTTTTAAACGAATCCCGCATCCAGCAATTTGCAGATATGCAGACCAAATACGAGACAGAAAAAAAAGAACAAAAAATCGCTCTGCAACAACTTGAGATAGAAAATAAAAATCAAAAATTAAATTTTCAAAAATCGCTTGGGGTGACAGTGGTCATAGGCCTTATAACGTTATTTTCATTTATTTTTTGGAGAAATAAAAAACAGGCAGAAAGCGATCGCCAAAAAGCGGAAATAAAATATCAGGAAAATTTATTGTTAGCTACGGTCGAATCGGTGGAGGCAGAAAGGAAAAGAATTTCAAAAGACCTCCACGATGGTATTGGCCAACAATTAAGTGGTCTAAAAATGGCTTGGCAACAACTGGCCGATAAATTAAAAAACAATTTTCCCGACGATTTAAATAAATTAAATAACCTCACCAATATTTTAAATGATGCAGCAAAAGAAGTAAGAAATATATCGCACCAAATGATGCCCGCTGCCTTGCGGGAATTGGGTCTCGTGGCTGCACTGGAAGATATGTTGCAAAAATCATTATTTAATTCGCCCATAAAATATGAATTTGAGCATATGGGCGTAAGTGGACGTTTTTCTGAAAATATAGAAATCGGCCTGTACCGAATCGCACAAGAATTGATCAATAATATTATCAAACACTCCAATGCCGAATCCGTCAGCGTTGAATTATTTAAAACAAAAACCCATCTCGTGCTGACTGTGGAGGATGACGGAAAAGGTTTTAATGTAGAAAATATGGAGGGGGTAGGAAATGGAATAAATAATATCAGTTCCAGGGCAAAATCGGTAAACGGTAAGGTGCAGTTTGAGCAGCGTTCAGGGAGCGGTGTGTCTGCAACGATTAGAGTTCCTGTATAAATAGTTGAATGGTTTGAATGGTTAAATGGTTAAATGGTTAAATGGTTATGGTTAAATGGTTAAAATGGTTTTTTCCCTCATGGCGTGTAAATGATATGTGTGAAAAAGCCATTCAAACCATTCAACCATTCAAACCATTTAACCATTCAAACCATTCAACCATTCAACCATTCAACCATTCAAATTATGACCAAAGTACTTTTAATTGACGATCATCAAATTGTCCTTGACGGCATGGAAGCCTTGCTTTCTGATTTGCCAGGAGTAGAAGTCATCGGACATGCGACCAATGGGCAGGATGGTTTAAAATACATCAAATCCCTCCGCCCTGATTTAGTGCTTCTTGATTTAGATATGCCCATCATGAACGGCATGGTCGTCGCCAAAGAGTCGAAAGAAAAAATGCCGGAGGTGAAAATTATTATTTTATCGCTCCACCATGAACCGTCAATAATTCAACATCTAATTAAAACCGGGGTGGATGGATATTTATTAAAAAATGCCGATAAATC
Source organism: Saprospiraceae bacterium (assembly GCA_965222975.1). Taxonomy (GTDB): domain Bacteria; phylum Bacteroidota; class Bacteroidia; order Chitinophagales; family Saprospiraceae; genus UBA6168. The sequence continues at coordinate 307,442 of CBDCVJ010000055.1, read as the reverse complement.
GGAAGTAATTAAAGCCATCCAGACCGTAGCTGTTGGACAAAAATATTTTTCCGTCGATGTCACCCTAGCCCTCACCCATCAATTAAAACCCACTGCTCCACTCACCAAACATACCGACGATGCAGAAAAACTCTCCCTTCTTTCCGAACGGGAAATTGAAGTACTAAAAGCTATCGCCGAAGGATTGACCAATAAAGAAATTGCAGAACAGTTATTTATAAGCCCCCGCACGGCTGATGCACACCGGGCGAATATTATGAAGAAATTGGAAATAAGTAAAGTAGTCGGACTAGTGAAATTTGCCATGCGTTGCGGGTTGGTGGAATAAAACTGAAGTAGCTACGATTTAGCAATAATTTCAGCTTCCTTTTTCAGGTCAGCGGTAAATTGTTCAAATGATTCATCAAAAGAAGGTATTTTCTTTGCAAATAATGGAAACATTATTCCACCTATCTTTTCGGTCATAGTGAACAATGTGCCATCGCCTCCTTTTTGTAAAGTATAAGATCTTTTTCCCATTGCATCTCCCCATACCAGCTTCTGGCCATTAATCATTTCTTTTACCTTTAATTTAAAGGTTCGATTAGGATCGAGCGTACTTTTCAGCTTGATTTTTTCCCCCTTTTGAATTTCTCCTTCAATCGATATGATCGTCGAATTCCAACGAGGATAATCATTCGAATTGGTTAACAAAGCCCAAATTATTGAAGCGTCCGCATCGATGTTTTGGCTTATTGTAGTGGTACGTTTAAACGTCTTTTTTACTGTTGTGGCTTTACCGTCTTGAGCCATTGTTGATAAACTTGTCATAATTAAAAGAATTGTAATTAAATTTTTCATTTTATACTTGTTTTGATGCTTTGACGGTTGACAAGTTCAAAATGATAGGATTTTTTTAATCTTTTTTTTCTCCCCAATTCTCCATGACTTTTGTATTGTTTTCTAAATGGTGTAATTGCAAATCTGCCCCTTCCGAATTAAAAGGGTCTAAACCTTTCATTATTTCAAAACGCAGGTCAAGCAACCTTTGTCTGTCCTTGTTTTCTGCTTCTTTTGCCATTGCGATTTTGTTTTTTTCTTCCTCGAATTTCTGCTTGGGGTTAAATATCCCGTTCAATTCAGAACATTGATGGCAAGTCCCATTTTTATTTATCAATGCACATCTGCCTTCGAAGATATGAACCAGTTTTTGCCTTCCAGTTCTCAGATAATATTTGACCATAGCATTAGTTGTTCTAAGGATTTCAGCAATTTCTGCTACTTTGAAGGCATATACCTCTTTGAGTAAAATACCAATTTGTTGCTCAATAGGTAAGGACTTTGAAATACATGTTAAACAAAATGAAATATGCTCTTTTATTTCAAATTTGGCTTGATTGGATGTTTGTTGGATTTTTTGGATTTCAGGAAAATAATTAGGATTGGCTAAGGCAATTTCCCTACAAATGTCCGTCACATTTTCTGTCCATCTTTTTTTAGCCCTTATATTATCCAAAGCTATATTCGAGGCTATTGCAAAAATCCATGTTTTCAGCGTTGAATCCCCTCTAAATGATTTCAAATTCTTATTGGCCTTTAACCATGTGTCTTGGACAATATCATCTGTGTCCTCTGGACTTGCGGTCATTCGGAGAATATAGGATTTAAGTTGGGGTCTTATTTCTTCAAATTTTTTGATGAAATCTTCATTTCTCATGCTATGTTTTTTGTTTTTCTTAGTTGCTAACGTTTAGCGCCGGCGACGTGTCCAGCTTTTGCTGGGCATGGCCGCTGGCGCAGTGTTGCCTGCATGGCTTCTTTTTTTAATATTATTTCTATGCTTTTTTCTGATTTCTCGGCCATCGTCAATCAGGAGTTTTAAAACCACAACTTTTCGTTCCGAAATAGATTCGGGATACCAATCATGAAAATATACTGAACAGAATTGCCCAATTGAGTGATTTGTCATCGAATATTGTCAAATCATCCACAAGTTATTCATTCCGTAAAAGAAATCATCGAAATATTTTACATTACTGCCAATTTCCACCGTGGAGAACCTATCATCGCCGATTCGCTTCCCCATGAATTCAGGAACACTTTTTTCGTAATCAAATGGAATACCTGCTCCAATCTTTGATAAACAGCCAATTGAACCAATTTTTACTTTCTTTTTTGTCTCTATCTATGATTTGAATTCTATCGTTATTCCTCGGTATTGAAAAATCCTTTCTTAAATGGAATGAATCATCATGTTGAGATTGGTATGGCAGCTATAAATTTAATCCAAGAATTTCGCTGCTTCTTTATCTATTAGAGCGGTTTCAACATGAGGATATTCCTAAATGCTCAGTAATACGGCAGGATGACATTATATCCATCCTCTTCGGTAAACCAACTCCATTTCAATTGGAATTGGTCAATTTCAACTGATTTAGAGACATTTTAATCTCACCGATGATAAAATTTCATCATATTTCTCAAAAGCGGGGATCAATTTATCGGTTTTTTTTGCGACCATTCGGCTTTTGTTTTTTTTGGTTTTTGCCCCCCTGCCTGTCCCACGCACTGGCGCTTGCGGGTTGTTCTGCGCCCGCCGCAGCCGTTGCTGCGCAGTCTGACGGAGCGAATGCGGTCAGATTGCGCAGCAACTTGTGAATACTAACGAAATCGTTAGTATTTCCGCAATGCAAGGCAGCTTATTTTAGGTGTTTCCACAATTTATAATCACTTGAAAACAAGGATGGTACAAAATGTATTCGTTTTTATCGCTCTAACATATTATGAAAAAAAATAGGTGGACGAATGTTTTATACTATTCCATTGTTTCTATCTATTACCCTACTTGCAATATCATTGATTTATATGCCAAAAGTATTTAATGCTTTTCATAAATCCAAATGTTCCCCAAGGGGATTAGTACTTCGCTTTTAAGCGGATTGCGAGGTGAGAATATTTTTTGGGTGCCTGACGATCATATGCCCTGTAAGTATTTTGACTCCATGCCATAGCCTGCCATTTCCTGCGAACTCCCTACCTTCGCCCTCCCTGACGAAATAATTCCAGCCAAACGTTTCACAGCATGTATAAGTCATCATTTTTTAAACTTGTCGCTTTTTTATCGGCAGGGATGTTTTTACATTCCAATTGCAAACCTTCCACCAACCAAAACCCACTCGATCAAATGACTGACATAGAGGAAGAAATTGAATCCCTCCTTACCCAAATGACCATTGAAGAAAAAGTGAACATGATCCACGCCAGTTCTTCCTTTACCAGCGGTGGGGTGGAGCGGCTCAGTATTCCAGAAATGGTTATGTCGGATGGCCCGCATGGGGTACGGCACGAGCATGGCCGGGACTGGGCAAAAGACGAAGGCGTTCGGGACAGCAGTACTTATTTGCCAGTGGGTACAGCATTGGCCGCTACTTGGAATCCCGATCTGGGCTATCAGTTTGGGAAGGTGCTGGGCAGTGAGGCCAACTACCGGGGGAAGGACATGATCCTCGGGCCGGGCTTCAACATTATCCGCTCCCCGCTCAATGGCCGAAACTTTGAATACCTTACCGAAGACCCTTACCTCAACTCCCGTATGGTGGTGGGCTGTATCAAAGGGATACAAGAGCAGGGTGTTGCTGCTTGTGCCAAACACTACATTGCCAACACCCTGGAATACGAGCGGGAAAAGGTGGATGTGCAGATGAGCGACCGGGCGTTTCGGGAAATTTATTTACCTGCCTTCAAAGCTGCTGTGCAGGAAGCAGGCGTGTTGACCATCATGTCGGCGTACAATAAATTCAGGGGGACGTACTGCTCCCATAGCCAGTATCTTTTGGATGAGGTTTTAAAAAAACGAACTTGGTTTTGACGGCTTGGTTGTGAGCGATTGGAACGCTGTAAAAAATACCCATGAAGCTGTTCGGGCAGGAATAGACATCGAAATGGGGACTGACCTGAGCCAACCATGGGGCAACCCAGATTACAGCAAATTCCACATGGGCGACACAGTGGTTGCATTAGTGAAAAATGGAGAACTGGACGAAGCCATTATTGATGAAAAAGTACGCCGTATCCTGCGGGTAATGTTCCGCATCCACAAATTTGACAAACGCCCTCCCGGCGCATATAACACCCCTGAACATCAGGCTGTTGCACGCAAGGTAGCCGAGGAAGCGATAGTGCTTTTGAAAAATGACAATACACTGCCCCTGCAAAAAAGCACCATCAAAAAACTGGCCGTCGTCGGAGCAAATGCCAATTGGAAGCACGCTGGGGCAGGGGGCAGTTCGCAGGTGAAAGCCTATTATGAAATTACGCCTTTGCAAGGTCTGAAAAACAGCTTTTTGGATGGGACGGAAATCAACTATGCTCAAGGCTATGAGATAAAAAAAGACGGTACTGCTGATCGACAATTGATAGCAGAAGCCGCCAAAACTGTTTCAGAAGCCGATGCCGCTATTTATGTGGGCGGTTGGATTCATGGCTACTCCGATGAGTGGAACGACAATGCTTACGATGCAGAAGCACAAGACAAACCCAGCATGAATTTGCCTTTCGGTCAGGACGAACTGATCGAAGCCTTGCTTGCTGCCAATCCAAATACCATTATCGTCCTGATGGGCGGCGGCCCAGTAGATATGAGGAAATGGAAAGACAAGGCGAAGGCCATTGTGCAGGCATGGTATCCCGGCATGGAAGGTGGCAATGCCCTCACGAGTATCTTGTTGGGAGAGACTAACCCGTCGGGGAAAATGCCAATGACCTTTCCTGAAAAATTGGAAGACAGTCCAGCCCATTCCGTCGCTTCCTACCCTGATGAAAACCTCATTATGGATCACAAGGATGACATCTTCGTGGGCTACCGCTATTTCGATACCTATAATGTCGAACCTGCCTTTGCCTTTGGTCATGGCCTTTCCTATACTACTTTCGACTATGCAGATTTGGCCATCAACAAAACTGACGAAGTGGTCAACCTAACTTTAAAATTGACCAATACGGGCGACATGGCCGGCGCTGAAGTGGTACAGGTCTATGTAAAAGATTTGAAGGCTTCGCTCATGCGGCCGGAAAAAGAATTAAAGGCTTTTCAAAAAATAAAATTAGAACCGGGGGCTTCTAAGAATGTGGCTATCCAATTGGATAAAGACGCCTTTAGTTTTTATGACGATTCTAAAAAACAATGGGTGGTAGAATCGGGCAAGTTTGAGATATTGGTGGGGAGTTCTTCCCGTGATATTCGGTTGCAGGGAAATTTGGAATGGTAAACATTTGTAAAAAAAATAAAAGAGAAGCGGCTGTGGGTGTAAAAAAGTGTTTTCAAAAATTTAGTGGCCAGTCAAAATTGACAGCACTATATTTTCAATAAAGTGTCTAATTTATTCATATCATAAAAAACAGTTACATCCATATCTTCGAAAGTGGTTTTTCCTCTATCTTGGGCATATGCATAAACATCAAAACCACCTGCTTTTGCTGCATGAACGCCTGATATACTATCTTCTACGACTACACATTCACTCGGCTGGAAACCCATTTTTTCAGCTGCGTGTAAAAATATGGTCGGTTCTGGTTTCCAGCTTTGAATTTCGTAACAACTAAAAATATTATTGTCAAATTTGTCTATTAATTTAGTCGTAGTCAAATTGAGTTTTATTTTTTCAAGAGGTCCACTTGATGCTACGCAATATGGAATGGTTAATCTATTTAATAAATCATGAACGCCGTCTATTGGTTGGAGGTTGTTTTTAAATACTGCAAAAGATTTTTTCCGGAAATTTTTCTCAAAATCATAAGGGAGTTTTTTACTAATCTTTTTTTCGATATATTCAAAATTTCTTGCCAATGATTTTCCTGTAAAATACTTGTCGGCCATGTGTAAGTCCATAACTAACCCTACAGACTTAGCCATATCAATTAAAACTGTATTAGAAAGTGTTTCGCTATCCACCAACACACCATCGCAATCGAAAATGATGCACTTGTATTTCATTTATTTATTTTCAGCTATCCAGTCATTTATTTTTTCCTCCAAAACCGCCAACGGCACACAGCCCGTTTCCAAAACTTGGTTGTGGAATTGTCGGATGTCAAATTTATCACCTAATTCTTTTTCTGATTTATTTCTTAATTCCCTGATTTTTAATTGGCCTATTTTATAAGACAGTGCCTGACCGGGGTTGGCCATATAGCGTTCTATTTCTGCAACTATACTCGCTTCCGGTTCGGCTTCATTTTCCAAAGAATATTGAATCGCCTGCTCTCTTGTCCAACCTTTCGCATGGATGCCTGTGTCCACCACCAAACGAATGGCCCTGTGCATCTCAGCGCTTAACATGCCGAAATACTGATAAGGGTCAGTGTATAAGCCCAATTCCTTTCCGAGTGATTCTGTGTATAAAGCCCACCCTTCTCCATAAGCGCTGTTCCACCATGTTTTTCTAAAATTGGACAACTCCTCGTTTTCCTGCGTCAATGAAACTTGATAATGGTGGCCGGGAATGGCTTCGTGCAAAAACAATGATTCATCGGCATAAGTATTGTATTTTGTAGCATCAGGCACCGGTACATAAAAAATACCGGGGCGGGTGCCATCCAACGAACCTTGGTTATATTCTGCACTGCTCGATTTTTCCCTAAATGCTTCTGTTTGTTTTACTTCAAAAGGTGTTTTGGGTTTTAGGTCAAACAGTTTTTCTAATTGTGGTTTCATCCTTTCATGGATGGCATTAAAATTATCAATGACCTGTTGGGGTTCGGTAAAAGGCATTAATTCTTTTTTATTTCTCACAAAATCAAAAAAGGATTTTATATCACCTTTATAGTCTACTCCTTTTTTAATTTTTTCCATTTCCGATAAAATACGTGCCACCTCTTTTAATCCCAATTCGTGTATTTCTTCGGCGGTCATATTGGTCGTCGTGTTGTATTTTATTTGATGCTGGTAATATTCCTTACCATTCGGAATGGCATCAATGCCACTGGATTCTCTTCCGGCAGCCAAATATTCATTGCTCATGAATTGGTGCAATTTTTTATGAGCCGGAATTAATTTATTTGTAATTAAATTGGAATATGCCTCCGTTAATTTATTTTTATCTTCTTCTGAAAAAGCATTAGGCATATTTTTTATAGGCGTGTAAAATAAATGCTTGTCTAAATCCTCAATCGTCAATGCCTCCAATTGTGGAATGACTTTTACGATCAAAGATTTTGGTAAAACATAACCAGAAGCCATTCCTTCCCGCATCCTGCTTTCTGCTGAAGCCAACCATTCTAAATACCCCTCTAATCGTTGTAACCAATTATTATAATCTTTTACTGTTTCAAATGGCTGGGCACTGCTTCCACTGGCAAATTGACCAACGATTAAATTAATTGACCACATTTGGTCAATTGGAAATAAATCTTGCCGAAATGCCAAGCCCCCCAAATTTGTTTCACAGTCCCACTTTAAAATTGCTGCACTTATTTTTTCATTCTCCGTTGGTTCGACACCCTCAAATTCAGCCAATTTTTTTAAATATTTGGAATAATAGTTTTTTAATTCCGCTTTATACCCATCCGATAAAGTATTGGGAAATAAATGGTTATAACGGTTGTCGCCTGCAAAGGTGGCGTTCATGGGGTTTAATTTTAAACCTTCTTCATAAAAGTCATCGAGCAGTTGGTGGAAATAATAAGGAAGGGCAGGCGACTCATCGAGTTTTGGGGTTGGAGGGTTTTCGCAAGACATCATTAAGGTGATTGTTAATGTGAGGAGGGAGACTATTTTTTTCATTGATTATTTTTTTGTCAAGGGCAAAAATAATTTTTTTAATCATCACGAAGGTCAGTATATGTGGCGTAGCTGTATTTAACTGCTCTTTTAAATTCTGGATGAACGTATTCCTTACTATTGTTATTAACGAACCATTTTAATTCTTCAAGGTCGATTGTTTCAAAGTATTTTTCTAATTTCATTTTTATTTCAAGGTTAGTTTATCTTTCCTTAAGTTACTATACACTTTTTGAAAAAGGCTGGTTTTCATGCCTGAGAGGAAGGTCAATTTAGAGAGGGAGGTTTTTTTTTTGACCCCGATATTTCATCGGGGTCAAAAAAAACACCTCCCTCTCTATGAGTTTCTTCTCCTTTTGCCTGAAAACGGATTTGGGCAAAAAAAGTGTATAGTAACTTATATCTTTCTTTCTTGGTGATGCACGGTCTTGCTGAATGCTGTGGCTGCGTTTGGCAGGCATTAACATATTGGTAGCAGTTTTTAAGGCCTTGCGTTTTCGGCATCGCTATATCTGTAAATACCAAAACCCTTTATATTTAAGAATTCTTTATTGGTGATGTCTGAGCTTGCATCATATTCTGCGCTCCACTCCACAAAGGCATTTTCGAATTCATTGTCCATTCCTGTCGTTGCAAAATAATCCCAGATTTCTGGAGATGGCGACATTTGATAGACGTTAAATAGAATAACAATATTCACTTTTTTATTGAGCTCCATACCTGCTTGTGCCAGCAAGTTCAATTTATTGACGATAGAATTTTCCGCAGAAGAGCCTGACAAATGCCAGGCATCGTTATGGTAATTGGTTAAGAAAATCTCGTCGTGGTGCGTTACCAGCTCTTTTGCGATGGTTAAACTTGGTGGCATGCCAGGGTCTTTGATTTTACCAATGTAGAATTGACGGGTTATACCTGCATTGAGTGGCGCAACTTCGCCTGGGGGTGGCGTAAATTTCAGATCGTTTACTTTGTCAATCCAAGGTGCATAGTCATCAGCAAAGTTCATGCTGCCGTTCCAAAATTCAATTTCGCTTACAATGCCATCGGGCCTACTGTCTTTCCGTCCATCATGGTATTCTTCAATTTCAGTGAACGAATCTCCAAATCCAGCAGAAACGAAAGACACTCTTACATAGGGATCTTGATTATGTGCTTTGTCCACAAAATCACGCAGGTCATCGTCTAATCCAGCTCCAAGGGCCGCTCCAATATTATAGAGATAGATGTCTGTAAAATCATTTTTATCAACCCACGCCAACAGATCATCTTCAAGGGTATTATTGCCTAAAATACCTCCGTGATAAAAATCATTGATGTACACGCCCCTGTGTTCAGCTAAGAGACCAACTGAAATAGAGTTGTCGTCGTCGTCACAAGAACAAAATAGAATAAGAGCTAATAATATTGTTGTTGAATATCTCATAATTTCATTGTTATGTTCACACTTTTCAAAATAGCTTGCCACGGTCAGCGCCGGCGACGTGCCCAGCTTTTGCTGGGCATGGACGCTGGCGCATTGTTAGCACCAGCCTTCTTTTTTTTCTTTTTTATTTTCTATCAAAATGGCAAATCATCTCCCGATACTTCTCTTTTTTTGAGGTTGTTGGGTTTCGCTGGTTCGAAGTATAGGTTTTTATATTTCTCTATCTCGTGGTAATACCTTTTCCCAACCAGCACCTTTTCGCCGCTCAATTGACTTTTCTTTATCAGGTCAAGCCGAAGAATTTTTTTCGCTATTTGTATCACATGAAAATAATCGTGTTCTTTATTTTCTTTTTCTATTTCCAATTCCTCAATTAGCGGTTTTCCAAATTCGCCAGTTTCTTGATTGCTGTTTCTTTCAAAGAACCTTGAAATATTGCCGTTTTCGATTTTTAAGAATCTGTAATCTCCCGAATGAACATCTATCGAAAAATAGAAAATCTTATCATGGTTTCCACTCAATTCATTGCAGCAATTTAGCCCGTATTTCAGGTCTTTAAATTTGTCGCAAAAAATGTAGTTCCAATCTGAAACCTGATTTGTAATTATTGCCACTTCATAATGCCCGTTTGCATCTGTTTTCTTTTTTTCTTTTGCTTGCCTATTTGCATCCGCCCAATCGCACCATTCAGAATTTTTCAATTTTAAGTCCGATGAAATCTTCTCCACATCTTGATTCTGGACGACAATTACATGGAAATGATTTTCATCTATTGGCATATTTTATTTTTCTTTTGGTTGGTGCTAACGGTCGGTGCAGCTGCAGTATTTGCTGCCTAAGCAATATTGACAGCTGCACTTTGTTATGCGCCGCCTTCCCTTTTTTCTTTTAAAAAAAATCATTCGCAGGTGGCGCATAACAACGGCATTGTCGCAGTGGCATTGCATAAATGCAATTGACGACAATGCTAACAAATATCCCGTCAAAATGTTGTTAGAAAAACGAGATAAACAAATTTGAAAATAAGGCTAAACTTATCCATTTATTTACCTGCATTAAATCAAACTACTTACATCAACACCCCTTGCTTTGCCTCAATTGGCGGTGGCAATTCCTTTTCCCCCATCATTTCCAACAAATCAATTTCAATGACCCGGCATAGGGAAAGCATGGGTACGTCATTGCCCAGCCCTTCAAATGGATTTTCGGAATAATCGCCGACCAGTTCCATCATCATATATATCCAGCCGACCAGCATGGTAAAAGGGATGGTCAGCCAAGCGGGAACGTGTGGAATTTCATGTAATTCAGTAACTAAACCAAGTGGCAATAAAAAAATAAAAATGCCGACGAAAATAAAACTGCTGCTACCGTACTGCCTCGGCAGCGGGAATTTTTTAATGCGTTCGCATTTGCCTTGATGAACATAAAAATCATAAAGGATTTTTTGCAATTCCATGTGGCGGAAATCATCTATTATCCCATCCTCTCTCAATTCTTTCAAGTCCTGTGACTGTTGGTCAATAATTTGGGTGGCCGTATTTTTATAATCAATGAGCCGTTTGTACTCCTCCTTGGGCAAAAAATTAGAGAGTTCAGCACTGGTCACTTCATCATCGAGCAGGCCCACCCCAAAACGTTTCATCCTCCATTCAGTAGCCCTTTTCATGAATGATCCCTGACTAATATGCTCCCAGCTGGTGGGCAGCAGCAATTGGCTGCGAAGTGCATATAACCACGCAATGTGGCGGTAAATTAATTTCTGTCGGGCACTTTTGAGTTCCTCATCTGTGTAGGGTTTGTCTGCAAAAAGGTTGCCCGTAAAGCCTTTTACGGCACTTCCCCATGCCCGGCTGCTGTTGACAATGGCCCCCCAAATTTTACGAGCCTCCCACAGACGATCATACGCCTGGTTGTTTTTAAAGCCGATGTAAAAGGCGACCGCCGTACCAATAACGGTCAGTAGAAACCAGGGCACATGAATCCATTCCCAGTGAGTAAACTCAAAAAGCGCTGTAACGAAAGTGGCCCAAAGCCCTATCCAGATAAGGTGGCCACCTGTGAACTGCATGATCCTTTTAAAGGGAAAATTTTTCCTGACGTACATGAATTATTTTTTTGTGATCGTTGGATGTTTTAAAAGGTGCGAAAATAGCAATGCCTTTTAAACTAAAACCGGACACTTCATTAAATTTAGGCGCATCGGGAAAACATTACAAAAATCTCTTGCCAAAGAAAGTGTCATGAGGTCAAGGATTTATTGTTGAAAAATGGCTTTAACTTGCCATCGCAAATTTTGGAACGCAAAAACTATAAAGAGCCTGTCGAAATGAGCATAAGCAAAGAATAAAACCCTTAATCAAACAATAAGACAAATGAACCGAATCCTAGTGCCCATTGATTTCCCGAAACCTTCCGGCAATTCCCTCCGCTACGTTCATTCTATTGCAAAACATTTGGGGATGAACCTGAGCTTGCTCCATTGTTATCCATTGCGGGAGTTCAACAGGCCTTCAAACTTCCAAATAGCGAACCTTTTGAAGGATAATGCATGTGATTAGCCGTTTTGGATAGCTGGGGTCAAATGGTTGTTGGGAGTGCGGTGACTATATAAGAACCAGAACATTTAAAACCAATCAAAATGAACCGCCAGGCCGTCGAAGGATTTTATCAGGTCAATCCCAGATACATCGAGGAACTGTATTTCCTACAGGTTGAGATGCTCAAGTTGCAAAAACACATTTTTGATTATTATTTGAGCGTTACTAAAAGTGGCCATTACAAAAATGTAATGTTTTTTTACAGGCATCAATGAATTCTAATATCAATTAAAAATGGACATTAACCTTGTTTACATTGGACTTTTCCTTGGGGTAATTATAGCTACCTTCTTAGTCGCCTTTTTGGTCAACCGTTTTTTCAAGCGGCTCATCCACCGGTCGACCGAGGTGATGCAAAACGACCCGACCAATTACCAGTTTCTCCGCCATGCCCTCAACGCACTTATTTACGTCGTGGGTTTTAGCATCGCCATATACACGATGCCCAACCTGCGGGCATTGGCCAGTTCGCTTTTGGCAGGTGCGGGTATCTTGGCGGTGGCCATCGGCTTTGCTTCCCAACATGCCCTGAGCAACGTGATAAGTGGTGTTTTCATCGTCATCTTCAAGCCTTTCCGTATCGGCGACCGATTGACCATCAGGACAATGAACGGGATAGTGGAAGATATTACCTTGAGGCATACCGTCATCCGGGATTTTGAAAACAAACGCATCATCATCCCCAATTCCATCATCAGTGATGAGGTTGTCGTCAATGCCAATTTTGGGGACGATAAAATCTGCAAATGGATTGAAATGGGCATCAGTTACGACAGTGACATTGACAAGGCCAAGGAAATCATGCAGGATGAAGTGATTAGGCATCCCCTCCACATAGACCCCCGCACCCCCGAACAGATCGAAAACGGGGACCCGGAAGTGCCAGTGAGGGTACTGAGCATGGGCGAAAGCTCGGTCAACCTGCGGGCTTGGGCCTGGGCAAAGGATTCTCCCGATGGTTTTGTGATGCAGTGCGACTTGCTGGAAAGCATTAAAAAGAGGTTTGATGCGGAAGGCATTGAGATACCATTTCCCTACCGAACGATTGTCTATAAAAACAACCCAAGTCAATCACTATGAAAAAACCACGCAAAAAAGCAGAACTTCCCCCAGTTCGGTCGTTTTTACCGGCCTGTTGGTGCAGTTCCATAGATGACTTATTTTAAAGAAAAACCAAAAATAGGTAAAAACACCTACCCGATTAAGCCTTTCCCTCAATCGCATCTCCTTTGCATTCCCGCCACCTTTGTCCCATCATTTTAACTTAAAATAACGATATCATGAAAAACTTGATCCTATCTTTTTTCAGTCTCCTTCTTTTATATCCTTTGGCTGCCTTCAGCCAGAACTGGGACAAAGATTTCGACAAAGAAGTCAATTTCATCAAAATGACCGAAGCGGGCATTGCCGTTGTCGGAACGGACGACGCACTCTATGGTATTGATGCTGAAGGGAAGGTGCGCTGGAAAAATGAAAAACTCAAGAAAGTAGAGGAAAACCGGGTGGAGGTACTCACAGGCAGTGAGTTAATTTTTGTGTCCGATAAAGGTCTGCTCGCCCGCAATCGGGCCATCAACGTGCTGGACGGCAGGGAGTATGCCGATTCGGGCGTGAAAGGTGACAACATTTTAGGGGCTTCCATTGTCCATCCGGCGAATATGTTGTTGGTCATGAAATCCCCCAAGTCATTTGATGCTTGGGACATCGAAACCAATAAAAAACTATGGACGGTTGGCGGGGATATTCCCTATGGCATCTCCACTGAAAAAATGGCTTCCCTGACGGCTACCTTTCAAGGCATGCAGCCATTTGTTTACACTTCCAAAAATTCAGCTATCATGCACCTCGGCCTTGGCAATCTCGCCGAATACAACCTTCAGACAGGCCAACCAAACTGGCAATTTGATTTCAAACCTTACAAATTGAAAAAACCGGGTGATGGCAAAGGTGACAAGCCCAGCAACCCCTCTAAAGGTTATGCCATGATGAAACTCGACAACAAGAGCAATACCCTGTATTTCCCCTTCCGGGACATCCTCATTGCCGTGGATGCCAAGTCGGGAAGAGCCAAATGGGACGTGAAGGCCAATAAGATTGGACAAGTGCGTGACCTGCACATCGTACCACAGGGTGTCCTAGTGTTAAACTTGAATGGGCTCCAGCTTATTGACCCTGCTACCGGTGCTGAAAAATGGGACAAGCCTTTGAAAGTGAAAGGGGCTGAATCTGGCCTTTTGGTGCAAGATGGTGACCTTTTCTACATGGTTTCTAAAAAATACCTGATGGAAGTAGATGTGGCGAAAAAAAGCGCTAAGCAGTTGACCGATAAAATCAAATTTGAGGGCAACGAATCCTTTTCTTCCATCGAAATGAATGACGACCTGATCATTTTGGGCAGTAGCCAAAACATTGTCGGCATCAACAAAAGGTCTGGTGACATCGAATACCAGCATTATTTCAAGGCACCAGGCGCCAGCTTCACGACCATTGCTCAGAATGTTGCCCTTGCTGCCGTGGCCACGGCAGCTACCATGAACAGTCAGCGCATCGGCCAGCAAAATGCAAATGCAGATGGCAGCTATACCTATCACCAATACACGCCTGCCATGATGAATTCTGGCACTCGCAATTCAACCAGTGCCGACCATTTCAAGTACATCAATACCAAGTTCAAGGGCAAAGGTTTTGGATTGGCTAAGGTGGATAAAAATACAGGTAAACTGTCCGATGAAATTGTCATCGGCGACCGCAGCCCGGTTTATGCGACCGATGAATATGCCAACCTCATTTATTACAAAGCTGATAAAAACAAGGTGGCCTGTAAGATCATGAACTAATGGCTCTAAAAACTTTTTGCGAAAGAAGATCATTATCTCATCGAATACTGGGCAGCATTACCCTCGCTGCCCACTTTTTTTACTTCAAAAAAATTAATCTTGTCATGAAAAACATCTTTTTTATTTTTTTAGCCATTACCTCTATAAGCCTCACTTCCTGTAGTAAAGATGACGAGGTTGGATCAAATGGTAATTGCGCCCTCAGTGCAAAAATTGACGGAAGCGATTGGTGCGGCAGTGCCAATTTCTCAGTAACCAATTTAGGGCCGGCTGGGGTCATTACCTCCATCGGTGCTGGTAATGCCGATATGGAGGCCATTGGCTTGCAGTTTATGAGCGACCAGACCGGTACCTACGACCTTGGAGGCAGCCTTGCTTCATGGACGATCAACAGCGTGCCCTATCTTTCTACTTCTGGAACATTGACCATTTCCAAATTTGAGGGCGATAAAATCTCGGGCACTTTCAATTTTGAAGGCCAATCAACCGATGGGACGACGGTATCGGTAACAGGTGGCAAATTCGATAATTTGGAAAAACAATAAACGTCAAAAACCTATCGTCCTGGACACTATATGATATTGTTATAGACCGTCTGGGACGATTTTTTACTTTTTGACGACCTTGGTACTCCATGTCAATGTTTTGCTTTTTAAGACAACATAGTACATACCATCTTTAAAGTTATTTCATACAAATAACCTCCTAAGTATTCCCTCATGCCATTACCCCTTCGTACATTTCCTTCCGCTGTTTTTTGATCCTATCCGAGCGCACATATTCATCAAAAGTCATCAAGCTATCAATAATGCCATTGGGCGTAATTTCGATGATGCGGTTGCAGACCGTTTGAAGCAAGGCGTGGTCATGTGAGGTCATGATGAGGTTGCCTTTGAAATCACGCAGGGCATTGTTCAGCGCGGTGATCGATTCGAGGTCGAGGTGGTTGGTCGGTTCGTCGAGGAGGAGGAAGTTGGGGTGGGCGAGCATCATTTTCGACATCATGCAGCGCACCTTTTCACCACCTGAGAGGACAGACGATTTTTTATAAACCTCCTCTCCCGAAAAAAGCATGCGCCCGAGAAAGCCACGGATGAATTGTTCGTCCTTTTCTTTTGAATATTGGCGCAACCAATTAATAAGGTCTTGGTCATTATCACCCTGAAAAAATTCCGTGTTTTCGTTCGGCAAATAATCATAAGTAATTGTTTGTCCCCATTCGATGGTGCCTTCATCAGGTTCAATTTTTCCAGCCAATACATCGTACATCATATTCAAAGCCGTTGTGTTACGGCCTAACAAAGCGATCTTCTCGTTGTGGTTCATAATAAACTCGACATTCTCGAACAATACCTTGCCCTCTTGGTCTTTTTTCGTCAATCCGCTCACTCGAAGGATTTGGTCGCCTGGTTCCCGCTCTGGCTGGAAATGGATGAAGGGGTACTTGCGGCTCGATGGCTGGATGTCATCTATGTTGAGTTTTTCCAATGCTTTTTTGCGGCTTGTCGCTTGGCGTGATTTCGATGCATTGGCACTGAACCGGGAAATAAATTCCATCAACTCCGCTCGTTTGGCCTCGGTCTTTTTGTTCTTGTTGGCCATCTGCTGTGCCATCAATTGGCTGGTCTCATACCAGAAAGTATAGTTGCCCGTATAGATTTTTATTTTGGAAAAATCAATATCCACCATGTGGGTACAGACCATATCGAGGAAATAACGGTCGTGCGAAACGACGATCACCGTGTTCTGGTAGTCGGCCAAAAAATCGGAGAGCCAAGTGGCCGTTTCTGCGTCGAGGTCGTTGGTTGGCTCATCGAGGAGGAGCAGGTCGGGATTGCCGAAAAGCGCTTGCGCCAACAATACTTTCACTTTCTCCGGGCCAGTGAGGTCTTTCATCAATTTATAATGTAGGTCTTCGTGGATGCCCATGTTGGATAGTAGCCCGGCGGCATCACTTTCTGCCGTCCAGCCCCCCATTTCGCCGTACTGGTTTTCGAGTTCGGCAGCTTTCAGCCCCTCAGCTTCTGTGGCGTCAGGGTTCATGTAAATGGCATTTTTCTCTTCACTGATGCGGTACATTTCGGCATGGCCCATCATCACGGTGTTCAGTACCGTTTCTTCCTCGAACTCGAAGTGGTCTTGTTTTAGCACGGCCATGCGGTTGCCGGGCTGGATGCTGACTTCGCCTTGGTTGGGGTCTATTTCGCCAGAAAGGATTTTCAAAAAGGTGGACTTACCAGCCCCATTTGCCCCAATTACGCCATAGCAATTGCCACGGGTAAACTTGAGGTTGACTTCATCGAACAGGATTCTCTTTCCGTATTGTAGGGCAACGTTTGTTACAGTGATCATTTAAATTAAATGGTTATATGGCTGTATGGTTAAATGGTTTGGTCAGCCAGTTATTTGAAAAAGGGCGCAAAGGTAGGTAGAAAATGGTTAGGGATGGAATAGAATTTTGGTTTTTAAAAATGGTTTGAAAAGATGTGCTCGGACAGGTTATATTTCTGCATAATTTTGGTTTTGGGTTTTTTTCTAACCTTTGTGGTATGTACTTCTTTTTCTAACCCAATATACGGGAACGGTCATTATACGGTCGAAACGTGGTTTTTATAAGAATAAATGGACAACGAAATAATAATACCCCTCAGCAAAGGGAAAATAGTATTGCTAATAATAGGCTCATTGGCATTTGTAACAGCATGTGCTTGGTTGTTTAATATAAAGGCCGGCGGTGAATATGAAGCCGTTTTTTGGAAAGGGTTTGCTATTATTGGCGGCATATTCTTTTCCATTACGGGCATTTTTGGAATCAAAAAAATATTTGACTTTGAGCCGGGGCTGGTTATTAATTCTGAAGGCATAATAGACAATTCAAGTGCAGTAAGCATCGGCTTGATTAAATGGGGCGACATTGTCGGCTTTAAAGTCATGCAAATTTCTTCCACTAAACTATTATTGATATTGGTAAAGAACCCAGAAAAATATATTGAAATGGAGGAAAATAAAATAAAAAGAAAATTGATGAGCATGAACAACAGCAGGTATGGATCACCAATTTCTATTTCATCAAATGCGCTTAAAATAAATTTTAAAGAATTGGAGAAAATGATCCAAGATAATTTTGAAAAATATTCCCGCAACCCTCGGATTTGAAAATTAGGACTACATTTTCACAAACCTTTTTCGACCGAAAATGCCGTTCCCATTTACGACTACAAAATAAACACCTGCTGGAAAAGAGTGTGTATCTATTTTGTCAAACCCATTCTTTATGTTTTTTTGTAAAATTATTTTCCCTGTTAAATCTACTATTTTTAATTCCAATTCCTGTGTGATTATTTTTTCAGGAAAAATAACATTTAAATTATTTGTTGCTGGATTGGGAAATATTTCAAAAGATAGATTAGGAGTGGGACGGGAGAAAACGGGATTGACAATATTATAGAAGGTGCCAAAAATTTCTCCATTTTTTTTGTATCCGCGTAAGTTGTATTCATAATATTCTCCGTACAGCCCACCAGTTATACCCCAACGTGTGAGACCTAAACCAGCCATAATGGTTCGTGTCAACGGAGATGGGTGGCCTATTAGGATATCGCAAACTGTAGTGTCAAATGAATAATGTATATTGTCGTAATTGTAATATGGGTCACCCCACCAAGAGAATTCTGCGCGGTAATGAAAAGGGACACTGCCAGTACTGTGGTCAATTTTTAACCAACCAGGTGGAGTATCCATAACTGTTTCATAATATTCCCTATAATGATAAATGGTATCAGTTAATTCATAATAACCTGTACTGTCAAAATTTAAATAATCATTATTTCCATTTTTCCACATATCTATTGTCCCTTTTCGGAAAATCCCAATTTTTACATATGAGTCATTAAAATCTACATAAGTAATAGAATCATTAAAATGTTCAAATGCTTTCCAATATCCAGATGGTAGATAAATGCGTTCCCTTTCATATCGCCATGCTAATATTTGTCCCACTTCAAATTTTCCAAAAAAATCCTCCCAAGTACTTGTAAATCCGTGCGCCTGCCCGTCATTGAATCCCATTAATTCATAATTAGTTATTTGGCCTCCTAATGAACGCAAAGGAATAAATTTTATAAAGCCATTCGATTTACTCAATTTATATTCGGCATCATTGTATTTTGAAATAGGATTTCCATTATTGTATCCTTGCAATTTAAATATTTTTACACTATCCGTTTTTCCAAAAAAAGTCTCTTCGATTTTTTCAGTACAAGAAATTATAATTGAATCAACACCGGAGATAGAAGAGGTGATATTTGTCCAGCCTTCTCCCGGTTCAGCTAAATGATGAAAACGTATTTCGTCATTTCCAATGAAGTCAAACCAATATAAAGGAGTAGAAAAAATAGAATCAATAGGTGGTTCATCCAACTGGTACACATTCTCTAATATATGCTTGTAACATTGGAAGGCGCTATCTTCCGTCAAATACTCCGCCCCAAAATAATGTCGGTTCGTAAAGCTGCCGGGCAATGTCACGTCATTATAATAAAGGTGGATTTTGCCATCCACTTCCCAATAGGTTTTTTGTCCGTTGGGAAATAAAGCCCAGTCTTGAGAAAATGAAATTTGAAAAAATAAGAAAAGGAAGGCGAGGGTAAGCGGGTTTTTCATGTCTGTAGGTTTTTTTAATAAAAATAAGAGCATTGGATATTTGACAAATATACTAAGAAAAAAATTCAGGTGGATTATTCTGTTTGGTTGGGTCAGATATATTGCTTAAAAAATGACGGGGCCATTTTCAATGGCCCCGTCAAGTTATTTATACCAAACTATGAAAATGTGGCCAGTACACCGTTTAGGGTGTAACAACTAACCGTCTGGTCAACATATCCTCACCAACAGTTATCTTCAAGAGATAAACACCAGCCGCCCGGTTGTTCATATTAAATTCAAAACGGCCATCGGCCATGACTTGTTCTGCATGCTCTATTGTTTTGCCGGAAATATCGAGCACATTTATTTGTACCCTTTCAGTCGTTTGCAAAGTTATTTGCACGCTGAACTGACCATTCGTCGGGTTGGGCGAAATGTTCAGCGCTGTCAACCCATCTATATAGCCAACGCCTGTGGAGGTAATTGTAACCATACCTTCTGTTGTACAGCCATTGGCGTCCGTTACGGTTACAGAATAATCGTCCGGTGCAAGGTTGGAAGCAGTATCGGTCGTTTGCATATCGTCATCCGACCACAGATAGGTGTAGGGCGGTACGCCGCCAGAAGCTGTTACTATAGCATTGGCGTTTCCACCGTCAACCAAATCGTCAATATTGGGAGACTCTGTGCCAAAGAAGACGATGAGGGAATCCGCAGTGATGCTGCAAATAGTAAAAGAGGCGTCATAAACTATCCCACGCATAACCCAAGGGCCTGATAATACAGGTAGGGTATTATAACTTAAAATCCCGCTCAGGTCGCTATCCCATGTTACATCATTTGTTGAATTGGTAATGGTAAAGCCACCTGCTTGACCTCCAGTGCCCCCTAAGGCATCACTGAATGTCCAGCCTGTTCCGCCACCGGTCGGTACTGTATCCATCTCAGTCATTAAGTCAAAGGTGCCATCTGGCGAGCAAATAGAGACCGTGCCTGTTGTGGTGAGTGTACCGGCATTACAGGTCAGATCACATGCAACACCACTGCATGTTAGTGCAGGAAACCCATTGTTCGTCATGGTGTTCATGCCTCCTCCACATTCTCCGAATTCATTTATCACGATCAGGTAAGTGCCACTTTCTGATGCAGTCCAGGTGATCGTGCAGCCATCTCCGTCGCCTAAGCCAAAAGCATCAACCGCACCGCTTGGTGCAATTATGGTGAATTCGGGCACCCAAGTTCCTGCTCCCGGGCCATTGCATACGCTGAAAGAGTAAGAACCACCTTCTATGAAACCGTCCACCATATAAGCTTCTGCCGCCCATACTTCTATATTGGTGAGTTCATAGAAAGGGCAGCCACTGCCGTCATCGCAAGGGGCGCCACCAAAAGCGTCATTGAAAAAGGTCCATCCTTCATTCGGGTATGGCCCTTGCCAGTCAAGACAAGGATCAGTAACCCCTCCTATCAACACAAACCCTTCGCTGGAGCAGCCGTTTGCATCTGTTACAGTTACAGTATAGGTCTCTCCGGCCATTAGACCTGTCGCTGTTTGGGTGGTTTCGCCATTTGACCAAGTATAAGTATATGGCATAACACCTCCCGATGCGCTTGCAGTAGCCGTTCCGTTCATGTTGTCAACTACAGATGTAATGTTGACCCCGTCAGCTAAAAAGATAACGACCATAGAGTCGGCAGACAAGTCGCAAATTGAGTTGAAAGGATTATTGGGGTCGGAATAAACAGCATTGTAAACTACCCAGGTGCCACCAAATTCATCAAAACCATTATAACTCAAGATGCCGTTCAGGTCACTGTCATACGCTATGGAGTCTGGCTGGTTGGGCAAAATAAATTCGGGTTGCAAAGCCCCCGTACCCCCTTGATAAGCACTGAAGTACCATCCTCTTCCACCACCGATGGGAATGGTGTCCGCATTAGCTTCCACCAAAAAGGTCTGACCAGGGCATACAGTAATTGTATCTGTAGAAACCAGTTCGCCTGCATTGCATCCGCCACAAGGAACATCACCCAAACAAGTCAGTGCTGGATAGCCATTGACTGTCATGGTATTGTTGCCTCCTCCACATTCTCCAAATTCATTGATCACGATCAGGTAAGTGCCGCTTTCGGATGCGGTCCAGGTGATCGTGCAGCCGTCACCATTGCCGAGCCCAAAAGCATCCACTGCACCGCTCGGAGCGATAATGGTAAATTCAGGTATCCATGTACCCGCATTAGGGCCGTCGCATATATTAAAGGAATAGCTGCCTCCAGCTACGAATTCGTTCACGACATAGGCTTGCGATGAAGACACTTGAAAACTGGTGAATTGCTCAATAGGGCAACCAGTGCCGTCATCGCATGGCGCACTTCCAAAAGCAGTCCAACCAGTGGTGTCAGTGGGTGAGGTCCAATCGAGGCAAGGGGCGCCAATACCACCGATAAGGAGATGGCCACCAGCTGTACAACCGTTGGCATCGGTTACCGTCAAGCTATAAAATTCACCATCGTTCAGTGCCATTGCTGTCTGGGCAGTTTGGCCATCTGACCATAAATAAGTGTAAGGCATGGCACCTCCTGATGCATTGATAGTAGCGGTTCCATCGGCATTGTCAACCACTGAGTTGATAGTTGGTCCATCAAAAGTGACTACCAGCGAATCATCGGATATGTCACAGATAGTAGCAAAAGAGTTAGCGGGATCTGTATAAACAGCGCTATAAATGACCCATGTTCCACCCATCTCAGGAAAGTTATTTCCACTTAATATACCGTTCAAGTCGCTGTCGTAAGTAATGGAAGTGGGCTGGTTGGGCAGTATGAATCCGCCGGTCAGTCCGCCGGTACCTCCCTGGGAGTCGCTAAAAAGCCACCCCCTTCCACCGCCAATTGGAATTTCATCCATTACAGCTTCAACAGTGTATGATCCGTCAGGGCATAAAGAGATTGCACCGGTAGTAGTCATGACACCTGCTACACATCCAGGACAAAGAGAGCCGGAAGTGCAGGTAAGGGCAAGGTATCCGTTGTCCGTTTCAGTGTTCATCCCGCCGCCACATTGTCCTTCCTCATTCACAACGATCAAATAAGTGCCGGATTCAGATGCAGTCCAAGTTATAGTACACCCGTCACCGTCGCCGGCGCCAAAGGCATCCACAGTGCCGCTTGGTGCTATTATAGTAAAATCAGGTACCCAACTGCCAGCGCCTGGGCCATTGCATATGCTAAAAGAATAGGTATTACCTGCCCTAAAAAAATTAATGGCATAGGCTTCTGCTGCCCATACCTCAGCAAGATCAACTTCATAAAAAGGGCAACCTGTCCCGTCATCGCAAGGTGCACCACCGAATATATCATTGAAAAAAGTATACCCGGTAGTAGGTGAAGGGTTGAGCCAATCCGTGCATTGTGCTTGCACATTTTGAATACTAAAACCAAGTAGGAATAAAAGAGAAAAGGTTAGGTAGTAGATTTTTTTCTGCATAATGTAAGTCTTTAGTGCATTAAATACTGGGAGAAGGCGTAAAGAGAAATGGTGTCATCAAATTCTTTAACAGAATTCTGTCCGAGTACTTAAGATTTGGTGAAAATGAAGCTACCAAAGTAGGAACATTTTGGCAGGTGATAAGTGCTTTTCAGATACCCCGCAAAATGACTGACAATTGGTGAGTGAAAAGCCAAAGATAGCAGGCGGATTACTTTTTCAAAATACTCATCGCTGAATAAATATGCTGGTGCCCATAATGAGAACTCGTCCTCCCAATTTCAATTGGTTCTGTTAATCCACTTTTTAATGCTATATTTTTAAAATCAGCAAAAGGGATGGGAAATGGAATCCACGGGGAACGGGGTGTGCTGGTTTCATATTCCACTAAAATGAAAGCGCCACTGGGGTTTAAATGGGACAGCACATTTTTTAAAGCTGCTAATGGATCAGCAGCATAATGCAATGCATTGGCCATGAGGATGCCATCTACTTTCGGGAAGTCCATTTTTTTGAAAAAATCACCTTCCACGATTTCGATTTTTATCTGTTCGTTTAAAGGTAACTGCCAAAGTGCGTGTGGACTTTTATCTACCGCATAAATGATTCCTTTTTGTAAAATTTCCTGCAATGCCAAGGTGAAGGTGCCTGTACCTGCGCCGATGTCGGCCCAAGTATCGGCGTTTTCAGGAATGCCCTTTTGGATAAGGGATATGGCTTCTGATGTGGTCATTTGTTTTGTCAAAGAACCTTTTTAAATAAAAATCAAATTGAAGCATTTGTCAAAAAATCAAAAATCATACATCGGATAAATCATACATCTTAAATCGTTTGGGCGGATTTAAGATGTATGATTTTTGGTTTTTTGATATGATCCTCTTTTTACTTTACGATCAATTTCCCATTCCCTATCACCTCTCCTTCCTTTTTTATCAAATAAAAATACAGGCCGCTTGGGAGATCTTGCCTGTCTAGACGGTAGGCTGGGCCTGTAAATTTATTGTTGTGTAAAAGCACGCCCGTATTGCTGAACAATTGCAACTGGAGCGGCTGCCCGTCTAAGCCCTTTATCTCAATGGTCGTCTGGTCGCTGAATGGGTTCGGGATAGCCCTGGTCTGATAAAGTTGTCCTTTTTCACCAACGGCATTTGGCTCGCCCACGGTCAGTTCAACTTTGTTGGTCGTGATTGCTGCATTGAAATCAAAGAATATATCGGCGCAGTTGGAGATAACATTGCCATCGGGTATGTCAGGTTTTTGAGACACCATAAATTTGACAAAACCATGCGATGCTGGTTCGTTGATGTTGCTGTCCGGCAGCAGTATGTCGTGGAAAGTGAAGCGCAGCATGCCCGTTTCCATCAATTCAAATTGATAGGGATGGCTGCTTGCACCAGGGCGCAGGGTGGCAGGATCGAGCAGGTTGGAAAGCTGATCCTGAATAACAACCGTAAAGGCAGTATCAGTGCCAGTGTTTTGAAAGCGGATTTTGTATTCGATGTCGGTATTGGCTTTTACCCATTCGCTTTCAGTGCGACCTTCCACTAAAGCAGCTTTGTCGTTAGGGTCGAAGGAGCCGATGTTGGGTTGGCAGTCAAGGGATTCCGAGCGCGACAGGTCAACCAAACATGAATCTGGGAAAGCATGCGCTTCCACACAATGCTCCTGCCCGAGTTCGGAATCGCAGGAAACTTTGACCGATATTTTGAAATCATCGCAATCGTTTACCCCAACACTTCCTACTGCAAAGCTGTAAACATTACCATTTTGCGAAATGAGCGGAGCAGTTGCTGATTCATAAATAAAGTAGGGGTCGAGGGTAACATCAACCGTTGCGTTATCGGCAGGGGCAGTGCCTTTGTTGCAATAACGGACGGTATAGTTATTTGAAAAACAGCGCCTTAGAAGGGGGGTGGAGGCATCTACTTCCATAATGGGGCAAAGCTGTACGGCAGAGATTGGAAAATCAACATAAGCCGTATCCATGCTGCCCGGAAAGGAAACATCGGTTGCTACTGTACAGTCCAAGGCCCACAGGCTGTTGGGCAGCACCGCCAATAATGAGTGGTTGCCCGCTGGCAAAGACAGTACATATGATCCGTCTATCCCAGTGCTGCGGTGATAAAAACTGCCGCCCGCACTGGCTTGGACCAACCAATTGGTGAGTGTTGTTTCATCAGTGTCTTTTTGGCAATTGCCGTTTTCATCGAACCAAATATTTCCAATGACGAGGTTACTTTCTGCAACTGGTTCTTCCGTTTTGTGAATGAATTCATCCCTCAATCCCAGATAGAGGAATTGTTCTTGATCGATGAACAATGTAGATGGGTAATCATAATTTTCAATGCCCTGATTCATTTCTTCCCAAGTCATGCCGTCATCTTCTGAATACATGACCCCGTCGCCACTAATGATAAAGAGGTCACCTTCAATATCAGAGACCATCCTACTGCCAGAAATACCGTCCCAAATCAAGTTGTAGGTGGCAAAGTTGTCGTAAGAGGCATAAAGTCCTCCCGTTCCATTCAAAAAATCACTAAGAAAAAAATAAATATAGCCTTTGGAATTAATGTGCAAATCATGAATATCAACAAGACCTTCTTCATGAAAAACAGTGTCCCAAGATACACCGCCATTGGATGTTCGATAGATTTCACCGAAATGGGAAGTACTGGCATAGATGCTCCCATCGGGATGAAATTTGAAATTGTTTGGAGTGTCCCAAAATGGGGAGTTAAATGGTTCCCAATTATTGCCCCCGTCCGATGACTTGGCTGATTCAAAGCCAGAGATAAGATAAATTTCCCCAGTTGGGCTGATGTGAATGTTCCCGAACCAAAAAATTTGACTTGTGGGGCTTATGTCTATCCAAGTATTCCCGCTGTCACTTGATCGCCACAAGTTGTCTTGTCCCAAAATGAATAAATTGCCTGAAGGGTCTTCTGCAATATCGAATATTGGTTGGTCGGGGCCTTGTGGATAAAAAGGTGCCCAAGTGTTTCCATTATCTTGTGACCATTCCCAAGTTGGGTGTCTACAGGTGTTAGCGTATAGGTTTTTGTTTTTGTCCTTATAAATTTCTGATACACTTGGAAAATTGAAATCGCCTTCCAGATCGTCCCAAGTCTGTCCTAAATCTTTAGAGCGGAGAAATTTTGGTGAATTACAATAACGGTTGGCGAAGAAGAGGCTGTTGCCGTCATTGGCATATTTCAAATTACGGAAATCGCCTATGATTCCACTCATTTTTTGCCAAGTAGTGCCTTCATCCGACGATTTGTAAGTGCCACTGGAGGTAGTAGCTATAAGTTCTCCAGTGTGATAAATGTACATGGCAGAAGCTCTTGGCTGACTGAAATTGCCGGGGATTATTTCTATCTCTTCCCAAGTGTCCCCTTTGTCAAAAGACCTAAAAAGCCCATCATCATCGTAAAAAAGAATTCCGGAAGGATGGTAGAACATGCTGTTCACAACCCCGTGATCGTTTCTGATTAAAGTTACGTCCGACCCATCATCGTTGAAGCGGTACATGCTCCAATTGGTACCAAAAGAAACCTCGCAAAAGTTGTTGTTATTGCCATTAAAAGAATAATTGCCGGGCCAGCCTTCTGTTGCGGCATCAGGTACGGCCAAAGAAAAGGTAGCTCCCTCATCGGTTGACCTGTAGATGTCTCCAAAATTCCTGATTGCATAAACATGGCCTTCTGGATTCGTATATACCAGTTCAAAGGATTCAAAACTCTGGGCAGTAATTTGTACATGTTCCCATGCATCTCCTGATTGGTTTAAGCGGAAAAATTTTCGGTCTGTCACGACATAGACCTTGCCATTGGGGCCAGTAGCAAAGGAACAATCATAACCATTAATGGATGTCAGGCCAGTATTTAGTGGTGACCAAGTATCGCCCCCATCGCTAGTGAGGAAAATTCCTTTTCCTTGGTGGTAAATAAACGTTCGGCCATCATCGGTCGAAGCAATCGCATCGACTGTAATGCCTTGTGGGCCGTTCAGTGGTTTCCAGGAGTTTTGGCTAAAAGAAAGCTGTCCGGCAAAGACCAATGCCAGAAACAAACAGAGTAGAGGTGAATTTTTCATCTAAGTGTGTTTTAAGTGAGAAAATAAATTTTGAAAGGAAAGGCAATTTAGGCTTTTTTTCTCCAATAAACAATTGGGTAAAATAGCCTAATTGTTATTTCCCAATACCTCTTCTCCATTCACATATACACTCACTTCAATCGGGCAGACCATCTCTAGCATGGCCGACACTCCACAGTATTGTTCTTTCGACATTTTTACCGCTTTGATGATTTTATTGACTTTAAGATTATCCCCTTCGAAAAAATACTTCAGGCGGATAACAGAATATATTTTTGGGTGCGCATCTGTCAGCTCACCCTCAATGTCCATGCGGAAGTTTTCTATATTGACCCTCATTTTTTTCAACAGCATCACTACATCAATCCCTGTACAGCCAGCCAAAGAGGACAACATAAGTGGCTTAGGGTTCGGGCCGGTTTTTATGGTTGGGTCGGAGTTGGCATCTATGCGGATGGTTTGATTGCCGATGGTGGAGTCGAAAACGGTGCTGCCTTTCCAGATGGTGGTGACGAAGTGGGACATTGTTTAATGTTTAATGGTGTATGATTGTTGAGTTTTGAGTTAATCAGTAGATGGCTGCGCCGCATTAAAAATTTTAGTTCTTTGACAATTTTTGTGGAGCGGGGAAAAACAAGAAGAGAGGGAGGTGGTACAACCGTTCCATTATGCTGTCAATTTCAGAGGGAGAAGTTTTTATCGGTTCGTCCTTGATACGGATGCCTGTTTTCTCAAAGAATTTTTGATAAATTTTTTCTGTTCTGTTAAATGGGTTGGATAATGCCGTCATGCAGTATTGATTTTAGGAAAACGAAAATAGGACTTCTGTTAAAATTTCCAACTAAAAACAATCTTCCCAATTCCTATTTTTGCCCGCCAAACTCAAAACTGAAAACTCACTAACTCAAAACAGCACAATGTCAAAAGTACTCATTATCGGAGCCGGGGGCGTAGGTCGGGTCACTACCGTCAAATGCGCTCAACATCCAGATGTTTTTTCTGAAATATTACTGGCCAGTCGTACTAAATCAAAATGCGACGACATCGCTGTGGATGCGATGAAACACACTGGGCATCAGCACATTACCACCGCTAAAGTAGATGCCAAAAATGTTCCTGAATTAGTTGCACTCATCAATGGTTTCCAACCAGAAATGGTCATCCATGTCGCATTGCCTTACCAGGATTTGACCATCATGGAGGCCTGCCTGCAAACGGGCGTGCACTATCTCGACACTGCCAATTACGAGCCGAAGGAGGAAGCCAAATTTGAGTACAGTTGGCAATGGGCCTATCACGACCGCTTTAAAGAAGCTGGCATCATGGCATTGCTCGGCTGTGGCTTCGACCCCGGCGTGACCAGCATTTTCACTGCCCGTGCCGCCAAGCACCATTTTGATGAAATGCACTACCTCGACATCGTGGATTGTAATGCTGGCGATCACGGCAAGGCATTCGCCACCAATTTTAACCCTGAAATAAATATCCGTGAAATCACCCAAAATGGCCGCTATTGGGAAAATGGCCAATGGGTGGAAACGAAGCCATTTGAGATCGGCAAAATGCTCAATTACCCCGACATCGGCCCACGCATGTCCTATGTGCTGTACCATGAGGAACTGGAGAGCTTGGTGAAAAATTTCCCCACCCTCAAACGGGCTCGCTTCTGGATGACTTTCGGCGAGGAGTACCTCACCCACCTGCGGGTAATCCAGAACATCGGCATGGCGAGGATTGACCCTGTGAAATTCAGGGGCGTGGACATCGTGCCTCTCGAATTCCTCAAAGCCGTCCTCCCCGATCCCGGTAGCCTTGGCGATAACTATACCGGACAGACGAGCATCGGCTGCCGCATTAAAGGTGTCAAAGATGGCAAGGAGCGCACCTATTATATATGGAACAATTGCAGCCACCAGGCTGCCTTCGATGAGACGGGCGCTCAGGGTGTCAGCTATACCACTGGCGTGCCCGCCATGACCGGTGCCATGATGATGCTCACTGGGAAATGGACGGGGAAGGGCGTTTTCAATGTAGAGGAATTTGATCCCGATCCGTTTTTGGAGAAATTGGGGGAGCACGGGTTGCCGTGGCAAGAAGAGTTGGATGTGGATTTGGAGGTGTGAGAACGATTAATCGTGAATTTTGGTTATTTTTGGAAAAAATTAAATCATGCAAGCATCTGATAAAATATTAAGCCGTGCTGAAATAATTGGTTTACTTCGTGAGCACAAAGATGAATTAAATGAGCTTGGTGTTAAAAATTTAGCATTATTTGGTTCTTACGCAAGAGATGCTGCGAAAGCAGGAAGCGATATTGATTTTTTAGTTGAATTAAATACGGTTAATTATATGACCCTTTTTAGGGTAAATGAATACCTTGAAAAATTGTTAAAGCACAGAATTGATTTAATAAGAAAGGGAGACCATTTAAAAAAACGTTTTTTAAAAACCATTGAAAAAGATTTGGTTTATGTTTATTAAAAATAGAATTCTTGCAAAATTTTATAGTGAAATAAATAAGCTGATAGAGAGGGAGGTGGAAAATAAAAAAAATTCAATTTTTTATTTTTCACCTCCCTCTCTATCAGCATTTTATTGTATTTGTTAAAGAGCCAAATAAAAAAATGCCACTACCAAAAATACTCGCCTTCGACGCCGACGACACCCTCTGGGTCAACGAGCCCATTTACGTCAAAACGCAAGACCGTTGCAAGGAATTGTTGTCGCATTATATTTCCCCGGAAATAATGGATGAGAAATTATATGCCACAGAAATGAAAAACCTGCGCCTGTTTGGTTATGGAACAAAAGGGTTCATTTTATCCATGATCGAAACATCCATTGAATTATCGGAAGGGAAAATAAATGGATCGGAAATCCAGCGAATAATTGACCTCGGAAAAGAAATGCTCGAACACCCCATCCATTTATTGCCAAATGTGCAGGAAACCATCGATCGGTTAAACGGTGATTATGATTTGATGGTCATTACCAAAGGTGATTTATTTGACCAAGAAAGCAAAGTGGCCCGGTCTGGTTTGGCGGATTATTTTTCCAAAATAGAAATTGTCAGCGAAAAAGATGTGCCAACTTATCGTTCCGTTTTTTCCAGAAATAAGATTGATGTAAAAGAAGTTTTGATGATCGGCAATTCGTTAAAATCCGATATTTTACCAATATGTGAATTGGGCGGCCATGCCATCCATATTCCATACCATACGACATGGGCGCATGAAAAAGTTTCGAGCCACCGTGCCAATGGCTTTGAATATGGGGAATTGGCGGATATTAGTTTGTTGCCGGAATATTTGAACGGACTAAAGTAGTTTGCCTGGAGATATCTTTTCGCTTGCACAGTATTTAATTTTTGCCATTTGGCTTTTTTATGCAAGGGGAAATTAAAGGTAAAATGATTGAATGAAAAATTATCAATATGCGGTTTAAGTTATACCATCTATTATTATTCATTATTCCTTTTATATTGATTTATGTTTTTAGGTTTTCAAACAGTGCTTTGGATATCCAAGTGCATGATACATATATTGTAATTGCATACACACATATAGGAATAGTCTCTTCCTTTTTATTAGCGCTTTTAGCAATGGTTTATTATTTTTTTGAAAAAAAGAAAATAAAGTTGAATAAATGGCTGACTGCTACCCATGTATTTGTCACCCTGCTTTTCTTTTTTTTGTTATTAACCAATTTTTTTATGCCACGCCCTACGCCTTTTGCTGAAAATCAAAAAGAGGTAATTCATTATTTTCAAAGAACAAGTGGTCTTTTCATTGATTCGACATTGTTGTTTCTTTTCGCTCAAATGGTTTTCGTTGTTAATTTGATTATTGGGGTTTAAAAAAAAACACATTAATGGTTGAACAAGCATTTTGTCTAAATATGAATGTAAAAAACATCCCTTCTCCAGCTTTTGTGCTTGACGAAAAATTGTTGCATAAAAACCTCGAATTAATTGCGGACGTGCAAAAAAAAGCGGGCGTTGAAATAATATTGGCATTAAAGGGTTTTGCCATGTGGAGGGTTTTTCCATTAATAAAAAAATATTTAAGTGGCGCAACAGCGAGTTCGTTAAATGAGGCGAGATTAATATACGAGGAAATGGGTTGCAAGGCACATACCTATGCCGTAGCCTATATGCCCGACGAGATGGAAGAGATCATGCGGTATAGTTCGCATATGGTTTTTAATTCCATTAATCAATATGAGCGTTTTCGACATGGCCAAAGTGGTGTTGGCACTGAGAGTGCTAACACCACTGATGTTTCCTTTGGCATCCGTTGCAATCCTGAATATTCGGAAGTGGAAACGGAATTGTACAACCCTGCAGCGCCCGGCTCCCGGCTCGGTGAAGTGGCGCCTGCATTTAAAAATGGTTTGCCAGATGGCATTGAAGGTCTGCATTTTCACACCTTGTGCGAATCGTCGAGTTATGATTTGGAAAAAACATTAAATGCTTTTGAAAATAAATTCGGTCATTTAATTCCACAGGTAAAATGGATAAATATGGGCGGTGGACATTTAATGACAAAAAAAGGGTACGATACGATGCATTTAATTGATTTATTAAAATCATTTAAAAATAAATGGGGTGTTGAAATCATTTTAGAACCGGGCAGCGCCATCGTATGGGAAACGGGTGTTCTTGTCTCTACTGTTCTTGACATCCATGAGAGCCAGGGCATTAAAACGGCCATTATGGATATTTCTTTTACTGGCCATATGCCCGACACTTTGGAAATGCCATACCGTCCCCGCATCACAGGCGCTTCCGATCCGACTCCAGAGAGTAAATATGTTTGCCGCATTGGTGGTGTGAGTTGCCTTGCGGGCGATTACATGAGCGAATATGCTTTCGAAAAAGAATTGCAGATAGGTGATAAAATTATTTTTGAAGATATGATCCATTACACCATCGTAAAGACGACCATGTTCAATGGAGTGCGGCATCCTGATATTTGTATTTTACGGGAAAATGAAAAGTTGGAAGTAGTGCGGCGGTTTGGGTATAATGATTACCGCAACAGAATGTCATAACCTAAAGTCTATACCCCACTCCCACCATTACGTTCAATCCCCCAGTATCTATATTAAAACTACTTTGTTCCTGTTGCCTTTTTGGAAGGGTGGGGTCAAGGGTTTGTATTTTTTCAAAATAATAAGATATTAAAACAAGGGAAGGATTGAGGTCAATGAAAAAACGTTTTGATAATGCAATGTCCAAATGGGGAGAGAATGCCAAATTAACGCCAGTGGATTTTTGTTCTACCGGGAACCCTTGTGTCGTCGTTGGAGTAAGATCATTATTGCCATAAAAGAATTCCAAAAAAGCACCATAGCGAAAACTAAAATGATTGTTGAATTGCCTGCCCAACTTTCCATATTCATATCGGAGGCCCAATGTATTTTGGTTGATTTCGCTTGAACTTTGCTTTTCTTTATTAAATGAAAAATTTGTCAGTCCAATTTCCTGATAACTGTTTTTTTCAATGCTTAAAAATAAAATACCTGCTGTGAAAAGGGATGTAGGGCTTTTATCAATTTCGTTCATAAAAAATTCTGGATTGTTGGCTATTCCGTTTTTGAAAAGGCTGGACGATAATTTTATGGACATTTGTTTTTTTTGCCCAAAAATTGATGGAAGGCATGCAAATACGAATAGACCAAGTAAAAGCTTTTTTTTGAAAGTCATGTTTTTAAGTTGAGATGAGTATTTTTAAATGCAAGCATCTTTAATTCAGATAATTTATTTGACGACTGATTTATTTTATGACTTGAGGTTGCATTAACATACCAACCGATAACCCACCCCTTTCAACGTAATGATCTGCACAGTTTCATCTTCTGATAAATGATTCCTCAATTTTTTTATGTAAACATCCAGGTTGCGGGAATTAAAAAACGAGTCGTTGCCCCATATTTCATTTAAAATAAACTTGCGTTCAACTGCCGAATTTGGTTTTGCCGTGAGTAGGGAAAGCAACTGAGCCTCTCGGTGGGAAAGTTGGTTGCTAATCTCCCCAATTTTTAATATTTGTTTTTTGGGAAAAAAAAGGTACTGACCAAGAGAAAGGCCGCCATCAGGATTGGAATTGGTTGTGACCGTTTGTGAAAGCTGCAATAAATTGTTGATGCGGACAATTAATTCTTCCATGCTAAACGGTTTCCGCACATAGTCGTTGCCACCGGAACCCAAAGCCTTTGACCACATCTTCTGTCTGGTTTTTAGCGGTCAGAAAAATGATAGGTACTTGCCCGTCCTGTTCTCTGATGTCTTTGCCCAAGGAAAACCCGTCCTTGTTGGGCAGCATGACATCCAGCACGCAGATGTCAGGTTTGTATTTTTCAAAAACCCCCATCACCTGCTGGCCATCTGCCACCAACCGTACCTCGAAATTTCTGCTTTCGAGGCTCTCCTTGACGATTTTGCCAAGGAAGGGTTCGTCTTCTACATAAAGGATTTTTTTCATTGATTCATTGTTCTATTGATTCATTGTCGAACCCCACATTAGGTATGGTACGAATGCGATTTAGGTATTAATATTACGGATTTTTTGTTTCTAAAAAGCGATAGCCAAAGGTAAAGAAAATGGTTAGATGGTTGAATTGTTATTCATGAATGACCGATATTACCTGTTTGGGAAAAGTCATTTTTACATACAGCCATTCAACCATCCGACCATTCAACCATTTTCTTTAAATGAAACGCAAAAATTTTCTCAAATCATTATTGCTCCTGCCCGCAGGTGCCTTGGCCATGAGTCTCCACAAGTTTTATAAAGCCGCTGACGATTTGCCAGCTTATGAAAAAATGCCTGTCCTTTTTATCGGTCACGGCAGCCCGACCAATGCCATTGAGGACAATGACTTCACCCGCTCAATGACGAGTTACGGAGAAAAGTTGCCAGCACCAAAAGCTGCCCTTGTTGTGTCGGCACATTGGCTTACCCGCGGCGAGACGAAGGTCTCTGTAAATCCCGATCCAGATACCATTTACGATTATTACGGTTTTCCCGACGAGATGTACACGTTGAAATACGATGCGCCCGGCCACCCCGAAATGGCGAGAGAGGTGGTCAAAAATGTGCAGTCCATTCAAGTGCATGAAGACCACGAAATGGGCCTTGATCACGGCGCATGGACAGTGTTAAAGCGCCTTTTCCCAAAGGCAAATATCCCTGTGTTCCAACTCTCCATTGATTTCAATAAGCCGCCGCAGTGGCATTTCAATTTGGCAGCCGAACTGAAAAAACTCCGCGAAAAAGGGGTGATGGTCATTGGCAGCGGCAACATCGTCCACAACCTCCGGGCTTTGGATTGGCAAAACCCCAATGCTGCATTCGATTGGGCCATTGAGTTTGATGATTTTGTGAAAAGCAGGATTGACAACAGAGATTTCCAAGCGCTCATCAATTATAACGAATTAGGCAAAGCGGCCCGCATGGCAGTGCCGACCAACGATCACTATTTGCCAATGCTTTATTCACTTGGGTTGGCCGATAAAGGTGAGAAAATAAGACATACGTATGAACAGATGCAGCATGGGAGCATTTCGATGAGGTGCTTTGAAATCAGTAGTTGAGGAAGGGTTGATAAGAGGTTTTGCATCATCCCTTAAAAAATGTACCATACTGCTGGACATGAGGTGAAAGACGTTAGATTTTAGAAACGACTGCGCTAATTTTAGTTAAGTTACTATACACTTTTTGAAAATGTCTGTTTTTCATGCCCGAAAGGAAAGTCTTCAGAGAGGGAGGTGTTTTTTTTTTTTTGATTTTTTCGCAGAAAAAATCAAAAAAAAAAAAACACCTCCCTCTCTACTAGATTTCTTCTCTTTAGGTTGAAAATAGATTGAAGCAAAAAAGTGTATAGTAATTTAAATTTCCGTCATGAAAATCAGATTTTTAAAAATTTGATTTCCTCTAATGTCTATTGCCTAAAATCTAACGTCTTTCACCTCATGTCCAGTAATATGCCATTTAATATTTTACATTTCCTTATTAACCTCAAATCAACCTGTCAGCAACACTACTGCTGAGGAAAGGAGGGAAAAGAACATACCCACCAAAAATATATTGAACGCCCGCCGGATCCAGGTCATCTTATAGCCCAACCTTTTACCGGAGTAGAACAAGCTCTGTTTCAGCATGTCCATGATGTTTTCTTTGTCGCTAAAAGCCTCGTCCATAGCGTCAAAAAACTCTTCTGGCGTTTTTTTGTAAATATTCCCAAAATATAGCGGGCTATGATTGTGGTATTCCATATTAAAATACCTGGCATTATCAAATTTGGAAGGCTTCAGCACCATCGTTGAAATGTAGATAGTGAGGAAACAAGTGATGGCCAAAATAGCCAAAGGTAGCCACAGGTAACTTTCCAAGACAAATTCCATGTTCGATACTACGCTTGGGATGAGGAAGGTAATCATGATGGCGTTTAGGCTCAAAAGCACATTGGCTTTGTTGTCGGCCAAGTGGGACAGTTCCACATTGTTTCGCTGCGTGGTACGGATGACATTGATGACTTCTTTGTCGAGGCTGTCCTTCTTCTTTTTCTTTTTTACTATCGGTTGATATTCTTCAAGTAAGACCATGATGTTTCGCTTTTTTTTAATCGGTCTGGTTAATTTGTTCAGCTATTGGCTGTTGGCATTTTGCTATTGGCTTTATCCAATCAAATTTTCAAAAAAAATTCGATTGTAATTAAATAGCTGGAGGGGGCCAAAAGCTAACGGCCAAATGCCAATAGTCAGGTTTTTTGATTTTGAAAATGTGTTTCATGTAATCCATTATGGTCTGTTCTGGTAAATTGTGCAAAGAGACAAGACAAATAAAAAAAGGATTTGTTCAGTTCCCGAAAATACGTTTTATATCAAATTGCTTGCCGCTGCAAAAATATGGGCAATGTTTGTCATGTGAAACGAGTGTGTCCAATAATTACCATAAAGTTAACCGATATTTAACATTACGTCAATTTTACACGAAGCAATAACTTGGTTTTTAAAATTTATAGCAAAAAGCAGAATATAATTTGGAATTGGTCGAATTTACTAAAAATAATTATTGCTCATTCCATTTATGTAGTGTGTTTAATTCTATTTCAAGGGAAATATTTTTTTAAAACCGTCTATTTTTTACCACCAATCAACAATGGCGTGTCCCGTTTTTACCATTATTAAATTTGAATTTGAGAACCCGGGGCTGCATTTTTGCATTTAGTTGGTGGAATACATGGAACGCTCTTTTAATTAATTTTATAGTAATGAAAAATCTGATTTTTGCGATCAAACCACTGTTTTCAATCACTGTATTTACCCTGCTTTCAATCGACGCACTTGCCCACGGCACAGTCGAAAAGAAAAGCATTTTCGACCTGATGAACCACCGGGAAGTCCTTGAACTGACGCTGAAAACCGATTTGACTGCCTTGAGAACTGACCGCCATAGTGAGAGTTCCCATAAGGCAAAAGTTTCCTTTAAGGATGCCAACGGGAATACCCAGCAATGGGATTTGAAGGTAAAACTGAGGGGGGCTTTTCGTCGAATCAAATGCAGCGATGTGCCGCCGCTCAAGCTGAATTTCAAAAAGTCGGAACTGGAAGCTGCGGGCCTTTCTCTGTTCGATGACCTCAAGCTCGTACCGCAGTGTGCAGCTGATGAAGCAGCCGCCAAAGAGGCTTTGCTGCGGGAATACCTAGCCTATAGGCTGTTCAACGAAATTACTGATTACAGCTACCGGGTGCAGCTTCTTCGGATCATCTATAAGGACAGTGCCACAGGTAAAAAGGACAAGCAATGGGCTTTCCTAATTGAGGATACCGCGCAGCTCAGGGCACGGACCGGCTCAGAAAAATACGAAGCTCAATTCAACCTGCCTGTTGACAGTTTCCACCTTTCTCAGGCACGAACGGTAGCGTTTTTTGAATACCTGATCGGAAATGGGGACTGGGGGTTTGACAAGGTTAAGAATGTCAAATTTTTGAAGAAAAAAGGAAGAATCATTCCTGTACCCTATGATTTCGATTTTTCTGGTTTTGTAAATGCTCCCTATGCCGTTCCAAATAGTAATATTGGGCAGACATCGATCGAGGAACGGATATACCTTGGATTTAAGGAAGATGAGGCTAATTTTCATGGGACGATCTACAATCTGGTTGGGAAAAGGTCTAAACTGGAAGAAACGGTCATGCACTTTAGGCCACTGTCTTATGAAGCTCGATTGGAAATAGTAACCTACCTCAGTGGTTTTTTTGAACAGCCGGAACAGATAAATGAGGTTTGGGCCGTTGATGATGTTGGGTTAGGGACTGCGGATAAGTAAATAAAAATGCGAATTCAAAGACGCCCGCTCACGAAGTCAGGAGCAGGCGTTTTTGAGTTTGCATTGGTTTTGCTTTTATTCGCCTACCAGCTCCACAAACTTTTCCTCTGTCAAAATTTCCACTGTCCCTAATTTTTGCGCCTTTTTCAATTTACTTCCAGCTTTTTCTCCTACTACTAAAATATTCAAATTGCCACTCACAGCGCTGATGTTCTTGGCGCCGGCTGCCTCTGCTTTGGCCTGTGCCTCTTTGCGACCCATGAGGCTCAAAGTGCCTGTGAACAAAATGGTTTTTCCGAACAGCGGCCCATCGGCATTTAGTAGTTTGGGCTTATCATCTTCCGTTTGGGTCAGGTTCACGCCGAGGGATTCCATTTCTTCCAACAGGGCGATGTTTTTCTCGTTTTGAAAAAACCGGATGACGTTATGGGTCAGCACCTTGCCAATGTTGTGGATACGGGTGAAGCGCTCCTCGTCCCAGTCCTTCAAGTCCAGCACATGGTTGATTTCCCCCGCCAAGATTTTAGAAGCCTTGATACCTAGGTGGTGGATGGTCAAGCTGTGCAGCAAGCGGTGGATGGGGTTCTTTTTGGCCTTCTCTATGGCGGCCTCCATATTGGCGGCCGATTTTTCCCCAAAGCCTTCCAATTGGGCTACCTGTTCATAATCAATGCGGTAGATGTCAGCAAGGGTTCGCAACCAGCCCAATTTATAAAACCGTTCGACGATGCTTTCGCCGAAGCCTTCGATATCCATTGCATGCTTGCTCACGTGGTGTACCATGCGGGCGACCACCTGTGCTTCACATTCGGGGTTTTCGCAACGCCAGGCTGCCTCGTCCTCTTGGCGCACGAGTTGGGTGTGGCAGACGGGGCAGGTTTCGGGAAAAACAATTTCCTGCTCCGAACCATCTCGAAGTTCTTCCATGGGTTTGACGATGTAGGGGATCACATCGCCTGCCCGTTCGACCAGTACCGTATCGCCGAGCCTAATGTCTTTGTTCCTGATAAAATCTTCATTATGCATCGAAACAGAGGAGACGGTGACCCCCGCCAACGCCACTGGTTCGAGCTTTGCCACCGGTGTGATCGAGCCGACCTTGCCCACCTGAAATTCGACGTTCAGCAATTTAGTGGTTGCTTGCTTGGCTTTGAATTTAAAGGCAATTGCCCAACGAGGATGGTGCGCCGTTGAGCCGACCCGTTGTTGGAGGGCGAGGTCGTTTACTTTTATCACCATGCCGTCCACTTCATAGGGGTATTGTTCCCGCTGCTCCTGCCATTTTATGCAATAGTCTGCTGCTTCTGCAATGTTTTTGAAAACAGCCCTTTCCGGCATCAAAGTTTTGGAGGTTGCTTTTGGCACCTTAAAGCCCAGGCCTTCGAGCAGTTGGATGGAAGCGCTGTGGGTTTGGAGGTCTTTTATTTTATCGTTGCCATCTGCGTCCGCTGCATAACCGAGTTGGTAGAGGAAGGCTTCTATTTTTCGGGAGGCCGTTTCCGAAGGGTCTTTGGTGCGGAGCCCCCCCGTTGCCGAGTTGCGGGGGTTGGCGAAAAGGGCCAGGCCATCCTTGGCCCGCTCCTCGTTCAGTTTTTCAAATACATCTTTGCGGATGATGGCCTCGCCTCGAAGTTCCACCTTTTGGATGCCTGCCTCGGAAAAAGGGGCTTGTAGAGGCACAGAGCGCAAGGTGCGGATATTGGGTGTTATTTCGTCGCCTTGGGTGCCATTGCCACGGGTGGCGGCCCGCACCAATTTGTCATTTTCATAAACGATGGCGATACTGCCCCCATCGAATTTTGGCTCAACCGCATATTCAATATCAATGTCTTTTTCCCAGCCCAAATAATTCTTGATGCGCTCATCAAAATCCTTGAGGTCTTCTGCATTATAGCTATTGTCAAGGGAGAGCATGGGCACGAGGTGTTCCACTGTAGGAAAATCGTCCGTGAGGTCACTGCTGACCCGCTGTGTAGGGGAGTCGGGTATAACTAAGTCGGGATGCTTGGCCTCGATGGCCTCTATTTTTTTATATAATGTGTCATACTCAAAATCGCTGATGACGGGATCGTTCAAAGCATAATAACGCCACTCGTGATAGACTACTGCCTTTCTTAGGTCGTCGAGGATGTCGGTCGTTTCGGGAGCAGAGAGTAGTTTTTTGGAAAGGTCAAACAATTGCTTTTGTTCTTCTTTTTTGTACATGGTGAGGGTGATTTTTTTGAGTGGGAAAAGTACGTTAAATAAATGCAAATCTCAAAGCTGAATACACCATTTTGGCGTTGAATACAAATCGGATAAAAAGCGTAGATTTATTCCAAAATAATTGCAACCAAAATATATACTTCCATGAAAACACCTTTCCTCCTATTCATTTTCTTTTCATTTTTGAGCTTTTGCCAATCGCCCAATCCTCTCGTCCCGCCGATTGGAGAAGATTTATTGCTTATTGAAAATCATGGAAAATATGGATTGGTCAATAAAAATGGCGATGAAATTTTATCACCGATTTATGACTGGGTAGGTTCTTTTTCAGATGGGCTTGCCGCTGTTGCATTGAATGGATTGTTTGGTTATGTAAATGCCGCAGGGGAATTTGTGATAAAGCCGCAATATCATTACGCCAAAGATTTTAAAAACCAATATGCCGAAGTCATGCTCAATGGCAAGTGGTTTTACATAGGCAAAAATGGGGAAACTGTGGAGAAAATTAATACATCCATTAAATCCAGAAAAAAAACAATAATAAATAAAAAGACTGAATTGATACTGGATTCTCTCCAAGCAACAATAGGGTATTCCAAAAATGGAAAATATATTATCAGGAGGAATGAAAAAAGAATGGTGGATGGACGCCCACACAGTTTTACAAAAAATGCTTTAATGGATACTTTGGGGCGAGTCATTATTCCATTTGGGAAATATGATGAAATAAAATTATGGGGCGAAAATGAGTTTTTATTTGTTAATAGAAAAAACAAAGAAATAATAGGGCAAGGAATATTGGACGTACATGGAAATATTCGACACGAAATATCCCATGTTGATCCGATTGGTTATTTGGAAAATGGAATGGCTAAAACTGGATTTAATACTGGGTCTGCTTATGCGCAAGGGATCATTGGCCCAAATGGCGAATGGATTTTAAGGGACGAAAGCATAAATCATTTAAAAATTGCCACAGAAGATCGGTTAATAGTAGTGAGAAGGGAAGGGGATTGTTTTGCGGATTATAAAGGCCGTATTTTACATAATGAACCATTTGTCCGTATTGGGGAAATAATTCACAATAAATATGCTGTGGTTATTAAAGGTGAAGGACGCAAAAAATATGTAGCTAATTTAAATGGTAATTTAATAAGCGATGAACCAATCGGATATATTTTGCAAAATAACCATCCAAACGAGAATTATATTGTTGTCTATAAAAATGGCGGTTATTATAAATTTGATATTAATGGAAATTTTACCCAATTTAATATATTGAATAATTATGGCGTAGCATGGGATAAAAAAGGTTATTATAAATTGAACTCAAAAAACAGTGACAGGAAAAATTACGGGATAGGCTGGTACAACCCACAAGATGGGAGTGTTGTTGAACCACGTTTTGAAATGATCCACCACTACCGCTCGTCTTATGATATTCGGTGGGTAAAAGAAAATGGGAGATGGGGCTATGTGAACAAATGGGGGGATTATATATGGCGGGAAAAAGAAAATGATGATCTTAAAAAACCAGTTGCACTGTATAAAACTATATCAAGATATGAAGCTTATAAGCCAAGAAAGCTAAATAAGTGGATGGATAATTTTTTTAACAATGTACATGTCCGAGTCAGCCCTTTTTCAACGGTATATAATAAAGAATATGAGGGAAAAAAAGTATATATCTCGAACACCACAAAAGACACCATTCATTTTCGTTTAGAAAGCTTCAATAGGCTGCAAATGACCATGCAGGCAAAAGATGAGAATGGCTTGTGGAGAGATATTGAAACCATGCGGGGTCTTTTGGGCTGTGGTACTGGTTGGCGGGGAAACTGGGCGTTACCTCCTGGTCATTATTGGTCGTTCCGCATCCCGAAATACGATGGTGCTTTTAAAACTAAATTCAGAATGGTGTTGAAACAATTTCCTGATTGGGCAAAAGAGGAGGGAGAGGTGTGGTATAGCAATGAATTTAGCGGAGGTGTCAATCCGGGGCAGTTTTATGATAGAAAGTAAAGATTTTATTTATTTATAATGCAATCATTAATGAGGGGAACTATCTCAATTATGGAATCAAAAAATCACTTCCTTTAACTTCTAAATCAAAGGCATCTAACATCCAATTGCTATTTATTTGGTAGGTAGATTTCTGGGCGTAATCCCCTTCTATCGGATTTTTATATACTTCGATGATTCCTTTTTGTGGGATAATAATCCAATATTCCGGAATCCCAGCAGCAGCATATTTTTTCTTTTTTATTGTTCGGTCTTTTTCGATTGTAAATACGGCCACTTCAATGATTAAAAGAATATCTTCAGAGGTGGCTTGCCGTTTGGAATAAAAATGCTCATCAAATCGCAAGATAGTGATGTCGGGTTCAGGTTCGGAATATTCATCTGTGCGGACGGAGCCTTGAGTGCGGATTTTAGCTTTGCCAAATAGTTCTATCGTAAAAAATTCAGAAGCTTTGTCTACGTGACCATTATGGTTGGGGGTGATTGGACTCATAGTATATATTTCCCCATCAATCAATTCTACTTTTTTATCGGCAAAAATGCCCGCTTCTCCCATGCGTTGATAATCATCGGCAGAAATTAACATTTTTTGGAGTGCAAACTCTTTTTCATTTAAAGTAGGGATGGTTGGCATAAGAATGAAATATTGGTTTTATGACACTTACGAAATTAAGTACTTTTTGATGAAAAGCCTACTGGAAATTGTATTAATTCAAAATGTAACAAAAAGGAGGATACATGCTAAGCAACCATTCCACCCTCTTCCAATCCTTATCAAAACCCCGACTTTCCAAATCAAATTTCCCCTTTCCGCAACTAAGCCCCTCTTTTCAGCGTTTGGAATACGCTCATTTTCACTTAGTTTTGGAAGTATTTTTTGAAAAGAACAGTGGAGAGGATTTTGCTCCCATGATTATGAGTGGCAAAAAATCCTGTCTACCGACAGGCAGAAATTTGAGCCATTCAAACCATTCAACCATTTTACGTTATGGCAGAAATAAAAGACAACTATCAATTGCTCATCGAGAAGCTCGATCAGTTCATCCGTAAATATTATATGAACCAGTTGATTCGGGGCAGCCTATACTCGTTGGCCCTCATGCTGGTGCTGTTCCTCGGACTGAACTTTTTGGAATACCATTATTACTTCAAGCCTGGGGTCAAGTTGGGACTGTTCTGGTCGTTCGTCGGCGTGTCGGCAGTGGCCCTGACAGGTTGGGTGTTGATCCCGCTGATGCATTATTTCCATTTGGGGAAAATAATTTCCCATGAGCAGGCTGCAACGATCATCGGTGACCATTTTGCAGATGTGAAAGATAAGTTGTTGAACATCTTGCAGTTGCGCCATCAAGCCGACAGCGCTTTATCGAGGGATTTGATCTTGGCGAGTATTAACCAGAAATCGGAAGAGATCAAACCCGTTCCTTTCAAATCTGCCATTGACCTCTCTCAGAACCGCCGCTATATGCGCTATGTGCTGCCACCACTGCTCTTGCTCATCGTGCTGCTTTTTGCAGCACCGAGCCTGATTACGGACAGCACCAAACGATTGGTGAATTACAATAGCGAATTCGAGCGGCCCGCACCATTTGCCTTTGTTTTGGAAGATGAAAACCTGGAAGTAGTGCAGTATGGCGAATATCCTCTGATGGTGAAAGTGGAAGGCGATGTGTTGCCCAACGAGGTGTTCATCAATGTGGACAACATCCAATACCGTTTGCAAAAAGAAGACAACAGTACCTTTTCCTACCGTTTCAGCAATGTGGCAAAAGACACCGATTTTAAATTCTTTTCCAGTGGTATAGAGTCGAAGGACTATACCTTGAGTGTTTTGAAAAAGCCAAACATCACTGGTTTTGAAGTGAAATTGAATTATCCAAATTATACAGGCCGACGGGACGAAGCATTGAAAAGCATTGGTGATTTGGTCGTTCCCATTGGGACTAATATTGATTGGGTGTTCAGTTCTGAAAATACAGACAACATCGCTATCCGTTTTGCCAATACGGGGGAAGCCATTGATACCAAGCGCTTCTCTGATGAATTGTTTACCTATAAAAAAAGAGCGCTGAAAGATGAGAGCTACCGCCTCTACATTTCAAATGTGGCTTTGCCCAATGCCGATTCCGTTACCTATTCCATTTCTGTTGTGCCTGACCTTTTCCCAACCATAGCAGCGGAGGAATTTGTGGATAGCCTTAATGATAAGATAATTTATTTCGTTGGCGATGCTTCCGATGACTATGGTCTCCGAAATCTCTCTTTTAATTACCGCCATAAAAAGGACGGAAAAGACGGCGAACTTAAAACACTGGCCTTACAGAAACCATCTGGCAGAAACATCCAGTACAACCACATTTGGGACATGACCGAACTCGGCCTCCAGCCCGGCGACGAAGTAATGTATTACTTTGAAGTGTTCGACAACGACGGCGTGAATGGTAGTAAATCTGCCCGTACTAACCTCATGGTTTTTTCCATGCCGACGGAGGAGGAATTGGAGAAGATGGAAGAAGACAATGATCAGGAGATCAAGGACAAATTGAAAAAATCACTTGAAGAGAGCAAGAAGATACAGGATGATATGAAGAAACTGCGGGAAAAAGTGCTACAGCAAAAAGACCTCGACTGGCAGACCCGCAAGGAACTTGAAAAACTGCTCGATCGCCAAAAGGAACTCGAAAAGCAGATAGAAGAAGCCAAAAAGGCGTTGGAGGAAAACCAAAAGAACGAGGAAGAATTCAACCAAAACGAGGAGAAGCAAGAGAAGATGGATAAAATGGAAGAAATGATGGAGGATGTCATGAGTGATGAAATGCGGGATCTCATGAAAATGATCGAAGAACTGCTCCAAGAAATGCAAAAAGACGAGGCTCTTGACATGATAGAAGAAATGGAGCAGCAGGATAACCAGATGGAAAAATCGCTTGATCGCATGCTTGAAATGTACAAGCAACTGGAACTCGAATTCGAGATGGAAAAGGCCATTGAGAAATTGGAGGAACTCGCCAAGAAGCAAGACCAGTTGGCAGAAGAGACTGAAAATAAAGACGAAAAGCAGCAGGATGATGAGAATACGGAAAACCAGGAAGGCGAGAACGAAGAGAACGAAA
The DNA here is from genome assembly GCA_965222975.1 of Saprospiraceae bacterium. Classification (GTDB taxonomy): domain Bacteria; phylum Bacteroidota; class Bacteroidia; order Chitinophagales; family Saprospiraceae; genus UBA6168. The sequence continues at coordinate 262,925 of CBDCVJ010000055.1, read as the reverse complement.
ATCAGGAAAACGAAAACAAAGAAGGTGAAAATAAAGAGGGTGAAAACCAGGAGAACAAAAGTGATCAGGAAAAACAAGAGGAACTGGAAAAGAAGCAAGAAGAACTCAACAAAGAGTTTGAAAAGATAGAGGAAAAAATGGACGAGATTCAAAAGAAGAATGAGGAACTGGAGAAAAAGAAGGACATTGACGATATGAAGGAAGAACGGGAAGATATTAAAGAAGACATGCAGGACAGTCAGGAAAACCTTCAGAAGCAGGACAATAAGAAAGCCAGCCGCAAACAAAAAAGCGCTGCCCAGAAAATGCGCCAAATGGCCAACCAGATGCAACAGTCCATGCAGCAGCAGGAAATGGAGCAGATGCAAGAAGACATGGAAGCGCTGCGTCAGTTGCTCGAAAACATCGTTACCCTTTCGTTCGATGAGGAGCGTCTAATGGAAGACTTCAAGCCTACTGATGTGAACACACCTCGCTATGTGGCCCTCACACAAGAGCAGAAGAAGATTCAGGACGATTTCAAAATAGTGGAAGACAGCCTTTATGCATTAGCCAAGCGGGTGGTTCAGATCGAAAGCTTCATCACGGAAAAGGTTGGCGATATCAATGGCAATATCCGCAAGGGACTTGACCACTTAGAGGAGCGGCAGAAACCCCAAGCACAGGACCAGCAGCAACGAGCCATGAAAAACCTCAACGATCTCGCTCTTATGCTCAGCGAGGTCATGAACCAAATGCAGATGCAAATGTCGAGCATGATGCCTGGCTCCCAGCAGTGCAGTAATCCTGGTAACAATCCAAATGGCCAAGGAGGAAAGGTACCTAAGGACAAAATGTCCGAAGGCCAGCAGCAGATCAACGAGGGCATGAAGAAAATGATGAAAGGCATGCAGGAAGGCGGCGGCGATCCAAGCAGCAAGGAGTTTGCTGAAATGGCTGCCCGACAGGCGGCTCTCCGTAAAAAACTGGCTGAAAAAGCCAAACAACAACAACAAGGTGGCGGCGGTGAAAACCAAGAACTAAAAGAGTTGATGGAGCAGATGAACAAAACCGAAATTGATCTTGTGAACAAGCGTCTCAGCAACCGGATGATCAAACGCCAGCAGGAAATCCTCACCCGCCTGCTCGAACACGAAAAGGCCGAACGGGAACGGGAATGGGACAATAAGCGCAAATCAGAATCGGCACAAGATACTGAGCGCAAAATGCCACCAAGCCTTGAAGAATACATCAAGCAAAGGGAAGCTGAAATAGACCAATTCAAAACGGTGAACCCTGCGCTGAAGCCTTATTATAAGCAGTTAGTGGAAGAATATTATAAGTCGTTGAAGAAATAATTAAGAATTTTACCAAAGATTATTTTCCCTTGGTATAGTTCGTAAAAAAAAGAAGGGCTTGGCCAGCTTAATTGGTCAAGCCCTTTTTTACAATTAAAAAACACACCTCTCTCTCCATGCTGAATAGTCACATTAAAAATATTATTATGAAAACCGCTTTATCTTTATTTAATGTAATTGCCATTCTGTTTTTTGGAATATTTCTGTTCTCTTGTCAACCAGCTACAGACCATGTCAAAATCGAAAAAAGTGTAATCATTGGAGAGTGCCTTGATTGCACCGAAACCAAACAGGCGGTGCTAAATACCAAGTGGGGGCTGAAGGAATTTGAGGTGGGGCCAGAAGGTTTCGAAATACTGCTTACGTGTGATCGGCCAATGGTGGCTGAGGTCATAATGGGAATGTATTCGAACCTTCCCCTGTATATTGCACCGGGCGACAGCCTGTCCTTTGCCTACAATAAAAAGGACTTGACTAATGGCCATAACAACTTAATTTATCGTGGCCCAAACGCAGCCGAAAACAAAATCCTTTTTGATTTATGGCAGCTCTATTTATTTGAATCACAGGATTACAATTACCCGGAATCGGTTTTTTTAGACAAGCTGGATTCCCTTAAAAATATGGGAGAATCGATTATTAATTCTTACCGTTCTGGCAACCCGATGGGTAACAATGACTTTATTGATCAAGCACAAATTTATATCCAATATCGCATTGCCTATCACTTGGAAAAATATCACAATACGCTCAAATATTCATTTGCTAAAGAGCCAGAGGAAAAAAGTAAAGAATTCCTTTCTTATCAGGAAAGCTTTTTTATTCAAGATTCTTTATTGCTGGACAACATTGCCTATATCAATTACATCGGGGCAAAAGTGAGGAATAAAACCTTGTCCATTTTCTTGTCAGAAGAATATGACAAGCAAGGGAGAAAAATGCCAGGGGTCAGGGCTCGATTCACGGCCATTAATTCGATGTTTTCCGATAAAAAGACAGTCGATTACTTAAAATACATGAGCCTTCATTATGAGATGCTAACTTGGGGCAACAATGCTGAGGTCTATTTTGAGGAATATAAAAAAACCGACCCTCCGCAAGTCTATTTGGATTTATTGAATAACGAGGTGTCTAAAATAACAGAAGCATTTAACGAAGGGATGAAGATGCCAAACTACTCGTTTTTTGACGCCGACGGCAATTTGCATATGATGGATGAATTCAAGGGAAAAGTCGTTTATATGGATCTGTGGGCCACTTGGTGCTACTGGTGTCATGATGAAAGAAAACATTTCGAGGTTGTCATGGATTATTTCAAAGATGAAACAGATGAGATTGTTTTTATCGGCCTGTCTTTGGATAAAGAAAAAGATCGGGAAAAATGGAAAAAAATGCTCCATAGCAAAGACATCAAAGGGGTACAGCTAATTGCCCAAAATGCCTTTGATTCGAAAATCTGCAAAGATTTTAGAGTAACTGGTATTCCACGTTTTATTATCCTTGGAAAGAACGGCGAAATCATTCAAGCGGATGCCTTAAGGCCCAGCGATGAAAATATTTATACAGTTTTAGCTGACCTTATGAAGAATTAATTTGACTGCATTTTTTGGAAATGGTCATATGGTACGGCCTCCTTTTTTATTACTCTATATAATGCAATATAAATTTGAAAATTATTTAGTTGGTGACCCACATCGGATCGCCTTGTTCGCATTACCTTTCTTTGTTATTGTTTCCAATGTTATCCTAAATTTTTGGCATCTAATGTTTTTTCAAAATGTACAATTAAACCTAATTGGTACTTATTGCAATTTACAAGGTGTACCATACGGGAGTGTGAAAAACACGGCTTATTTAACTTGTGTTTTTCTGAGTAAATATGTAGTGATTACATTTGTATTGAAGTTGTTACTGAAAAACAAAAATCAATTTAATTTTATAGTCATATTATTATTGGTTGATGTATTATTAATGGATGGGGTAGGGCTGTTTTTATATTTTTTCAATGATATTTTTTCTGGATTTAAATTTTTTTTAGCTGGGGGGCAGGTCTACTTGCTAAGTAGGCAGTTGTATTTGCCACTTTGGACTTTCTCATTGTTAAATTTTATTATTGGAACTTTATTGCTGGTATTTAGTTTGAAAAAATATGGGCGCTATACATTTGGTGAAATGGCAAAGCATTTTGCTTTTTTGATTTTAGGCGTGGGGTTGATAATATTATTATTGGAAGCGATGATCTTTTTCTATTTATAAAAATAGGAGAGCAGAAACTTAGCTATTTTAAAAACAAGATTAGCGTGACTTGACGGGAAACTCCTTTTATTTGACATGTGCTGAATAGTTACAAATTATCTTTTCATTTTTTATGTAATCATGGAAAGCCAATGGGGTGAATGGCAAGTCCATCCTCCCAACGTTGACATAGTTCATGGGTAGGATTGATACAAGTCATTGCAATAAGGTTACTTGGCTGTGACTTTTGTAAGAACAAAAACCGTAAAAATGTTGTGGTTTACCCTAATACTTTTCCTTTTGATTGGAGTGATGTTGTGGTCGCCTTTTGAATTGGAAGTGGACACAAAGAAGACTGTTTACAGAGCAGGATGGAAGGGCGTAATTGGGATAAGGGCAAAACCAAGCAAGGAGGGATGGCAGTGGTATTATAATTTGTTTTTTTTTAAAAAAGAATGGTGTCTGCCAAAAAAAGCTTCAAAACCACCACCTAAAAAACCACCTTCAAAACGTGGATGGTCTATATCTCCCCGTAAATTTTGGCAGCTCTTTAAAAGAACCCTAAAAGCTATTAAGGTAAAACGGCTTATCATCGATTGGGATACCAATGACTTTGTTACAAATGCCTACCTCTACCCGTTGTCCCATTTACTTAAAAAACCCAAACAACGGTTTCAGATCAATTTTTCAGGGAAACAGGAACTGTCTATTTGGCTGCAAGCAAGGCCATATCGATTGGTAGTGGCCTTCTTGCAGTCATTTTTTTAATAAAAATATTCTTTGACAAATTTCGTGAAGCGGAAAAAAAGAAGTTAGAGGGGCAGGAAAATGAAAAATTTTGTTTTCTATTTTCCGATCTTCCTGCCCATCAGCGGATTACAGCTTCTATTGCATTTGCCAAAGAACCTAAAAAATTAAGTCATGAAAGAAAATTTTGAAGATGTGCTGAAAAGAGTCACCGATTTTCTCAAAACAGAAGCACGAACAGAAACTGTTGTTGGGAAAGAATTCAAACTCGGCGAATTTATTTGTGTACCTGTCATCCGGGTCGGTTTGGGCTTTGGCTACGGCGGCGGCGAAGGAGACGATAAAAAACGTGGTCACGGAGAAGGAAGTGGAGCAGGTGCCGGAATCGGCATAGATCCACAAGGCTTCCTCGTCACTCGTGGAAAAGAAATTTCATTCGTCCCATCTAAATCCAGCCAAGGCTTATCCGCTGCATTTGAAAAAGTGCCAGATGTTTTGGAAAAATTCCTGATGAGTAAAGAAGGTGATCTGGTAAAATCTAACTGACGGGGCACAATTAGTGCGACTACGGAGACATAGAGTTGCAGAGAGGTTTTAATTTGCAAAAAAAATATCAACTTCTCTGTGATTCTCTGTGTCTCCTTGGTTGGCACAAGAAATATATCGGCAAGTAGCTATGTGGTAAATCGTACCATTTAATTGTACAGATTTTTTTATTTACAGAGTAAATATTAACTTCTCCGTGATTCTCTGTGTCTCCGTGGTTGACAAAAGAAAAATTCCAACCAGCGTTCTCTGTTGATTTGTATTTAGGGCCATTTACTGTCCACCAAAAATACCTATTCTCATTGAAATTTCATTTTTAAATGGCTCAACAATTAAGGAGTCGGGGGATGTAATTTTAATAAGGTGAGAAAAACAAGGTTAAATAGTATTTTTATTTAAAGCACTTTTTATCTACTTCACTATATCTAGCTTCAAAAAAAATAAGGACCTAATAATCTTCTATTTTTCCCATACATTCATTCCCGCTGTCACAATTAAGTCCAATTATTTTAATATCTACTTCGCCGTTTTCTAAAACATTCACCATTAAATAATTGTCTGTTCTATTATTGCCCATTCCTGATGCAATGAGTGAAACGTTTTTTGTTTTATGGTAAAAAACAGAACATCCATTTGTGAAAACTCCCACATCACCAGCAAGTAAATATACTGGTTTTTCAAGTGCATAAAAGAGCGGCAATATTTCTTGGTGAAAATTCAAGGTGACCGACATGCCCATAAAGGAATTGGGTTTGCATTCCCCATATTCTGTATTTTCTTTCCACCATATTAATTGGTGAATAAAAATAAATGTGTGACTCGCCTTTGTTGCTTTATTGGATAATTCGCTTTTTAGAAATGCAAATTGTTTGCCTTCAATATTCCAATTGCTTTTATTACCATCCAAAATGATGAACAAATCATTTCCGTGTTCAAATGAATAAAAAGTCTCGTCATAATATTTGTCGAATAATTCTCTGTTCCCGATATCGTGATTGCCTGGTGCAAGATGGATTTGGCAATTTAATTGCCCCAATTCTTTTTGCACAGCCTTCCAATATGCTTCCCATGAGAAACGGACAATGTCACCTGTCAGGAAACCAAATGCCAAATCGATGTTTTGGTTGAGTAGAGGAAATATTTCTACAAAAGGAGGGTGCAATCCAATATCTTCACCTGATGGGCTTCCATAAGCATGACCTGCCACAAAAAAAGAATATTTTTCAGGAGCGTTTTTTTTACAACTAATAAAAAATGAAAATAAAACTAAACCTAGTATTAACTTATTGATTGTAGATAGAAACATTTTTTATAAATAAGTTGCCCTGAATTGGTAAAAAAAATATTTTCCCCAATTCCCCAATTCCCCAATTCCCCAATTCCCCAATTCCCCAATTCCCCAATTCCCCAATTCCCCAATTCCCCAATTCCCCAATTCCCCAATTCCCCAATTCCCCAATTCCCCAATTCCCCAATTCCCCAATTCCCCAATTCCTCAAAAATGCACCCACCCCTGCGCCTCCAAATCAACAATACGCCCGCCATTGGTGTGGAATTTCAAGCCCTCGCTTTTTTCTGTTATTTCGCCCATGATGAAAATATCGGGCAATATTTTCGTCTTTTCCAAATCCTTTGGGTCTACGGTGAAAAGCAGTTCATAGTCCTCTCCGCCGTTGAGACCGCACATTATTGGGTCAAGGTTGAACTTCAGAGCCATCAATTTTGACTCTTCATGGATAGGGACACCTGTTTCTTCAATGAAAGCCCCGACGCCTGATTGTTTGCAGATGTGCATGAGGTCGGAAGAAACACCATCGGACACGTCAATCATAGCGGTAGGAACAAGCTTTGCCTTTTCAAATATTTCGATCATATCCTTGCGGGCCTCCGGTTTCAGTTGCCTCCCAACAAGGTACTTCGCTTCTTCCAGGTCGGGTTGGATGCCAGGACTGGAAAGGTAGAGTTGCTTTTCCCGCTCCATGATCTGTAGGCCGAGATAAGCTGCCCCCACATCTCCTGTCATGCAGATCAGGTCGCCCGGCTTGGCACCGCTGCGGTAGGTCAGTTTGTCTTTTTCACCTTCTCCGATTGCTGTCACAGAGATGATCAGCCCTTTTTGAGAAGAAGTTGTATCGCCGCCTACAAGGTCTACATTATAATAATCGCAGGCGGCTTTGATGCCAGCATAAAGCTCTTCCAGTCCTTCCACGCTGAAGCGGTTGGAAATGGCAATAGATACAGTAATCTGCTTTGGTATGGCATTCATAGCATAGATATCCGAGAGGTTGACGACGACCGATTTATAGCCCAGATGCTTCAGGGGGAAGTACATTAGGTCGAAATGGATGCCCTCCACCAGCAGGTCGGTGGAGACGACCATGAGGGGGTCGCTTTTGCCAATAACAGCGGCATCGTCACCAATACCTTTGAGGGTGGTCGGGTGTTTTATAGCAAAGTCTTTGGTCAAATGTTCGATTAGCCCGAACTCCCCATATTGGCTGATTTCTGTCCGTTTTTGTTCTGTGTTTTGCATGAAAAAAATTTCGGCAAAGATAGGGTATTGAGGTGTTGGATATTAGGTGTTTATAATTGGATATGGCGTTGTTGCATGAACATTTTTCCTTTGGCAATAGGCCTTGTTAGATCATCTAAATTTTTCAAAACAGCTTTTACGTGAGAAAAATTTGGCGAAAAAATGAAAAACGAAATAATATATGTTCATGCAACAACGCCATTGGATATTAATTCCGAATACCTCAATAACCTACTGTTTTTCTGCAAACGCTTTAAACTGATCTAACCATTTCTGTGTCTGTTTTTTAAACATTCCAGGCATCAGGAAGGCCATTATTTTTATCATAAACCCATTTAGTTTTGTGTATTCCAATTCAGCGTCCCAGCGGGTTTTGTCAGGTCCTAATGATTTAAAGCGGTTGATCATGTTATTGGTCATATGCTTGTGCTCGTAAGTCCCACTGAATTCATAGGGTAGGTTCCTCACTTTAATGGTTTCGATAAGTTCCATTGTTTTACCTTTCTTACCAAAAGTATAAGTGATCCTTGACTTGGCGCCCACCTTGCCAGCTTTCCCACTCAAGTGTTCAAAGCCGACGAAGCCGTCTTGCCAATGTTTCATGTTGTCAGGGTTGTCAAAGAGTTCAATAACTTTTTCGATGGGTTGGTTGATTTCTACGTAGCAATTGAATTTCATAATGCTTTATTTTTCTGTCCATTTTTGATTCGATGTATTTGCCAAATTTATTCATGAACACATTTTTGATCACAAGTAAAACTAAGAATCCTTTGCATAAGGCACACCGATGCTGAAGGTTTGATTTCTCGTTTAGCCCTAAATTTAGGTGGGGTTTTTCAATTTTTCCTTCCCACTTTTTAAAGATGTTAAAAAATAGAGTACATTTACCACTTTAAATGGCAGGCGAAGGTCAGGTCTCTCCCATTTCTGGTCTCAAATGTTATATCAGATGTTTGTTCTCCTTCTTTCCAGCTTTTTTATTCTGGATACCTACCATTGGATAGATTCATACTTTCTGAAGACTGCTCAAACTTCCCGAAGACTGCTCATTAAACAACCCAACTCCTTGTAACTGGGCATGTTTCAAATGTCGCTTTGAAATAATAAAAGTGCTGGAAGTACCGACGGATAATTTGAAATGTACTCCTGCAACAGACAAGCGGTTACTGACATCTTACTTCACTCATATTTTTTGGTAAGGACGAATATATTTCATGAACGAATCCTTCCAACAGTTTTAAACTTTTAGAGCGATAAGCTCGTAAGTTAACATCCTGATTTTTAAGCTTTAAAAACATAAAACCTTTATACGATTTGGTATTCAAATCTGACATCAAATTACGAGGATTCTAAAACGTTTTAGAATGAAAAATCACAATTTATACTCCCTGTTCACTTTCCTATTGCTTTTTGTATTCAATACAGAAAACACTGCCCAAACTGTAACCAGAGGCCCTTACCTACAATTGAGCACTCCCAACAGCATCATTGTAAAGTGGCGGACCTCTACTGCTACCAACAGCAAGGTTTGGTACGGGTTGACCCATCAAAACCTGAACTCTACCATAACGGTAAGTGGAAGCCGTACTGATCACGAGATAGAGATAACGGGGCTTAGTGCAAATACCACCTACTATTATGCCGTAGGAGACAATGGTGGGCAAATAGCTGGAGGCGACAGCCTTCATTATTTTATTACCTCGCCTTCTGTGGGTTCGACCCCGACCATCAGAATATGGGTGTTAGGGGATGCAGGCAGAAAAAACACTAACCAGCGGAATGTCCGGGATGGCTATTACAATTATATTGGTACTGACCATACGGACATGATCCTTGCTCTTGGGGATAATGCCTACGACGATGGCTTAGATTCAGAATACCAATTGGCTTGGTTCGAGAACATGTATGAGGATATACTCATCAATACGGTCGTGTGGTCTTGCCCCGGCAACCATGATATTGAGACAGCAGGTGCCAATTCTCCCTATTGGGATATTTTTAACCACCCTACCAATGCTGAAGCAGGAGGCGATCCCTCTGGAACAGAATCTTATTATTCTTTTGATTATGGCAATATCCATGTTATTTCCCTTGATGCAGAAGAATCGGACCGTTCGCCTGGGTCGGCTATGCTAACCTGGCTACAGAATGACTTGAATGTCAATACATTGGATTGGACCATAGTCATCTTCCATAACCCTCCTTATGCAGGTTTGGAAAATGAAATGTCTGATACCAAAACGGAATGTATAGAGATGCGCGAAAATGTACTCCCCATTCTTGAAAGTGGCGGAGTTGATCTGGTATTGACTGGCAATGCCCATAATTACCATCGTTCTTGGCTCATTGAAGGGCATTATGGTTATTCCAATACATTTGATCCCGCTACAATGGTCATTGATGGTGGGGATGGAAGGGTTGATGGAGATGGGGCCTATACCAAGGCGACAAATGGCCCAAATGCAGGAGATGGGACTGTTTATGTGGTCACAGGTTCCGCAGGAAGGGCAGACCCCGAAAACATAGGACATGCGGTTGATTATTACAGCGATCAGGAATTGGGTTCTACTTATATCGAAGTGACGGATGATCAGATGGATGTTGTTTTCGTTGATGACAATGGCAACGTAGACGATTATTTTACCATCCAAAAAATAGGCGTAGTCGGAAGCCCGCCCACAGTCAGTATTACCTCGCCTGCAGATGGAACTTATTATGGGCAGCCACAAACAATTACAATTGATGCTAATGCTTCAGATTCAGATGGAACGATAGATTTCGTAAATTTTAAAGTGGATGGCTTTTCAGTCGGAATTGACAGTACTGCTCCTTATTCTGTGGACTGGACCATTCCATCATCTAATCAAGGATATACCCTTACAGCAGTGGCCAAGGATAATGATGACAATTCAACAACATCCGCTCCTGTTTCTATTTTTGTTGGAGAAATTGAGGTTTGTTCTATGGTCAGTACGGGCAGTGATGATGCCGAAGAACATTCCAGCGGCAATGTAAACTTGTCGAGTTCCGACCTTGAATTGGGAGTTGATGGCACTACCAGTCAAATTATAGGCTTGCGATTTGACAATCTTGATATTCCACAGGGAGCCAATATAGTGAGTGCAGCTATTCAGTTCACAGTAGATGAAGTGGTAAATGTCAACCCTTTCGATCTTACCATTTATGGGGAGGACAGCGACGATGCTGTGACCTTTTCATCTTCTACTAATGACGTTAGCAACCGACCACTTACAACTGCATCCGTCACTTGGTCGCCCCCGGATTGGTTGGCAGTAGGGGACAACGGAGCTGCACAAAAAACCGTTGACATATCGTCAGTTATTCAAGAAATTGTTGACAGACCCAATTTTTCTACTAACAGTGCGATTGCCATCATTATTGATGGTGTTGGTACAAGGATAGCAGAGTCTTATAATGGGGAAGCTACATCTGCACCTAAACTGTGCGTTAGCTATGGTCTCGTTACCTATGACTGCCCAGCCATCCAGAAGAACTATGGCGACCCTTGCGACGACAACGACATATGTACTATCAATGATGAGATACAAAACGATTGCAGCTGTGCCGGTACGTTCCAAGATAGTGATGGAGATGGCACATGCGATGCTCTTGATGTCTGTCCTGGTGGGCCAGAGCCGGGTACGGCCTGTGATGACGGTGACCCCAATACGTCTGGGGAAGTCATCTTGACGGACTGTACTTGTGCAGTTCCCGATTGCCCTTCAGAGAATGCCAATTTCGGCTTCCCTTGCGACGACAACGATGTGTGTACCATCAATGATGAGATCCAGAACGATTGCAGCTGTGCCGGTACTTTTCAGGATAGTGACGGCGACGGCGTCTGTGACGCCCTTGATGTCTGTCCTGGTGCCCCTGATCCAGGAGCCTCCTGCGATGACAATGATGTTTGCACCATCAACGACGAAATACAGCCCGACTGTAGCTGTGCAGGTACTTTCCAAGACAGCGACGGTGATGGCGTGTGCGATGCCCTTGATGTCTGTCCCGGCGGGCCGGAGCCTGGTACGCCCTGCGATGATGGCGATCCGAACACTTCTGGTGAAACGATCCAGCCCGACTGTTCCTGTGGGGGAGGTGTTTCGGGTACTACGATCTGTGTGCAGGTTAATACCAGTTCAGATGATGCTGAAGAAGACTCTTCTGGAAACGTTGACCTGTATAGTTCTGATTTAGAGTTGATAAATAATAAGGGTGATGACCAGACTGTTGGTATGCGGTTCGTAGGGCTCAATATCCCGCAAGGAGCCAATATTCTTGCAGCGGATATCCAGTTTACCGTTGATGAAACAACCGGGGTGAATCCATGTGATTTGGATATTTATGGAGAAGATAGCGATGATGCGACCTCTTTTACAAATGTTGATTTCGACGTAAGCAACAGAACGCTCACCAGTGCATCTGTTTCTTGGTCGCCACCGTTGTGGACCGGCGTGGGGGACAGTGGCCCTGATCAGCTGACGCCCAACATTGCTTCCGTTATTCAAGAAATTGTCGATAGGAACAACTTCAATTCCAACAGTGCCATAGCCATCATCATGACGGGTACGGGCAAGCGGACAGCGGAATCCTACAACGGTTCTTCCGGCGATGCGGCGACCCTGTGCGTTACCTACGACCTTGCAACCTACGACTGCCCTGCGATCCAGAAGAACTACGGCGACCCCTGCGACGACAACGACGTCTGCACCACCAACGACGAGATCCAGAACGACTGTAGTTGTGCCGGCACGTTCCAGGACAGCGACGGCGACGGTGTCTGCGATGCCCTTGACGTGTGCCCCGGCGGGCCGGAGCCTGGCACGCCCTGCGATGACGGCGACCCGAACACCTCCGGCGAGATCATATTGGCCGACTGTAGCTGTGCGGTGCCCGATTGCCCTGCCATTCAGAAGAACTTCGGTGATCCTTGCGACGACAACGACGTCTGCACGATCAACGACGAGGTCCAGAACGATTGCAGTTGTGCTGGCACTTTCCAGGACAGTGACGGTGACGGCGTGTGCGACGCCCTTGACGTTTGCCCCGGCGCCCCGGACCCCGGCGCCTCATGCGATGACAACGACGTCTGCACGATCAACGACGAGATACAGCCTGACTGCAGTTGTGCTGGCACGTTCCAGGACAGCGACGGGGATGGTGTGTGCGATGCCCTTGATGTCTGTCCCGGCGGGCCAGAGCCTGGTACGCCCTGCGACGACGGCGACCCCAACACCTCTGGCGAAACGATCCAGGCAGATTGCTCGTGCGGAGGCGGGGTTTCAGGTACAACAGTCTGTGTCCAAGTCGGTGCTGGCACCGATGATGCAGAAGAACGCCCAAGCGGGAGTGTTAGTTTGTCAAGTTCAGACCTCGAACTGGTCGAGGACGGTGGCGGAGATCAAACTGTTGGTATGCGCTTTCTTGGCCATAATATCCCACAAGGGGCCAACATCCTCTCGGCGGATATCCAGTTTACCGTTGATGAAACGAATAATATTAATCCTTGTAATTTGGATATCTATGGGGAAGACAGCGACGATGCCGTCACCTTTTCTAACAGCTCCTTCAATATTACCAACCGTCCTTTCACCACGGCATTGGTCTCTTGGTTGCCCCCATCCTGGACTGGTGTCGGGGACAGTGGTCCAGATCAGTTAACGCCCAATATAGCCCCTGTGGTACAGGAGATCGTGGACAGACCGAACTACACTTCCAGCAGTGCCATAGCCATCATCATGACGGGTACGGGCAAGCGGACAGCGGAATCCTACAACGGTTCTTCCGGCGATGCGGCGACCCTGTGCGTTACCTACGACCTTGCCACCTATGACTGCCCAGCCATCCAGAAGAACTTCGGCGACCCCTGCGACGACAACGACGTCTGCACCACCAACGACGAGGTCCAGAACGACTGTAGCTGTGCTGGCACGTTCCAGGACAGCGACGGCGACGGTGTCTGCGACGCTCTTGACGTATGCCCCGGCGGGCCGGAGCCTGGCACGCCCTGCGATGACGGCGACCCGAACACCTCAGGGGAGATCATATTGGCCGACTGTACCTGTGCGGTGCCTGACTGTCCTGCGATCCAGAAGAACTTCGGCGACCCGTGCGACGACAACGACGTCTGCACGATCAACGACGAGGTCCAGAACGATTGCAGTTGTGCTGGCACGTTCCAGGACAGCGACGGCGACGGCGTGTGCGACGCCCTTGACGTGTGCCCCGGCGCCCCGGACCCCGGCGCCTCCTGCGACGACAACGACGTCTGCACGATCAACGACGAGATACAGCCTGACTGCAGTTGTGCTGGCACGTTCCAGGACAGCGACGGTGATGGTGTGTGCGATGCCCTTGATGTCTGTCCCGGCGGGCCGGAGCCTGGCACGCCCTGCGACGATGGTGACCCCAATACTTCGGGCGAAACGATCCAGGCGGATTGCTCGTGCGGAGGCGGGGTTTCAGGTACTACGGTCTGTGTGCAGATAGGTGCCAGTAAAGATGATGCAGAGGAGGACTCTTCAGGAAGTGTTGACCTATATAGTTCTGACCTTGAGTTGGTTGATGATGGTGGTAGTCAGACTGTTGGTATGCGCTTTCTTGGCCATAATATCCCACAAGGGGCCAACATCCTCTCGGCGGATATCCAGTTTACCGTTGATGAAACAACCGGGGTGAATCCATGTGATTTGGATATTTATGGGGAGGACAGCGACGATGCAATCGCTTTTTCCAGCAGCAATAACAATTTATCCAATCGAGCACTCACGACAGCGTCGGTTTCTTGGTCGCCCCTATCATGGACGGGGGTCGGTGACAGTGGCCCTGATCAGCTGACGCCCAACATTGCTTCCGTTATTCAAGAAATTGTCGATAGGAACAACTTCAATTCCAACAGTGCCATAGCCATCATCATGACGGGTACGGGCAAGCGGACAGCGGAATCCTACAACGGTTCTTCCGGCGATGCGGCGACCCTGTGCGTTACCTACGACCTTGCAACCTACGACTGCCCTGCGATCCAGAAGAACTACGGCGACCCCTGCGACGACAACGACGTCTGCACCACCAACGACGAGGTTCAGAACGACTGCAGTTGTGCCGGCACGTTCCAGGACAGCGACGGCGACGGCGTGTGCGATGCCCTTGACGTATGCCCCGGCGGGCCGGAGCCTGGCACGCCCTGCGATGACGGTGACCCGAACACCTCCGGCGAAATCATACTGGCCGACTGTACGTGTGCGGTGCCGGACTGTCCTGCGATTCAGAAGAACTTCGGCGACCCGTGCGACGACAACGACGTCTGCACGATCAACGACGAGGTCCAGAACGATTGCAGTTGTGCTGGCACTTTCCAGGACAGTGACGGTGACGGCGTGTGCGATGCCCTTGACGTATGCCCCGGCGCCCCGGACCCCGGCGCCTCCTGCGATGACAACGACGTTTGCACGATCAACGACGAGATACAGCCTGATTGCAGTTGTGCTGGCACTTTCCAGGACAGCGACGGGGATGGTGTGTGCGATGCCCTTGATGTCTGTCCCGGCGGGCCAGAGCCTGGTACGCCCTGCGACGACGGCGACCCCAACACCTCTGGCGAGACGATCCAGGCTGATTGTTCGTGTGGGGGAGGTGTACAGGGAGGAACAACTACCTGTGCCCAAGTATCCAGTAGCTTTGATGATGCTGAAGAACGTTCAAATGGTACTATGTCCCTGACCAGTTCTGATCTTGAACTGGTCGAGGATGGTGGTGCTCAGACTGTTGGCATGCGGTTCGTGGGTCTTAATATTCCTCAGGGAGCTACTATCTTGAAGGCTGATTTGCAATTCACCGCTGATGAGGCCAACAATGTAAACCCATGTACCCTTGATATTTATGGAGAAGATGTTGATGATGCGGGAACGTATACAAGTTCAGTTAATGACTTGACCAACCGTTCATTGACTACTGCTACTGTTAGCTGGTCGCCGTCAGATTGGACATCTGTAGGGGATGCAGGCCCTGATCAGCTCACGCCAGACCTGTCCGCCATTATTCAAGAAATCGTTGATAGGAACAATTATACTTCTGCAAGTGCAATTGCTCTGATTTTCAATGGTTCAGGAAAGCGGGTAGCTGAATCATTCAATGGTTCTTCCAACGATGCACCTGAATTGTGCATAGAATATGTGCCTTCTGCACCCCTTATTGGTCAGGGAAACAATTCATTTGAAATGAAAGGAACAGGGGAAGTGAGAATGACCGCAGAAGAAGAATGGTCTGATAAAACTGTACAAGGTCAACATACTATTACTGTCTATCCAAATCCGACGACGGGCAACCTTACCGTTTCTCTTTGGAGCAATAGCTCAAAAAGGATGCAGCTACAGATCAGAAACCTGAATGGTTCTGTTTTAAAACAGTATCCTATAAATGTAAAAGGAGGGGCAAATGCCGTTCTGTTGGATGAACTTGGCCTTCCAGCAGGCATTTACTTTGTGCAATGTTATTTGGATGGTCACTTACAAACTGCAAGATTTGTAATGCTGGCTAAATAATTTTGTTTCAAGTAAAAATGCAAATTCAAAACGCCTGCTCCTGATCTCAGGAGGGGGCGTTTTGATTTGACGGTGGACTGCGGTAAAAAAGCTTCGGAAGAAACTTCCTAGCCTCAAAATAGGCACACTAGTGAAGATTTGGGTAAAAAGAATTAAAAGGCCTTAAGGTTCTTTCATTAAGATGCCCTGAAAGCAGATGCTTTGAGGGCATCTTAATATTAGCACAAAATGATGTGAATTTCAAAACTTAACATGGAATCCTCAAACATAAAATTATCTTTGCCATAACGTTAATTTGACATTTTACTCACATTAAGGGCATCAAATCAAAAACACAGGCAAAAATGATTATGAACAAAACAATTGGGTGTTTTCTCTAACCGGGATAACGCCCTTTTCCTTTTTAGCCCTTATTCATTTGACTGTGTTCTTATTTTGCCCAGCCAAATTGATTTTATGAAACAGATACTTTTTACTCTCACAGTTTTGTTGTTGGCCTTTTCCAGCATACAAGCACAAGTCACTACTTCTTCCATAAAAGGTTCGGTAACAGATGAAGGCGGCGCCACCATGCCAGGTGCGACCATTGTTGCAACGCACGTACCGTCGGGAACCTCTTATGGTGTCATCACGCGGGACGACGGCGGCTACGTCATTCCCAATATGCGGATTGGGGGGCCTTATACCGTTGAAGCGTCGTTTACAGGTTATCAGGCTACGGTCATTAATGATGTTTACCTTCAGTTGGGGGAAAAACGCGACATTGATATTGTTTTTAAAGAAGGGGTCGAACTCCAACAAGTCTTGATCATTGGTGAAAGGAACCCGCTGATCAACCCAGACAAAACCGGGGCATCTACCTATATCAGCTTGGAGCAGTTGCGTACCATGCCTACTATCACGCGTTCTACGGCAGACCTGACCCGCCTCAACCCAATGGCAGCAGAAGGTGGTTCTTTTGGCGGGCGTAATGACCAGTTCAATAACTATTCGTTGGATGGCTCGATTTTCAACAACCCCTTTGGTTTGGATGCGGCAACACCTGGTGGACAGACGGATGCACAACCTGTTTCACTTGAAGCCATTGAGCAGGTGAGCGTTTCGCTGGCCCCTTACGATGTGACCAAAGCAGGGTTTACAGGAGCTTCAATAGATGCTGTGACAAAATCAGGTACAAATAATTTCACGGGTTCCGTTTTTGCTTACTATCGGAATAAAGATATGCTGGGTGTTAATGTAGACGGTACAGAAGTAACTAGAGGGGATTTGAACCAGTTACAAACTGGGTTTGGTATTGGAGGCCCCATCATAAGGGATAAGGTTTTCTTCTACGCAAACCTTGAGGTAGAGCGCCGCTCCGACCTTGGGTCTTACTTTGTGCCAAGTAGTAATGGTCAGATTAGTGGTAACCGTTCCCGCGTTCTCATTTCGGATATGGAAAATATTTCCAATCTCCTTCGATCAAATTATAATTATGAAACGGGTGCCATTTCTGGGTTCAAACATAACACAGATAACCAAAAAGGTCTTTTCAAATTGAGCTTCAACTTAAGTGATGCACATAAACTTGCAGTTACTTATAACTTCCTCGACGCCTATAAAGATAAACCTGCCCACCCATCGGCCATTAGTAGTAGAGGGCCAAGCCCGCAAACTTTGCAATTTGAGAACTCAGGTTATCGGATCAATAATGTTCTTCATTCAGTAAAGGCAGAATTGAATTCCTTAATGGGGAACAGGTTCGCCAACAAATTTCAAGTTGGTTACACGGCGTTTCGCGACTCAAGGGACCCATTCAGTGCTCCGTTTCCGGTCATAAATATAACCAAAGACAATATTCCTTATATCATTGCAGGCCATGAGCCATTCTCTGTTAACAACCGACTGGATCAAGATGTATATCAATTGACCAATAACTTCAATATTTATCTAAACAGGCACACCTTTACCGTAGGTACAAGTTTTGAGCGTTTTGACTTCGACAACTCGTTCAATTTGACTGCTTATGGATTTGGGGTTTTTGGCTCAATGGATATCGGGATTGCTAATGACTCCCTATTGGCTCCTGGTTTTGGAGCTGCTGTTGATGCCGCAAGGGGGGCTTTTGAAGGAAATAACGCAAATGATGGGTGGGCTTTAGCTGAAACCAATATGGGACAGTGGGCTTTTTACGTTCAGGATGAAATTGCTGTGACTGATCGGCTTACGCTAACCCTTGGCTTGCGTTCGGATTTGCCGTTGTATTTCAATACCAAGGATAAGATTCAGGAAAACATTGACGAGCGATCTTGTTGTTATGACCCAACCATTCAGTATTATGAAGCAGATGGTACGCCTGTTCTGTTGAACAGTCTTGAACTGCCTGAACAGAAACCCTTGATCTCACCTCGGGTCGGCTTTAATATCGACTTACACGGCGACCAATCTGCCCAACTGAGGGGCGGATCGGGCCTTTTCACCGGGCGTTTCCCTTTTGTTTGGATTGGCAACCAAGTAGCTAACCCAGAATCTTTTTTCTACGTCACTACAGCTCCTGATTTTAAATTCCCACAGGTATGGCGGTCTAGTTTAGGATACGACCGAAAATTGGGCGATGGCTGGTCCATGACCTTTGACTTCATTTACACTAAAGACATACAAGCGCAAATGGTTAGGAACTATGGCCTACAGTTGCCTTCCGCTGAATTGGAGAGTGTTGATAAACGACCTATTTATACTGGTGACGACCGAGCCACCAATGCCTATGTGTTTACCAATACGGACAAAGGACATTCCTATAATGCTGCTATCCAAGTAGAAAAGACCTGGGCCAATAATATGAGAGCCTCGTTAGCGTATAACTTTCAGGATTCTAGGGATGCGGCCTCCATTGATGCGGAAATTTCTTCGGATGCCTACGACCGTAACCCGGCAAATGTCTATCATTCAAACACGGCTGAATTGGCACCCTCTCTCTATGGGAACAGACATAGACTCGTGGGTTCGCTTTATAAAAAATTCAGTTACAAAGAAAAATGGGCCACTCACATTGCCGTGTTCATGGAATTCGTACAGGGCGGTCGTTACAGCTTTACCTACGCAGGCGACATCAACAACGATGGGTCTTTCCTAAACGACCTGATTTATATTCCAACTTTCCCTCAGGTTGATCAGATGGCGTTTAGTGGCACGCCCGAGGAAGCAACTGCCCAGCGCAATGCACTGAAACGTTTCATTGCACAAGATGAATATCTGAGAGAAAACCAAGGCAGTTATGCTGAAAAATACGCTTCGATCAGTCCTTGGTACGGGCGTTGGGATGTGCGCCTCATGCAAGAAATGGAATTGGCAAATGGCCATTCCATCCAACTCAGTCTTGATATTCTAAATGCAGGTAATCTCCTCAACGACAGTTGGGGGGTACGGGAAATTGCAACTATTACTGGTTTGGTACAACCTCTTGGTGTATCTGTTGATCCAGATACTCGGGTTCCAACTTATTCTTTTGATACTTCCCGTGAAGACACCTATTTCAACGACTTTGGTTTGAGTTCGAGGTGGCAGGCACAATTGGGGTTAAGGTATAATTTTTAATAAAACTAAAATTAATTTTCTGCATAAATAAAAAAAAAACGGTTGCCAGAATTCTGGCAACCGTTTTTTTTATTGGATATTGACTACCGTACACTTTTTATTTTATATCCGTTTTCAGACCAAGAGCGAAGAAAATCTACAGGGAGAGAGGTGTGTTTTTTTGTCCCGATTTCAATCGGGACAAAAAAACACACCTCTCTCCCAAAATTTTCCTTCTTTCAGGCATGGAAATCAGTCGCTTCCAAAAAGTGTACGGTAATGAAATTGGATAAGGAAATTTTTATTTGTAAAAAAATGTAAAAACATGTTTCTGTAATTAAATATACCTGTGTAATAATTAAAAACAAATTACCTTGACCCTAAAAAATAAAACCATGATTATTAAATATTATTTAATAGTAATTATTATTTCTGTAGCATTTGTTCAATGTTTGGATGTTGGCCCAAAAAATAAATTTGCTTTAAAAACAAATAAAGATCAAACTCAAAATAAGTACCATGAAAAAACACCTCTTCCAATTCAATTGGAAAAGCTATCAGAAGAACAAAGAAAAGTCATGCTGAATTTGCAAAATGCAGATACGAGCAGTTATTTAATCTACTCCCGGCCTATTCTTTTTCAAATCCAGGGCATTAAAAAGGGCGAGGGCAACCAGCAAAGAAATACCCTACCGTTTTACAAGGATGTTGACTTGTTTATTTATGCACTTGGCGAGGCGCAGGATTCCGTATTGGTAGATTATGGGTGGATTGAAAATGCAGTGACAGGAGAGGTAGTCTGGAAAATGAACTTTGAAAACTCAGTGCATGGAGGTGGTGATCCCTGTAACAGGAAAGTGGTAGATAATCTCTGGCTGCCTGCTGGCACCTACACCCTCCATTTTGTGTACAATGATTCGCATGGCAATGGTGGGTGGGTGGGCGAACCACCCGAGCGTCCATTTTATTATGGCATCACAGTGTTTAATATATTTGCAATAGAACGGATAAATACTTATACAAAATAACAACCCATAGCCCTGCATGTCTCCACGGTCATGGTATATCCGAAAAAAATTCGCACCTTTCGGTTACGTTTTCCAATCCAACATTGACCAAGTATGCAAAAGACCTATTCAGATAAGGAAATTATGAATGGGCTGCTTAATGGGAAGCAGTCCGAGAACGCCATTTTGCAGCAGGTTTATTTGCAGAACAGATCGGTAGTTTTGGATTTTGTGAAAAAAAACAGCGGCTCCTTGGAAGAAGCAAAAGATGTTTTTCAAGAAACAATGATGGCATTTTATGAAAATGTGAAACAGCAAAAGTTCAAAGGCGAGAGCGCCATATCCTCTTATGTCTATTCCATTGCACGATTTATTTGGCTGAATAAATTAAAACGGAAAGACACCGGCCAGCGAATCATTTCGGAGCAAAAAGTAGAGGAAACCGAACCGGGTTTTTTACCTATATTATTGAAAAAAGAAAAAGAGCAACAAGTGTTGCAACTATTTAACCAGCTCGGAAGCGATTGCCGAAAAGTGTTGGTTTTAAATATTTACCAACAATGTTCCATGAAAGAAGTAGCAGAAGCGATGCAATATGAAAACGAACAAATCGCCCGTAATAAAAAATATAAGTGCTTGAAAAAATTAAAAGGGATGATTGCCGATAAGCCCGATTTGGTAAAGGCATTGATTTATTGAAAAAAAGGAGAAAAAAATATTTTCGATTTTTTATTTTTTTCACTTTCCCCTCCATCGGTGTTTGCATAGTAACAAAATATACCCTTCGCCATGAAAGACGACCTAAAAAATATAGAAAAAATTGACCGATATTTAAACGGTCAATTTTCAACAGAAGAAAAAACCGTTTTTGAAAAAGAACTGGCCAGTGATGATAGTTTGGCCAGACAAGTGGAATTGATTAAAGCTGCAAGGAACACAATCATCCATGCCGGGCGTGCCGATCTGAAAAATAAATTCGATCAATTTGAAAAAGAAATAGCCCCCCCCGTCCGTCGCATTGTGCCCTTTCGTTGGATGGCAGTGGCGGCTGCCATCTTAGCATTGGCAGTGGCTGGCATTTGGCTAATGAAGAATAATGCCCCGGCTGATCCCCAGCAATTATTTACCGATCATTTTGAAGCGTACCGCAATCCCATCTTAATTCGTAGTGGGGAAAATATTGCTGGAAACAATTGGCGATTAGCGGTGCAAGCTTATGCAAAAGAGGCATATAAAGTGGCCGCTCCGTTATTCCAACAATCTTTAAATGATTCGTTGACCATTCCCTATCTCGCTCATTTTTACCGTGGCGTTAGTTTGTTGGCACAGGAGCAATCAGATGCAGCGGCGGCTATTCCAGAGTTTGATCAAGTGCTTGCTGTTGATAATGATTATCGGCAACAGGCGATGTGGTATAAAGGGTTGGCTTTATTGAAATTGAATAGGGTAGGAGAGGCTGAGAAATTATTTGCTGATTTGTTAAAAGAAGGTGATTATAAAATGGAGGAAGTGAGGGGGATATTAGAAGAGGGGGCCCATTGAATTTATATTAAAAATCATTGATTTATGTGTTATCGAATTCAAGAGTGTTATTTATGCCAATTGCTTCAGACCCAAATATTTATTTACGGATCAAGGGTTAAATTAAATGGCTGGTTGTTAGTTCGTTGAAATATGAAATCGTGGTGATTTAAACCCTTGATTATCAACAGTCTTTTATTTTCCAACCTTTGTTCGCATTATTAGTGAAAATTAACTTGCGGTCATCGTGCCAATCTGAGTGGTTAAAATCATTTCTTCGTTTGATTTAACTCATAGGGCTATCTCATTAGAGTGGGGAAGTTCACCAATTAAAATATGTCTTTTTTTAAATACACCATTGATGAAATGAATGGGTTATTGCTGATTGTTAAATGGGAAATATTCATTTTAATAGCTCTGTTATTAATTGTATTTATTAGCCTTCAGGCGTATAATATAATGATGTTATTTATATATCCAACGGCATTTAATGATGCCGATGTATTTAATACGGAGAAATTACCAGTGAATTAATTTTGTTTTTTGTCCCATCTTTATTATCTATTCATGCCATCCTTCCGACTTTTGTTGCATGTTTTTAATAATTATTTTCTATTTTTTTGTGCAATAAATTTAATTAAAAATATACAGGGTTTATAATTAAATACAGGGTTTTTTTCACAGCCTGATGGCGGCGCATGCGTATTTCCACGTTCAGTGTTAATTAGCGCATGCACATTTGTTCGTGGCGGGCCTGTGCCCTATTGGTGCATTCATATAAAAGGCTTTTGCCCGGCTGGCCTCGAACGGCAGTGTTTGCACAATATTTCGTGAACACCGCTTATGTCTTATTTCGTATTTAATTTATCAAATGTATAAAGAAAAAAAGCCAATAATTTACAAAATAAAATACATCCTATACAAGATACATTTATAATGGTACTGCAATCGCAAATTTTCTGGAGTCATCCCGCAGTATGTTAAATGGAAAAAATATCAATACCCTCAAAAGCATCCAAAAAGTAAAATATCACCCTTTCATATCCAAATAAAACCTAATCAATAAAAATGGGATCAGCTTAATTTCCAAAAACACCAAACTCCTAAAATAGATAACCCAAACCCCAAAATCCACATAAGGGGAATACCCGACTGCTCAATTCTTCCCACCTCCCCCACCACCCGAAACCCTGCCCAATAAAATGGATGGCTCACTGCCGGATCAGCCGCTACCAAATAATCCAATTGGGCAGTAGCAAGTGCCTTGTCTTTTACCATACCTTTTTTAATATTTTTCAAAAAAGAAAGCGTTAGGGAAGAAGTGGCTTCATCATCTACGGTCCAAAGTGTAGTGAGCAAGGCAGGGCAGCCAGCGTATTGGAAGCCCCGTTCGAGGCTCATCATGCCTTCGCCGCTGTGCAGCAGGCCCGTGCCGGAATTGCAGGCAGAGAGGATGGCGAGGTCGGCAGTGAGACGGAGATTGTATAGTTCGAAGCCATGGAGGATGCCGTCTTCCCCATCACCTGGTGAGAAGAGAAGGCGGGAGAGCATGGGGTCTTGGTGGTCGAGCAGGGTATGCAATGGGAGGTGGAGGATGGCTGACCGGGAGGCTTGTTTTTTAAAAGCACCTTCAGTTGCGGATAGGCCTGTGAAGGAACGGCTCCCGAAAAGTGCTGCACCTGATTTAGCTTCTTGTTGATTGGCATAAAGGGCGTGGATGGGAGTGGGTTGGTTTTCATACAAAGCCTTTTCATAGTCAGGGGCGAAGGAGGCATAGCGTTGTTTGGGCTTTTGCTTTGCGCCGTTGTGGCAGAGTAAGGTGGCGGATTGGGAATAGCTGACGGAATGGGATTTCAGTAAATAGGGCAATTGCCGATAGCTGCGCTTTTCATTATTGGCTGGTTGGGTCAACAGGCATTCAAAGGGGAGATAGTAGAGGTTGCCATCGGGGACGATATAAAGATGATTAATTTGTTCATGCGTTTGTGATAAAGGCATTTCCAATAGCAATCGGTAGAGGGCATGGGCGTCGTGGGTGAAGTGGTCAAAAGCTTGGGCGGGGTCTTGCAGGAAATGGTCAGGTGAGGAAATGTTTTTCAGCAAACGCGCTAACCTCTTTTGGTAGTCCTGATCCTTTTGCAAATCAAATAAATGCAGTTTGTCAGTTGTGATGAGGAATATGAATATAGTTTCCTCCCCTGCAAAAAATTCTATCACAAAGCTTCTACTGTCGGACAATAATTTTTCCCGAACCGTTTTGACTGAGGCGGTTTCTATGTCGTATTTCAAAGCATGGTAGGCTGGAAAATCTTTCTCGATGGTTTTCAACATAGCGTCGTATTCCGATTTTTTGGCCAATAATTTTTGCTGCCAAAGTTCAAGGTGTTTTTCCCTTGCTTCTCCGCAACGCTGCGTTTCCAGGTTGATCTTTCCTTCATAATCCAAAATGGTCTTTTGCAATGCCTGTTCCCGCTCCACAATACTGTCGGGCACTCCTGCAAAGGAAGAGGCCTGTTGGCTTTGCAAGGCCGATAGCAGCAAGAACGCCTTGCTTTTTTCCGATGCCTCAAAAGCGGCATGCAATAGGTTTTCGTCTTTGTTTTTCTCATACAAATGCAAAGCTATGCCGATCAGTGCCTCGAACACCTGCTGGTGCTTTCCCGACCAAAATACCTTGGTGGCTGAAGAAACCGGGCGTTGCCGAATCTGCTCCATCCAATGAACGGCCAGTTGGAGGGTTTCGAATGCTAAGTACGGGTCATCGTCTGAAGTGGAGAGTGTTTGTCGCTTGGCCAAAGCAATCCCCTTTGAGGCGAGTGCTTCGAGCAGGTCATGTTCGGTGATAGGACGCAGTGACGGGTCGGGGTTAGCAAGATGGGAAGTGTCGGTCATGTCAGGCACCAACATGGCGGATGGTTTGTTGATAAGCGTGGATAGCGTCGTCAAAATGACCTGCCTCAAAGAGTTTTTTGCCGATGAAATTTTGGCAGGCGCCCGTCATGGCATGTTGTTTCCCATACATGCCCACCCGCCAGTCCAGGGCTTTTTGGAAATACTGCATGGCCGCCGATTGTTGGCCAGAAGTCAGGAGGGCATCCCCTTGTTCGAGCAGGGCATAGGCTTGGTCGTTATTGACGGGTTTTTCCCCAGCAATGGACTGGTCGTAAAATTCGAGTGCCTTGTCCCGGTTGCCCAATTCCCAATACATGTCGCCGATGGCCTCGTTGAGGTAGCGCATATACTCGTTTTCGGGTTTGCGGAATTCCTTCCAATTTTGGTAGGTTTGGAGAAAATGGCTAAGCGCTTCTTCGTACCGCAGCAGTTCGTACAACACTGCACCGACGTTGTAATGGGTATTTGCAATTTCTCTGTGGTCAGCGGAATAGGATGCTGTGTAAGTGGCTAATTCTCTTTCGTAATAATAAAGGGATTGCTCAAAATCGCCCAATACCCGATGGGTTGCACCGAGGTATCGCAATACCTGTCCAGTGTGATAAACAGGTGGGGCTGAGAGTTCTAAGAACAAATTGAGGGCTTCGCGATATAATTGCTGTGCCTGGTCGTACACACGGTCGCCATGCTGTGCAATGGTTGCTTGGATAAAGGTAAAATAGGCTTCATTGGACAAAGAGGGCTGTTGGGAAAGGTTTTGCCCACTGAATTTTTTCAAATATTTTTTAGCCAGTTTAAATTCTCTTTTATTGGCTGCAGCCTCGGCCATTGTCAACCAGTGATCAGGCAATGGCCAACTTTCAGGAATTTCGAAGGACTGCTGAAGTGAATCGGCGGATTGAGCTGAACGAAAGGCATGTTTGAAGCGGCGTTGGTTGCGGTACAATTGGTATTGGTAAATTTTTCCTTTATAAATATCAAAAGGTGTTTGGGCACAAATTGGCCATTGTTCCAAAGTTTTTTGCCCTTCCTTATAATCGCCTGTATTTATTTTTCCGTTGATTTCTTTTTCTAAAATAGCAAGGTCGCAATTTTGGGCATGGGCAAAAACAGCGAACAATGAAAAATACAGCAACCATGTAAGAGGTGATTTTTGCATAGTTGCAAATTATGGGAAAAATGGGAGGAATGCCATTAAAAAAGGCTGACACCCGAAATCGGATTCAGCCTTTCTTTGGATATATACAGATTGCTTTATGTAGTTTGCATAACAATATCGAATTCACAGACCCCATCCTTTTCGTCACCAAAATTGGGTGCTGTCCCTTTTTTGTATTGGCAGCGTTCTTCCATTTCCATATCCATCAAAAAAGGATCGGCAGGGTCGAAAAGATTTTCATCATAGTATAATTTGGTCAAAGTCACATCGCCAATTTCGTCTGTTATTTTAAAATTGATGGATGAGGTTGGGATACCCGGTTGGTGGGTGCGCTTATTCGTTTTGAAACAATACTGCCCATTTTCATCGGTTACAGCGCAGGCCCAGCCTTGGGCATCGGGATCAACAGGGGCGAAAGAAGGACCGTATTCCATGCCAAATATCCCCCATTCAGTTGGATGCCACATTTCGACAAGTACCCCGGCAACTGGTAACCCCAGGTGGTTGGTCAGTTGACCATGTACTATAATTTCAGGAAAAACATCCAGTGTTTCCGGGATTTCTTCATATGGTGGGAACTCCTCTACGAAATCCACAAAGAGGTGTGATAGATTTCTATATGTAGGAGGTTTATGGAAGAACGTAAGTTCCCCATTTGGATCAATAAGGTTATTCATGATTTTATATTTAGAGGCAATAAAGTACCAAAAGTACTGAAATAGACTGAAATCAACAAGAATTTCAAACTTCAATTAGGGCTTTCATACATTGTTGCTATTTCTTTACTAAAACCAGTTCTTCCAACGTGCCTGCCCTATTCATGTCCATCACCAAAGTGTCAACAGCGACAAGGTGTACCTGCACTTTTTTTTCTGCCTGCCCTTTGGCGGTTGTGAAGAGCTTATCACCAGAAAGGTGGAAGGAGCCTTCTTCTTTCTGTTGCCCAAAAGCCGCCGTATAAGTATTGTCGGCTTTGAATTCAAAGCTGACATCAACGGCATTACGGCCGGATTCTGTACCTTTTACCTTCCATGAGATTCCTTGCCACTTGCCAATGATTTTTTGGTTGCTGTTGTCAGAACCGCAAGCAATTAAGATGAAAGTGCTGAGACAAAATAGATAGGTGAAGTTTTTAATGGTCATATTATTTGTAGTTGAAGTTTCGTTTAGCCCCAAATATAGAAAAAGCTCCATCCCAACAATCGGGATGGAGCTTTTTTCAAAATCGAAAAGGACATTCGTCACCTAATCAGCGATACATCCCCTCGATAAAGCAGCACCTGCCCATCAATGAATTCGACTTCGATCAGGTAGAGGAAAACAGCAGGGTTCATCTCATCCCCATTGAACGTTCCATCCCACTCAGCAGTGCCTTGTACGGGGTTTAGCGGGGGGGTGAGTACCTCATGGACGAGTTCTCCCCAACGGTCATAAACCCTGACGAAATTGATCGCAGTAACACCAGGGCCAGTGAAGACCCTAAAATCATCATTTAAACCATCTGCATTCGGTGAAAAGACGTTTGGTATATAAACGTTCCGGTTTCGGTCGAGATCAACAAATACAGACCCCATACCTGTACAGCCATTGGCATCAATAACTACCAACGTATAGAGTTGGTCGTCTATGGGATTGACCTTTGGATTTTTACAGTTTGTACACGACAACCTATCGGGTGGCGACCAGATAAATGAATCAATTGGAATAGGGGGAATGATATCCGGATCAAGGCAAGTGAGCGAGTCGCCCAGTTCAATTTCAACTACGTCTGGTACAAAGCTAACTAAAATTTCGGGCGGTTGGGTTATTTCGATTGTCTTGCTCGTTTTACAGTCAGTGGCGTTAGCGTCTAGGACGGTGATCGTATACTCTCTTGCTATGAGTCCTCCAATCGTCTGCCCAATAAATTGTGGAGGCCCTCCATCCACACTGAACTGCAAAACGCCAGAACCTCCCCAAGCGGAATCAACCGTTATGCTGGTATTTCCCCCAAAACAATCAATGGTAGGCGGATCATCCAACAGAAAATCAATGGGCGGGGGTTCTGCTATGGTATAGGACAGTTCAGCTTCACATCCTTTACTATCTACTGCCGTAACTGAATAGGTACCTGCTGGTAAATTTTCTGCTATTGGTGAATCAAGGGTGCCGACATTGTTTTCCCAGAAATAAGTAATATTGCCTGCATTCCCACCTTGTGCTATCACGCCGATAACGCCATCTTCATCGCCATTGCAGGAAACTTGTGTGGTTGTTTCAAGGCCATTGAGGCCCAAGACAAATGGGTCGGGCTCTATGACGACAATGGTATGTGGGAATGTGCAATTTTTTGAATCAGTGATGTTCGCTGTGTAACTGCCAGCGGGTAGGCCAGAAATGACAGGGCCAATGACACCATTGCCCCAGACTATAGAATATGGTGGTGTCCCACCAGAAGGCATCACGGTGATTTCTCCGTCGGAAAGACCATTGCATGAGACATTTTCAATGGTCACTCCAGGCACGATAGGGGGAGGAGCTGGGATGTCCACAAAGAAGGTATCATGACAATTTAAGTCGGCTATGATGACAGGCTGAGTTCCCTGACATAATTGAACGGCTGTACTGATGATAGAATTGTTGGTCATTTCACCACTGTTGAGCCATGTGAAATTGTACGTACCGATAGTGCCGTCGCTATACATGGCCGTCGCTGTTGCTGTACCGTCACAAGACATTCCGGTGGCACAGCTAACGGAATCAATGGCAGCGAAAGTAGCCTCAATAAAGGGTGGGTCAGGTAAGAAAAGGTCTATTTCCAAGGGTTCACAGCCGTTTGCATCAGTTATGGTTACGGAATTGTTCCCTGCTGATGCAGCGCCGAAGACAGAACCTGAGGTAGGTCCTGCTGGGTCGGACCAATCAAAGGTGTAATTGGGAGTCCCTCCCGAAACGAACACAATGATTTCGCCCGTATTATCATCAATGCAGTTTGGGCTGGTAAGCGAAGTGCTGTCTAATACGAGTTCTGGCGGGGAGGTGACCAAGGCCGTATCAACTGCCGTGCATTGGTTGAAATCCGTGATCGTAACAATGTATTCTCCTGGTGATAGACCAGTGATGGTATTGCCAATTCCTGTATTTGACCAAGTTGTTTGAAGGATATTTAATGGGTCGGCAGGCACAACGGTCAAGGTGCCATCTGTCCCTTCAAAGCAATCGATCATATCGTCGTTCAGCTCTTGAATCACAGGTGGGGCAGGCATTTGCACTTCAGCCGTTATATCTGTAAAACAACCCAGCGCATCTCTAACGGTCACTGTGTACATACCTGCTGAAAGACCCGTTGCGGTGGAGTCTGTCAAGGAGGGGATACCCCATTCATAAGTATAGGGGTAACTGCCCCCCGTCACGCCAATGGTTATGCTGCCATCCATGCCGGGCTGGCAGGTTTCATTGGTGACATTGATAATGGTCACGTCTATTGGCGAAGGCTGTATCACCGTAAAAGTTGAATCCACGGAGCAGCCATCCGTATCCTCCATGATGACCATATAGGTGCCAATGCATAAGTCGTTCAAAGTGGAATTGGTAGGTTGGTCAATGGATGGCGGTGGGTTGGGATTGCCGCTCCAGGTGAAGGTGTAGGGGATAGCAGGTGTACCGCCGTCCGTTGTTCCTTGAGCAGAGATGGATCCCGTGCAATCATTATTGCAAGCCACGTTTTCGATCGTCGGGGTGATAGACAGTATTTTTATGGCTGGCAGATTTATTAGTTGTTCAAAAGTACAGCCATTGGCATCCGTGACCTCCAGCATATGATCACCTGATTCGGTCATGAGGCTTGCAGACGTATTCGTGACTGTAGAAGGGCCCAATTCAATTTCATAATTCCCTCCCGCGTCGGGCATGCCACCAGAAACATTTACACTGATAACCCCGTCCGGGATGCCAGTACAAGTGGCTGAGTCAATTTGAATGGTAACATCCAGCCCAGCAGGTTGGGGAAGGAATACCATGCCTTCTACTGAACAGTTGGTACCATTCTCGGTAACAGTAAGCATATAGTTGCCTGAGGTGATACCAGAGATGGTAGTAGTGGTGCCACCGGTTGACCAAAGGAAAGAATAATTTTGGGTAGGGTTGCTGACAATAACGCTGTCGAGGATGAGCGTGGCCGAAACACTGCCCAAATCACCACTGCACTGGCCTTGGTTTGCGGAAAACAAAAGGTTCAGCATAGGTGGCCCAAACACCTCTACCTGTTCAATAGCGGTGATCGGGGTGGCAGAATTGTCCACCACGGTAATGATGTAGTTTCCGGCTGGCAAATTGGATACGGTAAAGGAATCACCATCCACATTGATGACCCCAGGGCCATTGACGGGGCCACCTGCTGCATTTTGCCAAGTTACGTTATAAGGAGGCGTGCTACCTGTTACAGTAACAGTAAACCCACCATCCATACCCCCCGGACAGGAAACACTGTCTTGTACTGCTGTGGCCTGGAGGGCAGAATTGGAAACACACGCCAGTCCTGATATGCCGTTGAAGCCGAGTTCGTTTCCGTTAGCGTCAATGATTTCTATATCGGTGATGGGGCCAATTTCCACAAAATCCACATTTGTGCAAGTACCATCCGAGCCGATCACGTCGAAACAAATTTCGAAAAGCACCGTGCTATCGGGAAGTGAAGAACTGCCAATGCCCTGAAACCAGGAGATTCGTACTGTATCGTTCTGAAAACTAAAAGAACTTGGGTTGAACCCCGGAAGCAAGGGTGTAATGTTTTGGATACCAGTATATTGTAAAATCGCCGGGTCAAAAGTTAGGGCAAATTGTACGGATTGGATCGCATCAAAGCCGTCCTCAACTGTCACGTCAAGGCAGATATTGTCGCCAGGGGCAGCGACGGTACTTTCTATCGATTGGGTCAAATTCACGCAGCCAGTCATATTGGCTGTTAAAGTGTCCGCACAGCTTTTACCATCTTCAATAATGATTTCATAAAGCCCTGGAGCGGGAACATCGAACCTAATTATATCATTATGCGTGACGGGGCCATTGGTCACTGTTCCCTGTACCGATGGATTTCCCATCAACGTGATTTCCACGGTGTAGTCACTGCCATCGAATTCGGGAAGACCTCCACTCACCGTCACTTGGCCGCTGCAACCGCTGGTGCCGGTGTTGGGGTTAAGATTGGTTAATTCAATTTCGTTGAGATAAACTACTGCAAATGCTTCATTCGTATTCACGTTGACGCATGGGCCGTTGATTCCATTCGCATCATTTTCATATTGTTTTAGGGAAAAATTATCTATTGTGATAGGAGCAAACCATAGAAGTAAAGGATCACCGCCGTTGAAAGTGGTTTGCAGTGCCCCACTGTTATTGAAAGTCTGGTTGCCATTGAAATTACCGCCGGCCGTTACATAAAATCCATTGGTCGGGGGAGGTGGGCCTGTGAATATACACCCATCCGTCAATATGGTATTGAGATCGGGGCCATTGACAGTCGGTGGGCAATCGTACCAAATGTAAGTGACGCCGGGTGTGGTTGCTGCATTGGGGTCGCCGGTAAGGTCGGCATCGCCGTTGTGTACCACATCGAATGCATCGCCTTCACACAAGAAAATCGTATCTGGGTCAATGTCGTTGCTATGCCCTATAAAATTGTCAAAGTCAATGGTTCCCGCAAATTGATCTTGACAGGCAAAAGCCTTTTCCATGCCAGTCATGTGGGATTTCTCTAACAGTATGTTTTGTGGTGTTTGGCTGAAAACAACACTCGCCCCCAGCAGCAGGAAAGTAAATGGGAATAATCGGTATAACATTTTTCTATTTTGAAAATTATAACCCGCCAGCTCTAATTTGATGCAGGCGGGAATTAAACGGCAAAGCTAATCAGAAATAGGATGGCTGTCAGGTGTTTTTGCACGATTAGTTCAATGTGCGGCAAAGATAGGGAGTTAAGGCATAATAGCTTTTCCTGAATTTACATCAGGCGGTAAATAGTGGAGGTCGGCTTTTAACGTGGAGTTGGCAAGACTTGTTGCTTAATTGGGTATATAGGTATTGGGGTATTCAAGAGAGCCGTTCGAAATTAAGGAATTCTAATGTATTCCTCCCCCCAGCCCTCCCGTATTTATCGGGAGGGCTCTGGGGGGAGGAAACATGGGTAACAAATCCCAAAACTTTATTTACGAACAACTCTAAGGTATTACCCCAATACCTATATACCCCAATACCTATTTATCAACCATTCTTCTTAATCTGAAACACCCTCGACAGATTAAACCCAAACATAATTTCTCCTTCAAACCAATCCCGATTGGAGTCACTGATGAAAGAACGTTCGTTCATGCCCACCGCATTGGAGAAATGCAGTTGGAAAACGTGTCCTCCCGTTTCGATATCAAATCCAATAGATAAAGGGTTTCTGCCAAAAACACTAGGGAAGCGGTTAAAGGCTACAGAGTAGTCCACGACTAAAGCGATGCGCTTGGTCAGTTTATAGCGCCCTCCGATTTCGGTACCATATAAAGCATTGGGGTCGAGGCTGTTGGCGGTAAAGTTCCGATAAACCATGAATGGTGCAACTTGAAGTGAAAATTCATCTGAAAATTTGCGCCCAGCAATGACCTGATGGTAATAGGCCGTTCGGCGGCTGGCGGTCATATCTTCACCGGGAAACTGGTTCTTCAAAGTATTATAAGTAATGCCGCTGACCCAAATGACAGATAGCGGAAATTCCCGCTTGCCTGTACTTTGGCGCAGGATTCGGTATTTCACAAAACCATCGAACTCCTTAAAACGGGTACTGCGCCCAATGCCTATGGTCAAATTGTCATTGATGCCATAGTCGAAGCCCATCCGCATAGTCGCATTGTCAAGGCCGAACATTTCATATGCCCCTCCTGAAATTTCACCAAAGCGGTGGAGGATGCGAAAATCCAATACTCCTTCCGACAACATTTCCATGCTGTGCGAATTAATGACCCGAGGTGATTTGAAAGCACTGGTGATGTATTCTGTTGTTTCTTCTTCTCCGAGCATGTCGAGTAGGCCACCTTCGTTTTGGGAAAATGAAACAGAGGCAAGTAAAAGCACTATTGATAGGATAATAATGTTTTTCATCAGGATTGTTGATTTGTGAATTATGATCTATGTTAGAAACCGTCCACCATTTATCGTCCACCTTCTACCGATTAATTATCAGGAGCCCCATCTGCCACCCATTTTTCGATCTTTTCAATATCGCATTCTGGTAGCATGCCCCCGCCGTCAGGCATTGCACGGAAACCTGGTTCATGGCGTACCGCTCCGAGCAGCCCGCCGTCATCCACTTTGGCTTTCAATGCTGCATAAGAATCGAGCCGGAAGGTGCCGATGGGGGTGCTGCCCGAATGGCAACCATAGCACCAAACCTCAATGATGGGCTGTACCGTCGTGTTGTAAGTGGTGCCTTCGGTGTTGCAACCCGAACCACCAGATGAATTGTTCAATGCCCCTTGCTCAATCCATAGGGCTATAGCGGTAATTTCGTCATCAGGTAATCGGTCTCCGTTTTCAGGCATAAAACCAAATGGCTTCACCAATTCAGTATATAAATTGCTTCCCTTATAGTCGCCTGGTTTTACAATTGCCATTACTCCGTCGTAATTGGTCAAGTCAAGACCTTGTCGCTGGTCGTTGGAATTGTGGCAGCCGCTCTCGGCACAACTGGTGACCATAATCGGCAAAATGTCTTCTTGAAAATAAATGGTCTCATCGGGCAAATGGTCTTTTTCACAGCCAAGTGCAAAAAAGAAAACCAGCAATAGAGTTGTAGCAAAAAATGGGTAGTACGTGCGAATGTGCATTTTCATATTGAGAATTCTGATGTTTATGTTTTGGAAACATTACAAATAAACACTACAAAGCACACCTGCAAAAGGTTGCGGAGGAAAAAAACCAAATAGGAATGGAAAACAAGCCACAACAGGTGACTCCTATTTTATATTTTATTTTATTAAATATAATATTTGTATTGTTGTTCTTCGCCAATTGGCTACATTAGTCTTATGAAATTTTATTCCATCAACTAAGGTCAAAATATTGGCTTGCGGAAAAAATGGGTGATTTTATTTGAATTGGCCCGTTATCATTTTTTTTAGGAGACCGAACTTAAACCTATTTGTTTCCATCGAAAAACAAATAAGTTTATTATCTTCACCCCACTTAATCGTTTTTTTTAACCAACTTAAACTTTTCAACTATGCCAGTCAACTTTGTCGCGGTTTTAGTCGCCGCACTCGTCCCTACTGTTATTGGATTTATTTGGTACAATCCTAAAGTGTTCGGCACCGCCTGGATGAACGCCTCCGGCATGACGGAGGAGAAAATAAAAGGAGGTAACATGCCTTTAATCTTTGGGGTCTCTTTCGTATTGAGCCTACTATTGGCCATGTACATGAATGTACTGGCCATTCATCAGAACAATATCGATGGCGTGTTTATGGTAGAAAACCAAGTGCCTGCACCCGGTTCGGAAGAGGCTGTCTTTTTAGCCGATTTTCATGAAAAATATGACGGTTTGCACCGCACGTTCAATCATGGGGTGGTGCATGGCATTTTTGCCACCATATTATTCATCCTGCCTATATTGGGCACCAATGCCCTTTTTGAAAGGAAAGGCTGGAAGTACATATTGGTAAATGTCGGCTACTGGTTGGTCACCGTTTCGATCATGGCAGGCATTGTCTGTGCTTGGCCATAGTTTGCTTTGGAGTATTGAACATACGAATAGTGGTCGGGTTTCGGCCATTAAAACAATTGTCATTTTTTCTTGTTTCTTATCTAAAATGGAAATTGAAAGGGATGCTTTTAAAAGAGCATCCCTTTTATTTTGTACTTAATTCGGCCAACTGCTAACGGCCAATAGCAAATAGCTAAACATGCGGATAGGAGCATTATTTTCTTTAGCCTTAGTATTCGGGTTCTTCTTTTTTTTTGGATTGGTCCGTCCTCCAAAATTTATTGCCATTATTGGAAATAAACAATTGGAGCGGAATGGGGCAAAAAATTTATTGGTCGGTTAATGTCGGATTGCCCCTTCTTTTATTTTCCAGCCTTTATTTTATTGGGAGGAGCAGTTTTGCCACTGCTACTTTAGGCAGTATATTTATTTCATTATTTATCACAAAATTGATTTTTTTAATAGGTTTATTATTTGGAGAAATAACAGAACTGCTCATCAATGGCTTTCAATATGTGTTTTTGGAAAATAAAAATACCGGGATTATTGAAAACTCGGGAATATTTAAAAGTACATTAGCAGCCTCCATCGCCGTCATACCCTTTTTCGCATTTTTATATGGTATTACTAAGGGGAAATATAAATACACTTTACATCGGCACGAACTGTTTTTTAAAGACTTGCCAGCAGCATTCGATGGGTTTACCATTACTCAGATTTCAGACGTTCATTCCGGCGGGTTTCACAATAAAAAAGAAGTTGCTAAAGGAATAGATTTAATCAATGCCCAACAATCCGACCTTTTTGTTTTTACGGGCGATTTAGTCAATAATGCGGCCACCGAAATAGAGCCTTGGATAGACTTATTTAAAAAAATAAAAGCTCCCTATGGCCAATATTCCATTCTCGGAAATCATGATTATGGCGACTATGTTGCATGGCCATCTCCTGATGCTAAAAGGGCAAATATGCAACGCCTGTTCGATAACCATCAGAAAATAGGTTTTCGCTTGTTGCTGGATGAACATATTATATTGGAAAAAGACGGCGAAAAAATAGCCCTGCTTGGCATCGAGAACTGGGGCATTGGCTTTGGCAAACGGGGCAATTTAAATAAGGCGTTAAATGGTGTTCCTGAAAATATGTTTAAAATGTTACTCTCGCACGATCCCAGCCATTGGGAACATGAGGTGAAAAATAATTCCAATAAAATAAATCTCACATTTTCCGGCCACACTCATGGTATGCAAATGGGCTGGGAATTGTTCGGTTGGAAATGGAGTCCGATCAAATTGCGCTACCCTAAATGGGCAGGCCTTTACGAAGAAAATGACCGCTATTTATATGTCAACCGGGGGTTCGGGTTTTTAGGGTTTGCTGGCCGGGTGGGGATTTGGCCGGAAGTGACGGTGGTGACTTTAAGGAAAAGGTATTGAGTTGTTGAGGTATTAGGTATTAAGGTATTAATGATTTCTGCATAATAGGCATATATCGGCCTTTAATCGATGTTTCTTTTTTACCGATTATTTTAAATCCATATTTTTTATAAAATAAATACGCATTAGGGTCGGCATCTAACACCATCTCTTTATGACCCATATCTATTGCTTTTTTAAAAGCATGTTCTAATAATAACTTTCCAAAACCCTTTCCAATATATTCAGGTATAATAAACATGTTTTCTAATTTTATTGTGCTTTCCTTTTTTATTTCTAATGAATAATAGCCTATTGGTTGGTCGTTTTTTATTAATTTAAAAACGATATGCTTATTTATATAATCTGGCTTAATGGTTAGGTCGTCGTCCCAAATTCGCATTTGTTCTTTGCTATAACCCCAATGGGCTTTTGAGGCTTTGGTTATTTTTGATAAAATATTATGGTCAGTTATTTCTGCTTCAATAATCATATTTTAAATGCTTTTAATCTTGCCCCCATCAACCGGAATACTTGCCCCGGTAATATAGGAAGCAGCCGGACTGGCTAAAAAGGCTACTACACTTCCTATTTCCTCTGGCATTGCAAATCGGCCAAAAGGAATTTCTTGCAACATTCTTTGTTCCGCCTCTTCTGGTGTATAATTAAATAGTTTTTGCCGGGAAATTAATATTTCTTCCAGCCTTTCTGTTTTGGTAGTACCAGGTAAAACATTATTCACCGTGATGCCCGTTGGGGCCAATTCCATCGAAAGCGTTTTCGCCCAACTGGCCACCGCCCCTCTGGTCACATTGGACACCGCCAAACCTTCGATAGGCTGTCGAACTGAGGTGGAA
Source organism: Saprospiraceae bacterium (assembly GCA_965222975.1). GTDB lineage: Bacteria > Bacteroidota > Bacteroidia > Chitinophagales > Saprospiraceae > UBA6168. Next base: position 225,847 of record CBDCVJ010000055.1, on the reverse strand, counting down.
ACAATATTTATAACCCTCCCATAACCATCTGCCAACATGCCGGGTTTCAATAAATTGACCAATGTATGTGCAGCAATTAAATGATTATTAAAAGCGTTGAGGAAATCAACTGATGTGGCTTTTTCCATGACGCCGCCTTTAGGGCCGCCTGTATTATTGATTAAAATATGGATGTTTTTTTCCGAAATTAATTTTTCAATGATTTCCCTGATATGTTTTTCTCCTTTTGAAAAATCGGTAACAATAAAATCATGCTCCTGATTTTTTGATGCATCTAATTTATTTAGCACCGATTTTAATCGCTCCTCATTTCGGGCGAGCAAAATTATATTGGCGCCAAGCTCTGCCAATTCTATCGCAGAGGCTTTACCGAGGCCACGTGATGCCCCACAAACGAGGGCATTTTTATTTTTTAGATTTAAATTCATTTAAGTTGTTTATAAAAATGTTGTTCAAAAGTAAAAATTCCGAATTCGTAACCTAACGATTCCTCCCCCAGCCCCTCCATAGGGGGAGATAAAGCCGTTATTTTATTTACCAATATTGCTATAATTTTTAAATTTTAGCAGGTTCTGTCTCCCCCTTTGGAGGGGGCGGGGGAGGAAAAACACTAGGGTTCCTTATTTATGAACAGGGTTAAAAAATAAAGAGATATTTTATACGAGTTCCAATTTGTCATATCCATCATAACCTGTTTTTAATTTTAGGTCTCGGATTTCTATAACCCATTCTTTTTTTAAAAAAGGTAAAGTCGCTTGTATGGCATTATGTTTAGATAAATTCTTTGGATTTGTATCATACAATGCGGCCATTAATTTCTCATCAAAAACGGAAATGTTTTTTCCCATAATAAATTCGTCGAGGATATTGCACCAGCCATAATAATTGGACAGCAACATTAATTCATTTGGACAATTAAATTCAATGGTTTTAATACCGCCCTCAATTTCTAGATCACTCAACAAACTGCGGGCATCCCCGAGCGTTGGGGGTTTGCTATATTTCCCAAAAGAATGAAACGCCCATATGGGAGCATAACCCCGGCAATTTATTCCATGTGATTCCATTTGGTCCCGCATCCACAGGTATGCATTTTTCCAATTGTCCTGATTTTTATAGCGCTGCCATTTGGCTTTTAATTCACCAGTTTCATTTAATTCGTTGACAGAAAGGATGGATTGGAAAGTCCAAAGTTTTATGGCCATGCTGCTTTTTTGTTCTTCTTTCTTTTCGATTCCCGGTTTCCCTGGTAAAATGCCGGATCTTTTTTGGCTACCCATTTGATGAATTTTTTAATCTCCTGATGCACCGATATTTTTTCCACCGTATTAAAATGCTCTTTTAATTCTTTTTCCGTAAAAACAGAATGGATTTTTTGATGGCAAATATTATGGAGTTCAATGGTATCGGTATGCTTTCCACCTTTTGATTTGGGGATTAAATGATGTTTGGAAATATTTCGGTTGCCCAATTTCCTTTTGCAGATCGGGCAGATTGGTGGCTGCATTTTATGTTTTTTTTTGTTTGAAGTTAATGCCGGAGAGCCGTAAGTGAAATTTGATTACTTGTAAACTCAATAAAACCTTTTTCGGTTCATCGGCAAATTTCGGAAATCAATTTGCACAATGCCAAACTCACAACTTTGCCCAAACCTTATATTGGAATCAGATAAAAAACGTACACCTGTTGTTCGATTTTGAACATCCATCTAATCGTTTTAAGTAAAACAGCTTTCGTAAATGATTGAATGCCATATGGTTAGGTGTGTGGCATACGCATTGGATTGTTCAACGAGTAATTGGTAGCCAAAAGAAACCATCGGCATTTTGTCCTGTCCTTAAAAAGGAATGCCATTCATTCAGGTATGGATTTCCATATAACAAATCATCAAAAATATTCGACCATGAAAAAGTCATTCTTCAATACCACTATTCTGACCGCTTTATTTCTTATGGTTATATCTGCCAGCATTTTTTCTCAAACAGAAAGCATTAATGAGACTTTTGACAGAGTGAAAAAAGTCAAGCTGGATGTAGCAATTGGCGATATCGAAATAGTTAAAAGCAATTCTGGCAAAACGGAATTGGCCGGGGAATACAACCCCGATAAATTGGACGTGGAAATTTTATACAGCAACGGAAATTTATCTGTCATTGAAAAAACCAAAAGAAGGAACAATAATGGAAATGTTAATTCTAAATATAGGCTACAAATTCCCGACGGGTTAGAAATTAAAGTAAATACAGGCACTGGCGATATTGTTTTAAAAGATGTTTCTGCGGAGTCAAAAATAAATACGGGAACGGGAAAAATATTAATGGAAAAATATACGGGCGATTCAAAATTAAATTCTGGGACCGGCAGTGTAGAACTCATAAATAGTAAAGGCGAAATTACCCTCAATAGTGGCACAGGCGATGTCGCTATCAAAAACAGCGATGGTGAATTGGCGGCCAACAGCGGCACGGGTGATGTGGAAGTAGAAAATGCGGGTGGTAAAATTTCGGCCAACAGCGGCACGGGCGATGTCGTTGCCAGCAACATTAAATTAGATGGAAAAGGTAATTTTAATTCCGGTACCGGCGATGTTAAATTGATCCTCACTGGCCCGGTGACAAAAGACCTTTCCGTAAATTCCGGCACCGGATCAGCAACGCTCGATATGAATGGCCAAAATTTCAACGGTACATTGGTCATGGCTTGCGATAAAAAAAGTGGATCTATCAGCGCACCTTTCGATTTCGATAAAGAAGAAACGGAAGATAAAACCATCAAAAAATATAAATACTTTGGTGACTCTGGCGTGGAATTAAAGTGTCCACAGGAACGGGCAGGGCGAAAGTGATAAAATAAATGATTTGAATGGCTAAATGGTTGGATGGTTTTCATAGCCATTAACCATTTAGCCATTCAAACCATCCAACCATTTAAGCATGTTTTTCAAAAATATCCAATTCGCATTTCGCAATTTATGGCGGGATAAGTTTTATACTTTTTTAAATGGCATTGGATTGGCCATTGGCATGGCAGCGGCGTTGCTGATTTTCCTTTGGGCCAATGATGAATTGTCGTTTGATGATTTCCACGAAAAAGGCGACCGCATCCATCGGGTGTTAGGGGCCTGGACATTTGGAGGCGAAGTAAATGTTACTGGCTCGACGCCTTTGCCGTTGGTAGATGCGGCGAGAGAGCAGGTGCCGGAAGTGGAATCCTGTGCCCGCATATGGAATATGTGGGACGCCGTTTTCAAACATAGCGATAAGCGCTTTGGGGTGGACAATGCTTATTTGGCTGACAAAGAATTTTTTGAAATATTCGATTTTCCGTTTCTCAGGGGCAGTGCTGCGACCGCTTTTACCCAGCCTAACAACATTGTTCTTACAGCCAGCCTTGCCAAGCGGATTTTTGGGACAGTAGAGGTAGTTGGACAACCACTCAAGTTGGCCGATAAAATGGAGTTGACGGTCAGTGCCGTCATGGCCGATGTGCCTTCCAATTCGCATATTCAGTTCGAGGCGCTTTTGCCGTTTAAAGAGAATTACAATAAATTTTTGAGGGAAGGAGCGACTCATTGGAATGCCTATAATTTCAACAGCTATGTGCTGCTTCGTCCCGGTGTGGATGCTGTTGCCGTCAATGATAAATTGTCTGCTCTGATCCCTGCCGAGGAAAATGAGGGGGAGGAAAAAAATGCTTTTACGCTCCAGCCCTTGTCCGATGTCTATCTAAAATCGGACATGATAAACTATAGCAGTGCCCCGCGGGGCGATTTGGGTAATATCTGGCTCGTTGGCATAATTGGGTTGCTGATTTTATTGATTGCCTGCGTCAATTATGTCAACATGACCACGGCCCGTTCTGCTCATAAGGCGAAGTCAACGGGCGTTCGGAAAGTCGTAGGTGCCAGCCGTTCCCATCTCTTTGGCCAGTATTTGATGGAGGCTGCTTTGCTGGTTGGTTTTGCCTGTTTGTTGGCGGTCGCTTTGGCCAATATGAGCCTCGGGTTATTTGAAGAACTGTCGGGAAAGCATTTTGCCGAAGGCCAGATATTTTCCAAAGAAACGCTTTTTATCATCTTGGGTACGGCGCTGTTGGCCATCCTGCTATCGGGCATCCAACCTGCGTTTCAGCTTTCTTCTTTCAAGCCATTGGACACCTTGCGTGGCAATAGCTTTATGGGTTTTGGCGGGAAAAGTAGAATGCGTAAAGTATTGGTTGTCACTCAGTTTGCGTGTTCAGGAGCACTCATTATCGGTACATTGGTGATGCTTTCGCAAATGGAGTTTGTGAAAAGCCAAAAACTGGGATACGACCGGGAGCATGTGTTCATGTTTTACTGCGACGACTCTACGCCCCTCCAACTGAAAAGCGAATTGCTTGGGCAGCCGGGCATAGTGGAGGTGACAGCCAGCGACCATCCCATCCACAATGTCAGCAATCGGTACGGCGGGATTAATTACGAAGGCAAAGATCCAAATGCCCAACCTTACATCCGGCAGATCATTGCAGACGAAGATTTTCTCGAATTTTTTGACTTGTCACTCAAAGAGGGTCGATGGTTCTTGCCTGGCAATCGGGACACCGCCTCTTTTATCCTCAATGAAAAAGCAGTAGCTGCTCTTGGCATCACTGACCCCATCGGCAAGTGGGTCAACCACAATGGGGTGAAGGGTAGCATCGTTGGCGTGGCCAAAGACTTCCATTTCCGTTCCTTCCACCACGAAATAGACCAGCTCATTTTCGTCCAGCGCCCAGAATGGATGCGCCGGGTGTATGTGAAAACCACGGGCGAACAGGCTGCAACTGCCATCGCTGCCGCCGAGAAGGTATTCCGCCATCATGAGCAAAACGCCATTTTCGATTACCAGTTTCTCGACGAGGCTTACGACCAGTTGTACAAAACCGAAACTCGTACGGGGTCGCTGTTTGCATTGTTTGCGGGCCTGGCCGTTTTCATTTCCTGCCTCGGCGTTTTTGGGTTAGCCGCCTATACTGCCGAGCGGCGCACCAAAGAGATCGGCATCCGCAAAGTGCTGGGTGCTTCGGTTGCCAGCTTGGTCGGGTTGTTGTCAAAAGACTTTATCCAATTGGTGGTGCTGTCATTACTGTTAGCTTCGCCGATTGCCTGGTATATGATGGAAAACTGGTTGGCAAATTTTGCTTTCCGCATTGAGATAGGGTGGGGGGTGTTTGCGCTGGCTGGTTTGATTGCAGTAGGTATTGCGCTATTGACGGTGAGCTTTCAAAGTATTAAAGTGGCAGTGGCGAACCCGGCGGATAGTTTGCGGAGTGAGTGACAAAGGGTCGACCATGTATTTCAGGATGATTTATTGCCACTGAACTTGCCAAAAAAGAAGCAACATTCAATTTTTGCCAAGTTAGCAAATCGTCTTTGATGACTATAGCAATTTTATTTTCGTGATTCATTTTTTTTGAATAATCAGAAATTGGATTTCTAAAGATTTAATACCATCTGAATATTGCTCCGTTTATAAGGCGAAGCGTGGCCCACTATTTTTTTAAAGCCCATTTTCTCATATAATTTAATGGCGGGTATTAATTTAGTATTGCTTTCCAAATATAATTTTTTCCCGCCCAATTGTTTTACTTGCTGAATGATGGCCTGTCCCAATATCCACCCAATGCCCAAACCTTGGTCCTTGGGGGAAACGGCCATTTTTGCCAATTCAAAATCATAATCGGAATCAGATAATGGAATAAGTGAGCAGACCCCAACAGGGGTATTATTAAATAAAGCTATTTTTATATAACCTCCTTTATTGATAATATATCGTTTTGGATTGCTTAATATTTTAGTGTCCATTGGTTCTATTTTAAAATATTTTACAATCCATTCTTCATTTAATGTTTTAAATACGGATTTATATTTTGGCATATAATCAACGACTTCAATGTTTTTTGCTTCCCTTTCCTTTTTCTTTTCCCGTACCCGTTCTATCCAATTTTTTTTATCCAATAAATATTCGAACTCATCCATAGCTTGCCAGAGGTCATGTTGGGTTTGTGAAAATATTTCATTTAAAGCGGCATCCACATCGGCATATTGTTTTTCAATTTTTTGAATAATGGTTTGCCCTTTTTTTGAAAGGCTGACCACATTTTGCCGCTTGTCCTTTTTTCCTTTTCGCTCCACCACCAATCCATTTTTCGACATTTCCCGCACGATTTTACTTACGGATGGATGGGAATGGCCTATTTCTCTGGAAATGTCGGTAATGGTCATGCCTTTTTCTTTTGATAAAATATAAAAAACGGGAAACCACTTTGGCTGTAGCTCAACGCCATAAGATTGATAGATGGTAACAGCATCTGAGGTAATGCGCTCGCTGAGCATCCGCAAGCGACTGCCCAAAGCAATTTTTCCTACCCGGTCAAAAAAACTTATTTTGTTCATTGTAAATATGGTTACGTAATCAGTTACGCAAATTTTACAATTTTTTTGATGATTTTCCAAATGGGTAGATTTAATTTGGAGGGTTTTGTTATAAAAATGATTGAAAAAAAGCAAGGCAATAAAAGGAACGCGGATGATGCTGATTTGGCTGATTTACACGGATTTGAGGCATAGGCTTTTTTAATCCGTGTAAATCAGCCAAATCTGCGCCATCCACATTCCTTTTATTGAATAATAAGGTTATACGAGATGACCTAGGTCATTTATAAAAATAGAGATATAATAAGTGGCTTTCCTATCAACCCTTATTACTAAACTTCGCCAAAAACTCCGCCATTGCCTTGCCTGCCGCTTCCCGGCCACCAAGTCCAAATGACAGTGCAAAAGCCACTGCCACTGCACCAATGGACAATCCGAAAGCGAGGTTAACAATGTCCTGACCAATACCCATCGTGGATAAGGCCAAGTGCAAGGAAAATAAACAGCACGACGAATTTGACCAATGAGCCAAGCCATGAACTTTCTTCAGATTGCTCGACAGCGTTCTTGGCAATGTTGGCGATGAAGTTACCGATCACCAAGATAATCAACCCAAAGAAAACCTGTCCGGCAATGGCAAAAATCGAATTGAGAATACTGGTAAATTCGAAAAGCTCCAGTTTGTCAGACGCAGCGATCACCCCACCGAACATGAGGAAGAAGAAAGCAATGTTGCCGATCAAGTTGGGAAAGCGATGTGCCCTTTCCGATAACTTGAGTAATGCCCATAGAGCTGGCCAACTTGTCAACACCGAGGTTTTTTAGCAAGTCAGTCAATAGGGAAATGAGGAATTTCCCGGCAATGTAGAAAACGGCTAAAATGGCCACGGCTGCTATAATCTGCGGAATGGCATTGAGGAAGCTTTGGAACATTTCAGTGGCAGGACTAGAAATGGCCTCCATTTTCAACGCATCGAGGGCTGCAATAAGCAGAGGGATGAACACCAAAATAAAAACAATCTTTTTGACAATGTTCTCCAGGCTCAAAGACCCTTTTAGGCCTGCTTTCTCCGAAACATTTTGTAAGGTCATGGCGAGGAACCCGGTCGCTTCGGCAGCGATGGTTGCGATCATATAGCCCACATAGCCGATCACCAGAGCTGCAATGATGTTAGGGATGAATTGGAAAAATTCCTGCAACATAGCCGAAAGCGGATCCAGTACCCCTTGTACCCCCATCATGTTGAGGACCATTAGCAATACATAGATGAGAATCAGGAAATAGACCAGTTTGGCGACAAACCTATCGAGGCGAAAAGTTGTGCTGAATTTACTGCTGATTTTTTCGTCAAAATTGGTTTTTCTGAATAGCATCAGCACCAGCCGTTTGGCCAGCATGGCAAACAGCAAACCTACCAGCAGTACCAGCAAAGCACCCACAATTGCGGGTATTTTGGTGCCAAGGGAGGTGGAAAGTGACTCAAACAATTGGTTTAAGCTGTTCATAATGTTTTCTCTTTTTTGGAAAATGCAATGGTTGAAGCCCTGGGGTATTGGGAAGAGTTTGCTCCATCGTTTGAGTTGCTATGCGAACATCATGTTAGCGCAGGTGGAAAAGACGATGGATAACTACTGCATCCACAACCAGATTGCATTTCTGATAACGAAGGAAAAATAAATCCCTAGGTATTGGGTCTCAAAAATTTACATTTATTTTTTCATTGTTACCTGTTGTGAAATAGTTGATCGTCCACGGAGTTTCCCAATGTATTAAGCCTTATGTAGAGATAAATGGAAGAAATGAATGGGAGCGGCTTAAGAAAGCCAAATTTGATACTTAATATGACAGCAGGAAATAATATTGGTCACCTTTTATGATGAAATATATCAATAGGAAGGGGAGGGCTGCGGGCGTGAAACTTAGGAGGTTAATCCAAATAACCTCCTAAGTTGGGCAAAGCGAAAGCAATTTATTGGTTTCCTAAAATGACCAGTTTTTTACTTACCCTTTTTCCATTATTTTCAAAAACAACTACATAAAACCCGGCATTTAAATTTCCGATCCATATCTTCTTTTCAGTTGATTTTTTTGAAAAATAAATTTTCCCCGCCGTGTCAAAAACACTGGTTTTCCAAGTAGAATTGATCGGATTATTCCATTCAGCCCAAAAACCATTCGATGCCGGGTTTGGGTAAATAATGACTTCAGCTTCCAATTTTTCCGCACTCCTTGTATTGGTAATAGGCAGCGTTTCCACTAAGGTGTTTTCCGTCGTATTGGTCACGATGGCCGGGTTAAAATCGAAATAAATATGCGCTGTATTTTCAATGACCGTTGGATCAGGTAGGTCGGCTCGTGGGGCAATCCGATATTTTACGAACCCATGACTGGCGGGTTCGTCAAAAGCTTCCCACAGCAGGTTGATGTTTTCAAAAACAAAAGTCAAAACGCCATCGGCAGTCATGGTAGGCCGCACAGGGTGGCTAAAGGAGATGAGTTCAAAACTTGCAGGGTCAAGGTCGGCATCAAGGGTGTCCCGGATGACGACGACAAAGGCGGTATCGTTGCCCTTATTCTGAAAGCGGATGGTAAAATCGAGTGGGTCGGTGAGCAGTGAAAGAGATCCGAGGTAGTCGCCCGTTGCTTCCGATTTTTTGTCGTTCGGATCATAAGAGCAGCGGACTTCGGTGTTGGTGTAATCGGTTACAGTTTGGGTGGTTTGGCCATTTTCCATCCTTGTTACTGCCACATTGAATTCGATTAGGTCGCCTACTGCATCCACGCCGGGGCTTTGAAATTCCACCTTGATAGGGTCATACTCAAATGGCTTTAAGTCTTGGTATTCCCATGTGATGGTATTTCCCTGAATGCTTAACGGTGTTTGGTTGGCAGAGATGAATTCGAGTGTTGGGTACATGGTCAGTTCGACAGTGCCATTTGCGGGAAAGAGTCCGTGGTTGGTTACAGTTATCCAAAGCGTCGTAGTCTCATTGCAACGGGCAATGCTACTCGTCAAGTCCACACTGATGGAGTCGGGCGGGTCGTTGCTCCATGCGCCAAAATCAAAACCGCTTTGGTCGCTGTTGCCCATGAGCAAGTCGAGTTGGGTGGGTGATGTTGAGACGTAAGGCGCATCGGGCTGGAAGTTGATTTCGTAATTGCCGGGGGGCGGGTAGAAGGCGTATTGGCCGCCTACGGTAGAGTAGGTGGTTAGGTCGGCTGGCTCTAATTTTATCTTTTCATTGGGGAGGCCGGGTTCGCCAGTTGGTGCTTTTGTGCCGTCTTGGTCGGTGTCGAAGAAGACTTGGCCTCGCACTTTGTTGGGTGGGTTGATGATGCGATTGGAGATGCCGTTTTCGTTGAAGACGGAGACGCCATTTCCATGGACAATCCATTTATTATTATAAGCATCTATTTTAATGTTAAATGCAAGGTTACTTCCGATCGGAGAGTTTACAACATTATATAAATCGACATTGGTATTACCATCCCAAAATATAACCCCATCAGATGACCCGAGCCAATAGTTACCGAAAGCGTCTTGAGCAAATGTATAGACTTTCGAAGAATTTGATGGAATAGAAATAAATTCCCAATCAAGGCCATTAAACCTTATAGGGTCACCTTCATTATGTGACCAGACAAACCCCAGATGGTCGATAAAAACCCTTGTACAGTAATTGTTTACAATAGAATTTGATTCGTTAAAAGTTTGCCAATAAACCCCATCAAAATGTACTATGCCGCCGCCAAAAGTGGCACCCCATATTCCACCTAAATCATCAATATCAATATCCATGACATAGTTGGTTATAGCTGAGTTATCCATATTGTACCATGTCCATTCTGTTCCATCAAACTTGCCAATGCCTTTTGTAGTGGTAGCTATCCAAACATTTCCATCTTGGTCGATCAGAACATCTTGAGCGTCTGAGTCTGTATTAAATTGTGTGAATTTATTTCCATCAAAATTTGAGATGCCATCGTCAACACTATAAGATGCAGTCCATAAGGTACAAGTCGCAGTATCTAACTTCATTGATCTAGCAGCAACATAAAATCCAATTTCGGCTTTCTTGTCTTCCCAATTTGTTCCATCGAAAACACTGAACCCAGTGGCTCCAAACCAAGTGTTTCCATCACAGTCAAATTCGACATCGTATACATGGTTGGAAATTAGTGGAAATATTTCAGTGGCGTAAGCATTAAACTCTGTCTCATTGTATTCAAATAATTTTGTATCATAAAGACCGTTGTTAGGATAACTTTTTATCCAAAAATGCCCGTAATGATCAACAGTTAACAAAGATGGGTCGGTATTACCATGAGGTGCTAAGTCAAAATCCAAACTATTGATTATTTCCCAATTGGTACCATTATATCTCACGGCATAATAAATATTTCCTTTACTGTAAATAAACCATGTATTACTGTTTTGATCCTTCATTAATTGTTGAGGTTCGCCACTTATAAGTGAATCGTCATTATTCCCTAAGATGTCTTCCACTTTCCAATAGTTGCCGTCAAACCTATATACACGGAATTTGGAACCTCTTTTTGATGACACTAGTATTTCATCACCATCTAAGGCTTTGACCATGTCCAGCTTTTCGTAATCATCTAATAGAAATTCATCGGCATTAAATGATAATAATAGGCTATCACCTTTATATTTATTAAGTTCGTTATTTGAAATAACCCAAACATCTCCATTTGATGAAATATCATAAAAATCGATTTCCCAATTGCTGTTGATATCTTGGAATGCTGAATTTAAAATGGTGAATTTATTTCCATCAAACTTGAGGTATTTTTCACAACCAAGGCAATTACCGTTAATTACAGAAGTAATTAGTAATTCTCCAGTTGGTGATGCTTTTATATCATCCACATAAATTAAGGTATCCCCAGTATTAATTTCGTAATAATGTTTCCAATTTTCTCCATCAAAACTCATTAACCCACCATTCACTCCTCCGAGCCATTTTACCCCATCTGGTGCAATGTAAATGGATGCAATGCCAAATCCATGCATGCCAGAATTATAGGGCAAAAAGACTTGTTTTTCTTCCGTTTCACGATCTAAGCGTAAAAGGCCACCTTCCGTTCCAACCCAAACGAAATTGCCTTCAAATGCAATAGCATTAATATTGCGGTCATTTATATAATTGACCCATTTCTTATCTTGTGCATTTAGTATAAAAGGGAAAGAAAGGAATAAAAGGAAGTAAAAATACGAGCGCATAATCGAATATTTTTGAGATTTAGAAATAAAGAGAAACCGTAAAATAAACCTATTAACGGATTAATGCAATAAATCTTCGTGAAAGAGATTTAAAAACAATTTTATTTCACTCAAATTCCCTATTAGTAGGGAATCTCGTTTCTCTGTATTTGATTGAAAATTAAAATTAATAGGTATCAATTTTTCTTAGGAAAACGGAAAAAATAAATTTTCCAATTCGTGGTTAGTAAAATTCGTGGTTAAAAGCCTATATATTCAACAAAAACCACGAATTTTATTTAACCACGAATTTATATGGTTTAATTCTCGAAGACCCCTTATTGGAAAACTTATTTTTTCCAAGTTACTTATAAACCGGCCGTACCAAATCCTCCTGCGGCAAATACCGACTCCCGCTCGCCCACTTCAACCCATTCAACAACAACTGCTGCGCTGGCTCATGGTCAAATTCATTCGGATCGTGCCCAAGCGTAATGCAAAAAATGCGGCCTTTGCCATGATGCTTTTTCCAGATTACAGGCATCATAGCGCCTTTGATCCATCCATCGTGCTCGCCGTTAAAAGTGGTGGTGGCTAAGACCTGTACATTAGGGTCAACGTGCAGGTAATATTGCTCCGTTTTGACATCGAAATCTGAGATTCCTTGCGTGATCGGATCATTGTGATTGAAAATATTGACCCGATAATCAATGATACCGCCGGGGTGTTTGACAAATTGTGCCCCGGTCATATAATGGTATTCTGTATGATCTCGGTAGGCATCACAAAAGCCACCGTGGCTGCCTGCATAACCTGCGCCGTTCATGACCGCTTTTTCCAAACCTGCATATTCCTCTTTTTTAATTTTGCCCATCGTGACATTTTGAATAATTAAATCCACGTTGGACATAAAAGCCGAATCTGCATAAATGCCAACGGTGTCGGAGGTGGTTACAACTGCCCCTTCATCCGAAAGCCATTTTTTGACTTTTTTGGCATATAGGTCGGGTTGGTGGCCTTCCCAGCCGCCGTGGACGATGAGGACTTTTTTGTTTTTAAACGAGGGCAAGTCTCCTGAGTTTGTTGTGGCAGGTAGGGTAGGAGCAGATGAGGGTTCTCCACAGGATGACAAAATAGATAGGGATGCAACAACTATTATCGCCGTTTTGAAATGGATAAAAAATGAGTGTGACATTTATTTCGTTTTTTGAAAAATGCGAGGATGGCCAAATATATCAATAAATCTTTGTATTAAATTCCCCGGGCAATACCACCTCCAATAATTCCAAATCTTCAGAAGTATTTATGAACTGAAATTTTAAATCCGGTGGCACAACAAAGGCATCCCCTTTTTTTAATAAATGTGGCTCATTTCCATCCACAATTAATTCCATATTTCCCTGCATAATAAATGTAAAATAAATATCGGCATCATGACTGACCGCTTTGGGATTTGTATTTTTATTTAATTTTTCCGTTCGGACAACCCTCACCGATGCGACTCCTTTGGTGGATTCATTTATTCCTGTTTCCCGAAATTCAAAGCTATTTATTTTCCATTTTTTCCACTTGGCATTTTTCAATTGATGATGGCAAAAACGCTGCCCTTGAAATTCCCGCTCAGGACGGAAATGCGGGGTGGGCAGTTCCATGTCGTGGTCAATGGTCGTCATATGTTCGGCCGGGACTCCAATTTCTATGACTTCTAAATTATCAGACGCTTCCAGTACCTGATGCCTTATTTCCGGTGGCTGTGTGACACAATCGCCGGCATTTAAAATAAATGGCGGGCCTTGCTCTTCATACACCAATTTTACCCAGCCGTTGTAGCAAAAAATCAATTGAAAACCGATGGTGTGGTAATGCACCATATCCGGCACTGGCCCGCCATTGGGGATACGGATATGTGAAGCGATAATGCTGCCGCCCAATCGGCCGGGAATTAAATCCCGGTACAGCATGCCTGCCCTGCCAATGACCCAAGGGTCGCTGTCCCGCAAATGGCGCACTTCAAATTTATGCTGTGTTGGCGGTGTAATTAATTCATTTGTTTTTGGAAATATTTTTATGGTTGTTCCATTTGGTGCAATTAATTCTTTTTTTCCTTTATTTATCTTATCAGGTTCGTCGGTTAATATCTGAATAGTGGCGGGCGGGCAATTGGCATTTTTATCCAATCGGATATTTATATTATGGCCTGACATAATAGCAACCGCTGGGTCGTCGGCAGGGAAGATTTGTTCGAGGCGGAAACCAATGGAAGAAAAGAAATTTATTTCTTTGTTTAGGTCTTGGGTGGGGAGGAGGAGTTGGGCTGAAGTGGAATCGGTTCGATTATTCATTTTATGCCTTTAATACATTTTGATTAAAATAGTATTTGCTTCTGTATATTCTCGTCTACTTTCAAAAAAAAAATGTTTGAGTTCTTTTTTTAATTCAGAATATTTAATAGCCAAGGTTTTATTTTCCCACAATTGGTCTCTGAATTTAATATTATTTTTTGTCCCCTTAAACGCTCCCCAACTCAACTAATTTGGTAGAAACTACCATCCCAGATCCGGGATTTTTGGAACTATCGGCAATAGAGTTAAGTAAAAGTTTGCAGGCCGTTCTACCCATTTTACTGCCGGAGTCTTTAACATGGCTAATTTGTGGGTAAGTTAAATAGGGGTAGACTCCATCACTTATGGACACAATAGAAATATCTTTTGGTATGGATAGTCCAAGTATATTGATGTGGTAGAGACTTTTTGTGAGCAATTCATCCGACATAGTGAAAACGGCACTTATTTTTTTGTTGTGATTAAATATTGGGGGAAGAATAAAATCCAGGTCAGTGCTTTTATCTACAGAAATAATATTTTCTTGTAAAACTGGAATTTTGTTTTCTTCTAAAGCTTTTTTATATCCTTTAATCCTTTCCTGTGTGATAGTAAAATTAGGAGTCCCAAAAACGCCCAAAATATTTTGGTGCCCTTTACCAATTAAATAGGAAGTCGCTTGGTAACTTGCTTCGGCACTATCAATTGTTACTGTTGGAAAATGTACATCTTCTAAAGCTTTATCCAATAAAACACATTTAATGTTGGCTTTGATGAGTGGTTCCAGGTGATTTAGGTTATAGGTGTCTTTGGACAAAGAAATAAGTACACCTGCTACCGCCCAGCTCAAACATTGCTTTATAATTTCCTTCTCTTTTTTATAGCTGTCATTGGTTAGGAATATAATCAGGGAATATTTTGAAGCATCAATAGTTTTGTTAATACCCTTAATCAAATTGGGGGTGAAGAACATATTTATCTCCGGCAAAATCAGGGCAATCAAACCTGAGTCTTGTTCCCTGAAAAAACGGGCGTGTACGTTAGTTGTATAATTGAACTCTTCTGCTGCTGCCTTGACCCTATTTTTGGTGGCATCACTTATATCAGGATGGTCGGACAATGCCCTTGAAACGGTTGAGGTGGAGAGGCTCAACATTTTCGCTAAATCTTTGATTGTTACTCTTTTCATCCATAAAAAATTAAGAAATTTTAAAAATTTACCAACAGCAATCTATCCCGCAAACGGTTGCGGTTTTTTCCCATTTCGTTGCATCACAAAAAGATTTTAGCATTGCATCAAATTTATTTTGAAACTTAAATCTACAAATACAACAATATGAAAAATTTTGTACTTCCTATTTTGATGTGGCTTGCTTTTTCTTTGGCTTCTACGATAGATGCACAAACCACGTCCATTTCTGGCACGGTGACAAGTGACCAAGGAGAAACTTTGATCGGGGCAACCATTTCTGTCGATGAATTATCTGGGGTTGGGGCAGTTACCGATATTGATGGCACGTATGAGCTTCGGGTTGACCGAGCTGCGCCTTTCACCGTAACCGTTTCTTATACTGGCTTTTCAAATCTTCAGAGAACCATTGAAGGTTCTGGCCAAGTGGATTTTACACTTTCCATGGATGCTTTGGGTTTGGACGAGATAGTGGTAACGGGTGTGGTGAACTCTAAATCTAAACTAGAATCGAGTGTCTCCATCACTACTTTAAAACCAGAAGGCATTCTCCAATCTTCTCCCCGCACCACAGCTGAGATATTCCGTACAATTCCCGGCATCCGTTCTGAGGCATCGGGTGGAGATGGAAACACCAACATCACTGTTCGGGGTGTACCGATTTCAGCGGGTGGCTCGAAGTACCTCCAATTGCAGGAAGATGGACTTCCGGTTTTCCTCTTTGGCGACATTGCCTTTGCTACTTCCGATATTTTTCTGCGGGCAGATCAAACTATTGGCCGAATCGAAGCGATCAGGGGAGGTTCAGCTTCAACGCTTGCTAGTAATTCTCCAGCAGGTATTATCAACTTTATCAGTAAAAATGGAGGAGTAGAAGGTGGAAGTGTTGCGACCACTTTCGGTTTGGATTACAACTCTTTTAGGTCTGATTTTGAATATGGTGCGCCCATTGCTGATGGACTGAATTTCCATGTTGGTGGTTTTTTCCGTACAGGAGAAGGCCCAAGAACTACTGGTTATACCGGAAACAACGGAGGACAAATTAAAGCAAACTTGACTAAACGTTTCAAAAAAGGATATGCTCGTGTTTACCTAAAACACTTGAATGACAGAACTACTGCATATATGCCTATGCCAGTAGCAGTATCAGGTACAAATGCTGACCCTACATGGGAATCAATAGATGGCTTTAGCGCAACTCAAGGAACTCCTCATAGTGTATTTCTTCAATCAAATTTCGGTATTGGTGCTGAAGGCGAGCGCAGAGATGCAGATGTAACTGATGGAATGCGTTCATTGACTAATGCAATTGGAGCAGAGTTTTCTTTCGATTTAGGTAATGGCTGGAGTGTAGAAAGTCGTTCCCGATTTGCTGATAACGCTGGACGATTTGTAGCACCGTTTCCTTCGGCAGCAGGTACGACCAATGATATGTTAGGAGTAATAGCAGGGGCAGTAGGAGATACGACAGGTTTGGCAGGCGCATCTTTGACCTATGCAGATGATGGAAAGCCTTTTACTGGGAATTTGGCACAAGTAATCCACATGTTTGATACGGAGTTGAAAAATTTCAACACTTTATTTAGCGATACTAAAGTTTCTAAAACTTTTGACAATGTAACCGTAAGCGCAGGGTATTTTAAGGGTCAGCAAAATATTAACATGGCTTGGCTTTGGAATTCTTACTTCATGGAAATTAAAGGGGAGGATGCTAGGCTAATTGATATTACGAATGCCGATGGAACGATGTTGTCGGAGAATGGAAAATTTGCTTATGGTGTGCCTGTTTGGGGGAATTGCTGCCAAAGGGTGTACGATACTAAATACGATATCTCAGCTCCTTATGCTCAAGTTGCCATAGAGCTAAACGACAACCTCAATATTGATGCAAGCCTCAGATGGGATTTTGGTACAGTAAACGGCACTGGTTCAAGCGGAGTACAAGGTCAAGTTGATGTTAATAATGACGGTGTTATTTCACAAATCGAACAGAGTGTTTCTGTAATCAATAATGCTCAAAAAGCTGCGGTACAATATGATTATGACTATGCTTCATTTTCCATTGGTGCAAATTACAAGCTGAATAGCAACCAAGCTATTTTTGGAAGGTTTAGCCAAGGTGGTTCTGCCAAAGCAGATAGAATCCTTAACCCAGGCACTTCCACATTGTTTGTAGGTAATCCAAAAGATATTATTGCCCAGGGAGAATTGGGATGGAAACAAAAGTTTAAAACAGGTGGTCTTTTCGTTACTGCCTTTTATGCTGGTACTACGGAAGAAGGTGGTTTTGAAGCAACTACTCAAACCGTAATAGAAAACGATTATACTGCATTTGGATTGGAGGTAGAAGGTGCTTTTGATTTTGGAGACTTTGATGTGAGAGGTGCATTGACTTATACCAAGGCAGAAATCACTTCGGGAGATAATGATGGAAACACACCAAGAAGACAACCTGACCTGATGTATAATGTTATCCCTTCCTACTCCTTTGGAAACCACTCAATTGGGTTGAGTATTATTGGCCAAACTGATGCATTTGCACAAGATGCAAATGAGTTAGTTATGCCAGGTTATGCCATCGTTAATGGTTTTGTAAATGTTAGTCTTGCAAAAGGATTAACACTTTCTTTAAATGCTAACAACCTGCTGGATACGATTGGTATTACAGAATCGGAAGAAGGCAACATTACCGAAGGACAGGTTAATTATCTTCGTGCCAGGTCTATTACTGGAAGATCGGTCTCTGGTACAGTTAGATATTCCTTTTAAGAAGTTTCATAAATTAGTGAGAGTATTAAAGGTACATTAGTTACCTGATTAAGAAGGAAAGGGGGCTTTCCCCCTTCCTTTTTTTATAAATTAACCTAAGTTGTGCGGCATGTTTCAAATTCGTGAATTTCACCCCCCTGCCCCCCTCAAGGGGGGACATCGCCTTTGCCTGAAAGCAGGATTTTGCCTTTTAGCAGTGTCTTGTCCCCCCTTGAGGGGGGTAGGGGGGTGAAATAGCGCTACCATGCAACTTGGGTTAAATTAAAAAGTGCCGTTCACAAAAAGAAACTAAGTTTTTGGCAAATAAGAATCATGAATTTCGGTTTTTTGGAATTCAGTAGCTCCCCATAAACAACAAGCCATAAACGATTTGAATCATGCGAAATAAATCAAACACAGCCCCTTTGTCGTTTCTCGAAAAGGTTGGATATGGGGTCGGAGATATGGCGTCGAACTTCTATATGGGGTTCTTCAACATCTTTTTACTTTATTATTATGTGGATGTTTGGGGTATTTCGCCCACGGGGGCTGCTACCATGTTTCTGGCTACTAAGATCATTGATGCAGTCAGTGATCCGGCTATGGGACTGATTGCGGATAGGACGGAAACCAAATGGGGGAAGTACCGGCCATATTTAATTTGGATGGCCATTCCGTATGCCTTGTTGGGGTATCTTTTGTTCTTGGGGCCAGATTTCTCCCAAACTGGCAAATTGATATTCGCTTATGTGTCTTATTCGCTGATCATGATGGTCTATACGGCGATCAATGTCCCATATTCTGCTTTGCTGGCGGTCATCTCTCCAGTATCGGAGGAGCGGACCAAAGCGACACAATTTAGGTTCATTTTTGCTTCCTTGGGTACGCTGATCGTTGGGGCTTCCGCCAAGCCACTGGTTGATTTCTTTGGCGGCGGGGACGAAGTGCTTGGCTTTCGCCTGACCATTATGCTCTTTGCAATTTTATCATTGATCCTTTTCTTTTTCACTTTTGCTTCTACTAGAGAACGCATCAAACCCGAAAAACACAATACCAGCGTTAAAGAAGATATGAACGTGTTGCGGAAAAACGTTTCATGGATCATTTTGGCGGTATCCAGCATTTTGATCGTAGTCGGTTTGGTAGCAAGGATTTCTTCTACTGCCTTTTTTACAAAATACAATATGCTGTTTGGGGATGAGAAAGTGTTGTGGTGGATGGATCACACCTCGCTCATCATCACCTGTGGTTTTGTTGGTCAATTATTTGGTGCGTTGATCACGCCATCCTTGTTGAAATTATTTGACAAACGCAGCCTGATGATCTTTATGAACCTGTTGTTTGCTGGGTCAATATTCGCCACCGATTTTGTCCCTACAGATCAATATATAACGACCCTCCTCCTTTATACTACTGGCATTTTTGCATTTGGAGTTATCATTACCCTGTTATTTTCCATGTACACAGATTGTGCGGAATATGGCGAGTGGATGTCAGGCCATAATAGTGCAGGCCTGACAGTCTCAGCCTCTATGTTTTCGCTAAAATTCGGGTCGGCTGTGGGAAGTGCTATCCCAGGTTATATATTAGGTTGGTATGGCTTCGTCAAAGACAAGCCCCAGACAGACGAGGCTTTGGAGGGCATCAGCGTGATGTGGAATATTGCTCCAGCTATTTTTTTTCTGCTTGCAGCGACCTTGATGATTTTCTATAAATTGGATGGGAAAATGATGAACAAAGTCGAGCAAGATTTGCTTCAACGGCGTAAAGCAAAACCTATTTAAAATCATGGATTGGTTAGAAAAATCAAGAAATCTATTGAGGGAAGCATGCACTCCATGGGGCATTAAAGCCTCTTTAACAAATCTGGATAACTATGGGGCCATTTTTACACGGGACGCTGTGATGGCTGGAATCGCAGGTGTATTGCTGAGAGATAAAACAATAATTGAAGGGTTCAAATATACATTAATTCATTTAAAGCAATTACAGGGCAAGCAAGGCCAAATTGCTTCAAATTTTACGGTCGAAAACGGAAAAATTGAAAACGTGAGTTTTGGCACTTTAAGCCCAAAAATTGATTCTTGCACTTGGTATTTAATTGGCGTTGGAATATTATTAAAAGAAGGTGTTTTAAAAAAAGAGGAATTTCAGGAAAGTGTGGAGAAGACCATAAAATTATTAAATGCCTTGGAATATAATGACAAGCATTTAATTTATATCCCCAAAGGAGGGAATTGGGCAGACGAATATATTTACGAGGGTTACATTTTATACGACCAAATATTGAGGGCATGGGGGCTTTCTTTACTCGCCCCGATTTATAAAAACAATAATTGGAAGGAGAAATCAACTGCCATTATTAATTGTCTGGAGAAATATTATAAAACAGAAAACAGTCAATTCTATAATTCCAGTTTTTATCCGGGAGGTATATTTAAAAAATTCGATTTGGCGGCACATGCGATAGCTGGGATTGTTCTCGAAAAAGAAAATTTGTTTTTTGAGCAAACATTGGATTGGGTTTTTAAAAATTTTATTGAAAAAAATAATTTACCTCCTGCTTTTTATCCTGTAATAAAAGATGGCGATACAGAATGGGAAACTTTAAGAAATTACCATCTTTTTGATTTTAAAAATAAACCGCACCATTATCACAATGGAGGTGTTTGGTGGATTTGGCTGGGGTGGTTGTCGGTTGCACTTTCACTTTGGGAAAAAGAGGATGCTCTAAATCAATTGTTGGAAACTGCTTTTAATTATCTCGAAAATTTGGAGCAGTTTGATTTTGAAGAATACATATCAGCAGATGAACTAATTCCCAATGGCACAAAAAAATTATGCTATACAGCCACGGGCATTGCATTGCTTTCACTCGCCAAAGACTCTTTTGATTTTTCTAAATTAAAACCAATAACTACATCATTGATAAATGAGCCGATCCATTTGAAGAAAGAATATTTTTCCTTGTCCTCTGAAATAATTGAAGCACTGGAAAAATCATGCTTGCTCAAAAAAGATAAATTGGTGATTGGTATATGTGGAGAATCAGGAAGTGGCAAATCTGTTACAGCTAAATGTTTGCAAATAGAATTAGAAAAAAGGAATATCCCTTCCATTATTTTACATCAGGACAGCTATTATAAATTGCCACCAAAAGACAACCATGAAAAAAGAAAATCGGATATAAGTTGGGTGGGAGCAAATGAAGTGCAAATTGAATTGCTACAATCACATATCGAGCAATTTAAATCGCATAAAGAAAAAATAATAGTCCCAGTTGTGAATTACAAAAAAAATATTTTTCTCGAACATCAAGTATGTATCAAGGATAAATCTGTATTGATCGTTGAAGGCGTTTATGCCTTCCTTCTAGCGTCTTTGGATTATAAGATTTTCATGGAGCGAACTTACAAAGAGACTTTGGAAAAAAGAGCAAAACGAAATAGAGAAGCCTATGACCCTTTCGTAGAACGTGTGTTAGCCATTGAGCACGCTACTATCTTGCCACATAAAGAATTGGCAAATGTTATTGTGGAGAAGAATTATTCTTTAGCTGTAAAATGAAATTGTCAGGATTTATACTTGACTACTTTGGTAATAAATTCTTTGTCTAATTAATATGATTTTTTTAGGTTTTTTCATTATTATTAAATCAGTTGTGTTAACTTTTGTCAGATGCTTTTTTTATCTCATTTAGCACTCGGGCAATAAATGTATTTTTCGAATTAGTATATGCTCTTCTGTTATTAAAATATTTCTGTCCAAGTTCTATTTTTAATTCGGAATATTCTATAGCCAAGGATTTGTTTTCTCTTAATTTATTTCTGAATTTAATATAATTCGCCCATTGAGGGTCATCTATCTCAACGACGTGGATATGGTGTGTCCTGACACCAGGCGCACTGCATTTTACAAAAAGGTGGCCACCTTCATTTCCACTGTCCCCTCTGTATTCGTAGTTGTTGTTTTCTAAAATGGGAATTATTTCACCAATGATATTTATGTCTTTTACTGCAATAGCAATGTCCAAAATTGGTTTTGCCACAGTGTGTTTTATAGAGGTTGATCCAATATGCTGAATATCCAAAACCAATTGCCCAATGAGAATGGATAATTCTTTTTTAGTTTTTTGAAAAGAGTCTTTCCATGAATTATCATGCGGAACAAGTTGGACAGTATGTCTTTTTAAGCCGAGCAAATTGTCAAGTTTCATCATTAAGAAATTGATTTATCACTTTTGTGATTTTATAAATTTCGGGATAATTGATTTTATAATAAATAAAATGGCCATCTCTTTCCGAAGAAACAATATTGGCTGTCTTTAAAACCCTTAAATGCTGGAAAGCAATGCTCTGCTCGATTTTTGTCAATGTAAAAAGTTTTTCCAAACTTATTTTTTCGTGATGGTCTATTAATTCTAAAATTTTTAGCCTTAACGGATGAGTTAAAGCCCTTAATTTCCCAGAAGCTAATTGAAGTTTGCGGTCAAATTCGGCATCCATAATATGCTATTGCTTTTTATCCATTTCAGTTTTGTAGCCGGGGATGGTTGCGGATATACTTCTGTCGACATTGCCGATTGATTCGCCATGCCTGATTAATATTGTTTTATTTGGTTTCATTTTTTGTTCCAATGTTCAATTGCGGTTAAATATATTGACCCCGTTTTTTAAGAAATTAATTATTGTGGCAGGGTCATTCATATACTCTGAAGAGCTTAGAGTCTGTCCTTTCTGGTTTAGCGTCACAAAATATGGCTGCATATTTTTATCGAATTTTGATATTTCAAAGTCCACATTCCTATGGCCTTTAGTTTTAATTAAAATATCGAACTGTTCGGATCGGTATATTTCATCTCCGGCCAATGGCGTTCTGTCGCTGATATTTAAAGGCAAGAATATATAATTGCTGTGAATCAATTTTTTTACATGCTTATTATTAAATACCATTTCATTAGATTCGAGCACATTCTTGCAATCCCAGCCATAAAAATAGAGAAGTATTGGTTTTTTCTCTTCATTTGATTTGAGCAGGGATTCTTCAAATTCGGGCAGGAAGGGAATTTGTTCTTCAACCTTTTGGCTTGTTTCAAGAGGTATATTGATTAAATCATTTGACTTTTTGAAATTGGAAAAAACAAACACTATAAAGGATAACATTAATAATGGGATAAGTTTTTTCATAAGTCAATTATTTTTGATGTTAATTATACCTTGACAAAGTCATGTTTAAAATATTTGAATGTGAAAAAGAAAAACTGTGGAGAGAGGTGTGTTTTTTTATTATTTTTTTGCAAAAAAATAATAAAAAAACACACCTCTCTCCGAAACCCCTCTTCTTCTCACGCCTGAAAACGGATTTATATTTTGAAAATCGTAACATGACATTGTCAAGATACTATTCCGTGCATGATAGATTTTGTGCAATTGCCACAAGGGGTTTTCCTAAGTTGCTTTTTCCAAAAAGTCTGCAGAACATTGGCATTCTGGTCTTATACCCCAATCTCATAATACCTCAACATTCAACCTCACCTCGCCTCATCCAACGTCAAGTCCACCACCTCTTCCCGGTCGTTCCGCAGCACCTTCACTTTCACCACATCCCCCGGTTTATATTTTTCCAAAATAAGGATCAGGTCTTTGCCACTTTTTACTTCGTCGCCATTGATAGCTACGATGGCATCACCGAGGCGGATGCGGCCATCGCGGTCGCGGTAGGTGGGTTGGAGGCCCGCTTTTTCAGCGGCGCTGCCTTTTAGGACATGGAGTATGAGGGCACCGGTAAGATTGAGCCGGGCAGTGGTTTGGTCAGTCGCCAAGTCAATGCCGAGGGAGGGGCGCATGATCCTGCCATGGGCGATCAGTTCTGGTACGACCCATTTCACTTCATCCACAGGGATGGAAAAACCAATGCCTGCCGATGCGCCGGATGGGCTGTAAATAGCTGTATTCACACCGATCAATTGGCCGGAGGAATTGAGCAGTGGCCCACCTGAGTTGCCGGGGTTGATGGCGGCGTCGGTCTGTATAGCCCCGCGGATGGGGATGCCGCTGACAGATTGTATTTCCCTGCCCAAGGCACTGATGATGCCTGTGGTCAACGTCTGGTCGAGACCGAACGGATTGCCGATGGCATAGACGTTCTGACCAACCAGCAGGCGGTTAGAAGTACCGACTGGGATGGGTTGCAGCGCTTTGCGGGGTGCCGATATTTTCAAAACAGCTAAATCTTTTTCAGGGGCTTTGCCGACAAGTTCAGCATCCCAGGTAGTTTGGTCTGCGAGGGTGACCTGTGCCCGATCAGCGCCTTGTATCACATGGAAATTGGTGATGATGTGCCCCTCCGTATCCCACACAAAACCAGATCCGCTGCCCTGTGGGATTTCCATGACGTTGCGGCTCCAGAAGTCTTGGCGGAAGCGGGATGTGGTGATGTAAGCTACGGAAGGTGCCGAATTCTCGAACAGACGGATAGTGGCTTTTTCGTCGTCGTTTAGACCTGGTGGCATGGCTGGGGTGGTAGGTATCCTACGACTGAAGTCGTGGGTTGCTGGTTCTTCAGTATTGTTGGGGTTTTCTTCGGCGTCGGCAGCTACCTGTGGGGCAATGTCCGGTGGGGGTATTTTACTTTGCCAAGAAGTGCCCAAAAAGAAACCGCCGATGATGAGTGCGATATATAAAAGGAATTTTAAGAATTTCATTGAAATAAGTTTTTCGCAAAAATAGGAATTGATAATTAACCCCTGACCTACCTATCTTTCCGCTTGACAAAACTTTAACAGGAAATTCGGGTAAAAAGGAAAAAGTAGGGCAGCATGACCTTGACTTTTTTGCTACCTGATCTTGGGCTTCCTTTTTACCACCCGATTTAGGAAATTGGTAAAAAATAATCTACCCAGTCCCGGAGGGACGGCATGTTATAGCGAGGGATGTGAATCCCTTGAAACTATTGCAATGATGCACGTTTCCGAGGGATTCACATCCCTCGCTATAACATGCCGTCCCTCCGGGACTGGGTGGATTAAAATTTTCCAAATCCCTTAATTCAATTTTATTTTTTACTTCCTTTAAGTGAAACTATTTCTTTTCCTTTTTTATGAGTCCGCTAAAGCCCTCGTTTGGGCCGTTCGTTGGTTTTATTATGCCAAAAGGGTTTTGGTAAATGGCCGTATGCGGGATTATAAGGGCCCGTGCATATTGGTGTCCAACCACCCCGGCACGCTGATGGATCCATTGAATACGGCTGTGCTGATGAAGCGGCGGGTGAATTTTCTGGCAAATGCCAGCCTTTTTGCCTCACCTTTTGGCAATTGGTTTTTTAGCACTTTTTATTGCATTAAAATTGAGCGCTACTCCGATACGGGCGGCAAACCCCTTAACAACAAAGTAGCATTTAAAATGGCTACCGACCACCTCACCAATAGCGGCTGCCTGTACATGGCGCCAGAGGGTGGGAGCCACGCAGGACGGCATTTGCAAAAATTAAAAACGGGGCCGGCACGCATTGCATTGAACTCGGAGGAAGCAAATGGTTTTGATCTTGGGCTGGTCATCCTGCCTGTCGGGTTGAATTATTCAGACCCCGGCGAATTTAGGAGCAGCCTGTTGACCATCATGGGCGAGCCGATTAAGGTGGCGGACCTTAAAGAAGATTGGGAAAAAGACCAGATCGGTACAGCACGTAAATTAACTGCGGTGTTAAAAGAACATATGGAGACCTTATTGATAAATTGTGCTGATGGGGAGGAGGATCAACTATTGGCAAAAGCAGAAACCATTTTGCAAAATGAAAATGAACTAACAGGCATTTCGTTATTTAACCGATCAAAAAATGTTTTATCAAAAATACAGTCTTGGCGTTCCAGTCAAACCAATATTTATAATTCCTTAAAAGGAAAAGCGGATATTTATTTTCAAAAATTAATGGCCATTGGCGTGTTGGATATTTCCATAAAAGGCAATAAAAAAGCGCCTTTTATATTAATGGCGCTGGCACTCCCCATCTTTTTACTGGGTTTTTTAATCCATTTTCTGCCTGCTTTTTTCACCAAAAAATTAAGCGATAGATTGACTGCTGACGCTGCTTGGCTTCCGACTTTTAAAATATTGGGTGGATTGGTCGTTTATCCACTGATCCTCTTTTTGCAATATTGGTTAGTAAGTAAATGTTTGTCCGGTTTTTTGGAAATAGGCAATTGGTGGAAATGGGTTTACCTTGCGAGCATCGTTCCAGCAGGATTGGTAGCTGAATGGTTTTTGGAAAAGTGGAAACTGTTCCGCTCCAATTGGAAGTACCGCCAGTTTGTGAAACACCACCCAGAAGAAAAAGAGGCATTGGCTGGACTGAGAAAGGATATTTTAAATGCCTTGCGAAAAGCATAATAGTCCCTCTGGGACTATTTTTTAATTCATCAGCCACCAATGGAGCAACTCATCTTATACACCTTCCTCGCCGCTACTGCCGTGCAGTTGTTCTTCTGGCTGTACTTTTTTTCCCGGCTTGTATTTTACAGAGAACGAGAACAGAAAACCGAAATAGAACAAAATGCTTCTTTTTTCGTAATGGAGAAAAAGAAAGACCTAAATCCCTTGACCGATGACTTCCCACCAGTCTCCATAGTCATCTGCGCGCACAACGAATCACAAAATTTACAGGCCCATCTCGACCGTATCCTAAATCAAAACTACCGTTCCTATGAAGTTTTGGTCGTCTCCCACAATTCATCTGATGAAAGTTTAAATATATTATCATCTTTGCAGCATCGCTTTAAACATTTAAGGATTGTTGAATGTAACGATCCCCGTCCCGGAAAGAAAATTTCCCTGGCAAAAGGGATCTGGGAAGCGAAACATGAAGTTCTTTTACTGACAGATGCGGATTGTGTGCCGAAAAGCAATGAGTGGCTCGGAAAGATGGTAGCGAAGATAAAAGGTGATACCCAGCTCGTTTTGGGTTTTGCACCTTACTCAGAGGCGCCGGGCTTTTTGAACAAATTCATCCGCTTTGAAGCCGTTTATACGGCCATGCAATATTTGTCCTTTGCACTAGCTGGCGTCCCTTACATGGGAGTAGGGCGCAACATGACCTACTGCAAGCAATTGTTCCAACAAGCAAAAAGGTCGGAAAAGCATCGGCACTTGGCTTCAGGCGACGACGACTTGTTCGTAAATGAAGTGGCCACAAAAAGTAATACCACTGTTCAGCTTGACCCAGCGACTTTTGTTTATTCAAAACCCAAGCTGACATGGAGGGGGTATTTCCGTCAGAAAACGAGACATTTATCAACTGGAAAGCATTATAAACTACTGCATAGAATTCTACTTTTTGTACTCGCTATGAGTCATTATCTACACTATTTTTTGGGGGCTTTGATTGTCATATTAAACTTTAGCATAATATTTGCTCTATTGGGATATACGGTGAGGATGAGTGTAGTGATGGCCTTCAGTAGCGGCATTTTGAAACGGTTGCAACAACAAAAATTGTGGCCTTGGGTTCCAGCCCTCGATGCATTTCTGATACTATACTATGTTCTGTTCACGCCGGCTATTCTCATGAACAGTAGTAACACCCAGAGATGGAATTAACACTTACGAAACACACCACTGGCTTGTCACGTCAGGCCACCACCACAACCCACAACCTTTCTCCTAAAGCCTCCGAGGACTACATCTTGGTGCAAGCCGCCATAGATGGTGACCAGAAGGCTTTTTCCATGCTGTTGGACCGCTATCGTTCCTCGGTTTATAACCACCTCCTCAAGATGGTTCGTAACCCGGACGATGCCGAAGACCTCACTTTAGAAGCATTCGGTAAGGCGTTCAACAAGCTTTCTACGTATGCACCGCACTTTGCGTTTTCGACTTGGCTATTCAAAATTGCCGTGAACAACTGCATTGATCACATCCGCAAAAAGCGACTGCATTTCCTCAGCATCGACCAGCCCTTTGAACCGAATGGCGACAAGGACTTCACTGGCACCATCCGCACCTTTGCCCGCAACCCGGAAGAAGAGGTCATCCGCAACCAGAAATTACAAATGGTGAAAAGGTCGATCAGCCACCTCAGCCATAAGTACCGCCTGCCTGATGATCGAGTTGCGCTACTATGAGGAGTTGAGCTATGAGGAGATCGCCAACGAACTGGCTATCCCGCTCGGCACCGTGAAAGCGCAATTGTTCCGTGCGAAGGAGATGCTGTTTGGCATTATGCAAAAGCCAGGGCACGCGGCTTATTTGGAGACGACGCGGCGGTATAATTGAGTTTAAATTGATTAACGATTAAAAGATTATGGATTAACGATTTTTCGATTAACCTGTTCAATAAATGAAGCGATGCTGCAACTGCTGTTTGAACGTGCCCCATTAACCCAGGCCAAGGGGATGAAAACACGGTACAAAAGGCCGCACCAACAGGTTGATATGTGTTTTTCCGTATTTCAATTGGTTCGGTCCAAAAGCTGGTAACAACCGGGGCTTTGACAAAAGCTATTTGGCCAGAACACAATCGCACCGGCACCTGCTGGTTTTTCAGGATTGAAAAAAGCGTTTCAAGCGGTCATAGGCAGTTGAATTTTTGAGCTTTTTGTCCAAAACTTTGCCCATCCGCTTGGCCGATTAAATTGGTAGTTTGGGCGAAAATGCAGGTGCTTTAACAACTGGCTTAGTTTTTTTCTCTGTGATAACAGGTATGTGCGATTGCATGCTTGGAATTTTCATTATCATGGCGAAAAAATGGTTTGGTGACCTGATTTTTTCGGCCTTTTTTATGCCATTTCCTGGAGGAATCTTTTTGATTTAACGGTCAGTTCCGACATCAAAACCGCTTCGACATAGATTAACTTTCAGCCCCAACTTCCTGTCCCTGATCCTGCCTTTGTGCCAAAAAAAAATCAAAAATCGTTAATCCATAATCTTTTAATCGTTAATCAATTCAGCCTTTCTTTTCATTCATTCGACCTATGATTTTCGCAGGGTACTGGGAGACATACCAAACTCCTCCTGAAAAACCTTCGAAAAATAAGCTGGGTTACTAAAGCCCGTTTCATAAGCCACTTCAGAAACAGACAAGTCCGTAGCTCCCAATAACTCTCTGGCTTTTGTCAAGCGAATGCTGCGGATAAAACGGGTGGCAGATTTCCCCGTTAGCGCTTTCAGTTTGCGGAATAATTGGGTGCGGCTCATGGCCGCTTGTTTGCACAGCTCCGGCATGCCGAAATTTTCATCGGACAAATGCGCCTCTACGATGCCGATGAGTTTTTGGAGAAACAGTTCATCACGGGTGGGCTGCTTGTTTTGGCTGATTGTTGCAAAAGCGCCTTTTTGGGAAAGACGCTCCCGCAGCCTCCTCCTCGATGCGATCAGTTTTTCTATCCGAACCAGCAGTTCCTCTTTGTGAAATGGCTTCGCCAAATAGGCATCAGCGCCATAAGCCAGCCCCTCGATCTTTGAGGACTGGTCGGATTTGGCCGTCAATAAAATGATGGGGATGTGGCTCGTCCGCTCGTCCGATTTCAGCGTTTCGCAGACCTCGAAGCCGTCCTTTTTGGGCATCATCACATCGCTCACAATGAGGTCGGGTATCTGCTCAATGGCTTGGTCAATGCCCGTCTGACCGTCGGTCGCCGTGAGGAGGTCATAGTGGCTGGACAGTAGCGATTGCAGGTAGGTGATGACATCAGGGTTGTCCTCCACCAGCAGCACGAGGGGGCGTTTGCTGTCCATGACATTTTCATCGAGGACCGGTGCAGCCGATTTTTCAGGCAGGAAGGTGTCAGCCACGGCAAGGGTTGTCCGCGTTTTCCCGCCTTCCATTTTACCTTTCATTTCATGTTTGATCGGCAGTTTGATGGTGAACTTACTGCCGTCACCCACGGTACTTTCCGCCGAAATGACCCCGCCCATCAATTTCACCAATTCCTTACAGAGCGCAAGGCCGATGCCCGTACCGGATTGGAAAGTGGTATTGGCACTTGGAGTGCTGGCACCACTAAAGCCGCCCCCTTGGTAAAACCGGTCGAAGATGTGGGGCAGGTCTTTTTCGCTGATACCCAATCCCGTGTCTCTAACACTCATTACCAATTCCTCCTTCCCCTCTTTTTTTACCCCCAAATAAATATCACCCCCAACGGGCGTGAACTTAACGGCATTCGACAAGAGGTTGGAGATGATGTGTTGCAATTTCTCCGGGTCGTAATCCATCAACTGTTCGGGGATGTCGGAGAGGAAATGCAGGCGGATGTCCTTGCTATCGGCAAAGGAATGGAACGATTCAGCGAGGTATTTTAAAAAGGCCACTACATCGCCATGCGTGTAATGGAGCGGCATGTTGCCCGATTCCAGCTTAGTCAGGTCGAGCAGTTGGTTGACGAGGTGGAGCAGCCGCTGGCCGTTGCGCTGGATCAGTTTTGACCCTTCCAACAACCAGTTTTTTGGGTCGTTTTTCACCTGATCGTTCATGCCCAGAATGACGGTAAGCGGCGTGCGGAATTCGTGGGTGATGTTGGTGTAGAGGCGGGTTTTTACGGCGTCGAGTTCTTTGAGGCGGTGGGCCTCGGCCTGGGCGAGCTGGCGGGTGAGCTGGAAGCGGTAGAGGGCATAGAGGGTGGCGAGGGTTAGGAATGTCCAGAGGCACCATGCCCAGGTGGTGCGGTACCAAGGGGGGAGGATGGTGAGGGAAAATCTAAATGGTTCGCTAACTTCATATTTACCACGTTCTACTTTTATGTCAAAATAATACTGACCGGGGGGTAAATTAGAATAGGAAGCAATCCGTTTGTCCGACCTGATCCAGTTTTTATCAGTTCCTAAAAGCTGGTGGTAAAAAATATATGGCTCATTACCATTTTGACAAATTATAGAATAATCAAAAGAAATATCATTGTGTTCGAACTCAAGGGTTAAATGTTTTTTAAACACTGGAGAAGTATCTAACTGGATGGGGGTGCCAGCAATTTTAATAGATGTAATATAAGGTTGTATTTTTTCATTATTTTTATAATTAAATAAACTATCAGTATGGAACAATCCAATTCCACCCTTGTAAATAATGGCCATTTTTCCCTCCTTTAATTTACTTAATTTCCCTTCATAAGCTGGATTGCGAAATATGAAATCATCAAATTGAACGAGGCCATGTGTTTCATTAAAAAGTTTGGAAGATTTTTTGGAAAAATCAATTACTTCAAGTCCTTTTCCTGTTATAGCCCAAAGTCTACCTGAGTCATCCCATTCAATATCCCTTACCTCATGATCATAAAAAATATTGGTCAGCCAAGGTATATGCTGAATACCCAGTTCAGGTTTATCAGGGTCAATAAAACCAATGTCTGATCCTTTTTCAAAATGATTGCCAACCCATATTATTCCATTTTTATCTTCTGCAAAACTTGATGGACGGAAAGGCTCTTTAGTGCTTTCATTAAATAACAGGAAAGTGTTCTTACCCCTTAAATAAACTCCATATTGATCCAAGTCATAGTCAATCCATATATTGTCATTTTTATCTGTAAAAAAAAATTTGAAAAAATATTTACCTGCTTTTGCTTCATTCCCTAAATCAATTGATTCCAACTTTTCATTTAATAGATCTAATTTAAATAATCCTTTTCTATTCATCAATGCCCAATAATCGCCTTTTGAGTCTATTAGTATTTTAGACAAACCTATACTAGGTCGAATGTCAATCCAGTTAAAGGTCTTTTTCTTCAAATCTAACTTCGTTAATCCTGCATTGGTTAAAACCAGTACTTCCCATGTTTTATTCCATAATAGGTCTCGGATAATATCATAATTGGGATTGTTAAATTCTGGATCAAAAATAAAATCAAGTTTTTTATTCTCTATATCAAAAATATAAATACCATTTTGGTCTGCTACTGGCAGCAACAGTTTATTCGTTTCTGGTGTAAATACCGCTTTTACCTGCGGTGTGCAATAATTTAAATAGGGTTTAGAAAGAGGGGTTTTATAAAAATAATTCTCAATTAAATTAGAGTCAAACGTTTCTTTTAGAAAACCATTATCTGTACCGAGCCAGATGAGTTTTTCTTCCTCTTCAATGAAGAGTACGCTAAAATGGGAATTGTCTTTTCGAACTCTCTTTGTTGTTTTTACAAATTCAAATTCCAATTTTTGTGGGTTCAGTAAATACAGGTTGTTTTCAAAATTTTTCCATGTTAATTTTTCATCCACTGAAATTGGCCTTAGTCTTAAGCTCTGATACCTAAAAATAGGGGCTGGGGGACGATTGGCATCCAAGTCCTTGAAAATTTTGTTCTTTTTAACATCATAAATCACCCTACCATCTGACCAATTTCCTAAGGCGATTAAACCATTGGGAAGAGGGTTGACAAATCTGATCGTATTCAAAATCGGTTTGTTGTTGTCAAAATATCTTTTTGCTTTAAAATTGTATTTATTAAAATTTATTAAATCCTTGTTCATGGTTCCCATCCAAAGAATACTGTCATTATGGGTGTCCTGAACAATATCTAAAATATAACCAAAATTAAATTTGCCATCTATGCCACTTTTATAGGTCTCAAAAGTTCGATTGTTCTTGTTTCCTGTGAATTTTGCAATTCCATTCAAAGTGCCAAGCCATATTTCCCCTTGTCTATCTTGACATATAGTTCTTATTCCATTGTCCTGCAATGAATTTGAATTGCCGGGGTTAGCTGTATAAATAGTAAAGGTTTCTTTTGTAGGATCGAAAATATTCAAAGCTTTTGGGGTTGGAATCCATAAGGTTTGTTCCTCTTTATTCCAAAATATTTTATCAGTATATATTTTGTTGGTATTGATGGAATTACTGTCATTGGGGTCATGCCTATATATTTTAGCCTGTAACCCGTCCCATCGGACCAATCCATCAGAAGTACCAAACCACACAAAGCCTTTTTCATCTTTGACCGCAGCATTCACATTGTTTACTGGATTGTAGCCCCAGCTTTTTTCAGAAAAAGTAATAAATTGACTCTGAGAAATTAATTCGCCAGCAATAATTAAATGGAATAATACCGTAAAAATGAATCGTTGAATTCTAAAACAATTATAAATATTAACTCGCCAATTTTCAAGGCAGGTGCGGATATTGAAGAAGAATAGGTTACTTTTTTGAACCAAGTTTTCATGTGGTTTAGTTGGCCAGATTGCAAGTAAACCTGGTATGAAGTTTTTGGTAGAGGTAAAAGTTTTCATTCTTGATTTTTTTGGCAAAGCCAAATGTAATGCGTTTTTTATCTAAAAAGGCATAGGCCCTGGCAAAAATGCAACATTTGTGCAAGCATTTGGAACATTTGTGCAAATGGCATGGCGGGGTGCGGGGCTAATTTTACACCATAGAAAAAGGTAGTTTTTAAAAACCATCAATTTCAGAACAAACAAAAAAAATTCACCCATTCACCCCCCTAACCATGCAAGCCCAAACCCAATTCCCTAAAAAGAGCCCTTTTCTTCACCAATTAAATGCCCACCTCGAACGAAACCTGTCCGATCCCGAACTGGATGTAAAAAAAATACTCCGCTCCATCGGCATGAGCCGGACCCGGCTACACGAGAAACTGAAAAATATGGCAGGCATGTCCACCACTGAGTATGTGCGTTTGTTCCGGTTGAAAAAAGCAAAAAAATTATTGTTGGAAAATCCCGAATGGACCATATATCAGGTGGCGCTGGAGGTGGGTTTTCGAAACCACTGCTATTTTACCAAGAAGTTTAAGGAGGTTTTTGACTGCTGCCCGAAGGAGGTGAAATGGGCCGAGGTGGTGGATTGATGTATTTGGAACATTTGTGTTAGGAGTTGGAACATTTGTTAAAGATTGGTTGGGGGGAATGGGGAGATATTTGCGGGGTGATGAGAGCTAGTTGAAGTTGGAGAAGATTGGGTGTGTTTTTGAAGGGTCGGTATCTGCATAGTGCTGGTAAACATTCGTTCAGCACAATCCCTAAATTATCGATGAGTAAATGTTTGGTTCTCAATAAAAACTTGTACCGTTAGCCAGAACAATAAAAATGAAAAACAATAAAAATGAAAAATTTCTCAATTACCATCACTCTTTTTCTTGTAACCTTATCAGCCAGTATAAATTCAGTATTCTGTCAGCATTGGGATGGTGAATCCGGTTTGGAGACAAATATTTGGCGCTATGGCAAAGTAGGCATTGGAACTGAAAACCCTTTGCAATCAATTCATATCCTAGACACACTTGAAATTCTTCCATTTTCTATTAGTGGATCACATCAAGGAGCTAAACTTAGACTAACAAGCCTAAATCCAGAAATTACTATTGAAAATGGATTTGAATATACAAATTATAGCTGGGATATTCGTGCATTTGAAAATAGGCTCAATCTTGATTATTTAAAATCTCAAATTAGTAATAACATTGTAAACACACCTCTAACGATTGAAGGCAATGGCAACTTGATTATTAATGGAAAATCTCTATATAAACAATTTACATCAAATGAAGACCGTTCGCTACCAGGAGGTACTAAATTTCGAATATCTAATTTGGTTCTAAATACTCCTGTATTAGGAGTTATTGGAGATGATGTCCCTATGTTTATTGACCAACAGCACCATTGGGATTTTCGTGCGAGGGGTTCAACTCTTAATATTGATTACATTAAAGAAATACCGTCTGTCCCTTCATTTTCAAAAACTATTTTTACAATTAAGAACGAAAAAATTGGAATAGGGACTCAAGACCCACAATCTAAATTAGCAGTTAATGGTAGAATTACAGCAAAAGAAGTTGAAGTAACCCTTATAGGATGGTCTGACTTCGTATTCGACAATGATTATCGATTAATGCCAATTGAAGAGTTAGAAACATTCATCATAAATAATAAACACTTACCTGATGTACCTTCTGAACAAGAAGTCAAAGAGAAAGGAGTAAACCTTGGTCAAATGGATGCAATTTTGCTGCAAAAAATAGAAGAACTCACACTTTATATTATTGAATTAAAAAAAGAAAATGACCGACTTGTCAAAAAAATTGAGACTATAAAAGGCAACCAACATTAACCAATTAAACCTATTTTCAAATGAAATATTCCTTATTAATTCTGTTGGCCTTAATCATTTTTACAATTTCTACTGTGTCAGCACAATTTAGCAGGTTAAGTACACAGTCAAACAAAACATTAGATAGTTTTTTAGATACATATTTAGAAATTTATCCTGATACTGCCAGACAAAGAGATAGTCTTGTAGGGTTTTCAGTTGGGCTTATAAAAAATAGGGAAATAGTCTTTTTGAAAGGTTATGGGTTTTCTAATAAAGAAGATGGAATACGAGCAACTGAATGTACAATGTATAGAGTAGCTTCAGTAGCTAAAACTGTTACAGCAGTCGCAGCTTTGCAACTCATTGAAGAAAACGAGTTAGATTATGAAGATAATATAAGAGCTTATGTTCCAGAGTTTCCTTTTAAAATAGAGAACCCTTTGCCTATAAAAGTAATTCATTTGTTACAACATAACAGTTGTATTCGAAAAGGTAATATGCCAATTCAAACCTATATTGACTATGTTGACAACAATCCAACTTTTAATGCAATTAAAGCTGTAAACTTGTTCAAAAATGAAAAACTGATTCATATAAGCAATTGTATCATTGGTGGTTCTGATGGTAATTATTCAAATTGGGGATACAATTTACTCGGAGCTGTAATAGAACGAGCCTCTGGAATTCCATATGAACAATATATTAAACAAAAAATTGTAGCACCTCTCAATATGCCGCTTTTTCAACCAGAGCTTGCTTCCAAAGACCCGTATCCAAATCAAAGTAAAGGATATAATGAGGATGGAAGTCGTGTTACCAAAATAGGAGGTAATACTGGAGTTAATCTAATGCATTTGCCAAGTGGGGGGTTTATTGCATCTGTTACGGACTTAACTTTATTTGCAAAAGGTCTTATTCAGAGCTCTATTTTTCAAGACGAGAAAACGAGAGATGGCATGTTCACCCTTGAAGGGTTACCGTATTCCACAACAACAGTTGTTGGTTACCCATATTCTCTTGGGATAAGAGTAGACGATAGTTATGAGTACCGTGATCCATTATATTTTCATAATGGTGATGATCTTTTATCTTCTACAATTATATGTTTTTCAAACAATTTGAGTGATGCCGTTATAATAATGACCAACAGAAACCAATGGGAGCAAGATAATATTCTCCCTTTTGCTCGTCGTATTTTAATTACTTATATGCCTGATTTAGAAGTTGTTAATCCTTCATTATACAATGAAATACCAGTAGAAAATTTGATTAACCTCTCCGGTAATAAAAATGGTTCCGTAGTAGAGTTTGCAAGGAATATAATGGCAACAAATTATACATTAACTTCAACTGCAAATGTAAAACTCTATGGGGAAAAGATAATATTAAAAGATGGTTTTAAGGCTACATCTGGCTCATATTTTTTAGCTCAATTCAGAAATGCTAATTCAGGTTGCTGGGAGGAATAAAATAGCATTTGATACACCGTTAAACCCAATCTGCCCCAGCAAGTGGCCGGGGCAAATTGGGTTTTGTTAGATTTTTAAAAATTACTGTTTCACAAATTTCCCGATATACACCCGCTCCCCATCCACCACTTTCAGCACATACATGCCGGGGGAGAGGTCATGTACATCCACTCGCCCAACAGAACCCAGGGCGATCAACCTAACAAACTTTCCGTGGGCATCAAATAAGCTGGCTTGCAATGGTAGGGGCTTGTTTTCATTTAGTTGAATATGTAGGTAACCCGTGGTCGGGTTGGGAGAAAGGACGAGCGCTTCATTTGATAATACTTCCCTGCTATCCGTCACACAATCGGAGGAGACGACGGTTTGGTTCTCATACGCCCCGATGTCCACGCAGCCGTCCATGTACCTGCGGTCGTTTCCATCCAGATCAAAATCGGAAAGGTTGCCGAGTTCAACGCCTTTGTCGATGGCGGGGCTGGTATCCGAAAGGTGGTAGTCGTCCATACCGACGAAGAGTGGATCGGCATTTTGCTGGTCGTAGGTCAGTGCGTAGTCCATCATTGAGTTGTCACCGATGAGGTTTCCGCCGAGAGAGGTGACGGTGACGTCGTTGGTCAGTGCCTCGAATTCGGCCAGGCCATTGTTGTAGAGGATGGTGTTTTGCAGGGTGAGACCACTTTGGTCAGAGAGTTGGATGCCGCCTTCAGGGTTGTCCACCACAGTGCAGTTGAGCAATTGAAAATTTGGAAAGGAATCTACTTCGATGGTTGCATTACCTGAATTCCCACTTATCAGACTGTTCTCTATATTAAATTGGGCATTTTCGGGAAAGGCAAAAGAATTTAGCGCGTCTTTAAAAGTAGATATGGCCGAACCTTTGGGACTTACATTATCAAGGATGCGGCATCGGTTCATGGTCGCCTTGAAATCTTCGCTGCTGGTGACTATCCAAAAACCGCCTCCTCTTTCATCTGCCGTGTTGCCTTCGATGAGGCAGTTTTCCAAGTTGAAAGTTGGTTTGGAACCCGAATCGCCCCAGATGTCCAGACCGCCACAATACCTTGAAGCATGGTTGTTCAGAAAGGAACTGTTGGAAATTGTAAAATTGAACGGCCCTGTGTTTTGACCACTACCAATATCCAGCCCACCTGTGGTCACGGAAGTATTGTTCTCAAAAAGGCAATTGTCAACTACAGCCGTACCTGCTGCCGCATTGGCATCAGTGAAAGTCCACACCAAGGCAGTGGCGAAATCGCCAGTTGTATTGTTGTTGTTAAACGTGGAGTTTTTCAATGTCCAATTTACCCCATTTCCACGCAGCTCTGCTGCAAGGCCACTTCCACTATGTGCCGTATTATTTGAAAATGAACAACTGTCCAATTCAAAGATGGCATTTGTAGAATTTAAACCAACGTTGATGCCTATTCCCCCACCTGCGCTGGTAGGAGAACTGTTACCCATAAACTGGGTATTTTTAATGGTTGCAAAGGCGTTTGAACTATTGGTTCCACCACAAATGATAAATACGCCCCCGCCGCTTTGTCCCCAGCCCAAGTTGTTGAGTGTGACCATGTTATTATTGAAGGTGGAGTTATTAACATTGACACCACTCAATAAACGTAAAGAAGCATACAGCCCGCCCCCAAAGGAGGAGTGGTTGTTTTCAAAAGTGCAACTATCCACGTCCAGTGTGACAGGAGGGTTGTCGCCCCAAAACCAAAGGCCACCCCCTTGTCTGATATTTGTATTTCCGGAAAATAGCGAATTCGTCACTTTCAGGTTAGAGTTAATACAGGCCAAACCACTTCCCCGTCCACCTTCGTTCTCCATAAATTCGCATTCATATATGGTGACCCCTTCCCCAGAAACAGACCCAGCATATAATCCACCTCCAGCATCAAAATCGTCATCTGCTTGGTTTTTCTCAAAGCGGCAATTTTCAACCTTCGCCCCATTGCTATTAGCCTCCGAAAAGAACAATCCGCCACCTGACTGCAAAGCATAGTTTTGGGTAAATTGACAATGATTGATAATAGGCGCACCCAATGAATAAATGCCAGCTCCTTTTTGCTGTTGGTTGTCTTGCCCCCCGTCAGCTTGGCCATTACTGATCGTAAACCCATCTACCAAAGTCTCATTCGTCACACCTACCGTCATCGTCACCACCGTCATCACATTATCCCCCCGGTTCATCACAAAATCATCGTCCACATCATCCCCGTTCAAGTCGCCGGAGAGGATGGTGGGGTGATCGGCAGGGTCGCCTCGTTCCAACAAACTGGCTTCTGTACCTAAGAAGCCGCCATAAAGGTGTAGGTTATTGCCAATTAGGAAAGTAGCATTGGAGTTTCCCCCAGCCGTATCAGGCAAGTAAATACCTTCAGCCACCCAGATTTGGTCGTACTCTTCGACAATGGCAAGAGCGTCCTGCAGGTCGTTAAAGGCATCGGCCCATGAAGTGCCGTTGTTAGCTCCGGCAGCGTCGTCATTTACGAAGATTGGTTTCCTGAGTGAGTTCCCGGACCACTTGTAAATCCCAGAGGTGGTGCTTGAAATTACGCTTCCTCCAAAACCGAGGACTGGAGACTTGAACTCCATACAATCAAAATTAGGTCCATCGGAGAATGTCCCCCAAGTCGTTCCGTCATCGTAAGTGACCAATGTCGATGGAGAGTTTCCCACCCAGTCTGCTGTAGCATTGTGCAGCAAATATGTACCATCTGTACCTGGAACATTTACAATATCAACGGCAGGAGGTGTAGATGGAATAGACAGTGATGCCCATGTGATCCCTCCGTCCGAAGTCCGGGCTGCGGCGTTCGGGCTGCGGGCTACCACAATTCCGTTCAAGGCATCTTTGAAAGCAATTCCCGCAAGACCATTTGGGTTGGTCAGACCTGTATCATGTGCCGTCCAAGTCATTCCCCGATCAGTAGAACGATAGATGCGGGGACCATTGGTCACAAACCAGACGTTGTCACCCTGAACATCAAAAAAGCCATTGTCGCAGTAAACCCACAAGCCCTCGTATGGCAATTGTGCAGGGAAATCGGGTGAGGCCACTTTCGTCCAGTTCGTTCCGCCATCCACTGTGCGGTACACTGAAATCTGGTCGTTGTAATTTGCCAACCCTGAAGCCCCGAAAGCTACTCCCTCATCCTGGTTCCAAAAAAAGACCCCTGCGGGGGTCTCGTTAAAACCAGTGAAGGCCGTGCTTTGCTCTGCCCAAGTTTGCCCGCCATCGGTTGTTTTAAATATTTTACCTGAAATTGGGTCAGCTTCGTCCGTTGTAGCCAGCCAAGCAGTATTTTCATCCAGTGGAAAAATATGCAGGGCATACTGGGTGGCGGGGATATCTATTGGTGTCGCTGTCCACGAAGCTCCGCCATCCAACGATTTGAGGGAATATTCGGGTTTGACAAAAGTCTGGTAGTTGTAGGTCAGGCCCCAGATGAGGTCTTCGCCCACCACTTCCAGGCCCCATACTTTGTGGCCAGAAGCGGGCACGTCGGCATTCGTGCCTGTCCATTGGGCATTCAAGGTGGAAGTGCAATGTAAAATTAAGAAAAGTGCGAAGGGTAAAAAGCTCTGTTTCATAAGGTTGATTTTTTTATGGTAAAAAAATAAAGCCTTTTGCAAAGTGCACAAAGCACCTTATACAAAAGGCGGTGCTTAAACAACTATAGGGCAAACGCATCAAAATTTTATAGGGCTAAAGCATCGGTCATTTCACCCCCCTGCCCTTGAGGGGGGTAGGGGGGTGAAATGACCGATGAACCGATGAGTTTTCCAACCATTTTTACCGAATCTATTTTGATGCATTTGCCTTAAAACAACTATTGTTTTACGAATTTCCCCACATACACCCGATCCCCGTCCGTCACTTTCAGTGAGTAAAAACCATTTGGCAAATGCCTTACTTGGAGCGTTTGGCCATTGGTAAAAAACTGTTGCCTCATTAACTTCCCTTGGGTATCAAATAAGCTGATTTCAATTGGTGTGGTAATAGTTTCGGGCAATTCAATGTTTACGAAATCGGTAGCAGGATTGGGCGAAAGCACCAGCGATCCAATCACCATCATCTCCCTAATATCAGTCACACAATCGGCGGAACCGATGACCTGAGCTTCGTACGCCCCGATGTCCACGCAGCCATCCATATACCTGCGGTCATTTCCATCAAGGTCGGTGGCGGGCAGGTTGCCAAGGTCAACGCCCTTGTCAATGGCAGGGCTGGAATTTTGCAGGCGGAAATCACCGATTCCAGTAAAGAGAGGGTCGGGCTCATTTTGCAGGTCATAAGTGAGGGCATAGGTTTGAAGGGAACCGTCGGAGATAAGGTTGCCACCGAGCGATGAAGTGGTTGAAGTTCCGGTTAAGTCAGTAAATTCAACAAAGCCTGGATTGTGGAGAATAGTATTCTGTAGCGTTACCGCAGAAAGTGAATCAAGAGCCAGAGCACCTGCTTGATTATTGGCCACAGTGCAGTTCAATAAAGTAACATTCCCTGTTTGCTTGAGTGCAATGGCTGCCGTATCACTGGTGTTATTGTGAATCAGACAATTTTCAAAGGTGAAGGAAGCTTCCATCGTAGTGGCAAAATCTTCTATTTCTTCTACAAAGGGAAGACCTCCTATGGCAGC
Organism: Saprospiraceae bacterium; assembly: GCA_965222975.1. Taxonomy (GTDB): domain Bacteria; phylum Bacteroidota; class Bacteroidia; order Chitinophagales; family Saprospiraceae; genus UBA6168. The sequence goes on along the minus strand of CBDCVJ010000055.1, from coordinate 184,836 downwards.
CCCTTTGGGGCTTTCATTGTTTTGCCAGATGCAATTTCGAATGGTAGATTCCACATCTGGGTGGGTATTGGCAATGTAAAAACCGCCAGCCGTCCCCCCGGCGCTATTTCCATCAAACAGGCAATCAGTAACCAAAAATTTGGTTGGCACTTCTGAATAGGTGTCCAATCCCCCTGCATCAAAAGTGGATGAATTGTTGAGAAAATTACAATTTGTAATGGTATGCTCAAAGAAGCCTGCCCTTGTACCGCTCCCAATACTAAGCCCTGCATCGTACCCAGAAGAATTGTTCTGGAATACACATTGGTCCACTTTGGTCTGACCACTACTGTTTACTTCAAAGCCATATATGGCAGCAGCCCCGGCCAAGCCAGTTGTATTCTGTGTAAATGAGGAATTGGAAAGTGTCAAGTCAACGTTTTGCCCCAGTAATAAAGCCCTGAACCCACTTCCCGTCCACATCTCGACGGTATTCTCTGAAAACGAGCAGCTATCAACAGCGATATTGGTTTGGTTGGAGGTTTCATTTGCATTCACATGGAAGCCCCCTCCATGGAAGATACTTTCATTACCCGCAAAACTGCAATTGTTGACCTGAATGTTCGTAAAGTCACCATTGTTAGCAATCCTTGCTCCCCCTCCACTACCTTCGGTGGTATTGTTCTCGAATACGCATTGATCAATGGTTATATGGGTCTTTTCAGCATTTGAGTCGATAAAATAACTAATGCCGCTGCCTCCTGAACCCCATCCATCCAGAACAGGTGCTGTTGTATTTTCTTTAAAGGTAGTATTGATAAATTGAATAACGACCCCATCACCTTGTACAATAGTATAAGCCCCTCCACCAAAGGCAGCCGAGTTGCCTTCAAAAGTGGAATTAAGGACGGACAATGTCGTGTTGGCAAAATTGGAAGTGAATCTTAAAGCCCCTCCTTGTCGGGGGTTCACATTATTAATAAAAGTCACATCATCAAAAAAGCCATTGGAATTTAATAAATTGACCCCACTTCCCCAATCTGCAGTATTGTCGTCAAAAGTGGTTTGCAGGATAGTAATACCTTCTCCAACTACTCCTGTAGCATATAAGGCGCCACCGACGGCATCGCCATTTAAATTAGTGGATTGGTTTTTCTTGAACCTGCAGTTTTCAATGGTAAACCCCTGGGCTGATTGATTTTGTACCTGAACCGCCCCGCCTCTACTCATAGCATAATTTTGTAAGAAAAAACAATTTCCTATGACAACTCCCCCTAAGGAATAAACAGCTCCCCCTGTTGTCTGGGAATCGTTTATACCACCGCCATCCGCATGACCGTTCCTAATGGTAAACCCATCTACCAAAGTCTCATTCGTAATATCGGCTGTTATCGTCACTACCGTCATCACATTATCCCCCCGGTTCATCACAAAATCATCCAGCACATCATCCCCGTTCAGGTCACCAGAAAGGATGGTGGGGTACATTTGGATGTCCCTTTCCGAGAGATTGCATTCCGTCCCGGCAAAACCACCATAGAGTTTCAGGTTTTCATCAATCAAAAAAGTGGAAGAGGGGCTGCCGCCAGCCGTGTCGGGTAGGTATGTGCCTTCGGCTACCCAGATTTCATTGCCTTCTTCGGAAGCGGCGAGGGCGTCTTGCAGGTCGATGTAGGCATCGGCCCAAGAGGTGCCGTCGTTGTTGCCAGTGGCAGCTTGGTTGACATAGGTGCGGCCGTCGAGAGTGCCGCCAATCCATTTGTACAGTGCCGCGTTAGCGCCAGTTTCAGCCCCTTCGGCCATCCAGCCAAGGTTTGGGGATTTGAATTTCGGCGCCCAAGCTGATATGGAATTATCCTTCAACTCCCAAGTTTCCCCCAAATCGGTTGAAATGGCAGTGATGTTATCCTCCCAAGAGACGCCCATTAAAATGTTGGAACAAGGTATGGCCGCCACTTCGTTGAATTCGTAATCGTAACTAAGAGAGGCCCAAGTCTCTCCACCATCGGAAGTTTTGGCAAGTTGATAATCCGTTGCATGCAGTGCAATACCATTTTTCTCATCCACAAAAGCCATGGAATAAATGAAATTGCCACCTAAGCCCATCGGGGTTGCATTCCAGGTCTGCCCCCGGTCCTCGCTTTTGAAAACCCGGCCTTGGTTTGTGCCAAGCCACAAAATATTACCAATGGCTGGAAGGGCTGTTCCAGCAGTTGAAAAGAGTGTAAATTCCCCAGACTGAAAGGCAGGTATATTCCCTGAAGGAACGGGAGTCCAGCTTTCCCCTCCATCTGTAGTCCTTTCCATTAAATTTGCAGTGATGCAAATTCCTTCTTGGTCATCAAAAAAGAGGAGTTTTCCGCCTCCAGCAGTTCCGGGCAGTAATTCTGCCCAGTTTCCCCCGCCATCGGTCGTTCGCCATAGTCCTCTGCCTGCCGGACTTTGCAGGTTTTGGGTTGTAATAATTGCAGTGGTGTCATTGAAGGCATGGATGTCCCAACTGACCCTGCCCATGATTTCTTCAATGTCCTTTACCACCCATGTATTCCCGCCATCGGTAGATTTCATCAACTTGGTGATGTGAGTAGGAGGCACAGGTGGATTTGCTTGTGAGTAATCAATGGCCGTAGCCCAAATGACTTGATCACTGACTATGGATATGTCAGATACATTGTAGTTGCTGGGCAGGACGCCCTCTGCTTTTGGCGACCAGACTTGACCAAATACTGTGTTAAATAAAAAAAGTAGCAGTGCGAAGGGTAAAAATCTTTTTTTCATAAGGTTGAAATTTTGAAGGTGAAAAAGGTGGTTGATTGTTTTCAAAAAAAGTAGTCTGTGCTTATCTGTTGGGTTTCGTTTTCAGATGGTTTCTTAGGCCGCAGGTTTTTGCAGCCCGAAAAGCTAAGGCGGGATGGTTGGAAATACCTCATAGGAAATCAACCGTATTGGGCTGGCTGAAGGTGCTGATTGGGAGCAGGAAAAAATGCATGGCCCATAGGCATGGGACACCAGGGATCGGGTGTTGAAGGAGGGGTTCATGTTTTACAAATATTTAGAGGCTAAAATTAATGGCTCAAGTTAGGGCTAATAGTGGTACGCTACTTTACCTATTGTTCCAAATGCTTGCACAAATGGTGCAAAAAGGGTTTTGGGTGTAGGAATAGCGTAACTGGTTGCAGGGTCGGTTTACTTTATCCAACATTTTTTATCTGCCCATCATAACGACCCCTGACCAATAATACGGATTGGCAAGTTTTGTATTAGGGGAATTTAATAGCTTTAATTTGGAAAGATGCAATGCTTCGGAAGGGGAATATTTTCCTGTGTCATAATAGTCCAAAAATAGTTCGGTCAATTTTAAAGTCACACCGCTCCTCACCTGCCAAAGGGTAAGGTTCACATATGGTACGCCACTATAGGCAAACCCCCTGGCGAGGCTCATGATGCCTTCCCCTCTTTTTATTTTTCCTACACCTGCTTCACAGGCAGCTAATACGACCATGTTGGTTTTGATGGGCTTGGCATAAATGTCTCGGAGAAAAAGTTTTTCATTTTCATACAATTCGATGAAAGGCTCATTCACATCTGCCTGGGCATGAGTAAAAAAAACAATGGCTTCGTAAGCTTTTTCTATTTTTCTAAAAAAAGCATTCTTGTTGGCCATTTTTGAAAATAACGTATCGCTCTTGTATTTATCCGATAATTTATATAGCCCTTCATCTATTTTAGCTCCAAATGTTTTTGGGTAAATCATCAGAAGTTTTTCAGATGGAATTAATCCATTAGTTGAACGGCTTGAATGTTGGTTCATGACTGAGGCGGAAAAAACCCTTGTTGATTGTAATTGATGTATTAAGTAAGGAAAGTTCCTGTATTCTACTGTAGTTGTATCCAAAGTAATCAGAGCATCAAATGGGATCAAGTGCAGCCAAGCATCAGGCGCAATAATGGCTTTAGTAGAATTTATACCTAAGGGGTCAATTATTTTTTTATACAGCTCATGTGAGAGCTTGGAAAATTTTGTTATTCCTTTTATGCTTGCAAAAGTTTTTCTATTTCCTACAAGCAGTGCAAATTCTTCAATTACAAATCTAAGAGAGTCTATGTCAGGTAATTTTCCGATTGAAAGACGATTTTGATTGGTAATAAAATAAAAGATATTCTGATCGCCCCAAAAGAATTCAACAAACGTTTCATCGTTGTCAAGATGTTTTTTTACATCTTTAAATGCAATGGTCTTAAGTTGGTATTTGAGCGCATGGTATTTGGGGTATTCTTTTTCCATAATTTTACGTAAACTGTCCAGTTCTCGCCTTTTAATAAATGCCTGGCTTCTAAATGTTTTCTTTTTTTCAATTGTCATTGCTTCTGTAGCTTTTCTTTCGAGATTGGCGAGTTTGAGTTGTAGTTCAAATTCTTGTTTCAGCAAAGAGTCAGGGACATGAGCAAACTTCTGGGCATTGATGTCGTTGATGGATTCGAGGAGTGATAAGGATTTGCTTTTTTCAGAAAAAATAAACGCCGTTTCCAAAAAAGTCGAGTCGTTGGTTTTTTCAAATAAAGTGAAGGCATTTTCAATGGCGTTCTCAAAAACCTGAAAGGATTGAGATGATAAAAGTTCTTTGGATTCATCATCTTGAAATTCGTAACGTAGTAACTGGATCAGATTCAGGGCCTCCGTATAAGTTTGGAGTGACCATTGAAGAAAGTGTAGATCAGCAGGGACCATTTCAAATTGAAGAGTAAGTGCTTTTCCTTTAGATAACAGGATTGCAAGCATTTCCCTTTTTGCTGGTGTAAGCGTGATATTGGGATTTTTGTCAAATTCAATATCCGGTGAAAATTCTTCGTCCAGTTCAGAGAGGGCTTGTTGGAAATAGTCCAAAGCCTTTAAAGGAGTCCTTTCGGATAAATAAAAATCTCCCAGTGCTTTTAATATCATTCCTTTGCGAACGTGCTTTCCTTTCTGTATAAGGTTTGCTAATCGGTGCGATTCTTTTAGCGCTAAAAGCGCCTGCTCATGTTTTCCCATCTTGGTCAGAATTTCACCTTTATTACGATAGACAAATGGCAGGTTCCACTTTTCTTTTAATTTAAGGCTAAGTGATTTTTCAATTAATATTAAGGCAGAATCCGGCTGGTTCATTCCCGTAAATAAATCGCACATTCCGAGAAATGTATCCAATAAATAATCATCTGTTCTTTCGCGCATCGAAGGCGCTATTTCTTCAAAAGTATGGATGGAATTATAAAATTCACGATGAGCATTTCTTTGATCTCCTATTTTCATATAGGCTCTCCCCAAGTAATAATGGGTAACTCCTTTATACCAAAGGTAATAATCATGAGCGGTGTCAAGTTTTTCCAGGGCTTCATATGCCCATCGTAATGCCTCTGGGTAATTACCCTTTCTATATTGTTGAACGCCAAGCTGACTTGGAATCAGGTACTTCAGGGAAGTGAGGTATTCTGAGGATATATTTTCGGGAAAGCTGTCTTTTAATTCTTCAAAACAAAACAGGGCTCGATCGTAATCGCCCATATGGCTGAAATAGCGGCAGCGGTTGTATTTTATGGATAAGCAGGATGTGTAATATGGTTCACCTTTAAGGAAGTGACCATATTTATCGATGAATTTTTCAGCCTTTGAAATATAGAACTCACTGCTATCCAAGGAAGGTTGTGCTTCTGCCAAAAACCTGAGGGCACTGATCGTATAAAATGCAAAACGCTCAGGGCAGCGGCTGGCAAGTTGAACCAATTGCCTAGCGACCAATATCCCATCATCGGGATTCTCAAGGGCAAGCCTGTCAATACTGTTGTACAGTTTTTCAATATCTCCTTTTAATTTTTCACAACTCTGAGGAAATAAAGCATCCTGAAAAAATACTGATAACAGGCAAATACAGATAAGTCTCCATAGAAATACCATCACTGAAATAATAGATATTCACATTAAGTTCAGCTTATTTGGGGACTTGTTAGTTTATATTTTGTACACTATTTATCGGAAAACCATTATGGAATTTGCACTTCGAACTTAGAAGCTTTGTACCCATAAGGAATCCATAAGTTTTCCCTCTGGCTACAGCCTGTTTACCAAAATTGGGAACAAATGGTTTTCCAGTTGATTGCTGCTCTAGACTGATTTCTTTTTAATGACGAGTAGCAAGCTGTCTTCTCGATAGTGAACTGCCCCTCTGGGGTAGTTCGAGTCGACCCTTGTTCTTATTCTCAATAAATATCTTTTTTCTCCGCGTCCTGTTAAATCAGTATCCAGCGTTTCATTTAATTTAGCAGTTTCTGTCTCATTCTTGAATCCAACAAATAGCATCCTGCAATATCCGTGGTTGATGTTTGCATCTTTAAATTTTAGGAATACCTCATTTGATTCCAGAACTGGGTCATTGTCTTTATACTCCGCTTTGAAAAATATGGAATCTTTTCTCGAACGTTTTCCTGTTTGATTATCGTAGTCGTTGTACAAGACACCAACGACTCTGCCTGGATCATCCCAATCAACCATTTCTCCCCATACAGAATAAGAGTCGCCTTTATTGACGGGTAGAAAAAATTCAAAGGCCAATTCCTTGCCATCAGGTATGTTTGTATAATCTTCTACATAACCACTCAAGTCTGGTGGGGAGCCTCCTCCCCCATGGGTTCTATTAGTATAATGATAGGCAAGGGCTTGGCTATCAATAGAAGTTTTGGCTGCATGGTAAAGGATCAAAGTTTGAGCAAATGATTCGTCAGGGTTGCCAAAAATTTTGATTGGATGAAATATAGACATTTTATAAAATTTTTATGAATAGAAAATAGGGTTTGTTCTGTTTAAAAGGACATTCATTAAACATTCATTAAATCGCTGTCAGGTTTATCGCCTGCATCCAAACTCTCAAAAAATGCTATACTCGGTGCATATAATTGTAGTCCACCTTTTAGTTCGGTAAATCCTCCAAATCCATTGGCTGAGGCCAACTTAATCTCCCCGTTTTTCAGTTTTGGGTATTTATGCTTAAATTTTTTTTTCTTATCCTCCTCGCTTAATTTCTGTTCAGCATAACCAATAATAGGGTCAGCACTATCTGCGGGTTTTATTCCTTTTTCCCAGATGCTCATGAAATTATCCATATTAGATTGAAAGGACATGAACAATAAGCCGACCTTGTTTGATGGGAGGTTGCTGGTTCCTTTGGGGTATTCACTATAACGGAAACCATAAGGGATTCCTCTTCTGACAATAGGCAAAGAACCTTTAGAATCGGACCTAGGGTTTACTTTGCGAGCATGGGCATGCAATGGGCATTTCAAGCCGTTTGGGTCGTCATCGTAATTGAAGTCATTGGTTATATGACGGGTTACTTTTGTTGCGTCGGATGCCAGTGAATGTCCTTTGATGGTTCGCCCTATGGCCATTTCTCCCACTGTTGAAGTCAACTCTGATCCATCGGCAGTGAGGTGGTCGTGAATGGGTTTTTGCATTTTTCTAAATGCCGCTACATTTTGCTCTATTTTCAGGAAGGCTAAGTAGCTGCCATAACTATTGGTAATTGGTTCTTTGACCAATATCTCATCTTCTAAAGAGGTGATAGGATTCCATTTTTCAATGCTTTTGCCAGAGAGGTCGGCAAAGCAAAAAGCTGGTTGACTTAGCCCGTCAGGATATCCAAAAGCTTCTATAGCTTGCTGTTCCCGATTGACGATTCGAATTCCAGTTTCTGATTTATTAAGTACGTGAATTGCCTTAAGTTCTTTCCGGAATTTTTTTACATAATTCCTTGCTATTCCATCGAGTGTATCTTTATCGCTGTCTATACTACCATAAGCCAAATAGAGTATGGCATGCATTTCTTTTTTGAATTGGTTATTTTTAACCGATGGAAAATCATCCCTGAATATCAAGTCCTTTAAACTGCCATTATTATCAGTTGGCCATCCAAAATATTTTAAGCCCGCAGGGGTTAAGTATAATCCAACAAATAGATTTTCCTTTCCATTTATTCTCGTTTTACTATCTATATTTTGCTGTAAGGCACTCGTTAAAATCTTGTTTTTAGCAAGTGAGGCAATATAATTTAGCGTTTTCTTTTTTAATTTTTTATTCCCTGAAAACTTCCAAAATAGAATGCGGACATGATTTCTCCCATGCGATTTGTGGATGTTTCCGGGCAGCGTATTGGCAAATCGTTTGACTAATATTTCATTATTTTTCAATGTTTCAATATCGACAGCATTCAAACCATTTACTTCTATTGGATTAATGACATCCTTGCTGCTTTTTGATCTGCCATAACGTGCAAGGTTTTTATTTTGGGTGGTGGATGTTTTTTCCATGATTTCTAGTGTTAGGTGTTTATGGGCCAATAAACTGAAAAACTTAGAATTATTATTGATTTTCTATTATTATTTGATTTTTTACCAAAACTTTTAGGTAGTTCTTTTACAGCTCTATTTCGAATGCTACTCTTTCCACAATATCCGGATAATCTATTAGTGGGTTTCTGTTTCCCTTGCATTTGGAATATTTTATAATTCCGGTGCAGTTCGCATAAATGGACACTGGGTTTGATTTGTGCCATTCGATGAGCGTTTTCAGTCTGTCCTCATCATAATGTAATTTCCAACAACCTTGTTTTCCTTTCAATGTAATCTAGAGTCGCCCTTGCTACTGCGTCCCGGTTGGCTTGGGGCTCGAACTTATCACCTTCCCGGTTGCCACAGTTGTCCCTAACGACTTCACTCCAATTGGGTTGAGCCCATAATCAGCAAAATGCCGATAATAAGGGATGTTGCTCCTGAAACTGTTGCACCTTGATTCACAAGCAAACAGGTGGTGCAAGTCTCCTTTCATGGGGTTTCTTTTGTTGAACCAGGATTGAGGGACGACGTGTTCACAGTTATATGGCAACGAGTTTTCAATTTCATCTATTCCACTTGCATACTTTTCAAATGTCATCCTTTCTTGCCCCATAGTAATTTCCAACAACTTTGTTTTCCTTTCAAGGTCTACTCGTTCATCCATGAGACTTAGCTCTATGTCATACCAACATTTTGGCCTGTCATAGATACTCCTGATGCTTTCCGTCTTCATGTACATGCTACTTCAGGGTACACTTATTTTGAAGGTACTGTATGGCAATTTATTGTTGTGTGTTGAACATATCAGCCCCCTCCAATTGGCCAAATAGGTCTTCTCTGTTAGCTTCATCGCTGGGATTTCGGTAATAAGCTGATTTAATGGACCGAGTTCTACTGTATCGTTATAATAGTCCTCATCTGTGCCTAAATTTGGCGGAATGATTGGGTCAGATGAAACTGCCATCGATTCCAAAATATGGCGCAATAAGTATATCTTGAGTTTTCTGAAAAGTTCAGATTCAACAATGTTTGATAATGCTGATTGCCCTGATTCCCTCATTGGCAATCCAATTGATGGCTTCTGCTCCCTGATGTATCAGGGAAATAAGCCACCATCCTTGTTGAGGATATTCCCATTCCCATCTCGTTCGGGTATGCCGGAATGATGCAGGCCGACCACTACCCAATCATTGTTGAACACAGGTGATACCGGAAGATCCGGGTTCGGTATCAGTGACATAGTGGATAAATTGGTCGAATATATCCGTCACTTCATTGTTCCTCAATGCCACCTGCTTTCTCTGCCCTTTAGGGTGCTGGATAATGGATACCATCTCGCCTTCCTGCAATTTGCCTGTCCTTTCAATTAACTTTAATGAACCAAATTCTGATAAATCGTGGGCACCATCATAGGAGGCGTTTTTCACATAAAGGATGGTGAAATCCAAATTTACCGAAGTGATGAATAATTTATTGGGATCGAAATCAAACGTGATAGGATTGATGGGTCGGTCGTTTTTATCTTCCTCATAATTGAATTCCACATAGCTGTTTCGGGCTTCAGTTTTAGAGGCAATAACGTGGTTGTTGGTAATGAAAATATTAGTGCCTATCAGAAAACCTGTGCCGAAAAACCGCCCTTCATCGGTGACGGAAGTTATCCTCCCAACTGGTCGGGCGGCGTCAATGCCTTTTTTCAAATAATTGATATTTAACAGGTCATTGGTCCCTATCGTCCTTTCAATTGAAATCCGATCTGTAAAAAGCAGTTCATTGCTTGGGATGCCACGATAGTTCAACCGTTCAAGGACTTGTTTGGTGTTGACATATTTTTCTTTTTTACCAACTCGTTCCAGTAGTGGGTATTTTTTTGTTTTAGCTCTTTTGCGGAATCTTTTTTCTGTTTTTGAACAAGTTTTAATGAGTCTTTCTGTGGGTTTCATGTTTTTAAATTTTGTCAATTTGGTTTGAATATTTTAATGGCTTCCTTTTCGGAGCTAATTTCTTTTACTGCAATTTTTGAGATAATGAAATACAATAAAAGCAGCTTGATTATTTGACAAACGGTGCCCAGCCGACCAGCGATATGCCAATATATAAATTGGGATCCTTGTAGGTTTCTTTTGTCCTCAAGGCACCTTCTGAACTTATTATGTCATCAACATTTTGGCCGTCAAGAACTTTATGCTTTGTCCATAATGCACCAGCACTTATTTTGAGTACTTTCCAAAAAACAATGCCCCCTCCGATTCCAAATGCTTTTACTTCATCGCTGGGATTCACAAGGATTTCTGGTCCGAGTTCTACTTTTTTAATTTTTGGTAAATCAGAAATGAAACCCATCGTTAGGCCATAAGTATATCTTGAGTTTTGAAAAGAGGATTCAACAATTCTGAATTGATCTGCCCCAACACTTTCTGTGCTGAATACAGGGAAATAAGACTCTTTTGAATATAAGTAAGAGAGACCTACAATAGGCCTTATACCGATACGGGGTTGTAGAGTAAAATTAATATCAAATGGGCTCAGTTCATTATGGCGTAATAAATTGGGCTCAGTTTTTTGAGAAATATTTATGGCTACTTTTTTCCCATTTTTATATTTTAGGTCAATTTCTTTTAGGTTTTTTTCATTTTTGGCATTGGCTAAGCTGGAATAAATGTTCTCTATTTTATAGCCAGCATTAATGACATTTTCTGAACCTGCGATTGCTTTTTCCGCTTCTTTTTTTGTACGCTGGATATTTTCTTCCCATTTCCTAAACGCCTCTTGGTCATTAAGTTCATAAGGCAATTGTGAAAGGAGTTCAGCCAATTCAATAACCGACAAGTGAAGCCTTTCATATTTTAATTTTAGGGAGTCTATGGCAATTAGCTTGTCTTTTTTTGTGCCATGAAATCTGTTCTCGACTTTTGATTTAAGTCCTTGAGAACCACAGACAGGATTGGCACTTATATCATCTAAATAATTTGTCATTAATAATTTGGTGCTGATAAGGCCGTTTTTTTTAAAAATTAATTTGTTAATTTCTTTCAGCTGTTCTGCGATGTCTTGTTGTTTGGCTTCCACTAATTTGAGACTACCTATTATGACACTTTCGTCCTTCTTTGCCATTTTGAAATCATCTATTGGTTGATCTATCCCACTTAGGGTCATCGTCGTTGGGAAATCAGTCAGATAAGGTCCAAGTCCTGTCAGGAACGTTTGAAGTGCCTCGAAATCTTTGCCGTCAACCGTTTCTTTAGAGAGTTTATAATTGTTGAAAGCAGTATTAGTATTCGTCACTATTAATTGAATGGATTCGGGTTTTACATAAATTTCGCTTTCTGCTTTTATTGTTTTGGTTTTCCCTTTACTCGACTTGTACTCAACTGTTTTATTTTTATGGTCAATAGTAATTGTTTGCCCCCAAAAAATACTGGGAGAAAAAAAGATTGAAAGCAAAAGCGAAATAATTGTAATTCTCATCCTCCTAAATGTCATTTATAGTTATTGTTGTAAATAATCATTGATTCTGTATATGGGATTGGCTACAACAATCCAATCAAATCACCGATACAAACAGAAGTGAGTATGACGTAAAGTTCATCGACTTAATGTTGGGATCAATGATGGTTTATGGTTTTGTACTATATCCTGAATTTTTTAAAAAAGTAACCTGATGAGAAGAATTATTTTATGTAATTGAAAAATAGGAATAAAAAAAGCGAGAAAATATTTAATGATAATTGGGGAAACGATTGGTAGGAAAAACTATAGGCTCTTTATTCTTCCTCCAACCCAAATGGTTCAATCTTAGGATTGGAATAAGCAGTCCCGATATTTTTGTCTTTTATGGAGGAAAAGGCTTTTTGGCTGAGCAAGATACAATAAGTACCTTTTTCGGGTTCAAGGGGTACCACCCCAAAATCTTTGGAAATCATGTCTTCGCTGATGCCCAACAGTGAAGCGATGTCCGATAGGGTCGGGTTTTCTTTTTTTATTTCTATGGTATATAGGAAATCCCCCATGTTAATGATCACGAATATGGAAAAGGAGGGCGACCTAAAGTGGGTCGCCCTTTTGGCCAGACTATTATTTATCTTGACAAGAACAAGGCTTTTCAGGTTTGACTTTTTCTGGAACAGAACCGACAAAGTCTTGGGCCATCATAAGACCCGCCACGAATGCCTGTTCGATGTCTGAAGAAATGGCATTTCCTTCCGCCATTTCCTGAGGGTCATCAATTTCAGCGTCATAATTAAAAGTGTCCATCAAGGCGTTTTGTTCAAACTCATCGGCATATTCAACTTCTTCGGGAGGGTTTTCTGTCAAACGCCACCTTCGGCAGAGAATCGGATAAACCCGGCATATATTCCGGTAACATAACCAAGGATATTTTCGACAGAAATAATGCTTGCAAAGCCACGGATATTTTTTACAAATATTGCTGGGTTTAAAGCAGATCAGCCTCAATTTGCTGATGATTTTCTTCACGTCTATCAAACCATAGCCGTGCCTGAAGTCAAAACCCACAGGGGCGAGGTCTCTGGCCGTTGAACGCAGCAAGTTCCGAATAGCGGAAGGGCTGTTTTGTGCAACACCTGGGCGGTACGGCCTGCGGGTTCGAATGGCAGCTATTACGCCCGCCACTACTGGACAAGCAGCCGATGTGCCGCCATCAGCAGAATAAACACCAGACCCTGCGAAATGCGTATATCCGCATACATCTGGTTTGGCCCTGCTCAGGCGACCAGGCCCAATGGATGAATAACCAACTCTTTTCGATGTAGTATCGACCCCTGCAACTGTGGTAACGTAGGGGGAAGAATTGGCGCCATAAATAGTTCTATTGGTGACATTCTGGCACCTATCGTCGGGACAATCTTTTCCGCAGTTGCCCGCTGCAAAAAGAATATCTGCACCTGCCCTTTCCAATATCCTGACCATTATATTGAAAGGGTGGTTGGGGTTATCGCTGTAATTGCCTGGGTGGCCAACGGGGAAGTCCCAAGAAGGGTGGAACATTCCCCAGCTGTTGTTGACCACCAGCGACTGGTTTTCCCCTGGCCTGACTGGCCGTGAGATGACATTGAGAAGGTGACGGTAGGCGAGGATGGCATCTGAAAGGAAACCAGACATAATTGTAGCGCCTCCTCTGCTTGAGGTCAGAAGGGCAATATCCAATATGGTGCATTTCGGTGCGGCAATGCAGACATCAAAAGCGACCATGGTGCCGTGGTCAACTGGTGCATCGCCCAGCGTGACAGTAGAACTTGCCGGTTTCCAGCTATTGGCTGCATCAAACACTGGGTTCTTTCCCTTGGAGTTGAGGTATCGCATGTTTACCCCGGAGTCAACAATGGCCACTCTGACACCTTCTCCATGGAGTCCGCATTGCTTGAGCGAGCTGGCATGAAGCAGGTTTTCAACAGTTTTATCAGTGCCCAAGGGGCCATCTCCCGGGCATATGATGGTTGACTCAATGGTAGGATCGGAAAATACGTTCATGATGGCGCTTTCCTTGCTGCACTCTTCCATGAACATATCCAATTTGTCCTCTTCTATGCTGCCTCTTACAATGTAAGAGCTTTTATCCAGATCTGTATTGAATTCAAAATCAGTAGAGGTATCATAAAGGTTTTCCCTTTGTTTCTCCTGGTCATCAGGAATCTTATCAGGATCGAGTTCAACTCCTTGTGGCAGTGCAACCGCAGGAAATGCTTGGTCATAGCTGAGGTATTTGACCTTGGGTACAGCCTCTGAAGCCAGGCTCATTTTTCCCGTTTCCATACTGGTCGTAAAATTGTTGGACAGTCCTTCGCTGGGTTTTAATTGAACGATTACATTTTTTTTCATTGTCATGATTTTTTATGGTTAAATATTGTGTTGCTTTTCAGCAGGGTTGTTTTTGAGAAAAACTTTCAATTTTTCTCAAAAACAACCTTCCCACCGGAGAGAGAAAGAAGAAAAAATGATCCCGAATTCACTTCGGGATTCTTCTTTCTCTCTCCGTGCCGAACAGCTACAACAGTGCTATGATCTGAGGCCAAACCCAAAAAAAAATGGCTTTCTGTGGCCCAATAGTGCCATCAGAAAGCCATTGTATTTCATAGTGATAACATTCTTTGGGGTTAAGGTCTGTGACCAATGATTTTTTAATTTAATATAGTGTCTATTAGTGCGGGGCATTCACGAGAGGGCCAAAAGCTGTGCTTTGATAACCAGTTTCAAGAACGTTCCATAACTGTATTCTTGCTCGGAATGAAAAGTAACCCGAAAAAATAAATTAATTTTATCCCTGCATTGGTATTGGTCTTTAAAACATGACAGTACAAAAGGGAAGAACTGTACAAGGATTGACCGCCCATTAATGGAATTTTAGGCATGCTGTGCCCTTCATTCTGTTTGAAATTTGCCTGAACTACACAATCATTACAACATTGAACCAGCATGGTTAAGCAAAAAACACCGCACCCAGATTTTGACTTATTTAAATTGTTTTGCAAACAGGATAGGAAAGCTTCTGAAATTATCTACAAGGATTTATTCCCGAAAATAAGGTTGGATGTAATGAAAAATAACGGCCATGAAAACGATGCCTGGGATGTTTTTCAGGAAGGTCTGATCGTTTTGTTGAAATATTGCCGAAAAGTGGATTTCATGCTTAATGTGCCCTTGTCCAAATTTTTTTCCGCAATATGTTGGAAACTGTGGTTAAAAACATTGAAAAAAAATGGCAAATCTGGGATTACTTTTTCAAATATTCCAGAATATAAAGACATTGAAAATCAAATTGCGCTTCAAGAAGAGGATTTAATAACGGCACAGCGCCTGCAAATGCTGTGGAAACACCTCGAACGTCTTCCTCAAAAAGAAAAACAAACACTAAAACTTTATTACATGGAAGGGAAATCGCACCGTGAAATTGCCGAAATCATGGGTTTTTCCAATGAGTCTTCCGCTAAGGTGCAGAAATTTAAATATATTAAGCGTTTACGGGCTATGGTGTTGGCCGATCCTGAAAACGATTGAATTAAGCGTTCTCATTGCAAAAAAAGCATGAATCATGAAGCCACTAGATGAAAATGAATACGAATTAATAGAAAGGTTTTTAAAAGGAGTCCTAACCCAGGATGAAACAGCGGATTTTGAGCATAGGTTAAAAACAGATCCCCTCTTCAGCAGAGAAGTTGATTGGATGAAAGATCTGAGATCTTTGCAAGAAAACAAAAAAGAAATTGAGGTGCTCCAAAAATTCAATGAAATACACAATAAGGGAAAACAATCTTTTGGAAAATACATTTGGGGTGTAGCCCTGTCAATTATAGCAATATCAGGATTATTCTTTCTATTAAATAAAGATGTTCTTAAAGAACCACAAACGGAAGCTTCCCCTAATCCAAAAAATACTGTCCAGCCATCTCCCATCAATGACACAATTAAGGATCAAAAGAAAATTATACCCATTCCTGAAAAAGATCAGGCGCCCACTAAAATAAAAAAAGATCAAAACCCTCCTGAAGAAAAGCCGACTTCCTCACCCCCCGTTGCGCACAATAATCGCCCTTCGCTTTCATGGGAACATTATATTGAATTTGAAGATGGGTTGCAAACATTGGGGGATGAGGAAGATGCAGCACTTGATTCTGCACTAACTTTGGTGGACTTGGACGAAAAGGTAAAAGCGTTGCCCTTTTTTGAAAAATATTTTGCCGGCCTTACACCAGAAGAGGAAGATTTTGAGATGCGCTTAGTAGCTGGAAAAATCTATTTAAAATATTTAAAAAAGTGGCCGGAGGCGATTAGGCATCTTCAAGTCGTAAAAGACAGCGATGCGATCCCCGTTTTTAAGGTAGAGGCTGATTTTTTCTTAGCCATCATTGACCTTGAAAACAATAATATAGATAAGGCCAAAGTCGCTTTAGAATTAATTGCAAAACAAAATTATGAGCCTTGGAATGTAAAGGCAAAAGAGTTGTTGGAATCTCTCAAATGATTGCCTTACTGATAATTATATGTGTCAAGGTACTTAAGTATGGGAAAATCAATTTGAGTTACATACATTTGGCTGATTTACAGAACCATAACACCCCCTACTATGAAAGAAAACTTCCTCCACTTCCTGTGGCGGTTTCGGCGTTTTGACCACACCGACCTCCTTTCCACCACTGGTGAAAAAATCGAAATTATCCACCCCGGCGAGCATAATAACCATGCTGGTCCTGACTTCTCCAATGCCCGATTGCGCATTGATGGGACACAATGGGCGGGCAATGTGGAAATGCATTTGAAATCCTCTGAATGGTCTATCCATGACCATCAATATGATGATGCCTATAATAATGTTATTTTGCATGTGGTGATGGAAGAAGACCTGCCCGTTTTGCGAAAGGACGGCAGCCGCATTCCTTGCCTCGAAATGAAAAAACGGGTGCCCACCAAATTGCTTGGTAATTACCAAAAAATATTGCACAACGAGTATTGGATCCCCTGCCAGCACCAATTTAACTCCATTCCAGAAATGACGAAAAACTTGTGGCTCGATCGTTTATTGGTCGAAAGGCTGCAAAGAAAAACAGAGTCGATTAAATCGGTTTTATTAAAAAATAAAATGGATTGGGAAGAAACGTTTTATCAGTTTACTGCCCGAAATTTTGGATTGAAAATAAATGTTGAACCGTTTGAATTAATGGCTCGTTCGCTGCCGCAAAATATATTGGCCCGACATAAAGATAATTTACTGCAAATAGAGGCCATGATATTTGGACAGGCTGGTATGCTGGAAAAAGAGTTCGACGATATTTATCCCAATGAATTAAAAAAAGAATATTCTTTTTTAAAAAAGAAATTTAATTTATCATCTATTAATTCGGTCATGTGGAAATTTCTCCGTTTACATCCTGGCAATTTCCCAACTGTCCGTTTGGCTCAATTTGCAAAATTGATTCACCGCTCGGTGCATTTGTTTAGGAAAATATTAGAAGTGGAAACATTAAAGGAAATTGAAGAATTATTTTCTGTAAAACTCGACGGCTATTGGCTCACTCATTATACGTTTGAAAAAGAATCGGAAAAAAGAAATAAATCTTTTGGTAAACAAGCCATCCATTTATTGACCATTAATACCATTGTTCCTTTTTTATTTTTATATGGAAACGAAATAAGGGAAGAAGATTATAAGGATAAAGCGTTGCGGCTATTGGAAGAATTGAAACCGGAAAAGAATACTATTATTAAAGGTTGGGAAGCACTGGGCATGGACGCCGACTCTGCTTATCGGACGCAGGCTTTGTTGCAGTTAAAAAATGAATATTGTAATAATAGAAAATGTTTGGAATGTAGTATTGGTGGGGCGATTTTGAAATAGGAATAACTATAGGGACTATGAGGAATTCATTTTTGTAAAACGATAGAAAGCCCAAAAATTAAACCTAAATCCAAACTTACCCTTTCGTCATAATAAGTCAAGGCAGGGCCAAATCTTGCTCCTATTGTTGCATTTTTCAATATAAAGTAATCCATTCCAGCGATCGTTGAAGCCAATCCACCATAATTGGTGGTTGGAGTAGCATGCACCATAAGTGGCCCTGCACTTATTTCAAGAAATACGAATAATTTTTCGTTTAGCTGATTATAACTTCTAATAAAAGGTGTTATCCCTAATAATATAACATCTGAAGAAAAATTTGTTTCGTACCCAAAGCCAAGTTGGGCTCCAAGCATAGTTTTCTGTGAAACCATTTTACCGATTTCAGGGGCAAGTGATATACTAATTTTGTAGTCTTCCTCTGTTCCCAAATAATTGGCGGCTGCGTATTTCCCAAGAATGCCAGAAGTAATACCTCCAACCCAATATCCTTTTTTTAAAGTTTGGGCTGAAAGATTAAAACAGGAAAAAAATAAAGGAATAATGAGGATTAAGAAGTGTTTTAGAATCATAGTCTTAGGAGTAAAATAAATCATGTGAGAGCAGAAAGGGTTGGCTGATTTGCTAAATTTCAAAAATTTGTAAATCTTATTTCAACCACGTAAAATAATTTAGAACCCAAAAACATTAATTTTTGCAAATGGTTATAAAAGCTAAATATGTAAAGTTATCCCTGTGTTTATTTCTCCCTCGCCAATTTTTCTAAAAATAAATATAGATTTTCAATATTTGCATAGACTTTATCATCTACCACTATGACTGGAGTCACCAGCGACTCATTTTCAATCCCATGAGCAGATAATTGTTGGTTCAATAGTTCTTTGTTTTTTTTGCCTTTACTGATATCGTGTTCTTTAAACTTGACTTTTTTGTTTTTCAAATAATTCATTGTGATGCCGCTCCTATTGCAACCATAATCTGTGAATATGGAAATCTTTTCACTTCCCGATCTTGGATCGGGCATGGCAGCAGCTTTGTTATGATGGGTGCCAAATTTAACTTTATAGGAGTAAGACCATTTTTCGCCAGCCTCAGGTGTAAGTTCAAGTAATTCCATTTTCGATTTGGCGAGAATTATTTTTGTAAAGGTTTTTTCCGATTCATAACCAAAGCCTTTACTGGTGAGTATTAGCTCGACTTCTTGATCGGTCTTAGAGTTGTTTTTTCCGTTCACGAAAATGGTGCTGCCATCTTTTTTGTCGGTGACCTCCACAGCAGGTCTTTTTTGAGCTGACAAAAATAATGGGAACAGCAGGGTAGCCAAGAGGATTATATTTTTCATCATTATAATTTGTTTGGTTGTGTATTAAAGTAAAGGGTAAGGTGGTCCATTGTAACTGGAAAGTTACAATTTTTTGAAATAAGAGTAATACAGAAATAGAATTGAATAAAAAGGCACATAAAAACAGAAAACCATTCTACTCTTCTTCGTCCATGGAAAAAGTATTTAAAAAACCAGTATGGAAATCCCCAGAACGGAACTGCCGATCTTTCATCAATTTTTTGTGAAATGGGATTGTCGTTTTTATGCCTTCCACAATAAATTCTTCCAGCGCCCGCTCCATTTTTGCAATACACTCTTCTCGGGTTTGTGCCCGGCAGATGAGTTTGGCAATCATGGAGTCGTAATAGGGGGAAATTTGGTAGCCAGCGTACACATGGGTGTCCACCCGCACGCCGTGGCCTTTGGCAGTGTGCAAGGAAGTGATCAGGCCGGGGGATGGGCGGAAACCTTTATACACATCCTCCGCATTGATACGGCATTCCATGGCATGCATAATGGGTATGTAGTTTTCACCAGAAATGGGGATGCCGGCAGCAATTTTGATTTGTTCTTTGATGAGGTCATGGTCAATGACTTCTTCCGTAACAGTGTGTTCCACCTGAATACGGGTATTCATTTCCATGAAATAAAAATTGCGGTGTTTGTCAACCAGAAATTCGACCGTTCCGACGCCTTCATAATTGATGCACTTACCGGCGAGAATGGCAGCCTCGCCCATTTTTTCCCTGAGTTCAGGTGTCATGAAAGGGGAGGGGCTTTCTTCTACCAATTTCTGATGGCGTCTTTGGATGGAGCATTCCCTTTCGGATAGGTGGCAGACATTCCCTTGCTGGTCGCCAGCGATCTGGATTTCGATGTGGCGGGGTTCTTCCACAAATTTTTCCAAATAAATGCCATCATTCGAAAAAGCAGCCTTGGCCTCGTTGCGGGCCATGCTCCATTGATCTTCAAATTCCTCTTCTTTCCATACGATCCGCATCCCTTTACCCCCTCCACCTGCTGTTGCTTTCAGGATGACAGGGTAGCCAATTTCTTTGGCCAGGCCCTTTGCTTCCTCTGGGTCAGTGATGAGGCCGTCCGATCCTGGTACGACAGGTACGCCCGCTTCGACCATAGTGGTTTTGGCAGTGATCTTATCGCCCATTTTGCGGATATGCTCTGGTTGGGGGCCAATAAACTTGATGCCATATTCAGTACATATTTCAGCAAAATCAGCGTTTTCAGCCAAAAAGCCATAGCCGGGGTGGATGGCATCGGCATTTGTAATTTCACAGGCAGCCATGAGACGAGGGATGTTCAGATAGGAATCAGTAGAGGGGGGCGGTCCAATGCAGACTGCCTCATCAGCAAAACGGACGTGCAGGCTATCCGCATCTGCGGTCGAAAACACGGCCACTGTCTTGATGCCCATTTCCGGCAGGTACGGATAATGCGGAGGGCTATTTCACCACGGTTAGCTATGAGTATTTTTTCGAACATAGTTGATTAATGGTGAATGGTGAATGGTGAATGGTGAATGAATTTCAATTCACCATTCATCATTCACCATTCACCATTCTTTATTCCGGTTCTACAAGGAAGAGGACTTGGTCGTATTCGACGGGTTTGGCATTGTCCACCAGGGCTTTAACAATCTTACCGCTTATTTCTGCTTCGATTTCATTGAACAGCTTCATGGCTTCAATAATGCACACAACATCGCCTTTTTTGATAGACTGCCCGACTTCTACATAGGCAGGTTTCTCTGGAGAGCTGGATCGGTAAAAAGTGCCGACCATAGGAGATTTGACTTCTAAATATTTGCTCGTGTCGGCTGAGGGCTCCTCAGAAACAGGGGTTGCTTCTTTGGGTGGTGCTGGTACGGGGTCAGCGGAGACGGGGGGGGGCGCAACGGCTGGAGCAGTAACAGCTGCTGTAATAGGAGCAGCAGCTACTGGGATAGGGGCTTGGACCACCTTTGCCGATTTGGTGTCCTTGTAACTTTCGGTTTTGATCGACAGTTCAAAATCACCGTCTTTTAATTTAAATTCAGCCAATTTTGACTTGCTGATCGTTTTGATCAACTCTGTGATTTCCTGAAAAGTCATGTTTTATCGTTTTGACAGTGTAACGGTATATCGGTATATCGGTTTATCGGCGAAGTCGCCGTTATACCGATGTACCGGTACACCGTTATACCGATTTTATGCCCTTCCTTGATACTCACCCGTTCGGGGATTGAGTTTGATAATATCTCCGGTATTAATGAATAAGGGAACCCGGACTTCTACGTTTGTATCTATGGTAGCTGGCTTGAAAGTATTGGTTGCTGTATCGCCTTTCACACCCGGCTCTGTATAAGTCACTTCATATTCAGCCAATACAGGCATTTCCATATTTAATGGGACATCTTTTTCGGCATGATACAGCACTTCCACCATCATCTCACCTTTTAGGAATTTGGGGTTCTCGATCAGGGATTCCTGCAAGGTGATCTGATCATAGGTTTCCATGTTCATGAAATGGTAGCCCATATCGTCTTTGTACAGGAATTGAAAATGACGCCGCTCTACCCGTACCTCATCAATCTTATGGCCTGCAGAAAAAGTGTTATCAACTACTTTGCCCTTGGTCAGTGATTTTAATTTAGTCCTTACAAATGCAGCGCCTTTGCCTGGTTTTACGTGTTGGAATTCTACTATTGACCAAATGTCGTTATTGAATTCTAAACACATACCGTTGCGGATATCGGAAGTAGTTGCCATTGGATTTAAAATTTTCTGGTCGGGTAACGTTCAAAAAAAATTGCTGATCCTTAATTCTTAGGTGAAACTTTCTAAAATCATCTCAACTATGACCTTCAGGAAATTTTCCTAAACACCCCTAAATGATTGATAGTGAATGGGTAATTTCAAGCATTTTAGCAAGATTTGCCAAAAGCGGCGCAAAAGTAAGAAAGGGCGGTCATTGTTCCATAGTTTCATAGTTTCATTGTTTCATGGATTTTTGGAATGGAACATTGAAACCATGAAACTATGGAACCATTCAATAAGCCCATTTCAACCAAGTTGCTCCCCATGTATAGCCTCCACCAAAGGCGGTCAGAATGAGGTTGTCCCCTTTTTTCAACTGGTTTTCCCATTCCCAAAGGCAGAGAGGAATGGTGCCGGCAGTGGTGTTGCCGTATTTTTGGATGTTTACCATGACTTTTTCCATGGGAAAATCAGCCATGCGGGATACTGCTTCTATGATCCTCAGGTTGGCCTGATGAGGTACGACCCAAGCTACATCTTCGGCAGTGAGGCCATTCCTTTCCATTATTTTCAACACCACATCTGCCATACCCGAAACGGCGGCTTTAAATACAGGCCGTCCATTCTGATAAACGTAATGCTCCCGGGCGTCCACTGTCTCATGGGAGGCGGGCTTGAGCGAACCACCAGCTTTTTGGTGGAGGTATTGCATGCCCACTGCGTCGCTCTTTAAAATCGAATCGAAGATACCCAGTCCTTCTTCTGCTGGCTCAAGCAAAACTGCACCCGCCCCATCGCCAAACAGGATGCAGGTAGAGCGATCCGTATAATCTATAATAGAGGACATCATGTCCGCCCCAACGATGATGATTTTTTTATAAGTGCCTGATTCTATGAATTTTGCACCTGTAGAGAGGGCAAATAAAAATCCAGAACAGGCAGCATTGATATCATAGGTAAAGGCGTTTTTGATGCCCGTTTTATAAGCAATTAAATTGGCCGTATCCGGGAACTGCATATCGGGGGTCACGGTAGCACAAATGACCAGTTCGATATCATCGGGCGAAGTGCCTGTTTTTTCCAAAAGCCCTTTGACGGCTTCCACCCCCATGTCGGAAGTCGCTTTTCCCGGTTCTTTTAAAATACGTCGCTCTTGAATGCCTGTTCGGCTTCTAATCCACTCATCATTAGTGGCAACCATTTTTTCGAGGTCTTTATTGGAAAGAATAAAATCCGGTACATAGCCCTGAATGCCAGTTATGGCGGCTTTGATTTTTGACATAAAGTGATTTTTGAGTAGTTGTTGAGTTAGTAAGTTTTGAGTTATTGGGTTTGCTGAGTTTTGAGTACGAACGCACTTACTCAAATCTCTTCCGAAGGAATCCCTTTGGGAAAAACTCTGGTACTCAAAACTGATAAAGTGGGATTTTTTGAAAAATAATACCTTGCGGTTCGATTTGGGCGGGCAAGGTAGAAAATTTTAAGATGAATGGCTAAATGGTTAGATGGTTAAATGGTTTTTTTATGCCATCAAAATTGGTTTAAAAACCATTTAGCCATTTAACCATACAACCATTTATATCATGAAAATAGGCCTCTTTTTCGGTTCGTTCAACCCGGTGCATGTGGGACATATGATTATTGCCAATTATATGGCAACCCATACTGACCTCGACCGGGTATGGATTGTGGTCAGCCCGCAGAACCCATTGAAACCTAAGGCCACCCTCGCCAAAGATTACGACCGTTTGCATTTCGTCCAATTGGCCATTGGTGACAATCCGTTGCTCCGCGCTTCCAGTATCGAATTTGGCCTGCCCAAACCTTCCTATACTATTGACACATTGACTTATTTAAAGGAAAAACACCCTGAAGACGAATTTGTCCTCATCATGGGCGGCGACAACTTAGCCACCTTGCACAAGTGGAAAAACTATAAACTCATCCTACGGGACTACCATATTTATTTGTACAAACGGCCCCATTTTGACTTGGGCGAGTTGGGAGCGCACCCACACGTTCACCATTTTGAATCGCCGCTACTGGATATTTCTGCAACATACATCCGAAAGTGTATTAAGGAGGGAAAATCAGTACAATACTTGGTGCCGGATGGAGTATTTGAGTATTTGGACGGGAGTTCGATGTATAAATAAGAATGGATGGCCTCTTGGATATGAATATGAACGTATTTACCAGGTTTCCTACTCTCCATATTTCAAATGCAGCACTTCTGCCCTCCCTTTCTCCAAAACAGTCATGATAAAAAGGTTGTCGTATTCCATTTCTGGCAATTGGGAAAAGCCGTTTGTGCCCGTCAGCACATTGAGAAAATCAGGTCTCGTATTGGAATGCCCTACCACCAATATTTTTCCTGCCGGATAATTTTCCAATATTTCATCAGACAAAGGGTCGAGGTCGAAACCACCATAAGTTTGTATGCTCAAACCTTGAGCAGCAGCGACAGGGCTGGCCGTTTGCATGGTGCGGTTGAAATTGGTAGAATAAATGGCATCCAGTGAAAGGCTGCCCATGATGCGAGTCAGTTCCTCTGCTCGCTCCATGCCTACCATACTGAGGACGGGGTCGTTGCCTCCTGCTGTTTCGGCATGGCGCACAAGGATAAATGTGGTGGCTGTGTCCTGCATGAATTCTGTGAGGGTAACAGTATCAGTGACGGTGAGGATGACCGTATCCACTTGGGTAACGACAAAGGTGTCAACTCGCGTGACGACGAGGGTGTCGGTGACCGTTACGGTTTCAGTAATGATTTCGGGGTCTTTTTCGCAACTGGGGAAGAGCGAGATGAATAAAATTAGGATGGTGAGGGTCGAGGTGATTTTCATTTAATTGAACTCATATAGTTAAAAGATAATTGGTGTGAAGATAGGACAAACAGAAAACCTTATCTGAAATAAAAACATGGTTTTTTTTCTATTTTCGCTTCCGAAAATATTGCCGCTGAAAATTAACTTATCATATATCTCCTTCCGGCGTCCTGCCGGGATTGCCCATCAATAAGGAATTGCCTTTTTGATGAGGTATTCCCTATTTTTCTAAGAAGCAACTTTTCAATACTCCTTTTTTGTTCCCCCTTTTTGTCATCCTGAAAAGGATCTGTTCAAGTGAGGATGGCCATTATGACAGTCCTTATTACATGAACAGATTCCCTGTCGGGAATGACAAAAGGGAGGTAGTAAAATTTAAATTTTCAAAAAATGACAATGATCAAGACGCAGCGTCTACAGCTACTGGCTTTAAATAAATCCCAACTCCAATTATATATCAATGGCTCTATCCCACTGGCGAAAGAACTCGGCCTTGTCCCAGTCAAAATGGCCGTAGAGCCAGACTTTTGGGCTGAGGTGCCCGATGCCATTGAAAAGATTTGCCTGCCCGGAGTGGAGCAGCACCCGAAGCATTATGAATGGTATGCCCATTGGGTGATGATCCTTCCTGCGGAAAACAGGTTGGTAGGAGGTATTGGTTTCTCAGGCCTGCCAGATGAGAAAGGAAATTTGTTCATCGGCTACTATGTCGATGAAGGATATGCCGGGCGTGGATTGGCGACAGAAGCGACCAATGGCCTGGTGGAATGGGCCTTTCAAAATGCTGATGTGCAGACTGTTATGGCCGATACATTGAAAGACGGTGTCGCATCGCAGCGGGTGTTGGAGAAAAACGGGTTTGAATTTTTGGAGGAGACCGAGGAAAGGAATTTACGATGGCGTTTGTTTAGAAGGTGATTAAATTTATGTCATTTTTAAAAGGGCTACAATTTTTGCTAACAAACCTTTGTTACTATTTTTGTTTCAATAGAAAATGTATAGAGAATGACCAAAGAAGAATCAATCAATATAATCAATGCTTATCTGCGGCAATATCCAGTGGAGCAAATAGGCCTCTTTGGTTCTTTTGCCAGAAACGAGCAAAAGCCAGACAGTGATATTGATATTCTGATTTCTTTTAAAAATCCAATTGATATATTCACATTTGTCCGCATTAAAAGGGAATTGGCAGAAATCCTTGGCCGCAAAGTAGATCTGGTTACAAGAAATTCCCTACACCCAGCTTTTCTAAAAGCAATTCTGCAAGATCTCCAAATAATAGCTCAAGCATGATCAATAAAGACATTCTGTACCTTGAGCATATTTTTCAATGCATCGAAAAGATTGAAGATTATACTCAACAAATGTCAGTTGAGGCCTTTCAATCGAGCAACCTTGTCCAAGATGGATGCATTCGGCAATTAGAAGTGATAGGAGAAGCAACCAAAAGATTGAGTGATTCTATTAGAACAGCAAATCCAAATGTGCCTTGGCGAGACATGGCAGGTATGAGGGACGTACTGATCCACGATTACTTGAATGTTGATTTGGAAATTGTCACACAGACAGTTTTTAAAAGTATCCCACAACTCAAACCAGCTATAAATAAAATCTTAAATGGATTGCAGTTAGATAATTGATAGTCACACTTTCCTCCTATTATCCCCTCTTGTTACCTTTTTTTGACGGTGTTGGCGGGTTTTTCATCACGAAGCGGTGGTCTTCCACCAGTTTCAGCAAATCAAATGAACTGACTACCCCGACAATTTCATGTTCATGGGTGACGACTACATGGTGGATGTGGTGGTTGCGCATGATGCGGGCAGCGATATGGACATCGTTGTAAGCCGGCACGGTGTAAACGTGTTCCGGCATGATGTGGCTGACAGGGGTGCCGTCGTCGTGCCCATTGGCAAGGTCGGAGGTGGTGATGATACCTACGGGCTGGTTATCTGAATTGACGATGGGAACGGAACTGATGTGGTTTTTGGCCATGATGTCCCTGATGTGACCAAGGGATTTATGAGGTACGGAAGTCACCACGCTTTTGTGCATGATGTCAGCAATTTTGATGTTCATTTATTTTGGCTTAAAGAAGAATTAGTTAGTTAAGTCCTGATAGATGTCAGAGGTGGGCGCAAAAATAGAAAAAACTGTAACATATTCACCAGCAATCCTACCTGCTCATTCGTGTTCGGCAATGCGAACTCGTTGGCTTTGGCTTAACTTTATAGCGATAAATTAAATATTCTCAAAAAGGGTGCTGCATTCTATTGTCAAAAAAGGCGATTAATTCAATTTCATTTCCGTCAGTTCGATAAGCTAAGGACAATTGCTTTGTTATCACACACCGACGAATTCCCTGAATTTGCAAGGAAGGAGGACATAAATGACTGTTGGTTTCTAATGACTTTATGAGTCTTTCAACTTTATCGTCCATTTCAATGGCGACATCTAAAGGGAAATTGTTCATTACGTAGTTTAGGATAGCAGCATAGGTGTCTTTTGCTTCTGCAGACCAGTAAATTTGGTTCATCGTTATTGAATTTAACTATTGCTTTTTTAAAAGCTCATTGATCTCTTTACGCACTTCAGCGTGTGGGATGCGTTCCCCATTTTTCAATTGTTGCAGGCCCTTTTTGATAGATGCTTTTTCATGATCGCTGATGATGTCCCACCAGTCTGCGCTTGATTCGTCCTTGATAAGGCTGTTAAAAATGGCTTTAATCTTTTGCAAGATGTTGATGTCTTCTGTTTCTACGACCATGCGGTGCAAGTCATTTTTTATTTCTGCGGTTGACATACGATTCTGTTTTTGACTAAATAATGTTCTGTAAAAATAACGGAAAAACTTCGAAAATGAGTGCTATACTGCCAACCCCATCAACTCTCTCGCATTCTGCAAGGCCGATTCGCTCGGTGGGTTTTGGCTCAACATTACGGCGATGGAGCGCACCCGTTCGTCGTCATTCAGGAGTTTCACTTTGGTGACGGTGCTATGCCTATCCACTTTTTTATAGACAAAATAATGGGCGTCGGCCTGCGAAGCAATTTGTGGGGAGTGGGTGATGTTGATGACCTGATGATGGTTGGACAATTGACGCAATATGTTGCCCATTTTCAACGACACATCGCCGGAAATGCCAGTATCTATTTCATCAAAAATCAAGGTGGGGAGCGGGATGGCAGAAGCTACGAGCGATTTGGTCACCAATGTCAAGCGGCTCAGTTCACCTCCAGAGGCCACGTCTTTGATTTGTTGCAAACGACTGCCAGGGTTAGCGGCAAAGAGGAAACTTACATCGTCGGTGCCAGTAGGAGAGAGGTGGCCGAGTTCCTTGAATTCCACCTCGAAACGGGTATGCGGCATGGCCAATTGGCGGAGTTGGGAAAGGACTTTTTTAGTGAAACCGGGAGCTGATTTTTTCCGCTTTTCTGAAAGCTGCCGGGCGATGCTGTGGAGGTTTTTTTCTTGTGCAGCAATGCTTTTTTCGAGGGCTTCTATTTCGGCGGAGAGGTCGCCGATGTCGGAGAGTTTGGTTTCTATAGATGACTGTATTTCAAGGAGTTCTTGCACTGTTTTGACCCGGTGCTTATGTTGCAGGCGGTAAATCTGGTCGAGCCGGGTTTGGATGACGGAAATACGCTCGGGGTCAAACTCGGTGCCTTCAGCCACTTTTTCGAACTCTCCGGCGATGTCTTCCATTTCCACTAATAAACTTTCCAGCCGCTGGTGAAGGGCTGGTACATCTGGATGAAATTTTTTCACTTCAGCTATCTGGCGAACCAATTCCTGCAACTGCCCAGTGAGTGGTGCTTCGCCGTCGGTGAGGTTACGAAAGGCAGCGGATAGGTTGGTTTTGATTTCTTCGGCGTTGGTGAGTTGGTTGAGTTCGGATTCGAGTTTTTCTTGTTCATTGGCTTCAAGTGCCGCTTCATTGAATTCAGCCAATTGGAATTGAAGGAAGTCGGTCTCTTGGGACGAGCGCTCGTTCTGCTCGATGAGTTGTTGGCGTTTCCGCTTATCTATGGTGAATTTTTTATAATGGCTTTGGTACTCGTGCAGCAGGTCGTTGTTGTTGGCCAGTGCATCTATCATGCGGAGTTGGAAGGATACACGGTGGATGTCGAGCGTGTCGAACTGCTCGTGCAGGTCAATCAATGCGCCTGTCAATTTTTTTAGCGTTTCGAGCCGGACAGGGGTGTCATTCACAAAAGCCCTTGATTTTCCAGTGGGGGAAAGTTCCCTGCGGATCAGGCATTCTGGCGAATAATCCAAATCGTTCTCCTCAAAAAAAGGTTGCAGCCGATATTTATTCACCTCAAAAACACCTTCAATAATGCATTTCTGCGATTCGTCATATAGTGATTTGGAGTCAGCCCGCTCGCCCATGATGAGGCCAAGTGCCCCCAGTAAGATGGACTTGCCCGCGCCTGTTTCACCTGTGATAATGGTCAGCCCTTCGGGGAAGTTGATCTGGAGTTCCTCGATGATGGCATAGTTGCGGATGGAAAGCTTTTTTATCATGGCGGTGATTAGCGATTCGTGTAGTGAGCAGAGATCAGCCTATAAACGCCAATCACTGAATACTCATCACGCGTCACTTTTCTATGGGCGGCAAAAGTACAGGTTGTTTTTAAAAAAAACTTTTTTCGGAAGATGGTATAAGTAGTGGCCAAATAAAATGAACGAAATAGAATTTAAGGCTGTGATGCTCGAAGAGGAAAGCGGTATTTAATAGACCATTGTTCTGAAATAGTTTTATATGTGGTGCCCTCAACCAACAACCGAATAAAGCCTAATAAAAAAACTGGACTTTTGACATGGGCAGTTATTTTCTTTCTGACAGGATGCACATGATTAACATGATTTTATAAATTTTTGAAAATCAAAAATTTATAAAATTAAAATCCTGTAAATCTTGTTGATCCTGTCAGAAAAAGCATCTATGTCAAAAGTCCAGTAATAAAAAAAGGTCATCCAGAAATAATTCTGAATGACCTTTGTATTTAATTGGCCCTCACCCGCCAGGAGCAATAAGCCTTCCACTGTGCGGTTATTTTTGAACTTGCAATTTGCTACTAACAATTTTATCACCATTGCTGATGGTTACCAAGTAGAGGCCGCTTTGCAGGTCAGAAATGTCCAACGTAAATTGTTGTGTTCCTGTGGTCAAAGTACCTACGGCTTGGGTCATTACTTGTTGCCCAACGATGTTGGAGACTTCGATCATCACGTTGTCCAAAGTTTCGGTCAAGTCAAAAGAAGCGGTCACTTTATTAGCGGCTGGGTTGGGGAAGAAATTCAGCTGGGTAACAGCGGTCAATTCTTTAGCGCTATTTACACCAGTCCCTTCGTAATCAGACATTTCCTCGACAAAGGACGGATTATTATTAGCACTTTCTATTATAATATTTCCATTGTTATCCATAACCCTGTAGAATGTTGGAGGGCCAGAATAGGGAAGTCTTAACCCGTCACCGAAGTAATCAGTAATATGAAAGGTGAAACAATCTAAAGACAGAATGTTTACTGTATCTGTATAAAGGGTATTGTCGTCGTACATATCAGCGTGAGAAGGAGCAGGGAAGTTATTGGTGCCAATGTTGTCTGTACCAACATTTGGATTGCCTCCCCAATCGACTACCTCGCCAGCGCCGTCCCGAACTTCCCAATAAGTTTCATCTGCAAAGGCGTCGGTTTGGATTTCAACTATAACAAATGCCTCAGAAGTTGGTGATAGCACAACCTCGGCAGACGAGGCTTGGTTGTCAGTTTCGAATTCATCTGCCATACCATTAGGGGCAGTCACTTGAAAGTTAATGATATTAGATGCTACAGCGTCAAAAGAAATAGGAGGAAGGGTTACTTCTTCCGTTTCAAGGCTTCCTACTGATCCTGTCCAATTATAAACTTCAGCTGGGCCACCATTTACATCATAAACAATAGTAGCTGAAGTCAATTCATCAGAAGCAATGTTTATCATTGAAATAGTTGGAGACAAAGATTGCATGCCTGAACAAACTTTAGCTGGTAAGCCAGCAACATCCAATGCTTTTACATTATTGGCATAGTCATACACAATAGGTACATCTTTAGCTATTGTTGCTTGGTGTATATATTTATCGTTATCGTTTTGAATAAAAGCAATTACTTGGATTTCATCATAATTATAGATATTCAAGGTAGTGAGATCGAAGGATTCTTCTATATCAAGCGTGTCGCCTGGAGCCCAAGAATTTTCCAGGTCAATACCAGCTGGCCCGCCAAGGAATTTTTTGAAAACATTGTGGTACTCTGTTTCGCCGTTAGTACCGCCAGGAGCATCGCTAATATGGATAATATGCTCAACAACAGCAATGCGTAAGCGCAGATCACCAGACACATCCTTAGTAGCATCTACACTGCCTGAAACTTTTAGTTCGCCGTTGCGAATTTCTGCACTGATGGCCATGTCAAACTCAGACTCTTCATCACCAATAGCATCAATCTTGGCTTGGTTCAAGTTGCCTATTGATCCGGCATTTTGTCCACCAGTTACAAATGATCCCTGCATAGTGATCTGTGGAGCAAACCCAAAACCATAGTAGTCGCCTACCCGCTCTCTCACTTCCTCCTCGTTGTCCAAATACATGGGATCAAAACCAGGCCACCATACCTGATAGCCAAGGAAAACGACTTTGTCTGAATTTGTATTCACAAAGTCTTGTAAGACAGGATTCAAGGAAGCACAGGGAGGGCAGGATGCCTGGGTAGCTTCTTCTATCAATACCATCCGAGGAGACTGGGCATTGACCTGAAAAGCAAAAAACATGGAAAAAATAAAAAAGAATAAAGAGTAATTTTTTTTCATAATGAAATTAAGATTAATGGTTCATTTTAATACATGTGGACAAGTATGGTCGGGTTTATAGCGCTCCGTGTCCCCAGGTATCAATTTGTGAATGGAAATAATGTCAGGTAATGTTTTAGGGCGGTGAAGGTAGCAATCTGTGGGCATTCCATGAAATATTTATTGCAATAAGGCAAGTTGAAAATGCATTTTCTGTGACTTGATAAAATGGGTTTGGTTGGCGGGTTCAAGGAAAAGGAGGAGAACATCATTTCTGCTTATTGTGAAATTATGTATCGTGTAAGTGTGTGTTTTATGACAATCGTTTCGTTTTCATATAAAAATTCATCCAGTTTTGGAATAAAATTCTTTTGGCCAAAAAAATCGGATGCTTGATAAATATTCTAATCTAAATAGTTGTCGCATAATGGCATTTGGCTCCGATAAAATCAGCGATTTCAGAAATTGTCATGTCTGCTACGTTTGGCAAAAAGGAATTGCCCTTTGCTTTCTCTACCGTACACTTTTTATTTCAAACACGTTTTCAGGCCAAAAAAACACAAACCTCTCTCTAAAATGTTCTTTCTCTCAGGCTTGAAAATCGGTCGTTTTCAAAAGTGTACGGTAATGAGCCTTTGCTGAATAATTTATAGATTGGTCGCCATTCCTTGTTTTAAATAATTTTTCGGGCGTAATTCCTTCAAAAAACTGAGCATTAATTAGCGCAGCACGACGAATTTTTTTGCGAAAGTATTTCCACTCGACATTAATTTTAGGTGATACAACCCGCTTGGTAGGGTTGCTGTGTTAATAGAAAAATTATGGTTGCCTGGAAAGGGAGGCAATATCTCATAATGGCTAACTGTTTTTGGTTGGTTTCACAATTTTAGGAATAAATAACCCCTGCCCAAAACCCAACCATACTTTTGTAAAATATGGGCAAAAAAGAATGGCAATGATGCCCCATATTCTAATTTTGCAAATCCAACTCCTCCAAAGGCATCTCTTTTGGAAAAACCAATAATCAATTCCTTTTTTTATGCTAAAAATCGGCGTACTCGGCGCAGGCCACCTCGGAAAAATTCACCTTAAATGTCTATTGGAGTTGAATGAAGCCTTCCATTTGGTTGGCTTCTACGACACGGACTCCTCGGTGACCAATCAGGTAAGTGGACAAATGAACGTCCGCACATTTTGCAGTTTAGAAGAAATGCTTGCTGAGGTAGATGTAGTTGATATTGTAACGCCGACTACAACCCATTTTGATTTAGCGAAAAAAGCCATCCAATGCGGCAAGCATGTTTTTATTGAAAAACCCGTTACACAGACACCTGATGAATCAAGCCAGTTGATAAAACTGGCAAAGGGCAGAAACGTCACCGTGCAGGTCGGTCACGTGGAGCGGTTCAACCCTGCCCTTTTGGCGGTAAGAGGCATTGCCCTCGATCCCATGTTCGTAGAGGCCCATCGCCTCGCCACTTTCAACCCGCGTGGTACCGATGTACCCGTGGTACTCGACCTGATGATCCATGATATTGACATTGTTTTGAGTTTGGTGAAATCCCCGGTCAAAGCCATCAGCGCTAGTGGGGTGCCTGTGGTCAGCGACTCGCCTGATATTGCTAATGCCCGCATTGAATTCGAGAATGGCTGTGTAGCCAATTTGACAGCCAGCCGCATTTCCATGAAGCAGATGCGAAAAGTTCGCCTGTTTCAGCGGGATGCCTACCTCGGTTTGGATTTTTTAAAAAAAGAAGCGCAGGTCATTCGCCTTCAAGAGCATGATGGTGCTTCCGAATTACCTCCTGGTTCGTTTGAATTCCAAACCTCAAGTGGGACAAAAATATTGAGCATGGAAATGCCGCACGCTGAGCAAGTGAATGCTATTCAGGAAGAACTGAAATCTTTTGCCATCTCCATTCGTACCGGGGAAAAGCCAGCGGTATCTTTGGAAGAAGGGCATGAAGCACTGCGGGTTGCGTGGGCAGTGATGGGGCAGATCGAAGAACGGCTCCGGAAAGCTCCGTCCACCGTTCACTCCCGAAAGGAATTCGGGACAGGCTATTCACCGACCGCCAATTAATCCTTTATTTTGTAACTGTAGTCGCCAAATTCATTTGGCGAACTTTTTAGAAAAACATTCTAAAATGTTTAATTTCAAACCAATTGATTTTTAACCCAATACACGATTTAACAAATACGCTTCACCCTATTTTGAGTCCGTCAAATGAATTTGGCGACTACAGTGGCAGTAACGATTTGGTTAAACAACCGTTCAAAACCTTTTGCTTTTCTTCGTAAACGATCATTCACATGAACTTCTTAATTCGTTGTTTTCATTTATTGGCTCCTTTCTTTTTTTTACTCAGTTGTGGTGGAGGAGCAGGCGTAGCTCCACCCCCTCCTACAAATGGGCAAGTTGAGCTTACAGGCCCTTTGTTTGAATTGCAGGATGCCTCGGCCACGGGCGTCATTTTCAGCAACACCATCAAAGACCAGAGCGGCCTGAATTATTTTACCGCCAACTACCTCTATATGGGGAGTGGGGTAGGGGTAGGCGATTTCAACAATGATGACCGGATGGATTTGTACTTTGTTTCCGTCACCGGGGAGAACAAATTGTTTTTTAACAAAGGCAACTTTCAATTCGAAGATGTGACCCAGCGGGCAGGGGTTGGGCTGGACGATGGTGTGAAAACGGGGGTAAGTGTCGTGGATATCAATGCGGATGGCTGGCTGGACATTTACCAATGCCGCACTGGCCAAAAAGCAAGTGAACGTGGCAACAAGCTTTTCATCAACCAATGGGACGGCACATTCAAAGAGGAATCGGCAAAATATGGACTGAATACGGGCTATGCCTCCACAGTGGCCAATTTTTTCGACTATGACATGGATGGCGACCTCGATGTGTATATCATCAATCGTCCGCTGGATTTTTCGACCAATGGAAAAGTCTATGTGGAAGATGTCAACGGCGTCATGCAGCGGGTCAACAAACCAACGGATGACTTTGAATCGGACCGTCTGTTCCGCAACAACGGCGACCTGACCTTCACGGACGTGAGCCAACAGTCGGGCATCTATAACAGGGCTTTCAGCCTGAGTGTCAATGTTTTAGATGTAAATGAAGATGGCTTGCCGGATATTTATGTAGCCAATGATTACCTCGAACCCGATCATCTTTACATCAATCAAGGCAGTTCTAAAGGGGCAGGTGTCACTTTCAAAGATGAATGGGACAAGTACCTGCGCCATCAATGCCATTTCAGCATGGGAGCTGATATTGCCGACTTGAACAACGATGGATTGTTGGACATTGTGACACTGGACATGCTGCCTTCCGATAATTATACCCACAAGCAGAACGGTACGGCCATGAAATGGGATCGCTATAAGTCACTGGTGTTGTACAAGTTCGGGCATCAGATCATGCGGAATATGTTGCAATTGAATAATGGCAACGGCGGTTTTCAGGAGATCGGCTGTTTGGCGGGCATCCATGCCACTGACTGGAGCTGGGCGCCGATGATCGCCGATTATGATAATGATGGGTGGAAGGATATTTTCATAACAAATGGAATGAAAAAGGATGTGAACGATCTCGACTTTGCCAACTATGGGCTGGACTCTATCCGTTCATCTGGAACATCAGTGGACGACTTTTCCAAATTGGTGAAATTCATCCCTTCCCATAAACCAAGGAACTACATGTTCAGGAACTCACATGACTTGGTTATGGAGGATGTATCGGAAGCATGGGGTTTTGACCAGAAAACCTTTTCCAATGGAGCCTTTTATGTTGACCTCGACAACGACGGTGACCTCGACATTGTAGTACACAATACCGATGAGAATGCATTTATTTATAAAAATAAAATACGGGAGGCAGGCCGTGGCGCTTATCTTCAAGTTCGACTGGAAGGGCCTTCCAAGAACCCGTCCGGGGTGGGGGTAAAGGCCGAATTGACAACTGGCGGCCTGACTCAAGTGCTTGAAAAACAACTCAATAGGGGCTTTCTTTCCTCCGCTGACCAACCTTTACATTTTGGTTTGGGTGAAATGGCGATGGTGGATAAAATGCAGGTCACATGGCCAGATGGGAAAATGCAGATATTGGAAAATGTCCAAGCCAACCAACAGTTGACCATTCGCTACGATGATGCCGATAAACCCCAGAAGGCCGATGCCAAACCAACCGTTCCATGTCAAGAGGTTGCTGCTGAGTCAGGACTGGTCTATTCTCATGAAGAAAATCCATTTGAAGACTTTGACCGGGAAAGGATGATCCACCGAAAGTATTCTGCACGTGGCCCTGCCTTGGCCGTTAGCGACATCAATGGCGATGGGTTGGAGGACGTATTTATCGGCGGTACTTTTTTGCGGACAGGGGCGGTTTTCGTCCAGCACCAGCCTGGCAAATTCAAAGAACTGCCCCAACCAGCGATGGTGGACAGGCGGGAAGATGTGGATGCTGTCTTTTTCGATGCCAATGGCGATGGGGCCCCCGATCTTTATTTGGTGAGCGGTGGGACTGCTGCGCCAACTGACAAACCTTTTTATATTGACCGCCTTTTCATCAATAACGGAGCAGGGGTATTCGCTTTGCATAATTCAGGCATTCCCGCAATCAATGAGAACACTTCTTGCGTGAACACCTTTGATGTTGATCGGGATGGCGACTTTGACATTGTCGTTGGCGGCAGTATCCGCCCCGGTGCCTTTCCTTTGTCCACTAAAAGTTTTTTATTGAAAAATGAAAAAGGCAACTTCACCAATGCTACAGCTGAATGGGCGTCTGAATTGGCAGATTTGGGCGTTGTCAATGCCATCGAATTCGCCGACCTAAATGGTGACAGCCGACCGGAAATGGTAGCGGCAGGGGAGTGGATGGGCATCACCGTTTTTGAAATTGACCGGAATGGTTTTAAAAATGTCACTGCCGATTATGGCCTGTTGGGCACGGAAGGGTGGTGGAACTGCCTGAAAATCGCCGACCTCAATGGCGATGGCCACCCTGACCTCATTGCCGGCAACCTGGGCCTCAACAACCGATTGAAAGCCAGCCCGCAAGAACCCGTTGAAGTGTTTGCAATAGACATTGACCAAAATAATACCCTTGATCCTATCCTCTCCTATTTTAACCACGGAAAACGCCACCCGCTCGTACACCGTGACGTGCTGATTTCGCAAGTGCCTGCCATGAAGAAAAAGTTTACCCGATACCGCAATTATTCAAGCGCCACCCTCGACGACATTTTGTCAAAACCCCAACAGGAGCAGGCATTTCACCAAAAAGCCAGTGTGTTGGCCAACAGTGTTTTTTGGGGAAGTGCCAATGGAAAGTTTACCCGGGAAGACCTGCCTTCAACAGCACAAGTAGCCCCCATGATGGACATAGCGATTAAGGACATCAATGGCGATGGCATCTTTGATGTCATAGCTGTCGGCAACGACTATGGGTTTGAAATCGAATCGGGCCGGATGGATGCCAGCGACGGATGGATAATGTTTGGCTCAAAAGGGGAGGGGCTTAAAGTTTTGCCTAATACAAAAACGGGCTTTTGGTCGAGTGGAGAGGGTAGGAGTGTCGCCACCATTGATATATCGGGAACAAGGGATTTCCTGATTTTGGTCGGCAATAACAATGGTAAATTAGGTGTACATAAATGGACTGGCGGGATGCCGTTTTAACGATAACTATTAACAATATGTTATTGGCATCATCATGCGAATCTTTTTTTCAGAACTTTGCACGCTTTTTGAAATTAACAAATTATAAAAAATTCACATGAAAAATATATTCCCGATTTTACTGATTGCGCTGGTTGGTTATATTTCTTGTAACCGTACCACGAAAACCGAACCCACCAATACACAATCCACTGAAGTTTCAAGCCCATATAATAAGGCGGTTTCCGATATGGTATCAACGATTTCCTCCGGGCAGCACAATCCAGCGCCTCAGCCGGAAATGACCTCTGAAGATAGTGTGAAATTTTGGGAAATTGACGCCTATGTGAGGTGGGCTGAAAAGGAAAGGAATACATCCCTCAACCGGAAAGACTTGCAGTTGAAGTTGTTTACCGAGCAGGATTACTTTTCTTATACAAAGCAAGATAAAAACATAATCGAGGCGGTGCTGGTCTTTAGGGATGGGGACGAAAGCCGGCGGCACTATTATTATTTTAAAGATGGGAAATATGCCTTTTACCGCGACCTGACGATGCGTATTGACAGTACCTCGACTTTTGCAAAAGAGATCATCGTATTTTTCGACGACGATGAAATATTCAATGTTGGAGAGCGGGCGATAGAGCTACCACCGGGTGGAAACCCCAATAATTTATTGGGGCTGGAGTTCCTAAGGCCTGACGTAGATAAAAAAGCGATTAAGCAAGAGATCGAAACTCTTTGGGAGAAACTGTTTAATGAAATAGCAAATAATGAATTGAAGGCCAGTAATGGTTGACAATGGTTCGTCGGGTTTTTGGTTTGGGATTTTGCACAAGGCCATATAAAATGGATGTTGTTTTTTCAAAAGGATTGGTCGGCTATTCAACCCTACAAAAAATAATGAAGGATTTTCCCAAAAGGGAAAAACAAAAACCAAAAACTACGAACCAAAAACCTCATGAACCATTAGTTGGGTATCAATTGCAAAAAAATGAAAACCTCGTTTTCTTCCTTTCCCTTTTACTTTGCTGTACTATTTTGTTTTACTGCCTGCACCAGTGAGGTTGGGAAAAACGACCCTGCCTCTGATCCAGCGGTTTCCGGTCATGAGCAGATGATACAAATGTTGGACAGCATCGCCGAATCTGCTGACCCAAAATTGTGCTATCACCTGAATTCCAAAATTGCTTTAATGATTGAACAGCAGTTAAAGGAAGAAATGCCCTTAGAGCAAAAGTATGGGATGCGCTTTGGCCGCGCTGAACAATTGCTCTATGCTGGAAAGACAGAACCGGCCATTGTAGAATTTCAGCAATTGATACAGGCTTTTGGCAATCAACTGACGGAACAGACCAAGCCCCTCTTTGAAATGTTGGCTTTGGGCTATTTACGATTAGGCGAACAAGAAAATTGTATTGAACGTCACAACGCCGAGTCGTGTATTTTGCCTATTCAGGGAGAAGGGGTGTATCAGTTGACGATAGGGTTGGAGAATGCGATTCAGCTTTATGAGCAGATATTGAACACATTCCCGAAAGATTTGCAGAGTCGGTGGTTACTGAATATTGCTTACATGAATTTAGGGAAATACCCAGAAGGTGTTCCCAAAAAATGGCTTGTCCCGCCATCCCTTTTCCAGTCGAAGGGCGATCTGCATTTTCGCGACGTAGCTATCCCATTAGGGCTTGATGTGCTGGGCTTGTCAGGAGGGGTATGCTTAGAGGATTTTGACAATGACGGCGACTTGGATTTGTTTATGACGAGTTATGGATTGACCGACCAATCCCGCTATTTTCGAAACAATGGAGACGGCACCTTTTCTGACCAAACTGAGCAATCCAACTTGTTAGGCATTGTTAGTGGCTTGAATTGTTTGCATGCCGATTACGACAATGATGGGGATTCCGACATTTTAATCCTTCGTGGTGCTTGGTTAACGGGCGGAACGCACCCCAATTCACTTTTGCAGAACGATGGCACTGGTGTTTTCACCGATGTAACCATTGAATCAGGACTGCTTTCTTTCCACCCTTCCCAATCTGCAGCCTGGGCTGATTATGATGCGGATGGCGACCTCGATCTGTTCATTGCCAATGAGAGTTTGCCGCAAAAGACTGTCCACCCATGCGAATTGTTTCGCAACAATGGCGACGGTACTTTTACAGATGTGGCGGAAGAATTGGGCATGAACTTACAGGGGTTTTTCAAGGGATGTGTTTGGGGCGATGTGAATAATGATCGGTTGCCAGATATGTATCTTAGCAACATCATCGGAAACAATCTTCTCCTGATCAATCGGGGCGGCGGAAGGTTTGTTGACATTGCACCTCAAGTTGATGTTGCACTGCCGAGGTTGAGTTTCCCCGTTTGGTTTCTCGACTATGATAATGATGGTTGGGAAGACATTTTCGTCATTAGCTACGGTAATGCATTTCAACCAGAAGCTGCCGGCGATTTGCTGAATGATCTTATGGGAAATTTGCCGGAAGGCGACTGGTTTCGGGTCTATCACAACGAAGGCCACTCCCCTGATGGGATTACAAAATTTACGGATGTGACAGAACAACTTGGGTTAAAACGACTGACCTATGGAATGGGATGTAACTTCGGTGACCTCGACAACGATGGTTGGGTTGATTTCTACATTGGAACGGGCAAACCAGACCTGCGGTCTTTGGTGCCCAACCGCATGTTCCGCAACGTGGGCGGAAAACGTTTTGAAGAAATATCCATGAACGGATTTGCACATATCCAGAAAGGGCACGGTGTCGCTTTTGGCGATATAGATAATGATGGTGATCAGGACATTTACGAAGTAATGGGCGGTGCCTATGAAGGTGACTTAGCTAACAATTTGCTCTTCGAAAACCCCGGAACTCCTGACAATAAATGGATCAACATCAAGGTGGAGGGGAAGAAGTGCAATAGGGATGGATTGTGTTCCCGCATAGCTGTATACACGGAACAGGAAGACGGTTCAAAGTTGACAATTTGGTCAAATGTCGGAACAGGGTCCAGTTTTGGATCTGCCAGTTTACAACAAGAAATAGGATTGGGTAAGGCAAAAAATATTGAAAAAATAGAAGTTTTCTGGGCGCAACCAGGACCGAAAGTAACCGTGTATGAAAACGTTCCTTTGAATAGTTTTGTAAGATTAGTGGAAGGAGATTCAGAAGTTAAAATATTGGGGCGACAATCCTTCCAGTTGATTAAATGATTTATTTTTTCACCTCCCTCTCTTCTTGTTTTTTCCCGTTCCACAAAAATTGTCAAAGAACCTTTTTTTGAATTGAAGAATAGGTTTAATTAAATGTGATTAAAATAACTGGAAAAATATAAAAAATAAAAATCGCCTGTTTTAAAAAACTTGGAACAGGCGATTTTTATTTTGTCAATTGTATTAATTTTTAATCGGGATTATTGTTTCCCAAATTCCTTAAAAGAATTTTTTTTAACCTATAAATATGTTGTTGGTTAAATTGA
This sequence comes from Saprospiraceae bacterium, assembly GCA_965222975.1. GTDB lineage: Bacteria > Bacteroidota > Bacteroidia > Chitinophagales > Saprospiraceae > UBA6168. The sequence continues at coordinate 144,250 of CBDCVJ010000055.1, read as the reverse complement.
AGTAAATTTTTGTGGGACAATAATGGGTGATTAGTTTTAATTTAAAAATATCAATTTGTTTCCGTATAGAAATTTATTTAAAAATACAATTCAATTAGATTTAGAATTAAATGACTGTGTTTTAATTAATTGAAAATCAATATATTGCGAAATATTTAAATGGTTAAAAATAATGGATAATTTCTTATATGGATTGATGGTCTTTGCGTAATTAATATTGTTTATTGGCCTGCTGATTGAGCATGAAGAAAATATATTTGGATTTTATTCCTTATGTCAGGATTTTGTTTTTTTATTTAATTAGTGGATGTATTAAATTTGAATAAAAATAGACCGAATTATTATTGAGTGTCAAATAATCGTTTAATTAAAAAAATATAGAAGGGGGCAAATAAAATATAAAATAACTAATTTCGAATTGGCAATAGTGGGAATTTTTAATTCAGCTGATTGCTGAAGGCTAAATATAAAATTTAGGAAAATAGTACGTGGATTTTGAGTTGCCGACGGTATTATTTCCTGTTTTTCCAAGCTTTTTTCATTGGTGGGTAATATCGGTTCAATATCCCATAAAGTTCTTCCTTGCTTTTTTTCGAGTCATGGAAAGGCATCTGCATTAATTGAGAGGGGTTCATATTAGAGCCAGGGGGAGTGGAGCGATCTTTCGCAAAAAAGATTTTATCATTTTTGAAATACATAAAGATTTCCTGGACAATTTTGGTGCCCACTGTGTCCCATGCCCGATAACGGAACAAATAGGGTTCTTCGTCATTTAAATAAAAAGTTGCATAAGCTTCTGTTCCCTCATCAGAAACGGTGGCATCCCATAACTGCATTCCATTGGAGAGGTCGTAGTAACTCAACGAACGGGTCGTGTCCGCGTTGAATTCAAAGGGAACGGAACTTGGACGCAGACCCGTTTGAAGTTGCTTGTACAAGCTGTCAACAAACATATCTATTTCAGCAATTCTGATGGTGTCCTTTTCAAGCGGGCCATAATCCGAAAGACTTGTGTTTTTACCATTGTTGCATGCAAAAAAAACGGAGAGTGCAAAGACAATCGGAAAAAAGAAAAACTTCATTAGCACTTAAATTTTTGAAAGAAAATTTTTGTCGGGTCAAGTAAAGAAATTCACGTAGTTGTTAATGTAGAAAACTCAGTTCGATTAAAGCGTCTCTGGCTTGATGAGGCTATACACCTTTACCTTTTCATTATTGGTTGAAACTATGATGTTCGGGTTGCCGTTGGGATCATTCACCAACAAAAGATCTCGAACCTCACCTGTAGCCCAAAAGCCCGACTTGAAGTTTTCTATCCAGGTGAAGTTACCCTTACCGTCGCCTTTCAGCATGGTGCCATTACCAGAATCGCAACGCCCGGTTTCCACTTCTATCCCATATTTATTCCCGGCCAGCAAAATATCGAGATGACTATCTTGGTCAAAATCATGTACGAGGATACCAAAAGTAGGGGCAACCTGCGCAGGAATAGGGAAGGGATGGAATGTGAATTTACCCCCTGTGTTTTCCCACCACCCACTTTCGAGGATGTGTGCCTCCAAATTTAAGGCAGTGGCGAGTACCTCTTTCGGATACACATCTTCAATGGTTGCGTTGGCGTAGTCCTTGGCAAAAATGTATTTTTTCTTCAGTGAAGGTATCTGCTTGATCAACAGGTTTCGCTGAACGAGTGGGTAAATCTTGCCTTCTTCGTAATAGGCCATGATGGGGTCAATGCTGCCGTTGTCGTCAAAATCCTTTGCATAGCAGCGCAGCGGCTCATTTGGTGTAGCCTTAAAGCGGGTGTTGGTACCAAGGTTGCCAGTCACAAGGTCAAGATCGCCGTCGGCATCCAGGTCGGTAACGGTGAGGCGGTTCCACAAGCCATTCGAGTGGTCAAGGCCAAGTGTGGCCGCATCCATAGGTTGTAGTTTGCCATTAGTGTTTTTGAAAATAGTCACTGGCATCCATTCCCCCACAACGATGAGTTCTTCGGAAGGATCGGCATCTACATTGGCCCAGGCGAGGTCAGTGACCATGCCGATGCTTTTGAATGCAGGGCTGACTTCCGCTGTCACCTCTGCAAAGTGGGTGCCTTCATTACGCAAAATAAGACTTTGGGCGGGGGTAGGATATGTTTTCAAGTCCACGCGTCCACCAACGAAGAGGTCGGGGTCGCCGTCGCCGTCGTAATCATGTGCAGCTATCCTTGAACCTACAGTAAGGATGGGAGGGATGGCGTTTATGCGGGTGAAGTTGCCTTTACCATCGTTGATGTAAAATCGGTCGGCCCAAGCCTGTTCAGAAGCTGCTTCTGCCCCACCGCTTATAACATAGAGATCGGGGTCGCCATCGTTGTCTGCGTCGAAAAACAGGGCGCCGTGGTCTTCGAACGCCTTGTCTTGCTCCCACGTTTTTTCAGAAGTTCGGCTAAATTTGCCATTGGCATTTTGTAAAAACAGGGCTGACGGCTGCTCAAAAGAATTACCGATAAAAACATCCGTAAGTCCGTCACCGTTCACATCGGCGGCGGCCATCATCGGGCCCAATTCACTGAGGTACCAGGGCTGCATGAAATAGGAATCGAAGTCGGTAAAATAGTTTTCGAGATGTGTAAAATCAACACCTGAAGCAGCCGTTTTGTCTTTAAAAATGGTTGGGGAAGCGGCAGGGCGGAAAGGGGGAATTACCACGTTGGCGTCAGATTGGTTCAGGACAATTCGTTGATTGACCGATATATTGGTCAGTACTTGGGACTTGCCATCAGGCCAGCGCACGGTGACCTTATCCACTTTATTTGCCTGACCCAGCCCAAAATGTAAAAGATATTCAAGTGAGGAAAAGATGCCCCGGTTAGGGGTCATGCGTTGATATTGGAGGCCGTTGTTTGTTTCGATGGTAATAGTAGCGCCAATGCCCATTACATTGGGAGCAGCACCAGAAAGTTGGAACTGAAGGTAGTTGCCTGTTTTTTTATCAGCTGCCAAATTTTGGTACACCATGGCCTGGTCGTTGAGGTTGTTTACCACGTAGTCGAGGTCGCCGTCGTTGTCGAGATCGGTGGTTGCAGCGCCATTGGACCAACGGCCAGGAATAGTCATCCATTCACCTGCCATATCTTCAAATGTCCAATCGCCTTTGTTTTTGAAAACAAAGTTTCGGAGCTTGAAGACGGGAACGAGGTCTAGGAATTCATATATGTTTTCAAATTGATCCTTCAACGGGCCTTTTGCCTTGATTTCAGCGAATTCAAAATCGACAAAATCCATATCCGTTACTTCCCGGCGGTAGCCATTTGTCACGAGAAGATCTTTTAGTCCATCGTTGTCGAGATCTGAGAATAGGCCGCTCCAACTCCAATCAGTGTTGTACACTCCCGCCATGCAACCGATGTCGCTAAAAGTGCCATTGCCATTGTTCCGTTGCAAAACATTCCGTACCACTGGTTCGAAATAGTTATTGCGGACAAGCGTGTTATATTTGGTCTGCGAGTTGGTGTTGATCACAGTTTTGTAGCGGTAATTGTTATAGCCCATCATGTCCACAGCGAAGATGTCGAAGAAGCCGTCGTTGTCGAAGTCAGCCAATTCTGTACCCATAGAATGCTGGCAGGTATGGCGGACATAGTCACCTAGTTTGTCCGTGAAAGTCCCATCCCCATTGTTTATGTAGATCAGGTCTGGCTGAATGAAATCGTTAGCGACGTACACATCCATAAACCCATCATAGTTAAAATCTTCAATGGAGATGCTGAGGCCATATCCAAAATTCCAGATGCCAGCCTCTTTCGAGACATCAGTAAATTTTCCATTTCCTTCGTTGCGGTAAAAGCGGTCAGAGTCCCATTCGAGCTTTGGGTCTAAGATTGGCTCCACATCGGTACTGTCGGCGTTAGGCCGCACTTCCACTCTACTGGCGTACTGGAAATCAGTGGGGTAGTTAAGCAAGTAGAGGTCAAGGTCGCCATCTTGGTCGTAGTCAAAAAAATTGGCACCTACACTGGCCGAATAGTCGTCGAGGCCGAATTCTTTTGCCCGTTCGGTATATTTGGGGATGCCATTGTTGGCATCCATTGCAGCTTGGCCTTCATGAATGAAAAGTTTGTTATAGCGGTACTCGTCTTCCATTGGCCCTGCCCGGCATATATAAATATCCATAAACCCATCGGCATTGATGTCCACTGCGGTCGCAGCTATCTCAAACCCTAGCTCCGAACCAACATCGGCAGCGTCTGTCACATCTTCGAATTGCAAATCTCCTTTGTTGAGATAGAGTTTATTCTTATTGGAGCTTGAAATGAGGTAGATATCCTGAAGTCCGTCATTGTTGGCATCGAGGATGATCACACCTCCGCCATTGGAGGTGTTGATGTGGTTGGTTATATTGAGCACGAATGTTTCGGCAACAATATTCTCGAAGTCAATGCCGGTTTGTTCAGTAGAAAGTAATTTGAGCAAAGGATCAGAAGCAAAAGCAGTTTCTTGGCTCGGAATATCATCTTTCTCTTCACTGCAACTCAAGATAAAGAACGGAATTAGCACAAGGGCTAAGAACCAGCCATTATGATTTTTGGAAAAAATGTGTTTGGACATGATCGTAAAAATTTTCAAAACGCAAAAGTACTAATGGGCGCAGGACAGATTTGCTAAATTTCCAAAATTTAGTAAATCTATAGGTGCTTAGACCAAACGCACTAAAATATTTTACAGCCGATATTTTGATTTATCTATCCGTTTCGGTAGTTCGCCTTAAAACCGCGCAGGTTACTTTGTGACTTTCATAGATGCTTACCATGCTACGATGATCGCCGTCGTTTGGTCAGCCCGGGTTATTCTACTATGTAAAGTTGTTTTTACTCAAGTTTGGGTCACCAAGTTTCACTTTCTTTTACCAGTTTATAAACTCCACACCAATAGTAAAGTGGTTTAAAAGAAAGCTTCTCGCAGTATTGCGGCTATACAATGTGATGCCTATCTGATTTCATTATATGATGAAATTGGCTGTTCCATAGAGCCAGAAGAGATTGCCTTATTCTCCTAAAAACTGCGGCTTGGACATGTTATTTGCCCATGTTACGCATTTTCCCGCAAAGTCACACAAAGTGTGGCAAAAGCGCCTGCTTTCTTAGCGGAACTCTGCTAAATCTTTGCGTGACTTTGCGGGGAATTCCTCTTTGCGTAATATCAGTTATTTAATAGGACAATAAGATTTTTTTAAAAAGGCTTTGAATCTTTAACCCCATTTCAGTACCTTCGCATTTGTAATATATAAAAGGGAACTTGCTGGCATTTTATTTCAAAAAAAACACTTTATTAAATACCTATTTCAGGGTACGTTTTAAAGACGCAAGTGGAACTATCTTTGCATCGAATTTTTTCAAATATATTAATCCCAAAATTTGATTTTTTAAAACAGATTATAATCCAATTCCTTGAGCATGATAAAATTTTACGGTCTTTCCCATTACCGATCATTCCGATTTTCTCCCAACCGATTGTTTGTTTCAAATGACATCTTTTCTAATCCTGCCATGTCCGGCAGGGCAATTCCGGAAGTACGATTATAATATTCTGTTTAAAACCCTTTATTGCCAAACTGTTAAGTAACAAGTAGGAAATTCTTTAACCATTTTACATAAAGCTGAAAGGGCTTTGCCTTTTCGTGTGCCATTTGGTACAAGCAAATTATAGTCTGACTTTTTGACAAGTTATCATCTCGTGAAAAAAACGAATCTTACACACAATACTCTTTTTAGATGAGTCTAAGGTATTAGCCTGACTGCCTCTGTGGCATGTCGGTTAATACCTTTTTTTGTTTTAAAGGCTTTCACAAAAACTGGCAATTGCTTTATGAAAATATATTGTTTAACTAAAAAAAATTCTAATCTCATGAAAAAAGTGATTTTCAAGAACGTCTTGGTCGCTTTGGTTCTCACGCTTGGCTTTATGTTTAGTGGAGCGGTAGAATCCAATGCCCAGTCGACTGATGTCGGGTTTTTCACACCTCCTACAGGTAATTTTGTAGGTGTGGATGTGGCCAAAGACCGCTTAGTGGATGAAATGACCACCTTAAAGGATCTGTTGGTTAATCTTTCTCCGCCGTTATCCTATCCCGTTGTAACTAAACTTAATTACTATATGGGTATCTACCGGAGTTTGGAAGGTGGAAAGGATGTCCCCAACGCAATCGTTGATGGGCTGGTCGCCATACGGTCTAACCTTCAACAACCTGTTGCTGTTAGCGGGCAGGAAATGATTGCTTTAAAGGATGATGCAGCTAACATCCTGAAATAATTAATTAAACCATTGAATGTTGATCATTGAACGATCAAAGATTCTTTAACTAACAAAATTTATCTCATGAAAAAAAGAAGTTTGACATACTTCGGTTTGCTTCTATTGGGTCTTATGTTCGGCATACAGTTCGATCTAAGCGCCCAAGCAGATGTAAACCATCCGTTCAATAATGGGGCCTTTACGGATGCAGTTCCTGCTGGTGGTTTCATTAATTATTACGACGATGGGGGGCCTACGAACGCTTACTCTAGCCAGCACAACGAGAATGCTGCTAGCCAGACGTTTGTGCCAAGTGGTCCAGGTAATGCAGTGGTAATTACCTTTAACAGTTATGCTACGGAGAACAACTTCGATGCGCTGTACATCTACGATTCTAATACACCAGGTACCAACCAGATAAGCAGTGGTCTTGGGGCTCCAATCGGTGGTGGCACAGCAGGCGGTTTTCAACTAAACACCCCGCCTCCTAGCCCAATCGTTGCGAATAATCCCGACGGTGCTTTGACCTTCACATTCCACTCTGACTTTTCAGTTCAACTGGCTGGTTGGAATGCTTGTGTAGCAGAAGTTACAAGTTGTAATGATCTTGCTGCTCCTCCGGATCAGTTGAACCTCAGCACGGATGCTACTTCATGTACTGCCACGCTAAATACGGCCATTGCCTCTACTTCCTGTTCAGCTGAGCCGGGTGTTACAATGAGCTATTCCATTGATGGGGGTACACCTGTAGTTCTCAACCAACCTTTCCCTCCAACAGTGAGCATACCTGGTATAGAATCAGGTAGTCACACCGTAACTTGGGAATTGACCTTAAATACAACAACACCATGCGGCCCGGTAAATACGGTAGTTGCTTCTGCGGATCAGGCAGTATTTGTACAAGACCTTGTTGATCCTGTACTGACTTGTCCTGCTGACATTACCATTAACTTGCCTCCTGGTGCATGTTCTGAATTCTTCAGCTATAATGTTACGGCTACAGATAACTGCCCGTTCTTGGAGCCAGTTGTCCTTACGCAGAACCCACCAAGTCTTGATCCGGCTCAGGCGATTGATCCATTTCAATCACTCAACTGTGGTTTTCAAGAAACCAGGTTCGGTCGTGTATTTGGTGGCCCAGGTACGGGTCCTTTTACCATCGAAACCATTGAGTTGGGTATCCGTACAGGTGGTGTCCCTTGGGTTTTCCGCATTTATGAGTTGACCTCTGGTAGCACACCTGTAGGAAATGGCACCAACTTTAACCCGCTGATGCCTCCATTCAATACAAACCTGCCAAATGTTCAGCAGGCATATGTTCCGGTTGATCTCCCTATGCCTGTGACCATACCAGCAGGTAGTTACTTCTTTGTGGAAATTACCTCCCCAGCGGGTTTCGGTTTCAATATGGGTAATATCTTGGCGCCTGATCTTCCAGGTACACCATCTTATATCAACTCTCCTATTTGTGCCCCTGCGAATACCTGGTCAACATTTGCTGGTGTAGGATTCAATAACCTTTCATTGGCGTTCAACTTGATTGGCTTCCAGGGAGGCGATCCTGATATCGTTCAGACCATGGGTCTTCCTTCAGGCTCTGAATTCCCGATTGGTACGACTACCAACTGTTTTGAGGTTTTCGACGTACAGGGCAATCAAGGTACTTGCTGCTTTGATGTTACGATTGAGGAATTTCCTAATGCTACTCAAAGCTTGACCTGTAATGATAATGTGCAAGTATCCTTGGATCAAAGCTGTTCCGCTGAAATAGGAGCAGACGACATCCTTGAAGGCGGTCCTTATGGCTGCTATGATACCCGCTATACTGTAATGGTTCTATCTCCATTGGGAATGAACCTTGGCAACGTAGTGGATAATTCTTTTATAGGAAAAACATGGACGGTCAAAGTTGTTGACAACGAAACTGGCCAGTCTTGCTGGGGCAGCATCGTCGTGGAGGACAAACTTCCTCCAGAGATCGAATGCCGTAACCCAATTATTGCTTGTGGCGAAGACCTTCCTACTGAATCCGCACCTGAATTTTCAGGACCGATCGAGATGATCATAGAGAATATTGGCGAGCCACTCGGTGAGCCTGGTTCTCCGACTCCTGATGTTCATTCTTATGATTTCAATTATTCCTTCTATCCTCCAGGTACACCTGTTGAAGATGTTGATGTAATTGTTGGTATGGTCAATCACACTTGGTTGCCTGACGTAGTGATCACGGTTACTGATCCATCTGGTAATGATGTTGTAGCTTTTGACATTGGAGGTTGCGTTGGTGGACCTTGGGACATGGACTGTATCTTCGATGATGAAGGTGCGAACCCTGTTGGAGCAGGTATTGCCTGCGCTGGCTTAAACGTTGGCGGTGCTCGTATCAAACCATTGATTCCTCCAGGAGTAAGTGGTACTCCATTGATGGGATTTGATGGAAATGATGCCAGTGGTATCTGGACATTAACTTATTCAGATCTTCAGGGCTTTCCAAATAACGGTGGTATCATTCAGACTGCTGGTCTGATCATTACTGCCACTGCCCCAGCTGCTGTTCCAACGGATAACTGTGGCTCTGTTTCGATAGAAGTTGAAGAAAGCTTTATTGATGGTTCTTGTGGTGGCGATGCTGGACAATATATACGTACTTGGATTGCTACGGATGATTCTGGCAACTCTTCTACTTGTGTGCAAACGGTTACTATAACCCGTCCAACTGTAGCGGAAATAGAGATACCACAGAATATCAAGTGGACCTGTACCCAGTACGATATTTTCCCGAATATTACGGATCCTACACCAGTCCACGAATACATCACCGATTGTGATGTTAGCTCCGACCTACTGGATGCGACGTGCTACGATGCGAGCTGCGACGACCTCGACATCCCGAACCGCGACCGCGCGAACATCAACAGCACGGTGAACGGCAACGGCTGCCCCGGCCGCGGCCTCGACGATGCCGACGTGCTCGCACTGACCGGCTCTGGATACCCAACGGTCGATGGCAACACACTTATCTCCATCTGCGAGATAGGCGTTGAGTATGAGGATATCGTAGTTCAAGAATGCGTTGGTTCCTTCAAGATCGTCCGTCAGTGGACTATTATTGACTGGTGCTCCAACCCAATAGATATACGTCAAGAGAATCAAGTGATCAAAGTAGTAGACGAAGAGGCGCCGGTCGTCGAGCTTTTCGGCGTTGCGGGCGAGACCGAGTCGAACTACGGCAACACGCAGATCCCCGCCCTTGGCAACCTCGGCAACCCGGCGACGACGGGCGGCTGCGGGCAGGCGCCGCAGAACACGGGCGGCACGGTGTTCACGGCGCTGGTACAGCTCCCGGGCACGGGCAGCCAGTTCAACCCGGACATGTTCACGAACATCTCGCTGGAGAGCGTCGAGCTGACGCTGAACCACCAGCACGTGGAGGACCTGGACATCTTCCTGAAGGGGCCGAGCAACAAGGTTATCGAGCTTTCGACGGACAACGGGGTGGACGGCACGGGCTACCACCGGACGAAGTTCAGCGACAGTGCGACGGTACCGATCGCGGCTGCGAACTCGCCCTTCACTGGCACGTACCTGCCGGAGGGGACCTTCGACATCTCGTGCGGGGGCTTCAACGGCACGGTGCAGACGCTTGCGGACATGACGACGAACTGGCAGGCCGACGTCCTGGGGACTTGGGAGCTGATCATCTTCGACGACGACGAGGACAACATCGGCGAGATGGTGTCGTGGAGCCTGAGCTTCAGCTTCGGCGACGTGACGCTGGACGTGTACAACGCCACCGCCACGAGCAACATCCACACGGTGTGCGAGGGCTCCGTACTGGTGCCGCCGGTGGCGAACTGCACGGACAACTGCTCCGGCATAGATCATTATACAACAGAACTCTGGACTATGGACGCCGCTGGTGATCCAGAATTCCAGATAGGAACAATAGCCGGCAACGGCGGATATTTCGATAACGTACCGATGTTCCGCAACGGGCTGCCTGCCCGCTACATCGTGCGCTACTCAGCGGTCGACGGCTGCAAGAACCAGGCATCGGTGGACATGACCGTCCGCCTGCGCGACCGCGTCCCGCCGGTGGTGGTGTGCGACGAGATCACTGAGATCGTGATCACGAACAACGGGCAGAACACCGGCTCGAGCTGTTCGCGGCTCTACGCCGAGGACCTCGACGACGGCAGCTACGACAACTGCACGCCGATCTACTTCCTGATGGCGAAGATGGACGACAGTTTCTCGCAGGACATCTACAACCGCTGCTACTACCCGCACCGCGACTTCTGCTGCGACGACGTTGGCGACAACACGGTGATCGTGCTGGTCCTCGACCAGGACCCTGCGCCTTTCTACAACACGAACATCGGCAGCCCGGCCCTGGGCTGCGACGAGCCGACGCCGAACTTCCCGAGCCTGTTCCTGTCGCCGAACAGCATCGGCAACTTCGTGGTGCCGGGCACGAACCAGCTGGTGCCGGTGAACTACAACACTTGCATGGTGACGGTGCAGGTGACGGACAAGCTCCCGCCGGTGCTGGTGAACTGCCCGGGCAACGAGCGCATCTCGTGCGACCTCTATGCGTCGAACCTCGAGACGCAGCTTGCGAACGCTGCGGACATGGAGGAGCAGTGCGACATACTGAGCGCGTACTTCGGCACGGCCGAGTACTTCGACAACTGCATAGCGAACGTCGAGTGCGAGGTGGACATCGACCTGGACCAGTGCCTTGAGGGCGAGATCGAGCGGGTGTGGAGCGCCACGGACAACGACGGCAACACGAACTCCTCGCAGGACTGCCGCCAGCGCATCTTCGTTGACCAGGTGTCGGACTTCGTGGTCGAGTTCCCGCAGAACCGCGACGACGACATCCTCGGCGGTCACCTGCCCGCGGTGGAGTGCGGCGACAGCATACCGGACTTCGGCGAGCCGGAGATCTTCTACGAGACCTGCGAGCTGGTAGCGGTGAGCTACGAGGACGAGGTCTTCACGGACGTCGACAGTGCGTGCTACAAGATACTGAGGGAGTGGACGGTGATCAACTGGTGCGTTGTCGGCGACGAGATCGACCAGGAGGTGGAGGAGGACTCGGAGCTTGCGATGCGCCTTGCGGGGTGCCTGTCGAGCTTCCAGGGCGAGTGCGACCTTGACGGCGACGGCGACTGCGACGACCGGACGTTCCGCGACAGCTGGGCCATCTGCGACCTGCCCGATGCGCCGCACGCCACGGACAGCTTCGGCCCCGACACGGACCCCGATTCCGACCCCTGGGACGGTTTCATCCAGTACCAGCAGGTGATCAAGGTCAAGGACTCTGTGGACCCCGTCTTCACGAACGGCTGCAACATACCGGACGTCTGCATCACGGACAACACGTGCTCTGCGACGGTTCTGCTCCCGACGCCCGACATCACGGACTGCAGCACTGACATCACGTTCAGCTACGAGATCCTGATGGGCGGCGTGTGGTCGAACGGTGCCGGCCCGTACTTCCCGGTCGCCCCGGGCGAGTACCCCGTGCGCTACCGTGCGATAGACAACTGCAACAACCAGACTGCGTGCGAGACGGTGCTGACGGTGGCGGACTGCAAGAAGCCGACGCCCTACTGCAAGAACGGGATCATCGTCGAGCTGATGGTGGTGGACCCTGCGATGGTGGAGGTCTGGGCCTCCGACCTGAACGACAACAGCTTCGACAACTGTCCGGGTGCACTGAAATATTCCTTTTCGGCCGACGTGGGCGAGACGAGCATCGTCTTCGACTGCGACGACATCGGGCAGAACACGGTGGAGATGTGGGTTACGGACGCTGCGGGCAACCAGGACTTCTGCGAGACGGCGGTGATCATCCAGGCGAACATGAACCAGTGCGACGACTCGCTGTCGGTTGCTGGCGGGCAGCTTGCGACCGAGTTCGGTGCGGGCGTGCCTGACGTGAGCGTGAACATCAACAGCCCCGGCGGCTTCAGCGCCGACGCCGTGACGGACGGCAACGGCGTCTATGCGGCGGGCGTCCCCCCCGGCGGCGACTACACGGTGACGCCGGTGCACGACGTCGACCCTCTGAACGGCGTGACGACGTACGACCTTGTGGTGATCAGCAAGCACATCCTGGGCGTTGACCTGCTGGACTCGCCGTACCAGGTGATAGCTGCGGATGCGAACCGTTCGAACACGGTGACGACGTTCGACCTTGTTGAGCTCCGGAAGCTGATCCTGTTCATCAACACGGACTTCCCTAACAACACCTCGTGGAGGTTCGTGGACAAGGGCTTTGCGTTCAGCGACCCGTCGAACCCGTTCGCCACGGCGTTCCCCGAGGTTGTGAACCTGAACAACCTGACTGCGAGCCAGCTCACGAACGACTTCGTTGCGGTGAAGGTTGGCGACGTGAACGGCTCAGCGTCGGTGAACCTTTCGGGCGCCGGCACGGGCGACCGGAACACGGTGGGCAGCCTCGTGCTGAACACGGACGACGTAACGCTTGAGGCGGGCGGATCCTATACCGTCGAGTTCAAGTCAACGGACTTTGCAGTGAGCGGTTATCAGTTCACGCTGAATTACGATATGAGTGCGCTCACTTTCGAGGGCATCGAAGCGGGTCTTGCCGATGAGTCAAACTTCGGTCTGACAATGGTTGAGGAAGGTGTCATCACCACAAGCTGGAACGGCAACGGTGTCAAGACACTGTCCGCTGACGAGATGGTGTTCGGCCTGACCTTCACGGCCAAGCAGGGCGGCAACCTGAGCAGCCTGCTGAGCATCAACAGCCGCTACACAGTAGCGGAGGCATATAATGCCGATGCGGGGCTGCTGGACGTTGCGCTGTCGTTCGACGGTACGGCCGCTGTTGGCGGTTTCGAACTGTACCAGAACACGCCGAACCCGTTCGCCGCAACGACGACGGTCGGTTTCCACCTGCCCGAAGCAACTTCTGCGACGCTGACGATCAGCGACGTCCAAGGCAAGGTCGTTAAGGTAATTGAGGGCGACTACGCCAAGGGCTACAACCAGGAGGTGCTGAAGCGCAGCGAGCTCGGTGCGACGGGCGTGCTGTACTACCGCCTCGACACCGGGTCTGACTCGGCTACTAGAATGATGATTTTGGTGGATTAAGTCTGCCAATGATTAGTTGCAAGTTGTCCGCTGTACCGGGGTTCGTTCCAAACGTGCCCCACAAACAGCGGACAACCTGCCTACCCTTCTCTGACTTCCGTCAGGCAGGTGGCACAGGCAGGTCTTTCTTTCGCCAAGGCATTGCAACGGAATAAAAAACTAAGGCGATTGGATTGTATGTGATTAAAACAAAAACCATTTTAAAGTAATAAATACTTAAATCGGTTTTTGGGATGGCCTCTCTCCACTGAGTGTTGGAGGGGGGCTTTTTTTTTATTAACGATTAAGGGATTAACGATTTTTGATTTTTAAGGACATGCCAATCAAAAATCGTCAATCGTTAATCCCTTAATCGTCAATAATTGAGAAGAGTGGGGAAGCTTGGTTTGAAAAATATTATGTTTTTGGAAATATTTCCAGGATTCACATTTGCTAACACTAGGTTTTAGTGAAGGTTATTCAAAATTGAAATTGAAAAATTAGAAATTCAGGAAGGCATTGAAAATTAATTGTTTAGTAAGTCCCTAATTCCTAATTTCGAATAAATTCAAGTGGTAACTATTCAGCAGGATTTGTTTATAGTGAAAAATTGAAAATTTTTCACTATAAACAAACCGCCCCGAGAGGGAAAGAAGAAAAAATGTAATTTTTTCTTCTTTCCCTCTCCATGCTGAACAGTTACTTCAGGTGTTATTATTATCTGGAAGGTATTTTTTTGATCAAGCCTAATGAAAAGAGTGCATTTGAACTTGTATTTTTTCATATTTAATTGTTGCTAAATATATTCTGTCGCGGATAGGTGATTTATTGCATTATTTATTTTGAAATGAAGATGTTTGCCTTATATTTACGACTTGAAACTAAGCTCTGGAAAATAAGCATACAGTTCCTGATGCACATATTTAATTTGACCGTAATTTGTAAGATGGTAATTAGTAATTAAATATGATTTCAGCAAGTCATTTTTTAAAGATTTATCCTGTTTTGTGCGATATAAACAAATGAAAAAAAATATAAAATAAAAACTGTAAAAGTAGCTTTTGGCATTATAACTGATTGATACTCAGTTGATTTATTTTTGCTGTTTTTACCTTGTATCAAGAGCAATCGATTTTTAAAAATAGATTAAAAACACCTTGCCCTGAAAAATGAATTCGATTATTAAAGTGCGTAACAAACGTGTTGTTTGATTTTTTTTTGAATTTACAAATTATAATCTCGATCCGCAATTTTATGGCTTGTGCTAATTGTTTTAATTGTTAAACATAAGTACAAATCCATTCTTTCCCAAACCGTTTCTACTAATGGCGTTTTTGCCAGCCTTTATCTTTATCCAAAAGAATTTCGGACCTAGGTTTTATTTGTAACAATATTAAATTCAGTTGAGGATAATTCTCGATTGAATGCATTGTGCTTTTTAATGCCTTAAAATAATAGGCATTAGTGAAAGCCTGGTTTTTTTGGTGAAAAACGAATCTTACATAAACAGTTATAATCCAATAGATTAAGGTATAAGCCTTGGTTTAAAACCACGGTCTATGCCTTTTTTTGTTTGTGTATAGCTGATTGTAAAAACGATAAACAGGAAAAAATTCTTTAACTAAATAAAATGACGGCAATTGAAAGTTACGGGGCGGAGATTTCTTGGAAGAAAGAACCCAGCTACCCAAAGATCGATGCTGTCTATTTTTAACATTCAAAATTATTATCTCATGAAAAAAGTGAAAATGTCAAGTTTTGGAGACATGAGGGCAAGCGTACAAAGCGCCTTGTTCGCCCTGTTGCTCTTCTTCACGTTCGCTGTGGGTATTCAAAACGCGGGGGCACAAGTGGTGCAAGGCCCACCTCCAAGTTGGTTGACGCCTGCAGATGCAAATGCTTTACTCATTGTAGAAATGGAAGATGTGCAGGCTGATCTGAATGTTTTGCCTCCAGGTCCTCTTGCGACTGCTCTTTCTCAAAAACTTCAACTGTATGATTTGATCCAGGCCAATATTGGTCAGTTAAACAAAGTAGGGGACGCTGTATATGCTTCTTTTGGGATGCAATTCGGACAACAGCCGGTTGTATATGCAAATGGAAATAATCCTCCATCAAATTTGGATGCAGATGCAGCCAATCCTGTTACCTATACGCCGCAGTTGGATGATGCTATTGCACCCAATCCAAGTGCGCCGAATTACGGTAGTATTTTATCATTATATGAAGAAGTCTCAGAAAGATTATCCTATTAATCTTAAGGGGATTTTTTTGCAAAATAATTTTAAATAATTAAATATAAATCTCATGAAAAAAAGATTAAACGCATTTATAGCGGAGTGTTTGGCATTCATGGTAGTGATGTTCATGGCATCAGTCGCTACTGCACAATGTCCAAACTCTGGACCGCTAACCTGCTCTGATCCCAATAGTACGAGCCAAGTCTTGTTCTTTGAGGATTGGGAAAATTTTAATGCTCAAGGTTGGACCGGAAATATTGATCCTACTCCAGCAGGTTTTCCTACGGCAGGAAACTGGGCTCTTGGAAGGACTGGAGGGACGCCCTCTGGTGGTACTGGTCCACTTTCTGCTGATTGTGGAAACCGTTATGCTTATTGGGAAACGTCAGGCGGTGCGCCTCCTGTCAATCTGAATTTCCCAAATCCAATTTGTCTGGTCACTGCAACGGATGCCGAGATTAGTTTTTATTGGCACGCTGCGGGCGTGGCTAATCAGACTGTAGTCAACCTACAAGCATCAATAGATGGTGGTGCAACTTGGAATACTGAATTTACCATAGTAAGTGGTGATACTCCTACTCAGGGCAGTCCATTTACGCTAGCATCCGTGGACTTGTCTGCGTATGTGGGCAATGAACTGCTCCTGCGTTTTAATGGCTCTCAGGATACCCGCTTCGAAGATATCGCTATAGATAATATTCAAGTGCAGGCTTGTGCTTCTAGCACAGCATGTTCTGATCCTCCAGCTCCGGTGATTACTTCTTGTCCGTCGGTTACTAACCCTGTATCTACAGATGCGAACACATGTTCTGCATTTATAGATCTTCCGCCGTTGCAGTTTACTGACGGCTGCCCAGGTGCGATTGTAACCAATGACCTGACAGGAACGGATAATGCAGATGGTGAATATTTCCCTGGTGAAACTATCATTACCTGGACGGTTCTTGATACAGACTGTAACCGGACTACTTGTCAGACTACCATTGAAGTAGTTGACCTAACACCGCCAGTAGTTAATTGCCCTGGTGATATTACATTAAATTTAGCTCCGGGAGAATGTTCAACATTTTACAGCTATAATGTGGATTTTTCTGATAACTGCCCGTTTCAAGGCCCTGAAGGTACCCTATTGTCAAACCCTGGTAATTCCAATAATGGCAATGCAGCAGGCGGTTTGGTCTTGTTCGACTTGGTAAACAATACCAGTTTCCCAATGACGATTACGGGGATGTCATCCAGCATTGATGGCCCGTCGGACATTGATGTTTACACTAAAAGTGGAACTGGGTTCGGATTTGAAACAAATGCTGCTGCATGGACATTGGTTGCTACAGGTGATGCTTCTGCTGGTCCTTTCGGTGGGGGTACTACTACCGCTCCATTTGCAGTTAACTTCACCATTCCTCCAGGAATAACCGGGGTAGCACTCCACATGGTTTCGACTACGTCAAACTATAATGGTATTGGGGCCCAGGGAGTACCTTATGGAACTGGCCCGAACTCAGTATTTGATGATGGGAACTTGACCATTTTGTGTGGTGCGACTACCAATGGATTTTTTGCACCAGGTCTATTCAATACACGTAGATGGATTGGGTCAGTAACTTACGAAACAATAAGCGGTGGTGATTTGGTTCAGACTATGGGTCTTCCTTCGGGTTCTGAATTCCCGATTGGTACGACTACCAACTGTTTTGAAGTGGAAGATGCCAATGGTAATCCAGGTTCTTGCTGTTTCGACGTAACTGTTGCCGAATTTCCAAATCCGACCCAGGGCCTGACCTGTAACGACGGTGTACAGGTATCCTTGGATTCATTCTGCTTGGCTGTTATTGGCGCAGACGACATCCTCGAAGGTGGCCCTTATGGCTGTTACGATACCCGCTACACAGTGATGGTATTGAGTCCATTGGGTCAAAATTTAGGTAATACTGTTGATCAAAGTTTTATAGGGAAAACCTGGACGGTTAAAGTGGTTGATAATGAGACAGATCAGTCTTGCTGGGGTAGCGTTGTCGTTGAAGATAAATTGCCTCCGGTAATAGAATGCCTCAATTATTCTGTTGCTTGTACAGAAGATCTTAACCATCCAGACTTCTTGAAACCATCTCCAGGTATTTTTGAGGCACCAGATCCATTGTTCACAGAGTCGGCTGGTGCTCCAGGTAACTTTTTCAATGGTTTTGCTGGAGTAACTTTTGATTTGGTGAACAGCGGTACTGCTCCTTTGATAGTCAATGGGTTCAGGGTACCGTTTTCTGTAACTGACCACCATGTAGATGTTTATTTTACTACTACTGCTACTACCAATGTGGGGGTTGCTCAGAATGCGGCAGAATGGACCTTGCTCGGATCAGTTGACATCACAGGAGGTGCCATGGCTGTTGCTTGGGATGTAAATACCTTCCAACAAGTGGATGTTGGAGGCTTAACATTAGCTCCTGGCGAATCCAAAGGTTTATATATCGTTACAGACGGTGCTGGTGCAGCCCTTCGCTATACTAACGGTGCCTTTACAGCAACTGATGGCAATTTGACCATTGAATCAAATGGCGCTGCTGGTGGACCGAACTTCGCCAACACTTTCACACCAAGGGCCTTCGTAGGTGAAGTACAATACAGTATTGAATTGGATGAGGTACCTCCGTTTGATAACTGTAGTAGCGTTAGTCTAGAACATTTTGATGATTTCGTTGATGGAAGTTGTGGTGGCCCAAGTGGTGTAATTACCCGTACTTGGACTGGAACTGACAACAGCGGAAATGAAACTACTTGTGTTTCCATTATCACCCTAGAGCGTCCAGATTTGAGCGAGGTAGAAATACCAAACAACATCAAGTGGACCTGTACCCAGTATGAAATATTTCCGAATATTACGGATCCTACACCAGTCCACGAATACATCACCGATTGTGACGATACCTCTGACCTGCTCGATGCGACGTGCTACGATGCGAGCTGCGACGACCTCGACATCCCGAACCGCGACCGCGCGAACATCAACAGCACGGTGAACGGCAACGGCTGCCCCGGCCGCGGCCTCGACGATGCCGACGTGCTCGCACTGACCGGCTCTGGATACCCATCTGTGGGCGGGAACGCACTTGTCTCCATCTGCGAGATCGGAGTTGAGTATGAAGATGTTATTATACAAGAATGTGTTGGCTCCTTCAAGATCGTCCGTCAATGGACGCTCGTTGACTGGTGCGCCAATCCTGTTGTTTCACGACATGAAGAGCAAATTATCAAAGTAGTAGACGAAGAGGCGCCGGTCGTCGAGCTTTTCGGCGTTGCGGGCGAGACCGAGTCGAACTACGGCAACACGCAGATCCCCGCCCTCGGCAACCTCGGCAACCCGGCGACGACGGGCGGCTGCGGGCAGGCGCCGCAGAACACGGGCGGCACGGTGTTCACGGCGCTGGTACAGCTCCCGGGCACGGGCAGCCAGTTCAACCCTGACATGTTCACGAACATCTCGCTGGAGAGCGTCGAGCTGACGCTGAACCACCAGCACGTGGAGGACCTTGACATCTTCCTGAAGGGGCCGAGCAACAAGGTTATCGAGCTTTCGACGGACAACGGGGTGGACGGCACGGGCTACCACCGGACGAAGTTCAGCGACAGTGCGACGGTACCGATCGCCGCTGCGAACTCGCCGTTCACGGGCACGTACCTGCCGGAGGGGACCTTCGACATCTCGTGCGGGGGCTTCAACGGCACGGTGCAGACGCTTGCGGACATGACGACGAACTGGCAGGCCGACGTCCTCGGGACGTGGGAGCTGATCATCTTCGACGACGACGAGGACAACATCGGCGAGATGGTCTCGTGGAGCCTGAGCTTCAGCTTCGGCGACGTGACGCTGGACGTGTACAACGCCACGGCCACGAGCAACATCCACACGGTGTGCGAGGGCTCCGTACTGGTGCCGCCGGTGGCGAACTGCACGGACAACTGCTCGGGCATTGCAAGCTATACAACAGAACTCTGGACTATGGATGACCAAGGTGATCCAGAATTCCAAATTGGAATAATAAATGGCAACGGCGGATATTTCGATAATATACCGATGTACCGCAACGGGCTGCCTGCCCGCTACATCGTGCGCTACTCAGCGGTCGACGGCTGCAAGAACCAGGCATCGGTGGACATGACCGTCCGCCTGCGCGACCGCGTCCCGCCGGTGGTGGTGTGCGACGAGATCACTGAGATCGTGATCACGAACAACGGGCAGAACACCGGCTCGAGCTGTTCGCGGCTCTACGCCGAGGACCTCGACGACGGCAGCTACGACAACTGCACGCCGATCTACTTCCTGATGGCGAAGATGGACGACAGTTTCTCGCAGGACATCTACAACCGCTGCTACTACCCGCACCGCGACTTCTGCTGCGACGACGTTGGCGACAACACGGTGATCGTGCTGGTCCTCGACCAGGACCCATCACTGTTCTACAACACGAACATCGGCAGCCCTGCGCTGGGCTGTAACGAGCCGACGCCGAACTTCCCGAGCCTGTTCCTGTCGCCGAACAGCATCGGCAACTTCGTGGTGCCGGGCACGAACCAGCTGGTGCCGGTGAACTACAACACGTGCATGGTGACGGTGCAGGTGACGGACAAGCTCCCGCCGGTGCTGGTGAACTGCCCGGGCAACGAGCGCATCTCGTGCGACCTCTATGCGTCGAACCTCGAGACGCAGCTTGCGAACGCTGCGGACATGGAGGAGCAGTGCGACATACTGAGCGCGTACTTCGGCACGGCCGAGTACTTCGACAACTGCATAGCGAACGTCGAGTGCGAGGTGGACATCGACCTGGACCAGTGCCTTGAGGGCGAGATCGAGCGGGTGTGGAGCGCCACGGACAACGACGGCAACACGAACTCCTCGCAGGACTGCCGCCAGCGCATCTTCGTTGACCAGGTGTCGGACTTCGTGGTCGAGTTCCCGCAGAACCGCGACGACGACATCCTCGGCGGTCACCTGCCCGCGGTGGAGTGCGGCGACAGCATACCGGACTTCGGCGAGCCGGAGATCTTCTACGAGACCTGCGAGCTGGTAGCGGTGAGCTACGAGGACGAGGTCTTCACGGACGTCGACAGTGCGTGCTACAAGATACTGAGGGAGTGGACGGTGATCAACTGGTGCGTTGTCGGCGACGAGATCGACCAGGAGGTGGAGGAGGACTCGGAGCTTGCGATGCGCCTTGCGGGGTGCCTGTCGAGCTTCCAGGGCGAGTGCGACCTTGACGGCGACGGCGACTGCGACGACCGGACGTTCCGCGACAGCTGGGCCATCTGCGACCTGCCCGATGCGCCGCACGCCACGGACAGCTTCGGCCCCGACACGGACCCCGATTCCGACCCCTGGGACGGATTCATCCAGTACCAGCAGGTGATCAAGGTCAAGGACTCTGTGGACCCCGTCTTCACGAACGGCTGCAACATACCGGACGTCTGCATCACGGACAACACGTGCTCTGCGACGGTTCTGCTCCCGACGCCCGACATCACGGACTGCAGCACTGACATCACGTTCAGCTACGAGATCCTGATGGGCGGCGTGTGGTCGAACGGTGCCGGCCCGTACTTCCCGGTCGCCCCGGGCGAGTACCCCGTGCGCTACCGTGCGGTAGACAACTGCAACAACCAGACTGCGTGCGAGACGGTGCTGACGGTGGCGGACTGCAAGAAGCCGACGCCCTACTGCAAGAACGGGATCATCGTCGAGCTGATGGTGGTGGACCCTGCGATGGTGGAGGTCTGGGCCTCCGACCTGAACGACAACAGCTTCGACAACTGTCCGGGTGCACTGAAATATTCCTTTTCGGCCGACGTGGGCGAGACGAGCATCGTCTTCGACTGCGACGACATCGGGCAGAACACGGTGGAGATGTGGGTTACGGACGCTGCGGGCAACCAGGACTTCTGCGAGACGGCGGTGATCATCCAGGCGAACATGAACCAGTGCGACGACTCGCTGTCGGTTGCGGGCGGGCAGCTTGCGACCGAGTTCGGTGCGGGCGTGCCTGACGTGAGCGTGAACATCAACAGCCCCGGCGGCTTCAGCGCCGACGCCGTGACGGACGGCAACGGCGTCTATGCGGCGGGCGTCCCCCCCGGCGGCGACTACACGGTGACGCCGGTCCACGACGTCGACCCTCTGAACGGCGTGACGACGTACGACCTTGTGGTGATCAGCAAGCACATCCTGGGCGTTGACCTGCTGGACTCGCCGTACCAGGTGATAGCTGCGGATGCGAACCGTTCGAACACGGTGACGACTTTCGACCTTGTGGAGCTCCGGAAGCTGATCCTGTTCATCAACACGGACTTCCCTAACAACACCTCGTGGAGGTTCGTGGACAAGGGCTTTGCGTTCAGCGACCCGTCGAACCCGTTCGCCACGGCGTTCCCCGAGGTTGTGAACCTGAACAACCTGACTGCGAGCCAGCTCACGAACGACTTCGTTGCGGTGAAGGTTGGCGACGTGAACGGCTCAGCGTCGGTGAACCTTTCGGGCGCCGGCACGGGCGACCGGAACACGGTCGGCAGCCTCGTGCTGGGCACGGACGACGTCCGGCTTGAGGCGGGCGCATCCCATACAGTCGAGTTCTCTGCGAAAGACTTTGCAGTGAGTGGCTTCCAGTTCACATTGGCTTTTGACACTGATGCGTTGGCCTTTGATGGTATTGAGGCAGGCCTCGCCGACGAGTCAAACTTTGGCTTTACCATGGTAGAAGAGGGCATCATCACCGCTAGCTGGAACAGCAATGACGTTGAGTCACTTACGGATGGTGAGATGGTGTTCGGCCTGACCTTCACGGCCAAGCAGGGCGGCAACCTGAGCGGCCTGCTGAGCATCAACAGCCGCTACACGGTAGCGGAAGCGTATACAATTGGAAATGGTCTGATGGATGTTGCATTGAACTTCGGTAACACTGCAGTTATCGATGGGTTTGAGCTGTACCAGAACACGCCGAACCCGTTCGCCGCAACGACGACGGTCGGTTTCCACCTGCCCGAAGCAACTTCTGCGACGCTGACGATCAGCGACGTCCAAGGCAAGGTCGTTAAGGTAATCGAGGGCGACTACGCCAAGGGCTACAACCAGGAGGTGCTGAAGCGCAGCGAGCTCGGTGCGACGGGCGTGCTGTACTACCGCCTTGATACTGATACCGATTCTGCCACTAGGATGATGATCCTCGTTGATTAATCGGTGATATAGATAAATTTTGGGATTGGGTCATGAGTTTTGAGTTCTTCTCGATGCTCATGACCCTAAATCCAAAATCAGAGATAATCAGAGATTTTATCTGAAAACCATTTTAAAATAATAAATATTTAAATCGGTTTTTGGGATGGCCTCTCTCCACTTAATGTTGGAGTGGGGCTTTTTTAATTATTTATACAGCAACGAGGGCAAGTTCAATATGAACTTGCCCTCGTTGTTTTGGTAATTTGTGTTACTCTTAAGTTTCCGGATTTGGTTAATAAAGAGGCTAATTTCGATGTCACTGCTGGTTTGATATTTTTTCAAATGAAACAAAAAAAGCTGCGGAATTTGGTTCTAGGTAATTTCATTTGGCCAAAAGATTTACTAAAATTTTCAAAATTTAGCAAATCGGACATTGCTCCCTGTTTTGCTAAATCTCGAAGATTTAGTAAAACTCGTTCTTAAAAACTTGTGACCAAATGAATTCATTTAGCTCCCGGAATTCTTATTGGGGAAAAAAAGAAATAGTTGCTTTTATTATCGAATACATTAACATGACAGCAGATGCGGAACAGTAATGAGTGATAATATTTTTACAAAACAATTTTCTTTACTAAAAAGCGACCATTATTGTCAATTATATGTATAAAATAAAAACCGCTCGTAAATTCGGACAAGGTAATTTTGTTTTCAAAACCATTTATTTTTTTTGTTAGATATATTTTTCCTGTTGCATCGTAAATAGATGAAATTAATGCGACATTATTTTGATTTAAAAAAACAATTGTTTTATTGGAGGCACTAAAATTAATTTCCACGTTTAAATCCTTTTTTTCAACAGAATAATTTATCAATTCACAATTGATGGGACTATTTCCCAGTTCAATAGTTGGCCCTTGCGTTAAGTCTTTGCCAGCCAGGCCAGAGTAATCAGGATCAAATTTATACACACGAAAAACCGCATTATTATTGGCGTTTTGACCTTGTGTAATAGGGGTGTCTCCTTTTAATGGAATAATATACTCCCAGACAATATTTTTCTCTGCGTCAATTTCGAATACCATGCCTGGCGACCCCGCATTAATTAAAGTATTTCCATTTTCCAAACGCTGTGCATTTGATAAATAAGGGGAATAAAAATGCTCACCCGGTTGAGAGCCATATATCCATTCCGGAAAATCAGGGCCAAATGGTTCGTTATTGTTAATGATATATCCACCGTTGGCATCTTGTGGCGGCGCAAGTATTTCCACTGAAGAAAAATCGGTGCCTGGCCTGCCATTGCCATTATTGTAAATCATTATTTTCCCTGCATCTTCCAAGCCGTCACGAATCCAATGCACGCCGTGTTGGCCAAACAATTTTTGTTCTGATATTGGTGCCCGATAATACGCTGATGCGTTTCCCCAGCGATAGAGTATATCCCCGCCTCTACCATACTTGCCGCCCTCATGAGAGGCTGATTCCGCAGTTGTAGTGCTATGGTCTAAAATCCATATTTCATCGGAATTGCGGACAGAAATTAATATTTGGTCCAGTGCTTCATTATAATCAATCGCATTAAAATGGTTCCAGTCTCGGGTAGCATTAGAGTTGTTGCTGTTGAGATCGGGCAGATTGATATTGAAGAGTTCCGGGTGGTCGGCCACGGCGCCATAATTCAATTTTGTGGAATCAAAATCCTGTATATAATGGTCTTTGATCCGCCATTCCCAAACAATGTTCATCTCATTGCTTCCGATAGGTTCGACCTCAACAATACGCTCCGACCACATGTAGCCCTCTGCAGCAATTTCATTCGGGTCGCGCCCCAATTCGATGAGTTCATCGGTATAAACCAGCTCCCACGTTAGTACTAAAATATGGCCGTTCGGCATATAGACGGCATCGTGGTGAGAAAGCCAAGTCGGCGTGTTGAATTGGTGCGACCAGACCGTATTGTTGTCCCAGTCCACGAGTTCGAGGCCGCCCGCATTGCTAGCGGAAGTAAAAGGGCCTTGCAAAGGTGGTTGGAACGTCCGGAGCATCAGTCCATTCTCTAAAAAATAAGCGGCAAGGCCTGGCTTTGTTCCCCTGTCCCATTGATTGATCAGGTGTCCGCAGTTGTCCACCAAATAAGCTTTTGTTCCTGTGAAAGGGGAGAAAAAAGTATAGCCCTGCAATGTACCTTCTTGAGTGTGGATGACGCCGACGGTTTGAGCATAGAGGTCGAGTGAGAAATTTAAAACAGTAAGAAATAGTAGAAGGAATCGGTTTTGCATAAAAGAAACAATTTAATATTCGGGAAAGGTAAAAAAAGTAGATTGGAATGTTTCGTCACCGTCCCTACATTTGCGGCAAAATAGATCACCAAAAAATAGCAAGATGCTTATCTCTACCTTTTCTAATAAACAGTTCATTGCCACTCTTTTACTTTTATTTTTTGCAAAAATTACATTCGCACAAGTTGAGTTCAGCCGACAGTATACATTCAAGGATGGCATTTATTTGTCGGCTATGGATTTCAGAAACGACTCGCCAACCATACCGCCAGAGGATTATACCTATGAAGAAAAGGAAAAACCTTCCCTTTATCAGAAGGAACTGTATTATTTTAAATTAGTCGATTCAGAAAAATATTTGGCTGAGAAAAACATCAAAAAAATATGGGGCATCTGCATTGATGGAATCCCATACATAAATCAACACCAAATAATTAGAAATGATAACCAAGATGCATTGGTTAATATTAGGAAATTGAAAAGTCATTACACTTTCACACAAATTGTCATGATAGGGGCAATTTGTACTATTACAGCAGAAGGATATAAAAAAACTTTTGAACATGGGTATACCCCATATGGGTCTATCCCAGTAAGAACAAATAAATTTAAAACAGATCGAAAATTGCTGAAATTAAGTACAGGGGAACTTATGGATTTTTCAGCCAATGATTTACTAAAAATGATAGAAGACGACATTGGTTTATATGCCGATTTTAAAAAAGATAAAAAAAAGAAAAAAAGGATTGATGAATATGTGTTAATGTATAACCAGCGGAATCCGATTTATTTAGAGAATAAAAAATAGGGTAAAAGAAAGGGTTTCATATAAAAATGAAATCATTCATAAATAAGTCATCTTCCAAGGATTCCAACTTAGCCGGGATTGCAAAATCCCGGCTAAGTTGGAATCCTTTTAAAGTGGCTGATTTTGTAGTTTTTTCATTTTTATTAGAAAACACTTTATAGAAATACAGGTTTTCAAAAAAAATCAAACGAATTGTACTCTTGATGATTTACTTTACCTCCCACTCATGCACCCCCGCCGACATCCCATCCTGCAACACCACTTCCAACCGCACCGACATCGTTTTCACAGGTTCAAATTTCACTTTATCCCAACCGTCTTTAGTGATGTGATAACCATCAGGCGCGAAGACGGGCTTCCACGTGCCTTGGGCAGGGTCGTTCAGGTCGTTTTCTAGATAAAGGATGCGCCATGATTTGGGGATGCGGCAGCCGCCCGCACTTGCCTCGTCATCGAACCAATAGACTCGTGCGCTACTGATCTGTTCTTCTTTTTCGAAATCATATTGCAACCATTCGGTGGTGCCAAAATGTGGCCACCAATGCACATAAGGGTTTTCGTGATCATCGGAGTTGCTGGGCAGGAATTGGTCAGCTATACTGGGGGGGGCGCCTTTTAGCCCTTCAGAAGCAGTGACCTTACTTTTTGAGGCAATAGTCGGTTGGGGCAAGGGACGTGCAATTTTCATTTCCGTAGGAAGCCAGACGAGCATATTGTCCTTGCCCCGATTGGCCCATGCGTAATAGGGGATGGCCTTGAGATTGATTTTTTGCACTTCTCCGACGATGGGCGTGTCTTTTTTCTTCACCAGTTCACCTTCAAGATTCAGTGTTTGCACACCGTCGAGCAATTTTCTTTCGTACTGTGTGGAGATCTCCATCTTATCAGAAACCAAGACGCTGTGGATGCGGTCGTCCGGTTGGTCTCGGCCTTCCAAACAATAGACCAGTGGGCCACGTTGGAGTGCCAAACGGTCCGTATTGGCCTTTACCAATTTATTTGCTTCGACAAAGTGGACGGGCATTGGCAGGGTTAGTTCCACGACGTCGCCCTTGCGCCATTTTCGTTCGATGACGGCATAACCGCTTTCGATTTTCAAAGGCTGCACCTTGCCATTTAAACGGAGGGACACCCTGCTATCGTCGTGCTTATGAAAGGAATAGAGGTCGAAAGGAACAGCATCGCCCCGTGACCAGCCGGGGATGCGGAGTTTCAACCTAAACGTGTTGGGCTTCGCCGGCGTCACGTTGACCTTCACCTTGCCATCCCAAGGGTAATTGCTCTCCTGGCTGATTTCCACGGGCACAAATTGCAAGCGGCTGTTCACGTTTTTCACGGTAGTGCTGCTCGAAATGAACAGGTTTACTAGCACATCATTTCCGTTTTTCGCATAAATATAACCCGGCAGCGAGGGGAAAAACCTCGCCACATTGGATGGACAACAAGCGCAATCGAACCAAGAACTGCGCTCCACATTCTTGCGGCTTTCCAGCGGATTGGAATAAAAAAAGCGGTCGCCGGTGAGTGACAGCCCGGCATTGAGGGCATTGTAAAGGGTTCGTTCCAGCACATCAATGTACTTGCTGTCTCCAGTCCACTGGAACATGCGCTGGTTCCAAAGCACAAAGGCGATAGATGCACAGGTTTCGCAATAGGCATTGAAGTTTGGCAAATCGTAAGAAGTGCTGAACCCTTCATTGCTGTCCGATGAACCGATGCCTCCCGTGATATACATTTTGGAGCTAACCACATCTTTCCAGATGGCGTTCAGTGTGGGCATGTATTCGTTGGTGTTGGCATGGGCCGTCACATCGGCCATCGCTGCGTACATGTAGCATGCCCGCACGGCATGGCCTGCGATTTCCCGTTGTTCAGTTACTTTTTGATGGTTCTGCATATAAGGTTCACCGTCGCCCCGCACATCTAGAAAAAACTTGGCGAGGTCGAGGTATCGCTTTTCGCCCGTCTGTTGGTAGAGTTTTATGAGTCCAATTTCTATTTCCTGATGGCCGGTTGCCTTTTCCAATTTCCCCCAGCCAAAAGTGTTGTTCACGAGGTCTGCGTTTTTAAGGGCGACGTCGAGCAACTTCCGTTTACCCGTAGCTTGGAAATAGGCGACAGCGGCCTCGTACAGATGCCCTACATTATAAAGCTCGTGGCTATGCTGGTCCACCCGTTCCCAACGGATATCGCTGCCCCGGTGGAACTGCTCCTGCGTTGGTTCTTTTATTACGCCTGCGGCTTTTTCTTTATCGTAAATGGTGCGCCAAGTATAGAGGTAGCCATCTGGTTCCTGAGCAGTGGCTATTTTTTCGATAAGGCTGTCGGCATAGGATTCAAGGTGTTCATTGGGATGAACTTGTAGGGAATAGGCCATGCCTTCAATGATTTTGTAAACGTCTGAGTCGTCAAAGGCATATTGGGTGCAAAATGCCCCTTCTTCTGTGCCGCCAGCTATCTCAAAATTTTTGATCCGCCCTGTTTCCTCCGATTGTCGGATGGTGTAGGGGATGGTCACTTTTTGAACAGCATCTAAGCGGGTCGACCAGAATTGGTCGGTGATTTTCACATCTGTAAATGAGATGGGTTTGACGGGGTAACCGATACTTTGGGAAATGGCGAGTTGGGCGATGAAAAGGAAGAAAAGGAAGGATAGGTTCGCTTTCATTATTAATAGTGTTTGATAAAATGAAGATCAAAGAAAAACAATGATGGGTTATTTAGGAAATGCTTCTTTGACAAAACGTTGTTAAACAATAATGGGAACGCGGATGACACGGATTAGGCGGATTTTTAGCGGAATGATCTGTGAAAAATCCGCCTAATCCGTGTCATCCGCGTTCCCATTATTGTCAATTATTTAATTAAAACTTCACTTCTTTACATCCACAGAACAATGCAAACGCTTTCAATTTTTTTTCAAACGCCCGTTGCACCGTTGGAGAATGCTTTACTGTCCATTCCAGTTTGCGGATGTGGAGCACCTTTTCTTTTCGATCTGCTTTGGCATCCATCTGCCCGACGAATTTATTTCCATATAAAAGCGGTAATCCAAAGTAGCCGAACTTTCGTTTGGCAGCAGGCACATAGCATTCGATGGTATATTGAAAACCGAAGAGTTCTGCCAGCCGTTTTCGCTGAATGATTAGGTTGTCAAATGGCGACAGGATATGGAAAGCTTTTTTATTGGTTGGGGAAAATTGCTGAATGGCTTCTTTAAAAGCAAAATAAGGTCCACCAGCCGTGCCCTTTATATTCACCTCCACTACTTCACCTTTCTTTATCATTTTTTTCAAAACGACTGCGTATCCCTTGCGAGGCACTTTCATCAGGTAACCGAATTCCGACAGCTTGACCAGTCCCTGTGCCCAGAGATCACGGCGCACGATGTGTTCGGCGTATTCGGTCATGGAGGGTGGGGTAGTGCGGATGCCTTTAGGCAGTACCCGTTCTGGCAGGTCGTAGGTCTTTTGGATGCCCCGGCGGCCAGCTATCATGAGTTCTCCCTTCATGAACAGTTGCCGGATTACCATATTGATGGCTGGAATGCGCCAAGGAAGATCGGGTCGTTCCTTTGCCTTCACAAAATCCTTCGACATCAACGGGCCTTCTTGCCGAATGCGTTCCAGCACATGTGCTGATAGCTCCGGGTCGGTGAGCCGCCAAAAGCCACTGCCGTTGTCCACATTGGCCTTTTGAATCAGGCTGTACGGGTAATGCTCCATTGGCAGGTAGCTTGCCGCATGCGCCCAATAATCGAACACTGTCCGGTCTTTTTCGTTGAGGGTTTGCAAGTAGGCATGCTTGTAATCGGGCACCCTCGTCCAAAGCACATGGTGGTGCGCCCGCTCCACTACAGAGATGGTATCAATCTGCACATAGCCGAGGTGGCGGATGGCTTGAAGCGTTCCTTCTTTACCCGACTGCTTTGAATCCGGTGTCAGCAGTTGGCAGTGGAGGATGAATTGTTGGGCGGTATGGAGGGGGAGTTTTTGCATAGGGTAAAAATAAGAGAAATTAGGGAATAGATAAGACGCATAGACCAACGTAAATGCGAAGCGGAATTAGCAATATTCCAGGATTTTTATCATCGGTATATTATTAAAATTAAAAATCGGAATTTACTCAATAATAAAATTGCAAAACAGTTCCACTTGCACTAGTTAGTTTCATATAATGACAATGAAAAATTGTACGGATCCCTCTTTTTTAAAAATTATAGAACAAGAACACAAAAAGATTTTTGCTAAGGTTAAAGAAGAACCATCAGATTTTAAATGTAAAGTAATTATGGCAATCAGCGCATTGTGACAAAAGCTTTATTAAAAAATATTCCTTGCCATGGAAATGCAAAAAATAACCTAAAGTCCCAGTAGCCCCGTAAATTAAAAATTAATAATTTCCTACAGAGCGGCGAGGTTATTTTACCCCGCAATTAAGGCTACGGCCTAAGGATCTGCAAAATAGCCCCGTCGCTCGAATCTCGTTTATTAAAAACTTATTTGGAGGGCTAGAGGACTTTAGGCTTTTTTTATTGGTTGATTTCTATTTTGATTAAATATTATTCTCGCTCTACTGGACAAGTCATACAGTGAGACCCTCCCCTCGCCCTCGAAAGTTCATTCGAAGGTAAATTGATAATTGTATTTTCTATTTCATCTGCTTTCACTTTTCCCGATTTTATATCTTTTAACAATTGCCGGGCATGGATAATATTATACCCTGCTTTTTTTAAAGCTTCCTCCGTGTGTGGGTTTCGGTCGTACGTCAATGCAACGCCGGGTTTCAGGGCGACGAGGTTGCAGCCATCCGTCCATTGTTCTCGTTCCTGGTAAGGCGATTCGCCATCTCCGCTGAGGATGAATTCCATTTTTGGGTTGATCTCATTGGTGAGGAAATCACGAATGGAATGGTAAAATTTAGAAGTGCCATTGCTGCGATGGACTTCTACATTAGAAGCGAGGCCATCCAACACAATGGGTTTGAAAGCAACAGTATGATGGTTATTTATTTGAGTAAAAATGGTATCAATATGCATGCAGGAGCGGTCTTTTGGAATGTTGACCTGAACAACATTTTTTATGACCCCTTTTTTGAACAGTACATCCCGCAATGAATGAATAGCGTGGACATTCGTGCGTTCGCTGTGGCCGATAAGGAGATAATCTTTATTGAGGATCATCATATCTCCGCCTTCGATAGAAATGGATTCACCTTTGCGGGAGGGCGGGAATTCTTCCACGTCGTTCATGTTGATGACCCGGCCCTGATCCTTTAAATGATCAAACATTGGGTGTGACCAAAAAATAAACCGAGCGAGAAAGTTTTCCCGAAATCGGGCCTCTTTAGCTGGCTTTGTAATAATCACGTGATCGTTGACGGTAACGGCTATGTCTCGGGTAAAAATAAAATTGGGGATGGGATCAAATAAAATAAAATTGTGCTCTTTTACATAGCCGGTGATCAAAGCATCAGCGAGGTCGTCGTCGGAAAGTTTTTCGAGCATTTCCCTCGCACTTTTAGGCAGTTCTTCAAAATCAACAATTTTATCAAGCACCTTTGATTTAGTGTCTAAATCGGCACCGATAGCTTCGGCTAATAAGTCTTTGGTTTCCAGTACATTGTTGTCACCAAGGAAGGCTTTCAGGACATTGGTGAATACGTCATGTTCCTCTTGCATTTGAGGCAAGTGAACAATGTCATCGAATAATAACTCTTCAGCTCTTTTTGGAGAAATACGGGCGATGCCCTCATCAGGCCGATGAACGATTACTTTTTTTAGTCGTCCGATTTCAGAACTTACATTAATAGGCATATTGGTTAGGCTTATTTCTAATTTTAGATCAAGCCCCCTTTGTCATTTTGGAAAAATCTGATCACGTTAGTTGTGTCAGTTTAAAAATGCACTTATTACGTGAACAGATTTTTCCAAAATGACAAAAGGGGGTCAGGAAACTACTTTTTCGATCTCGTAGATGGAATTAATCTTCCCTGCAAATATGCAATAAAAATCAGGCTTTTCATGGAGGCGATTGATTTCGGTGGGGCGGCCATCATCAATATGATTAGCTTTTAATTTTGTTTTAATGGTAAAATAGGAAGTCAAATAATTCAATTGTACATGATCGGAAAAATAACGTTGCATTTGAGCGATCATTTTTCGGTAATTCGAGCGGGGTTTTGCTTCACAAAAATTACAAATGGCGGAAAATTCAGGGGTGCAATTTTTATTTATTTTCTGGCAATCAAATGTTGGCAAGTTATCATAACAGACTTTGTGGTGGGTATAAGCTACAGAGGACAATGATAGCAAGCCCGATTTGCCGTAAGGCATAACCGAACCAAATTGGCCGTCCATAACAGTCAGGCCAATATTATTTAATTGTGGGGAAGTAATAAAAGCTATCTCTGATATTTCATGCATCAATAGAATGTCAGCCACGCCAAATTGTTGGTTCACGGCGTTGCTGCCGGAATAGGTAGCATTAATAAGAGCACTTGCTTTTATTTTTTTTAAATTATTTTCTGCTAAACTTTCTAAGTTAATTTCCCATGAAGTATTTGTTTTTTCAACATTATTTATTTTGTGAAAATTAAATACCTCAATGTTTTTTTCAGCTTTTATTTTTTGTTTGTAAAATTCGCCAATCAAAATGGGGTCAAAGGAATATTCGGTTGTTAAATAAACTGCTTCCAACCTATCATAATTAAATAAGGGGTGGTCATATACCCGCTCGCATCTTATATCAATAAACTGGCAAAAGCGCTCGAACTGTGCCGCATCGGTCAGGCTGCTGTATTTGTCAATGGCGTAATATTTTTCAAAAGAAAAATTAATAAAGTCTTTATGCTCCTCTGTGAAGCGCTGTTTGTGATCATCGCTCATGCGGGCAGTGGCCACGCTGCGGGGGTAATGATACCCTCCATGTAATCTCGCCTGATTGACGATACTGGCTTTTTTGAACAGTTCTTTTTCTTTTTCGATCAGTGCAATGTGGTGGCCTTTACTGGCAAGGTAGAGCGCTGCATAGCAGCCGAAAATGCCGCCACCGATGATGAGGTAGTCATATGTTTTAAATGGCTGAATAGTTAAATAGTTAAATGGTTGAAAAGGTGGGAGTAATCTACTTCTTGCAAAAGCCTGTAAAACCTGATGTTTTCATTTAATTGTTCCATTTTTGATGCCCCTATTAAAATTCCCTGAATGTCGGGATGGTAATAAGCATTTATCATCCCTATTTGAAAAAAACCGGTGATGGGAGGGGGGCTATTTTCTTTGTTAAATATACTTATAGCCTTTTTTATTTTTTGTAAAATGGGCGGTTCGTTTTCAATATCCCCGCCACGAGTTTTCAGGGTGCTTTTTTCTGAATATTTGTCGGCATTTAATTTTAGTCCACCAGCATTGATCCCATAAGTAATAAATCGGCGTTTGCCATGAAATGGCACATATCTTTGATAATCAGAATGAATGACATTGTGTTTTATTTGGATGGAAAAATCAAAGTTGTATTTTTTATTTAATTCAAAATAAATGTTTGGATGTTTAATTCCTGAAAGCCCAATATTCAATCCCTTATTTTTTGCAATTAAAAATGCTTCCAGTGTTTCATTGATTTCTTCTTCTTTTTCCCTGTTGTCCCAATGCACCATTATAGTGTGCAGGTTGTTTTCAAATAAATGCTGGTATTCGTCCAGCATCATTAAAATAAATGATTTGGTGAGAATATGTTCGGGTGTGAATAAATTATTTACACTGCCGATTTTCATCATTACTTGCAGGTCGCTGATGCCATGTGTTTTTATCCATTCCAGCAATATTTTTTCGGACAGCCGAAAATCAGAAGGGTTTTTATTAATAGGATAATTGGTAGCGGCATCCACTTGGCGGAAGCCTTGGGCATACCATTCGTCCAGTAAGTTGAATACCGTTTCTTTTGGCGTGTTCCAGCCCCACATGGCGGAACCGAGGAGGAGGTGGGGAAGAGGTGCAGCCTCTTGCCCACGACTAAAGCCGTGGGTTGCCGAGGTGTTGATATGTTTGTTATTTTCCACCAATATTTGATTACTGTACTCGGGACTGACGAACTGAAGACTGCTAACTGCCGACCGGCCTGCGTTTTTTCAACTCAATCATGGAATTAATATATCTTTTTGCAAGTGGGACGATTTTCACCCGGCTGCTGCTCACATCGTCTGTCCATTGCACGGGCAGCTCATAGACCTTCAAGCCTTGCCACTCAGCAACAGTCAATAGTTCTGTGGAAAAAAACCAACCGTCGTTGTCAGCACCCCCCGCATGGAGTTGGGGAAAGACGGAGCGCTTGAGCCATTTAAAGCCGCACATGCCGTCGGAGAAATTTACGTTCAGATATGCTTTCAATAAAAAATTAAACCCCCTCGAACTGACCTCCCGTTTCAACGTTCGTCCGATCACTTTCGATTTTGGGTGCAAGCGGGTAGCATAAACGAGGTCGTAATCTTCATTTGCAATAGCGTTGTATGCTTCCAAAAAATGGGGCAAGGCGGTCGCTAAATCCAAATCCATGTACCCGACGATGTCTGCTTGCGACTGTCCCCATGAATGTTTCAGGGCCAACCCGACGCCTTTTCGGGGTACAGTCAGAGGTATCACTTCCGGGTGTTTTTTGGCGATGCTTTCTGCTATTTCGAATGTCCGATCTGTCGAACCATTGTCGGCAATGACGATGCGCCACTGGCCTTTTTCGGGAAAATGTTTTTTCAAAAAAGCATGCAAAGTAAGTACTTGCCGCTCCAGTGTCGGCTCCTCGTTCAGGACAGGTATGGTAACGTCGAATGTCATGGACCAATGGTAAATGGTGAGAGGTGAATAGCTTGTCCCGAATTCACTTCGGGAGTGAATTCGGGGGAGGCAAATATATCCCTTTCAGTGATTTTACTTCTTTCAGTTCAAGTTTGTTTAAATAATTCTCCATTTTTGCACCAAAGCCTATTAACCATTATACATTCATCATTCACCATTAAAAAAATGGCATTCGATTTCAAAAGCATCAAATCCCTGTTCGTTGTTGAAGAAGACCCAAAAGGGAAAAAGGTAGCAGCGAGTACAAAGGCGAATAAAGCTACTCCTGCCGATCCAAAAAAAGCGATCGTCAAAGAATCGGCGGCTGGACAACCCGGCAAGGTGACAACCAAATTTACCGACATCCTTTTTGGCGCACTGGAAAAAAACAATTTGCCGGGGGTGGATTACCTAGAATACCGCCAGTCCCTCCAATCATTGGAAAAAATGCCGATGGAGGAAAAAGTGCGTTACCAATCTGCTTTTGCCATGGCGCAGGCAATGGGCGCCACGCCGAAAAAACTGATCGAATCGGCCAGCCATTATGTGGATGTGCTAAAAGGCGAAGAGGCCAAATTCGAGCAGGCGCTTGCCAACCAGGAAGCTTCCAAAATACAAGGCCGCAAGAAGCAAATAGACCAATTAAACGCAACCATCAAGCAAAAAGCTGATCAGATCAAAAAACTGACCCAAGAGATGGAGCAGCACCGCAAGCAAATGGAATCGCTGCAAAAAGGCATCCAGCAGGCAACGGTCAGTATGGAAACCACTAAAAACAATTTCATTGCATCTTACAATACTCTTGTGGCACAGATATTAAAAGACGTAGAGAATATGAAGAATTATTTGAAATAAGGATTGAGTGCTTGCCCCGAATTCACTTCGGGAGTGGATGGTTGACGGTGGGCATAAAACAGCCATTTATCTTATTAACTTTCGGTTTTGTCGTAGTATGCTTACTACTTGATTTTGAAAGCGTTATCCTTGCAGCAATTGAAACGAATATAAAAAACCCCCACCTGTTTTTATTTCAATAAAAATGAATAAAAACAAAATCATAACTTTAATTGTAATCTTGGCAGTGGTAGTTGGAGGTGGTTATTTATTATTTACCTTACTGCCTGCCCTTATAGTTGGGACTGCCAATATGGCCTCTCTGGTTTTTTTATTAATCGCATTGGCCGCAGTCATTTTCTTTTTGATAAAGGGCATTCAGAAACTTTTGAAGTAAATTTGCGAAACACATAAAAAAGGGTAAGGTAAAAAGTAGCCAATTTGCTCGCTACTCCGTCTAATAACCCTTCCAAACTTTTTACCTTATACATTTCCTTGACAACTAAATGGCAAAAAATATAGCTAAACACAAATCATTTTGGCAACGCCCCGAAGGCGTGACAGGAGCGATTTTTCTGATCGCACTCCTAATTGGTGGTG
Organism: Saprospiraceae bacterium; assembly: GCA_965222975.1. Classification (GTDB taxonomy): domain Bacteria; phylum Bacteroidota; class Bacteroidia; order Chitinophagales; family Saprospiraceae; genus UBA6168. The sequence goes on along the minus strand of CBDCVJ010000055.1, from coordinate 108,085 downwards.
GGTTCTTATTGTTCTCGGCATTGCCTTTTGTCCTTGAACTGGTGACTACCACCATTGGATTGATCGGTGTTATTGCGGCGCTGGCAGCCATCATTTATGTCATCATTGACCCAAAAATGCGGGCGCTTATTGGTCATGGTTACAAAAGTGTCATGCGCTGGATCACTGGATTGTTTGTGCAGATAGACCCCATTGGTATTTTGAAGAGCTATGTGGAAGACCTACAGGACAATCTTCGCAGTATGAACAAGCAGATCAATAAGCTACGGGGGCAAATGCACCAGCTCCGAGAGATTATCCATAACAACAAAAAAGAAATTGAAAGCAACCTCAAGCTTGCCAGCAAGGCCAAGGCCCAGGACAATAAAGCAATGGTCGTCCTCAAATCCCGAAAGGCAGGCCGTCTCCGCGATTCCAACCTCCGCCTCGACGAGTTGTACAAAAAAATGGAAGTCCTCTACCGGGTGTTGAAAAAAATGTACGAGAACTCCGAAATCATGATGGAGGATATTAAAGACCAAGTGGAATTGAAAGAGCAGGAATACAAGGCGATCAAAGCATCCACCTCTGCCATGCGGAATGCCCGCAACATCATTGAAGGCGACAAAGACCGCAAGGCTATGTTCGATGAAGCCCTTGAAGCCATTGCCGACGACGTGAGCCAAAAGGTGGGCGAAATGGAGCGCTTCATGGAAGTCTCTTCCAATTTCATGGATTCCATTGATTTGCAGAACGGCGTCTTCGAAGAGGAAGGTTTGGAAATGCTGGAGAAATGGGAAAATGAAAGCATGTCCTTACTTTTAGGCCCCGAAAAGAAAACGATCCTTCAGCAAGCCGAAGACGACAGTAATGTCCTCGACCTGAACGAACCCATCAAACGGCCGGAAAAAGCAACACACAAAAATCAGTACGATAGTTTTTTTGATTAGTTGACCAGTGATTAGTTGAATAGTGATTCGAAAGGTTGTGGGGTTGTTTTGGCTATTCGTTTTCGAAGTAAGAAATTAAGAACTTGTTTTAAATACTGAATCCCATCTTTTTTGAAAACATCCCATTCTAATAAGAATGAAAGTACTATGTGATTCCTAATCACTAATCAACTGATCACTAATCACTATTCTATGAGATACCAAAGCTTTACCAAGTTAGATGTTTATAAAAAATGTAGGATGTTCAGGAGGGAAATATCAAAAATAGCAAAAGGTCATTTTCCAGAAGAAGAAAAATATTTGTTGAAATCGCAGATAATTCGCTCATCCAGATCAGTGACGGCAAACATAGCAGAAGGACATGGGCGTTTTTATCATAAAGAGACCATCAAGTATTGTCGAAATGCAAGGGGTTCACTAGAAGAAACTTTAGAACACTTAATTACTGCCTTCGATGAAGAATACATTACGAAAGAAATTCTCGAAAACATGAAAACCATCTATGACAATTGTATGCGCCTAATAAATGGCTACATTCGCTATTTAGTAAAAACAAAACGAGGTGAGGATGATCCCACCAACTAATCACTATTCAACTAATCACTAATCAACTAACAAAAATGGCAACCAGACTAACACCATTTTCCAAACTTCTATTAACTGTGCTTATCGTAGCGGCCATCGTCCTTGGCGGGCGTTGGTTGCTCAACAATACCGACATTGGCAATACCGTAAAAAATCAGGTAGAGCAAAATACTGGCGATAATTCCAACGATCGGCCTGCTGATCGGGATCGCAATAGTGGCGGTGCCGATGCACCCAAAGACGTCATCAACATTGGTGTGGTGACTTGGGGCGGCTATGCCGGTGGCCAATATTTCAATGAAGGTTTCAAGGCCAATAAAAATTCCCGCTTTTATAAAGATTATGGCTTCGGCGTAGACTTTAAAGTACTCGACGACTTTGCTGTAAGCCGGGATGCTTTTATCCGGGGCGACGTTGACCTCCTGTGGGCTACTATTGATGCCTTCCCCACGGAGGCAGGCGAATTGGCCGATTACCAACCACAAGTCATTTTTCAGGCCGACTGGTCGCGGGGTGGCGATGCCATCGTGGCCCGCCGTGGCCTTAACAGCGTGGCCGACCTGCGGGGCAAAAAAATAGCCGTTGCAGAACTTACCCCTTCGCATTCCTTCCTCCTTTGGCTGCTGGAAGCTGGCGGCATGACTTTGAAAGATGTGCAGATCGTCGCACAGGCCAGTGCCATTGATGCAGCAGAAGCGTTTAAAGCGCAGCAAGTAGATGCCGCCGTCGTTTGGAGTCCCGACGATGAGGCTTGTCTTTCCGCTGTGGCGGGCAGCCGCATTTTGGAAAGCACCAAGCAGGCATCCAACATCATCGCCGATGTGTTCATTGCCAAAAAGGCTTGGGTAGAAGCCAATCAGGAGAAAGTCCGCCAACTCTATGAAGGCTGGATGAAAGGTGCTGCCGAGATCAATTCCAATGAAAGCAACCAACGCAAAGCTGCCCGCATCCTCGCCGAAAACTTCGAAGGGGTGGACGAAGACTGGGCCTTCAAAGCCATTGACAACGTCCGCCTGACCACCCACGGCGACAACCAGAATTTCTTCGGTATGAACAACAGCTATACAGGCGTCACAGGTGACCGTCTCTATAGTCGTATGTCACAAACCTATCAGAGCCTCGGCTATATCGAAGGCCGTACCCCCACATGGCGGGAGATCGCCAACTCCTCCTTGGTGCGCTCGACCAATCTCTCTGGTGCTTCACACGCCGCCGAAGAAACCAAGACCTTTACGGAAGTGACCAAAGAGGAAGGTGCCGGCAAGGAAGCCATCGCCACCAAGCGGGTCAGTATCAACTTCCGCACAGGCGAATACATTTTGGATGAGAACGCCAAATACATCATTGACAAAGAATTCGTGGAAATCGCCCGGGCATTCGCCAACGCCCGCATCCGTATCGAAGGCAATACCGACAACGTGGGCAATAAGGCCAGCAACATTTCGCTTTCGCAAAAACGGGCAGAGTCTGTCCGGGACTACCTCGTGAGCGAACATGGCATGCCCCGCAACCGATTTATTGTGATCGGCAATGGGCCTGATAATCCGGTGGCAGATAACAGTACTTCCGCTGGGAAGGCGAAGAATCGGCGGACGGATTTTGAGTTGGTGCGGGAGTAAGGTGGAGTGAAAATAAAAATTAAAATAGCGGCATTTCCGGTTTGGGGATGCCGCTATTTTTATTTTAAGGGGGAGTAAAAGATCTAAGGGGGAAGAATTAAAATATTGCTTTGAACGAGTTTTACTATCCCGATGATGCTATCAGGATAGCAAAACAGACGGGCTACCCGATTTGCTATCGGGATAGTAATTCTCCATTACCCATAAACCAATCGATAATGACTACCTTAGCACCACTTCTAAATATCAATTTCCGTCTTACGACTTCATTCATTCATTTATTATTTCATTTATTTGCTGAACATACTGCCGGAAAAACTTTAAAAACCAAAAAGAAAGTAATGGCTTTCTGATTAATCAATTTTTCGTAAAAACTAAGTACCCTCCATGTTCGAACAAACCTTCAAAAACATTGACGACGTACTCTGGAAAGACGCTGGCGCCGACAGCGAACTCGACTACATCGGGCAGACCTCGTGGATCATGTTCCTCCGCTACCTGGATGAACTGGAAAAAGAAAAAGCGGACGAAGCCGAACTCCGTGGAAAAGAATACGAATTCATCCTCGATGAAGAATACCGCTGGGGCAGTTGGGCCATGCCGAAAAAACCTAAAAATGGGTCAGCGAGCGAAGTCGAGTTGGACCGCAATGCTGCCAAAACAGGCAAGGACCTGATCGAATTTGTAGATTTAAAACTCTTCCCCTACCTCTCCAAATTCAAAGAAAAAGCAGACAGCCCACAAACCATCGAATATAAAATCGGAGAAATATTCAGTGAGCTAAAAAACAAAATCCAAAGCGGCTACAACCTGCGGGAAATAGTGGAAATGGCCGACGAACTGCCCTTCCGCAGCAGCAAGGACAAACACGAACTCAGCCACCTCTACGAGACCAAGATCAAAAACATGGGCAACGCCGGACGCAACGGCGGCCAATATTACACGCCCCGCCCCCTCATTCGGGCAATGATAAAAGTGACCGACCCGCAGATGAAGGAAAAGGTGTACGATGGTGCGGCAGGGTCATGTGGATTTTTGTGCGAGGCTTATGAGTATATGTACGAGCGGATGGACAAGACCACTGCCAACCTCAAAACCCTGCAGGAAAAAACATTTTACGGAAAAGAAAAAAAGAACCTCGCCTATGTCATCGGCGTGATGAACATGATCCTGCACGGCATCGAAGCGCCCAACATCATTCACACCAATACCCTGGGCGAAAGCATTCGGGACATCACGGAGAAACAGCGTTACCATGTCATCCTCGCCAATCCACCGTTTGGGGGGAAGGAGCGCAAGGAGGTACAGCAAAATTTCGACATCAAAACGGGAGAGACGGCTTTCCTCTTTTTACAGCATTTTATCAAGTCGCTGAAAGCGGGCGGACGGGCCGCCATCGTCATCAAAAATACTTTTTTGAGCAATACCGACAATGCCTCCATTAGCCTGCGGAAACACCTGCTGGAAAGCTGCCATCTCCATACCATCCTCGATATGCCTTCGGGCACCTTCCTCGGGGCGGGAGTGAAAACAGTGGTCTTGTTTTTCCAAAAAGGCGAACCGACCAAAAAGATTTGGTACTACCAACTCGACCCCGGCCGCAACATGGGCAAAACCAACCCACTCAATGACGACGACCTTCAGGAATTTGTCAAACTGCAAAAAACAAAACCCGAAACGGAAAAATCATGGAACATAAAAGTCCATATGCTGAGCGAAGTCGAAGTCGACCTGTCGGTAAAAAATCCAAATACACCCGAAGAAGCGCCGCTGAGAAGCCCGCAGGAAATTTTAGCGGAAATGGAGAGTTTGGATAACGAGACAAATATTATTTTAAAAAAAATAAAAGAGTTGATATGAAGGAGGGATGGCATGAAAAAAAGTTAAGTGAGGTAGCAGATTTAAATGGTAGAATTGGTTGGAAAGGATTAACTGCTAAAGAATATACTGAAACAGGACCTTATTTTTTATCGGTTCACTCTTTGAATTATGGTGACTATGTTGATTTTAGGGATGCATTTCATATAAGCCAAAAAAGGTATGATGAAAGCCCTGAGATTATGCTTAGAAAAGACGATATTTTAATTTGCAAGGATGGAGCAGGAATTGGAAAGCTTGGAATAATTGGAGAATTACCTGGACAATCAACAGTAAATTCTTCTTTGCTTGTTATAAGAAGACGAGAATCTATATTAACCAAATATCTCTATTATTCCTTGCTAAGTCCATTTTTTCAAAAGATTGTTCAAGAAAGGCTTCAAGGGGCAACTACTCCTCATTTATATCAAAGGGATATTAAAACTTTTCCAATTTATTTAGCACCACTCCCCGAACAAAAACAAATCGTCACCCTCTTAGACCAAGCCTTTGCCGCCATTGACCAAGCCAAAGCCAATGTGGAAAAGAACCTACAAAATGCGAAGGAGCTTTTTCAATCGAAGCTGAATGAGGTGTTTGAGGGGAAGGGGGATCGAATAAAAATAGTCAAACTCAATGAGATTTGTGAAGTAAAAGATGGAACACATGATTCCCCAAAATATGTTGATAAAGAAAATGGGATTCCTTTTGTAACTCAAAAAAATATTCTCGAGACTGGACTTTCTTTTGAAAAAACTAAATTTATTAAACAAGAAGACCATGACCATTTTTATAAAAGGTCAAATGTTGCCTTCAATGATATTATTTTTTCAATGATAGGTGCCAATAGAGGAATGGCATGTATTGTAGATGATAAAAGAGCTTTTAGTATAAAAAATGTTGGACTTATAAAATCAAGTGAAAATTATAGGCCTAAATATCTTTTGTATTATTTAAAAAGCCCTGTTGCTAAAAATTATGTTTCCAATAATTCAAGTGGGAGTGCACAAGGTTTTATTGGGCTTGGAAAATTAAGGGCGTTTCCTTTTCCTTTGGTTGATTTAAATAAGCAAGAAACAATTGAACGACAATTAGAAACTTTAAATAAGTCTTGTATAGAATTGGAAAATAAATTTTCGGATAAGCTTTTAGCTTTAGAACAACTCAAAAAATCCATTCTCCAAAAAGCCTTCAGCGGGGAATTTACTTCGGCAGGCTCAGTAACTAAGGCAGCGGAAAAGGTGTTATAAAGGAAATAATATTTTTTAAATAAAGAGAAAACGCAATGACCACACTCACAAACCAGAAAAAGCATATTTCCAAAGGGGAAATTGAAATCTTTAAAACCGAGAAGGGAACAGAGATAAATGTCCAATTGGATAACAATACTGTTTGGCTCGATGCCCATCTGATAGCAGCATTGTTCAATGTACAGCGGCCTGCCATTGTTAAGCACATTGGGAATATTTACAAGGCAGCAGAATTGGACAGAGGTTCAACCTGTTCCAAAATGGAACAGGTTGCAGCAGATGGAAAGCGGCGTAAAATGAACCTTTACAATTTGGATGTTATCATTTCCGTGGGTTACCGGGTCAATTCAAAAGAGGCCACCCGTTTTCGGCAATGGGCTAACAAAATATTAAAAGACTACCTCGTAAAAGGCTATGCCATCAACGAGCGCAGGCTGGCGCAAAAAAGGGAGCAGCTTTTTGAACTGCAAAAAGTAGTGGCGCTGCAAAGTGAAATCCTCAAAAGGAAAAAATTGTCCGAAACAGAAGCAGTAGGTTTGCTAAAAGTCATCGGCGGCTATTCCAAAGCATTGGACTTGTTGGACGACTACGACCACCAACGTTTGGAATTAAAAACCAACGAAGCAAAAACAGCGTATAAAATAACCTACACAGAAGCAAGGGCTGCCATTGATGAACTGGGCAGGCAGACAAAATTCGAGGGGTTGTTCGGCAGGGAAAAAGATGATTCTTTTAAAGGGTCACTGGAAAATATTTTTCAGACTTTCGATGGCAAAGACCTTTATCCGAGCATCGAGGAAAAGGCGGCGCACCTGCTTTATTTTGTGGTCAAGAACCATTCGTTTACCGATGGCAATAAGCGCATCGCCGCTTTTTTATTTATCTGGTTTTTGGATTTAAACCATTTATTATTTGATGAAAATGGTTTTAAAAAAATGGCCGATGAAACGCTGGTCGCCCTGACGCTGATGATTGCGGAAAGCCATTCGGGTGATAAGGATATGATGGTGAAGGTGATTGTGAATTTGTTGTGAAACGAAATTTGCTTCGCAAAAACATTGGGAAGTAAATTTTTTTTCACGCCCATTTAAAGAGAGTCAGATTTACTAAATCTTTGAGATTTAGCAAATCGGGAAAAACCAACTGGATTTGCTAAATTTCCAAAATTTAGTAAATCTTATTGTAGACCATTCAAACCACATATACTCATTCAAAAAACCCATCAATCATGAACGAAGCCCAGACAGAACATGATTATATTGACCCTGCATTAAAGTCGGCAGGCTGGGGCAAAGTGGAGGGCAGCCGCATCCGCAAACAATTCCCTATTACCAAAGGCCGCATTTTGGGAAAAGGAAAAAAGGAGAAGCCATTAAAAGCCGATTATGTTTTAATTTATAAAAACAAAAAACTGGCGGTCATTGAAGCCAAGGCCAGGGATAAATATTATACCGACGGGGTGGGCCAGGCAAAAGATTATGCAGACCGATTAAATGTGCGCTTTACTTATGCGACCAATGGCCTGCGCATTTACCAAATGGATACAGAGGCAGGAAAGGAAGGCGATGTCCACCAATATCCCACGCCCGATGAATTATGGGAAATGTGCTACCCCGAGCCTGTCGAGGGGACACCTGAATCTGATGCTGCTAATTGGAAGGAACGCCTATTTGCTACCCCTTTCGAAGATCGGGGCGGTACTTGGCAACCCCGCTATTATCAAGACAATGCCATCACCAAAGTCCTCGAAGCTATTGCCGAAGGAAAAGACCGCATCCTGCTCACCCTCGCCACGGGAACGGGTAAAACGGCCATCGCTTTTCAAATTGCATGGAAATTATTTCATGCCAAATGGAATTTGCAAAGGGATGGCAATCGCCTGCCGAGGATTCTTTTTTTAGCCGACCGGAATATATTGGCCGATCAGGCATTTAATTCTTTTAATGCATTTGAGGAAGAGGCTTTGGTGCGCATCAGGCCGGACGAGATTAGGAAGAAGAAAAAAGTGCCAATGAACGGCAGTATCTTTTTTACTATTTTTCAGACATTTATGAGCGGCCCTTCGACAAGCTCAGGGCCCGGGACGGGATCAGGATCAGGGCCCGGGACAGGCTCAGGGCAAGGGGATGTGTTGTCCACTGAGCCTGCCGAAGTGGATTTTGATGAGATACAGATTGTGGATGAGGCATATGGGTACATGTATATTTTGCAGTGTGTCGATGGAAGTTTTTATACAGGTAGTACAAAAGATCTGCACCGAAGATTGGAGCAGCATAAAAACGGAGAAGGGGCAAACCATACCAAAAAACACCTGCCGGTCAAATTGGTTTATTATGAAACCTTTGATCGGATTGATGTAGCGTTTAAACGAGAAAAACAGGTTCAGAAATGGAGCAGATCCAAAAAAACTGCTTTAATAAAAGGCGATATAAAACTTCTTAAAAAACTCTCCTCCTCCAAAAAAAACACAGAGCTGTCTCCGAGCCCTGAGCCGTCCCCGTACCCTGAGCCGTCCCCGTACCCTGAGCTGTCCCCGTACCCTGAGCTGTCCCCGTACCCTGAGCCGTCCCCGTACCCTGAGCCGTCCCCGTACCCTGAGCCGTCCCCGTACCCTGAGCTTGTCGAAGGGTACTTTTCCCAATACCCGCCAGACTTTTTTGATTTTATTGTCATAGATGAATGTCACCGTGGCGGTGCCAATGACGAAAGTACCTGGCGGGATATTATGGAGCATTTTAAACCTGCCGTACAATTGGGTTTGACGGCCACACCGAAGCGGGATGTAAATGGCGATACTTATCATTATTTTGGCGACCCGGTTTATATTTATTCATTAAAGGCTGGAATTAATGATGGCTTTTTAACGCCCTTTCGGGTAAAGGAAATTTCCACTACTGGGGACACTTATATTTATACTTCCGACGATACCATTTTAGAAGGAGAAATAGAGGAAGGAAAAGAATATACGCTCGAAGACCAAAACCGCATTATCGAATTAATGGATATTGAGCGGCACCGGGTAAAAGAATTTATGCAAATGATTAATCAAAAACAAAAAACATTGGTTTTTTGTGCCACGCAAAATCATGCGGCTGCCGTTCGGGATTTAATTAATCAATTTGCAGATAGTAAAAACCCTTTTTATTGTTGCCGGGTCACTGCGGATGATGGAAAATTGGGCGAGCAACATTTGCGTGATTTTCAGGATAATGAAAAAACAATTCCAACGATATTAACGACTTCGCAAAAATTATCAACGGGTGTGGATGCACCGGAAATTCGAAATATTGTTTTATTGCGCCCCGTCAATTCCATGGTGGAATTTAAACAGATCGTGGGACGTGGCACGAGGCTTTATGATGACAAAGATTATTTTACGATTTATGATTTTGTAAAAGCGCATGCACATTTTAAAGACCCTGAATGGGATGGCCCGCCAGAGCCACCCGAATATCCGCCAGTTATGCCGCCAACTGAGGTTTGTGAAAATTGCAGAAAAAATCCGTGTGAATGTTTTAAAGAGCCACCCGAAGAATTGCCTTGCTATGTCTGTGGAAATAATCCATGTATTTGTGAGACACCTCCGAAAAAAATAATTCGTGTAAAATTGTCGGATAATAAAATCCGGGAATTGGATTCAATGATCAAAACTTCATTTTGGAGTCCAGAAGGAAAACCTATTTCCGCCGATGAATTTGTAAAAATGCTTTATGGCGATATTCCTGATTTATTTAAAAATGAAGATGAATTAAGAAAAATATGGAGCCTGCCCAGCACCCGAAAAAGATTACTTGAAGAATTAAGTGATAAAGGATATTCCGAAATGCAATTGGAGGAATTAAGAAAAATAATTCACGGTGAGGACAGCGATTTATATGACGTGCTTGCATATATCGCTTATGAAAGTAAATTAATGCTTCGCAGCCAACGGGCAGAAAAAGCGAGGGTATTTTTAAATGATTATAATCCGGCTCAACAAGAGTTTTTGAATTTTGTGCTGGAGCAATACATCCACCAAGGTGTCACGGAATTGGATGATACCAAATTGCCTGAATTATTGGAATTGAAATATCATTCGATTGCGGATGCAAAAAGGGAATTGGGGGAGATTAAAAATATTCGAAATACTTTTATTGGGTTTCAGGAGTATTTATATTTGGGGCAAGTGGGTTAAAATTAATAGTGCATGAAAAAAGAATTCGAAAATACCTACCCATATCTCACCTTATACCTCTGCCATCACGGTTGGATAGCAATTGGAGAAGATCATCATTATACAAGTTGGCTCCGTATTTTTGATGTTGGTGGCCTGCGATTGGAAGTAGATGAAGATTTTTTGGACGATAGTTTAAAGAAAGGAGAGTTATGGGCCAAAGAATGGATGACTGACAACTACGAGGAAGCAGTGAAAGAAATGTTGAAAAACGAAAATAAATAATTAGTCAAATAAACCATGCCCTATTCCTACACCAACCGCCAAGGCAAAACTCACTATTTCCGAGCCGTCCGAACCAAGACCGGAAAATACCGCTACTACGTTACCAGTTCCGAAAATTTTGAAGACCTGATTGAAGAAGTGCCAAGAGGGTTTGAGGTAGCCGAACTGCCCGAAGAAGCAAAAGTTATCATCCGCAAAAGGAAGCCAGTATTGGTGACACTAGAGGAAAAAGAAATTGTCCACGATGCCATTGCGGAGTTTTCAGACATTAAAGATTTTTTCATTCATGCGGAAGGAAAAGTGTTGTCTGTATATCATTCGCAATTTAATTATGCAGGCGGGCAGGAGGAAAATTTAAGTAGAGAGGAAGCGATTAAATATTATGGTAAAAACATCGAAAGGTGGATGCGATTCATGTGCAGAATGCGGTTTAATTTAGTGGAAAAAGAAAAGCGGCTTTTCCAAATAGAACGTGTCGTATATATGGGCTTATTTAGCCATGATTTTCACTCAGTTGGAGAGCCAGGCCAAATAGAAGATGTGGCAAGGAAATTTGGCCAACACTTGGGAAAGGATACGTTTTTTGATATTGTCCCGAACGGGTTTGAAGAAGATTAGATTTATTACTTTTAGGTCAGTATTATTGTTTTTTACGTTTTGACATTAGGGATTGGAGTAAACAATCCAAACGACAGGGATATAATAATAAAAGTGGTCGTGAATTTGTTGTAAGAACGGCGATCATCTATTTCAAAAAATAACCATCTGAGCGAACATTTCATTTTCAAATACCTTTTAGTTGGTGTGCCTCATGAATTACAAATTGCGATCTACCATTCAACATCTACTTAACAATCGAACGACCATGAAAATTTACCTTTCAATATTTTGTCTACTCTTCCTTTCCTCTTCCCTTTCCGCCCAATTCCAACCCTCCGACAAAGGCCTGATCATCAAAGTGAGTGATGGGACGGACAAGGGTAGGGACAGCAAACGGATGACTCCAAAAGGTGACATTCCGACTTCCTACGACCAGATAGGACAGCGAAAAGGCAAGCCTGCTACCAAGCCATCTCCTTTTACCGACCCCATCCGTGAACTGGGTATGACAGATTGCATCCAGGCGGCAGCCTTTTTGGAACGGCCCGAATTTGGGAAAGCAGGTTTTTTCCTGATTTTTTCAGTCAATGATTCCATCGGCGGGCAGCAAGGTACGCATACAGTGGATGGCGCAACTTATCATGGGGTTTATCGGCTGATCCGCCAGAAATCTACCCCCTCAGAAACAATACCTAAAGGAATGACCTCATACCGCATACAGGGAACTTTTTTCATATTGGGGATTTCGTAGTAGGCTTTTAAAAAGCCCGCACCAGCAATTCGCCAGCACGGACTTTCATACGCAGTGAGAATAAATAAATCACTCGACTTTCTTTATTTCACAAATTTCCTGCTCACTACATTGACGCCATCGCTTAGGTTCACCAAATAGAAACCCGGCATTAACCCCCCGACTTCCAGCGTAATTCGGTTATTTTCTTCTAGTACATTATAAGTTTGAGTAAACACTTGTCTGCCGGTTAGGTCATGGATCGATAGCACAGCTTCTTGCTGCGACAGGGCTGTGAAATCAACATTCAATACATTGGCAACAGGTACAGGGCTGAGTTGTAGTTGCTGGAAAATAGCAGAACGCTCGTCGGTGCTGACGGGCAGTGAGCAGGTCAATTCCTTGACAATTTGGCCTCTGACCTCACCGGGAGCATGCATGTCAGTATGGACATTAATATAGTTATTGCCATCTTTGATAGTATTGGCAATGCGAGAGTTGAACTCATCACCGCTCAGATAAGCGAATGCACCACCATTGTTGAATAGGTCGGTTAGGTTGACCGCTACTCCACCACTTGTACCCATTGCTCCTTCGTGGATATGGGCACCCGTAATGTCGCCTGTCAAGCCGCTCACGACAGCCATCACATGGGCATTACTGTTGCGGCGGTCAATAGAGGCGATGGCCCCACCTGTTGCAAAAGGGGCGTCCACAGCATCCGTTTCTTGTTCTGGACAGAGGTCGAAGCCATAGCCATCGCGAGTTAGGCGATAGACTTGCCCTCGTATTTCCCCACCTAGAAAACCTGCGGTATGGACGTTCAAATAAATATTGCCCGTCAGCAAGTCATTTACGAGGTCGGAGGTAATCATCGCAGCATCGGTTACATCGAGCATGACGACATTGCTGTCAATGCCATCGGATAAATTTAATGCCACGCCACCGCCGACACAGAGAGCTCCTGTGTGGAAATGGGCTCCCGTGATATTGCCGCTCAATCCATTCGTTATTGCCGCTACTGAAATACTACTAAAGTCAGGTGCCAGTGAAATGGCCGCAAACCCACTACCTGCCGATGGGATGGGCGGCGTCTCTTGGCCACTGGACAACCAAGTGTCGAAGGTCAGGTTGTTGTCGAGGTTGAGTTGGCCACGTATTTCCCCACCTGGGTTGTCGTCGGTATGTATATTGATGTAAATATTGCCTGCTCGGAGCGCCGCCAAGTAATCACCTGGCATGACAACTGCCCGTATGCGGTTACCTCTAACGAAAGGGGTCAGGTCTTCCACTACACCTCCATTTTCACCAGCGGCAGCTTCATGGAGATGTGCGCCAGTGATTGGCCCCCTTAGGCCAGCGACCATTACATTGATCTCCAGTTCATTGACGACATTGGTGTAGTTAAAAGTACCGACACCGACGGCATCGGTCATGACGGCAGGTACTTCCTGGTCACCATTAAGATTGGCTCGGTAGGTTAAATCTTTTTCTAAAAACAATTGGCCACGGATTTCGCCGCCTGTGTTGGCCTCGGTATGCACGTTGAGATAATAAGCGCCAGTGAGGAATTTTGCCAATTCATCTGCACTAATTCCAGTCAGCGTTGTTTGCACCCGATTGCCGACTACAAAGTCTGTGAGGTCGAAAACGACACCACCATTTTCCCCAACAGGTGCTTCATGTACGTGGATACCAGTGATAGGTCCACTCAGGCCATTCACACTGACATTGACAGTGATTTCATCGCGGGGCATCATTTATCATAAAAGAGGCCACACCAAGTGCGTCGGTCGTGATCGCAGGGACTTCTTGATCGCCGTTCAGACGGGCTGTTACCAATAGGTCGTTGGTAAAACGTGGGTCAATAGGCAGGTTGCCGAAAAAGTCACGGCCACGGGCAACATTTCCTCTTGTTTCACCTGATGGGTTGTCCATTGTATGCACATTTACATAAACGGCGTTATTTCTAAATAGGAGAGAATGATCGAACGGTGTGAGGGTATCGTTTTCTGTCCAATAGCCAAATGCACCTCCCTTATCATTGAAAATCGGAGTCAGGTTGTAAATCACACCTCCATTCGTGCCGGGTCGTGCGTTTGTGGAAATGAGCTGCTGTAAACGCCGATTCTAATCACTGACCACCATCATAAAATGTGCATTCGTCTGATCGCGGTCAATGGTGACCATACCGGCACCAGTGCCAGTCGTTGTGACCGGAGGGACTTCTGGCCACCATTAAACTGGTAGGAGTATGCTTCTCTTGCCAGTTTGTACACCTGCCCCCTGATTTCCCCACTGGGGTTGGCATCGGTATGAATATTTATATAAATGCTACCTCGAGCATGGCATTGAGCAATGGTAGAGTCAAGTCAGCGGATCCATTGATGTGGTTACCATTTACATCGTCGGTCAGATTGAGTACGACACCACCATTTCTACCTGCTGCTCCTGCGTGAAAATGGGCGCCTGTGACATCACCACTCAGTCCAGTCAGTGCAATGTTGTAATTGACTGTTGAAAGGTCGTGGCTTACGGTAATCACCCCTACTCCTTCCGCGTCTGTCATTACGGGCGGGTTCTCCTGTGCGCCATCGAGAAAGGCATCGAAATAAAGACCGTTGGCCAACATTACCTGTCCTCTGATCTCGCCACCTGGGTTGGCGTCGGTGTGTACGTTGAGATAAATATTTCCTGCCCGCATTTCAGCTAAATAATCAGAAGGGGTCGACGGTGGCAGTGATGACATTGCCGACTACATCAGCGGTGAAGTCCTGCACCACCCCTCCGTTCATGCCAGCAGGGGCATTGTGGAAATGGGCACCTGTGATTGGGCCACTAAGGCCATCTACTACCACTTTTACCTGCAATTTGTAACCTGATTTTGATAAATTAAAAACGCCGATGCCAACTGCGTCGGTCATCACCGCCGGTACTTCCTGATCACCAGTGAGCATAGTGGAATAACGGAAATCCGTTTCTAAAAGAATCTGTCCCCTGATCTCCCCACTAGGGTTGGCGGTCGGTATGGACATTGAGGTAATATGCACCCGAAAGAAACTTCGAAATATCATCGGGTGTGAGGCCTTTCAATGTGGTGGTGATGCGGTTGCCATTGACAAAATCGGTCAAGTCATGTACCACCCCGCCGTTTTCACCTACAGGTGCTTCGTGTACGTGGATGCCCGTGATCGGACCACTCAGGCCCGCCACACTGACCGTCAATACTAAGGGTGTTTTTGCGCCCATCCAAAGTGAATATGGCAATGCCTTGTGCGTCCGTGGTGACAACGGGCACTTCGTCGTTGCCGCTAAGACGGGCAGTCATTTGTAGAATGTCCGACAAGTGGTCGGCGTGGAGTGCGAAGCTGACAAATAAGGCAGCCAAAAGGAAAGGTAATTTTTTAAACATAGCTGGAATTTTTTTTTTGGGAAAACGCAAAACAGCGACCCTCCAAAATGCAGCTCATTTTGGAAAAAGATCAATTTACCCGGTTTTGCTGAACGGAAGGAATGGATGTTCCAACCGTTTCCCGAATTGTGATAGGTTATGTTTTCTTAAAAAGTAGCGACAGGGTGTAGCTAATAATTAAGGATACAAAAGCAGCGATTGGAAGGCTGCGTTAAGGTATAGGGTTTATTCACTTATAATCAGGTACGGGGAAATCTAAGCTATTGGATTTTTGAAAAACAAAAAACCGCTCCTGCTTATACCAGGAGCGGTCGAACATTTTGATTGATAGCTAAGCTTTAAGGGTTATAACCTTCCAACCACCAACTGCTTTGCGACTGGCTTGTGCCCCGGCACATTTAGCCAAACGATGTAGTGGCCTTCTTGCAATTCCCGGATATCCATCTGATAGTACTTATTGTACACCTCATCCAGGTCGTATTGTTTCACAATAACACCAAGGTTATTGAAAATAGTGATGCCCACATCCTCTTTTCCTACAACGGTTTCCAGGTTGGCCCTGACAAGGCCATTGGCTGGGTTGGGGAAAAGGGAGAAGTCAACGAGGTTGTCGTAGTGGACTTGTTCCACATCTGAATAGACAAAACTGCCGTTCAGCATTTTCATCCTGATGCGGTAGAAGTTATCACCGGTCGCAGGTTTGAGGTCATAACCATAGTACACCTCATGTCGGTCCGTACCTGCGGAAGCATGGCCTGAAACGATCTCGAAATCGATACCATCCAAAGACCGTTCAAGGGTGTACTCCAAGACCACATCGCCCCGGTTGTGGAGCCATACCAGTTCGACATGCTCCAGTTCCTTGACAGCCTCAAACTCGAACTGGCTGTTCGATATGAGGTTTGAGGAGATGGACACGTTCTGCATTTTCTCGCACTGTGGCTGCCAGCTACTGTCATAGTATTTAGCCAAAACTATATACGAACCAGCGGGGAGGTTGACTGTTTCAGTGGCGTTGCAAGTGGCAAAACAGTCAAACAGTACTTGTGACCAATCGCTTGAAAACACCTGTACAGAGGAACTGTGCGCCCCATCCAAGCCACCGATGTTTATAGAACTAGGGCCAGCTGTGATAGAGATGTTGTTGCAATCGCCATTACCTCCTCCTCCGTTATTATTATCGCAATTGGCAGTACTCAATACGAGGTCGTACCTATCGGTGGAAGATTTCACCTGTACTTTAATAGTACTCAGAACAGGAGCCGAAGCAGAAAGGGTAAAACGGAAGATTTCCATTTCGCTATTCTTGATTCCCTCGCCATTTGTCTCAAACTTAATGGAGTAGAAGGGATTGTTGGTTGGGTTCTCCACGCCATAGCTCGTTTCCCATCCGTTGTAGGTATTGCTAATGTCAATGGCCGTTTCATTGTCAGGCAGTTGGAATGCAGCAAATGAAAGGGCGTGGTTGCAATTATGCGTAACCTTAAATTCATAGGTGCGGGAACCATCGTTGTTGGTTTCAATTCCGTTCAACATGACCGTTGAGCAGCCATCCGTGTCTGTGTCGCACTCACCAGGTATCATTTCACCCATACAGCTACAACCATCTGCCTGCACCATATCATTAGATGTAGCAGGATCGCCATCGTTACATGGAGTACCCGGTGCAGCTGGATAAAATGCATCGAAAGGTTTACAATCATCATTATTACAAATGCCGTCGCCGTCGCTGTCGCCACCTGCGTTGGCACATGGGTCGTTCGTTGGCGTACCTGCACAGGTACAACCATCTGACTGGATTACATCATTGTTGGTGTTTGGATTGCCGTCGTTGCAAGCAGTGCCTGGAGTAGTTGGCAAGTTAGCATTGTTAGGAGCGCAGTCGTCATTGTTGCAGACGCCGTCGCCGTCGCTGTCGCCGCCTGCATTGTCACATGGGTCGCCACCTGGCGGCACTGTTACACATTCAAAGACCTCGCAGATCGGCTGCCAGCTGGCAGTGAACTGCTGCACCTTGACACAGTAATCGCCCGGTTGCACATTTATCATTTGTGGGCTGGAACAACTTGCGTTGGCCCCGCATTCAAAGGTCGTGGCCCATACGCTGTCGAACACTTTGATCAACACTATTGGTGAGCTGTGCCCTGAAACAGTAATTTTTCCAGGAGAAGTTGTAATGGTTATCGGATCGCACGGATCACCCGTATCAGGCGTGCCTGCACAGGTACACCCGTCTGCTTGTATCATGTCGTTCACGGTGTTCGGATCACCATCGTTACAGGCCGTTCCGGCAGGTTTGGGGAAGTTGGCATCGAAAGGCGCACAGTCGTCGTCGTTGCAGACGTCATCGCCATCGCTATCGCCGCCAGCGTTGTCACATGGGCCAATAGGTGTGCCAGCGCAGGTACATCCATCAGCTTGGATCATATCGTTTGAAGTGTTCGGGTCACCATCGTTACAGGGCGTACCGACAGGTTTAGGGAAATTGCTGTCGAAGGGGGCACAGTCGTCATTGTTGCACACGCCGTCGCCGTCGCTGTCACCACCAGCATCATCGCATGGGTCGCCACCACCACCGACTGTTACTGTTTCCACCCTTTCACAGATTGGCTGCCAACTTGCACTAAAGTATTTAGCCAAAACAATGTAATCGCCTGCTGGCGCATTGATCGTTTCCGTGGCATTACAGTTGCCCGAACAGTTGAACAATTGCTGTGACCAATCAGCCGTGAAGACTTGTAAGCCTGAGAAAGGCGCTCCATCCAGCCCACTGACGATAATGGAACTGTTGGTAGTGGTAATATTAATGTCGTTGTCACAATCAGGATCGCCACCACCTCCACAGTTTGGATCAATGCTGGCCATGATGATATTGGACTCAATGTAGGTATCACATCCAGCCCTTCTGGTACAGCGCAGATAACAGGTTTTTTGTGAAATAGTACCCGGATTTAAGGTCAGATCTGTTGCACCTGGAATAAGTGACCAATAGGGATCATTGTCAATATCGTCAACGGTTGTGGAAGGAGGTACGCAGTTTGGATTGTTGATGGCCTTTAACCAAATGATTTCCAATGCACCACTGCCACCAGTAGGTGTAGCACAGTTTCCAATCATCGGCACAGGTGTATTACATACAATTGTAGATGCATCACAGTTACTGCCAAATCCAATGGTACCGCCCCAAGTCACGTTGTCACATGGCCCGACAGGTGTCCCTGCACAGGTACATCCATCAACCTGAATCATATCGTTCGAAGTGTTGGGGTTGCCATCGTTACATGGTGTGCCGGCAGGTTTTGGGAAGTTGGCATCGAAGGGCGCGCAGTCGTCATTGTTGCAGACGCCATCGCCGTCGCTGTCGCCGCCTGCATTGTCACATGGGTCGCCACCTGGCGGCACTGTTACACATTCAAAGACCTCGCAGATCGGCTGCCAGTTGGCAGTGAACAGCTGCACCTTGACACAATAATCGCCCGGCTGCACGTTCACCATCTGTGGGTTGGAACAACTGGTGTTGGCCCCGCATTCAAAGGTCGTAGCCCATACGCTGTCGAACACTTTGATCAATACAATCGGTGAGCTGTGCCCGGAAACAGTAATTTTTCCAGGAGAAGTTGTAATGGTTATCGGATCGCACGGATCACCCGTATCAGGCGTTCCAGCACAGGTACAGCCGTCGGCTTGTATGACGTCGTTCACGGTGTTCGGATCACCATCGTTACAGGCCGTTCCGGCAGGTTTGGGGAAGTTGGCATCGAAAGGCGCACAGTCGTCGTCGTTGCAGACGTCATCGCCATCGCTATCGCCGCCAGCGTTGTCACATGGGCCAATAGGTGTGCCAACGCAGGTACATCCATCAGCTTGGATCATATCGTTTGAAGTGTTCGGATCACCATCATTACAGGCAGTGCCGGGCGTAGTTGGTAAGTTGGCATCGAAAGGTGCGCAGTCTTGATTGTTACAAACGCCGTCTCCATCACTGTCGCCTCCATTGGCAGCACATGGGTCGAAAGTGCCAGCGCAGGTACAACCATCAGCTTGGATTTCATCGTTCACTGTATTCGGGTCACCGTCGTTGCATGATGTACCAGGCGTGGTTGGTAGGTTTGGATTGTTTGGTGCACAATCATCATTGTCACAAACCCCGTCATTATCAGAATCGCCACCAGCGTTGTCACAAGGGCCTTCGCTACAACCAAATATTTTAAGCTCATCAATATCCCAAACCGATAAACCACTTGAACCATTTGAGCGGCAATATCCAAGTAGTTCGAAGTTAAAGGTAGTCTGAGAGGTTACTTCAAAATCGGGATCATTAGAGAAGTCAAATTGTTCAAATGTCCAATCATGAGTTGTTGACCTGTCAATTTGTTGGAATATCTCTTGTCCATTTTTCAAGACGCGTACACCATATTTAGAAGGAGGATCATTGTCACCACTACTACCGCTAATGTGGGAATAGGTCAGAGGCGCACGCTCATAAAAAGTAAGTTTAGAAAGTTTGGCTGTGTTGCCATTGGTAGGGTTGACAGTAACAGAAAAACGATAGGCTTCTGGATCATCATCAGCCCAAGAGCAATTGATGCGGATTCCATGACAAACGCCTGCTCCACTCTGACCATATACACACGAATGTGGTCCGTTGTTGGCAGATACAATTGAAGCAGAAACCGAAGAAAACCCTGAGGGAGTGCTGGTACTTGCCGTCAGCTCTGAGTAATCATTATTACTACCGTTACTTGAAAGAGATTCGCAGTCGTCCATGCTCCAGTAAGCCAATTGATCCATACAGGGGCCAGTTGGCTGAGTAGGACAAGGGATTTCCATAACGAACTCATAGTCGTCATATCCATCGCGGTCCTTCCATTTGCCGGACGATTTATCCATCACGGCATAATCACCCTGGCCGCCATTTACACCCTGATTGTTGGGTTCGCCGCTGGACCAGTTTGTGTAAGAGCTGCTGCTGCCATCCTCCCACTCAAAATTGCCTTCTGAATCTTCATCCGTGTAGCCGATCCAGGCAGTATTTGCGATCAAGCCATTTTTTACAAAATCGTTTTCAGCTTGATTCTGAATGGAAACCAAATGGCCACCGTGACTTGCTGCCGCGTTTACAGCTTCGTTCCAATTGAAGTTATTACCGTCGGAGCAGAAGTACTTGCTCCCATTGTGTTCACCCATGTAGATGAACCCGGAAATGGAACTAGGTACCTGACTGCAATCAGCTTGTGCTAATGAAAGAGACGAAATAACCATTAGTGGGCAGAGCAGAGGAATCACTTTCCTCCAAATCATACTATAATGAGGCTTCTTTTCTTTACATCGGGTGTGTTTGAAAATAGTGTTACAATTCATAATTATTGGATTTAGTTAGAAAAAATCTGCCCATGTTATCAAATACATGAGCAGTAGATATTTGTAACTTCGAATACCGCTAATTGCTACCCATAAGTTTTTCCAAATCATTCAAAATCCACTAAACAACCTATTTGGTTACTTATGGCCAGGAACTTGGGTAAAAGCCTAAGTGCATACTAGGTTGATTGCATCAAAAAATTTCACATCTGGAAAACAGATTT
This sequence comes from Saprospiraceae bacterium, assembly GCA_965222975.1. Lineage (GTDB taxonomy): Bacteria > Bacteroidota > Bacteroidia > Chitinophagales > Saprospiraceae > UBA6168. The sequence goes on along the minus strand of CBDCVJ010000055.1, from coordinate 87,080 downwards.
GCACAAAATATTCAATTTACAATTTGTAAAAAATCTATTTCTTAAAAGATTGATTGCCAGAGATCATTTTTTCTAACAAAGTTTTGATGTGTTTAACCTAAGTATAAACCAGAGAATTTTGAAATGTCCACTTCTTGAGAATTGAAATCAGCCCAACATATATTATCAGCGATTTTGACGTGAAAATGGGAAGTTGATTAAGGTTTTTCCAACAATTATAGAGTATAGAAATTCTTTGATGTTTTTGATTTTTTAAAGCAAAAATTCAAATGCATTCTTTCTGATGACCAAATGGATTTTAAATATGTTGGAAAAAGAACAATTTATTGAAATATCCCAAAGGCAACTATAGAAATAGTTGTGATTACAAGGAAAGAAAAACAGTCTTTAAGGTAAGAATCGAGGCAAAGCTAAAAAACTGCATAACATATCCTCATTTTACCCAACCTTTTTTAAAAAGGCAAATAGAAAATAGATTTGCTATTTCCGGCTTGCAAGGCAAATGTTAAGTCAATTCCAATCTGTTTTAAATTAATTGCGAATTATCCAATTGTCTGGAAGAAAAGGGCAACTTAATTGATGTCACAAGAATGTTCCCTTTTTTACTTCCAGCCTTATTTACCGCGTGTCGAATTTTGTGAGCTAAACAAAACGCCCTATCTTTATGCCCTGAACTATTTTCCAAACCTCAAGTTTAAAGACAATCTACTCCGCCTCAAACTCTATTTTCCCTTTGTCTCTGTTTTACTAAATTCTTTTAACCAAAACCACAGCAGTTGTTTGCACCTAAGGGTGACGCTGAACAGACCTATGAACCAGCAATTCAACATTTTGCCTAATAGTACTTGCCTTATCAGTGCAGCCTTCCTTTTTTGCGCCAATCTTGCATTTTCACAAATTTCTATTGAATGGGATCGTACCGCTGGCTGTACCCAATTTGAAGAACTCAACGCCCTGATCGCTACTTCTGATGGGGGATATATTTTTGGCGGGATGACAGAGTCCCAAGACCTCCTTCCCAATTGTGAAGTGACAGGGCAAAGTAGGGATACCACGGTATGGCCTGAAAAAAGAGGCGATTTCTGGGTTGTTAAAGTGGATAGCCTTGGCCATATTGAATGGGACGGCAGATATGGAGGGTACAATCAGGATAGGATGTGGTCAATACATGAAACCAGCGACGGTGGTTTTATACTTGGCGGAGAATCTTTGTCGGGCCAAGACTCAGGTACGGAGCATGGGCAACTCAACAGAGGAGGGTTTGATTATTGGTTATTAAAAATTGACAGCCAAGGCAACTTTGAAAAAGACTGGACGATTGGAGGCCCTGGTGATGATGTGTTAAGAGCAGTCATACCTTATGAAGATGGCTATATGTTGTTTGGTTATTCCAATTCGGACAACAATGTATCCTCTTGGGGAGAAAAGAGCGATGATTCCAGGGGAGGCGATGATTTCTGGATTGTCAGGGTTAAAAGTGACCTTACTGTTGAAAAAGACTGGACGATTGGTGGCTCAGGGCAGGATCGGCTCAATGACGCTAAAATTTTGCCCGATGGCAATTTCATCATTTCTGGTTGGTCCACTTCCCCTGAAACCTTGCCTGGCAATGTTGGTGAGAAAAGTGATCCAAACTTTGGTCTCAACGATTTTTGGATTGTGAAAATAGACCCGCAAGCCAACATTCTCTGGCAAATGACCCTCGGGGGCAATTTGGAGGATGTGGCTAATGACCTGACCATCGCTCAAGATGGTAGCATCATTGTAACGGGTTTTTCCAATTCAGAGCCATCGCCAGATAATAATATTGGTAATAAAACACAACCCTTACATGGAAAACACGATGCTTGGATTGTAAAAATCAAGGACAATGGGAACAGCGGCGAGGTAGTTTGGGAAAAATCATTTGGTGGAGAAGATGCCGACTATGCCTATTCCTCCGCAATGACCAGCGTTGGAAATATCATGGTGATCGGGCATAGTAATTCCCGAGACACTTCATCTGGTTTTGGCAACAAGTTCGCCCCGTTGATCAGCGGCATGGACAACTGGGTCATTTACCTTGCTCAGGATGGTACAAAACTATGGGATGCCACTGTCGGTGGCCTGGGTGACGATACGTGCAACAAGATCATCAATGCCCATGAATATGGGTTCGTATTTGCCGGCAATTCAAACTCCATGAAATACGACCCGTACAAATCGGAAGATACCAGAGGCTTTAATGATTTCTGGGTGGTGCGGACAGGCTGTAACGTCTCGCCACCTGGTTTGGAAGATTTTGCCACCTCTTGCAATAATGATTTGGTCGTCATTGATGCAACAGTCGATTCCTGTGGTTTTTGTAAGTATCATTGGGACGATGGCGTCATGGGGCCAATCCGTGAGTTTACTCCCCAAACCAGTATTGATCTGCAATTGATCGTTGAACATCCAGATGGCTGTGAAGCAAAGGATTCTATCAAAATTGATGTTTTGCCGGGCATCGAAACAGTATTGTCTGAATATACCCCTGTAACCTGCTTTGGGGACAATGATGCCGAATTCAGCATAGAAGAAGTGGTGGGAGGATCGGCGCCTTATATGTTTTCCTTTAATGAAGGAGCGTGGACGGATTTTGCCTTATACACTAATTTGGCTCCAGGTGAATATACGCTTGAAATCGTTGATACCAATGGCTGTACATACGATACCGCATTTTTAATTGAACAGCCGCAAGAGGTCTTGGTAGAACTGGGATCGGATATCGAAATTGATTTTGGCGACAGCGTGCAATTGCAAGCCCTCACCAACCTCCTCCCAGGAGCGTTCACTTTCGACTGGGGTCAGCCACACTTGCTTTCATGCGATGATTGCCTCACCCCTTGGGTGCAACCGTTTTATACTACTACTTACAATATTACACTGAAAGACACCTCGGGCTGTGAAGCAAGCGATAATGTAAGGGTCGTCCTCGAAAAAGAGAAATCGAATGTTTTCATTCCCAATGTCTTCTCGCCGAACAATGACAATACAAATGATTTCTTTACTGCTTATGCTGACAAATCCGTCGCTCACATTGCCCGCCTTCTTGTTTACGATCGCTGGGGTGAACTTCTATTCGAGCGCTACAATTTCCAACCCAATAAAGGACAGCTTGGTTGGGATGGCCGTCATGCAGGTGGTTTCTTACAATCTGGCGTTTTTTCTTACCTTCTCGAAATAAAATATATTGATGAACGGACGGAGGTGTTCACAGGGGATGTGACCTTGATTAGGTGAATTGGGGAATTAGTAAATTGGTTAGTGGGTCTTTCATAAATTCCCTAATTTCCTAATAAACCAATTTCCTAATTTCCTAATTTCCTAATTCCCCTATCTTAGCCTCAAAATTCGATAACCAATGTTCGAGCTTAGAGGCAAACTTTCCAATACCCAATCGTTGATTCTTGGCGTCGCTGGTGCGGTACTGCTCATCCTGCTGTGGTGGGCGCTGGCCGAAATCAAATCAGAGCGCGTTCCTGATGTGGATATCAGTAGGGAACTGCCCTCTACCTTGGGCAAGGACTCCCTACAAAATGCAGCTATTATTGACTCTATCCTGTTAGCTGATTCCATCAAGGTCGCTAATGCCACCTCTTTTAAAAAAGTCTATCCTTCTATCCCCTTGCCAACGGATGTGGTAAAAAGCTATGGCAGGTTGACCAGTAAGGACAACCTGTTTGGCAATGCCATGAAATCCATTTGGTTGACTTTGCAGGGCTATTTCTGGGCAGTGGCCATCTGTATACCGATTGGCTTTATTGTGGGGTTGGTGCCAATGTTCAGGGGGTTGTTCAGTAGGCCCATTGAAGCCATGCGGTTTCTTCCGATTACCGCACTCATTGGGGTGTTCATTATTTGGTTTGGCATTTATGATGAAATGAAGGTTGCCTTCCTGGCATTCGGGATCATTGTCTTTTTGCTTCCCGCTGTCATTCAGCGCATAGACGAGGTGGAGGATGTTTACCTACAAACTACTTTTACCCTTGGGGCAACCAATTGGCAGACCATCAAGACGGTATATATCCCTCACGTCATGAGCAAACTCATTGATGATATCCGGGTGCTGACCGCCGTTTCATGGACGTACATCATCATCACGGAATACATCAATAAAGATGGCGGACTTGGGGCACTCATCCATATTAAGCGTCGGCTCCTGCAAATGCCCGATATGTTTGCCATCATTCTTCTGATTATTTTTATCGGTTTTTTACAAGACCGCATTTTCGCTTATTTGGGCAAACGCCTGTTCCCGTTCCGTTTTTACAAAACCGTCTTGCCAGGAAATACAGAAGTACGCTACGGCATCTGGATGCTGTTGGGCATATTTGCCATAGCTGCACTGGCACAAGTTTTTTTACCGTCTGTGAGTATTGGCACGGTCGCAATGATCGTTGCGATAGCGGCCATTGTTTTTATCCTGTATGGAGAGTACAAAGTGCAAAGTGCATTGTGGCAGCAGTCGTAGGGTTAACGATTAAAAGAATAACGATTTTTGATTTTTAGTCAACGTCAAATCGTTAATCTTTTAATCGTTAATCTTTTAATTGTTAATCAAAATAAATCCATGGAAAACCTTCCACCCATCATAGAATTGAAAGACGTTGGCCAGAGTTACGATGGCGGCGAAAATTGGATCATCAAAGATTGCCAACTCTCTATTCCTGATAAACCGGCGCAGGGTGAATTCGTCGTCGTACTTGGGATGTCCGGTTGTGGTAAATCAACTATCCTCCGATACATTGCAGGCTTGCAAAAGCCGACGGAAGGCCATGTACTCATCCACGGCAAACCAATGGAAGAATCGCCACGGGTAAGCATGGTTTTTCAAAACTATTCTTCTCTCCCTTGGATGACCGTATTGGACAACGTCGCCATTGCCATGCAGTATAAAGGCGTCGCTAAAAAAGAGCGCCACGAACGGGCTATGGACATTATCAAAAAAGTAGGGTTGGAAGGCCATGAAAACAAATACGCCCAATACCCAACCCTTTCTGGTGGCCAATTGCAACGGGTGGCCATCGCCCGCAGCATCGTCGCCAACCCGGAGATATTGCTCATGGATGAACCTTTTGGCGCGCTCGATATCAATACCCGCTTGCAGATGCAAGACCTCCTTGCTGAACTTTGGACGGAATTCCATCCAACGGTTATTTTTGTCACCCACGACATCTCAGAAGCCGTGTACCTCGGTGACGATATCTATATCATGAAAAGCCAGCCTTCCCGTTTTGTGAAACATATTGAAGTTGACCTGCCATTGGTACGTGGACGTGAAATGAAGCGGGACCCTAAATTTATTGAGCTTGTTCATCAGGTAGAAGATAGTATGGTGGAAGTAGGGAAGATGGGATAGCATTGGAATTTATTCGGTTGACGGTTGATGGCATCATATGCCATCAACCGTTAACCGATTTTTTGTTTTGGATGAATATTTGTCTTGAGTTAAAGAAATCTCAATTCAAATTCTTTATCCAAGATGCTATTCAAAACACTGACGGCTGTTTTTGTTTTTCTATTCTTATTTATCCTTACCAACATGGCCCTCGAAACCCCCATTGGAGAGTTCTTCTCCGATGTCACCGACCACATACCTTTTGGCGATAAGATGACGCACTTCATTGTCATGGCCGTTTTTTCTTTTTTGCTAAATGGTACGCTGAAAAAACGTCAACTGAATTTAGCTGGAAGGCAATGGTTGGTGGGCAGTTTATTGGCTGCATTTTTCATCACCTTGGAAGAATGCTCACAAGCCTTTATCCCTTCCCGTCACTTTGAAATAAGTGACTTGGTTTGTAACTATGCGGGAATTTATGCAGGCGGGTTGCTGTTTTTGGTCATCTTACCCGCCCCAAGCCATCCAATCACAGGCAAAGCAAATGAGCGGAACACAACCATTTCACTTCAAACAATTTTCCATCGAGCAAGATAAATGTGCCATGAAGGTCGGCACCGATGGTATCCTGCTCGGTGCCTGGGCCAATGTGGAGAGCGCATCTTCCATCCTCGACATTGGGGCAGGGACAGGGCTGATCGCTATCATGCTTGCCCAACGCTCACCTGCTGCTGACATCCATGCTGTCGAAATAGATGTAGAAGCCTGTGCCCAAGCCGCAGCCAACATGGAAAATTCACCTTGGGCCGAACGCCTCAAAGCCATCCATTCTTCCATTCAGGATTATGCAAAATTGTCTCCTTATCGTTACGACCTCATCGTGAGCAATCCCCCTTTCTTCTCTGGAGGCACTTTTTCCAGTAGTCAGGACAAAACTTCTGTGCGGCATACTATAAAACTGCCTCACGGCGATTTGCTCATCGCCGTCCGTTCACTCCTTTCCGAGCAGGGTAAATTCTGCGCCGTGCTGCCCAGTATGGAAGGTCTCCGTTTTGTCGAACTGGCCAAGAGGTATGGGATTTACTGCACGAAAACGACCGCAGTAAAGCCGCTTGAGGGCAAGCCTGTAGAACGATTGTTATTGCAGTTTGAAAGAATGGAAAAAGAAATGGCCAAAGACGAATTGACAATTCAAAAGGGAGCAGGCGCCAATAATTGGACAGAGGCTTTTGTGGAACTCACAGGGGCGTTTTATTTGTAGGCCTCCGTAGCCTACTTTTATTCCCGCTTAGTACATAATACCCCATATACCTCACCAATCCGCCCGTCAGCAGCGTCATCAACAGCGCTTTCCAGTAATTGTTCCGTCGCCAGCTACCATTCCATAATAACCGTAGCACAACAAAGGGAATATGCATTGCTGTCGGTGCTGCCCTCCAACTGATGTTTTCCACTTTCACGTTTTCAAACCCCATTTCTTCAAGCGTTTTTTCAAACAAGGGCAATGCTGCCAATTCCTCCACTGCCCACAGGTTGGCATTTTTTCGGAAAATCTTTTCAAAAAAAGCGGGCATGGGGTGGTTTTTTTTTCTAAAGGCATCCACTACCACGAAATTACCACCAGGCTTCAGGATGCGGTGCAATTCCCTGATGAGTTTTGCCTTGTCTTTGCCCTCGGCATAACACGCACTTTCAAGACAGAAGACTGCATCGGCACAGGCATCGGGTAGAGGCATATTCTGGAAATCAGCTTTGATCAACTTGATGCGGTCCGACAGACCCGCTTCCTTGTTCATTCTTTTTCCTAAATCCAATAACCAAGGAGCAAGGGTTATCCCTGTAAATTTCGCTAAAGGCATACGTTCAGCCATGTACCGCAGTGTTGCCCCAGCGCCACAGCCTGCGTCCACGATACGACAAGAATGATGCGTTGGAAGTCGTAGTTGCTTTAGCACGTCTTCGTTCATTTGAAGCAACATTGCTTCCCTCTTGAAAGGGTTAATGCCCCAGCGCCAGTAACCAAAATGGATATTGAAAGAAGGACTCCAAAAACGGTAGTCATTGCCGATGCCGTCATTGTGGGAGATGATGGGGGAATGTTGGATGGAAGGTTGTTTCACAAAATTTAATTGATAAATCAAGATTGGACAAATTTCGAGAATTTGCCCAATCTAATCACCAACGACCTATTCCCTATTTATGCGTCCTAAGTGCTTTACTCGCTCCGCAACGACTTCACCGGATTTCCCATTGCCGCCCGAAAGGTTTGCCAGCCCACCGTCACCCAAGTCAGTAGCAATGCGACCACCCCACCCAGCCCCATCATCCAAGGCGAAACAGAAATACGGTAAGCAAAATCATCTAACCAACTACTCATTGCATACCAGGCCAATGGAAGTGCAACCACTGTGGCGATCAATACCATCACCGTGAAATTTTTATTGAGCAAAAACACAATGTCGCCCGTGGATGCGCCCAGCACTTTCCGCACACCGATCTCCTTCAGCCGCTGCGCAATGGTCAGTGTAGCAATGCCGAACAGGCCGAGGCAGGCAATGAAAATGGCCAGCCCGGTGGCGATGCTGATGATCTGGCTGAGGCGGCTCTCTGCTTGGTACTGGCGGCCAATGTTTTCGTCGAGGAAGGTGTAGCTGAACGGCTGCTCTGGGGCAACTTTTTGCCAAGCGAGCCGCAGGGTGGAAAGCGCAGCAGGAATGTTTTCGCCAGATATTTTCACAGAAATCTTTGGGTTGAGGCCATCCTCAGAACTGGCGTCGGAGGCGATCTGTAGTAAGCCCACTGGGTCAATGGCCATGCAGAGTGGCTGTACCTCGTTGTGGAGGCTTTCAAAGTTAAAATCAGGTGCCATGCCGATCACAGTGAATGATTCAAAAGGTTTTTGCAGCGGCTGGCCTACAGGGTTTTCCAGACCAAAGGCTTGGGCATACGCCTCATTGATGACGACGGCGTTCGAGTCGGCGCCCATCTCTTTGGAAAATGGCCGGCCCGCTTTTAGTTGAATATCCATGAGGCCAAGAAAATGGCCGTCCATGCCATTGAGGAAAAAACTCCTGAATTGATCGGTCGCCTCCTCCGTGTAGCCGATCGACAGCCAGCCCGCTGTTCCGAACTGGTGGACACTGCGGGCCACATCCATAAAGCCCGGTTTACCCGATAGTTCGTTACGGAGGCGGTCGGTCACCTGCTGGCCCTCTTCGGCCAATTGGATCAGGCCGACGCCGGAGCGGTTGTAGGGTACGACCACCACTTGGTCTTGGTCGTAGCCGAGGTTTTTATTTTGCAAAAAACGCATCTGCTGCACCATGACCATGGTGCAAATGATGAGCAGAATGGACAGGACGAATTGGAAGCCCACTAGCCCACGCAGGACTACATGTTTGTCGTTACCCATTTTGGAAATCGCTCCCCGAAGTGTTTGGATGGGTGAAAAACCCGATAGCACGAGGGCAGGGTAGAGGCCAGAAAGAAGTCCGGTCAAAAGGATGAGGCCAAGCCCGGCCATCACCATTTGCGGAGAAAAAGCAATTGCTAATTGCTTGTCGGCCAGCGAGTTGAAGAATGGTAAAGCTGCCTCGGCAATAAGAATACCTATGACAACTGCAATGCCAGCAGTCACAATGGCCTCACTCCAAAACTGCATCATCAATTGCTGTCGGGTAGCACCTGTTGCTTTTCGTACACCGACCTCTTTTGCCCTTGTTACGGAGCGCCCCACTGCCAACGTTGTGAAATTGATACATGCAAGGGCTAAAATCAGTAATGCTACTCCTCCAAGTATGTATGGATAGCGGCTGTCACTTACTTGCACAAAACCAAGTGGATAGTCATTGTTCAAGTGAATATCGGTGAGTGGTTGAAAGCCGACGATGTACTCACCCGGTTTATAACTCTTGGCTACTTTTTCATCAACAAATGGAGCGACTTTAGCAGCCATTTCTTTTGATGAAATACTTTCGTTAAGCATTAAATAAGTTTCCACATTCACATTTGTCCAACTTGCCCTGCCTTGTTCGGACATAAATGTTTTGGTGTTTTCAAAAGGAATGAGCAAGCTATATTGAATGCTCGAATTACTTGGTGCTTTTTCTATTACACCAGAGACTTTAAATTCCGTCCATTCACCTCCCATTTGTATGGTCATGGTTTGGCCAATAGGGTAGGGATCGCCGAAATACTTTTGACCCATTTCCTCTGTTATGACAACCTGATGAACGCCATCAAGCGCTTGGTCAATTTTGCCTCTTATCAAAGGGAAATCAAATACTTTCAAAAATTGTGGTTCTACCACATGCACCAGTTCCGCTTCGGAGAAATTGCCCTTTTTTACTTGGCTGCTCATCGTGGTATAGCGGGCTACCTGTTCTATTTCGGGAAAATTGTCCCTTAGCTCCTGCCCTAGGATATAAGGCGTGACGGTATTGAAAAACAACTCCCCTTGATAGTGTTCTTTCACCCATGCCCGGTAAATGCGGTCGGTGTTTTGGTGAAATTTATCAAACGTCCATTCATCCCTGACGAACAACGCCAGCAAGATAAAAACCGCCGTCCCGATGGACAGCCCGGCGAGGTTGATGAACGAGTAAATCCTTCCTTTACGGAGATTGCGAAGGGCGGTAGTAATGTAATTTCGAATCATGTCGGGTGATTTTTGTTTGGAGAGAAAATGGTTTTGAAAAATAGGCATCAACCTATATGCCAGCAATTTAATTTACAGAATATCAAATATTTATACAATTTATTATTTAGAACATTTGTCCAATAATATTTTTTTGTGTTCGATGTTGAACAACAAAAAAGGCCGAACCCCAAGGGGAGCCCGGCCGCGTTCGATAAAAATCATCTTTGCTGGCATTGTTTTTCACCTATTGCTTCGCCACGATGAACTTCATTACCCGTGCTTTCCTTCCTTCCACCTGCACGTTCAGCCAGTAAATGCCGTCCTTTAAACCATTCAGATCAAAAGTGAGGGTGGATATTGGCAGTTCATTAAAACGACGTTCCTGTACAATGACACCCTGTCCGTTTACAATCTGCAATAGGGCAGGTTCTCCCGCACTTGATTTCAGTGATACCTGTATTCGGTCCTTTGTCGGGTTTGGGAAAAGGGTATAGTCGTCAGGCATATCTATGCGAACCATTTTCGATTCTGAGTAGGTGGTGCTACCATTGTTGCCGATACCCTTTAAGCGGTACAACCATTCACCTTCCTCTGGGTTGGGGTCTGATGAAGTATAGGCTTGTATTCCTGATTCGCCATTATAGTACTCTTCCTCGGCTACTGGTTCGAAGTGGTTGCCGTCCAATGATTTTTCTACAGTGAACTGTCCGTTGCGGAAACCTTCCCCCGCTGTCCAGTATAGGTCCACCTGTGGTGTTTTCCCGCCCATTGCCACTGCGTCAAATTGCAGGCTGTTGCCGTTGGTTGGAGCCACTAAGTTTTGGCCAGCACAGGAAGCAGTTCCGCATGAGCCGATGTAGTCGCCATGGGCTAAATGGCTGGCCAGTGAATTTTCGCTGACACATAGGGTGTTTCCATCATGGCAGATCAGTACTTTTTCATTGTTGCCGTTCCCTGTCGGGCAGCCCCATTCTTCCAGTAGGAAATCCCAGCCAGGATAAACGGCGCAATCTGGGTTGCCGTCACCGTCTTCGTCCACCTGGTCGTCGCCACCGGGGCAGAGGTCACAGGAATTACCGACGCCGTCGCAGTCATCGTCATCGAGCAGGGTGACGGTGGCGGTGCAGGTGCCGTCATTTCCAGAAGCATCCGTTACGGTCAGGGTCACGGTCTGCTCGACTGACTCGTGGAAGCATGGGATGGTACTTGGTGAGACCGTTATCAAAACCACTGAACAGTTGTCAGTGCTGCCATCGTCAATGAGGCTGGCATCCACTGCATAATCCCCGTTCCCGTGAGGTGAAATGGAAATGTCCTGGCAAACAGCAGTAGGCTCTTCAGTATCGGCCTGTACGGTGACAGTGAAGAAACAGGTCTCGGAATTGCCAGCTGCATCAGTGGCTGTGTATTCAATGGTTTGGGTGCCTTCGGCAAAGAGGGAGCCACTGGCATTGCCCAAGGTTTGCGTAGCGGCAAAAGAGCCGTCGCAATTGTCGGAAGCATTGGGCGTTGCCCAAGTTATGGTAGCACCACATTGTCCTACATCCATGGCCACGTCAATATTTGTGGGACAGGCCAAGCTTGGCTTTTCGGCATCGGCCTGCACGGTTACAGTGAAGGAGCATTTTTCAGAATTTCCTGCCGCATCGGTAGCGGTGTACTCAATTGTCTGGATGCCTTCGGCAAAGAAGGAGCCGCTTGGATCGCCCATGGTTTGCGTGGCAGCAAAAGAGCCGTCGCAATTATCAGCAGCATTGGGCGTTGCCCAGGTAACGGTAGCGCCACACTGTCCTGCATCCATTGTGACGTCAATATTTGTGGGACAGGTCAGACTGGGTATTGTTTCATCTTTTACAGTGACCTCTGCTGTACAATTGTCGCTATCACCGTTGATATCGGTAATAGTCAGGGTAACCGTCGTGGGATTGTTGGCGATGTCGCCACAGTCAAAACTGGTCAAGTCAATAACTTTGCTTTGTTCTCCACAATCTGCGGTACTGCCGTTGTCTATATCGGAAACTGAAATGGCCACCTGTCCGAATGCGTCTAAAATGGCATCAAAAGATTGACAAACAGCTTCAGGTGCCTCGCAGCATGGGTTGTCATCATCTTCGACCGTTATTTGCGCCTGACAAACCCCTGTGTTTTCGTTACCGTCATTTACGGTCACCAAAACGGAAATGGTTTGGCCAACATCATCGCAATCGACGGTGGTAGGGTCGGCACTTACAAAATTGACGGTTCCGCAGTTATCTAACGCACTTGTTAAAACATCTGCTTCCAAAAGGATATAACTGCCATTTGCATCCAATTGAACGGTTTTGGTGTTGCATTGAGGGACGGGGTCTTCCGAATCGCCGAAACTGACGTTCCACTTGTAGGTTTCCGTACAACCATCATTTCCGTGTTTTACTTTTACAAAATAGGTATAACTTCCATCACCGTCAGTTGGTGTAAAGGTGTTGGTATTCCCATCGTAAGTACCAGCCGAAATTGTTGCATTCGCATCTTTAAATACTCCGAGTACCTCATAATCTACTGTCGCTCCCAACTGGAAAGCGGGGTTGACCACCTCACAATCTTCAGTGGTTTCAGCGATAATGATTTCATTATTGGTAACATTGGGTACTTCAGGCGAGAAGACAGTATTTAGGACACCATTGTTGATAAAATTACCCTCATTGATATGGGTAAGATTTGTTTCGATGATAAAACTGCCATTGTTCTCCACTTTTCCTGAATTACCGTATTGATCTCCTGCTATGTTCAACTTGCCATGCAAAGCGACCCTTGAACAAACACTATTGATAAATGTAGCAGCAAGGATGGCATCTAATGCTTCTTGCCCGCAATTGCTTATTTCTAAGTTCCCATTGTTTTTATTGGTGAAGGTTGGCTGACCAGTTTGCATATATAAACCTTTATTAGCAACATTTTTAATATTGACTACGCCTCCATCGTTGATAAATCTATTGTTAGGGGCTTCTAAGAGTATTCCATGCCTGCCAATATTGCCATCTCCCATCCCAATGTTAATGTTACCTGTATTAGTAATTTTACTTGAAAACTGATCCGACTCAATAGCAGTAAGGCTCGTATTGTCAATATCTATCGTACCACTATTATTCATTGATTCTTCTCCACCGCTTAGATATATTCCAAATCCGCTAATACTTCCACTTCCTCCGGCCTGTCCAATTTTTAAGGCGTCCATATTGATAAAAGTAATTTCACCATTTATCTCTATCCCACGACTTCCCGTTTGGTCAATTTCTATACTTGCTTCGTTGAGAAAGGCTCCTCTGGTAGACATAAATATGCCTCGTCCGGTAATATTTCCTGCGCCTTGTCCGATCTTGATCAGTCCACTATTAGTATTGTTAAACTTGAAATCACCAGAAGCGGAGTCTTTTAAATCAATCGCATTATTAGAAGTTTCATCAATTTTAATAGTCCCCCCTGAATTGTTAAATGTAGCGTTTGCATTGGTATGAATTCCATGCCTTCCGATTCCGCCTGTCACCTGACCAATCCACAACTGCCCACCGCTTTTGTTGTTAAAGGTTTCATTGTTTCGCAAAGCATCTGAGGAGGTATTGTCAATTTTAACCGTTCCACTGTTGTCAACTTGTCCTTCATTGGTAAATCCCACCCCTGTTGAACCACTAATGGTCAAACTTCCATTGGCATTGATGGTCAAAACTGCGTCGGTTTCCACTTCTACAGATTTTGCGACAGCTGTCGTACTGCCAGCAATAATAGGGTCATTGGTCACATCGGGAATGATGACATCATCAGCTGCGGTCGGTACACTTGGTGGCATCCAGTTACAGGCTTCGCCCCAATCAGTGCCCTCTGCCCCGGTCCAAGTAGGGCTGCCTGGCGTGATAGCAGAACTACTGGTTATCTCAACCGATACATCATAAGTACAAGTGCCATCGGTAGCGGAAAAGAACAAAGTGTTTACCCCAACGCTGAGATTGGTTGGGAGGAAATGATTATTAGGTTGGTCATAGTTTCCTGCTTTGTCTGTGAGATCAGTATCGTGAAACCATTCGTCCAACACGGTAAAACTATTAGCACCCCCTATTTGCAGTGCATCGGTGAACGGGCAGGCAAATGTAAAAGGGGCAATGATGAGATCATTGTTAGTACCGCCGGAAAAGCCACCTTGAATATCAACGACTACCCCATTATTAGTAAATTTATTGGAAATGTCGTGGCTTTCAGAGGTATTGAGATAGAGCAGACCCTCATTATTGAAAAACGAGCTAAAGCTCTCCACATTCAATTTTTGATAAAGAAAAATTTTGCCACAAGCGTAGTTGGTGAATTTACCATTAGAGAAATTATCAATGGCACTTTCCGTTGTATTATCAACATTGATGATGCCACCATCATTGTTTTCAAAAGTACCCAAGGGCTACTTGGATTCCATCATATCCGATATTGTCCACCCCTCCGGTCAGGCCAATGTTGAACGTTCCCTCATTGGAAAATGTGCCGTTGCAGGTCAGTCCAAAGTTGTTCGTATTGTCCACATTGACTTCACCACCGTTTTTATTAAAAAACTTTCCCTTTTGGTGTTGAATACCGTTTTCGTCAATGTTGCCTGTTCCTCCGTTTTGTCCAACGTTGATGGTACCAGTATTGATATAAACTGCTCCAGTTGAACTGTTGATTGCCGAAAAATCTATATTGTCTATGTTGATGACGCCGCTGTTGTCAAGTGTATCGGCTATCCACAGTCCATAGCCTCCAATGTCGTTGGTGCTTCCGTTTTGACCGAGATTGATAGTGCCCTAAATTGTCCAGTTTGCCATTTACAAGGTTCAAACCAGTACCATTAACAACATCATTGATATTGATTTTTCCATTAGTCCCATTGCTAAGGTAGCCTCCTGAAATTCTGAGCCCATTAAATTTGACGTTACCTCCGTTTTGCCCGATGTCAATAGTACCTTCGTTTAAGACATTGCCTTCGATTTCCAAGCCCCCAGAAGAAGAATTGTCAATGGCCAAGCTGCCGCCACTGTTGATGGTCAACTGGGCATCGGTTTCCACTGTGACTGATTTGGCAAAAGCAGATGTTGTACCACTGATTACTGGATCGTTGACCACATTCACGATTATGACGTTGTCATTAGCGGTCGGTACTGTTCCACTGTGCCAGTTGGAGGCGATGTCCCAGTTTTGGTCGGTACATCCTCTCCAGATAAAATCGCCTGCCTTGGTAGTTAATACACCATTGTTGTTGGTGATGCTAAAATTGCCACCGTTGAGATTTTGCACGAGGCCATTGTTGGTGTCAATGCTGCTGTTGTTAGTCGCGTTTTCGATAATATTACCGTCGTTGGTGAAAGTACCGGATCCACTGATAATATTGTCCGAGAAAATATGAATCAAAGCATCGCACGGGGCATTCAAAAAAGTTCCATCGTAATCAATAGCCTCAGCGTTGATATTGCCGAACTGGCCAATCTTAATCAGGGATTGATTGTTGAATGTTCCCGCGTCAACATAAATGGCCTTATTGAAGATGTTGTCGAGGGTAATGGTTCCAGTGTTGTTAAATTCACTCTGGGATGAATTATCTTGGTAAATACCATCAAAGCCAATGTTGTCCGCCCCCCCATTTTTACCGATATGAAGACCCGCCCGAATTCGAGATTGTTCCTCTATTCTGCATGCCATGAGATACGGTATTGTCAATCTGAATGATGCCGGTATTGAAGTTGTTAAAACTCCCATTGTTGAATATGCCCTCATCGCCAATGTTTTGGGCTGCTCCGTTTTGTCCAATATTTATGGCACCAGCATTGTTGAATTGACCTGTGTTACCAATACCATCAATGGACACATTGTCTATGTTGATAATACCGCCGGCGTTGTTGTCGAAGTCTGAGCCATTTGTGATCCTGCCCGAATTGCCGCCGACAGTGTTTTGTCCGACATTGATGGTGGCGTTGTTATTAAATGTTCCGATATTTTGGATGGCATCCGCCAAATAGTTGTCAATGTTGATCTCACCTGCATTGGAAAAGGTGTTTCCTGACACTACTAAATATAAACCTATTGATTGAGAAGTATTGCCATCCCAGTTTTGGCCGATGTTCAAAACAGCCGTCGCTAAATTTTCAAAATGTCCTGTTGAGAAAATACCATATTCGGTATTAGCGATATTTAAAATACCTGAATTGTCCAGAGAGCCTTGAAGGAGCAATGCTGCAGTAGCAGGACCATCAATGGTGAGGCTGCCGCTGCTGTTGATGGTCAATTTTGCTCCTGTATTTACTTTAACTGATTTTGCCACCGCTGTTGAGGTGCTGGAAATGACGGGGTCATTGGTCACGTCAGGGATGATTACATCGTCATCTGCGGTCGGCACACAGATTGGATTCCAATTACCGGGTTCGTCCCAGTCGGTGGAGACAATACCTGTCCAGGTACGGTCGCCTGCGGGACAAGTAGCAGCACTCGGCGCTAAAGTCCATAGGGAAAATGCATCTACGTTCAGGGTCTCCACCCAGTTTTCGGCCGGGTCATTATTGTTGATTGGAAAGTGGGTCCAATCCGGATTTTCAAACCGGAAAGGTGTGAGGTCGTTTTCCGCTATGCCATTCAGCTCATGGTCGAGGTAGTGGAAACGGAACCGTAGCATCCAATCCGGAATTGTTGGCAGGTGAAATATCATAGTAGCGAAACATTCCCCATTTCCCCATTGACATCCTGAGAGATCATGTCCACGCTGGATAGTAGTGGTGCCTAGGTTAGCACTTGAAGTAATGGTCACACCTAGGTTGCCCGGATATTGACTGAAGAGGGAGCATTCAAGGCAGCCGTTTTGGCGATCAGTTCCATCACCATAAATATAGCTGGCCGCCGACTCATTGATGATGTCTCCATTTAATGTGAGGGTGTAACCACTTAAATTAAGGTTGCCGGAAGTCATTTTCAATTCGTTCTCTACCGTGAAATTGGTGCCTACGGTTGCCCAGTCAGTTTTGTTGATTTCCAAATTATAAAAGGAGGTGGAACCTGTTCCGTCGATAATGGAAAATGAAACTCCATTTAATGTTACAGTAGATGTGCCTGCATTAAAAGTGCCGTGGTTAACCCAATTACTGGCTGTTGTATAATGTCCGTTCCCTTGCATGGTTGCCCCACTTAGATTCGCAATGGGAAAGGTAGTAGAAGTAAAGCTGCCATTATTGGTTAAAGTGGCCCCGCTTTCCAAAATCAACCTTACCCCGGATAACAGACACACCATTTGGAATCTCCAATTCACCGGAAACAAGGTTTACTCCATTGTCTGATATAAAATCATTAACCGCTATCACTTTTCCGGTTTTATCAACATAAAAATCATAGAAGGTAGTGGTGGAAGAACCTAAAATACTACCATTAGCTGATCCATTCATCACTACCTGGGAATTATTTGCTGTAAAACTTCCATCGTTGAACCAATTTTTTCCAATATTATATTGCCCGCTGCCATTTGCGGAAGCGCCGGATTTTATCCAAATATCAGAAGAGGCAGTAAGCGTTCCTTCATTCGACAAGGTAGCCCCGTTCTCTAAGGTTATGGATTGAGCGTTGCCAGTAGAAGCAACAGCAACAGTAGGTTGATGGGTTGCTGAAATGATGACTACATCGTCTCCTGATCCCAGGAATGCCACTTGGATACCAATTGTCTGAATTTCCCCAGTTGGTACTACATCCTATCCAAAGTTTGTCACCTATGGAATTAAGTACCATTGCAGGATTGCCGGAACCAATGTTAAAATTACCCCCATTGAAGTTAACTACGATGCCGTTATTAGTTTGAATATCACTATTCTCAGTTCCCTCTTCGATGATAAGTCCATTATTCGTGAATTTATTGCTTTGGTCATGAATTCTATCGGTGTAGATATGAATGGAGGCATTACAAGTATTATTGAGGAAAGTACCTAAAAAGGTGCGGAGGGCAGAATATCCGTTGCCGAAAGTTCCATTTTCTCCGAGGGCGATGTGCCCTTCGTTGGTGAAGGTGCCATTACCAATTTGAATACCATCCTGATTGGCATGGTGAATAGTAATGGCCCCCCCATCGTTATTATTAAAATTAGAGCCTCCACCGTTGCTAATGCCGATGCCTCCAATGTTTTGGGTTTCACCTATAGTAATGTTGCCATTGTTGTTGAATGTAGAACCGTCTGAGTTGCTGAGGCCATGTGCATTTGCTTTATGGATGATAATATCCCCTGCTGCCATATTATTAAAAGTAGCTCCGTTGGAGAGGTGAATCCCACTTCTTTGGACAGCATTGGTTTCGCCAATAGTGATATCCCCTTTGTTGGTAAATACGCCGCCCAAATTCCAGATACCTTCTCCAAACGTACCTGTTTTGTCAATAAAAATGGCAGCCCCTGTCTCGTTGATAAAAGTGCCATCATTTTCAATGCCATTGCCTTCTACATTAAAAATATCTATAGTACCCCAGTTAGTCAATATTCCTCCCACGTAGATGCCATCACCATCAACTCCACTAGAACCACTAATATTCAGTGTCCCATTAACGGAAATTTCAAGTGAACCACCAGTACCTATAAGGAGCGTTTTAATGCTTGCGGTACTACTGAGAATAGGAGAATTGGGTACACCGCTTGTAATGGCAACTATATCGCCTGGGCCGGGAACAGTATTGCCTTGCCAATTGGAGGCAGTGGCCCAGTTGGAGCTTGAGCTGCCATCCCAGAAGATAGTGGCTGCCTGGCCTGCCGCGATTGTCAGGAGCATCAATGCCATCAGGCAAAATGCTCTGGCCGATTTTGAAGTGGCCAACATGCAATTGAATTGTTTTGCAATATTAACTGCTGGTAAAAATTGGATTTGTTTTTTCATTTTTTGAAATTTTTTAAGATTGGTTGAATCTGATTTTTGTTGTTTGACAAGCTATTAATGACTTAAAGGGTGGCCGGTTTTCTGATAGGTATTTGCAGGTTGTACCGAATGATCCTTTCATCGCTGGCCGAGAATTCCTTGGCAGTAACTTGGGTAGTTTTTATTATTATGATTGGTTGGAAGAGACCTTTTGCTTTTGTGGTAATCTGTTTCCAAGATTTACTTTTTTGATTGATCTGATTGTTCATAATCGTTAGGGTTTTCATTTTTTCCGATTGAATAAAAAAGGTTCGTTTGTATTTGCGGAACAAAGGTGGGGGCAGACTATGCCAGAGCATTGGCACTCATGTTTCAAGGATTAACAATGATGTTGCAGGGGCAAAAAAATGTTACAGACTATGTTGCATCTGTTAATAGAAGGTAAGCTTAAAATATTGACTATCAGTTATTTGCGAGTTGCGCTCGGGCGCACGCCAAATTCCTCAAAAAAAGCGGAAGAAAAATAGTTCAGGGAAGTAAAACCAACGTCATAGGCTACTTCCGAAACGGTGAGGTCGGAAGTTTCGAGCAGTTTTTTGCCTTTCTGTAGGCGGATGGTGCGGATGAAAACAGTGGGCGATTTATCGGTCAGGGCTTTCAATTTTCTAAAAACCTGTGAGCGGCTCATGCCCAGAGAGCGGCATAGTTTGTTCATGTCCAATTCAGGGTTGGAAATTTGTTTTTCCACATAAGCATAAACCTTTTTTAGGAAAGGGTCTTCGATGACGGCAGGGGCTGTCTCTCCACTGGAAAACTGGGCGTACCGGGCCTGTAATTTTTTGCGCAGCTCCAATAATTTCTCTAACCGCACTTTCAATTCCCGCTCTTCAAACGGCTTTGCCAAATAAGCATCTGCCCCTTTTTCCAATCCGCTTATTCTGGAATCCAGGTCACTCTTAGCGGTGAGCAAAATGATGGGGATGTGGTCGGTGCGTTCGTCTGTTTTCAGGGTGGCAGTCAGTTCGAAGCCGTTCTTTTCTGGCATCATCACATCGCTAATGATAATGTCGGGTATCTGTTCGATGGCCTTGTCAATCCCTTCCTGACCGTTGTTTGCAATTTGCAACTGGTATTCATCCTCCAAAGAGGCCACCAATATTTGTTGTACTTGTGGGTTGTCTTCTACAATTAAAAGATTGGGTTGGTCAACTTGATTTTCCCTTTCTTTTATAGGTATGTCAACAGACTTATTTGCAACTGGCATCGTGACCATCATTTCATTTTCAAGGCTTGGAGTCAGCGAATCATGAAAAGAATCCACGATGTTGGATTTATTGGTGATGGGCAGGTTAACGGTGAAGGTGGTTCCAACACCCACTTTGCTGTTCACATTGATTTCACCATTCATTAATTTGACCAGTTCATAGGTCAGCGACAAACCGATCCCCGATCCCATTACTTTTTTTTCGCCAGGAATGTTGGCTTGAAAAAAACGGCCGAATATGTCTTCAAGTTTTTCCTCGGGGATTCCTGCTCCTGTATCTTGCACACGGATGACCAGTTCATCCTTTGCATCTTTGTTTATTATTTCATCAATATGAAAATAAATATGTCCTCCTTCTTTGTTGTATTTAGTGGCATTGGACAAAAGATTGGATACAATCCGTAAAATTTTTTCTGGGTCATAGTCCATTACGATGGATGGCCGGGCAGCCAGAAAATGCAATTGCAGGCCAACATTTTCTGCATAAGATTGATAGGATTCAATAAGGTAACGCAGGTAATTTACAATATCCCCTTGGACAAGGTTTAGGGTCAATTTTTTGGATTCCAATTTTCGCAAATCCAAAATCTGATTGATGAGGTTGAGCAGGTTGAGTGTATTTTGTTTTATCATGGCTGCCCCCTTATCCAGCCAAACATCGGGCTTCGATTTTATCTGGTCAATCATGCCAGAAATAATCGTTAAAGGTGTTCGAAATTCATGTGATATATTGGTGAAAAACTGTGTCTTGGCCTTGTCCAATTCTTTTAATTGTTCGGCTTGCTGTTCTATTATTTCCTTATCTTTTCTAATTTGTTTGGTGGCTCTTTTAATTTCAGATCTCAAATTATAAATCCATAGCAAAACAATTCCTCCCAATAACAAACCGCACAGCAAATAAAATAGCCTTGTTTTGTAAAAATATTCTTTTGCTTCAATATTTATAATAAGCGGGTCTTTTGTCCAATTACCAATACCATCCCCTCCTTTTATTAACAACCGATGATTTCCTGCCGACAGGTTTTTCAAATTTAGGTTAGGCAGGTTTCCCAAATCTGTCCAATCAGAATCCTCCCCTTCAAACATATAGGCATATTTATTTTCACTCGGTCTAAAATAATTGGAAGTCGCAAAATGGATTTTCAAATTTCTTCGGGCGGCGGGTAAAGTGATAGTTTCCAAATTTTTTAAACCTACTTTTCGAATGGTATCTTTTCCGGTATGTGTATCTATATATTCTAATTGGGTCAGATAAACTTTAAGGTTTTTTGACTGCATTAAATCCTCTTTTATTTTTTGTGGATCAATTACCGTCAGTCCTTTAATGGAGCCAATTAAAATTTTACCATCCGATGATTTTAACCTTGAGTACCGATTACTTTCCCGATTTATCACTCCGTCTTCTTCATAAAAATTGGTAATTAATTTTCCTTCGGGCGACACGAGGGAAATACCATTATAAGTGCCGACCCATCTCATTCCCTCATCGTCGGCTACAATGGTAACGACGGTATTATTACCCAAGCCATTTTTACTATTTACAGTTTGTATGGCTTTGGTTGCAGGATCATAGATATAGATGCCGTTCCTTGGTGTGCCTAGCCATAGTCGTCCCTGCTCATCTTCGTCGATACATAAGAACCGGGGATCCGTAAATGGCTTTTCTTTTCCAATTACTTCCACTGTCCCTCTATCTAAATCTATTCGAAGTAACCCCTGTGATGTAGCCGCCCAAAGCATACCATTTTCAGCTATTCGTAAATCATGTATAAAACCTGGAATCTTAAAAACCTCTCCATTTACCTCAAATATTTTAACAGAATTATTGGAAAGATCATAAACCCCGATTTCTTTCCTATTGCTAAATACAATTTTATCGTTATCTAATAAATCAAATTTATTAATACCATTCACTGCTATTGGAAATTTTTCACAGATATTCGTCTTGGGGTCGTATTTAATGAAATTATTAAATCCAACGGCCCAAAGTTTTCCATCTCCATCAGGAATTATTTTTTGAAATTTAAATTTACAATGGGATAAATCTATTGGCCTCGTACTCTTGTTTTTAATGTTTAATAAGAAGCGTTCTTCATTTTGGGTAGCAATCAAAAATTCCTGATTGGGTAATTCTGCTATGGCTCTTATGGATTTGGATGCCAAATAGTTTTGGATGGCTTCGGAAGATTTTACTTTGTGCAACAGAATTCCATTTGTGTTGCATATCAGTATTTGTTTTTTAAAATCCGGGCTGATTAATTTTCTGATACGGAACCCGTCCATTGCTTTAAAAAAAGAAGAATAATCGAACCTGTTCCCCTGGGTGCCTTCCAAAATGGCTGCATGCTTTAATTTTTTATCCGAGAAAACATAGATTAAATTTCCTTTACCATCCTGGCCAATATTAATATCTCGCAAATTTATTGGTATCCCATCCACACGGAAAAATTGAATGCCTGTCGGATCTAATTTAAATAACTGGACGCCACGATTGTCTATTGAGCATATCAAAAATGAGCTTTCACCAAAAACCTGTATTTTACCAATCTTTATGTTTAATGTAGTGGTACTCCTCCTTTCCTCTTTGATCTTTAAATCAGTAGAATTAAACCTTTGGACTATTCCTGAATTTATGTCTATCCGCTCCAGAAAGTTGGTTTCTATTTGAGATGCACCTATCCACATTGTTTTACCATCAAAATATTTAACATTTAAATTGGAGGGAACTATGTCTTGATGTTCGGTTTTAATTTTATTGATTAAAATAAATTGCTCGCTCACCCATTCATAAAAATAAAACCAACCTGTTTTTTTAATTACAAAATAGATTTGATTTTCTTTACTCACATACATGGTAGATACCCTTCCCTCCTCTGGCAATTCATGGAGTTGTAAATCATTGGTGTACAGGTCTAAAATAAACAGCCTTTCTTTTTCGGTTTTATTATCATATTCTTTACCAACGATCTTGTACCCTTCAATCAAACCATAAATATTAGTATTGGTACTTAATTTAGAAAATTGATGTTGCAGGGATTTGAATTCATAGCCATCAAACTGAAATAAAGGCAAATTGATTTGCTGTCCTGCTCCACAGGTTACCAGCCACAGTTCTCCATCTTTACCCAAAAAAGCATCACTAAAGCAAATAGAAGGATGTGACTTGTAGCGGCTGAAATCTTCTGAGTAGGAAGGCGTGAGTTTGGAAAGTTGCAGGTCATCCTGGGCCAGCAGAAATAAAGGCAACAAGAAAATCAAGAAATGCAAAAATGTCCGAGTTGTTATCATTCCATTTTATTGGTAGTTATGGGCTAAGATAAAAAAGACAAAGGGGTAAAGGCGAAATTGTTTTAGAAATAAAAAAAGTCGTAACTATTCAGCATACGTACAAGTATTTCCCGCAAAGGTTTCGCAGAGTCACCCTAAGTAAGGCGAGTACATGCACTACTTAGCGTGACTCTGCGAAACCTTTGCGGGACTTTGCGGGAAACCTCTTTTGTTTGAAACATACTGAACAGCTACAAAATCAGAATTAAATCCAAAAAGAAATAAATTGATTGGAGGAAAAAATAAATAATCATTTCTGCACTGCACTCGGCCGTATTCCATATTCTTCTAAAAAAGCAGCCGAAAAATAATTGAGGGATGTAAATCCGACCTCATAAGCGACCTCCGAAATGGTGAGGTTACTTTTGGCCAAAAGTTGTTTCCCTTTTTGCAAACGGATGGAGCGGATGAATGCCGTCGCCGATTTTCCAGTTATTGCTTTTAATTTTCGGAATACTTGCGAACGGCTCATACCCAGTGAGCGGCATAGTTTGTTCATATCCAGTTCGGGGTTGGAAATTTCTTCCTCCACTAAAGCATATAATTTTTGCAAAAACGGATCTTCGAGCTGTTTGTCAGTGTTGCCGTTTTCTGAAAAAATCGCATAGCGGGTCTGCAATTTTTTCCGCAGTTCCAGCAATTTTTCCAGCCTCACCATTAATTCCTTTTTTTCAAATGGTTTAGCTAAATAAGCATCCGCCCCTTTTTCAAGGCCATTGATTTTGGAATCCACATCTGCTTTAGCAGTCAATAAAATAATGGGAATATGGTCGGTACGTTCGTCATTTTTTAATTTTTCCGTTAATTCAAACCCATCTTTTTCCGGCATCATCACGTCGCTTATGACAAGGTCGGGTACTTGCTCTACGGCCATGTCAATTCCAATTTGGCCGTTGTCAGCAACTGAGAGTTGATATTCATCTTCGAGGCAAGCAATTAAATATTGTTGTACATCAGGGTTGTCCTCGACAATGAGCAGATTGGGTTTTTCGGCTGTTCCCATTTCTTTAATGGGCTGGTCAATTTTTGGTTCAAATAATATTGGTTGGATAATGCTATTTTCAATTTCCGTTTTATCTCCATCCATTTCGAATTGGGTAGCTACTTGAATCGTTGATTCAATTTTAATTGGTAGTTCCATATAAAAAGTAGTGCCTTTTCCAACTTTGCTTTTTGCCTCAATTGTCCCGCCTAATAATTTCACCAATTCCTTTGTCAATGCCAGTCCAATACCAGTGCCCTCGCCCTTTCTGGTCGAAGAGTCATCCACCTGATAAAATCGATCGAAAATATATGGGAGGTCTTCTTCAGGTATTCCTGCACCTGTATCCTCTATCCTAATACTTAATATTGGTTTTCTATCTTTTATTTTTTTATCAATATGGAAATAGACGTTCCCACTGTCTGGGGTATATTTTATGGCATTGGATAAAAGGTTGGAAATAATGCGCAATAATTTATCGGGGTCATAATCCATTTTTATTTCCTCCTGAACCGAAAGAAAGTGCAACTGTAGTCCTTTGCTTGCAGCATACGATTCGTGCGACTCGGAGATATATCGCAAATATTTCACGACGTCGCCTTGTACCATTTCCACCTTCAATTCATTTGATTCCAATTTACGTAAATCCAATATTTGGTTCACCAAGTTGAGCAGGCCAAGCGTATTTTGTTTAATCATTTTAGTACCCCTTTCCAACCATAAATCAGGTTTTTCATTAATCTGATCAATCATGCCGGAAATAATAGTGAGTGGTGTGCGGAACTCATGAGAAATATTGGTAAAAAAACGGGACTTGGTTTTATCCAATTCTTCCAGTTTTTCTTTTTGTTTTTCTACAATTGTTTTTTGGTTTAATATCTCCTCATTTAATTTACTAAGCTCTGCATTGGCTTTTTGTTTGGAGCGGTAATAGCGATAGCCAATAAAAAAAATCAATCCTGCCACCGCCAAAGCCGCCCACAAAGCACGCCGGATATTGGTCTGTTGCTCCAGCTCTTTTTGTTGTGCAAATTCCAATGCTTGTTTTTCTTTTTCAAATTCAAAACCCGCCTGCATACGGGCGATCTCCTTGGTGTTTTTATCATTAAAAATAGAGTCTTGAATAGTCTGGGCAATTTCCAAGAAACGCAGTGCCTCCGATGCATTATTTTGTTTTTTATAAATTCGATAAAGCCCCCTGGCCGCATCCATTTTATTTTCTTGTAAAACGTTATCGGTAGCAACGCCATAGGCATTCTGGTAATAGCCGAGGGCTTGCGTGAACGAACCCCGGTTTTCTGCAAGTTTTCCCAGTCTGGTTAAGCTCTGAGAGTTGACCAAAAAATTCTTTGAGGCTGTGGAGAGTTCTACCGCTTTTCCGAAATAAAATAAAGCAGAATCAAGTTGCGACAAGCCTTCATAAACCTGACCAAGGTTCCAATAAAAATCATCTGAAACAAATTGACCCAAAGCATTTTTGATACTAAGGCTTTCCAATAATAGTTTTTGTGCCCCGGTGTAATCTTTTTTCAAAAGCATCACTTTGCCCCTTTTAAAAGAAAAGTCCGAGTTCTTTTTATTGCCAAAACCTTCCTCCCAAGTTGTGGCTGCTTTTTCCCAATAAAGCAAAGCATTGTCATAGTCTTCTGCAGATAAATAAATTTCGCCTAAAAAATCCAGACCTATGATCCACGCTTCATAATGCGTTGTCCCTTCCACCATCCTCAATGCGTTGTGCATACTTTCCAATGCTTTTGGGAAATCCCCATCAAAATAATAGGTCACTCCAAGATCTCGATAGATGATGGAAACACCAACGATGAAATCTGTTTGTTTCATCAAGTTTAATGCCCTGTCAAAATAGGCTAATGTTTTTTCCGACGGGCCCTCCTGTCGGGCAGTATTGGTGGCCAAATTTGTCAAGACCCTTGCTTGCTCTTTTATGTCGCCAGCTTCTAACTGTATGTCCAAAGCCTGGTTTAAATATATTTCGGCAGAATCAAATTTTGCCATAGCTGAATAAGATTTGCCCAAATTATTGGCCGCTTTGAATTGCGTTTCTTGCGGACAGGATTTCACTGCAACTTCAAGCCCCTCCTTCATGTTTTGAAAAGCAAGGTCACTTTTGCCCAACCTCAAATATGCAGCTCCGATTTGGTCCAGCACATCAGCAATTGCGACCTTGTTTCCCGAATCTAAAGCCAATTTCTTTGTTTCTTCAAAAATGAGAATGGCGCTGTCCAGTTGCCCCCGGAGCATATAAATCCTGCCTTTTGAATAGTTTAGGTCAATGAACAAATCCATGTTGCCTGTTGCTTCTGCTGCGGGAAGGATTTGTTCTAAAACCATCTGTGCACTGTCAGGGTTGTGTTGTGAGGTAATGCGTACCAACTGATTGATGGCCTTAAATCGGGTGGTGTCGTCTTTTTCATTGGCTATTACCGTTTTCAATGAGTCTGTCGCGGAATTCTGAGCCGTGAGGGTAGTGAAATAAAAAAGGAAAACGATTGCTAGGGGTACAAGGTGGGAAATGAACACGTTCAATTTTGAAAAACGGCAAACCATAGATTGTTTGTACTTTGGTTTGGCTAAGATAGGAAATGATCTTTTTAGAACGAATTTTTAATATTCATAGATGAAAAAAGGCCGAACCTCCTAATCGGGGCTCGGCCATTGGCGGTTATGAAAAAACCAGCTTTATTAGATGCTGTTCACCACCCATCATTTTGCTACGACGAACTTCAACGTCCGTGCCTTCCTTCCCTCCACCTGAATGTTCAGCCAGTAGATGCCGTCCCTGAAACCATCCAGGTCAAAGGTCAGCGGGGTTTCTGGCAGTTTTTCCACCTGCCGTACCTGTACAACTGTACCCAGCCCGTTTACGATCTGCAGCAGGGCAGGTTTCCCTGCACTGGATTTCAGTAATAGATGTACCTGGTCGGAGGCAGGGTTGGGGTAAAGGATATATCCGTCCGGCAGTTCGATGAAAACCCTTTTCTTTTCCGAATAGCCACTGTCGCCATTGTTGAGGATAAATTTCAGGCGGTAGAGCCATTCCCCTTCTTTCGGTGAGGGATCGGCGGAGGAATATGCCCTTGCCGCTGTCCCGATGCTGTAGTTCGGCTCTTCGGCCACTTTTTCAAACCGGATGCCGTCCCTTGATTTTTCTACCACGAAGTTCCCGTTCCCAAAGCCGCCTTTTGTCAGCCAGTTCAGGTCCACTACAGGTTGACCATCCATCTCATGTGCAAATGCCTCGAACTGAACCTGTTCCACCAACAGCGATGGCGGTGGTGCCAACGGGCAATAGGTGGGGTTCCAGTTCCAGGTGGTGCCCTCCTTCGACTCCACCTTGTCCTCGCTGATGAACAGCCCAGTCATGTCGGAGTCCTTTTCCACCTTTAGCTTCTCCTTGGTGTAGAGGTTGCAGGACACGTAACTGTTCTCCTTGAACTCTGCCTCTCCTTGGGCATAAATCCAGACCTCGTGGCTGCTGTTTGAAAGGAACAGTTCCTTCTCTCCCTCGAACTTCTCTTCGACCAGCAGGTCGGTGTCCTGACCGAAAAAGACGGATGCCCCTTCTTTCAGTTCTATTTTCTCAACGTTCACCGTGGCATGGCCGGAGAAGGTGATACCGACGTTCTTGCCCACTTCGATCTTTCCGTAACAGTCCTGGTCCAGTGTGACCGGGGCGCTGTTGTCGGGTATGTCCACATCGTTGCCGCAGGCACTGCCCTGTTGGAAAGTGGGCAGCAGGTTGATGTCCACCTGCCCTTGATAGTGGTCGGTCACCTGGCTGCCGCCGTCCAGTTCAAGGACGGGCGACATGACGAAAGTGTTCGTTGCCGTCACCATGGTACCATCTTCCAGCTTTGCCTTTTTGCCTGCGTTCACGACGCCGACGCCACCGCCGAGCACGGTGTTTTCCTTCATCTTCACTTCTTTGAAACCAATTACAGTATAGGCATAAAACAGGTCAGGGTCGCCTGTTTTCTCGACGGTCACGGTGAAGGAACAGGACGCCTGGTTGCCGGAGGCATCCGTGGCCGTGTAGCTCTCGGTGGTCACGCCGACGGGGAAATCAGAGCCGCTACCAAGGCCATCTGTTTGCTGGACAGTTGGACTGGCACAGTTATCAGTAGCGGTCACGGTGTAGCTGACGGTCGCCCCGCAGATGCCGGGGTCGTTGTCCACGGTGATGTTGGCGGGGCAGGTGATGACCGGGTCGTCGTTATCAATCAGGGACGGGTCGTCCGTGTCGGTGAGGCCGTCGCAGTCGTCGTCAATGCCGTTGCAGGTCTCGGTGGCCAGTGGGTTGACGTTCGCATCTGAGTCGTCGCAGTCGGCATTATCTGACACATAGCCCGTTGGTGCAGAACAGGCCATTGTGGTAACGGCCGGGTCACCGAAGCCGTCACCGTCGGTATCAGCGTAGAAGGTGGTCTGCACGCCCTCGTCGGTTTGGCCGTCGCAGTTGTTGTCTATGTTGTCACATATTTCGGCAGCGCCGGGGTTGATGGCCGCATCACTGTCGTTGCAGTCAAGGTCGGTGGTGTTGACCAGTTCGTTGGCTGTCTTGAACCCGGTAGGGCGTTCACAGGCCGTTTGGGTCGTTCCAGAGGAGTAGTTGTCGCCGTCGCCATCCTCGTACCAGACCTGGCCGGGGAATTCATCGGCATCAGTATCATCACAGTCGGTATTGTCCAAAACATAGCCGGTGCCACAGGTTTCGCAATATTCCTGACTGATGGCCGGGTCGCCGTAGCCATCACTATCGCTGTCGAGGTAGCAAGTGACCACCGCCGAAGTGCTGTTCACTGTCCATTCTACGGTACGGGAGCAGCTTCCCACAGGGTCTTCTATTTTCACATAGAAAACAGAGGTTCCCTGAGGCAAGATATTGGTAGGTGTGAAGGTGTTCGTGCCCACGTCGTACGTCCCGGCGGATTGGGCCGCATTTGCATCAGTGTAAATACCGAGGATGTTGAAGTCAACGGTTGTGCCGAGGCCGAAAGTCGGACTTACCTCTTGGCAGTCGTTCGACGTAGTAGGAGCGACGATGATTTCATCGTTGATGCCGCCAGAGAATCCTCCCTGTACATCCTCGACGATGCCGTTGTTGGTAAATGTATTGGAAATGTCGTGGCTCTCAGAGGTGTTGAGGTAGAGCAGGCCATCGTTGTTGAAAAACGAACTAAAGCTCTCCACATTCAATTTTTGATAAAGGAAAATCCTGGCACAAGCGTGGTTGGTGAATTCACCTTGAAAGGAGTTGAAGATGCCGCTCCCAGTGGTATTATCAATGTTGGTTACCCCTCCGTTTTTGTTGTCAAAAGTGCCTTTAAATACCTCAATGCCATCCCCGCCAATATTGTCCGCCCCTCCGTTCAGCCCGATGTTAAGGGTTCCCTCGTTGGTGAATTCACCTTGAAAGGAGTTGAAGAAGCCGTTCCCAGTGGTATTATCAATGTTGGTTACCCCTCCGTTCTTGTTACCAAAAGTGCTGCGTCTTACTTCAATGCCATCCCCGCCAATATTGCCTGCCCCACCGTTCAGCCCGATGTTAAGAATTCCCTCGTTGGTGAATTCAACATCTTCTGTGTTAAAGATGCCTTTCTGAGAGGTATTGGCGATGTTGATTACCCCTCCGTTCTTGTTATCAAAAGTGCCATTAAATACCACAAGACCATTCTGGCCAATATTGTCTGCCCCTCCGTTCAGCCCGATGTTTAGGGTTCCTTCATTGGAAAAATTGTTACTGGAAAACATACCATCATCACCTGTATTGTCAATATTGATTTCACCCCCGCTTTGGTTGTGGATAGTCGTTTTTTGATATATGCCACTTCCTCCAATATTTCCGTTCCCCCCGTTTTGGCCAATATTGAGGATGCCCGAATTGAGGAGATTGCCCCCTGAACCGGTGCCTAAGCCTATCGATTCTACATTGTCAATATTGATGGTGCCACCATTATTGTTGAGCAAGCCTGAAATGAATATTCCATCGCTACTGATATTTGTTGCCCCACCGTTCTGGCCAATATTAAAAACTCCAAGGTTGTCCAAGTTCCCACTTGAAATCCCCAATGCACTAAAATCAGTGTTGTCAATGTTGATGGTGCCATTGCTGCCATTGGTCAGGTAGCCACCAGCCACCTCGATGCCTTCGTTACCGATACTGTTGGCCCCGCCGTTTTGCCCGATATCCAAGATGCCGTCATTATTGACCGTACCGCTGATTTTCAAGGCCTCCGATGAGCTGTTGTCAATGGTCAGTGAGCCTCCGTTGTTGATGGTCAAAAAGCCACCTGTCTCCACCTTTACCGATTTGGCAAGGGCTACCGTGGTGCCCGAGATGACGGGGTCGTTGGTCACGTCCGGGATGATTACATCATCATCTGAAGTAGGTACGGCGTATGGAGTCCAGTTGCAGGGAGCATCCCAGTCGGTGCTTTCCGAACCGTTCCATGTACGCGTACCAACAGTGGGGGTAGTAACCTCTATTGAAACATCGTAAGTACACGAACCATCACTTGCAGTAAAATACAAGGTATTTGCACCAGCAGAGAGGTTGGTTGGCAAAAAATGGTTGTTGGTCTGGTCGTAATTACCCGCCTTGTTTGTTAAAGCTGGGTCATGAAACCATTCGTCCAATATTGTGAAACTGTTCGCTGAACCGATTTGCAGGGCATCGCTGAGAGGGCAACTGAATGAGAAAGGGGCTATGATGACATCATTGTTCGTTCCACCAGAAAAACCTCCCTGAACATCCTCGACGATGCCGTTGTTGGTGAATTTATCGGAAATGTTATGGCTCTCTGAGGTGTTGAGGTAGAGCAGGCCATCGTTGTTGAAAAACGAACTGCCGCTCAAAACTTCCAATTTTTGATAAAGGAAAATTTGAGCACAAGCATAGTTTGTGAATTTACCATTAAAGGAGTTGTTGATGCCACTCCCAGTAGTATTCTCGATGTTGATAAGCCCTCCATCCATGTTGTCAAAAGTGCTGTTTCTTACTGTAATGCCATTCCCGCCAATATTGTCCGCCCCACCATTTAGCCCGATGTTAAGGGTTCCCTCGTTGGTAAAAACAAAATCCCGACTATAGATGCCGTCCTCAGAAGTATTAGCGATGTTGATTACCCCTCCATTCATGTTGTCAAAAGTGCCATCTGCAAAAATGCCATCCCCGCCAATATTGTCCGCCCCTCCGTTCAGCCCAATGTTAAGAGTTCCCTCGTTGGTAAAACCATCATTTTCGCTAAAGATGCCGCCCCCTTCGGTATTAGCGATGTTGATTACCCCTCCGTTCTTGTTGTCAAAAGTGCCTTGTTCTGCATAAATGCCTTCATCGATAATATTGTCCGCCCCTCCGTTCAGCCCAATGTTAAGGGTTCCTTCATTGATAAAATTGTGTTCGGATGATATACCAGGGTCACCTGTATTGTCAATATTGATTACACCACCGTTTTGGTTGTAGATGGTCGTTTCCTGGAGTATGCCAAATCCTTCGATATTCCTGTTCCCTCCATTTTGCCCAATATTGAGGATGCCCGAATTGAGGACATTGCCCCCAAATTTGTTGCTCATGCCTGGCCCTTCTACATTGTCAATATTGATGATGCCACCGTCATTGTTGAGCGGCCCCCGAATGACCATTCCATCGCTGGTAATATTTGTTGCCCCACCGTTCTGGCCAATGTTGATAAGGCCAAGGTTGTCCATATTCCCACTTGAAATCCTCAAGGCACTAAAATCAGTGTTGTCAATGTTGATGGTGCCACTGCTGCCATTGGTCAGGTAGCCACCAACAACCTCAATGCCTTCGTTACCGATGCTGTTGGCCCCGCCGTTTTGCCCGATATCCAAGATGCCGTCATTATTGACCGTACCGTTGATTTTCAACGCCTCCGCTGAGCTGCTGTCAATGGTCAGTGAGCCTCCGTTGTTGATGGTTAAAAGACCGCCTGTTTCCACCTTTACCGATTTGGCAAGGGCTGCCGTGATGCCAGAAATGACGGGGTCGTTGGCCACGTCTGGGATGATGACATCATCGCCCGAGTCCGGCACTCCAGATGGCGTCCAATTGGAAGCTGTATGCCAGTTAATGCCGGTAGAGCCGTCCCAGACTTTTTGGGCATGGGCTGCGGTGCAGGTCATGATGAAAAGGAGGACAAACCAATATTTTTTAGATAAAAAATGGTTGTCGGTGTTTTTGAAATTAAGGGTGTTTTTGAAATTTTTCATGGTTTATGTGTTTTAAAAAAATGTTATTTAAAATTGTGAAACAAAGGTGCAGGCAGGGGCAAAAACCTCCTTTCCACTCATTGGTCAATCATTTCCAATAAAGTCCCAAAGGGCAAAAATCTTTACCAATAAAGTCGCATGAAGGAGGAAAGGATAGAATGTAACTGACTGACAATGAGTTGCTTGTGGGTCACATTCGGGCGTCCGCCAAATTCTTCCCTTTTTGAAAAGAATCAGTACTGGATACTCCTTGCCAATTTGTGAAGCCGTGGAAAATTGGGAGCAACTTGGCGCATCCGCTTATCCGTTTTTTTCAATTCTTGTAAAAATTCCGTGTTCAATTGTTTCAGTTCCGGAGATTGGAAGGGGTATTTCGTGTCCTCGAGCAAGGTGATATTACTGGGTTTGAAAAACATGGCCCAAGCCAAGCGGTGTTGCAAGGCATCGCGTCGGTTTCTGATTTTTGCATAATCAAATGCGGGAATGGATTTGGATTTTGGCGGAGCTATTCGAATTCGACAAGGCATAATATCCAATGGGATTTGGGAATACACCTCATGGTCAGCCGAGTGCTCGATCGCTACATCGTAAATAAAAACCGTTAGGCATTTTTCCAAATTGTCATCTTTGATGATCTCCCTGCCAGTGGGAAAGCCGGGCGTCCATTTGGCGATTTCATCTGCCCAATCCCGGATCAATGGATCGCTTTTGTCCACCTGTTCCACTACTTTTTTTACAAAACCATAGATCGTATCAAAGTAGGCTTTCAAATATTTCCCATAAGCGAAAGGCACTTGTTTTGGCTGCATCTTGAACTCATAAGGCTCAAAGGACTGCTGGTTTTTTTGCCCTGAATAAGTAGCTGTTGTCAAGCTCGACGTGTCGCCGTAAAAGGGGGTATAGATGCCATCCTGGTTGGGGCGTTTAACTGATTCTGGGGAATATCGTGCGCCATCATTTACCCGGATCTGGTATTTCAAATGAGGCTCCAACAATTGGCGCATGATATGCGATTTGGGCAATTTCAGGGTACAGACATTGATCGGGTCCATCGGAAAATGTACCAAAGGGTGTTCTGCCAGAACGACCATATAATTGCAGGCCTGCATGACGAACAGTTTTGCCAAATCCCAGGCATGGCCATCGTCGGGTGTCAAACAATGCCCGTTCATCTTTATGGCGATGGGGGCCAATTCAGATTCGCTTTTCTGTTTGAACAGACTGACGCTGGGTGCTGCAAAAATGCCTTCATCGGGCGTTGCATTGTTCATGATGCTGTAATCGGCTTTGTAAAAAACTGATTCGGGCGCTTCTTTTTTTAGGCATTCTGCAAAAAAAGAACGGTCCTCCGCTGTCAGTTCCGAAGTCAGGAATTTACTGCAAAGGGTATCGGCAAAAATGTTGGCAAATTCAGTGTCCTCGACTTTCCGAACGGGTTTATTGGTCAGGTATTCAAAAGCCGCCAAAGGGAAATAGGTGCATTGCCGCCAGCCCCATTTTAGTATCCGTATCCACTCATATTGCCATTTTTCATGTGCTTCCACCTCCGCAACCCGAGGGGGCGCAATGGCAGGATATTTTGGGTCGTGTGTCAATTCCAACGGTTTATGCGAAGATTTCAAAAAAGCAGATTGGTTGACAAAATGTGGGTGCAAGGCTAATGCGAAAGTATCTGATTTCATGATTGGAATGATTTGAGAATTATTCGCTCATCTCCATTAAAGGGTGAAATGTAATTTGAAAAGAGATTTACTAAATTTTGAAAATTTAGCAAATCCAGCGTTAGTCAACCTGATTTGCTAAATCTCAAAGATTTATTAAATCTCGCTCCACCCTGTAATGGTGATGAGCAGAATTTTTGAATAAAAGGCTACCCTTTATACCCCCATGCCTGATAAATGCTGGGCAAGGCGATCAGGGTATCCAGTCGGTTTTCAAATGTTTTGAGTTCGAGCAGCAATGCCTGGAGTTCGGACACGGTAGCCAGTTGCTCGGTGAGCAGTGGGTCAAACGCATTTTCCAGTGAAAGCGAAAGGATCCGTTTGCTCCCGTTCTGCAAAAAAGTAGGCTGGGTCGCTTGTACCTGTATGTGTTCAAAGTTGGCATTTCGGAGCATGGCGCCGAACTGGCTGCCTGTGCTGGCATTGATGCCCAGGCGTTTATTCAGTTCCGTCACCAATTCCACGTACCGCTCAAAGGCATAGCTGTTAGGGTAGCAATGGCAATTGGACAGGTTTATATCTTCTATCATCACCCAGCCACCTTTTTTCAGGCTTTGGAAAATTAGTTGCAGCACTTTCATTGGCTGGGCCAATTGATTGAACAGCAGACGGCTGTAAACGAAATTGTACCGTTCGTTTTCCTCCCACCCAGAGAGGTTTTTTTGAAAAAACCGGACATGGCTTTGGTTGTTGGAAGCGGCTTTCTCTTTTGCAATGTTCACATTTGTGGCATCGGCATCTAGGCCGATCATTTTGCCCTCCTGCCCAACCAATGATCGTAATTGCAGTGTTATGTCACCCATTCCACAGCCCAAATCCAATCCAAGCATCCCATTTTCAAAGCGGAAATTTTGCAGAAACTGCTGGGTAGAGGTTGCCAATGTTTTTGCTAAAAGTTCATCCCTTTTCCTGCCTGCGGCATGGTTGAAAGGGCGTGGATTTATTGAATGGTTCATGAATCTGAAGGCATTAGATCAGGAGATTAGGGGTGTACCTGTCATGCTTGCATGAAAGTTTACGGCATACTCCCCAACCTTCTGTGAAAAGGGCAATGTGTTTGACTTGGGCTGTGAAAAATTCTGTCTTGTTCTTTGAAAAAACCAACTCGGTGAAAGTTGGAGGATAGAGGGACTCAATTGCTTATCACAGTTCAAATACTACTGGTACAATGATGTTTTTGGCCACCAGTTCCCCATCCTCTATTACAGGGGTCACGGTTTTCAGTTTTTTCAATTCTTGCTTTACCTGTCTTCCTAATATCTTATTGCCATTGTCTTCCACGACTATATTTTCTATTTCACCTGATTCCGTGACTTTACAGGAGGCGGTCAATTTGACGCCTTCGTTGTAAAACTCCTTGAATTCTGCGGGGAATACAAGGTTGTTTTTAAGGTGTTGACGGATTTCCTTGACCACATCTTTGGTATTGGATTCAATCGGCCTCGTTTTTGGTTTCTCGATTTCGGTGCTGGTAATATGCTCTACGAAAGCTAAGTCATCGTTGGCTTGTACTTGTGCAGTAATGAAATTGGCGGAAAGAATCAACGCCATGATTGAAAAAACGCTTTTTGAGAAATTCATGATTAAAAGATTTTGATTGTTTACAATTTTGATTCATTTATACACGATGCAGGATAAAAAGTGATATTAGCTTTTATGGCTTATCCCGATCGGTATATATTTTCATCGGAAAAAATTGAATCGAAACATCATAATTTTTTTCCAAGTGAAAATATAAAATGGATGTCGTTTCAAATGACAGCACAAAGATGTAGGCAGGCAGAAAAAAGCCTTTCCAATAATTGGTCAAGCATTACCAATAAAATCCCATAGGGCAAAAATCTTTACCAATAAAGTCGCATGGAGAATATAAAGAAGGGGTGTAACTGACTGATATTAAGTCATTTGCGAGTCGCACTCGGACGTTCGCCAAACTCTTCCAAAAAAGCATCGGAAAAATACTGGACAGTGGAAAAACCGACCTCATAAGCGATTTCCGAGATAGTCAGATTAGAAGATGTGAGCAGTTTTTTCCCTTCCCGCAGGCGGTGGGAACGGATGAAAAGAGCGGGACTCGTGCCTGTCAAGGCTTTTATTTTTCGGAAAACCTGACTGCGGCTCATACCCAGATCACGGGTCAGGCGGAGGATGTCATATTCTGAATTGGAAAGGTTGTCGGTAATGAAGCCACGCACTTTTTGGATGAAAAGGTCTTCCATTTTTAAATCGGTGGACGGTGGGCGGTCTGTTCCGAATTCATCCCGATGTGAAATCGGAACAGGCATTTGGGAGTCAACGGGCGACGAATTTGTACCTGAATATCTGGCTTGCAATTTTTTCCGCAATTCCAATAATTTCCTTAATCGCACCAACAATTCCTTTTGCTCAAAGGGTTTTGCTAAATAAGCATCTGCCCCTTTTTCTAAGCCGCTGATTTTGGAATCCAAATCTGTTTTTGCAGTCAATAGTATGATAGGGATGTGGCTGGTGCGTTCATCGCTTTTCAAAGTATCCGTTAACTCGAACCCATTTTTTACCGGCATCATTACATCGCTTACAATGATATCGGGCACTTGCTCAATGGCTATGTCAATGCCATGTTGGCCATTATTGGCAATCTGTAAATGATAATCCTCTTCGAGGCAAGCTACAAGGATCTGGACAATTTCAGGGTTGTCTTCGACGATGAGAAGGTTAGGTAGGTCGGCAGCTTTTTCCTCATTGTTGATCAAAACTGGCTGCTGAATTGGTTTTGAAAAAATTTCTTCGCCCTTGGTCGAAATTTGCTGCTTTACGATAGGTGTTTCCACAAAAGTATCTTTCACTTCAGCGCTACGGGTGATAGGGATATTTATCAAAAAGGTAGTGCCGATATTGAGTTCGCTGTTTACTTCAATCGTACCCTTCATTAAATTCACCAGTTCATGTGTCAATGCAAGGCCGATTCCAGACCCCACCACTTTTTCTTTTCCTGGTTCATTCACCTGATAAAAACGGCCAAAGATATCGGGCAATTTTTCCTTTGGAATGCCTTTGCCCGTGTCCTGAACCCTCAATTGCAAATGCTTTTTGCCCTTTTTTTCGATTTGCTCAATTTGAAAATAAATATCCCCCTTTTCCTTGTTGTACTTAATTGCATTCGAAAGGAGGTTGGAAACAATCCGCAACATTTTATCTGGGTCATAGTCCATGATGATGGAGGATTGAGCCGCCAAAAAATGCAATTTCAAGTTTTTGTTCTCTGCATACGATTGGTAGGATTCAGTGAGGTAACGAAGATATTTCACGATGTCGCCTTGTACCAGGTTCAGGGTCAGTTTTTTCGATTCCAGTTTTCGTAAATCCAAAATCTGATTAATGAGGTTTAGAAGATTAAGAGAGTTTTGCTTAATCATTTTCCCCCCTTTTTCCAGCCAAACATCAGGCTTGGCCATTACCTGATCAATCATGCCCGAAATGATGGTCAGCGGTGTGCGGAACTCATGGGAAATATTGGTGAAGAATTTGGACTTGGCCCGGTCGAGTTCTTTTAATTTTTCAGCCTGCCGTTCAATGGTTTCCTTGTCTTCCCGAATCTTTTTGGTTGCCCGTTTCACCTGAACCCGCAAGCTGTTAATCCAAAATGCAACCAAGCTGCCAATCAAGAACAAGCAAAGCACGAAGAACCAGGTTTGTTTATAAAAATACTCAGCGGCTTCGATATCAATGAGGAGCGATTCTTTGGTCCAATTGCCAAGTTTGTCACCGCCTCTTATGCTTAGTTGATGATTCCCTGCTGGCAAATTGTTCAGGTGCAAATAAGGTTGGTTGCCCAGTTCAATCCAATCTTCCCCATTCAATCGGTAGACATATTTGTTTTCTTCGGGTTTAAAATAATTGGAAACCGCAAAGTGGAGTTTCAGATTTCGGTGCGCTGCGGGCAGGTGGACGGATTCGGTATTTTTTAAACCATAGATTTGCTTTTTCAATTCGTCGGTCTCTGAATCAACATGCTCCAGAGCGGTCAGGTAGATTTTTAATTCCTGTTTGGTACCCAACTTTTCTTTAATCGCTTTGGGGTCTATAAAACTGACACCGTTAAGCGTTCCGATGAGAATTTTTCCATCTGCCGTTTTCAGGTTGGAATAACGATTGCTTTCCCGAAAAACCACTCCATCCTCTACGTACAAATTGGTTATCAAATCCCCTTCCGACGAGACCAAAGAAACGCCGTTGTACGTGCCCAGCCATTTGTCCCCATCGTCATCGGGCGTGATGCTGACGACGGTATTATTTGCCAATCCTTTGTCGCTGTTCAGGGTTTTCAGTTCTTGTGTTTTCGGGTCGTAAATCTGCAAGCCATTCAGGGAAGTGCCCAGCCAAAATCTCCCTTCCGCATCTTCTTCAATGCACAAAAATCGGGCATTATCGAAAGGCGCTTCATGCCCGAACACTTCAACAGCTCCCGCTTTCAAATCAATTTTGTACAGACCGTTGACAGTCGCTACCCAAAGCAAACCATCCTGTCCGAACAACATGTCCTGAACGTTTACTGAAAAAACAAAAGGTTCACCATCAACGAGAAAAGGAGTGGTTTTTCCGCTCTGTAAATCATGGATATACAAGCGTTTATCCACTGCCAGCATGGCGATTTGAGAAGGGCTAATGAACGTAAAATAAAAGCGTATTTTTTTTCCGTCGGTTGGAATTCTTTGACAAGTATTGGTAAAGGGGTTGAATTTAATCAAGCCATCCGTCGTCGCCGCCGCCCAGATAATTCCCTCATCGTCCCGTATCAAAGTTCTTTCCTGATAATCGCAACCAGGGGTTTGGATAGGATAGGTTTGATTCGTTTTCTTGTTGATAATGAAACGTTTAGGGCTTTCGGGAGCCACTAAATATTGTTGTTCGCCCACTTCTGCTATGGCTCTGGTATTGGCTTCTTGGAGGAAATTTTGGATCGCATCAAAGGATTTTACCTTGTGCAACAAAATGCCATTGGCGTTACAAATAATCAACCGCTGTTTAAAGTCCGAACCAACAACTTTAAGAAACAGAACCCCTTCCAATGGTTCAAAAAAAGCAGAATAATCAAAGCGGTTTCCATCCCTGTCTTCCAATATAGCCTGATACTTTTTTTTGGGGTAAGTGTAAACGGTAAGGGTGTTGCCTTGCCCGTCCCAGTACTTCCTCGTTTGATTCGTTAGCTTACCTCCTTCCATAGGAATAAACCGCTTTTCCCCAATGGTCGTCTGTAGATAGTAATACTTCCTTCGCAGCGTCAATGCAAGGTAGGTAGTGCCATTGACCTCCTTGACACTTAAAATGGTTAGTGGCGGATGTGGATTTGAAGGCAACTTTTTATATGGGAGGACAGGCAAATCATATTTCTCCCGATGCCCTGTACTCAAATCTATGCGCTCAAAAAAACTTAAATCAGGGGGTGAAGTCCATAAATGGTCGCCGTCGAAAAATCGGGGATGGGTTGGTCGGGTTTCGCCCTTTTCCGTCGTTTGCAGATATGCCGCTTTTATTCGGTCATGTTCGATGAACTCGGCATCTGCCATTTCATACATGATCCATTCCGATCCGTTGACCAGCAAAAAAAACACTTGCCCGTTTTCCTTAACGGTCAGGTATTTCACCTTCCCTTTTTTCGGAGGATAGTCAAATCGCACTTTATTTGTTTGGAGGTCATAGCGAAAGATGTGGTTTTCACTTTTATTATTTGTAAAGCCTATCAATGTATGTCCATCCAACATTTCCCTAATACGGTTTTCGGCATCCAGTTTTTTCAAATCCCCTTCGACCATTTGGAAAGAATAGCCATCAAATTGCAGCAGGTGCAAATTGAGTAAATTGACGTTGTTGCAGAGGTTCAACCACATTTTTCCATTGTCATCAAAAAATACATCCTTCACACACAGCGCCAGGTTAGATTTGTAGTGGTAGAAATCTTCGGAGCAGGAAGGCGTGAGTTTGGGGAGCTGCGAGGTGCCTTGTGCCCAATTGGGCAATGCCCCGAAAAGGAGGAACAGGAAAAAGAGGGATGTTCTTAGGCAGGTCATCTTTGTTTTACAGAAAAAAAGCTAATATGTTGATTGACAAGCATTTGGCCATGATTCGTCAAAGGTAATAAAAATAGGATTTTGGAAAGTCCATGCTGTGAGAATCATGGTATTGGGGCTATAAACATTCCAAAAAATTTTAAAAAACCATTTTCCAATGACTAACTTGTCGCCCGACAAATTCATTAGTTTTTATGAAAAAACGAACACGAACTATTTTCCTCGCCCTCATCGGGGTATTTGCCGTCCTGCAATTATTCCAAATTGACAAGACCAACCCGCCAAGCGACCCTGCCGATGATTTTATCGCCATGGAAAACCCACCGGAGCAAGTGGCTCTTTTAATGAAAAATGCCTGCTACGA
Organism: Saprospiraceae bacterium; assembly: GCA_965222975.1. Lineage (GTDB taxonomy): Bacteria > Bacteroidota > Bacteroidia > Chitinophagales > Saprospiraceae > UBA6168. The sequence continues at coordinate 46,265 of CBDCVJ010000055.1, read as the reverse complement.
CTGCCATTCCAACCACACCAAATATCCCTGGTACACCAGCATCCAACCTGTGGCGTGGTGGATCAGGGGGCATTACCGACATGGACGGAAAAAGCTGAATTTCTCGAAATGGAGCGGTTATGATAGTGAAAAAAAAGAGCACAAAATCGAAGAATGCATCGACGAGGTAGAGGCCAAACATATGCCTTTGAAGAGTTATACATGGATGCATCCAGAAGCGAAATTGAGCGAAGAAGATAGAAAGGTTTTAATTGACTATTTTAGAAGTAAAAGCTATTGATCTATCAAACTCAATTGGTTTTCATCTCCACTCGCTCATCCCTACTGCCAGTTCTTTCCCACTGTCCTTTAATTTGAGGCGGTGCAGAAAGCGCTCTTCTTCGTATTGCTGCGTCTCTGAAATGATTTCATCTTTCCAGTGCCCTTCCACTTTGTACTGAATATCAAATGATCTTAACGTACCATTTTCCAGCAATTCGTCGGGAAGGGTTTCGAGCATCCATTGGAGGTAATAAACATTGTTGAGGTGACCGTTGAAGTCGAGGTCGTGCCAATAGACCCTGAAAGGGGAAGAGTAATCAACCCGCTCCATTATGGGTAGCTTGACGGAAGGGCGGGGCAGACATTCCGACGCTGGGGGCATGTCTTTTTCAAATTCCAGAATATAGGAGGGGATTCTTGACATTCTTCTGGTGCGGGTGTCCAGCAACAACCAACTGGAAGAAGAAAAAGCGATGAGCTCACCCGACTCATCAAAAACTTTATAATCACGGAAAGTAAAAACTTTTTCAAAGCCAGTGGGACAGGTGTAGATTTTCAGACTTTCCCCAATCATAGGTAAACGATTGATTCGTATGCCTTTACGCAGCAATACCCATGATATATGTTGAGCTTCCATGTCCCAAACCGAAACCTTCAACTCCATCACGTTCTGCATAGCAGCTTCTTGCATTTGTTTGATCATAGCAGCCACCGTCATACGTCGACGCTTGTCTATGTCGTAAGTCTGGACGGTATAGTAGAATGTATAGCTGAGGGGCATTTGGTTGTTGATTGTCAGTTGTTGGTTGATAGTTGTTGATTGGCTTTGCTGCAAAGCCAATCAACAACTATCAACCAACAATTCTTCAAAAAGCAAAGAAAAATAAAAACTTCCTATTAACTTAGCGGAAATATTTTGTCTTGGACATCTTACCGTGCGATAAATACCTAAATGCCTTTTTGAGAAGGTTTTTTTTAGCTTACCCTTCAATAATTAAGTTACAGGTTCACATTTAAGGATGGGAATGCCCTTGAAAATCATTTGATTGTTGATTGTTATTTGCTGTTTGTTGGTCGAATAGAGCGGGCAATCAACAGCAACTATTAACAATCAATACCTGAATTAACAAATTATCTAACGAAATACCCGGTCGCTTTTTGCACTGGGATTATATCCTAAATCTGTCAGTATGAACATGTTCTTTACCAACGTGAAAAAAGTCTTAGTTACGATGACCGCTTTCCTTATGGTCTTCGTATGGCAATCATGGACTACTCCAAATCTTTTTGAAACTACAAATAACACTACCACTTTCTTTGTGCTCGAAACGGTCGGGGCCTGGAACCGGCTCATGCCGTCGGAGCGCACTACTCTTGAAAACGGTGGAACGGTTACAGGCTTTGACCTTGGCATTTGCGATGATATGGGAAATGCCATCACAGCGGACATAGCATCAAGCGCTGCGCCCAATGCAGGCAATTCAACCATCATCAATACCCGACGGCCTCGTAGGTGGGGAAATACCTCATTTTATCTAGGAAGAAATACAGCCAATCAGGCAGGCGTCCAGTATTGTTTTGATTTCAGCGTTCCGGTTGCGGGATTTAGCATTGACAGTCGGGAGCATGCTTATTTTGCCAATGGAGAAGCCATCACCGTAACGGCCAATAATGCTGGAACCCCCGTTAACTTGAATGCCACTTTTTTTGGTAGTCCCTTATATCCTGGCAATAGCATGAGCGGCAATGGCTCCCCCGAGGTTACACTGAATGCCAATTCAACCGAGGGTGGAGGTCTTTGGTGGGAAGTGAATTCGATGGGCGATACTGTCACACAGGTTTGTATTCAATATTATTCAACAGGAGGCATAGCAACCGTTGAGCCATTCCGCCTGAGTATTGAAGGAGAAAAATGTGTGGATGACGATGCGGTTGTATGTGGCGGCACAGACTGGGTCAGCCGTTGGAATCAATTGAACACATCGCGGCGGGTTGACCTGCTGGAAGGCAAAAATGTTTATGGTTTCAAAACAGGCTTTTGCGATGAATCGGGTGATGGGATTAATTTTTTGGAAATAAGTGCTTCCGGGGCTCCTCATTCGGGTAATTCTTGGAAAAATGGAAAAGAACCCCGGCCTTCCGGTCAGTATAGTTTTGACAATGGCCGCCACTTTCCAGGCATGGGCGGCAATACTTATTGTTTCACCTTGGATGAGGCGAAACCCATTCGGGTCAGCTCACAGGAGCACCAGTTTTTTCAGAGCGGTGAAGTTGTTCATGTTACGGCCTTCCTTGGTACAGATCCAGTTATATTGGAGGGAACACATTTTGGAGGTGTTGGGCCAATCTCAGGGAATGCAGGCGGCCTCACTATAAATGGAATGGGGTATGGCAATGATAGTTGGTGGGATGTCAATTCAGGTGATCAGCCTGTGTCGCAAGTCTGTGTGGAATATTATGTTGAAGGTGGAGTTCCACTGGGGCGGGAGCCATTTGCCATAGGTATTTGCGGGAGCCGCTGTCTGAACGATGATCCATATGCTTGTTCTTTGTCTGGCGGGTCTTGCACGGGCTATCCGAAACTGGATATTGAAAAAACGGTCACACCGCTCAACGGGTTTGGCCTTGATCTCTGTAACAATCCTGGCAATGGGTTGCCAGCCTATGAGATCACGATCGTTATGAGAAATTTTGGAGGTGCAGTCAAACAATTGTGGCTCGAAGAAGACTTGGCCATGTATTTTGGCCCAGCCTATAATTTTTATTTGACCCCTCCTGTTATTACGCTTTCGACTGCCAGTGCCGACCCTGATATCAACACCAACTGGAATGGGATTACAGACACCGATCTGTTCTTCCCTGGTACAGGTGGGCTGTATGCAGGGCAAGGTGTTACCATTTCTTTCACCGTGGAACTGGACCCAAATGCCCCTGGCGCTCAACCCGACCTCCTCAATTCTGTTTATGGGGGAGGAGTGGCTAATGGCGGCGGTGCCTACAACGATGTGTCGGGCAGTTTACCGGGCGGGCCAGGTATGCCGACTGCTTTCCAAAACTTGCCTGCGGGCTATATTGCCACGCCAGCTCAAGATCTGACCTTGGAGGCCACTGTTCCCAATTCAATGAACGGCATTGACAGCTGGCTCAATACCAATGGCGGTGCCCAGTTCAGCGTACCAGGTTGCAACCCAGTTACTTGGACAAATGATTATGATCCTGCCAATTGGGTACAGGGCTGCGGCCAACTCACGGGCAGCATCTTGGTGACTTTTACGGCTACTGATGCTTGCGGCCATGTGTTTATTACCTGTGCGACTTTTACGCTGGAAGATACACAAGGTCCAACTTGCACGAAGCCGGATGATCTGGTTTTGGATTGCAATGACCCCAATGCATTGGATATTCTGCAAGAGTGGTTGGACTACGATGGCAATTTCACTGATCTCAGTACGCCAGTAGTTTTTACCAATGACTTTACAGGGCTTGATAGCGCTGGTTGTGCTGGCGATCCTATTGTGGTTACTTGGACAGCTACCGATGCATGTGGTAATGAGACTTTTTTTGATGCGACACTTACAGTGGTGGACAACACCGCCCCTGCTTTTGCCAATGTACCCGGCGACCTAACCCTGACCCGCTGTGACAGTATACCCGATCCAGACAGTGTCACTGTAACCGATGCCTGTGACCCTGACCCTGACTTGGTTTTTGATGAAACAATTATGGGAGATACTTGCCATTTTACCATCACCCGCACATGGACGGCCACTGATGACTGTGGCAACACGGGCATGTACGCGCAAACAATAACGGTTGCTGACGACAACCCACCCGTTTTTTCAAACGTACCTGCCGATGTGACCATGGAATGCCCTGATGTGCCACCCGTACAAGACCCCGATGTGACGGACTGTTCTCCTTATACTTTGGAATTTGAAGAATCTCAAATCGGAGGTGCTTGTCCGTTGCCATCTCAAATCATTCGCACTTGGATAGCAACTGATGAATGTGGAAATGCCGATACTGTGGTACAGATAGTAACTATGACCTCGCCAATGGTCACAGGCGTCATCACTTTCAATCCACCAAACCCTACAGACATCACTGCTGATTGTTCTGACAATCCAGAATTTGACAGTGTTCTGGTAACGACCACTTGCCCTGATAGCGGCCTCGTAGTAATTATTGAAGATGTGGTAAACAACAATGGCGATTGCAGCCAACCGTTTAGTGTTACTCGTACCTGGATTGCACATGACGCCTGTGGCAATTTGGACTCCGTTTCTCAGACCCTTTTCATTGGGCCAGATACGTTGGCACCTATATTTCACATGAATAATCCAACAGACATAACTGTTGGTTGTGGTGACGATCCAGTTATGCCAATTGCTTTTGATGACTGTGGCCCAACTGCTTTATCGTATGAAGACTCGAACGTTATGGGCAGTTGCGATACAGGTTTCACCTTTATCCGCACCTGGACAGCAACCGACCTTTGTGGCAACACTTCCACCTTTTCGCAAAATGTGACAACTTCGCCTGATACGACGGCTCCTGTCTTCCTGTTCGTTCCTTACGATCAGTTCTTTGATTGCGACGATACCATTACCTTCGATAATCCCATAGTATTTGACAATTGCAGCAGTGTAACCCTTACGTTCCAAGACTCGATCATTGGGACTGGCGACTGTAACGAAGTAAACGGGCAACTTTTTGGCTACGACATCATCCGCACCTGGATAGCGACGGATTCGTGCGGAAATGTGGCGACAGCAGTTACACAAGCCTGGGTATTGCCAGGCTTTAATAGTGGCAATCTGATTGCATTTACATACATGCCAGAAGATCGGCACTTCGATTGTAACGGTACGGCAGTTGACTTTGGACAGGCCGTCTGTCATTCGGCCTGTGGTGATGTGACCCTTACATTTGAAGACTTTTATGAGGAGGATTGTGACAATGGAACTAAGATTACCCGTGTCTGGACGGGAGTGGACAGTTGTGGAAATTCAGTTTCTGCTACACAATTAATCACCTTTGGGCCAGATGAGGAAGCACCCGTCTTTTCCAATGTGCCCAATAACGGCTTGTTTGATTGTAATGGAGGAATGCCAGTTTTTGACACCCCAGATGTAAGTGACAATTGTGGAACAGGAACAGACATTACCATGACCCACAATGATGTTTGGGAAAATGGAGGTAGCTGTGGTTCTTTCACAGTCACCCGCACCTGGACGGCGACCGACCTTTGTGGAAATGAAAGTTCTGTTTCACAAACACTGACATTAGTGGATAATGAAGCGCCTGTATTCCAGTCAGTTCATGTGGATAAAACTGTCGGTTGCGGCGACCCTATTATTTTCACACCGGCGGAAGCCACTGATGATTGTTCCAATGTGGAAATGAGCTTCACAGATGCCACCGTTGCCCTTTGCGATGGCTCTTATGCTTTTGTGCGTACTTGGAAGGCAACGGATGCTTGTGGAAATGTTACAACTGCCGCTCAAACAATCACAGCTGTAGACAATGTGGCGCCTGTGTTTGATTTTGTTCCTGCCGATAAAACGATCAATTGTGGAGAAGCAGTTGATTTTGGGCAACCTGAAGTGTCTGATGCATGTTCAGGTGCAAGTCTAACTTTTGTGGATTCAGAAGAAGCTTTTGCATGTGAAACCATTTTTACCCGTACCTGGACTGCTATTGATAGCTGCGGTAATGTTTCACATGGAGAACAGAGGATAACGGTGAAAGATATTGAGGCACCTGTTTTTGAAACAACTGTATCCGATGTATTTATAGATTGCAATGAAGTGCCTGTGTTTGCTGATGTGGAAGCCACAGATGGTTGTAGTAGTTTGGACATTACTTTTTCCGACTCGGAAGAAGTAATGGCTTGCGAAACCATTATTACACGTACCTGGACTGCAACCGATGCATGTGGCAACAATACCCAGCTTTCACAATCCATCCACTTGATGGACAACGATGCTCCTGTATTGAGTGGCCTGCCTACTACTAATTTGGAAATGATCCAAGCCGAATTTGCTGCTTGGTCGCCTCCAACGGTGACTGCCACTGACTGTAGTATGGTAACAGTTGAGATGGATTCCAGCTATGAGTCAACCTGCGATTTTGTGACCTACACTTACAGCTATGTCGCAATGGACGGATGTGGTAATTCCTCTTCGGATAATTTCGAAGTTTTGATTACCGATGCAGCTTTTGCCATGTCCTTAGATGTTCCTGATTCAATAGACTGTGGCGAGAGCTACGATCTTTTAATCAATACGGCCAATGGTACGGCTCCTTTCGCTTATTCATGGCAGATATTTTCTGGTATAGGCTGGCAAATAAACGCCATGCCTGGTGAACCAATGGCCACAATTTTGGCAGGTGAGGGGGAAGCCCTTATTAATATCAGCGTCGTTGATATAACGGGTTGTGTCGTTTTTCAGGAACTTACGCTTGATTGTAATACTGGGCCGAATGCCGTCACCTTTGCCGAGATCAGTGCATTTGAACTGAAACCGAACCCAGTAAGAGATGCCTTCTTCGTAACATTTAATTCAGCCATTGCTGGCAACGCAGAGATGAGCATTGTGAATGTATTGGGCAATCAAGTGGCTACTTTCAGAAATGCAGTTTCATTGGGTGACAACCGATTTGATTTTGATACTGTAGACTTGCCATCAGGTACTTATCTTCTGCTTTTGCAAATGGATGATAAAACGGCGGTGGAGAAGTTTGTAAAAATCATGTAGGGTTTTTTCGTAATTCCATCTCTTGATAAATAAAAAGGGATCGCCGCATAGCGGCGATCCCTTTTTATTTTCCTTTGCCAAAAATAGGTAGCCCAAAAAATTGGAATAAGTAATTACCTTGTAGGATGTTTTTCAAAAAAAAACGCAAATAAAAGTTTTCCAGCCTGCCAATTGAATCCCGATTAAAATGAGGGGCAGGTTATGGTGGCTACATTGAATGAAAAACTTGTTTATGAAATTTTTAAAAGGGTTATTTTATTTTTTTTACGAATTAAATTCTTATGCTCCGCTGTTGATCGGGTTGACGATATTGTTTTTGCCTTGTAATGTGGCAAGCCAAAACTTAAAGTATAAAGCAAAGCACATTACGGTTGATGATGGATTGCCTCAAACTTCCATTTCGGATATTATTCAAGACAGCAGTGGATATATTTGGTTGGCCACAGAGGATGGATTGATCCGGTATGATGGGTATGAATTTAAATCGTTTCAACATGAACTGGGGGATTCGACTTCCATTCGAGGGAGTTTTGTGCAATTAATCGCAGAGGACAAGGACGGAAACATATGGGCATATCTTGGCTGGGGCTTGACTGATAATATGGGTTTAATCGATAAATTAGATATAAAGACTGAAAAATTTATTGCTGCCGATAGTCTTGATAACGCTGTCCCTGCTAACATCTTGGATTATTTCAACAATACAGAAAAAAATAAAAAAAGGAAAGAAAATTTATTCGGGGAATTAGCCCAATTGTATCCTCATGATATTGAAAAAAAGTTTCAGGAATATGAACCTATTTTAAAAGATGCTGCTGGTAATTTTTGGATCGAAGATGTAACGGGGTTGATATTTATTGAAAAGAATAAAAAACCTTTCCTTACCATTCGCAATGAAATCCCACACTCTAAACTCCTTAATAGTAATAATATCCGCACTATTGTAGAGACAAACGAAGGAGAAGTATTGGTAGGGTTTTCAGTTGGGGGCGGATTTAATCATCTTGATTTAAATTCACTAAAGATAAAAAAGAACCCGCCCATAACAAAAATGTGCTGGGCCACAGCAAAGGGAAAGGAAAACACTTATTGGTTGGGAGGAAGTGATGGTAATGGAGATTGGTTGGTAAATTATAATCCACAAACTGGAAGTTATTATTTTCTTTCCTCGAAATTGGATAGTGTGTCGAAAAAAAAATTAAACGGTGTCAGAAGCTTGACCTATGACAGCATTGAAAATTTGTGGATTGGAACCAGAGAGTTATTGAGTTATAATGCACAAACCAATCGCCTAGATATTGTTAAGGATTTTGGCAAAGAATGCGGAAATATAAACACCATTTCAAGTAGTCCCTATAAATGGTAAAAATGAAATATGGGTAGGTACAAGAGAATGCGGAATTTTTCGCCTTCAAAAAAACGGAAATAAATATAAAGTAATAAATAACTATATAGCCAACTCCAAGCATCCTGATAGCCTGAGCATAAATTATGTCAATGTCATCTATCCTTTTAACGACAGCATAATTTGGATTGGAACATATCACGGCGGACTCAATAAATTAAACATAAATACCAAAAAATTTAAAAGGTTTACTACCAAACAAGGGCTTCCCCACAATACAATTTATGGCATCCTTGAAGCGAATAATGGTATTTTATGGATAAGCTGTAACAAAGGTATTTTTGAATTTGACCTTGTCCGTGAGAAAGTAATCAGGACTTATGATGTTCGGGATGGTTTGCAAAGTAATGAATTTAATACAAGGGCTTACCATAAAGGGAAAAGCGGTTTGTTTTATTTTGGGGGTGTAAATGGTTTTACCTATTTCCATCCCGATAGTATAATAATCAATAAATACCAGCCACCCCTTGTATTTAATGATTTTTATCTAAACGATACCCTTGTTTCCATAGGCCAGCCCCCTTTGGAAAAATCAATCAACAGCACTGCCGAATTGAAGTTAAAGTATTACCAGAATTCTTTTGGGTTTCAGTTGGCCGCTTTAAACTATAGTACCTCTGAAAAAAATCAATATGCTTATAAAATGGATGGGCTGTATACTGACTCCATCAATATTGGGACAAGGAGATATGTTTCCTTTACCAATTTGTCGCCCGGCACCTATTACTTTCGGGCAAAGGGTTCTAACAATGATGGCGTTTGGAATAAAGAATACCGGACGATTAAAATAATAATCGCCCCCCCTTGGTGGAAAACTATTTGGGCTTATTTATTATACTTTATTCTGGGGTTATTATTGCTAATATATATTTATCGTAGAAGGCAATCGGTAAAGACAGAAAAACACCGTCAGGAAAAAGAAGCACTTAAATCTAAATTATACGCCAATATAACCCATGAGTTCCGCACTCCCATTGCCATTATCATGGGAATAGCCAATGACCTTAAAAATAAATTAAAAGGAATACCGAATGAAGACTCCCAACGCCAGTTGGAGATAGTGGTTCGCAATGGAGGCAACCTGTTGGATCTGGTCAATCAAATGCTGGACCAGACCCAATTGGATTTTGGTGAAATGGAGGTTAAATGGGAATATGGGAATGTGGTGCCTTACCTTAAATATTTGGGGGAATCGTTTGAATCTTATGCTGCCATCAAAAAAATTAAGCTTTCTATATACTGCGAAAATGAAGAAATAAAAATGGATTTTGACCGGGGAAAATTCCACCGCATCATTTCCAATATTCTAACCAATGCCATTAAACATTCACAAGAAGGCGGGAAGATTGTTTTTCATGCTAAAAAGACCATCCAAAAAGAGAGTGATTTTTTAATAATGAAAATTAAAGATTATGGAGAGGGAATTTCACAAGAAGCCTTGCCTTACATTTTTGACCGTTTTTATCGGGTTGAATCTTCTTTAAGAAATAAAGCAGGAACTGGAATTGGATTGGCATTAGTCAAAGGAATCGTTGAATTGTTAGGTGGAAAAATTGGTGTAAAAAGTGAATTTGGGAATTGGACGGAATTTGAAGTGATGCTTCCTATTCACCATCATTTTGAAGGAAAAGAAGAAATAAAAACTAAAAAAGAATTAGAAAAAAATCCAAATATATTATTGCACAGAACCCAGAAAAAAACAGAGGAGAATATAAGTGGCGATCAACATGCTCCTATTCTACTTTTAATTGAAGATAATGAGGATTTATTAGTCTATCTCGCCCAAAATTTAAGAGGTAGTTTTGAAATTGCAATTGCCCGGGATGGAGAAGAGGGAATTTCCAAAGCCATTCAACTCATACCTGACATTATTATTAGCGATGTGATGATGCCCAAAAAGGATGGATTTGAAGTTTGTCGTTTTTTGAAAAACGATGAACGTACCAATCATATCCCAGTCATCCTTCTGACAGCAAAGGCCGCTGAAAAAGATAGACAACGTGGTTTCGAAACTGGTGCAATTGATTATTTGATAAAACCTTTTGGTACGGAAGAACTCCTTTTGAAAATCCAAAACCTGTTATTCCTAAAACAAAAGATTCAGTTGGCTTCTGGAAAAAAGGAATCAAAGCCACCATTTTTGATCAAGGTAGAGCAAATCATCAAAAAGCATATCAGCGAAGAAAATTTTAATGCCCATGAACTGGCTGCTGCACTCCTGATGCCCATTTATACATTGGATAGAAAAATAAAGGGTTTAATAAACAAGACGGCACGTCAATACCTCGAAGGTTACAGATTGGATAAAGCAAAAGAACTCCTACAACAAAAAGAATTGACCATAACGGAAATTGCATTTGAGGTAGGATTCAGCAGTTTGCCCTACTTTTCAAGGCGGTTTAAAGAAAAATTCGGGTATCCGCCGAGTGACATCCACAAATAATTGAAAGCCAATTCATTAAGTGCCCTTAAGCATAGCAATTGTAAAAATGTGACAGCTTGGTGTTGACTAAGATTGTAAGAATGTTATAATATATTGTTGCTATAGGTCAAACCTTGAATTGATTTTCCCTCCACCTTTGCAGTGACATTTTTAGCTGATAAAATACTACCACTAAACTGAAATGTAGTTCATCCCTTCACTTCATTTTTTAAAACCAGATATCATGAAAAAGAAAAACTGCAAAAGTGCATTCTCCTTTAAAAAGGTTAATCTGATCCTCGCATTGTTCCTGATTAATATTTCAATTTATGGGCAGACAACTATTGTGTTTAATGAAGATTTTGAAAATGGGATAGGAAGTTGGTTTGCAGATAATGGTTTATGGGATGCGGGCATCGCAACCGTCGGGCCAGCAAATGCATTTTCTGGTGAGCAAGTAGCAGGTACTGTTTTGAATGGAAATTTTTCTGGTGGTGCAAATACGAGGTTGATCAGCCCAAGTATTGCATTACCTGATATAAATTCGGATGAAAATATTCAATTAAAATTTTGGCAGTGGTTCAGGTTTTCCGATGACAATGGCCGAATTCAAATTTCTGTGAGTGGAGGAGCTTGGGAAACCATTTCAGACCCGCTCTTTGATGGTACAAGTACTAACTGGACGCAACATATTGCTGATCTAACACTTTATGCAAATTCAGTTATCCGAATTGCGTTTTATTTCAATTCAGGTAATTTTAATACTGACAATGGCTGGTATGTTGATGATATTTCTGTAGAAGTGGAAGTAACCCCTTTTAATAATCCTGAAGGCTTTGAATTGGGTGTGGGGGATTGGAGTGCTGATAATGGATTATGGGAAATTGGTGTCCCTACGGTAGGTCCTGCAAATGCTCATTCAGGCCAACAGGTGGCAGGGACGGTTTTAAATGGCAATTTTCACGGTAGTGCGAATACTAGGTTGATTAGTCCTGAAGTTATCCTAACCCCATTGCAAGGTCAAATTCCCACACTATTTTTTTGGCAATGGTACAGGTTTTCTGATGACAATGGCCGAATTCAAATTTCTGTGAATGGAGGAGCTTGGGAAACCATTTCAGACCCGCTCTTCGATGGAACTAGTAATAGTTGGACACAATATGCCATTGATTTATCGTCTTATTCAGATTCAACTATCCGAATTGCATTCTACTTCAATTCAGGTAATTTTAATACTGACAACGGTTGGTACATTGACGATATTAGGATAGAAGGTATTGACTCTACAGATGTCGTTAATGGGGTCATAAATGCCAACCAAAATGAATTCGAGTTGCTCCAAAACTATCCAAACCCACTTAATACTTCCACCACAATTTCTTACCAATTAGCAAAGCCCAGCCATCTCGAACTCACCATATATAATGCAATTGGCCAAAAAATAAGAACACTGGTAAATGGAAAACAACCTCCAGGTGAGCATCAAATCCAATGGGATGGGAAAAATGAAAAACTGGTTCAGTTGCCGCAAGGCATATATCACTATAGCCTTCGGATAGGTACAATGGTTCAGACAAAAACAATGGTTATATTGGATTAAAAAGAAGCCTAAATGACGACTATTAAACCACTGTGAAAAGACAAAATAAATCTGTTCACCTAAAAAACAATATGGTACAGGACAAATCCGCATTTTACGGCGCCATTTCCCATGCCGCCGTAAATTTAAAAGCTCAAAAATGACCGCCTGATGGGGAATCAGACGGGCATGATACCCAGCCCTGTAAATTTGTCCTACACCTAAACAATCTGGACTTTTGACAAGGTTTCAAGGCAGAAAATCATTTGTTGCTGATTTTCAATAGAAAACACATTGACATTATTATTTTTTGATGTTTTGAGAAAACAAGGCGTTTTCCCAAAACTCCAAATAATTATTTTAACAATGTATAACTCATGCCCCTATAGGGTATTCGTTATCTGGTCATTTTGAAAAAATTCTTGTCAAAAGTCCAGTAAACAATAAATGATGAAAAAGCTACCAATCCTTTTCCTATTCTCCTTATTATTATTTGCCTGCAATCCAGAAGAAGACGTTCAAGCTTCGGATGAACCATGTCCAAATACGGCATTGGGTACTTGCCCGAGCCTAGGTTCTGCCCCGGTCATTTCAAATCCCCTTATAGAGGAGAGATCAGATTCAATTACTTATGTCTATTCTTTCAATTATGAAGATGCGGATTGTGACGCCACCCCAACATGGGTCATTACTGAAACCAATTTGGATGTTCCACCTAATTGCTATACATGGTCTCCATTGAATAATAAATGTGCAGGGCTTAAAGGTCCGGCTGGAATGGACAATGCAGGTGCCCTGTATCCGGAAGCATCAGGCAAATGGTTCAAATTCGTACTCAGGGATGAGTGTGGAAATGAAAGCAATGAACTGACCATTGCCATTCCTTGAATGAAATGTTCCTAATAGTTAGGATTTACTCACTTTAAAAATATCACTTATGAAAAAGTTACTCACCTTATTATTAATCACAGTCTTTTTTACTATCAGCAATTTTCTTATTTCCCAAACCACAAATAAATCAGAAACAAAACCTTCAATTGAGTACCCCTTTCCATGCACTGGGAAATTTTTTTATACAAATAAAGCATCAAAGGAAGGTTTAGGATCTGATAATTCTATAATTTATTCTTTCGATAAAAAATACGGTTTATGGTTTATCGAAAATAATAATCTGCACCATTATGATTTGGATAAAAATATATGGAAGGCATTTAATAAAGACAACGGATTGTTCAAAGGTAAAATCGGCGTTATTTACCACGATTCTCAAGGACAAACCTGGATCGGATCCCAAAGGGATCCTTTTTTTGACGGCTTTGGAACTTCACGCTTATATGAAGGTGGGATTAGTGTTTATAATGGCGAAACCCTAAAAACTTTTGATAAAAATGATATTGAAATTCCGAGTGCAGAAATAACTGATATTATTGAAGACTCTGAAGGCCGCATATTTATAGCAAATGGGGAATCGCCAGAAAAAGGCATTATGAATAAAATGTGGCCAGGTGGGTTATTTGTACATGATAATAATGCTTGGCGGGATTATTCCAAAGGAAAACCAAAGTGCCCTTTTAAATTTATCGAAGAATTTTATCTAGATAGTAGAAAAAAAGTTTGGATGAAAAATGGCGGGAATTCAAAGTTTACAAAAATTGGGCATTCATTATGTTATTTTGAAGAAGGCAGATTTGTCGAGCCAAAACTAAAGGGCGTGCTTTTGGAAATCGCTTTTAGTAATAATAATATTTGGGCTGTAACGAAGATATCACCGCATTCGCCACGATTCTATAAATATAACCCATCTTCTTCAGAATTTGAAAGGTTAAAAGAAAAATTGGAAATGCCGGTCATTTATAAATCAACTGTTTTGGAGGATGACCTAGTTGTTTTCTTTGTTGGTTCTAATGCTTTAAATGGGTTAAATATTAAAAAATGGCTGAAAGCCCTTGGAGAATTGAAAATCCAAATAATTGATGCGGGCAAAGTCATAAATTCTTCAGATCATGCTCTGACAAAAGACTTATACTTTAATTGTAGTACCCTTTTTCGTAATAATGAAGCATTAATTGGAACAGACAAGGGGATTGTTGTTTATAAGAATGGTGACTTTCTCCGTAAGAAAGAGTTTAATATCCTAAATAATAAGTCTATTAATGAAATATTCATCACGTCAGGACAGAGCCTGTTTATAGTTTGTAATAATTCTGAATTATACTTCTTTGGCGAAACACTTGAAAAGGTAGATATTTCCAATGATAGCAAATCCTTTATTAATATCGGAGAAATTACTTCGGGAGGCTTTTATGCAACCACAGATTCAAAAGCCTTTATGATCAAAGGGGAATCCAGTAGATATACTGTTCAGGAAATATTTAACAAGCTCGAAAATTGTTATCAGGTTTTTGAGTTTAAGGATAGCTTATATTTTCTTTCTGCTAATGCCATATTTCCCTTCGCCATCAACTGAGGATGTTGGCTGGAGACGTTAATTAAGTTCTCAGAAAAATAAATAGAGATTCAAATGGATGGAACCTTCTCAAAGGTTGCCTATGGGATTTTTTTATTTCGATTTTAATAATATTCAAATTATGCATGAAAGGATTCCTTTAGGAATAATCAATACTCTTCCCTTGGGCTTTCATTTTCATTAAAATTAAGACTGTTCAAAAACTTATTCATAAAATATTCATCAACTTTAAAAATATCACTTATGAAAAATTCACTTTTTTTATTAACATTTCTGTTTGTTAGCAACCTTGGGATTTTAGGGCAAACCAATTCACCTGAACTCATAGAATTCAAAGGGCGAAAAATTTTCTTCAAAGGCGAAAAAGTCCGTAAGACGAAAATCAAAGATTTAAGGGCTATTATCCATACTGCTAATGATCAAAGAGCCAATGAACTACTTAAAGGTTATCAGACCGTTCAGATTGTTTCTTATATCCCTCTTGTCGGTGCTTTAGGGTGCTTGGGGGTCGCTGCCACCACAGACAATGGAACTTCAGGTGGGCTGCAAAAACAAGAAAGGTTACTAATTGCCGGTTTAGGACTAACAATTACCGGATTAATTGTTAATGGGTTGGGTTGGCCACTTAAAGGTAAGCCAGCTGTTCACCGTTATAATGAAGTGATCAAGCAAAAGTCTACTAACCAGAATACGTCATTTCATCTTATATCTCCTTCCAAAAGTCTGGGTTTAGGAGTTGGGCTTAGCTTTTAGAGTGGTACTAAAAATGCAAAACTCTTGGTAGTCAAACAGAAAACAGTATACTCCGACAATTTGGTCAGTTGCCAATCTTTGAAAGAATTAGAATTTAGGAAAAAGGGATTGCCATTGGCAGTCCCTTTCACTTTTAAGGCTTTAAATGACAGTGCCATGGTTTTGCCATTTTATGCAACCATTTTCTTAAAGATTGCGTTTCGCTATCCAGTCCAATAGTTCTGTAGGAATATTCTGTTTTGTAGGAATAATTCAAAACATCAAAAAAGCTGAGAGCTGCTTTAGCAAAAGGGGATTTTGCCTCCTAAAAGGGTGACTTTTCCATTCCAAAACTCCTGCAAATATTTTTAAATACAACCTATTGTTTTTCAACTAAAAACCCTACATTTGCGCTCGCTTTTCAAAAACCTATATTTTTTTAGGAAAAATGAGTGTTTTAAAGCGATTTTGACAAGAAAAAAACTATCGAAATAACAAGATAAATTAAGCAATTATGCCAACCATTAATCAGCTTGTACGTAAGGGTAGGAAGAAAATTGTGATGAAGAGCAAATCACGTGCACTCGACTCTTGCCCTCAGCGCAGGGGTGTTTGTACAAGGGTTTACACTACTACTCCCAAGAAGCCGAACTCGGCCTTGCGTAAAGTCGCTAAAGTCCGTTTGACCAATGGCACGGAGGTAATTTGTTACATTCCGGGTGAAGGCCACAACCTGCAAGAACACTCCATTGTATTGGTCAGAGGGGGTAGGGTAAAAGACCTTCCCGGTGTTCGTTACACTATCGTGCGTGGAGCATTGGATACCGCAGGTGTCCAGAACAGGAAGAAGAGCCGCAGCCAGTACGGCACCAAAGCACCTAAGAAGTAGGGTTTGCTGTTTTATTTCGATAGATCATTTTTTTGACATTAATGTAATAGGTAAAGTGTGTATTAAAATACCAAATGCCACAACACCTAAATACCAAATAAATTTTCTTCAAATGAGGAAGCATAAACCTAAGGTAAGAATTATAGCACCTGACCCTCGGTACAACGATCCGATGGTCACCCAGTTTGTGAACAACATGATGTGGGAAGGCAAGAAGTCAGTAGCTTTTCGGTTGTTTTATGATGCCCTGGATATCATCAAAGAGCGCACCCAACAAGATGAACATGGCATTTGGAAAAAAGCCCTCAACAATGCCATGCCTCAAGTACAGGTAAAGGCAAGACGGATTGGCGGTGCTACATTTCAGATTCCACAGGAAATCCGTTCAAAGCGCAGGATTATGTTTGGGATGAAATGGTTGATCCGTTTCTCCCGTGAGCGAAGCGGAAAAGGGTACGCTGAAAAATTAGCAGCTGAATTGATCGCTGCAAGCAAAGGCGAAGGCGGAGCTGTCAAGCGGAAAGAAGACACGCACCGTATGGCCGAAGCCAACCGGGCATTTGCTCACTTCAAGGCTTAAAAGAAAAGCAGATAGAAACAACTTCGACGAGTTTGGAAAGCTGCTGACATTGTGCTTTCCAAACTCGTTGGATTTTTAACCCATACGATTTCAATTTTAATAGTAATTAGTAACTGTTGGCTTGAATAAAAAAATGTACTACCAAATTCTCCGATACAGCAGTTTACTAATCCAATTTTAAACCCTTTCGGGAAACAAAAATGGCAAGAGATTTAAGATTTACCAGGAACATTGGCATTGCTGCCCACATTGACGCCGGAAAAACTACCACCACCGAGCGAATCCTTTTTTACACTGGGCTGACCCACAAAATCGGTGAGGTGCACGACGGTGCTGCTACCATGGATTGGATGGAACAGGAGCAAGAGCGTGGCATTACGATCACTTCTGCTGCTACCAAAACCTCATGGAAATGGAAAGATCAACTCTATTCCGTCAACATCATTGACACCCCAGGCCACGTTGACTTTACCGTTGAGGTAGAGCGTTCATTGCGTGTTTTGGATGGTACAGTTGCATTGTTTTGTGCTGTGTCGGGTGTTGAGCCACAATCAGAAACTGTTTGGCGTCAGGCTGACCGTTACAAAGTGCCACGTATTGGTTTTGTAAATAAAATGGACCGGAGTGGTGCCGATTTTTTCAACGTCGTAAACGATGTTAGGGAGAAATTGGGTGCCAACGCTGTTCCACTCCAAATTCCTATCGGTGCAGAAGAGCGCTTTAAAGGAGTAGTTGATCTTATCACCATGGAGGCTATCGTTTGGAACGAGGCGGATCAAGGCATGACTTATGAGGTGATCCCTATTCCCGAAGATCTCGTTGAGACCGTAAACGAATACCGTGGCAAACTGCTCGAATCGGTAGCTGATTACGATGATAATTTGTTGGAAAAATTCTTCGAAGACCCTGAATCTATTACTGTTGACGAAGTAAGGACTGCCATTCGCAAGGCGACGATTGATATGTCTATCACACCGATGATGTGTGGTTCTGCTTTCAAGAACAAAGGAGTTCAGGCTTTGCTTAATGCCGTTTGTGAATTTATGCCTTCTCCACTGGATGTAGAGGCTATTTCTGGCATCAATCCGAAAACGGATGCAGAAGTAACTCGCAAGCCATCAGTAGATGAGCCATTTAGTGCTTTGGCGTTTAAAATAGCAACCGATCCTTATGTTGGCCGCTTGGCATTCATGCGTGTTTACTCAGGCCGCTTAGATGCTGGCTCGCAAGTGCTGAATACCCGTTCCGATAAGAAGGAAAGGATTTCACGCCTCTACCAGATGCACTCCAACAAGCAGAATCCCATTGATTTTGTGGAAGCAGGTGACATAGCTGCAGCTGTTGGTTTCAAAGACCTTCGTACAGGCGATACGCTTTGTAATGAAAAACATCCGATCATACTAGAAAGCATGACTTTCCCTGATCCAGTGATCGGTATTGCCGTTGAGCCGAAGTCACAAAAAGATATGGACAAGCTGGGCTTGGCCTTGCACAAATTGGCGGAGGAAGACCCTACTTTTAAAGTGCGGGTTGACCACGACACGAACCAGACCATTATCAGTGGAATGGGTGAGCTGCACTTGGAAATCATTGTTGACCGTCTCAAACGAGAGTTCAAAGTTGAATGTAACCAAGGCCAGCCTCAGGTTACATACAAAGAAGCCCTGACGCAACAGGTCAGTCATCGGGAGCGCTTGAAAAAGCAGTCTGGTGGTTCTGGTCTCTTTGCCGATATGGAATTCGAACTCGGCCCTGCTGATGAAGAATTTTTGGAATCAGAAGATTTCAAAACTGGAAAAACGAAACTCCAGTTTGAGTGGGGCATCGTTGGCGGCGCCATTGATAAAAATTACCAGAAGCCGATCCGTGATGGTTTCACTGCCATGATGACGAATGGTATATTAGCTGGTTATGGAATCGAGAGTATGAGGGTTAAAGTAACGGACGGTTCTATGCACGCAGTGGATAGTAAGCCGATCGCCTTTGAGCTTTGTGCCAAAGAAGGTTTCCGTGCTGCTGCCAAGAACTGTAAGCCAGTTATGATGGAGCCTATCATGAAATTGGAAGTTGTCACGCCAGAGGAATATACAGGTCCTGTTATTGGTGACCTGAACCGCCGCCGTGGATTACCGAAAGGCCAAGAACCACGTTCTGGAGGTGCCATTGCCATTCAGGCCGATGTGCCACTGTCAGAGATGTTCGGCTATGTGACGCAGCTCCGTACCATTACTTCTGGCCGTGCCAGTTCGACGATGGAGTTCTCGCATTACGCTGAGTGTCCGAAAAATATCGCAGAAGAAATTATCGAAAAGGCGAAGGGGCTGGTGAGCGCCTGATTGCCGTTGATATAAAGGTTTAATGAAAATGCCCCGGTCAGTTTTGACTGGGGCTTTTTCTATTTGCAGCTTATTAATAACAATAGTCCGTGAAAAAATAGAATCGAAATAAAAAAGGTAAAAGTTGACTTTTGTAGTTACGACACAACAAAACAACTTTTACCAATGAGAGTCGAAACCCTCACGGCGAAGATATTGAGCCTGATGCCAAAAGTGGGCAAATGCCAGCGTAAATTTTTGATACATTTCTTTGGTTTGATGATAGCTTTTCGAGGCAGAGCCAACTGTCCGAAAAATATCGCAGAAGAAATTATCGAAAAGGCGAAGGGGCTGGTGAGCGCCTGATTGCCGTTGATATAAAGGTTTAATGAAAATGCCCCGGTCAGTTTTGACTGGGGCTTTTTCTATTTGCAGCTTATTAATAATAAAGGTGATATAAATGAGCTGTTATTTCAAGCTGGATTATCAACGGCATGCATATCAGGTTCTATATATGCCTATCTTCAAAGCATACAGCCTGTAAATTTTATTCACTACCGTACACTTTTTGGAAACGACTGATTTTCATGTCTGAAAGAAGGAAAATTTAGGGAGAGGGGTGTGTTTTTTTTTGTTTTTTCGCAGAAAAAACAAAAAAAACACACCCCTCTCCCTCTAAGTTTCTTCGCCTTTGGCCTGAAAACGGATATAAAACAAAAAGTGTACGGTAGTGAAAAATTTTATTATCAATGGATGAAAAAAACACACAGGCTTTAAAAGCCCAAAAAATAAAATTACAAGCCAATGTTTTTTTGTTTATTGCTAAATCCAAGCAAGCGATTAAACTTTTTATTGGAGAGGAGCAGGTGTGCCTTCTGAATTAAAACATGCTTATTTTTATATACATTTAATTGATTGAATTAATTACTCGGGCAGCAAGTATGAAAATGCTTCAATAGGATAATAAATTCTTTTATCCTTTCATCAATAATTGATTTCATTTTGATTTCAATAAGAATACCCCAAGCACGAACCTGCTGACAGGCTGAAGAACTGGATAGGTCATATCAACCAGCTTGTCGAGGCCGCTCATTCCAAAATACCCCGAAAGAATAATTAAAAGGGTTAATGGCACAGCCAACCAAAATAGATAACTCAATATTTTTTCAAGTCCTTTTCCTTTCCATGTCGCCCACCCAAAGAATAAAGTACCTAATAAAAAAGCAATAAGCAATACAAAAAACATACTGTTCCAAATAGTGGAATAATAATCAATATTTGCCTGCAACATTTCCTGCACAGATTCAGACGCAGCGGGATAATTTGCCCGCCAGGTTTTATTTACGGCAAATATAGTCCCTGACACACCTACCATTTCTACTATACCCCAAATCAAAAACCAGATCATCCCCAAAATGACTTTAGGTAATTCCCTTTCCCGTAATTTATAAGCCAGTCCGAAATAAGCCGTAATGGCTAAAGGGATGTGGAAAAAATTGACCCAAAGCCTTCCCATGTAATATGGGTTATTGACGAGTAATACACTTTCATTTATGTCGGAAGGGTAATCATATAATTTGGGTAATAGCCAAAGTAGGAATGTGGTGATAGCTGTTGCGATAGCTGCTATTCCAGCTATTTTTAAAATAGAATTATTGGTCATCGTTTTTAATAAATTAATTGTTTTTCAATTTCTCAAAATCTGTCGTTGACACCCAATATATGTCCTGTGTACCTTTTATAGGTCGGTCAAAAAACATATACTTGCCATCAGGGGTGATGCGGGCAGCCACTTCATAATCGGGTGTATTTATTTTATTGCCTAAATTAATGGCCCTTCCCCAATTATTATTTTTATTTTCCCAGAAACTAATATATAAATCTGTTCCGCCAAAACCACCTTCCCTGTCGGACGCCCATAAAACATAAGATCCATCTGGTGCAATAAATGGGTCCCACTCTTCAGATGGTGTATTTAATCTTTCCAGGTTGTAAACTTCATCTTCTTCCGCATTCCAATAATAAAGGTCGCCCAGTCCTTTGTTTCCCACTTCTGGGAAATTGCCGCCAAAATACAGGTCACCTTTCGTTGATGTATTGGGAAACCAATACCCTCCCTCTGTGGAAAAACCCAAATCCACCAGAACAGGTTTTGACCAATTATTATTTTGACTCCGTTCCATTTTCCAAATCCGCCCATTCCATTCGGGTGCGCCAGGAGGGCGGGAAGAAACGAAATAAAACGAGTTGCCATTTAGGCTAATAAAAGGCTCCCAATTATTATAGCCACCAATGGCCTCGAAAGGAGCGGGATTTTCCCACTTGCCTCCAATGTATCTGCTGCGGTAAATTGTTTTTATGGAATCTTGAAAAACGTTGAAATAAAACTCCTTGCCACCAGAGGAAAAATTGGCATTGCCTTCCCAGCGGTCCGATTGAGAGATAATATTTTTGGCAAAAATTAAAGGAGCCTCTTCTGGAGGCGTTTGCCCAAAATAATTAATTTCGATTTTATCTTCCACTGGTAGGTTGCATGATAAGAATAGAGTGGGAAATAGAATTAAATAAAAAGGAGAATTCATCAGCGATCGTCGATTTAACTAATTGGAAAGGACATCCTATGCTTAGTTATGTTGCATTTAAACGGTTGAGGAAGAAGCGGATTAGTTCCATGGAGGTGACCCGCTGGGTGTGGAGCAGGTAGCTGAGTTCAGCAACGGTGAAAAAGTCCAGATCATCTTGTTGTCTGGCATTTTTACGACCTTTGGCTTACTCCAGCGAATGGGCTTTTGTCCGGCCGGTATTTGAAACCCCGCTGGTAGGGGGGCGAACGTACTAAGAAGCTGCTGGTGAGGAGGAAAGGCAAGGTGAATTTTTTCATACTTTATATTAGAAAATTATAATTGGGAAATAAGAGATTAGAAAACAGATAGTGGAGAATAATTTCCAATTTCTCAATTTCCAATCGACATGGGAATCATCAAACCACTCGGCGCCATTGAGCGCTCCTTCGACAGGGAACAGATTGTCTCCCTCGCTGAGGCAAATGCGCAAGAGGTCATCGAGAGCGGCAAATACGATATGCTCAAGGTGTTCACGGAATTGAAGCGTTATGAATTGTATTTGAAAACCGTTATTGAGAAAACGAAAGAAGTGGCGCTGGAAAAGGCTATCGAAGCAGGTGAGAAAACATTGGAAGTGGACAATGCCAAGGTCACCATTTACAAGCGAACTGTCTATGATTTTAGCAGCGATGAAAAATGGAGTTCCCTTAAAGGCGACCTCGACTACCTGACCAATATGCGAAAGCAGAGGGAAGCCCTGCTCAAGGAACTCGAACCGGGCGAAGTACGGGAAATCGTAGATGAGCATACAGGCGAGGTGGAAGAAGTGACAGCGCCGCCTGCGGAGACGAAGTTGGGGCTGATTGTAAAGCTTTAGCCTTACACTTAAAACTCAATTTTCTTGTATAAATCCCCCAACTTAAAACAACCTTCCTTTAAAACTTCAACCTCGTCCTCTTTTTTGTAAAAATCCTTTACCAGCCACTCCCCATTGCCATTGTAGCGGACATGGTTGGTAACGAACACCTCCGTACTTTCTATAAAAATAATCTGTTGCACAGAGGGCATGTTGCGGTAGAGCTTGAGTTTCCTATCAAGATCGTCTGCCCGAGTAGAAAACGAAAGGATTTCGACGATGAGGATGGGGTTGCTTACCGCTTTCATATTGCCCCTCAAAGCAACCATTTCGGGCTGGCCTTTTATTACTGAACAATCCGCATTGATATATTTTTGTTCCGTGCCAGACATGTAAATGGCAAGATTACTTGGATAAACTTCAAAAAATTCATCATCTAAAAGTTTCCCCAAAAGACGTAGGATTCTTCCTACCAGTTTTTCGTGCAGTTCAGTTGCGTATCCCATGTATGATATGATTTCGCCCCGGTCGTATTCGATTCGGTACTCACAGCTTTCCAGAACATCCAGAAATTCTTCCCAACTTGCTGGAATGTGGAAATCCTCCCCGTGTTCGAGGCGCTCTTTGAGCGTCACTGGTATTTTAGTGGCAACGGTCATGTTTATAATTTTTTGGAAAAATAAGCATTTTTGAAAAAAAAATCCAATAGGCTTTTCCTTTGGTTTAGTGGATAGCCTTAAATCTAATTGAACCAGATGTTAGCTATAAGATGGACAAGTTTACGAGGTCGGATCCATCATTTTGCCCATAAATAAAATGCTGTTCGTCTTGTTGTCCCGAATCACAAATACAAAAGGACGATTAACATTGAACACATTACCCGCTGAATTCTCAATGATAACTACCACTGTGACAGCTGCCGCTTCCGTTCCCTCCTCATTCACTTCAATAAAAGCTTTGTGGATCACCTCATCAATTTTGACACCGCCGCCGTCAATCATTTTAGTAAAATCAGCTGCATCGGAAAAGGCCAAGCCCATACCCATATCCTGCAAAGCCTCTTTCATTTTCAGTTCGTACTCCATCTTAAACTTCGGCAAATACAGGGAGATTCTCTGGGGAATGAATGATTCCATCCAATTGTTCCAGTTATCCTCATTTAGTTCGGCAATGATATTTTCTACATCATGTCCCTCCCTTGGCAAAAAGACGCTCATGGAAAAAACGGAATCGCCATAAGGTAGGTCAATGGCCTGGAAAACGTCATTAAAAAAATAGGGGAAAGTTTGATCTGCTAAAAACATCATGTCCACTTTTTCCGCCCCACTGTTCGTGTAAAAATTAGCCTCATGGGTATGTTCGGGATCGAAAGGTAGCCGCCACGCTCCTTTAAAATAAATGGCGTTGATAAGGAGCATGACCACATCGGCAGGGAGTTCTTTTAGCGTCTCCTTGATTAGTCCATCGGTATTTTCTTCCACCCATTTGTTGACTTTCTCAATGACATTCGGGTCGTCAAAATCAACTGGTTTGACTTCGCTGTTGAAATATTCCGTATTGATATCTAAGAATGACTCCAGTACGGGGTAATCTATTTGCGGCCAGATTGAATTGGCCAATTTCAATTTCGTCTCTGGGTCTAAAGCAGGCAACGCTTCTAATAGTTGTTGGTAAGAATCATTGACCGACGACATGCCCATATTGCTGATTTTCAGTACATTTCGCATGTCTTCTAAAGTCTGGCTATCAGCGCCATTTGTTGTCATGGTCAGCGCCGTAGAAATACTGAAAGGTGAAATGAAAACATTTCCATCGGGGTCATCTTCATTTATTTTTTTGAAAAGATCGAGGGCAAAAAGGCCATTGGCATCCGTCAGGTCACAAGTGATGGGGTTATCGTCGCAAGAAAAATCTACGCCTTGGGGTTGCGGGTCATCGGCAGGTTGCGGGTCATTGGATTTATCGCAACCAAATGTTAACAAAGCAAATGCGGTAAATACAAAAAAAACGTGTTTGATATTCATAACTTGATTTTTTAAAGAAAGATCAAAAAAAGTTTCTGGATAAAAGATGCGATTCAAAAGTATCTCGTAAAAATAACCTGCTTTGAATTGACTCTTTGATCCATTAAGGGTAGACGTAAGCAAGGGATTTAAGGGTTGGGCATTCGCTATGAAAGTCTTCATAATTGTTCCAATAACCACTCCTTCTCGCCCAGTGTCTTGGTCGCCTCGATCTCGCTTTTTAATCCTTCTTTCTCCTTTTTATCAAATGGATTCAAAGCGATAAGCCGTCGGGCAAATTGCAAGGTGTTTAGATAGTTTTCCCGATGATAACCCAACCCTTTTTTCCTTTGTAAAAACCGTTGGAACGAATTAATGAAACTGTCCAACACCTCCATTTCATCTTTTTCAAAATAGATTTTCAACAGCAGCACTTTGGCGTCAAGGTTAAGGAAGACATCCTCGTATTCTACCTGTTGAAGTAGATGCATGGCTTTGTCGAAGTCTTTGCGGGCATAATGGAGTTTGGCTAGGTTGAAATCAGTGTAATTTTGGCGGTGGCGGGGTTCGATGGCTTTATTGAATTTTTCAATAAAACCCTCTGTCCAGTCAAATTCGCCGAGGCGGATGGCAATGCCAGCGATGTTCTTGAATGCAAAACGGCTGAGGCGGCCATTTTCTAATAGGATGCCTTTCCCCAAAGCAGATTTATAAAGGTCGAATACTTCGTGCAGGTAACTTTCTTCCCCTTTGTTGAACCGCTGGATGCCGTAGTTGATGGCGAGCAGGTGGACGTTCCGCAACTCCTCCGAAGGCAGCAGGTAGCCCGTTTGTAGAAGGCCATTTTTCAGTTTTTCAAAATAATGACTGTCCTCCGAAGTAGCTGCCCGGTAGTAGTAGAAATAAAGTGCAATGGCTGGGTGCTGGTCGAGCCAGGGAGCATTTTCGAGATAGCCTAAGATGAGTTCCAACAGCCCCGTGTCATACGCTACATTGGCAACAGCGCCATGCGACAAAGCGAGACAGCTTTCCTTTAGTTTTTTTGCCAAAAAAGAGAGGTCTAGTGATTGGTTCACTTGCTGGAGATTGCGGGGGGCGGTGCGTTTCATGCCCTCGGCGTAGAAGTAAGCCTCCGATTCGAGCAGGTAATTTTTTTCGTAAAAATCGGCTCCTGTATGGGCGTTGCGATCTTGCATTGCAACAGCCCGTTCCAATGCCCGGCGGGTGTGTTTTTCCAAACCAAGTTTGCGGTAGGCGGCAGTCAAGTGGAGTTGGTTCTGTACGGGGTCTGTAGTTGCCTCCATTACCGTAAGGAATCGCTCGATCACTTTCATGAGATAGCTCATGCAGTAACGGAGTTTTTGCATATCGAATGGCTGGTTGGGATAGGCCGCCGAATGGGCGTTCTCAAAAGTGATGGCCAAAGGGGTTTTTTCGGCGTGTTTACCCAAAAAGGCATAAAGGTTTTTTACGTCGTCGCGGAGGTTATGGTAGGGGGAATGAATGAATTTGTGAAGGGAGCGGCGGTTTTCAGGTGGCAATTTTTGTATAATATGGAATAGGTCAGACTTTTTCATTTTCGATAAAAAGGTGGTTAGATGAAATAATAACTCGGTTTACGATCATCTTGTTTCGATAACCTCTGAAATTTGTCTTTTGTTTTGACCTTCGTACCCTCCATTTTTGTAAACAGTTAAATACGCTTTCATAAATCCTCCTTTTCATGAATAACTCCTACGTTGAACGGGTCACAGCTTTCTTCTTTCTGACTGCCCTTCCTGTATGGCTACACGCTCAGTATTTCGAAAAGCTGTACGATTTTCAGAATACAGCATTTTGCCATGATGTCTTTATTGCTTCCGATGGTGGGTTGGTCAGTGCTGGTTCCAATCTTTTCAAAACAGATAATATTGGGGAAATTGAATGGGTAACCAATCCTCCGCCTCTAAGTTGGATGATCGTTTCACAAAGTTTTAATTCGGCTTTGCAGCTGGACGATGGAAGCCTTGTGGTTTTAGCTGAGAATGAGTTCTTGGATGTTCGGTTGACTAAGTATTCAAGCGAAGGGGATTCGATATGGTCACAAACTATTGAGGATACTGATATCAATATTGACATACAATTTGGAGCACTTGAAAAAACCAATGATGGAGGCTTCTATATTTTGGGAGAACATTTTGAATTGAATCCATGCAATTGCTACAAAGGGATACTGGCAAAAACGGACAGCTTAGGCAATTTGGTAGACACCTTCACTTTTGGTGCAGCTACTGGTCCTGACATTCCTAAATATTATGCCCTTGATGTTTTTCCAGATGGTAAAATAGCCATAGGAGGCAAAAAACAGGATCTACCCTATTTAATGCTTTTCGAGCCTGATGGAACACCACTTTGGGAAACGAACCTGTTTGCAATGGATGTGGCTCAAATCATATCGGTTAAAATAACAGAGAACGATGAGATTGTTGTGGCAGGTGATTTCGCAGAAAATGGGGATTTCCCAAATTCTATTCCTTTCGTTGCTAAGTATGATGCTGATGGCAATGAAATCTGGTCTTCTTTTTTCGATAATATTTTAGGAGCAGGGGCTTATGATATGACCCTTACACAAGACGAGGGTGCGATCATGACCGGGTTTGTTGGTTATGGCGGTAACGGCGTTCACGGATTCTTAGTGAAAGTAGCGGAAAACGGGATGGAGGAGTGGCATAAAGTATATGACAAAAACTTGGTGCAAGCATTTTTTCACTCCGTTAAAGAAGATGCGAATGGCGATTTGGCCATTGGCGCAACAGTTACTTCCAGCCCTGTTTTTAATCCCAAAGACATATTATTGATGAAAACCGACCCCTTCGGAAACCTCTACGAACACTTTGTGGTTGGCAATATTTTCAGGGATGACCAATTGGATTGCACTTATGATGGCAATGAACCAGGATTGCAAAATTGGATCATCAGGGCAGAAGGGGATAATGGCGATAGTTATTACACTGTTGCGAATGAATTCGGGGAATATGAGTTCAATTTAGACAAAGGAGAATATAAAATCATGCCCAGCCCCCGGCCTTATTGGAGTTTTTGCCAACCCTCTTATATCATTGAGCTAGACAGCTTAAACGACACCGTTGACATTTCCATCCCGCTTCAACCAGAAGTTGATTGCGCTTTTATGCAAGTGGACATTGCCACACCTTTCATACGTTACTGTTTTGATGGCTCATATGCTGTGAATTATTGCAACTATGGAACCATACCAGCTGATAATGTGACAGTGGAAATTACTCTCGATGACCATTTAAATTATTTAGATGCCACCGCAAATCTGCTTTCTCAGAATGGCCAAGTCCTCACTTTTGAAATCGGTACAGTTCAACCAAATGAATGTGGCCGTTTTCATGTCTATTTCGATATGATTTGCGATACTTCGCTCATTGGAAAAACGCTCTGCACCCAAGCCCATATTTTTCCCGATTCCTTATGTATCAATGATTGGATAGGGCCAAATATAGAAGTGGAAGCCCTCTGCGAAGGTGATTCCGTTTTCTTCAATATTACCAATACCGGCGGAAACATGCCCTCTGCTTTCGAATACATCGTCATTGAAGACAACATCATCCTAATGTCAGGTGAATTCCAACTCGGGGAAAATGAGTCTATTTCTTATTCGACAGAAGCACAAAGTGGCGCCACTTATCACATCGTCGCTGCTCAAGACCCCAACCTCCCATTCTTCCTTGGCAACCTATTGGCCACTGCTTCGATCGAGGGTTGTGCTGGTAATATTAACATCGGTGCTTTTAATCAGGTCCCTTTCGACGATGGTGAGCCTTGGCGTTCTACAGATTGCCATGAAGTCATTGCCTCCTTTGACCCCAATGACAAAACCGCCTTCCCAACTGGTTGGAAAGAAGACCACATTATTGAGGCCAACACCGATCTCGATTATCTTATCCGCTTTCAAAACACTGGAACGGATACTGCTTTTAAAGTGGTCATCGTTGACACGCTCTCTCAATTTTTAGATCCATCCTCCCTCCAATCTGGAGCGGCCAGCCACCCTTACACTTTTGAGTTGAGCAGGCAAGGTGTTCTCAAATTCACTTTTGATAACATCCTGCTGCCGGACAGCACCACCAATGAACCTGCCTCGCATGGCTTTGTCAATTTTAGCATCTCTCAAATAGCTAACAACGAAATCGGCACTCGCATTGAAAACACGGCATATATCTATTTTGACTTTAATCCACCTGTGAAAACCAATACGGTGTTCCATACCATAGGCGAACCTTGGGTGAATGTTTTAAGCAGTTGGATAGAGGTATTTGAGCCAGGCATTCAAATCAACGTTTTCCCAAATCCATTTTTTGAAATGGCTACTATTGAAATAGAGGGCTGGCAAGGAGAGCAGGGTACCTTCTCGCTGATAGACATGAATGGAAAAGTTGTTTCGCAGAAAGAATTTACAGGTAATAAAATAACGCTGATGAGACATAATATGCCTGCCGGAGTCTATTTTTTCAGCATAAGTAGCGGTGGAAGATTGATGGGTTCAGGCAAGTTAGTATTACAATGAACAACTGAGTTTTTGGAATATAAAAAACGCCACGGGATGACCTTTGGCGTTTTCTTCCATTAAGATAGTAGTTAAGCAGCAAAAAGTTATTCATAGAATGTAGCGTTTTAACCAGTTATAATTTCGATAAAAATGACAATAAATAAAGCGTTTATTGATTTTTATCTATCTCTTTTTCGATAAATACGAAAATATGTCATTGTACAGTGTTCAGAAAGCTGGCACTTTTGTAGCATAAAACAATGTATCTTTTTAAGAACAACACAGAACTAAGAAATAAAGGGCCGATGTTTTAACTGATTCTCTCTCTTTCTCCCCCCTCATTTGCCCGCTCACTCGTTCACGTTTCCCCCACCATCGAACACAAACATTACTATCATGAGAAAGGCTTTTAATAAAGGTGTTATACTACTCCCCTTTTTTCTTCTTTTTTTACAAAACATATTTGGACAAGGCTGGGTCAAGACGTATGACTTTGATGACCGTGATTTTTTTGTAAAAATGCATGCCGTTACAAACGGATTCAATATTATTTCTGGGAATGAAATGGTAAGAGTGGATTTCACTGGCGAATTAATATGGAAAACGGATTTGCCTTATGTTGCAAGAGAAGCGGTTTTCACCGACAACCAAATTGTTACCGTAAGCACGGATAGTTTAGGTAGGCGATTGGTGGCCTATGATTATGAGGGTACTGTGCTATGGGACAGCCTAACGAATTTTACGTCAAGTGCCCTTCCTTTTACCTCCCTCACCGAAACACAGGACGGAGGGACTGCCCAATTTCATTGGGATCAGCCTTCCCCTTGGTACAATCGCTTGGTTTTTGAAAAAAGGGATTCGGAAGGAAAGATAGTTTTAGAGAAAACAGTAGCAGAAATTGACACCATCGCATCCCGTGCTCCGAACAGTTGCCAACAATTATCCGATGGAGGCTTTTTGTCCACAGGTTGGTACAACGAAACTTTGGGTGCTGTTGATGGTCTGTATATTATGCGATTGGATGCAGAAGCCAACATAATATGGGAAAAACACTGGGAATTGAATTTCTTGTTTGGTCTGGTGCCGATTTCTATCCTTGAAACCCAAAATGGCGATATTGTACTGACCGGTTGGACCCGGGACGATATTGGAAACTACTCTCCTAGAATAGTTAGAATTGATAAGAATGGCCATATACTTTGGGGCACTGAAATCGAAATAACAGGATTCAACGGCTTGTTTAATACTACCTTGGAGCTACCATCTGGCAACCTATTGTTGAGTTTGAAGAAATCATTGCCCTCCTCTCAATTCAAAAGTTCATTGGCCATGCTGGATAAAAATGGCAATTTGCTTTGGCACAATCCATTGAATTATTTTCCTGATGAGGTTCGGATTGAGTACATCAGCCAAGTTGAATATATGGGAGAAAACAGGTTAGTCTTAGGTGGGTACATTTCAAAGATTTTAAATAATGATAGGGATGTGTTGCTGGTGTCAGCTGATACCTTTGGCAATATTTACCCTCATTTCCTGTCAGGCACGGTATTCCAAGATATTACTTCTGACTGCCAATATGATGGTGATGAAGATGGTTTTTACAATAAAATAGTTAGCATCAAAGATGGAGAAAATAGTTTTTATGCGTCCACCGATCCTGATGGGAACTATCTTGTCAACCTGCCAAGTGGCAACTATGAAGTGTCTGTTTCAAATATGGCCTATTGGGAGTCGTGCGAACCCAGCTACTCCGTTTCCCTAGATTCATCCAATGATACCACCGAAATAGATCTGCCCATGCAGGCATTGATCCATTGTCCACTTATGGAGGTAGACATTTGTGCCTCAATGCTAAGGCTTTGCAATGAAAGCCACTATATCATTGATTATTGTAACAATGGGACTTTGCCAGCCGAAGATGCTTATGTAGAGGTTGTACTGGCGGATCATTTGACTTTCATTGGGGCTGACCTGCCAGTTGTCACTCAAAATGGCCAAACCCTTACATTTGAATTGAAAACGGTAGAAGTCAATCAATGTAACAGCTTTAAAATAAATGTGGCAGTTACCTGCGATGAAACACTCATGGGAGAAACCCAATGCACAGAGGCTCATATTTACCCCAGCCATACCTGCGGTATTTCTTTTATTGGCCCCGACATCACTGCCACTGGCCTTTGCCAAAACGACAGCATCCAATTCAACCTGATCAATGAAGGGGAGGACATGCAAGAACCCCAAGGCTACATCGTCATCGAAGACAACATCATCCTCATGAGCGGCGATTTTCAACTCTTACAAGGTGAGACCAAAACTTCTAAAATAGCCGCAACCACTGGCGCTACTTACCACTTGGTGGCTGCCCAAGCCCCCAACCTTCCCGCCTTTTTGGGCAACCATATTGCAACGGCTTCGGTCGAAGGATGTGTTGGGGAAGTGGATGAAGGTGCATTCAACCAATTGCCATTCGATGATGGTGAGCCTTGGGTCGCTTCTGATTGTCATCCCATCATCGCCTCTTTCGATCCTAACGACAAAACCGCTTTCCCTTCTGGCTGGGCCGAAGATCACATTATTGACGACCGAACCGACCTAGAATACCTCATCCGCTTCCAGAACACAGGTACCGACACCGCTTTCAAGGTAGTTATAGTGGACACGCTCTCTCAATTTTTAGACCCAGCAACCATCCGTCTTGGGGCAGGCAGCCATCCGTTCGTCTTTGATCTTAACGGGCAGGGTGTGGCAACCTTTACCTTTGATAATATCCTATTGCCGGACAGCACCACCAATGAACCAGAGTCGCATGGTTTTGTCAAATTCCGCATTTCACAAAAGCCTGACAACGAAATCGGCACCCGCATAGAGAATACGGCTTATATCTATTTCGATTATAATAGTGCTGTGCAGACCAATACCGTTTTCCATACCATCGGCGAGCCATGGGTGCAGGTTGTGAGCGGTTCGATAGAGGTCTTTGAACCGGGCGTGCAGGTAGCTGTTTTCCCAAATCCCTTTTATGAAATGGCGACCATTGAATTGGATGGATGGAAGGGGAGGGGAGGTACTGTCTCCCTCTCCGACCTGAATGGAAAGCCCATTTTACAAAAGGAGTTTATTGGGGAAAAAATAGCGCTACAGCGGAGAGACTTGCCCACTGGGATTTATTTTTTCAAAATTGAAAATCACGGTAAAATGATTGGTACTGGTAAAGTAGTGGTGCGGTAAGTTCATGGCCATTTGGTATTACGTCTCAAAAAAACGCTGGGTTTTGCCTGGCGTTTTTTTGTCCCTGCCATTAAAGGTTCATTCCAATTTTCCTTTTTTCAGGTATGAAAGTCAGTCGTTTCCAAAAAGTGTACGGTAATGAAGCCATTGAAGAAATGACTGGCATTATAAAAGTAAATTTAGATAAAATTGTAAGGAAAGAACTTGGAATGAAATAGTGGGGAATTATCCTGATGCCGGATATTGTTCCACTACCTGCTCCGCTGGCTCATACAACAACAGGGTCGTCCAAAAAATAGAAGCCCCGCACCAAAGGGCAACGGTGATGCCTGCCCAACCATGCCATTCAGCCATGCCATGTTTGTCTAAAAATACAAGTAATAAAGTACCCATCAACAACAGCCTGAATGCCTCTAATGGTTTTGCCCATTTTTTGGATTGCAAAATGCCGCCCCAGGCAACGATCATAACAAAAATGCCAATGGTCATCAGCAGTCTTTCAATTCCATTAAAAGGAAACCCGTCGTTTATAGTAAAATACATAAAGACCATCCCTGCTGCAATCTGTGCCATCAGGTACCAAGACGAACCCTGTAAAGGGTTGCTCTGGTATTTCTCCTGGTCTTCAAGGGTGTAACCAACTCTTGGTATATGGCCATCGCCGACTCCCCTTGGTCGCCAACCCAAAGGCATGAACCACAGACGGACTTTGTCCCACCAATAAGGTGCTGCGACGGCATCGTCCCAGAGTTGTTTCCAGTATTGGAAGTTAATGGCGATGGGATCCCAAGTCCGCGGCGGATGGGTGACGCCGTAACAGATCGGCTCATTTTCTTCCTCGAACGTACCGAACCATTTGTCCCATAAAATCAGGAACTCGGAAAAGTTTTTATCTAAATACTGCGTGTTTACGCCATGATGTACACGGTGATGGGACGGGGTGACAAACCATTTTTCGAACCACCCTAATTTATGGATGACCTTGGTGTGATGCCAATAGGCAAGGAAGAGGTGAACGGCTGCCATGCTGTAAACCATTTCGGGCGAGAAACCAAGCAGCACCAAAATCCAGTCAAAAAAAAGGAACTGGAACAACCGTTGGGTAAAGCTTGCACGGATGCCAACGGAGAGGTTCATTTCTTCGGAAGAGTGATGCGGCATGTGCGCAGCCCAAAAGATGTTGATGGAATGTCCGGTACGATGGAACCAATAGAAAACAAAATCCTGCAACAATAGCAACAGCAATAAGAAGTACCAGGTAGGCGGCACTTGCCAAGGTGCAAACTGGTAGAGCCAGCCATAAAACTTATACACAAAAAGCGCCACGGCGATGTTGACACATTGGTTGCCAATGCCCGTAGCGAGATTGGCGACAGTATCCTGAAAATTGTAATACCCGTTGCGTTGCTTTAGACAGATGATGATTTCGGCAAGCAGGAGAATGGTGACAAGCGGAGTGATAAAAGCGTATACATTCATTTTTGATAAATTTGGGGGAGTTCTCTTAGGAAGAGTTTGAGAGAATGAGAATGTGAGAATTTGAAAGGTTCTCAAATTCTCATTTTCTCACATTCTCAAACGCTGATAAAATTAAGCGATTTTTCGCAAGGCATCAAGTGTAGTTTCCACTTCTTTCTCAGTATTGTAAACTGCCATACCCATTCTCGTCACACCGCCATTTTCCAAAAGTCCCAAAACCTCGGTGGCTCGGATCGCATAAAAATGGCCGTCCCATGCACAGATATTTTCCTTGGCCAAATGTCGACAAACCTCTGTGGCAGTTTTCCCTTTTACAGTAAATGAAACGGTCGGCGCACGTAATGGGATATTTTCAGGGCCATAGACCGTAATGCCTGAGATGTCTTGTAATCCATTGAAAAGCCTTGTAAAACAAGCCTTCTCCCGCTTTCGGAGATTAGCCATGCCAGTCAGAATCTTCTTTCTATATGCTCTTCCTCTTCCCAAGCTGGCAATGAAATCAACGGCAGCAGCCACACCTGCCATAGCAGCAAAGTTGGGTGTGCCGGTTTCTATTTTAAAAGGTGCTTGCTGCGGAGCGGTACGCAAGCGGTCAGTAGGTAGCCGATTGAGGAGGCTCTCCTTGGCATAGAGGATTCCAACATGCGGGCCATAAAATTTATAGGCCGAACAAAGCAAAAAATCACAACCAATGGCTTGCACATCCAATGGCAAATGAGGGGCATAATGCACCGCATCCAACAACAGCCATGCGCCGACCTTATACGTCCACTTCCGTACGAGTGCCACATCGTTCACTGTGCCGAAAATATTGGAAGCATAACCCATCGCAACGAGGCGGGTGCGCTCATTTATTTTTTCAAAAAAATCATCGTAATTCAAAGTGCCGTCAGGGTGTATTTCCACCTCCCTAATTATGATGCCCTTATCTCTTAATGCCAACCACGGCGCTCTATTCGCTTCGTGATCCAATTGGGTGATGAGGATTTCATCGCCCGGCTGTAGTATTCTATTGATGGCATGACTCAAGGAATAATTCAAGGTGGTCATATTGGCTCCAAGCGAAATACATTGAGGGTTAGATGCTCCAAGGAAGTCCGCTAATTTTTGCCGAAGGCCGTTCATCATTACATCCGTTTCCTGAGAGGTGGCGAATGTACCATGAGCATTGGCATTCGACGTTTTATAATAATTGGAAATAGCATCAATAACGGACTGCGGCACTTGTGTGCCAGCCGGGCCATCAAGGAAAATGAGCGGCTTTCGTTTGACTTTGCGGTGGATGATAGGGAATTGTTTGCGGATGGACTGGTCGGTCATTCTTTCTATTTTTTTTTGAAGGGCTAAAATAAGAATGACTATTAATTATTGGCTTTCCGTTTACTTAATAATTCATACTGTTCATACCTGTTCCGGTGCTGTTCATTTAAAAACGTTTTTATTTAAAGTGTTTTGCCAATTTATTTGCACCTCATTAATTCACCAAATAAAAATAATTTATCATGACAAATTTGCAAATCGTTCAAAACGCTTATAAAGGATTTTCAGAAGGTAATATGGAACCCCTGTTCAGCAATCTGGCTGAAGATGTTGTCTGGAAAAATCATGGAACACCTGATTCGCCATTTCCTCGTGTGTCTAAGGGCCTGTCTGGAGTGATGCAATATTTTGATGCTATGAAAGAGATTGTATTGCACAAATTCGACATTAAAAATATGTTGCACAGTGAAAACGTATTTTCTGTTTTAATTGATGTTAAAAGAACCATTAATAAAACTGGTGACACAAAAGAGGGGCAATATGTCCATGTTATCAAATTTCAGAACGGGAAATTAAAGGAAATGGATTTATACGAATCAAACGCATAATGTGAAGTAGGGATTTTGAACTCAGGATTTCTATATGTAAAAAAGCCTGAAAGCATATTTTCCTATTTTCTAATTATTTTAAATGCAACTCTTCATTTGAGTTAATTTCAGGATTAATATTCATCATTCTTTGACAATTTTTGTGAAGTGGAGCAACAACAAGGAGAGAGGGAGATGAAAAGCTGATATTTTGAATGGCCTCCACTATGTTTGTCTAAGAACCAAATTTATTAACCAATAAACAATCTAATTATGCCAACCAAAGGTCAAATATTAACAGATAAATTTACTGGTGACCAATTTGAATTTATTGAAACGGGTCAAGATACAAATGGGGAACGAGTGACATTAAAAGTTACTTTAAAAAGTAAAGGGCAAACAATAGATGACCATATCCATATATTGCAGGATGAAACATTTAAAATCTTATCAGGAAAAATGACTTATTTCTTAGATGGGAAAAAACATGTTATAAATGCTGGAGAAGAGGTAACTCTCCCTAAAGACGTGCCACACAACCATTATAATATGGATGATGAACCTGCGGTTTATATCCAAACCATTTCACCTGCCATTGACGTTGATTATTTTATTGAAAATTTAGTTGGAATGATCAATGACGGAAAAGTCAAGGAAGGGCAATTGCCATTTTTACAAGCAATGGTGACGCTAAAATATTTGGAAAGCCCCTCTTTGTTGGCCACTATGCCAAGAGGTTTGCAAAAGGGCCTGGCTTCTTTATTAGCACCTATTGCCAGACTGTTGGGATATAGAGCTATTTATAAACAATATGCTGGTATTGAAAAATAGTCGACATGAAATTGTAGATTAAATTGTTGAATTCAAATATCAAAATCAATATGAGTAATGGGTTCATAAATAAAATAAATAAGTGCCTGCATCATACAGGCACTTATTTTTTTTATTAATTCTAAACTGCTTGCAAATGAGATTTTGAAGATTCTTTTAAAATAATCCTACTTGAATGTTGCTTTCCTTCCGCCACCAATTTTTTGCAATACTTATTCAATTCAGCAAAACCGTTTTCAAGGTTTTTCATGGTTTCTTTCTTTTTGAATAAATTGAAAAATATTTTTACGATGATATTTTTTTTCATCTCAAACTTCATCCATAAATGAGTATGCCCATCCTCTCTTTCGGTTAGTTTGTACAAAGTGGCAAAACCCATTTTTCGTTCAGTTTCTTTAAATGTAATTACCTTATTATTCCGTTCAAAATCATGAATTATAACGTATGGGTCAGATTCATTTCCTTTAACCACGCATCGGTGAGCTGAGCCATTTTTGGTGATCTTGCTATTGAGCATGTCACTGTCTTTAATATGTGTCATCCAGTGATGCCGGAAAGCCATGTCTGATGTGACATTCAGCACCAGATCAATCGGGGCCTCTATCATTCCCTCATACGAACCCAAATCCATCATTTTTCCGGTCAAATTAAAATCTTCCTTTTTAGGTTCAGGTATATGCTCATACAGTGGGGTTAAAGAAATATGACAATATTTTACAGCGCCTGATTCATATTCCTCCGAACCATTTTCCACATCTGACCAAGAGACGGTAGGTAGTTCCACCCATGTCGAGCAGGCGTCCAATAAAGAATTGGTGAACAATGAATATTCATTGCTGTCAATATTATTTTTCATCAACCGATGAGCAATAATCACATCTTTGCCAAACAAACTTTTACGGCCTTTTATTTTATTTTCTGCTATAGGGCCATAATGAGCCACGAATTTTAAAGTTAATTCATTAGCAGTGCTGCAAGCACCGCAATCACAAATTCGATGGGTCTCATACATTTTTAAGTGAGCATGAAAATTTACAAACATTTTTTGCACTTGCACTAATAATTCAGCCACTGTCGGCGCTTTTCCCTCTCGGTAAAAAAAGATGGCATCGCCCTCTATTTCTGATACTTTCAAGCCAATATCATTGGAGTCAATAATGCCATCGAGCAATTCTTCAATAATATGCTGGGCGTGATTGATTTCTGTATCATTTACAAAATTGGAATAACCGCTGATGTCAGGGATAAATAATAGTGCAGAATTATTTGCAGATGGATTTGTTTTCATGATTTATTTTTTTGAAATTTTGAAGAGTGAAATATTTAAACGGCGATTTATAGATTTTAATTTTTGATTTTAAAACCGTGAAAAACCAGCAATTTTATCATAATAAGTTGCCCCCCATCCATCCATAAATTCTTTGGCAGCACCATTTATTTCTCCAAGTATTTCAAATTTCATGGATGTAAAAAGAGGCCCTAATATTGGAAAGCATTTTTCTGCAGTTTCTGATGTTGCCCATTCCAACATTTTTTCCTGGTTTTTATATCCTTCTAAAAAAGCCAATTTATTGCCTCCTCTGCTATACACATTGTGATTAAGTAAACCCTCTTGCTGTGCAGCTCCGTTCTCTAATTCTGCATTAGTGGTCAGATATGCATTTAGATCGGAAACTTCAGCTATGCCAGTAATTTGCAAGGAAGGCTCATTTTCGGCGGCTTCATTTAAGCGAATTGTGCCAGGGGTCGCTTGGACAATTTCATGTGGCATGCCAAATTCTTTTAGTGCTGCTTTTGTGCTTGATGTAGGTTCGGAATAAAAACGGACGATGTGTGTGTCAACTAGGGGCATCATGATCGGTCGAATGTCATCTAATGCTGTATTGGATATATGAGTGTCATATCCTTGGGCATTTTTATATGATAATATCCAGATAACTTGACTTGTTTCTTTTTGATAAAATCCTTCACATTGTAATGTGTCGGGTTCGCTATTTTTTACCAATTTTATACAAGGTTCTATTTGAGATAAAAAATTATCTTCTTGACCTTGTTTTATTTTCTGTTTTATATAAATACGGAAATAATTCATGTGGTTAATTATTCAAGTTGATCAATCGATTTATTTTTTCACTGTTAAAGCATTGTTTTTATTTTTCTATTCTTTTACAAAAAAATGGATTTACGTATGGATCAACAGGATTGCCACTTGCCCTTCTAAATGATATTATTTGGCCAATATGAAAAATCGAATCAACAAATGGCCCATTTAACATGTGCCAAGCATTAAAGTCCATAGGATTGCCCTCCACTGTTAAATGAATAGTCTTGTCTTCTAAATCTCCATTTTCTATTTCGGACAATTTATTTCTAATTTCTTCTATCCTATTCAATGTTTTTTGTCGTAATTCTGAAAATCCGAATCCATTTTCTGGTTCTGGAAAATTATAGATTTTGTTTTCCAGAATATTGCCCATAAAATCAACCATGTTATAAAGGTGATCAAGGGTTTGGTAAGCAGTTCTGTTATTATTGCCAGGACTGTAGTTAAGGTCGTTTTCTGTCAGGCCTTCGGTTGCCCAATAATATCTGAACCCGAGTCCGTCAATTATTCGGGCTAAAACAGAACCTGTGTTGAAATTGCTTGGGTAATTATTTATTGCTGCAAACGTGGAGGTGGTAGTCATGATTTATCGTTACGGTTTAGCAAGCCTTCGTAGTTAGGAGATTTATCTCCTAACATTTAATTGATTTGATTTTATTGGGAGATAAATCTCCCAACTACAGGGAGGTGCTGCACAATTAAAAAAAATAAAAAGAGGAGAGGTGCCCGATAAATAATTATCGTATTTTGTTTTCATTTGATTTTGAAAATAAAAAAATGATTCTACTTGTTTTGGTAAATGGCGGTCTGTTTATTTGGGGAAATAGATGTCCAGCTTTCATTTGATTGCTTTGTGGTTGTTCCAACTTGAAAATTGGCAACAAACTGCTCAAATCGGATCAGTATATTTTTTTCCTCGGTGGGTGTGAGTTTTATAAAATTGGAGGCCGAAAAAATGGAAGTTTTCATTTTACAAATTTAGGTTAAAGTGTTTTGATGAAACGCTCAGGTTGAAGGACACTTCAAAGATAGGGGGAGCAAGTAAGGCAAGCGAGGGCTTTTGTCCGAATGACTGTCGGTAATGTCCGAATGGTAGGTATCTGTGTCCGAGCGGTTTGCCCTATCTATGGGATTAATACCCAACCTATTGGGTTAGCAAGTTAGATAGCGTGGGATGGGAATTCCCTGTGTTCAGTATACGCAGATGTATTGAAAAATAAAAATCCCAAAGGTCAACTGACCTTTGGGATTTGTTTATTAGTATGAAAAACGTTTTATTGTAGAATCACAAGCTGCTTTGTCGTTGTTTCTCCCTCCTCAGAAAGCGAGATCAGGTACATGCCGTTTTCAAATTGGCCATTATTAAGGTCAATGGACAAACGGTCAACACCTTCTTCCATTTCTTTTTCAAAAACGGTTCTTCCAAACATATCCATGATTCGCAATGTGGCAATAGAAGAAAGTCTTTCAAAAATAACATAAACCTCATAGTTGGCAGGATTTGGAAAAATACTGATCCTGTCTTGTCTTCCCGCGGCAGCATAGAGACCGTTGCCACTCTGGCCGATCAAGTTTTGCCCTCCACAAGAAGTACACGGCCCTACTGAGTGACCGTTGTTAAAATGGGCAGGCAAAGCATTCTTATTGATACAAAGGGTAGTGTCATTTTTGCAGATATTAATCTTGTTGTTGGCGCATTTCCAGTCGGCATGGTAGTCGTCATAGGCAAGCAACTGGCTACAATCTGGTATGCCATCGTCGTTGGCGTCCACCGAATCGTCACCGTTAGGGCAAACGTCATCTTCGTCAGGCACGCCATCACAGTCACTGTCTTGGCAAGGCTGGGTATTGCAAGCTTCTGATTCTTCTTCAGTCGTGCAAGTCACTTGTCCATTCTCGTATTGGGTGATAGGACGGGTGCGGTTTCTGGTACCGCCCCCGCAAGGCTCACTACATTCGCTCCATTCGCCCCATTCGCCAGGGTCGCAGGAAGTGACGCCTTCAGACGAATTTGTTCCCTCGCAACAGGTCAGGCATTCAGTGGACCCAGACGCTGGCTGGAAAGTACCACTTGAGCAAAGTGTGCAAGATGCTGCACCTTCAAAATCACTAAAAGTACCAGGATTGCATTCTTTGCATTCAGTTTGTCCAGTGAGGTTTTGGTATCTTCCAACAGGACAAAGATTTGCACTAATACCATCTGGGCAGAATTTACCAACAGGGCAAACTTGGCAACCGATGATGACCGTCTGGCCATTTCTTTCTTCGGTTTGTTGGAAGTAGCCAAGGTCGCATTTGCAAGGATTGTCGTTACCAAAATTTTCAAGGCCATCTACTGCTAAAGGACAAGCGTCGCAGTCATCTCCTATTCCGTCATTGTCGGTATCAGTCTGATCAGGGTTGGCATCATTGGGGCAGTTATCGTCCTCGTCGCAGATTTCATCTTCATCCGAGTCATCGCAAGGGTCGTCAAAGCTGCACAGAAAATTAGGGCCAAAAAGACCCTGATCAAGGGATGCATGTAACCCCGGAAAAGAAAGAGATGAGGGAGGGCTGCCGAAAAGTGCAGTCTGGCGAGACTGACCGAAAGTGATTGGTGAAGCGTAAGTCTGCGACGAATTGTAAATGAATTTGTCACCACTTCCCACAGGATAAAAAGCGCCAACAACATAGGTTTGTCCAGCACTCAATACAACAGGTGTAATGGAGACGTAGCGATAGCCAGCATTCAATGTCGCACTAGTGCCACTGGGAATGGTAGTTGAAGTAAGCAACGTCCCGCTGTTGTTCCAAATACCTATATCGTGTGCATTTGCCAAACCATCTTCTCCGGAATCATAGAGGCCCAAGCTGGTTACGGTAATATCTGATCCTAAAGTAAATGTCCAACCAATGGTTGCTGGGTTTGCGCCTCCAAATTCAATTACGAGTATCTCTGGTAAGTTGGCAGTCTGTATGGCAGGAACGTCTGTTGATGCGTTTAATGTAGTGCTGCTGAGAGAAAGGAAGATAAGGAGTGCCGTTCCTATTCCAATATTGGCAAACATAGTTTTTCTGCTTTGCGCGCTCTTCTTATTATATTTTTTTAAAAATGGAAAGAACAAGGCAAGGGCACTGATTTCCGATGGGAACTTTAAAACAGCCCAGTTAATGAGTTTGAAAAACTGTGTAAAAAAATTTTTTTTCATGGAGAAAAAGTTTGTTGAATTATTTAATAAAACATCTTACCACTTGCTTTTGTGTACAGAAAAGGCAGTAGTAACAATGTTCATTTGGCATTGGCGACTTTTTAAAATGGTTTAGAAAAAATTCTTTAGGTGAGACAAGTCCGTATTAAAGTTAAGCAGTTTTTATGATTACCATTTTCCCAATAAAACTATGATAAAAGACGAATCATGACTTTTCAATGTTTCAAATGGATAACATAAGTTTATATGGAAGTATGGTATAAAGTATGGCTTTCTCTTATAGTATAGGAGTGGTGGGTCAAAGATGGAAATTAATTCTTAATTGCCCGAATTTTTCGTTTGGTTTTTTTATTTTTAATAGTTATTTATTCTTGAGTATTGCTTACGCGAGAAGTCAAGCATCAATTCTTTTGAACCGACTTCAACCTCCACTGTTCAACCACTTGAATTCCTCCACAATCACTCCCATTGAGCGTTTAGCTACCTTCAATTTCTGATTGTCCAGACTTCCATGTGACACTTGTCCCAAAGCACTGCGATCCTAACCAAAGCAACTAATTTTTATACAAGAAAAGGGAAGCATTGTGGATATGGTTCCCCTTTCTTTTTAGTAGTTTCTTTTCTTATTAATTACCGCTGTACCACCAATTGCTTTGTCCTTATTTCCCCATTTTCAAATAAAGAAACAAGGTAAATACCGCTTTCAAATTGGCCATTGTTTAGGTCAATGGACAAGCGGTCAACACCTTCTTCCATTTCTTTTTCAAAAACGGTTCTTCCAAACACGTCCATGATTCGCAATGTGGCAATAGGAGAATGTCTTTCAAAAATAACATTAATCTCATTGTTAGCAGGATTTGGGAAAATACTGATCCTATCTTGTCTTCCCGCGGCAGCATAGAAACCGTTACCACTCTGGCCGATCAAGTTTTGCCCTCCACAAGAAGTACACGGCCCTACTGAGTGACCATTATTAAACTGGGCAGGCAAAGCATTCTTGTTGATACAAAGGGTAGTGTCATTTTTGCAGATATTAATCTTGTTGTTGGCGCATTTCCAGTCGGCATGGTAGTCGTCATAGGCAAGCAATTGGCTACAATCTGGTATGCCATCGTTGTTGTTGTCCACCGAATCGTCACCGTCAGGACAGATATCACAATCATCTGGGACATTATCACAATCAGCATCGCCGCTGCCATTCACCATGATATTGCGGGAAACGGTGCTGGTGTTGCCGTACTGGTCAACGGCTGTCCATGTGACGACAGTGGTGCCGACCGGGTAAGTTCCCTCTCCCGTACCATTATTGTTGTAATCATTGGTGAGGGTGAAGGTAGCGCAATTTTCCATGACAACCGGGCCGGGGTTGAGTTCGATTTCGCAACTTCCAGCAGGTGCATCCACCACGATGTCAGGCAACTGGTTGTTCTCTGCTGGAATAACTTCACAGCCATTGAGGATGAACAGGCACCTGGAGATGAGTTTACGGGCTTCCTCATCAATTTTTAAAGCTTCAAATGCAGCCACTTGCAAGCAGGCGGGGTCGCCGTTGCAATTGGCAATAAATATTTCAAGCTCCGCCAACCGCTCGGCGATGTAAGCCGCCTGTTCATCCAAACAGATCTCGTACTCAGCATAGCAGACCTCATCGGTGTAACCAAGCACTGGCGCTTCGTTGTCTTCCACGGTCACGCTATGTTCGCAGGTGGCAGTGTTGCCCAAGCCGTTGGTAGCCGTCCAAGTGACGATGGTTTCTCCTGGGAAATAAACATCGCTGGCGTCATTTGTCCCATTGTAATCATTGGAGAAAGTAAGGGTGGTGCAATTGTCTGACCCCGTTGGGACAGCGATGGACAGCGTGGCGCAGCAGATGCCCGCATCCACATCGGCGGTGATGTTGGCGGGGCAGATTATCGTTGGTGACAGGATGCTTTGGTATTCGTAGCAACCCATGTCCACGTCCGCCGTGACATTGGGTACGGCATCGAAAAAGCGGCCATTACCATCGAGGTCAGTGGTAATGCCGTTCAGCCCCGGGGGCAGCGTCGTTGCCCGCATCAATGGCCGGGGAGCAGGGCTGAAGGTGGAGGTCACCATTCACGGCATCCACAAAAAGTGGGTCTTGGTCATAAACCATATCCCCATTACAAGTAACATTACCGTTTGAATTAGTACTGAAAGTAGTGCAATCTACATCCTCAACAAGAGAGTGGGCTATGTTAACATTCGCAACTAAGTTGTAAAAGATAGGCCCACTGGAGCCAGCAGTGTTTTCCCAAAAGATGCAGTTGGAAAAGCTTGGGCTACAGAGGCCGTTTTGGCCGTCGTTGTAGACTGCCCCTCCTCTGGTTCCTGCATGGGAGTTGGTAAAAGAGCAGTTGGTGAAAGAGGGATTGCTGACGCCGTTTGCTCCGATGTTATGAACTGCACCTCCGAAAAGGCCAGCGGTCGAGTTGACGAAGGAACAGTTGACGAATGACGGGTTGCTGGTGCCGATGGAATAGCCATCATTATACACTGCTCCACCCCTGCTATCGTTAGCG
Organism: Saprospiraceae bacterium; assembly: GCA_965222975.1. Lineage (GTDB taxonomy): Bacteria > Bacteroidota > Bacteroidia > Chitinophagales > Saprospiraceae > UBA6168. The sequence continues at coordinate 1,656 of CBDCVJ010000055.1, read as the reverse complement.
TTGGAATTTTCAAAGGAGCAGTTAGTAAAAGTAGGGCTGGCCGTGCCATTGCTTCTGCCCATATTGTACACTGCACCGCCATTGCTGTTGGAGTTTGAGTTTATGAATGAACAGTTGGAATAGGCTGGGTTGGTGGTGCCACCATTACTGGCGTTGTTGAACATCGCTCCTCCAACGGAGAGGCAGGAATTGTACTGGAAGGAACAATCCCTGATGGTAGGGCTGGAGGTGTTACCGCTCCCATTGCCCTCATTGTACCAGCCTCCACCACTTCTGTCGGCATCCCTGAAGTTACTACCGTTGGCGGCGCTGGCGTTTCCGCTTTGAATATAGAATCCATCTAGTATAAAGGCACTGCTGAGATTTTTGCTAAAAACAACCGAGTTGGCATTGTCACTTCTTGAGGGGTCACTGACCAAGTCGCTGCCGGAAAGTCCCGATGCATCATCCCCGTTGAAGTCGCCGCTAAGGATAGTGGGGTAGGTTTTCCAGTCCCTCAGGGCCATGCCTGGGTCGCCGATATTAGGGAAGCCACCGTATATTTCTATATCCTTGTCAATAAAGAAGGTTTTGTCCCCGCGGCTCGGCGGGGGAGCTGTTGCCAGAGATATCCCTACTGGGCAGGTAAGTACCAGTAGCGACCCATACCTCGTCCCCCGCTAGCGGCAGCATTGATCATGGCCTGCAGGTCGTCGGAAGCATTGGCCCAGGAAGAGCCGTCGCCCGTGCCGGATACAGTTGGTTTGACGTATTTAATGGTTGCCTGTGCCACTTGGCCAATGGCCAAAATGAGGCAACAAGTGAGAAGGAAAGACTGAAAATGATTGGTTACCTTTTTCATGGTTTATGTGTTTTTTTTTTTTTGAAAAAACCTGCTGCCAAAGGCATGCAACGGGCACGCCCAATGCCTTCCATTGGACAACAGGGAGGTAACCAATCCCGAAGCAAGTTCGGGACTGGTCACCAGAAATCCTACTTGTTGTTTTGCGATAATCAGAATGTGGTCAGGCAAGGCTTTCGCAAGGAATGTTGAATTTAATTTCAATCATTCCACCTTAGAGGATGTTAGGAATTTAGCTTTCGGTAAAAAGTCATCCCTTTTTCGCTGATACTTCGTTGGAAAATTAGTCATGTAGCTACGGCTATACTCCTAATTTTCCGCCTTGTCTCAGCAAAAAATGAATAACTTTTTCCTCAAAACCTAAATTCCTAACATCCTCTTACAGCAGGAGACCAAAGTAAACCGTCAAAGTGCCTGTCACTAATCGAGCTTTCTGCCCAACTCACTTTTGGCAGAGCGGATGCAGGACCTATATTCTGCTTGAATGGCATCGGCCTTTTCCTCACTTCCAGCGATGGCTACCAATGCTTTCCGCCATTTTATGTTGTTAGGGCTGACCTCCCAATTCATTTCTTCCAAGCCACCTTCCAAGTTCCAGATATAGATGTAATCGTATTGGCCGGTACTCATCTCGATGGCGGCGGCAGGTCTGGTAGTTCCTGCCTTTTTTGCTGCTTTTTGGAAATAATCATTGATGATGTCACGGGCCTTTCCTTCCATGCCAGCATGATAATCCACCGAGACAATGCGCTGCCATTGGGGGTTGTCATACTTCTTGGCGGTCATTTCCGTTTGTGCCGAAAGGCTCGAAAAGG
>CBDCVJ010000054.1:0-370390 GCA_965222975.1 Saprospiraceae bacterium | reverse complement strand
TTTATATTCCAAGCACAAATGATTATTCTGGCTCCTTAACAAAAGGCGTTATTATTGGCCTCGGAGATAAGAGTGCAACAGCACAGTGGTGGACGGATCATTATGAATATGCAAATGATGGAACTTCTATTGCCATGGATGAATGGGTTACTTTAACCTACCAACTTGATTCTCCAAATTCAGGCGCTGGTACCGGCACACCTTACGACAGGAATGATCTTGATATGATCTATATTAGTATTGGAGGTGGTGATCATAATAATACGGGGACATTCTATGTCCGCAATTTAATATTCAATTAATTTACAGTGAAATCTTTACTTGGGTGCAGTCAATAATTGATTGTACCCAAGTAATTTTCATTAATGGGGAGGGTGTCATTAATTTTTTTATAACCCTCTCTTTTATTCTTACGTTCCACCAGAATTATTTAGGAATCAATGATTTAAAATCGAAATATGATGGAGTCAGTCAAAATAAAAATTGATCAGTATATATTTATTTTATTCTTGTTACTCTTGATGGTTTCCTGTTCCTCAAAAGAAGATGATGGAACTGCAAGTGACCCCGTTTCTATTTCCATTCAAGACCTCTCCGTCCAAGAAAGTAATGTTGATAAAAATATTTTTGTCCGTTTGCAATTAAGTGCTCCAAGTGACCAATTAATTACCGCATATATTAGCACCAACAAAATATCAGCTGAACCGAATGTTGATTTTAATCCATTCGATAATGTTCCTGTTGTATTTGATCCAAGCAATTTAAATAAAGACCATCAAGTCCAAATAAAGGGGGATGAAGAATTTGAAAGTGACGAAGAATTTGAAATAACAATTGTTAATGTAGATGGAAATGCTACAATCGGTAAAGGAACTGCACTGATAACTATTGTAAATGATGATCCCGATACAACTACTGTTGTAGTGAACATTCCTACCAGTGGATATACCACTCCCGATAATTATCCTAATATGGATCTTATCTGGCAGGACGAATTTGATGCCACCGAAGTTAATTTAAGTGATTGGACTTTTGAAATAGGTACTGGAAATAGTGGCTGGGGAAATAACGAACTCCAATTTTATAAAAAAGAAAACACCTTTATTGTGGATGGCCATTTGGTCATTGAAGCCCGAGAGGAAACCGTAGGCGCTCCATATACTTCTTCCCGAATGATAACCAAAGACAAATTTGATTTCAAATATGGGCGGGTGGATATTCGTGCTGCCCTACCAACAGGACAAGGCGTCTGGCCCGCCTTGTGGATGCTGGGCAGTAATTTTTCCACCGTCGGGTGGCCCGAATGTGGCGAGATCGACATAATGGAAATTGTTGGCCACGAACCCAATAAATTACATGGAACTGCTCACTGGTCAAATGCAGGCAGTCATGCTTCTAATGGCGGATCAATTAACGCTTCAAGTTCGCTTCACAATGAATTTCATGTTTATTCTATTACATGGAACGATACGCAGATCAAGTGGTTTTTGGATGATGTTCAATACCATGTTTTGAACATATCTTCCTCTGAATTAAGTGAATTTCAAAACAATTTCTTTTTCATATTCAATGTGGCAGTGGGAGGAAACTGGCCCGGTTCTCCTGATTCCACAACTGAATTTCCACAAAGGATGATCGTTGATTATATCAGGGTTTTTCAATAGCGGATTAGGTTCTGTTTCTTGAATGTTAACGTCTATTCAAATTATTTTCTAACGAGGAAATATTATTTTCAAATGCATAGGAATAATTAAATGTAAAATTGAATTAAATAGAAATGTATTTAGCTCGCCGGAATAAAAGAGCGATAATTTATTTCTATATTTTTCCTTATTCTGTTTATTTCCACCTAGTGCTTAAACTAAAATAAATTATGAATAAAATTTTACTGACTTTTCTTACTGTATTTGCAATTGTTCCTGCCATTGGACAAAATGGCCCAATAGATTTTGAAGCTTCTGGAAATGGCGCTTCTTGGAACTGGACAACTTTTGAAAATGATACAAATCCTCCGCTTGAAATAGTGGACAACCCAGATGCTACTGGTGCCAACACCTCTGATAAAGTAGCCAAATTTACTGCCCTACAGTCTGGGGAGCCATTTGCGGGATGTGAGACGATGCACGGCGCGGGCGTAGGTACATTTTCATTAAATTCCAACACCAGCACCATCACAATCATGGTTTGGAAATCTGTCATCAGTGACGTTGGAATTAAGTTGGTTGATGCTACTTCAGGATCATTGGGAGAAATAAAAGTGGCTAACACAGTAGTAGATGAATGGGAGGAACTTTCTTTTGATTTTTCTTCCGCTGAGGGTATTGTATATGATCAAATTGTCATTTTCCCAGACTTCGACATACGTACCTCAGACAATGTCATATACTTTGATAATATCACTTTTGGAGATCAAACTCCGCTTGATGCACCGATGGTTGCAGCACCTGACCCCACCATTGACCAAGCGAATGTAATCTCCATGTTCAGTGGTGTTTATACCGATGTACCTGTAGACACTTGGCAAACGGCTTGGTCAAATGCCAATTTAAGTGACATTCAAATTGCGGGAAATGATACCAAGAAATATGCAAGCCTCGATTTTGTAGGCATCGAGACAACGGGAGCCAACCTCATAGATGCCTCTATGATGGAGTCTTTCCATGTTGATGTTTGGACACCTAACATAACCACATTTAGGGTGAAGCTTGTAGACTTTGGTGCTGATGGAATGTTTGATGGGGGTGACGACACCGAGCATGAAATTATTTTTGATAATTACACGCAAAATAGTTGGGTCTCACATTCTATTGCGTTATCAGACTTTACAGGACTGACATCGAAAAGTAACATTGCACAATTAATCTTCTCCTGCATTCCTGCTGGTGCCGGTGTTGCTTACATTGACAATGTTTATTTCTCTACTATCGCCACAAGTGTAACTGAACTTGAAAAGAGTAATATAAGACTGTTCCCTAACCCTGTGAGTAATAGCCTCCACATTCAAAGCGATTTTAATGTTGAGAATATTAAAATTTATGATGTCGTCGGAGCACTCGTCATGGACAAACAATTAATTGACGGTGTTACAACTTTAAATACCTCTCAGCTTGCAAATGGAATTTACTTAGCCAAAGCATTCATAAATGGAGTAACCATTGTTGAACGTTTCATCAAAAACTGAGTAATTATTCAGCAGAGTTGTTTTTTGAGAAAAATTGAAAATTTTTCTCAAAAAACAACTACCCCTCAGGAGAGAGGAAGAAGAAAAAATTTCATTTTTTCTTCTTCCTCTCTCCATGCTAAACAGTTACAAAACTGATTTTAATTAAATATAGTGTAATACTATTTCATCAGAACTTTAATTAACCAATTTATTAAACAATATATGCAGATACTGCGACTGATTTGCATTGAGGTAGTATTGTTCAAAATCGAATAACTGGCAACATGAAATTTAAGTCCTTATATATATTACCTTTTCTCTTTTGACTATTCCATTTCATTTAGCGTCAAAAGCGCAGGGTTTTTTAAAAACCGATGGAAAAAATATTGTCAATGAGAAATGGTGAAAATGTTCATTCTGCGGGGAATGGGTTTAGGTGGTTGGATGTTGCAGGAAGGTTATATGTTGCAAACAGAAGGATTTGCTGGGCCGCAGTACCAAATCAGGAATAAAATAGAGCAATTAATCGGAGAGGCGAATACTGATTTATTTTATGACAAGTGGTTGGAAAACCATGTGCGAAAAATTGACATTGATTCGCTAAAAGCATGGGGGTTCAATTCTGTTCGCTTGCCCATGCACTATAAATTATACACGCCGCCCATAGAGGAAGAACCTGTGCTTGGACAAATCACGTGGATAGACAAAGGCTTTGAAATGACCGATAGCCTTTTGAGTTGGTGCAAGCAGAATGAAATGTATTTGATTTTAGACCTCCACGGCGCACCTGGAGGGCAAGGGGCCAATGCGGATATTTCCGATTATGATCCGACCAAACCATCTCTCTGGGAAAGTCAGCTGAATAAGGATAAAACAGTAGAACTTTGGAGACGGTTGGCTGAGCGCTATAAAGACGAACCTTGGATAGGTGGGTACGATCTATTGAACGAAGTGAACTGGAATTTACCCAATGGAACGGCACTTCGCAATTTGTACGGTGACATTACGGAGGCCATCCGTTCTGTCGATACAAAGCATATTCTTTTCATCGAAGGCAATTGGTTCGCCAATGATTTTACGGGTTTGACCCCTCCTTGGGATGACAACATGGTTTACGCCCCGCATAAATATTGGTCGGAAAATGAAACGAAAGATATCCAATGGGTGCTGACCATTAGGGACAATTATAATGTGCCGTTGTGGTTTGGGGAAAGTGGCGAAAATTCCAACACTTGGTTTCGGGATGCCATTAAATTGATGGAAGACCATAACATTGGCTGGGCTTGGTGGCCCATGAAAAAAGTTGAGTCCATTTCGGGCCCGCTTTCCATTACTAAAACACCTGAATATCAAGCCCTTTTGGATTATTGGAATAGTGGTGGAACTGCCCCCAACGAGCAATTTGCCTTTGACGCATTAATGGATTTAGCGGAGCAAATAAAAATAGAAAATTGCACCTTTCAAAAAGATGTAATTGATGCAATGTTCCGGCAAGTTCAATCTGATGAGACAATTCCTTTTCAGGAACATTCAATACCTGGAATCATCTACGCCTCCGATTTTGACATGGGCATTCTTGGGGCTGCCTATAACGATTTGGATGTGGCAAACTACCATGTTACGAATGGGAATTTTACAGCCTGGAATTCAGGATGGGCATATAGAAATGACGGAGTTGATATACAACCTATAAACGATGCTGTTAATTCAAATGGCTACAATGTTGGTTGGATGAGTCAGGGCGAATGGATGCAATATAGTATGGAAGTTACTAATGATGCGGTGTACGAAATTAAAGCAAGGATAGCATCCAATTCAGCTGATGGAAAATTTCATATAAATGCAGGTGATGCAGCTATTTCCGAAATAGTTGAAACGCCGAATACAGGTGGATGGGAATCATGGGAGACGATTATTGTACCTAATGTGATTTTGACTACAGAGGATAAAAAATTGGTTTTTCATGTAGATGCTGACGGATTTAATTTAAGCAGTCTTGAATTCGTAGAAGTAGCGCCTATTAATTCTTTGTCAACCGGATTTTTGTCAGCTCATACTCTTGATAAAAGTACGGTGCAATTAATTTTAAATAAACCATTAATTGGTCCAATAAGTAATTTTTTAAATGATTTTGAAATAACAGTAAATGGAAATAGTATTTTAATTGAAAATATAGAATTAGACAATAGCATTAAAAGAATTATTTATTTAAATGTTGATCACGAATTTTTGTACGATGAAATAATTAAAATTTCTTATTCCGGAGATCAGATTAATGCAATAGATGATACACCTTTAAATGTTTTTACATTGAAAGATGTTGAAAATACGATCCCCAATATCCATCCAATACCGGGGAGGGTAGAGGCAGAGGACTATTTTTTTCAACAAGGGGTTATGCTTGAAAATACAACTGATGTAGGTGGTGGCCAAAATGTTGGATTTCTGGATGTGGGAGATTATATGGACTATTTTATAAGTGTTCCACAAGGGGGCATTTATAATGTGAGATACCGCAACGCCTCAGATGGTGGCTCTGGCCAAGTCCAATTGCAAATAATTGAAGAAGACGGCACAGCCACCCTTCTCCATACCTTGACTTTTTCTACAACGGGCGGTTGGCAAACTTGGCAATCCAATAATAAAACGGCGAACTTGATGGCTGGTGTGCATCATATCCGGGTGCTAATAACACAGCCTCAATTTAATTTAAACTGGTTAGAGTTTACTTTTTTAACACCGGCAAACGAGGAACAATTAATCTCCAATTTAAATGTTTTTCCAAACCCAAGTGACGACCAATTTTTAGTGCAGGCTGAATTATTAAATCGCCAAAATATTGAATTAAATGTTTTCAATAATTTAGGCCAAATAGTTTTTTCGAAAAAAATAAATGATGTTTTGGCCTTAAATGAAAAATTAGATTTAACCCATTTTTCCGCTGGACATTATTATTTAAATTTAAGGATGGAAAACGGAAATTCGGTTTCTAAAAAATTAGTGAAGATTAGTAATTATTGATGCCCAACAAATAAACACTACATATATTCCCTTCAATGCCCTTCCGATTCGTCGGGAGGGCTGAGGGAAGAACGGTTTGAAATTTTACAAGCCCAGCTTTTTCTAACAAACGATTTCAGGCAAACAATGTATCTATTCGGTAGGGTTGTTTTCTGAACTATTTCCCAACAAGGTGCGTGGCTTGGCTATTTCATTCGTTGGCCTTATCAATTCGGCCAAATCATGGTGTTTTCCAAAAACACTTAGCTCTATGCATAAGCCGACTGAATTTCAACCATTTAGAATGAAAATAAACATGCGAAATTTATTCTATTTTCTACTTCTGGCTGTATTTGTTTATCAGTGTAAACCAAATAATGGGGCTGTCGTTACCAAAGAACCTCAACCAACCAAGATGGAGCTAAAAAATGAAAACGGCAAATACCAATTGTACCTCAATGGCGAGCCATTTTGGATCAACGGAGCGGGGTTGGAATTTGGGAATATTGAAAAGCTGGCTGAACATGGTGGCAATTCCTTCTGCACCTGGCGTACAGACAATGGTCGAAAAACTGGTAAGGAAGTGCTCGACGAAGCACATAAAAATGGCCTGTATGTAACCATGGGCATCAATGTAGAGAAAGAAAGGCACGGCTTTGATTATGATGATGAGGCAGCAGTGGCCGACCAGTTCGAGCGTATCAAAAAGGAAGTAATGATGTACAAAGGTCATCCTGCCCTTATTATTTGGGCCATCGGCAACGAATTGAACCATCATGCAACCAATCCAAAAGTCTGGGACGCAGTCAATCAGATTTCCAAATATATCCATGAAGTTGATCCCCATCATTTGACCACTACCACTACGGCTGGCCTTCATAAAGAACTGGTTGATCAAATCAAAGAGAGAGCATCTGACATTGATCTGTTAAGCGTACAGTTTTATGCCGATGTCGTCAACCTGCCCAAATATATTGAAGAGACGGGCTGGGACGGTGCTTATATGGTAACCAAGTGGGGGGCAACGGGTCATTGGGAAATTGGACGAACTGCTTGGGACAAGCCCATTGAAATCAACAGCAGCATTAAGGCCGATTTGTATTTAGAACGTTTCCGAATGGCCATTGAGCCATACAAAGACCAATGTGTAGGATCTTATGTTTTCCTCTGGGGGCAGAAACAGGTGCGTACTCCTACATGGTATGGCATGTTCTTGCCGACAGGCGAGGAAACCGAATCCGTGGATGTGATGCACTACATTTGGAAAGGCGAATGGCCCTCCAATCGCACTCCCCGCTTCGAAGACGTCAAATTGGACGGTAAGACGGCGTATGAGGATGTGTATTTAGAGCCAAGCAAATCTTATCAGGTAAAGGCATCTATTACCGATCCAGACGGTGACAAGATTACTTACATCTGGGATGTGAAACCCGAAAGCACCGACCTCGGTGATGGTAGCGACCGTGAACCTGTTCCCCAAAGTATCCCTGATTTGATAGAAGGCAAAGGTGCAGAGGTATTGATGACAGCACCTGCCAAAGAAGGAGCGTACCGCTTGTTCCTGTATGCATTGGACGGGCAAGGACATGGGGCGCATGTGAACGTTCCGTTTTTTGTGAAGAACAAAGAATTGACGAAGGGTGGGGGCGATAGACGCAGCTACAAGCCCTTAACAATTGCAACAACAGTGAAATAGTGCAAAAACCAACGGACGGAGCAAAGCAATAACAAAAAACAGACAATAATCAATGACAAAAACAACGCCCAACATACAATCTAAAACAATGCAGATCGGAGCAGCGGCCGGTCAGTTCAGCGATGCCCCTGTGAAAGGCGAATATGTAAAAATCGGTGAAGAAGATTTTTACAAAATCAGCAATTACGACCAGATGCCTCCATTTTTTATGAGCATCGTCAGTAGTTCCGATCATTGGCTTTTTATTTCCAGCAAAGGTGGATTGACAGCGGGGAGAAGAAACCCAGAAACGGCATTGTTTCCATATTATACAGATGATAAAATCCACGATGCTCATGATACTACTGGCAGCAAGACGGTTGTTCGAGCATCAAATGGAGGCGTGGAATATTTATGGGAGCCATTTTCTGATCGTTACGAGGGCATCTATGCCATAAGTAGGAATATATATAAAAATGTGGCTGGGAATAAACTGATTTTCGAAGAGGTGAATGACAGCATTGGACTTCAGTTTAAATATGGTTGGTTTAATAGTGATAAATATGGCATCGTGCGGAAGGCATGGATTAAAAACATTTCCGATAGGGGAATTGAGGTTGATCTGTTGGACGGCATTCAAAATCTATTGCCTTACGGTGTGCCGCAAACAATGCAGGCAAACTTTAGCACATTAGTGGATGCATACAAGAAAAACGAACTGGAGGCTGAAACTGGACTGGGCCTCTACCTGTTGAGTTCCATAATCGTTGATAAGGCAGAGCCGAGTGAAGCGCTGACCTGTAACACAGTTTGGTCGTATGGCTTGGAAGGGGCAAAGCGGTTAGTTAGCTCCAAACAATTGCATGATTTCCGCAGGGGCATTTCACCACAGGAAGAAATAGATATTAGGGCGGAACGAGGCGCTTATTTTTTAAATAAAAAAATCAACCTTGCATCGGACACCGAAGAAGTTTGGTACATGGTGGCGGAGGTGAAACAGAGTGCTTCGGACGTGGCTTCACTTTTAGCCAAGTTGCGGAACAAAGAGGGGTTGGCAGAAAAACTGGAACAAGATATTGTCGCAGGCACCAAAAAATTGACCCGATTGGTTGGTTGTGCCGATGGCCTGCAATTGTCTGCCGATCGGGACATGACTGCCCGCCATTATTCCAATGTGCTGTTCAATATCATGCGTGGTGGCGTCTTTGTCAATAATTATCAAGTGCAAAAGACTGATTTTGATAAATTTGTCCATCATTCCAATAAAACTGTAGCAGCAAATGAAAGCGGCTTTTTTGAAAACCTCCCTGATTCGTTCAATTACCTGCAACTATTGAAACAAGCGGAGAAAAGTGGCAACCCAAATCTGCTCCGTTTGTCTTACGAATATCTACCACTCATTTTTAGCCGCCGGCACGGCGACCCCAGCCGTCCTTGGAATAAATTTACCATTGATGTGAAAAGCGAAGATGGCTCCGATAATTTATATTATGCAGGCAATTGGCGGGACATTTTTCAAAATTGGGAAGCATTGGCGTATAGCTATCCCGGTTTTATCGAAAGCATGATTGCTAAATTTGTAAATGCTTCTACACCAGATGGTTACAACCCTTACCGCATTACCCGTGATGGAATTGACTGGGAAGTGGTAGAGCCGGATGACCCTTGGTCGTACATCGGTTATTGGGGAGACCATCAGATTATTTATTTGCAAAAATTGATGGAGGTGTCACATTGCCACTGCCCTGACCGATTGGAGGAAATGTTGTCGCAGCCCATTTTTGCTTATGCCAATGTGCCCTATCGCATTAAAACCTATCAGGAACAATTAGACGACCCGTTCGATACGGTTGTTTTTGACAATGAACTGGAAAAAGAAATAGGGAAACGGGTTGCAGAAATAGGCGCTGATGGAAAATTGCTATTTAACAGAAACGGTTCTGTCCGCATCGTCAATTTGACCGAAAAGTTACTTGTTTCTGTTTTGGCCAAATTTTCCAATTTTATTCCAGAAGGTGGCATTTGGCTGAATACCCAGCGACCAGAATGGAACGATGCCAACAACGCCCTCGTCGGCAATGGTGTTTCGATGGTGACCCTTTATTATATGTGTCGCTTCCAGTCGTTTTGCAAGGATTTGTTTGCTAATTCTAAAATAGAGTTATTTCAAGTTTCTGAGGAAGTAGTTGATTTATTCGAGTCTGTTTTTTCCACCTTTCAAAAATACCAGCATTTACTATCCAAAAATATTTCCGACAAAGACAGAAAAAAAATACTCGACCTTTTAGGCAATGCAGGGAGTACTTATCGCTTCCGTATTTACAAAGATGGTTTTTCAGAAAAAACGGCAGAAATAAATAGAAGTGATTTATTAAATTTCTTTGAACTGTCTTTAAAATATATTCACCATTCCATAAAAGCAAACCGCAGACCCGATGGGCTATATCATGCCTATAATTTAATGTCGATAAAAAATACGGAAGAAATTTCCATTCGCTATTTATATGAAATGCTGGAAGGGCAAGTAGCAGTATTAAGTTCGGGCTATTTGTCTGCCGAAGAGTCATTAAATGTTTTAAATGCTTTAAGGCAAAGCACGATGTATAGAAAAGATCAGAACAGTTACATCTTGTATCCTGATCGCAGTTTGCCCAGGTTTTTGGAAAAAAATAATATCCCCGATGAATTTGCAAATAAATCGGAATTATTTGTCAGGTTAATATCTGATGGCAATGAGCAATTGGTCGAAAAAGATGTTTTCGGAAAATATCATTTTAATGGTTTGATAAGAAATGCCAATGATATAAGAGATGTTTTAAATGACCTGAATATAAAGGGATATGCAGCCCTAATTAAAAAAGAAGAAAATGGCATTTTAAATATTTTTGAAAAAATGTTTGATCACCAATCTTTTACCGGTCGGTCAGGGACATTTTTTGGATACGAAGGGTTGGGTTCTATTTATTGGCATATGGTGTCTAAATTATTATTGGCTGCCGAAGAGACTTGTTTAAATGCTGGAAAAAATAATGCCGATGAAAAGATAATTAATCAACTGGCGGCATGTTATTACGATATTCGTGACGGCATTGGATTTAATAAAACGCCTGAGGAATATGGTGCTTTCCCAACTGATCCTTATTCACATACACCAAATCATGCAGGTGCCCAACAACCAGGCATGACTGGGCAAGTAAAAGAAGATATTTTGGCAAGGTTCGCAGAATTAGGTGTTTTTGTTGAAAGAGGGAATATTGTTTTTCGACCGACCCTTTTAAAGGAAGATGAATTTTTAAAAACACCTAAAGTGTTTAATTATTTTAATTTGAAAGGAGAAGGCGTCAAGATTTCAGTTCCCGCAAATTCATTGGCCTTTACTTATTGCCAAGTGCCGATAATTTATCACAGAACAGAAAAAAGTGAAGTAGTTGTAACTAAAAAAGAGGCAGTGAAAATCACCTCAGAAAATATGTTTTTAAATCTAACCGATAGTGAATCTATTTTTGAAAGAAAAGGAGAAATTGAGCGGATAGATGTTTTTTTTAACTTGTCAAAAAAATTAAACAATTTTCAAATTGGATGAATACCAATGAAATAAATAGCAAAGGTTTTTATGATGATCCGAAAATTACACATGAACGGAAAGAGTCGCAACGTCTTAAAGAACAATTGGCCATATTATTTACGCAGCAATTGCAGAAAAATGAATTGATAAAAAACTTAAAAACGGAATTGGAGAGGCTTGAAAAGATTCACGATCATGAACAAGTGAAATCGGGAATTGGAAGATTAATCAGGAGAATTGATTTTGACAAATCTTTGGAAAATAATTGGGACCAATTTTCCATTTATTTTGATAGTGCCAACCAAAATTTTTTAAAAAGGTTGGCGAAAAAACACCCAAAACTTTCCCCGAAAGATCACAAACTCTGTGCATACCTGCGCCTTAATCTAAGCACAAAAGATATTGCCCCGTTATTGAATATTTCAGTAAGGGGGGTGGAAATAAGCCGGTATAGGCTGAGAAAAAAATTGGGCCTAAATAACAAAGAAAACTTAGTGCAATATCTAGGGGGTCTTTAAACATAAAAAATCAAAATGTATTTAGCAAAAAAAATAAACAAACTTTTTATTGCATTAATGGTATTGTGCTTTTTAATATCATTTGGGGAAACATACGCCCAAAGTAAAAATTCCCTTAACGTCCAACCCCTTAAAATCCCCCTTGAATTAAATCCTGAATTATTAAAACCAGGGAAAAAAATAACTGTGAGTGCTTCAATGAGTGCAGCCTGCACTGGAGGCGGAAATCAATCTGTTGGCGGGTTCATGCTGTGTGCAAATGAAATGGATGCAGAACCGGAAATGGATCGAAATGACTGGTGGAATTGCTGTGCCCCTCCCAATTGGTTACCTTCTGAAGCATATGAATTTAATTTCCCATCCATTGAGTCAGAATTTCCCTGTGTTGCTGGAGCGACTGTTGATGAATTGATTCTGACTATTACAATCAACAGCGTAACGTTTGATTTGACCAGTCCTTATGCTTGTTGTGAAGAATATTTGGAAGGGTTATATGCCAATTTATATGATGACTGTCCAATTGGCAATGATTGCGGCGTGGCAGGAGACGGACTTGTCAACAATGCAAACCCTGGCACAGGAGATTGTACGGCCAGTGGTGATCATTTGGTTTATGACGGCCCCAACAGTACGTTTCCACTCGGCATTCCTTTTACTTCAACGACCACCTGCCTGAACACTGTTATTGGAACAAACGAAGAATTGGGCGTTGACATCATACCATCTTTTAGGTACGATGAGGCAAATAACAATGGGTGTAATTGCCCACAAGACCTTATTTCTCAGGGATTTATTGAAATAGAGTACGACATAGAGGTAGAGTATGTTTTCTGTAGCAACGACTTACCCAATGGATGTTACCCTGCCACCTTTATGCAAATAGACCCTTTGTGTGAAAGTGATCCCTCGATAAATTTACCTACCACATCGGACAATGGATATTCTGGGACTTGGAGCCCACCAAGCATTGACCCTACTGGTCAGGGGGGGAATACCATTACAGCTGTTTTCACTCCCGATGCAGGCCAATGTATTGGCGGCATTGCAGAAATGGACGTCGTAATTGATGAAGAAGTTGTTCCGACCTTTACCCAGATAGGACCATTATGTGACTCGGACCCTCCAGTTCCCCTGCCTTTCGCTTCAAACGAAGGCGTGACTGGATCGTGGGATGTGGGCACTACGTTTGATCCAGCAGGACAAGGAGGGAATACGGTAACGATCAACTTTACACCAGATGCAGGCCAATGTGCGTCCACCCAAACCATGGACATTGATGTGGCCATAGGGGCGACACCCACCTTTAACCAGATTGGTCCTTTGTGCGAATCGGAACCTCCACTGACATTGCCTGGCACTTCTATTAATGGAATTTCTGGTACCTGGGACATTGGATTTACATTCGACCCTGCTGGGCAGGGTGGTACTACGGTGACAATTACTTTTACCCCAAATCCCGGTGAATGTGCCCCGTCAGCCACGATGGACATAGTGGTCAATGAAGAATTAACGCCAAATTTTACCCAAATCGGGCCTTTATGCGAATCGGAGTCACCGGTGTCCCTGCCTTCAACTTCTAATAATGGCGTTGACGGGTCATGGGATGTGGGTACTACCTTTGACCCAAATGGGGAGGGAGGAAACACGGTGACCATCACTTTCACCCCAGATGTAGGCGAATGTGCGACCACCCAAACGATGGATATAACCGTGAATGAAGAGATTACGCCCTCATTTACTCAGATCGGGCCGCTCTGTGAGTCTGATCCCCCCATTTCACTTCCTAACATATCGGACAACGGCGTCTCAGGCACATGGGACGTTGGGCCATCTTTCGACCCCAATGGGCAAGGTGGTAATGTGGTTACGATTACTTTTACGCCCGATGCTGGGGAATGCGCAACCATGCAAACGATGGATATAACTGTGGAGCTGGACATCACACCGCTATTCACTCAAATAGGGCCGCTTTGTGAACTTGATCCACCTGTTCCATTGCCTGATGTATCCGACAATGGAATTATGGGAGCATGGGATATTGGGACTACATTCGATCCACAAGGTTTGGGAGGAACCACTACGACCATCATTTTTACCCCTGACCCTGATGAATGTGCCCCTTCTGTTACAATGGATATTTCTGTGGCAGATGGGAATGTTCCCGAGTTTGTACAACTACCTGAATTTTGCGAAGGCGACCCTCCCATTCTACTTCCCACAACATCGGTCAATGGCTTTACTGGGATGTGGGATGTAGGACCCACTTTTGACCCATCTGGTTTAGGGGGAAGTACGGTGACTATTAATTTTATGCCCGACCCAGGTCAGTGTGCTGAGTCTCTATCAATGGATATAGATGTGGCGGCTTTGATCGATCCTTCCTTTGATCCAATCGGACCGTTTTGTGAAGATGATGACCCTTTTGTACTTCCTACCTCGTCAAATGAGGGAATTACTGGAATTTGGGACGTCGGACCATCGTTTGATCCAAGTGGCTTGAGTGGCGTGAACAACATCCTCTTTTTGCCGGATTTTGGTCAATGTGCCAACGCCGCAAATGAATCCGTTACGGTTAATGATGTACCCGTTTACAATATAATCGAGGTTGCCTGTAATATGGGGCTTGCCGATTATTTTATTGATTTACAAACAGATGGAAATAATGTGGCCAGCAGCGCCGGAACAGTCATTGACAATGGAGGTGGTTCTTTTTTGGTTGATAATGTTCCTCAAGGTGTTAACGTTCTCATTACTGTTTCAAATACTGCAACTGGCTGTGAAGTTGAATTTGAAGTGCAAGCCCCTACATGTGGTTGCCCTAACATTGCCCCCCCTATAGGACAGGATGTTGAAATATGTGAAAATGAACCTTTGGCGGCATTGAGCGCAATGGTCGGTGCGGGACTAGAGATAGATTGGTATGATTCGGCAGTAGGAGGGGTTCTGCTATTGGATAATTCAACGACCTATCTACCGCCCATGCCGGGAGTATATTACGCAGAAACAATCGAACCAATTTCTGAATGCACCAGCAATACCCGAACGGCCATTGAGTTGATCGTCCTTCCGGTGGATACGACTTATGTTCCTGTAACGACTTGTGACAGTTTGTTGGTTGGAATAGATACGATGGTTATCTCTACCGCCACTTGTGATAGTGTGGTGATAACCACAACAACCTTGCTGGAAGGCCATGAGTTCTTTTTCAATGCTACTTCTTGCGATCCAAATGATGTTGGTGTCGATACAGCATTTTTTATAAACCAAAATGGCTGTGATAGCCTCATCGTTACCAGTATTTCCCTTTCCTTGGCCGATACGACTTTTGTGCCTGCAACCACATGCGACCCCCTCTTGGCTGGTGTGGATACAATGGTTTTCATGACTAATACATGCGACAGTGTGGTGATCACAACAACGACCCTTTTGGAAAGCCATGAGTTCTTTTTCAATGCTACTTCTTGCGATCCGAATGATGTTGGTGTTGATACGGCATTTTTTATAAACCAAAATGGCTGTGATAGCCTCATCGTTACCAGTATTTCCCTTTCTTTGGCCGATACGACTTTTGTGCCTGCAACCACGTGCGACCCCCTCTTGGCTGGTGTGGATACAATGGTTTTCATGACTAATACATGCGACAGTGTGGTGATCACTACAACTACTTTATTGAACAATAGTGAATTCTTTACTACTGACTTCTCTTGCGATCCTAATGATGTAGGCACTGATACTTTGTTTTTAACAAATCAATTTGGGTGCGACAGCCTTATTATTACAAATACAATTTTGTCAGTAGCCGATACGATGCTTGTGCCAGCGACCACGTGCGATCCTCTGTTGGTAGGAGTGGATACAACAGTTTTTACGACGAGCACATGCGATAGTGTAGTGATAACTACAACTGCATTACTCGAAAGCCATACGTTCTTTTTTACTGCTTCCTCTTGCGACCCGAATAACGTCGGGGTTGATACTGCTTTTTTTGTAAACCAAAATGGCTGCGATAGTCTCCTTATCACCAATACGACCTTATCTGATGCCGATACCATGTTTGTTCCCGCAACTACTTGCAACCCTATGTTGGTTGGCAATGACACGACAGTCTATTCAACAAACACTTGCGACAGCGTTGTGATCACTATAACTACTTTATTAGATAGCGATGAGGTATTTCTCACCGCCTCTTCATGCGACCCCAATGATGTTGGAATTGATACATTGTTTTTAGTAAATCAGAATGGTTGTGATAGCCTTGTTATCACTGTTACATCGTTTTCAGCAGCAGACACCATATTGGTACCTGCAACTACGTGCGACCCTTTGATGGTAGGAGTGGATACAACAGTTTTTACGACGAGTACTTGCGACAGCGTAGTAATCACTACTACCATTTTACTTAATAGCAGTGAAGTATTCTTAACAGCCACTTCTTGTGATCAAGGTCAGGTCGGAATCGACACCCTATTTTTAATGAACCAGAACGGCTGCGATAGTTTAGTTATCACAAACACTATTTTCGAAGGTATAAATCCAACCTTCCTCTTTGCCTCGACTTGCGATATGTCCGAGGTTGGTATTGATACTACGGTATTCCTTGTGGGCAATTGTGATAGTTTGGTCATTGTAAACACGGCATTTGTTCCGAGCAGCGAAATTGTATTGACCAATAGTACCTGCTTGGTAAGTGAGGTGGGATTGGATACCGTTACCTTGGTAAATCAAGGTGGTTGTGATAGTTTGGTAATCACGAACACAGTATTGCAAGGAGGTATAACAAATGCAAATATCACGATCGTTGATCCAGATTGCGATGATCCATTTGGTAGTATAGAAATATCTGAAGTGATGGGGGGGCAGCCACCATTCTTGTATTCCATAGATGGAGGGGTGACCTTTAGTACCGATCCTTTATTTGAATTGGTAGCAGCAGGAAATTATTCCATTTTACTCGAAGATGCCTCTGGCTGCCAATATGAAGATCAAGTCCTGTTGACGGGGGTTGTACCTCCCGGGTTGAGTTTTAATCCGTCTGTCATTGAACTTTTTTTAGGGGAAACGGCAACACTCAGTCCCGTGGTAATAGCACCGAGTGCCGACATTGCAACAATTGAATGGACGCCAGTAGATAACCTCAGTTGTGTAGATTGTTTAGAACCACAGGCAACTCCTTTTGGGACAACTGAATATGTGATTTCGATTGTTGATGAAAATGGTTGCCAAGCAAACGCCTCTATTGTGTTAGTGGTCTCAGAAAAAACCAGTGTTTTTACACCTGATGCCTTTTCCCCCAATGATGATAGCATCAATGACGTATTTACCATATATGCAAATGAAGGATTGGTTGAATCAGTTACGTTTTTAAAAATATTTGACCGCTGGGGAGGTAATGTTTTCGAGAGTTATGATTTTCCTCCCAATGACCAAACCTTTGGATGGGATGGCAAAAATGATGGAGAGCCTGTTGGATTGGGGGTTTATGTGTTTTTAGCAGAGGTGAGATTGATAAATGGCAAGACTGTTATATTGGAAGGAGGAATCACTGTTATTAGGTAAATGTTTGCTCAAAAAGGCTATGAATATAACAATGAATACATCACAGCTACATCAGACGGCCTGTATCTCCTATTAAGTTCTTCAAAATCAGGTGTTTGGTATTAATTTTACGATGTATTGAAACAAGTTATAATCCGGTTGAACATTCTTACCCATCTTTCTTTTTTCCATTTCTATCTATCATTTTTAGGATATAACTTTTTCAATTATTCAAATCCGAGTTGTAAAAGAAAACTGTCATTTTCTTATTGAAGAAATGGCTTAGTATTATTGGACAATGATTTAGTAAATCGGGTATCCAATTTGGGAATGTAATTTAAATTCTCATGATTAAACGACTCAAACAAATTATAATCTAACATGAAAAAACTAGTTCTACTATTTTGCTTTTCATTAAGTGCCTTCTTTGTCCATGCAGATGCTGATATAACGGTTTGTGTGGATCTTAGCTGCTTGCCTTCTGCTACAGCACCTTCCGTGTTTGGTGGTTTTAATGGCTGGTGTGCCAACTGTAACCCAGTGACCGACCCCGACGGTGACGGTATTTATTGTGCCACTGTTACCATGCCCGATGGTGACAATGAATATAAATTCTTCAGACAAGAAGGGGAAGAGATGTTTAACCCTGGCGATCCTTGCACTGTTACCAATTTCGGTTTTACCAATAGGTATATCAATGTAGTCAATGGTGTTAACCAAACAGTTACTTTTGGTTGGAACAGCTGTGATGCAATGTGCGCTGCACCTCCTGCCTCGGCAGATATAACCTTATGCGTAGACCTTACTTGTTTACCTTCCGCCACTGCTCCATCTGTATTTGGTAGTTTCAACGGCTGGTGTGCCAACTGTAATTTTGTGACTGACCCCGATGGTGATGGTATTTATTGTGCTACTGTTCTTATGCCAGGAGGTGATAATGAATATAAATTCTTCAGACAAGAAGGGGAAGAGATGTTCAGCCCAGGTGATCCTTGTACTGTTACCAATTTCGGTTTTACGAATAGGTATATTGACGTCACAGGTACACCTCAAACTCTTACTTTCGGCTGGAACAGTTGTGATGCCAACTGCATGGCACCTCCAATTGGTCAAGATCCTACCGTTGCAGCCCCTGACCCAACTTGCAATCCGGGAAATGTGATCTCCATGTTCAGTAATTCCTATACTGATGTGCCTGTAGATACGTGGTTGACTCCTTGGTCGGCAGCTTCCTTGACTGATCTTCAAATAGCGGGGAATGATACCAAGCTATATGAAAATGTTAATTTTTTAGGAATAGAAACAACAGGTGCGAATCTAATTGATGCGTCTGGTATGATGGCATTCAATATTGATGTTTGGATCGATAATGCTTCCACATTCAGGGTGAAATTAGTGGATTTCGGCGCGGATCAATCATTCGGAGGAGGAGATGATACGGAGGAGGAAATCGTTTTCGATAACCCACCACAAGAAGAATGGGTGACCTATTACATTCCATTAGCAAACTTTATCAACCTTCAGAATAGGGACAATATTGCACAACTGATCCTTTCTGCCAACCCGCCCGGTTCAGCAAGGTTCTTCGTTGATAATGTATATTATTCTACATGTCCACCTCCGGGCACGGCAGCTATTCCTACCATGGGCGAATGGGCAATGTTCTTATTTGCATTAATCATGATAACGATGGGGGTTGTATTTGTTAGAGGAATGCAGACGGAAGTGGGGATGGCAACTGGACAAGGGGCTATTCCAGTAAAAATCCGCCGTTTCCCATTTAATAAGACTAATTACTTTAAAGCGATGAAACATGCATTCGGATTGGCGTTGGTGGGTTTTGCTTTTATCTATTTTGTATGGGGTGAAATAGTACCTGCTGATTTAGTGGGAATGAGTTTGACGATTCCAGTTATTGCTTACTTAATCCATTTGTTTAAAAAGTAAAATGAGATTCAGTAGTATACATTTTTGAAAAAAATGGAAGACAATCAAAACTGATGTCTTCCATTTTTTATTTTCTATTTACACCCTTTCAATAATAGTCGCAACGCCCATACCTCCACTCGCACTTAAAGCCACCAACCCAGTATTCAAATCCCTCCGTTCCAATTCATCCAATAAAGTTCCCAGGAGCATTGCACCCGTAGCACCTAACGGGTGTCCCATAGCGATTGCGCCACCATTGACATTCAAAATAGAAGGATCGATGTCGAGGTCTTTTTGAAATTTCATCACAGCTGAAGCAAAGGACTCGTTCATTTCCCACAGATCTATATCGGTAGGCAGCATATCTGCCCGACGTAAGGCTTTCAAGGCAGCAGGAGCAGCGCCAGTCAAGCTGATAGTTGGCTCTGTGCTGACATTGGCTACGGAAATAAATTTTGCCCTTGGCTTTAAACCAAGTTTTTGGCCTATTTCTTTTGACCCGACCAAAACGAGCGATGCTCCATCTGCCAATGCAGAAGAATTTCCCGCGGTGTGTAAGTGAAAGATTTTTTCAATTTGGGGATACATTTTAATAGCCAATTCATCGAAGCCACTTTTTGCTACATCCTCAAATGCGGGGGGCAAAGCTGTGATTGCCTCAAAGGAAGAATCTGGCCGTATCACTTCATCATTTTCTAAAATGGTAAGGCCGTTCCTGTCGAGTATTGGCACAATTGATTTTTTGAAATGGCCATTTTGCCAAGCAGCATTTGCACGTTGGTGGCTTCGGTGAGCATATCGGTCCAAGTCATCCCTTTTGAAAAATTCAAGACTGGCGATAAGGTCAGCAGCAACTCCCTGAGGGATGTAGCCAATTTTATTAATAACTTCCGGATCGTGTGTTAATGGCCCTCCGTCCTGCCCAATAGGTGTTCGGCTCATACTTTCCACACCGCCTGCCAGCACCAATTCTTCCCACCCAGATGTTACTTTCATAGCGGCCAAATTCACTGCTTCCAATCCAGATGCACCAAAACGGTTTATTTGAAATCCGCCGATGCTATCTGGCCAACCTCTGTATAGCAATGCTGCTTTTGCAATATTATGCCCCTGGTTTTTGACGGGTGTAACGCATCCGATAATGAGGTCTTCAATTTCTTTTACTTTTAAATTGTTCCTTTTTTTTATAGCAGAAAGGCATGCACCGAGCAGGTCAATGGGCTTGACTTCGTAAAGGGCACCACCGGGTTTGCCTTTTCCCCTTGGGGTGCGGATGGCGTCGTAAAGGTAGGCTTCGGGCATAAATTGGGAATTAGGGAATTAGGGAATTGAGCAGGATGTTGAAATAATACCTCATTACTCAAATCCCCTTATGAATAATCCTCTTGCAATCTGCGCATTCGGAGACTGCGCTGTTTTTGAGAACGAAAAAAACCATAGAGGATTACAAGCAAAATGGGCAGGCCAAAATTCAGGTATTTCATGGTGTTCCGCTTGCCTGCATTGTCATCACCGATGTATTCATCAGAAATAGGGCGGGTTGCCACGCCCTTCGTGCGGAGTTCGATCAAGCCTGTATCGTCGCTGAGGAAGTCGATGGAGTTGACCATCAAGCTGATATTGTCCTGACTTTGGCCACGGCCTTGCCCGGTGACTGGAAAATCTCCATCGCCTATCACAATTATCTTTCCTGAACCTGTAGCCTCAATGATGCCTCCGATGGGGAGGTTGGACATAGTAAAATCGTTAGCTGTCCATTTTTTATTGACCACATCAAATGTAGTCGGGGCAGGGGAGGAGGCTGATTTGCCAGATGATGTTAAGAAGGGGGTGAATGTTCCATTCCCAGAATAATTGACCGGACTGGCAAACGGCAATATGACTTGTTCTAAACCATTTGTGATAGGGTGTTCAGGAAATTGGCTTATTAAAGGTAAATAAGGGAATTGTACTGGCGTATTCATCATAAAAAACCCTTGTTGTTGTTGAACGGTCACTGAACCACACTGGGCGTCCAAAATGAACGACGGTTCGACCGTAATGCCTTTTCCTGCCAACCATGTTTCAAGTCCCGTAGTCACGACAGAACCAGTTTGGTTTTGCAGATTACCTTCCACTCTGTTCACGCCAAGGAAGAGGCTTCCTCCTCCACTCAAATAGGTATCCAAATTGGTAAAATGACCGGGTGGTATGCTGTCTTTGGGTGCTACCATCGCAATGGCCTTGAATCGGCTTAGGTCATCCGCACCAAGATCGACAGGTTCGATGGAATATAATATGCTCAATGATTGATAGACTTGCCCCAATTCCTGTAAAGAGGGCTCGCCATGACCTTGCACTATGCCGATGGCAGGTTTGTTAACGACGGCCATTTTTTTAATACTGGTGCTGAGCGAATATTCCATTCCGCTGCCCGTGGCAATTACTGGAATGACCTCTTGCTGTTCACCCATTTTTAGGATAGCACCGAGGTAGGCTTTCTGCTGTTTGCTTTGATCTTTTTCCCGAATGTTTATCATCACTGGTCGGATGCCGCTTTGGCCAGCTTCTTGTTCTTTTTCGGGACTTGCATTGGGGTCAATGAACTGGTAGTCAACCATGTTCTTTGAAGTGTTGCGGTACTCCACCAGCATTTCCTGAAAGTCTTTACGGAGTTTCTGTAAATCAGGTGGCAAATCTTCAGAGAAATAAGCGGTCACTGTGACTGGGTTTTCCAGATCGGTCAGAATGTCCTTAGTTGCATTACTGAGCGTGAATTGCTTGTCAGCAGTAAGGTCAAAGCGATGGAAGAAATTTTGAGACAAAACATTGAGCAATAACAAAATGCCTGCAATAAGTAATATGGTAAAGGTGGTTGTCTTTTTCATTTTATCAATTTGGTCAAAATCAACTTCTTTATTTTTTTCGAATCTAAGAAATCATACTCTAATCAACTGCCAACTGGCTATTTCCTCTTCGAAATATTGTACTCTGCTAAGGCCAATCCAAATATAATGACCGAGGCAAAGTAAATGATGTCCTTGGTATCCAAAACGCCTCTTGAAATAGAGTAGTAATGGTCAGAAGTGCTAAACATGCTGACCAGGTTGCCGAGCCATCCTGTAAGGCCGCTCCCGATGATGTTAAACATTAAATGGAAGAAAAAACAAATAAGCAGTCCCAGCAGGAAGGCTACAATTTGATTATTGGATATGCTGCTCGCAAAGAGGCCAATGCTGATAAATGTGGCACTCAAAAGCAAGAGGCCAAAGTACCCTGATATGGTAGCCCCGTGGTCTATGTTCCCCAATTGGGCGACGGAATAGTAGTAGGGTAGGGTAAAGGCCAAAGCGATGGCCACCATAAGCAAGCATGAAAGGAATTTGCCCAATACTACCTGTCTGTCTGTTACATTTTTTGTCAAGAGCAACTCAATGGTGCCCGTCCTTTTCTCTTCCGCAAATTGCCGCATGGTAATAGCTGGGATGAAAACCAGCAAAGTCCATTGAGCGATGCTGAAAAATACTTGCAGGTCAACTTGTTTCCTAAAAAAAATATCGGCCACGCCCAGCCATGTAAAATAGCCGGTAAAGCCAAGGAACACTATCAAAAGGATGTAAGCAACCAACGAGTCGAAATAACTGTTCAGTTCACGTTTTGCAATTACCCAAGTTGGATTCATATCAATGAGAGAATGATTGGATGAGAGAAAGATTGGATGAGGGAACGACATTCAATCATTCCCTCATCCAATCATTCTCTTATTATTAATTTAGAGTTAGGTCACGGAAGATGTCTTCCAGTCTTGTTTCAAACGGGATGATTTCGGTTAATGCCCATTTGTTTTTTACGCATAGATCGAAGACATCTCGGTTGGAGATGGCGTCTTCTGCACTCTGTACTTCGAAGCGGTTATTGGCTGCATCAAGGATGTCAACCATAGCAACAGAAGGTAATTCACTCAATTTTCCAAAAATAGTGTTGACATCTGCGTCTTCAATGCGGACATGCAGTACTTGTTTGCCTTGAGCTGTTTTTCGCAAGGTAGCTGCTGTGCCATCTGCTACTATTTTTCCCTTATTGATAATAAGGATGCGGTCACAGGTAGCCTCTACTTCAGGAAGGATGTGGGTACTGAGGATGACCGTTTTTTGTTGGCCAATGTTTTTGATCAATTCCCTTATCTCAACGATCTGGTTTGGGTCGAGGCCGGTGGTAGGTTCATCGAGGATAAGGATTTCAGGGTCGTGGATCATGGCTTGCGCAAGTCCGACCCGTTGACGGAATCCTTTTGAGAGTTCACCTATTTTTTTGTGCTTTTCGGCATTCAGGCCGCACACCCTCACCATCTCTCTCGTTCTATCTGGAATGGCCTCTTTGTTCATTCCTTGAATAGAAGCGCAGAAACCGAGATAATCTATTACTGGCATTTCCAGATAGAGCGGGTTATGTTCGGGGAGGTAACCGATATGGCCTTTGGTTTCCCCTGTTTTCACCGATTTTCCACCAATGGTCACATCGCCTGTTTCGCCTTCAATATAACCGGTGATTATTTTCATGGTGGTTGTTTTCCCTGCACCGTTTGGGCCAAGAAAACCAAGTATCTCACCTGTTTTTACTTCAAATGAGATATTATCCACTGCTTTTTGGACGCCATAGCTTTTAGTTAAATCTTTAATTTTTATATCCATAATCAATTAAGGGTTAGCCCGGTAAGAATGATTATTTGAACACTAATGCTCAAAGGCTATCAGATTAGGGCGCAAAAATAAAATTCAAGGTAAAAACACAAAAGACTTTGGGAGGATTTTAAAGGAAAAACTAAGGACTAAAGTGCATTTTTGTGAATGCAGAATATTAACCCGAAGAGTAGCCGTCGGCATTCAAAATAGATTCCATGTCATTCGCCATTAAAATAAAAGGTACTTTGATTAGGTCAAGGCATGCGATACAGTTTTTGCCCAGCAGGCTTTTGCGTTTAACAAAACATCTATCGATGGGAGTTATGGGAAGCACCGGAACAAAAGTTTTCTTGCCCATGAACAAGTATGCCCAATGGTGGATCGAGTTACTGTTTTATTCCTTGGATGTGCTGGCCGTTCCGGAAATTTATGAGACGTTGATGGATTGGAGCAAATGGAAAACCCGGCCATTAACGAAAGAAGAAATTCAAACGGCTCGTACTGTTTTTGGGGATTCCATTAACTATGACCGAGTCCGAGTTGATGAGACAGCAAATATCGCCTGCAAAAAACATCATTTGTTATATGTAAGTTTTTATACTGTAAATAGTTGGGGGCAGTTTAGACCTGACATTTTCATTCACGAAATGATGCATGTGTGGCAGTTTCAAAGTATTGGAGGAGTTTATATACCATGGGCCCTTTTGGCTCAACGGACGGATCTTGGGTATAATTATGGCGGATTGCAGGTTTTGGCAGATGTTAAAGCATCGGGTGGAGGTTTTGAAAATTTCAACCTGGAACAGCAGGCAGATATTATCTCTGATTATTTCTGCATTAGGGAAGGTTTGATGCCTCGCTGGTGCTTAGCTGATGTTGAAAGTGCTAAACCCGTTTTTGAGTATTTTGTAAAAAAACTCCAATCTCAACCAGGCTGAAATTTTAATCCCTTATCCACAAATACCTTTCACTGCTTCGCTTGATATTGAGTATGTTTGCGGCCTTGCAAACGAAAATATAAATCAATAGGAAGTGGTTAAATATTATAACAGGGAAAAGGGTAAGTTAATAGAGCTGAACGAGCCAGGGACGGCTTGTTGGGCGAATATTTCCCCCCCTTTTACACCTGAAGAATTAGAGGAGATCGCCCAGCAATTTGATATTCCTCTTGATTTCCTTACTGACCCCTTGGATATTGATGAACGTGCCCGCTATGAAAGAGATGAGGAAAACCGGGTCATTATCCTTAGCACACCTATTCTAAACCCTTTTGAAGAAGATATTGATGCCATATTCATTACCTCTCCCATTGGCCTCATTTTGACAATTGACCACGTCATTACCATCACTTCACATGATAACCCTGTACTCAATTTGTTTTTAGATAATAAGGTCAAAAATTTTGACCCGGAAGACGAGCAGCTGTTTGTGCTGCAAGTGTTTGAGCATACTGTTTACAGGTTTTTGAACTGTTTGAAACAACTCAACCAGAAACGCAACCTGATAGAGAAAGAACTCTATCACAGCAGTCGGAGCAGTGAACTGAAGCAGTTGCTGAGTATTGAAAAAAGCTTGGTTTATTTTGTTTCTTCCATAAGCGACAACGAGTTGTTGAAAATGAAAATGAAGCGCACCGATTTTTTGAATTTGGGAAAAGATGAGGAAAAAACAGATTTATTTGAAGACATCATTATTGATAATAGTCAGGCGCTCCAAATGGCAAATATGTACACCAATATCCTCAATGGTACTATGGATGCATATGGTTCTATTATTTCAAACAATCTTAATTTGACCATTAAAAGCCTTACGACAATTACCATCATTCTCATGGTGCCTACCTTAGTTGCATCCTTCATGGGTATGAACGTAGCCTTGCCATTAAACGATGGATCCATCGTCTCCTTTTTTGTAATCATTGTGATTTCCCTCGTGGGCAGTTTGGTACTCGCATGGTACTTTCAGCGGAAAAACTTGTTTTGAACTTCATTGGTAAAAGTGAATATTCTTTCCAACACCAAATTTGTTATACTGTCTAATTTACCCATACAAACTTATTTGATATTCAGTCTGTTAGTTGTTTTGAGTATAATAATATCATTTATTTGTTTACAGGATAAAAAGTTTTCCACATTGAGTTTTCCACATTTTGGGAAACTGTTGAAAAAAACCAACCCTTTGATTCCCAACGTTTTAAATAAGTTTTCCACATTGTGTGGAAAACTCTATGGTTAAAATCCGCAAACAGGCATTACTTTCGTGCTGACAAACAGACATCCGTTTGCTAATCACAACTATCCATATCACTGACGGACAAAGGGGGAAGATCTAATTCCGTCTAGGGGTCACCATCCTTCCCAGAATCATACAAAGAATTAACTGATTGATACTATGGAGTAAGGCACTTGTTCCTATCCTTCTGCTCCTTGTTGAAATTAAAACAGGGAGCAGGGGCAGGTGCAACAGTCCAACTGGCAATTGGTTAGGTCACCTATATGCCATTTGGAATATAATCCATCATGTAACACTATAAAATCCGTTTATCGACCATGGAGACTTTAGTTATTAAAGAAAAAAAATCCCTTAAAGCAAAAAGGGAGGCAACCAAGAAATCCTATACTTTCCAAGAGGCTCTGAAAGCATCTACTAAATACTTTAAAGGAGATGAACTGGCTGCCAATGTCTGGGTAAACAAATATGCCCTCAAAGATTCATCAGGAAAAATCTATGAAAATTCGCCTGACCAGATGCACCGTAGGATAGCATCTGAGCTTGCCAGAATCGAGAAAAAATATCCCAACCCTATTAAGGAAAAGGAAATGTATGAGCTCTTGAAGGATTTCAAATACATTGTTCCTCAAGGCGGCCCAATGTCAGGGATAGGCAATAATTTGCAAGCTTCCTCACTTTCTAATTGTTTTGTTATTGGAAATAATGCCGATTCATATGGTGGCATCATTCGGACTGACGAAGAGCAAGTACAGTTGATGAAACGCAGGGGAGGGGTGGGGCATGACCTTTCGCATATCCGCCCCAAGGGCAGTCCTGTCCTCAACAGTGCCCTTTCTTCCACAGGTTTGGCGCCTTTTATGGAACGGTATTCCAACAGTACCCGGGAAGTAGCCCAAGATGGGCGGCGCGGTGCATTGATGCTCACGGTTTCTATAAAACACCCTGATGCTGAGGATTTTATAGATGCAAAAATGACTGCTGGTAAAGTGACTGGAGCAAATGTTTCCGTGCGGATAGATGATGATTTCATGCGTGCTGCGCTGACTGGTGATCAGTACGAGCAACAATTTCCTGTCGATTCTCCAAATCCTTCTTATAAGACAACAACAGACGCATCAAAATTATGGGACAAGATCATATACAATGCATGGAAGTCAGCTGAACCTGGCGTACTGTTTTGGGATACTGTTATCCGGGAGTCAGTGCCTGATTGCTATTCCGATCTTGGCTACAAAACGATTTCAACCAACCCTTGTGGTGAAATACCCCTTTGCCCTTATGATAGTTGCCGATTGCTGGCTATCAATCTGTACAGTTATGTCGATCAACCATTTACAAAAAAAGCGAGTTTCAATTTTGAGAAATTCTCCAAGCACGTGCAATTGGCTCAGCGGATGATGGATGACATCATTGACATGGAGTTGGAGAAAATTGATAAGATTTTGGATAAAATCCAATTTGATCCAGAGCCCGATGAAATACGTCAAACGGAATTCCGTCTGTGGCAGAAAATAAGAAAGACTTGCGAAGAGGGACGGCGCACTGGTGTTGGAATTACTGCG
The DNA here is from genome assembly GCA_965222975.1 of Saprospiraceae bacterium. Lineage (GTDB taxonomy): Bacteria > Bacteroidota > Bacteroidia > Chitinophagales > Saprospiraceae > UBA6168. The sequence continues at coordinate 342,550 of CBDCVJ010000054.1, read as the reverse complement.
GAAGGCGATATGTTGGCGGCTTTGGGTATTCGTTATGGCAGTGATGAGGGCATTGAATTTTCCACTAAAGTTCATCAGACCCTTGCTGTGAACGCTTATCGTTCATCTGTTGATTTGGCAAAAGACCGGGGCGCTTTCAAAATCTTTGATCCCCGAAGGGAAATGAAAAACCCGTTTATCCTACGGCTTAAAGAGGCCGATCCGGCGCTTTACGATGATATGGTAAAATATGGCCGGAGAAATATTGCCTTGCTAACTATAGCTCCTACCGGTACTACGAGTTTGATGTGCCAAACAACTTCAGGCATTGAACCTGCTTTTATGATTGCCTACAAAAGGAGAAGGAAGGTTAACCCGAACGACAAGGAAGTCAATGTAACTTTTGTGGATGAAGTGGGCGACCACTGGGAAGAGTACAATGTTTTCCATCACAAATTTGAAACATGGTTGGAAGCCAATGGCCATAATTTGGAAGAGGTTAAAAAATTGGATGCAGAAGGTATGGCAAAACTGGTGGAGGCTTCACCTTATCACAAAGCAACCGCCAATGATGTTGATTGGGTTCAAAAAGTGAAAATGCAAGGTTCTATCCAGAAATGGGTGGATCACAGTATCAGTGTAACTGTCAATATACCGAATGAGACATCAGTAGAATTGGTGAAAGATATATACAAAACTGCCTGGGAATCAGGCTGTAAAGGATGTACCATTTACAGGGATGGTTCTAGGTCGGGAGTCTTGGTTTCTTCTGATGAAAAAGAGAAAAAACAGGAAGGCAAACAAACTGTTGGGACAGAGGAAGTATCTATCTTCACTACTACACTTGCTCCAAAGCGCCCTAAAAAATTGGAGGCAGAAATCATTCGTTTTCAAAACAACCATGAAAAATGGATGGCTTTTATCGGTTTGCTCGATGGCCGCCCTTATGAGATTTTTACTGGTCGGGCTGAGGATATCTTTATGCTTCCGATGTACGTAACAAATGGCTGGGTCATTAAAGAAAAAGATGAGAATGGAGAGAATCGTTATGATTTCCAATTCAAGGACAAAGAGGGTTACAAAATAACCATGGAAGGGTTATCTCGTTCATTTGACAAAGAATATTGGAATTACGCCAAATTAATTTCAGGAACATTGCGGCACGGCATGCCACTTATTTATGTCATCAATTTGGTAGCTGGACTCAATGTCGAGCAAGAGCATATCAATACTTGGAAAAATGGGGTCGTCAGGGCTTTGAAGAAATTTGTGCCAGATGGCACCAAAGCCGTTAAAGAAGCTTGTCCTTCTTGTAGCGACCCAGATGGGTTGATCTATAAGGAAGGTTGCCTGACTTGCAAGAGCTGTGGTTATTCTAAATGCGGCTAAAAAATATATAAAGGGAAGTGTTTGATTTCAAACACTTCCCCCTAACAATTTACTACACAACGTTTTCTCATAGACTGTTTCGGGTGTGTTGTTGAGGATAGCAACACACCTTTTTTGCATTTAATCACATCAATTCGGCCAATAGTTTTTTAACGCCTGATGTGGCAGGTTCAGCTATAACAGTAAGGTTTTTTTGCAAATTCAATTCCCGATTGATAGATGGTTTTGGATCAATATAATAAGTGGGAATCCCATAAGGTGCATAATCAACCAGTCCAGCAGCAGGATACACTTGCATAGATGTTCCAATGATGATTACCATATCCGTTTTCTCTACTATCTGAGCCGCAGTATTAAGCATTGGAACCATTTCCCCAAACCATACTATATGGGGGCGGAGCTGGCTACCTCTTTCGCACCGATCCCCAACTCTTATATCTCCATCGCATTTATAGATTAAGCGTTCATCAGTTGTACTTCGTGATTTAGTCAATTCACCATGCAAATGAATGATTTTTTTACTTCCTGCCCGCTCATGAAGGTCGTCAACATTTTGCGTAATGATAGTGACATCAAATTTCGATTCTAATTCCACCAGACCAATGTGTCCTGCATTTGGTCGTACCTCCTTTAACTGACGCCGACGGTCATTGTAAAATTTGAGAACTAATTCCTTGTTGTTTAACCAACCTTGATAAGAGGCTACGTCCATAATGTCATGGTTTTCCCAGAGGCCATTGGCATCTCGAAAAGTACTAATACCGCTTTCGGCACTCATACCGGCTCCGGTCAATACGACTATTTTCTTTTTGACACTCATTGGAAGTAGGTTTTAAAAGAGGCACAATTAGCCAAAATTAAATCAGGCATTGACATACATCACATCCTTAACCGCCTTGATTATTTTTGTCGGATTAGGCAAATATTCCTCTACAAATGTAGGTGCATAGGATAGGGACGTGTCTGCGGAATTAACTCTTGTGACGGGGGCATCGAGATAATCAAAAGCATATTTTTGAACTTCGTATGCAATTTCTGCCGAAACGCCATACAGTGGCCACGATTCATCAACCACTACCATCCGATTTGTTTTCTTTACAGAATCAACCAACGTTTGATAATCTAAGGGACGAATAGTGCGAAGGTCGATGACTTCAGCTGAAATGCCCATGCCTGATAACTCTTCTGCTGCTTTTAATGACTCCAAAATCATCTTATTAAATGAAACAATCGTAACGTCGGTTCCTTCTTGGCAAACTTTTGCTTTCCCTATCGGAACTAAATATTCTCCATCGGGCACGTCTCCTTTATATCCATACAAGATTTCTGATTCCATCATACAAACAGGGTCATTATCCCGGATGGCAGATTTTAATAGCCCTTTGGCGTCTGCGGGGTCTATGCACGAGATAACTTTTAGACCGGGGCAGTTGCCAAGCCAACTTTCAAAAGTTTGAGAATGCTGTTGGGCCAATTGACCGGCAGAACCAGATGGTCCTCTGAATACAATGGGGCAGGAAAAATCACCAGCAGACTGAGCAAGGGTTTTTGCGGCATTGTTGACTATTTGGTCAAAGGCTAAAACTGCGAAGTTCCACGTCATGAATTCTACGATTGGTCTCAATCCATTCATCGCTGCCCCAACCCCAATGCCAGCAAAGCCCAACTCCGCAATAGGAGTATCAATAACTCTCTTGGCGCCGAATTCCTCTAACATACCTTTACTTACTTTGTAGGCCCCATTGTATTCGGCTACCTCTTCCCCCATTAGAAAAACATTGGGGTCTCTTCTCATTTCTTCTGACATTGCCTCTTTGAGTGCTTCCCTGAGCTGTAAAATCTTAGCCATATTCAATTATGTTTTTTGCTTAAATTGCAACTGTTCAGTTTAGAGAGGGAAAGAAGGAAAATTCTATTTTTTCTTCTTTCCCTCTCTTGAAAAACAACCTTGCTGAATAGTTACCTTTAAATTATATATTCTGTCTTTGGTCGGCAAAAGTAAACTTGGAAAACAGAACATAATAACCACCGAGGTAATTTTATTGTACTTATGAATAAATGTAGCATTCTGCTGTGCATATTCGTTGATTGTTTTTGAAATGCACACAACGTATGGCATTTTTGCTTTGTATTCCATACTAAAAATATTGGGCATAAACTTCTATTTGCCAAATATATTAACGATCTTTACCCAATTCCCATTAGTTTTTACAACTTTGCACTATGCGGCGTGACTACCTTATAATACTAGTAATATTCTCATTTGCAGTATCAATTACTTCATGTGAAGTCCCTATTGAAATTGAGGGTGATACAAAACTTGTAGTCCAAAGTTATTTTTCTGATAATCAAGACTTGATCGTTTATGTAACTGAATCCAACCTTCGTTCAGAAAAGGAAAATCCTTATGTTGAAAATGCTGTTGTCACCCTATTTTCAGGTGATGACTTTGAATTCATCAATACTTTGGTTTTCGTTCCTCATTTTACTCAATCTTTTTATAAAACAGTTGATTTTAATCCTATCGTAGGAGAAGTTTACATGTTAAGCATTGAAGTGCCAGGCTATAAGCCTGTAACAGCTTCAACAAGCATCCCTCTGGCTGTAGACCTCGAAGAAGTAGCTATTGGTAATACTAATACCGTTGTTAACGATGAAACCGGAGTATCGGAAATTCAGTTTGATATTTCTGTGACTTTAAATGACCCAGTAGAACATGAAAACTATTACCATTTGATATTCGGGCAAGAACTGATTTCACACAGAATAGGGGAGAACGGGCAACCCAAAACAGATACAACACTTCTCAATACTGATAAGAATTTATTTATTGAATGTACAACTAAATCAATTAACGTTCAGCAATTTAAAGACTATCCGAGTTTTATACTTGAAGATAAGAAATTTAATGGTGAAAATATTCAATTAAATTTTACAGGCCACTATAGCTATGATGAAAAAAAATACGAAAGGGGCGAATTTACGATAGAAATGCGGACTGTTTCAGATGCATATTATCGGCATTACCTGAACTTGATCGACAAACCTGAAAGCGGCGGCTACTCTTTAAGATTTGATGGCTCTTATAGCAACGTGACCAATGGAGCTGGAGTTTTTGCAGGCTATACCGTAAATGTAACTAGGGTGCTGAATTAATATAAAGATTTATAATATCACACATCTTTTCCATTGCTTCATTTCATTCAATCTTTCCTCAAGCAATTTTACTTTTTATTTCTTTGATTTATTTCTTGTTTATTTTGGTCTGTATTCTAATTTGAATTGTTAGGAAAAAACCTTAGGTCGAAGCTTGCGGATAAGCAAGCATAAAAAAAGGGTGTTTGAGCTAAAATTTTGTTCAAACACCCTTTAAAGGTTTATTCGTGTAGAGGAAATAATAAAACATTGCCAGTGAGTCTAAGACAAAAGAATAAAGTTGGTTTAGTTTGCTTTATGCTGAATGAAAAAGTTTAAATCGAGATTATTTCTATGGTTTTGAGCCAGCAATCTTATAAGCATCACTGCGTCCGGATGTACTGGTGAAAATCATATTTTGATCGTCGGGGAAGTTTTTTTCAAATTGGCAGTCTGACATTTCAAGATAGCACCTTTCGTCTCCGTTCAAGCTAAAAACTGCTCCCCCTCTCAAATATGCTGCATTCTCTATAAACGAGCAGTTGGTTAGGATAAGATTGCAAACGCCTGATTCAGTTGCATTACAAATAGCTCCTCCATATGTTCCCATGTTCCTTTCAAAGTGGCAATTAACAAATGAGGGGATGCTTTTACCACTGAACCTTCCATCATTATAAACAGCACCTCCGTCTAACCCAGCTTCATTATTAAGAAATGAACAATTCACAAATTTTGGACTGCTCTCTCCATTTTTCCTTCCATTGTTGTAAACTGCTGCTCCGTCCCTCCCAAAATTCTCAAGAAACATACAGTTGGAAATAACTGGTTTAGAAACAATATTTTCACCATTTATGTAAACTGCTCCTCCACATCTCGCTGGATTTCCTTCTTCTAATTCTCCATTTGCATTCCCTGCGGTAAGAGTAAAACCATCAAGAATAGTTTGTTCGCCAGCATTTTCAAAGTAAACTATTGTATATGAATTATCTGCTATTCCAGGCTTGCCTATTTCACCAGATAATATAGTAGGATTGTTTTTTACATCCCTTTGATTTAATTCAGTTTCCGTTCCTATGAACCCACCATAAACTTGAACACCATCAGGAATGATAAAACTATCATCTCTGTTCGCAGTAGAAGAAGGGCTGTAAATACCTTTAGCAACCCAAATTTGGTCACCAGTTTCAGCCAATTGAAGTGCCTGTGTTAAAGAACTTGTTGCCTCAGACCATGAGGTTCCATTACCAGTTGCGTTTTGTACTACGTAGATGTTTTTTGCTTCAATCTGGATACAGAGTACCAGAAGGAAAGCACAGAGCATAGTCAGTTTCAATGTCTTAAAGTTTAGTCGGTTTACAATTCAGAAAAATGCTTGGACTTGAGAATAGAAAAGTTTGGGCATTTTGTTGCCACAGGTAAGAAACTCTAACGCAGAATTAAAAAGTAAGAAAACAACAGTTCGGCAGAACCATTGTAAAAGATATGAATTTGGCTAAATCGGGACTAAAAAATTATTTTCGCATGGCAAAGATAGAAAAGAAAACCATACCAAAAAGAATAAATATGATTTTTTTTAAAACAAAAATTTATTCATGAAACCGTAGGCAGGATTTGCTCAGAACGGAAGAGTAATGATGATTCGCTAAATGGTTCAATGAAAGTTATATTCTTACTTTCCAAAAAGGCATTTCCCAATTAAGTTCATATGTATGACGATCATGGGATCGAAGTCAATGTGAAACAACCTTGGTCCTCTTTTCATGAAATAAGCCTTTGGCTTTCTTTAAATCGATTGATATCTACTTCCTGATCAAGTTTCGATTCACCTAATAAATGCTCGACCATTTGTTTTGCGAAAAATGGCCCTAAGGAAGCACCCTTTGTGCCCAACCCATTGAAAATAGCAATGTCCCGATGCTTGGAGTGAACACCCAAAAAGGGCCTTTTATCAGCAACCGTAGGTCGGATTCCTGCCCTATGAGCGATTATTTCAAATGGGACTTTAAGTATTTCAGATAAGGTCTTTTCCAAATATTCCTTTTGTTCTTTTGTTGGCATAGCACCTTCGTAGTCAAAGCTATTCGTCGAGCCAACCCAATAGAGATCTTCTCCCAAAGGGACGATATAGATTTTGTTTTTTAGGATTTTACTTGCTTGCAACCCCTTTATTTTTACTAATAATAATTCTCCTTTAGTAGGAGAAAAAGGCAAGTAATTGAAATAAGGGTTAAAGATGGCTTTTGCACCTTCGCAGAAAATAATTTTTTTGTAGGCATTCCCTTCATAAAAGACTGCGTTAGATGTCATTTCTATTTTTCCAAAATCAAAAAACTCATCAAGGAATAATTTTTTTTTGATGAGGGATTCTTTAAACGAAACCAATAGGTGCTTAAAATCAACTTTTGAAGCTCCACGCAGTTCACCATACCTGCATGGAGAAACTATTCCGTGGTAATTCCCCATATGGGCAGATTCACAAAAAAAACTCCTGTTCTCTGGGAAACCACTTCGCCGGTCCCATTCATTCTCATCAAAAACTGTTGGTAGGGCTCGCAGAATGTTTTTTTCTTGAAACAGATCAACTCCGAGCATTTTCCCCATGCCCAAGTAGGTAGACTTCGCAAATTTGGAAAGTTCGTCAAAGCGCCAACTTTTGACCATACGCCTACCTGTAATTGGATTGATGATGCCAGCAGCCACATGTGAAGATGCACCGGCCAATGGCTTGTCGATGACAATAAAAGATTGTTTTTTTTGGAAGAAAAAATAGGCCAGTAGAGTACCGGCAATGCCCTGACCGACGATCAGGAAGGGAGGTTCGTTGATTTTATTGGCAATCAAATTGAATCAAAAATGGCTTTATCTTTTTTAGGTAATTTACTGACAATGAGGTCATAAGAATGGTCAATCAGTTCGCACAAAAATTTTGTGTTCAACCCATTCTCAAAATAAACTGTATTCCAGTGCTTTTTATTCATGTGCCATCCTGGGATGATCTGGTCAGGATGCTCCTCCCGTAAAAGGATAGCCCGGTCTGGCTCACATTTCAGATTAACCCTAAAGACCTCTTCATCGAGGCCAGTAATGGCAAATATTTTACCCATCACTTTGAAAACAAGGGTGACTTCATCAAAGGGGAATGCTTCTTCGACAGCTTTTTTGCTCAGGCAATATTCACGGAAGGATTCAACGTTCATTGTTTGTCCAATTTTTCAAAAAGATCAGGCCTTCTTTCTTTGGTTCTTTGTAAAGCATGTTCATTTCGCCATTCTTCTATTTTGGGAAAATTGCCAGAAGTCAATATTTCTGGTACTTCCATGCCCCTGAATTTTGCCGGACGGGTATAGACTGGCGCAGCTAATAAGCCATCCTGAAAGGAGTCCATAAGGGCAGAAGTCTCATCACCCAAAACACCAGGGATCAATCGCCCTACTGAGTCTACAAGCACAGCAGCGGCCAATTCTCCACCTGACAGAACATAATCGCCAATGGAAATTTCTTTGGTCACGTAACGCTGGCGGATGCGCTCGTCGATTCCTTTATAATGTCCACATATTAAAAGTAGGTTTTCCTTTAAGGACAGTGCGTTTGAGATACTTTGTTCCAATCTTATTCCGTCAGGAGTTAGATAAATTATTTCGTCGTAAGTTCGGCTTTTTTGGAGGCTTTCAATGCAATTTGCCAAAGGCTCGACCATCATGACCATGCCGGCCCCACCACCAAATTGGTAGTCATCTACTTGCTTGTGCTTGCCTATGCCAAAATCACGAAGGTCGTGCAAATAGATTTCCAGCAATCCCTTTTGTTGGGCTCGCTTCATGATGGAGTGTTGGAAAGGGCTGCGCAACAGGTCGGGCTGAACAGTAATAATATCTATTCTCATCAAAATAAAAAAGGAAAAAGACCTGGGAATGACTTGTTTTCATTTCCAGGTCTTTTCAGCAGGATTAACTTATTCTATACCCAATAGCTCAACTTCAAAAACCAAAGTTGCATGTGGGCCGATTTTGCCACCGGCACCTCGTTCGCCATAAGCTAAATCAGATGGAATAAATAATTTCCATTTTGAACCAACAGGCATCAATTGTAATGCTTCCACCCATCCTTTAATGACCCCTGTCACAGGAAACGAGGTAGGAGCTCCTCTTTGTACGGAGCTATCAAAAACATCACCATTGATAAGAGTGCCATGATAATGTACAGAGACTTTGTCTGTAGCTCTTGGGATTGGCCCGGTACCTTCGTTCATAACTTCATACTGAAGGCCACTTTCCAACGTAATGACTCCATCCCTTTCTGCGTTGCCCTTCAAAAATGCTTCCCCCTCAGCTTTGTTCTGAATGGCCAGAGCTTCATTCTTTTTGGCTTGCTCCTCTTTTTTACGTTTCATAACTGCCCTGAGAATGGTGTTGGCTGTTTGGAGATCAAGCAGTCCTTCTTCACCTTCCAGCACTGTGTTGATGGCTTGGCTCATTATCTCTGAGTTGATATCGGTGAAGCCCTGCTGTTTGATGTTTTGACCCCAAAGGATACCAATGGCATAGCTCAAAGAATCTGTTGGAGTTGTCAATTCTTGTGCTGCCAATAGGCCAGAGAGCAAAATGGCTACACTCAAAATCATTGCTTTTTTCATTAATCTCAAATTTATTGTGTTTAAAAGTTTGCAAAAGTAGGAATTCAGGAATTAGAAAACTTGAGAGGGTAAACAATCATTAAGTTTTCTTCCAAATACGAAGATTAATTCCATAAAATTAAATATCTTGCGACCAGCCAATTGCCTTTGGACAGGTAACATAAAATGCTCACCGATTTAAGTTATTCCTCGTGCGATAAGGACATCTTGCTTTTTTCAATCTCTGGTATTTATTGTTTGAGGAAAAGTTCTGCGCCTACCTCCGTGCCTGATTTTCAGCAATATGCCAAGTATAAAAACCCATTTCATGAGCAATTTTACGTTCTTTTTGTACCGAGTACGGAAAATTTTTCTATCCATCTTTTTGGCTTTATTATTTGCATTTCCCCTTTTTTCAAACAACGAAAATTCCTTGCTGGCATTACAGTGTCCTGCTGATGTTTATGTTGGCCCTGTACCTGGTGAATGCGGTTTTTTCCTCGACTTCAATTCGCTTGTTTGGAGCAGCAGTGAACCTCTGCTTGATACTTTGTTCTCACCTGGGCCTGGCTATTTTTTCCCGCCAGGCACCACAGAGGTCACACTTACGGTGACCGATACATTTGGAAATATTGAAGTGTGCTACTTTAACGTTATATTGGAACCACCTACCACTAATTTAATCTGTGATGAAGGTGTAGTCATTGATTTTAATGGAGAATGCACCAGGGAACTCGGTCCTTTTGAAATATTGATTGGAGGACCTTATGGATGTGAGGATTTTTATGATGTCAGGATATCAAAAGACTTTGGGGCGGACTTGGGTAATATTTTGGATACTGGTTTTGTAGACCAGACGTTTACAGTAAGAATTACAGACAATTTAAGTGGCTATTTTTGCTGGGGATCAATAATTGTCCAGTCTTCGGAGATGCCTCAAACAATTACCTGCCCACCCAGTGCAACAGTATTTTGTCACGAACCTCTTGATTCCGTTGGATTCCCTGTAGTTGATGGTTGTTTTGCACCTGAAGATTATTCACATACTTATATTGACGAGACGGAGAATTCATTTTGTGATGGCGACGATATAGCTTTTTCAGTCCTGAGAAAGTGGACGAGTTCTGACCCCGCTGGTTTCCCTTCCCAATGCGACCAATTGATTACTGCAAAAAGAATTAAATTTAACGATATAGATTTTCCAATAAATTTCGATGGAATATCAAACCCTGCTTTGCCATGTAGTGATGTAGTTGATTTGTCTATTGCAACAGATGTTAGTATTACTGGAATTCCGACTGTTAATGGATTAGACCCAACAGGTTTAGCGTGCAATTTTTCTTTTTCATATACCGATAGTATTGACAATATATGTGGCAACCATTTTATCGTAAAAAGAAAATGGCAGGCATTTGATTATTGCTTGAATGAATTTTTTCATCATATCCAAACAATAATTGTTGCAGATAATATGGGGCCTCAGTTTTCTGTTCCAGATACCATTTTATTTAGTAATGATAATAATTGTAGTGGCACTGTTTTATTACCTCCAATTAATTTAATAAATGAATGCTCTGGATATGAAATCATGGTTCAAACACCATCTATGACTTTTCATTCAGACAGTATTTATGTAAGTTTCCCATCTGTTCCGGGTTTTTATGAGGCAATTTATACTGCCACTGATGTGTGCGGAAATATAAACTCAGAAACGACTGTTGTCCAAGTTACAGAAAATTTATTAGCCCGATGTTTAGACGATATTGAGGTGACTGCAGATTTTTATAAAGACAATTTACAATTTGATTTAGTAGTAGGAAATAATTCCGTATTGGATATTTTTGGTCAACCTGATTTTTTTGCCAATTGTGTTTACGATACTATTCGTGAAGTAGAATTGGATGTTGATGTATGTTCGGAAGGGGAAATTATTAGAACCCATACCGTGAATTTAAATAGCGAAACAATTAGTTGTACACAAAAGATTAAAGTAAATCATGTTTCAGATTTTGTTGTGCAATTCCCACAACATTTTAATGGAGACATTGGCCATTTGCCAATATTTGAATGCGGGACAGAGATTCCTGATTTTGGTGAACCAGAAATATTTTATGGGACTTGTGAATTAACTGCTGTCACTTATGAAGATGTTGTTTTTACTGATGTGGATAGTGCTTGTTATACAATACTGAGGAAATGGTCTGTAATAAATTGGTGCGTTGCCGGAGATGAACTGGATGAAGAGGTGCAAGAAAATTCTGAAATGGAATTGAATAATCCTGGATGTTTGCCTTTCCCGTTATGCGATTTGGATTCGGATGGTGATTGTGACAACCGAACTTTTAGGGACAGTTGGGTTGATTGCATTTTGCCCGGAGCAGATGAAGCAGTTCAAAATACAAACCCTGATTCAGATCCCGATTCTGATCCTTGGGATGGGTATGTTTACTATGAACAAATAATAAGCGTAAGGGATTCTATTGACCCTGTTTTTGTTAATGGTTGCGATATGCCGAATATATGTATCCTTGGAAATACTTGCTCGACCGATGTGTTGCTTACCTTTCCAGAAATAGATGATTGTGATCCAAATGTAGATATTAGTGTCTCCATTCGGATCGGCAGCATATGGAGAAATGGGGTGGGGCCTCATTTTGATTTAGAAGCTGATGATTATTTGATCAGATATGTAGTCAGGGATAATTGCAATAACCAAATTTCATGTGAAACAACCATTAATGTTTTAGATTGTAAAAAACCAACACCTTTTTGTAAGAATGGGGTGATAGTTGAATTAAACCAACCTATTCCATCTGGCTTAAATCCGAAAGTATCAATTAGTGCTTCAAGTTTAAATAATGCCAGTTTTGATAATTGTCCGGGTTTGTTAAAATATACTTTTTCGCCTGACATAAATGATGGAGTACAGCATTTTACTTGCAGCGATGTTGGTCCAAATCAAGTGCAAATGTGGATAACCGACCCGGCAGGTAATCAAGATTTTTGTGAAACAATTATAACAATCGAAGACCCAGGAGATGATTGTCAGATTAACCCAGAAATATTTTATGGTTTTATAGGTACTGAAGAAAATTTGGCAGTCGCTAATGTCGCAGTACATAATTCAATTGCTGACTCAATATTTAGTGATATGAGCGGAAATTATTTATTTGACAATTCTCCCCCTACTGTTCCTTTTTATGTATCGCCTGAAAAAGACGCAGACCATACAAATGGCGTGACTACTTTTGATGTTGTTTTGCTTACCCGCCATATTTTAGGGGTGGATTTATTGGATAGTCCTTATAAAATAATCGCTGCAGATGCAAACCGTTCCAACACCGTTACCACATTTGATGCTGTGGAAATGAGGAAATTAATTCTTGGGATAAATACAGTTTTCCCATCCAATACTTCGTGGAGGTTTATTCCGGAAGATTATATTTTTGACGACACTGATAATCCGTTTTTTCCGCTGCTGCCTGATACGTTTTGGATAAATAACATAAGTGAAATCTCTATGAATTTTATTGCCATGAAAATTGGCGACTTAAATGGTTCTGTTTCGTTTAATACTAATGACCCAATGACAGACCGAACAATTGGAAAGAGAGTTAATTTAGAAATACCTGATGTTTCTTTTGATAAAAATGAAATTATTGAAGTACCTTTTTATATTTTTCAAAAAAACATTATTGGATTTCAATGTGCCATAGAATTTAATATGGCACATCTAAATTTGTTAGAAATAAAAAATGGGACATTAACGAATAAAAATTTTGGTAAAAATGAAATTAACAATGGGAGGATTAATATTTCGTATAATCAGGAAAAGCCCATTGTTGCCAATGAAAAACCAGCATTGTTCACTTTGAAGTTTATAACAAAATCAGGAGGCCATATTTACGATTATCTGGAATTAAATAAAGACATTTTAAATGCGGAAGCCTATTCTGAAGATTTGAAAATAAATGAACTTGATTTATATTTTCAAAAAAAAATACCCCAATTTAATGAAGCGATTGTTTTTTCAAATATACCTAATCCGTTTAATGATTTGACCTATCTGCCATTTTATCTGCCAGCGGAAGGGGAGGCCCGGTTCATCTTTTTTGCTCCAGATGGTAAAATATTAAAAAGGGTAAATGCCCATTTTCAAAAGGGTTATTCTGAGTTGGAGATTTCCGCGAATGAATTCAACCGTAATGGAATCATCTTTTACCAATTTGAAAGCGATTATGGGGCAGTCCGGGGTAAAATGATATTGCTTAAATAACTGGATATACCAAACTGTTTTCCTTCAAACAGGCGGTCGTTGCGAAATGACCGCCTGTTTAACTTTACGAGGTGTGTGATAAACCTCCGTTTAGCTATATTTGCGCCCTTCTTCAAAACATGAAATCATCCAATTCTACTTTGGCACTTTAAAATTATGTGCGTGGTCATTCGTTGTTTTCACGCCTAAGAGAAATATCCTAAGTAGAGAGGGGTGTTTTTTAAAGTGTCAAAGTAGAACAAATCACTGATATACTAATCACGAATCACTAAACCATGTTTGATAGTTTATCTGACCGCCTTGATCTCGCCTTTAAATCATTGACGGGCGAAAGAAAGATCACGGAACTCAACATAGCAGAAAGTGTAAAGGAAATCCGAAGGGCACTTGTGGCTGCTGATGTAAATTATGCCATAGCCAAACAATTTACGGAAAAGATAAAAGAAAAGGCACTTGGCACTGAGAATGTGCTGAAGTCAGTGAAACCAGGCCAGCTAATGGTCAAAATCGTCCAAGACGAACTGACGGAATTGATGGGAGGGCAATCAGCTGGGATCAACCTTAGTGGCAACCCATCTGTGGTTTTAATTTCTGGGTTGCAAGGTTCTGGTAAAACCACTTTTTCCGGGAAGTTGGCCCATTTCCTCAAAACCAAGAGGAAAAAATCTCCACTATTGGTGGCCTGTGACGTTTACCGTCCTGCGGCCATTGACCAGTTGACGGTGTTGGGAGAACAAATCAAAGTACCGGTATTTTCACAACCCGAAAATAAAAATCCGGTACAAATTGCACTCTCAAGTATTTCCCATGCCAAGGCACATGGGTTTGACGTGGTAATCGTGGATACGGCAGGTCGGCTGGCGGTTGATGAAGAGATGATGAAAGAGATTTCTGACTTGAAGGAATCTCTCACTCCTGAAGAAACGCTTTTTGTAGTAGATTCTATGACGGGGCAGGATGCCGTTAATACCGCTAAATCTTTCAATGAACGACTGAACTTTGATGGAGTGGTGCTTACAAAAATGGATGGTGATACCCGGGGTGGGGCGGCGCTTTCCATTAAATACACCGTTGGCAAACCCATAAAGTTTGTCAGCATGGGGGAAAAACTGGACACCCTGGATGTTTTTTACCCTGACCGGATGGCGCAGCGGATTCTTGGGATGGGGGATATTGTCTCACTGGTAGAGAAAGCCCAAGAACAGTTCGATGAGGTAGAAGCCAAGAGGCTTGAAAAAAAGATCAGGAAGAACAAATTCGACTTTAATGATTTCCTTAGTCAGATCAAACAAATAAGGCGAATGGGTGATATGAAATCCCTTATGAGTATGATCCCCGGAATTGGCAAGCAATTGAAAGATGTGGACTTTGATGATAAAGCATTGGACAAAGTAGAAGCTATTATATTTTCTATGACAGCAGAGGAAAAAAGCAAACCGGAAATACTCAACATGAGCCGCAAAAAACGGATTGCCCGGGGTTGTGGACAGGATCTAAACCAAATCAATTTGTTCATCAAGCAATTCAACCAGATGAAAAAAATGATGAACAAGATGACCAAAATGCAAGGAATGGGCCTGGGAGCCGGCGCGACAAGAGGAGGAGGCATGAGAAGAAAAGGATTTAGAAGAAGGTGAGTTGTTTTGGTATTAAAAAAAGGCATCTTCTATCTGATAGAAGATGCCTTTTTTGTTATGTAGCTCTAACTAATCCAAATCTTTATCTGACGGAGTATCGGCCACAGTGTCGGCGATCTCATCCATCTCATCTGAATATTTGTCTTCGTATTCTTCCTTCGCCTCATCTTTAAGGAAGCCAAGATCATCGTAATCGTCATCATTTTCAATGATGGCCCTCGCTTCGGTGACGGTCATCCGAACGAGATAATATTTTTCTTCGGCTTCAAATGGCAAAGCGGAAACCATGTTGCCCTCTTTGTTTTTGAATTTGACCAAATTAGCCGAGAAACCATTTGGGTAAGCTAATTTGATTTGCTCCTTGATCGCTTCATCCAATTTTTCGTAGTCTTTAACTACCCTGGGTTTATTTGTAGTTGTCATGGCAAGATGCTTTGCTTAAAAGAAAAATGTAAATTGTTTGCATTCAATATAAGGTTAATTTACACTTGTCTCCTTCACTCAATTTTTGTTATCACAGAAATTACTGACGAATTTGCAACAAATATATTTTGAAAAAAAACCTTTTTGCAAATAAAAATTGCAAAGGCATAATTTTTTTTCATGATTTGCCAAAATCATCAGTAGAATATACAAAGGGCCTAATGTTATCTGAACTTGGATTGTTTAGTTTCGAATACAAAATGTCAAGGCAGAATTTGCATTATAATTTCATAATTCTTTTCTAAATGGTTTCATTTAAGGCAGTGCCACTCTGATAGTCCAATGCTGCGTAAACTTTAGCCTTGATGCCATCCACAGCAAGATAAATTACAGGGATTACAACCAATGTTAAAATCATTGAACTTAAAAGCCCTCCAATCAGAGCCCACGCAAGCCCATTTTTCCACTCTGCAGCTGCGCCTTGTGCAAGAGCGATGGGCAGAAAGCCAATAGCCATTGAAAGGGTCGTCATGAGGATAGGGCGCAGGCGGGTGCGTCCTGCTTCGACAAGTGCTTCATGAGATGTTTTCCCTTCCAACTTTTCTTGATTGGCAAAATCAACAAGAAGAATGGCATTTTTGGCAACTAAACCCATAAGCATTATAATGCCGACAATGGAAAAAATATCGAGTATGCTGAGGGTCAAAGCAAGCGCAAGCAGGGCTCCTATTAAAGCAACCGGAAGAGAAAAAATAACCACCCCCGGATATATCCAACTATCGTACAAGGCGACCAATATTAAATATACCAAAATGAAACTGGCGAGGAACGCTAAGCCCAGACTGCCAAAACCCTCATCTTGTTGGCGGATATCCCCGTCATAGGCAATACCGATGCCATCACTTGGAGGCATGGTTTCTTCAAAAAGCTTTTTAATATCAGCAGCTACGTCACCGCTGGGCCGACCCAACACCTTAGATTGAATAGTGATAGAGGGCAATCGGTTGCGTCGTTCCAGGCGGTCAGGGCCAGTAGCCATTTCAATGGTGGCAAACTGATCCATCCTAATCAATTGTCCCCTGCTGTTGAGTATGGTCAAGTTGGCTATATCATTCACATTGTTCCGATTGAAATCGGCCATTTTTACGGTGATGTCGTATTCTTTTTTACTGGTTCGGAATTTTGCCCGATCATTGCCGTTGAATGCAGTTTGCATAGTCATACCAACTTTATCCATGCTGATTCCGAGATTGGCCATTCTCTCCCGATCAACCGAAACTTTAATCTCAGGTGTCCCTTCTTCAATAGACAATTTGGCTTCCAAAGTACCTGGTATTTTTTTGACTTTTTCCAATGCCGCTTTTCCATATTGCATCACAGCTTCGCTATTTGGTCCACTGACAAAAATGACAATGGGGTCATTGTCCGCACCGCCAAAGAAACTTACTGGAGAGGAAGTCACTTTAACACCGGGCATACGCTTTTCGAGTTCGTCCCGCACTTTTTGTGCATAATGGTCAGTTACCAAATCCCGCTGGTCTTTAGGTACGAGCTTAACAGCCAATTCACCCATATAAGATGTTTCAACATTCCCCAGCATGCCGGATGTGAGGCCAACGGTCGTGAAGACGCCTGTAATTTCTTTTTGTTTCCTTAGAAACTCCTCTGCTTTGAGCGTTGCGAGGTTGGTCTCTTTTACCGTTGCATTTTTTGGAAGCTCTACTTTGATAATGAATTCCCCCCGGTCGCCTTGGGTAACAAAAGCAGAGCCGATGTACCCATTTGTCACTAATAAAAATGAGGAAAGTAAAATGACGAATGTGAAAAGAACAGTTAAAATGCCGTTCAGGTAGAAATGAAAGTATTTTTTTCTTGGCTTGCTATCAAGAATGGAATCGTTTTTCGAGGCATTTGCATAAACGGTTCCATACGGGATTTTGATAGGTGTCAACACCCGGTCGATCACACGGGCATACCAATTGTTCAATCGGTTGAGCATTCTTTCAAACCCATTGAAAATAAAACCTGCAATTGATTTTTCATTAAATTTTTCCAATCGGGAAAATCGGCTTGCCAGCATAGGGGTGAGTGTAAAAGAAACAAACAGGGACATCAAGGTAGAGAAAGTAACAACCAATGCAAATTGCCCCATGATTTTGCCAACAGTGCCGCCTGCTAAAGCAATCGGCACAAAAACTACGACGTCCACTAATGTAATCGACAACGCTGTAAATGCAATTTCATTTCTGCCATTCAATGCTGCGGCTTTCCTCGATTCCCCCTTTTCTAAATGCCGATATATATTTTCCAAAACCACAATGCTGTCATCCACCAAAATGCCTACCACCAACGACATAGCCAGCAAAGTCATCATGTTCAATGTAAATCCAAAAGCATACATCATAATCAGGGTACTGACTAGGGAAGTTGGGATGGCCAGCATAACGATAATGGCATTTCTGAATGAGTGCAGGAAAAACAGCATGACAACTGCTACCAAAATAATGGCCAACATTAGATCGTGGCTTACCGCATTTACAGCCTCTCTGGTAAAATCAGTCTGATTGTTGGCTACTTCAAATTGAAGGTTGATGTCTTTGTACTGGTTTTTCAAGCCTTCTAATTTCCCGATAACACCGTCGGCCACAGTCACTGCATTGGCATCTGCTGATTTCAAAACTTGAATACCGATTCCACTTCTTCCATCTGTTCGGCTCAAAGTTTTGCGCTCTTTTTTCCCATCAAGCACTTCGGCAATTTCCATCAATTTGATGGGCGACCCTGTTCTGGGGTCGTTAGCTATGGTGAGGTTGCGGAGGTCTTGTGTCGACTTAAACTTGCCTGACAGGCGGATGATGACTTGTTCTTGCTCGTTTTCTATTTTCCCTGTGGGAAAATCAAGGTTGGCTGAATTGACAGCTTGCACTACTTGCAAGATGGTCAGCCCCCGAACCTCCAATTGCTGGCGATTCACATCCACTTTTATTTCCCTTTCTTGCCCACCTATGATCCTGACTTCACCGACTCCTTGAACACTAGAAAGAGCAGGTTTGATTTGGTCATTAATAACATCAAAAAAATCCGTTGACACAGCGGTTGATGTGACCCCCAAGCTGACAATGGGAAATTCATCGGAAGCAAATTTGGTGATAGAAGGAGGTTCCGCATCGTCGGGCAGAAGGCGTCGTTTGGTATTAATGTTCCTTTGGGCATCTTGTATAGCGAGATCAATATCAGTCCCGTCTTTTAATTCAATAAAAACGAAAGAAAGGCTTTCCATGGAATTGCCCCGAATGGACAGCACGTTTTCCATATTGGAAACGGCCTCTTCGATGATTCTGGTAACTGAATTTTCTACGTCAGATGGACTGGCCCCTGGATATGCTGTATTGACAATGATGAACGGCATATCAAATTTTGGGATCATTTCATAACCCAATTTGGTATAGCTGAAAATACCTGCCAGTCCCAGCACGAGGAAGATGACCAAAATTAAAGATGGCCGCTTTATGGATAATTCTGTAATGGACATTTTTAAGGAAAAAGTAAAAATGAGTGTGAATGCAAGCTGGCGTTCATAGGATTATATTTATGATGATTTTTTCTGATTAGCAAGGCGTTTACTTCGTTCCTAATCACTAATCACTGGGTTATGTCATCGCCTTTTGAAATAGTCATACCATCTTCCAGATTGATTTGACCAGAGACGACAATGGTTTCCCCTTCTTGTAGGCCAGTTTTGACCTGAACGTTATTTCCGAATATGGCTCCGGCTTTAATGCTTTTTAATACTGCTACATTATTTTCAACCACATATATTTTTGCTGCTTGCAAATTTCCGACAATGCTTTCCCTTGGTACAGCCAACACCTCACTTGCCGACTCGCCTTCAAAATATACGGTGCCTGTCATTCCCGCTTTTAATTTATTTTCTGGGTTTGGCAATTCTATTTCGACCAGGTATCTTTTTCCGATTCCGGCATTTACATCAATGAAACTGATTTTTCCGATTAATTTTTCATCTGGAAATAAATCAGAATGTAGGGTTGTCAAGTGACCCGTTTTTAGATGTACAACCTGCTCTTCGGTCAGATATACCTGCATTTTTAATCTGCTGATATTAGTAATGGTAGCGATCTGCATGGCAGGTGCAACAAGAGAACCTTTCTCAATCATTTTATTGGAAACCATACCGCTGATCGGGGCTCTTACAAAAGTCATCGAAATTTGTTTTTCTAAAGACTTGATCTGAGCTTCAAGATTGTCGATTCCCAGTTCGGCTTCTTCTACTTGTTGTAGTGTGACGCCACCTTCTCCCAGCAGGTTGTTCAGGCGTTTTAAGTCGTTTTCTGCTTTTGCCATATTTGTTTTGGCAGAGATCAATTGGATTCGCAGCAGGTCGTTATCGATGGCTAATAGGGTAGCGCCTTCTTTTACATAAGTACCGTTTTCAAAATTCACTTTTCTCGCTTTACCCGCAGTCTCACTCATTACGACTACTTGTTTATATGGGGCGAAAGTTCCCACCACTTCGAAATCTCCATCCAGCGTTGCTCTACCAACCTTTTGTGTGATAACAGGTATTACATCATTTCGCTCTTCCGACAACTTAGCGTCGGCCTCAATTTTCATTTTGTTGGTTTCCAACTGTTTGAATCCGGCAAAACCAAGCACGGCAATTAGGCCAAATAGAAGGATATATCTGATAATTTTTTTCATTGAAAACTTCCTTTTGGGTTTAAGTTTACGGGGCACTTGATTCTATTCTATTAAATCAATCAATTTCCCGTTCGCATACAGCAAATCAATTTCGGCCAATTTGAGCTGCCCCAAAGTGGTTATATAGTTACTTTGTGCTTCCCGCATAGCTGCCTCAGTATTAAGTAATTCAGTAATTGGTGCGATGCCTTCCTTGTACCTTTTTTGCGTTACGTCATAAACCGCTTCTGCCATTTTTCTGGTTTCAATAACGGCAGCTAAATTGTTTTTATTCAACCGCAATGAGTTGAGGGCTGAGAGATATTGAAGCTGGTATCCCAACAAGGTTCGCTCATGATCTTTTCTGGCTTTCATTTTATTTAATGTGGCCATTTCCATTTTGCTATCTTTGAACATGCCATCGAATATGGGGAAATTAAAATAGAGACCCATCTGAGAGAAATCCGTCCATTTTTGGCCATTGGTGAAATCACTAAAGTTGTTGGCTTGCCACTCATAGGTGTAACTCGCAAATAAATTGACCGTGGGGAAATATCCTGATTTCCACCGCCTTACATCAAGGTCATACAATTCTTCCTGAACAGATAGGACTTCCAACGCGGGACGATTGCTGTAGGTCGGTTGAAGCAGACCCTGATTAGTGTTGGTTAATTCACTTTCGGAAATAGTATCTGTCAAAATAATTTTAGTTTTCAAAGGCATTTGCATGGCAAACTTGAGTGCCTGTTCCATTTGCTCTGTTTGCAAATCAAGGTTTGACAGTTGGATGTTGAGATTGGACTCTTTCACTCGAAGCTGATCCACGTCTATTTTTTTTGCAAAACCATTTTGAAATTGTTTTTCTGTTACAACCAATAAGCCTTTTATCTGATTGAGGTTGGCTTCTAAAATACCTTTCTGAGAATGGGTAAGTTGGATTTGATAATATAACTTGGCGGTTTCATAAACGACTTCCTCTTTGCTCAATTCCAAATTGACAGTATAAAAGTCTTTTAACTTTTTAGTCGCCTCCAAAGCCAACAGCCATTGCTTATTGAAAATCATTTGATTTAATTCAACTCCGGCGTTGGCATTCCAATTAGTGCCAAATTGCAATTGGGCAAATTCACCTGGTTGCCCGCCCAAAAATTCTGCTGGAATCAAGCTGGTGCGTAAAGCGAGGTTATTGATAATGGTAGATGTAGCACTTATTTGTGGAAGGCCAGTGCTGATTGATTCACGGAGGGTTTGCTCGCCGCCTTCGATATCCAAAATAGCTTGTTGAACTTTAGAATGGTTGTCTACGGTATAGCGCAGGGCTGACCTTAAATCAAGTGCAGTTTGTGCAGAAGCTGATAATAGCCAAACCAAAATAAATGAAAGGCTAAAAAGGATATTTAATATTTCTTTTCTCATAATAAAAGTCGGGCTGCGTTGGTTTTATCGGCTTATTAAGCCATGTACTTTTCCCATAGTTTCACACCTTTTGAAGTGGCAATTCCCCTGACATGATAATTGTACAATTCTTCGATCAGTTGCTTTCGGGTAAATTTAAACTTTGGGTCAGAAAGTGCATCAACGACAAAAAAACTGGATGTGGAATAAATACGGGCCACAATCTCAGGGTTCAGATCAGGCCTGTACAATCCTTCTTCTACCCCCCTTTTTATATTTTCGATGAAACATTGGTAAACAAATTCGTTTTGTTCTTTCATTAAAATATCAAACGACTGGCGGTAATATTTTTGCAGGTCGTGTAATGTGCTTGGTGGAACATCCTCGATATTCCTGATCACCATTGAGCCTATTTTTTTCAACTCGTACAAGGCATCTTTCGAATTGAGTTTTATCTGTCTTATTTCCTCCTGTTCCCGCTCTACATGGGACTCAATGACTTCCCGCACTAAAGCATCTTTATTTTGGAAATATTGATACAATGTCTTTTTTGACATCCCCATTTCACGGCTTATATCATCCATGGAAACGCTCTTGATGCCTAGGGTTAAAAAAAGCTTTTCAGCTTTGTCCAGTATTTCTCGTGTATTATTTCTTAAGGTCACCACAATTTGGTTTTTAAAAAAATTGCCTGGGTAAATCAAATAGGTAAGTGGAAGTCTGAGAATGGGTTGCGGTTTTATTTAGGATCAAAATTTTGCTAAAAACGCAGGAAACTTTAAAAATGTTTAGAGTTTCCTGAAGTTTTTTTAATAAAAAATTGAGCCATTCCCTTGATAGCAGGAAATGTCTCAATTATATAGTTTTTTGGGCTAAATGAATTCATTTGGTCACAAATTTTTAAGAACGAGTTTTACTAAATCTTCGAGATTTGGCAAAACAGGGAGCAATGACCGATTTGCTAAATTTTGAAAATTTTAGTAAATCTTTTGACCAAATGAAATCACCTATTACCTATTTTTATTTGGTGAAATAAGGAAAAGCCGATATTTCTTTTGCAGCAGAAATCAATAATAGATTAGGATTCTTTTTGTGGAGGCTCCCACAATTCAATTTTCCGCCCTTCTGGATCTACGACCCAACCAAACTTTCCAAATTCTGATTCTTCCGTTTTTTCCAAAACGGTCACCCCTTCTTTTTTCAAAACCTCCAAGAGTGCGAATAAGTCTTCCACTTGGTAATTGATCATATAATCATGTTCGCTGGGTTGAAAGTATTCCGTATCCCCTTTGAAGGGGCTCCAAGCGGAATAAGTTTCCTCCTCTGGCTTATCATGCCGACGCCAGGGGAATACAGCTCCCCAAGGCTCTACAGGTATACCTAAATGTTTTTCGTACCAATTTTTGACCGTTTCCCGGTCTTTGCATTTGAAGAAGATGCCGCCAAGGCCGATTACTCGTTTCATGTTTTGTTGATTAGTGATTAGTTGATTTGTAATTAATTGATCACCAACCGACTAATCACTTTTTTTCAATATTAAAGAACTCACCAATGTAATAATCAATCCGACAGGGAAAATTTCCATGAGCGTTGAGCCTGCTCTGACCAGTGGATTTTCATACATTTTAGCCTGCTCAATTGATTTTTTTTTGAATTCATCAATGTCAGCTTGGGGCGAACCCTCGGACTCCATATGTGAAATGGTGTAATCCATGTATTGCTCCAGAAATTGGGATGCGTTGTCAGATGTGCTATAATAAATCATCCATCCGAGTACATAAAAAGCGGATGCGACGAGTGTGATGAGAATGCCAATTTTGAAAGAATCTTTAAATGATATTAGGCCTGAAAGGTGGTTATCCCTGTAAGATTTTATGCCAAAAAATATCATGGACAGAGAAACGATGATGGAAATGTACCCTAAAGTCTCTGCTAACCCGTAGTCAAATTGCCCATCTTCCCCAACACACAAAGATTGCGAACCATACATCATTATCAGGACAATAATGCCCCCGATCGTACCAAATGTTAAAATATGTTTTGTCATGGTTTCGAAAAATTAATCAAGGTAACGAATAAGTCATGCGAAAGGTAGCATATCTGATTTGTTACTGGAAAATTTAAACAAACTATCCGTTGTATTGACCTATTCCTTTTTTAATCTGTGGGTACAACTTTGTTCAAAGCCCATTTCCCCCCAAGCCAACCCATTGGAAGGTAAGCGCCCACCACATCCAAAACGGCAAACCAAGTAGGGGAGGGAATCATTATTGTATTGATGATGCCAGCAATCAAAAACAAGGCTCCAATGCCCAACGCAAATTTCATTTTATGATTCGCAGCCATTTTTGCCGCTATAAAGGCGGCGACCAAAGTCCCAAGAGCATGGGCTAAAAATGGAAAAATAAAGTGTTGTGGCTTAAACAAATGGATGGTTTCTTTCAAGCCCTCTATGGATGTAACGTCCCCTCCTTCGGGTGGTGGGATGATCATTGGGCCAACATTTATAAGGGCGAAGTTAACCATATTGCCAACGATGAAACCGAAGACAACTGCTAGGATGTTTTTGATGATTGGATTCATTCCTAAGTTGGTTTGTAATAACCTTAGTTTGACTTAATGTGAGAAATAGGAGTGAATTATTCAACGTTTTGCAAAGTTGTCATTTTCTAATTCTTCAATTCCCCCGCATTGCCATGAACCATATTATATTAATGAAACAATGCTGCAAATCAATAGAAAATTAACAGCAATACTTTCACCTAAAAGTACCAATTTGCCTATTTCTGGAATTTTCACCCAAAAGTGTGATTAACTTAATTAGTTGTCAATCAATCGGAAAGGGCGTTGGCATTGAGTAGACCTAATTCCGTTGCTTTTTGCACGGCTTGTGTCCTGCGCTTCACATCTAGTTTTGCGAATAAGTTGGAGGAATGAGTTTTTATTGTATTAGTGGAAAGGAAGAGTGTATTTGCAATTTCTTTATTGGAAAGGCCCTTGGCGATAAGGATAAGGACTTCGTGTTCCCGTTTGCTAATATTGTATTGTTCAAGAAGAAGCTCAATGTTCTGTTCTTTTTTTTCTGATTTCTTGTCATCAACCTTTGCTGTTAAAATAGGCTTCCCCTTCGTCAATTTTAAACCTACCCAGATACCCAGAGCTGTAAAGAACATTGCAATCGCTCCAATATAAATCTCTACAGTTAGATCCTTTACCCAATACCTGTATTCAATGAATTTCAATAGCCCGGTCAGGGCAGCCAGGAGGAACCCATATTGTAAAATGGTTTTTTTCACAGGGTAAATTTATGGAAGCTGATTGAAAAAGAAGAAAAGTGAGGCTAAGTGTTCAGTGACAGCTATATTATGATCAAAAAAAAGTGGCTGCCCAAAAGAAGGCAGCCACGGCGTCATTTACTCTCACTAATTGTATGAAACTTGAAATCGAAAATTTTTATAAGAAAACCGAAAACGGTTGTCATATGTTTCGTAAAGATGGAGAATTATTGTTAAGAGAAGATTAAATTTTGAATTATTGACAAATAGTCTATGAATAATCTCCTTGCGATAATTTTCCCTCTGCTATTGAATAGTGCAAAGACGCTGCCATTTTAGAAAGGGTTGGTCACTCTATTTAAATTTGAAGAAAATATTTTCGAAATAAGTTTTCTTAAAAATATTTGAAAACTTTTTGAACAAGTTGAAGGAGTTAGAACGGTTGCATTCGACCTGAATATTGCGGATGAATGTTTTCCCCATTACATCGATCCACGCATTGTATTTGCCATTGGACAGATCGGATAGATTCAATTCTATGATATGGTCACCTTTCTCCAAATTCATTTCTTCTTCGTAACGTGCCCTGCCTATATCATCTTGAATAATGATTGATACCAGAGCGTCATCTGGAATAGTACAATCAAAAGTAGCAACAGGAGAGTCTTTGGGCAAAAATTCAATTTCTCCTAGGTAAAGGGTCGGGTTATTGGAAGTAGATCCCATAATCAATTCTTTGGGTTTTGACGAATAAAGAAAAAGAAGTAACAGTGAGTGTAAGTGAAAAGTGATGAATGATTTTGGAAAGAATTCTAATAGCGCTATCGAAAAACTGGAACAAATATGTACAAATATAAAAAAGCAATGCTAATTATTCCAGAAGACATTAGTGATTTTCAGCAAATAGGACAATACTTGACATTCCAAAATTCATAGGGTTTCTCTCAAAATCTTTTAACACTTTCTATAATGTACATCGGCCTATGCTTAATTTCTTGATAAATATTGGATAAATAGATTGACATAATATAAAGCATTAGGCAGGTTATGGCAAAAAAAATGGAAGACAGTACGACTAGAAAAGTCCAACCTGGAAGAGCCTCATGGTAAGTACCCAAAAAGTCAACTTTTGTTATCTTGACTTTGACGGCATTTGCTATTACAATCGCCATGAACAAAATTGAGATCAGAAAAATCCAAAATAGCAAAGAGCGAAGAAAGGTAGTGAAAGATGTTATAGCTATTAGGGAAGTCCTAAATTTCTCTGAAAATTTAGTGTTATCTTCTTCAATTGGTTCTTCCACTTCGATGTGGGTGGTATTATAGCCAACTATTGAGTAGATGGCTTTCATGTAACGGAGGTTCTCTCTCAGACGCAAAAGGGAATTAAGCGCCCTTCGGGAAATGATGCGGCTGTCATGGGCCCGGTCATCTATCTGGAGGTCGGAATAATTTTTTAAAATCCAATAAAAAATGGCATAGGCAAGTCGGAACCTTCTTTTTGAATGACGCTTTTTTGCCCTGAGGTAAACGATATCATTTCCTTTTGCGGCTTTCTGATAAAGCGCCTTTACTATTTCCGGTTTTTTGTAGAAACATGGATCAAAAATGATGGTATAATCCCCGTTTGCCCGATCTAGGCCGGCTACGATAGCGTGGTTGCGGTTGACAGGAGAAGAGAGGTTGAGCAAATAAATGTTTTGTCTTAATGCTGAGGGAAGTGAAATTGCAATATTTGAAAATTCTCGGAGAAAACTATTGTTCACCAGAATGATTTCAAAGTCGGTAAAATTATTTTGCAGAACTCCGTACAAGCCAGTCAGGTAGGTAGGCAAAAGTTTTGTTTGCTCCTCACTTTCAATGACTGCGACTATGGAAATAAAGCTGTTGTGCATACATAAAGGATTAACTCATCAGCTCGTCGTAAAATATTTTCTCAGAAGACTTTGCCCATACGGCAGCCTTTTTCATGAAAGAGCGGTAACTGTCATACACCTTTTTTGTAAAGGCATCCGCATTTGCCAATTCTTCCAGGACGTCCTTTGTATATATTTTTAATTGAGCCAAAACCTCTTTAGGATATTGTCGAACGTCAACTTCTTCCTCCATGATTAATTTTTCTAAATAGATAGCATTTTTTGCTTCAAATTCTGAGAGCATCCAGTGATTGGCTCGGTAAGAAGCAGTCCGAATAATTTGTTGAAGATCGGTAGGAAGTTCTTTGAATTTGTTTTGATTCACCAAAATTTCAAGTACTGATCCGGTTTCATGCCAACCTGGGGAATAATAATATTTAGCTATTTGGTGAAACCCCATCAAATAGTCATGGTAAGGTCCAATCCACTCGGTCGCATCAATTACACCTCTCTCCAAACCTGTAAAGATTTCTCCGCCGGCCAAAAGCACAGGCGTACCCCCTGCTTTTTGCAGTACTTTCGCCCCAAGCCCTGGCATTCTCATTTTCAATCCCTCAAAATCATCCATCGTATTTATTTCTTTATTGAACCACCCTCCCATTTGAAAACCAGTATTGCCTCCGGGGATTGGCAAAAGTCCAAAATCTGCATAGAGTTCTTCCCAAAGTTTCAAACCGTCACCAGACATCATCCAGGAATTAGCTTGTTGAGCATTCATACCAAATGGTATAGTGGTAAAGAACGGCGACGCTGGTACTTTTCCAACCCAATAGTAAGAAGCTCCGCTTCCAATCTCCGCCGCATTGTTGCGAACTGCGTCAAAAACTTCCAAAGGTGGTACCAATTCGCCTCCCCCATACACTTTGATCTCCATACGGCCTGCAGACATTTCATTCACCCACTTAGCAAATAAAGCACAGCCTTCCCCCACAACCGGAAAGTTGGGAGGCCAGGTAGTAACCATTCGCCACTGATACTTTTTTTGGCTAATGACGTTCGGCCCTGATTGAGAGTTTGCCTTATTGCCTCCCCCCAATCCGCGGATAACGAAAGGTAGGGCAATAGTACCTGCAGCAATGCCTTTAATGAAATTCTTCCTTTTTAATTTACTCATATTCAGAGGATTGGAAATTGATCTTAATACGCCAAAAGCCAAAAGTAATACTTACACCGAAAATAATTTTCTATAGTCATGTCTCAGCCTTAAAAAACAATCAAGCCATTTAACAATTCGACCACCAAATATTTGTTTTAAATGTTTTAAAAATATAATTTTGTAAAACAAAAAGTATATTATGATAGAATTGCCCACATATATAAAGGGTAGGGGAGCGCAGATCAACCCACCGAACCCCTTTGAGAGTATCACATATGATGAAGACCCAAGAGCCAACCTTGAATCTGATGAAAGATTGAAAACAGAATATATAACAGTATATCCGAAAACAATGCTCAATAAGGTGACCAGTCCCGACATTCCTTTGGAGTGGTCATTGAACCCTTATCAGGGGTGTGAACACGGTTGTGTTTATTGTTATGCCCGGAACACACACCCATTTTGGGGATACAGCGCTGGGACGGATTTTGAACAAAAGATTTTGGTAAAAAAGGATGCGGCAAAATTAGTAGAACAAAAAATCAAGCACCCAAACTGGAAGGCATCGCCATTGATGCTCGCGGGGAATACCGATTGTTACCAGCCCATTGAAAAGAAGTTGGAAATTACCCGGAGCATTCTAGAGGTATTGTGGAAATACCGTCACCCTGTAGGTATCATTACCAAGAACAGCCTTGTATTGAGGGACATTGATATTTTGAGTGAAATGGCCAAGCTTGATTTAGTGCATATTTCCATCTCCCTGACCACTTTGAATGAGGATCTTCGTAGGAAACTTGAACCAAGAACGGCTTCTGTGCAAAGCCGTTTGTTAACCATAGAGAAGCTTTCCAATGCCGGTATTCCTGTCAATGTCATGTTTGCCCCCATCATTCCCGGCCTTAATGAACACGAAATTTTTAAAGTAGCAGAATGGACTTCCAGACTGGGGGCGAGAAGCATTGGTTATACCATGGTGCGCCTGAACGGCGATGTTGCTACTGTTTTTGAAGATTGGATCAAAAAAGTATTCCCCGACAGGGCGGAAAAAGTTTTAAACAAAATAAAGAATTGCCACGGCGGAAAAATGGGTGATAGCCGTTTTGGTCAGCGTATGCGAGGCGAGGGGAATATTGCACAAATAATCAGAAGCCAGTTTCATTTGGCAAAGAAGAAATTTTTCACCGACAAGAAGGTGTCTCCTTATAATCTGGAATTGCATGAGAAAGTGAAGAATCCACAACTGAGTTTGTTCGGTTGATCGAAGAAAATTAGCAATTCATTTTAGCAAAACAAAAAACAAACCACCCCTTTTTCAAGGGGTGGTTTATATAACTAGGATTGGTTTTTAAAAATAACCGTTATCTATTCATAGCCATCATTTTGGACCATATTCGAATTAGCATCAATCTCGTCTTGTGGGATTGGAAATGCCATTCTATAATCACCATATGGTATTGTTTCAATAATAGCTTGTTCTACCTCAACTTTCTCAATACTCTTGCCTGTTCTCAAGAGGTCGTCATACCGGAATCCTTCAAAGATCAATTCTTTTCTGCGCTCATTAATGATGTCGTCCTTCGTTACGGATGTGTATGC
Organism: Saprospiraceae bacterium; assembly: GCA_965222975.1. Taxonomy (GTDB): domain Bacteria; phylum Bacteroidota; class Bacteroidia; order Chitinophagales; family Saprospiraceae; genus UBA6168. The sequence continues at coordinate 313,120 of CBDCVJ010000054.1, read as the reverse complement.
AGCAGCTCCTCTTTCGGCCGTTAACTTATTCAATTGTGCAGCGGCATCCCCCCCTGTTTCAAACAAAGCTTCGGCATAGTTCAGAATAATCTCTTCATACCGAATGACTGGAATATTGTCATAGCCATTCAGCTCTGGATATTTACCCAAATTTCTAAGTTTATCGCCTTCGTAGCCCAGGATATCAGCACGAACATCGGTTGTATCATACAGGCTTTCAACATTGGGGAGTACTTGGATGTCTCCATATACATCGCCCTTGTAAATAAAGCCCAAACTGTTGCTACCTAAATTGTCAATATCACTGAAGGCCAATTCAAAAATAGAGTTGGGAGAGCCATCTTGGGCAAACGATGCGACATATTGATCGGCTGGTATGATGGAGTAAAGGCCAGAGTTGATCACTGCTTCGGAAGCAGATTTAGCAACATCCCACATGCCAAAATAGGTGGCTACTTTTGACTCAATTGCCTTGGCTGTATATTTGGACATGAACTCTTTGGAACTATCGAAATAACTATCATTCATCATGTCAAATGCCATTTGGAGGTCAGCCATGATAGCGCCTATGTTTTTTTTAATATTATCGCGAGCAGGAGTCAAATTCTCTCCAAGAAATTCTGTAATATAAGGTATACCCAGGGTTCCTCCGGTATGTTGTTGACCGTGATTACGCAAGATATCAAAATGAGCTAGGGCGCGGATAGCATAAGCCTGCCCCTGTATGTGAGTCGCATAAGAGGCCTCCCCTTCCAGGGTGCTAATGTCTGTTCCAATAATAATATTGGCAGTTGCAATGACCCTATAGCCCTCAATCCAGGTTCCGTCATTATGGGAAGGGAGATAATTAAAGCCTCCAGGTGTTTGGAAACGACCTGAATTTCCATTTGGAAAAACATTGTCGGTTCTTACTTCATTGTGGATGATGAAATCTCGTCCATAGTATTCCACATTTGTCATTCGATTATAGGTTCCCAAAAGGATGCCTTCCAGGTCTTCCACTTTAGTGATACTTCCTTCCACATCCTTGTCCTGTTCCAATGTTGGGTCCAAATCTTCGGTATTGCAGGACAGTAAGACGCCCAGCATCAGGAACGCCATTAAATATATGGTGTTTTTTATATTGATCATAATAATTAGAATTTAAGGTTTAAGCCAAACATAAGGGTTTTAACCGGAGGCGTTGTTAAGACGGCAAAGCCATCTGCCTCAACTTCTGGATCGTACTGCATATTGTCATCTTTTACCCAAGTGTAGGTATTTATACCTCTTACAAAAACTTTTGCATTCTCAATACCAACATTTTGAGTAACACTTGAAGGCAATGTATAACCAAATGTTATATTCCTTAGCCTAAAATAATCACCCTCGGAAAGATATTTTGAATGCGTCCTCCATGGCTCGTAAGTAGCAGTCATTTTGGAAATGCGGGTAACATCGCCTGGCTGTTGCCATCTGTCCAACAGACTGTTGATGCCGTTAAAGAGGTCAACTGCGAGGAGGTCGGTACCGTTGGTATAGCGAGTCCAATCCTCATAAACCATGTGCCCTCCTGCATAGTAACCATATGCGTCCACAAAGAATCCTTTAAAATCAAAATGGATGTTAATGCCAGCTGTCAAAGTTGGTAGAGCACTTGCTCCGTGGAAGACTCGTTCCGCAGCATTATAGTCGGTAGTGGTTTCACTACCTTCCCCGTTCAGGTAATAAAGATTCTCTCCTGTTTGAGGGTCAACTCCAGCAAACTTTCTCATGTACCATTCATAAACCTTGTGCCCTGTTTCTACACTCCGGGTGCCAGTAGTGACGGGGATTTCGTCTCCATTTCCATCGACAGGCAATTCCAGAACTTCGTTGTTAACTGTTGCTAGGTTACCTCCAATAGTTAAGTTCAAGTCTTTGGATCGGATGATGTCAACACCCAATTCCAGCTCTATTCCTTTGTTTTCCATCCTTCCGATGTTGCGGGTTTGGCTGGCAAAACCAGTAGTCAAGGATAGCGGTACATCAAACAGGTTCTCTTTGGTTTCCCGCCTGAAGTAAGTTAAAGTACCGTTCACCCGGCTTTGGAAGAGGCCAAAGTCTATTCCTGTTTCGAAGTTATCCGCCGTTTCCCAACTCAGCAATACATTTCCAACTGTGCTTGGATACACAGCCGCGGAACCACCATAATCAGCATCGAAACTGAACAACGCTTGATACTTGTTAAGTCCAATATTATCATTGCCAGTTCTTCCATAAGAAACGCGCAGTTTTAAATTGTCCACCATTGCCAAATCACTCAAAAAGGTCTCTCTGTCCAAGTTCCAAGCAGCCCCTACAGACCAGAAATTCCCCCACCTATTATCTGGGTGGAATCTGGAGTTTCCTTCCCTGCGATAAGTGGCGCTCAAGATGTACTTGTTGGCATAATCGTAGTTGACCATTCCTGTGTAAGAAGCCACTTTCCAATCAACAAAAGAAGAACCTACATCTAACGGACTACCAACTGAATTCAGGTTGGACAATCCGTTTGCGGCAAAGCCTTCACCATACGCTTCAAGCTCATATCTTTCGTTTTCTTGATATTCTTGTAGAACTTTGATATCAAAATGGTGATTGTTGTTTATATATAAGGAGTAATCCAAAGAATTTTGGAAGACAAAATTCGTAATGTTCCTGTTTGACCCTGTTGCAGAACCACCCACATCTGCACCATCACCGTGAACTCTGTTTTGGTGTCCTTTATAGTTGTTAACAGAATAATCTATATTCATCCGGGTAGTGAAATTCAGATTGGGGATAGGAGTTTCCCACGACACTGAATTATTGGAAATCAAGCGGGTAAGCTTATTCAGGCGAATATCGTTTGCTGCGATCCATAGAGGGTTCCTCACATTAGTGCCTAAATTATTAAGATTTAACGTACCGTCATCATTGTAAGGGGTAGCTAAAGGAGTCATAAAATATTTCGCTGCGCGGGGCGAGGAGAAATAAGCGCTTTGCTCCAACAAGCCATCTTGCCTAATATTGGATACCGTATTTCTTGTATCAAACCTTATTTTGTTGGTAAGGCTTCTGGAATATTTTAATGAACCAGTGAACCTCCTGTAATCTGAACCAATTACGGTCGCTTCAGCATCGTAATAGCCAAAGGATGCATAGAAATTTTGTAACTCATCACCTCCAGAAGCGGAAAAGTTCACTTCTCTTATTGGTGCATCATCGTTGGTGATAATATCTGCCCAGACAGTTGATGGTCTACCAGCAGCGTTCCAATCGACATATTTTGTCCCAAATGCATTAGGATTGGCTTCATAATATGCTTTTGCTCCATCCCTGTTAAAACCTTCAGATTCGCCATAAGTGTTGTAAATGGCTTCATAGAAAAGTTCTTCTCTTTCTGAGGCGGTCAGCATGACCGGGCCTTCCGTGGCATCGTTTGAAATTCCATAAGAAGTATTTAAATTAAAAGTCGTTTTTCCGCTCTTGCCCCTTTTGGTGGTAATGACGATTACACCATTGGAGCCACGGGCTCCATACACTGCTGTAGCTGACGCATCTTTAAGTACAGTGACACTTGCGATGTCATTGGGGTTCAAGGCTGCCAAAGAGGAAAAAGTTGATCCGGCAGTACCATACGCTAAATCAGGATTACTCATTGGAACCCCATCAATTACATATAAAGGCTCGTTTCCTGCCGTAACAGAGCTAACTCCCCTGATACGTATATTTTGTTTAGAGCCAGGTGTGCCTGAAGTTCCAGAAATGGAAAGTCCAGCGACTTTTCCCATGAGTATTTGATCAACGGAAGCAACTGGAATTTGCTCAAGTTCATCAGAATTGACTTGAACTGAAGACCCCACCAGCTCACTTCGTTTCCTTGAGCTGTAACCGATGACAACAACCTCATCGATAACAAGCCCTTCTTGCAGTACGAGAGTCAGAATAGACTGATTCTCAATGTTGATGGTTTGTGATTCAAAACCCGTATAGGATATTACGAGTTCTGTTGCCCCGTCGGGGACTTGGAGACTGAAAGTTCCGTCTAGATCAGTAACAGTTCCGACTGTTCCACCCTTGACAACCACGCTGGTTCCGATCAAGGGTTCATTACCTTCGTCGGTAATAGTACCTGTGACTGTTCTCTGCGAGTATGCAATGCCCACGGCAAAGAATACCACGCACAGAGTTGTAGTGAGTTTTTTCATACTAATTGAATTTTAAAAATTAAGAAAATAGTTCCGATGTAAAAAGTTAATGACCAATGAAATAGAATGGGGCTAAGGTTGAAATGTTGGTTGCTTGATCTAAATTTATCACGAACAGCATTAAGGGCTGTTACACAACCAATTTGGAATAGCTCTTCAAAAACAGTCGGGTGAAAAAAGTCTAGATTGGGCTGATTTCAGAGGATTATTAATTGAACGATTTGGGACGTTAATTCGCTGCTGTGATTCTAATGTTTCAGCTATGGGTAATCTTATTAAGGCACAAAGTAGAAATAAGTAGCATGGTAATAAAAAAAAATAATAAAAATAATAAAATTGTTTTTGGCTTTGAAAATAGCATTGATGATTTTGCTACTTATGGGATTTTGAAAAACAGGCGAACATTGCCTGAATTGAATTTTACCAATCCGTAGGAATTTAAGTCTTCTCCTTTTGCTATTTTGCCGCATTATTAAAGCAAAACTATCAATGCGAGCAATAATTACCATCCTTTTGTTTTCTCAATTTTTGGGAATAAACTTATCACAGACAGAGTTTGACTTTTCAACCTTTCAATATCGGGAAGTTGGACCCTATCGTGGCGGCCGGGTCACTACTGTCACGGGTGTTGACATCCAACCGAATGTATTTTACATGGGGGCTACCGGGGCAGGTATCTGGAAAACGGAAGACTACGGTACAACATGGAAAAACATTTCAGATGGCTTTTTTGAAACGCCTTCTATCGGTGCAATTCGGGTGGCAAAAAACGACCCTAACATAATCTACGCTGGCACAGGAACGGATGGCTTGCGCAGCAATATTATTGTCGGCAAAGGAATGTATAAATCCATCGATGCTGGCAAAACCTGGAAAAATATTGGCCTGAAAAAGACGGGCCACATCGGTGCTGTTGAAATTCATCCGACCGACCATAATATTGTTTTCGTCGCAGCTATCGGGCAAGCATTTGCCCCAAATTCCGAAAGGGGTGTTTACCGCACCAAGGATGGTGGCGATTCATGGGAAAAGGTACTCTACATTTCGGATACTACTGGTTTTGTGGATATAGAATTTATGCCTACCAACCCCAACATCATATATGCGTCGGCATGGAGGGCGGAACGAAAACCTTGGACGATCATTTCAGGTGGAAAAGAAAATGGTATCTATAAATCCATCAACGGAGGGGATGATTGGGTGAAATTGGAGAATGGCTTGCCCAAAGGAATAGTTGGCAAGATTGACCTTGCAGTTAGTCCTGCTGACTCTAAAGTCTTGTACGCTTTGGTTGAAGCACCTAAAGGCAAAGGAGGTCTTTATCGTTCCAACGATCAAGGTGGAAATTTTATCCATGTGTCAGATAACCTAAGTTTAATAATCCGTCCTTTTTATTTTCTGAATGTAGATGCAGATCCTACCAATGCTGATGTTGTCTATGTAAATACTCTCCGTTTTTACAAATCAACCAATGGTGGTAAATCATGGAAAACTATTGGAACACCTCACGGCGACAACCATGATATGTGGATCAACCCTACTAATCCCAATTTGATGGTCCAGTCAAATGATGGTGGGGCAAACGTCAGCCATAATGGTGGAAAAACATGGTCAACACAACTGAATCAACCGACGGCCGAATTGTATCAGGTGGAGGTGGACAACCAGCACCCATACTGGCTTTATGCAGGCCAGCAGGACAATTATACGACCATCTCGGCACCCAGCTTGCCTCCCTATTCACATCAGGTGGGTGCAACTGGTTTTATTATGAATACTGGCGGGTGCGAAACTGGGCCTGCTGTTCCGAAACCCGGAGACCCGAACATCGTCTATTCCAATTGTAAAGGACGCTTTAGTGTTTTTAACAAAAAAACCGGACGGGAGCAGAGCTATGATGTGGGGGCACGGAATATGTACGGTCACAACCCTAAAGATTTAAAATTCCGTTTCCAAAGAGTAGCTCCCATTCATGTGTCACCACATGATCCAAACATAATTTACCATGCTTCTCAATACGTTCATAAAACCATAGATGAAGGCAGAACCTGGCAAATCATTTCTCCAGACCTCACTGCCTTCGAAGAGGATAAGCAGGTAATTTCAGGCAGCCCCATTACCAGGGATATCACAGGTGAAGAATTTTACAGTACCATTTATTCTGTACGGGAATCGAAATTGGAAAAGGGCCTTATTTGGGTAGGGGCAAATGATGGCCCTGTTCATGTAACCCGCGATGGGGGGCAGAATTGGCGAAAGGTTACCCCAAAAGGATTGCTTGGCGGGGGTAGGGTAGATGCGGTCGAGCCTTCTCCACATCAGGCAGCCAAAGCATACATAGCTGTTTTGCGTTACCAATTGGGTGATTGGCAGCCCTATATTTTCAAGACAATAGATTATGGTAAAACGTGGAAGCGCATTACTGATGGAATTCCTTCTGATTACCCTGTGCGGGTAATTCGGGAAGACCCTGACAGGGAGGGGTTGCTGTATGCGGGCACTGAATTTGGAATGTTCATTTCCTTCGATGATGGAGAGCAGTGGCATTCTTTTCAACAGAATCTTCCAATAACTCCTATTACAGATTTGAAAGTCCATCGTAAAGATTTAGTACTCAGCACCATGGGACGTGGATTTTGGATTATGGATGACTTGTCACCGCTACATCAAGCATTTGATAAAATGGATAGGTCGATGGCGAAATTGTTTAGTCCAAGAGACTCTTATCGTTATCGTTATAGTACATTTCAGGGAATTAGTGGAATGGCTTCAACTATGTACCCAAGACCTTCCGTATTAATAGATTATTATTTGCCTGAAAAAAACAAAAACATGCTTCGTCTCGAAATTTATAATGACGAAAACGAGCTGATAAGAACCTTGGTTAGCCGACCAGATAGTGCCCAAAAAAAGAGCGAAGCCTTTCGCAATATGGCAACCAATGAGATAACATATTCCGTTAATAATAACCTTGTAAATAAAAAAGGGCTTCACCGTTTTCGTTGGAATATGGCGCATACTGGGGCTTGGGACAAAAGGAAAAACCGACGATTTGAAAATGGGCCAATGGTAAGACCAGGAATGTACACTGTAAAATTAGAAGTGGATGGAAAAACATTGGAACAGTCATTTAATTTAATGCTTGATCCGAGAGTTGCGAAAAGCGGGGTGTCATTAGCAGATATTAAAAAGCAAGAAGAAGTTAGTCTTCGTATTATCTCCTTATTAACTAAGGCAAGAAAAATGACAGATAAAATAGAGAAAGAAATAAAAAAATTAAAAACTAAAACTACATCAACAGTTGAAGAATATAATCGTTTGGAAAAATTAAATTCCCTGAAAAACAAAATGATGAATGCGAAAGGTGCTTATCCTCAAAATATGTACGTCAGTCAAATATCGTATTTATATGGTATAGTGAATGGGGCAGATCAGTTGCCTGGAAAAGATGTATTAGAGCGATTGGAGGAATTGGAAAGTGAGTTTGATATTTTGAAAAAAGAATTTAATAATTAATTTCTCCTTACTTACTTAATGGAAAAAATAATAGACATATCCGTGTTGCTTTCCACTCAACTGCCTGTTTGGCCAGGTGATCATAAAGTAAAAATTGATCAGCAATTTGCAATGAGAAATGGCGATGAAGCTAATTTAACAAGTATTCAGATGAGTAGCCACACAGGAACGCATATAGATGCCCCCTTGCATTTTGTAAACAATGGTAAAACAACGGAAGAAATATCGTTGGATAAATTAATAGGTACGTGCCAGGTCATTGATTGCCAAGGTAAAAAAGAAATTACTGCCGATGATTTAGATAAATCGAACATCCCCTTTGATACAGAAAAATTATTACTAAAAACAGATAATTCCATTTTATGGGAAAACCCAAAGCATGAATTTAGAAAGGATTATTGTGCCTTGACGCCCGCAGCCGCTCAATGGATCGTAAATCATGAAATCCATTTAGTGGGCATTGATTATGCATCCATCCAATTATTTAAAGACCCCAAAGACACACATGTGATTTTATTGTCCAATGAAGTTGTTATTTTAGAAAATATCGATCTGCGATTTGTGGAACCGGGACAATATCGACTTGTTTGTTTGCCACTGAAAATTGAGGGTGTCGAAGGGACTGTGGCGAGGGCTGTGTTGGAGCAAATAAAATAAAATACCTCATAGTTTTTAAAGTTGACGCCAGTGCAATATTTGGTTATAGGTGATTTTATTTGGTCAAAAGATTTGCTAAATCTTCAAAATTTAGCAAATCGGTTATTGCTCCCTGTTTTGCTAAATCTCGAAGATTTAGTAAAACTCGTTCTTAAAAATTTGTGACCAAATGAATTCATTTACCCCCCAATATTTAATAGGGATCAAAAAACGCACACCACTCTCCTCCTCTTTTCTTCTTCCCACGTTTCTATTTTTTTAATAGGGAAAATTGCTGGCTTTTTTATTAGATTTTATTATGAAATATATTTTGTGGTGAATTGTCGTCAACCTTCTTCCGTTAATTATCAACTGAATAAAGTCTCTATTGTTTAACAATTTTAGCTGAAAAATAGCCCTTTTCTGTTAAAACTGAAATTAAATAAATACCTGAAGACCAATCACTGCAATTGATAGAATTATTAATGATTAAATTATTTTTATTAATGTCAATTAATTCGCCAATGCTGGAATAGACTTTAACTTTTGAAATATTAATTGGTTGTTTTGAATTTAAATTAATTACATCAATTGCTGGGTTGGGCGAAATGGTAATTCCTAATTCGGATAATTTTTGGCCTGTTCCTGTACTCACATCCACTACCCACGTCAAAAGCGTATCACATCCCACTTGCCCCATAGCAGTTTCCATCAATATTGTGTCGCTAAACATGGGTATGCCTAAAAAATCACTACCATAGGTAATTGCCGTATCATTCGTTACGGACAGCAAAGTATCAATGGCCAATTGCAAAGTAACAATGCTGTCGCAGCCATTTGCAGCAGTGAACAAGGCATCGTAGCTTCCCGCCATGTCAATCGTTTCTCCATTAAAAAAATAAGGTTCGTTCTCGCAGGTAGTATCTTGAAAAACAAATTGGGGCACCTCCTCAATTGAAAGATCCAACGTGATAAGAGAGTCACAGCCAAGTGTCGTTTGCAGTAAGGTGTCATAAACACCTGGCATGTCGAGCGACTCATCCACAAAGGAATAGGGCTCATTTTCACATGTGGTGTCTTGTTGGAAAATATCATACACCGGCCAAGCAGTGACATTGATGAATTGGAGGCTGTCGTAAGCAGGAAACTGATCAATGGCAAATAGGGAGGTGTCGCCACTTATGGCGACACCACCTACAATACCTCCCGTACAGAGGCTCACGTCTGAAATACTGAAAACTTGTGGTTTGTTGAGGGTATGGAAATAAAATGGCTTTGAAACGGGTTGCCCATAGTCAAAAGTCACACATGAGCGGTTAATAATGAGCGAATCGGCCTGTACATCGGTTATTTGACTTACTCGGAATTTGACGAAACCATGTGATGCCTTCTCGTTTGATGAACTATCTGGCAAGGCGATGTTTTCGAAGGTAAACTGCAAAATGCCCGTATTGCTTATTTCCAAAAAATAAGGATGGCTCCCTGCACCTGGCCGCAGCGTGGCAATATCCAAAAGGTGAGAGAGCGTGTCCAAAATGACCACGGAAGAGATGGTGTCCTCGCCGATGTTCTGGAAGTGGATTAAGTATTCAATATCTGTTTCTGGTTGTATAAGGTGTTGGTTCCCAATTCCTTTTGGGAAAGCCAGTTTTTCATCTGTTGGAATATTATAGATGCTTTCTCGGCAGTCTATGGATCTGAATGGATCGGCATCGTCCTCTGGCCACATTGTAACAAACCCCATACTGATTGGGCCACTTGTGGAGCAAGCCTCGACCGAAATAGATGGTCTGCTTTTGCCGGGATGGCCAACTGGCTGTTCGGTTTGCATGCGGATGGTTTGTCCATTTGCGGGTTGAGTGACCATGGTTGAATCGCCGCTATTGAGTTGGATGTTCAATGCCCTGGTCATGATCTGGTCTTCGATGATGACGAACCCGAGGGCTTCCACCATATTTCCTGTACCCACATTCTTAATGGTAAACTCAACACTATCGCCGATGCACTCGGCTGTCATATTAATGCTTGAACCATCCCATTGAGGGTCGTCGGGAAGGCAGGTTTCATCAGGGAAAATATGCGCCTCAACACATTGAGTACGCCCCCAAGCAAAATTGCAATCAACTGGAATGTCTAAAGGAAATGAGCCGCAATCACCTGGCATTAGATCGCCCACATTGAAAGGCATAACCGCTCCGTCCACTGTGATCTCTACCAAAACATTGCTGGCTATTTCTGACCCATTGTTACAATAGCGGACTTGATAAGTGGCCGTTTCGCATGGCCGCACAACGCTTGTTGCGATGTCCACCTCAAGTTGAGGGCAAAGTAGGCCGACTTGCAATGAGAAGTCGGCCACCAACGTATCGTAAAAGTCTAAATGATTGAGAGGGATATTATTTTCACAAGGTTGCCAGTATTCATTCAGAGTAGTCAAATGGAGTACATATGCACCTGTATCGGTCAAGATAGAATAATCACCGTCCTCATCAGTGATACCATAAAATATTTTATCAGAGGTGGTTGACTTAGCCGTGATTATCCAATTTTCAAAACCCCTTTCGTCTGCTTGAAGAAGGCAATCGCCATTGTTGTCGCTAAATATTTTTCCTGTGAAATAATTGGAAAGGGCGACGCCGTCGCTGTTGGTTTTTACTACAAAACTTTGGCTTGTGAGAATGGAACCGTTCAGCTCGTCAATTCTGCTATGGCCTCCGACGAGGAAGCCACCATCCGGGGTTATTTCGAGTGAATGTGGAATGTCTTTTAAGCTTTGCCCGTAAAAGTTTTCCCAGAGCATGTTGCCATCGGCATCTGTTTTCAGCAAATAAATGTCATCCTCAAGATTTCCAAAGCTTTTGGTACTGCCTGCGATCACAAAATCGCCTTGCAGTGTTTCTTGTAAATATGCACCCCATTCGCCATCGGCACCGCCGTAAGTTTTGTCCCAAAGCTGGTTGCCATCTACATTAGTTTTAATTAAATAAACATCATAGCTACCTGCACCTATGCTTGAGGTTGCACCTCCAATTAACAGATTGCCATCTAAAGTTGTAATGATACCAGTAGCGAGTTCATCGTCTGCTCCACCGTAGGTCTGCTCCCAATTGAACGAACCATCAAGGCCAAGGCTAAGCAAATATATATCCCGTTCGCCTTGCCCCATGCTCCGGGTGACTCCCGCCACAACTAATTGATTGGCAGGTGTTTCGATAATGCCCCAGCCTTCGTCTTCCTCTGTTCCACCATATACGTTGCTCCATTCTTCGTTGCCGTCTGCATCTGTTTTTATCACCAAAACACCAACATCACTGCCGTCATCAAAGCGGCCAACAACGGCAAGCCCTCCGTCGGAAGTTTGAATAGCCTGGCGGCCAAATTCCAAATCAGGAGAACCAATCGTTTTTTCCCAAATAACTGACCCGAGTTGATCTACTTTTATCAAATAGATATCAGAACCGCCATTGCCCAGGCCAAATGTTTCGCCAACCAAAACAAAACTTCCATCTGACAAAGCAACCATGTCATCAATAGCTTCATGTGCGGGCGTGCCGAGGATGCGCCGCCATTGCTCGTTGCCAAATTGATCGAGTTTCTGTAAATAAAGATCGTGAAGGTCAGGGCCGAGTCCTGTATGTCCTGCAATTAGATATCCCCCATCGGGAGCGGGCAAAGCGTCTTTTGCAAAGTCATAGCTTTGAAATTCGGGGTAAACTTGCCAGCCTTGGCTTAAGAGTCTTTGGGAAAATAAAATGGAAAAGAGTAAAATACAGAACAAGATGGTAGGCACAAAACGGAATTGTTTCTGCCTAAGCAAATTCAGGTAGAATTTTGAGAATATATTGGATGTCATGTTCATGCAAGTTGACTTACACCCGAATAGAGGGCGGTTGATCGTGCTTGCGGGGGTAAATGCACGATTAATGGATCAAAAGTCGGGTGATACAAGCAATTTTACAACATCATTTTTTTTGATTTCTCAAAAACAAAAATTGAAATTTTCTTTGAAAATACTCGTATTTTGGCGTTTTTACTATTTATTCCTCAAAAGGATTGAAATGCTTAAAAGCCGTCTTTATGAACTTTTTTCTGCCTTTGCCAAAACCGAACAGCGGGAATTGGGCAAATTTGTTAAATCACCTGTTTTCAACCAAAGGGAAGATGTGCAGCGGTTGTACCAGTATATGTACCATCATTTTCCAAAATCGGACAAGTGCTTGATGGATAGGGAAACGGTCTTTGAAGCCATTTTTCCCAAAGAAAAATTTGATGCTGTTAAAATGGACTACACCATGTCTTTCCTTTTTCAGGTGATGAAATCCTACTTGATTTTTAAGGAGCTGTCGTCTGACCCAGTGTCCAATCAGATTGTGCTGGCCCGTTCGCTCCGAAAGCGCAGTCTGGGTCGACTTTTTGAAAAAGAATACAAAACGGCAAAAAAGCAGCTTATTTCACAGCCTTATCGGAATACGGATTTTCATTTCCATTATCACGAATTGCTGGTAGAGCAAATGTTGTATTCGAGCAAAATTAGCCGAAACTTGACCAGTACACTTGGAGAAGCTTCAAAGCACCTCACTTCTTATTACTTGGCTAAAAAACTTTGGGAAGCCTGTACGGCGGTCATGCATAAAACGGTCTGGGAGGCAGATATGCAGGAGTCGGACATTCTCGAAGCCATCCTTAATCATGTGGAATCAACTGATTATTCAAAGGTGCCTGCCGTCAACCTGTATTATGTATGTTACAAAGCCCTAACGGAGAAGGAAAACTTGCATTGGTTTGAGCGGTTGCGGCAATTGATCAAAACCTATTATGCAAGTTTGCCACAGGGAGAAGTAAGAGACCTATATTTAGTGGCAATCAACTATTGCATCCGGCGGTTCAATACTGGCGAGGAGGCGTTTATCCGTGAGGCATTCCAACTTTACCGTGAGGGGCTGGATATCAGCGTGTTTTTGGAGAATGGCTTTTTGTCGAGATTTACATATAACAATATCGTTGTGGCTGGGCTGCGTTTGAAGGAATTTAACTGGGTGGAAAAATTCTTGCACGATTACAAAGAAACCATTGAGCTAAAATACCGGGAAAGCACTTTTAAATACAATTTGGCCATTTATTATTTCCAAAAACCCGATCACGAGCGGGCGCTTGAATTGTTGCGACAAGCGGAATTCGACGACGTGATACATAATTTAATCGCCCGAAAAATGGTACTGCAAATATTTTTGGAAAAAGATGAGCGGGAAGTGTTGAGCAGTTGGCTAATTAGTTTTAAAAATTTTATTTACCGCCATAAAGAATTAGGTAATTATCAAAAAGACCGTTATTTGAATTTAATAAAATTCACAAAACGCATTTTGTCAGTTGACCGCTATGACAAGGTAGCACTGAAAGGCCTGAAACAAGAAATAGAAGGAACGGAACAGGTGGCGGAGAAAGAGTGGCTGTTGGGCATCATTAATTTTTACTAACTAAAAAAAAATAAATACCATGGAAAAAGCAGAAAAATTTGAAAAAAGAATTATTGAGTTGGAGTATAGATTACGGCTGGTGGAGAGATTCTTAGATTTATCAGGCCCCCTCATCCATAAAGATGATCCAAGTACAATGAATTCAATAAGAATGGAGGTGCTTCAGGGAATGAAAAAAGATGGCTTTGAAGTTAAAAAGTTTGAAAAAATATGGGGTACAAAGTTTTATAGAAAAGAATAAATGTTGTCCAACGTTTGTGATTTAATAAGGGGAAAAAACACCCTTATAATGTTACTGTAACTTTTCCAATTGACAAGTTAAATAATAGTAAATTAATTTACAGATGAACTAATATTTGGGTTCTTGTAAGAAATTATTTTAGCATGAATTTAAATTTTTTAATAAAAATACTTTTGGTGGGGATGTTAGCAAGTTGTTCAAAGAGCATGGTTTACAGCCCGTCAATTAATTTACCTAATGAAATACTAAAAGAGGAAGAATTTGATTTTCAAGCCGGATTTGAAGCGATGCCTGAGGCAAGGCCCGAAAAATTGAAAGGCAGCCAAACAACAATTGGGTTGAATGGACAAATTGGCTATGGGATTAATGATAAATTTAACATGTCAGCAAAAGTTTGGTTAGAATTGAAGCAAAGAGAAGGAAGTGTAAGGTCGGGACTTTCCTTAAATTGGCAATTTATTAGTGTATTGGATGAAAATAAACGAATAATAATATTACCGAGAATTGGAATTAGTGAAAGTGGCTTCTTTGATTTTGGGTATGGTATAGGTTCATCTGCTATTTATCACCATTCCCTTAATGGAAAAATTGGATACTATGCTGGGATAGGCGGGGTGTGGGGCTTTCTGCATTTGCATAAGGATTTAAATGACAACGGAGAAAAGAAAATCCCTATGGGTTTTGGTGTTTTAGGGAATATTGGTTTGTCATGGGAAATGATTTATGGCATTCGGCTGAATTTTGAAATAAACCCTATATACCAAATTAATACATTTGATGAAATTGAACAGGTCATATTTTCACCGCAAATTGGGGTTGGCTATAAAATCAAGAGATAAAATAGAAATGAAACAAAACATTAAAATTATAAATTCCTGTTAAATTGGTTTATGTCTGATAAGTCTCCATGCGTGTCCAAATCGAACACCCCTTCAGAAAATTCAACAATGGCAGTGTTTTTTGGATTTGCTTGAATAATTTTTTTCGCCCCTTTTTTTCCATTTAATTGTGATAGATCAGCAAATTTATCTTTGGAAAACAATGCTGGTACACCTATGGTATCTCCGTATTTTGAAGCGACAATATTTTTATTTGTTTTTTCAAATGCAGAAATTAATTCAGCAATATTTTTTTCTGATAAATAATATTGATCACAAACCAATAAAATGACAGCTTCCAAATCAGGATGATTATTTATTAAAAAATCCATGCCGCATGAGATGGTACTGCCCATGCCATTTTCCCAGTTCTTGTTTTCCAATATATTTATAGCTAAATGATTTATGGAGGGTTTTATTTTTTCAATATATGCACCAAGAATAACTATGACTGGTTTGCAACCAGAAGTAATGGCGGCTTCGGCCATTTTTTGCAATAATGGTTTGCCATTTATATTTACCAATTGTTTTGGATGACCGAGGCGGGAGGAGGAGCCGGCGGCGAGAATGATAATGCCAATGTCAGAGGGTTTCATGGACGGGTTTCATTTGTGTTGTTGAAAGGCAAAACTGAAACGTACCTGAAAGTCAATTGACAAAATTCACAATATACATTCCCATCTTCCCTTTGTGCTTCACTCAATCAATTTCCCCGTAAGGATTTTTATTCCCATTGAAAACCTTTTAAATTGTCAAAGAATTGAGGCTTTTTAAAAACTACAATTAGGAATTTATAAAAATATGACCATAAACTATGGCGAGTGGAAAACTGAAAGAAAAAATTTCTGATCACAAACCATGATTTTGCCTTCCTTTCATACTTGGAAGGTTACGGTTTTATCAAAGAATATCATGATTTGGCCACCCATCTACAATATACATCCCCATTTTCCCTTTGCTATTTACAGTGGAATTTATCACCTACCAGCTTATAGGTTGCTTCTGATATATTTATATGCCCTGCCTCAGAATTGGTTTCCATGCGGCTGGCTACGTTGACCGTATCGCCCCAGATGTCGTAGGCAAATTTTCGCTTTCCGACTACGCCTGCCACCAATTCGCCGGTGTGGATGCCAATGCGGATTGGCCAAGGTGGTTTGCCCATTTTTTTCAAGCGTTCATTGCGCTTTTCAATGAAAGAGAGTATTTCTTTTCCAGCACTCACGGCATCCACTGGGTGGGTTTTGTTCTTGACGGGGAGGCCACCTGCACACATATAGCTGTCGCCAATGGTCTTGATTTTTTCGAGGTGGTATTTTTCTGCTATTTCATCAAACTTCATGAAACATTCGTTGAGTTCCTTGACGACCTCCTCTGGCGGCATGTTGGCGGCGATCGCCGTAAAACCTTCAAAATCAGTGAATAAGACAGATACTGCATCGTAATGTTTGGGAGTGGCAGCCCCTTTTTCCTTTAGTTCGTAGGCGATGGCGGCTGGAAGGATATTTAGTAAAAGACCTTCAGCTCGATTGCGCTCTGACTCAATTTCTTTGTTCTGAGTCTGTATTTTTTCATTGCGTTTGGCAAGTACCCTATTGAGCTTACGACCATAGAGCCAACTTCCGGTAATAACAGCTAATATCAATGCGCCGAGGATGGCCAGAGAATATATTTTACTCCGAAATGCTGCCTGTTCTTGTTCTTTTAGTTTAATCTGTTGCTGACTTTCCAGCAATGCTAATTTTTGCCGTTGTTCTTCCTTCTCCCGTACGGCGTCTATGCTATCCAGTTGTCGTTGTTGGTTTAGGGCCTCTATTTCTTTTTCCTGCTGTAGGGTCAAATTTTTCTGAGTAGCTAAAGCCAATGCATCACGCGTTCGATCGGCTTCCAGTTTTGCTGTTCGGATGGAATTTTCTTTTGCAAGGCTGTCTTTTTTCAACAAGGCAATATGTTGTTCCTGTTTTTCTTTTTCAAGCGCTTGTCTTTCCGCTTTAAACTCTAATTCAAGCGTTTTATTTCTCAATTCTGCTTGGTCCAGTGTTGCTTGCTTTAGTTCTGATTCAAATTGATTTTGCCTGAAATTATTTTCAGTGTCATCTAAATATGCATGGATGTTTTCCATTTCCTTCAATTCAAGGAGGTCAATCCTCTCAAGACTATCCTTTAGCGCAAGATGTTTTTTATAAAAATAGAGCGCTTTGTCATGTTCATACAATTGCTGGTAAATTTCAGAAGCCATACCATAGGCATCGGCCATTACGTGCATGTCCTTAGTTCTATCGGCTTCTTCGATGGCCAGTTCATTGTAATTTAAAGCATTGTATATATCACTATTTGTCAGGTAAATAGAAGAAATAAGGTGTTGGATATAGCTTTTGTGTTCGGTATCTTGTTTTTCGGCTTGTTTGAGATTTTTCAATGCCCGATCGCCATCGCCAATGTTATGCCATGCTATTCCAAGATTGGTGAAAATGAAACCAGGGGTTGAAGAAGTGTTGTGTTCGGCTATTGATTCTGATAATCCGAAATAATGAATGGCTTCTTTGTAATTTTCCAGTTTAGCAGCGGCGAAACCCATATTGTTCATGGCTGTCATTTCCACGAGGCGATCCTCTGTGATACTGGCTATTTCCATTATTTCGACATAATGTTCCCGTGCTTTCACAAGATTGTTTGTTTGTAGGGCACATTCGGCCATTCTTTCGAGGTCTTTGATTGCAGGCGCATACTGTCCGAATATCTTGTGTTGTTCAAATGTTTCTGCACTAATTTCATAGGCTTCTTCCCATTTGCCATTTTCAAACAAAGACAGGGCAATTTTCGATTGAATTTTTAATCTTTCTTCTTGCCAACCTAACTCTATGGCGATGTTCATAGCTTGTTTATAATAATCCAATTCTTTCTCATGATATTTTTCTTGCTGAAATAAGGCTGCGATTTCAAGGCATGCTTCTAACATGGTCTTCCGGCCTTTCTTTATTAATTCGATATTTACACCATTTGGATTATTCTTCCCATCTACATTTGCATTACTCTCTACCATTCTTTCTCCTTCCCTCAATTTTGTCAAACCCTTTTGGAGTTCAGATGCCAAGGCAGATTTGCGTGCTTCATTAAGACCCAAAATATTGTCATCTACCGAGTCCAAAGATTGGGAAATCAACCAAAAAGGCATCAAGAAAAATAATATGTTTAGTAGATACTTCATTTAAATTAATCTATGTAATAATTCATGCCTATACGGGTGAACCCTCCATACTGGGTATTTGAAAACAGGTCGTCGGGGGTACGCGTTGCAGCTATTCCTGGAAATTGCTTATTGGTCAAGTTGGTAACTTTCACATAAACATTTAAATGATCATTAAAAGCGTAGCGACCCACAAAATCAATTGTTGCAAATTTTATATTCTCATCCACGTTTGTATCCTCCAATAAATTTCTTTTGACCCTGCGGTAATCAAAGATCAAAGTAGTGGTTTTGAATGGTCGGTAGGTAAGCCTTAATTGATGCATTTTTGCAGTATATTGGGGCAAGAAAATATTTTCGACGAGCCCTTGGTTATTCAATTCAGATTTGGTCCAAGAATATAAATATTTCGCTGTAGTTTTCTCACCTAAAGACACCAAAGTTGTCAACTGGCCACCTTTAAATTTTATGCCGGAACCCTTCGTATTCAAATACCCAAAAACGACATTATAATTTAAAGCGTCATTGTCCCATACCTGCCTCCTACTGTAATTTATTAAGTTGTTGGTTTCATGGATAAAATAAGTAAAATCGAAATCGACACTTTTCCCTGAAAGAAATCTTATACCAGTTTCCCAGGACTCCGAAGTCTCAGGTTGCAGTTCTGTAATTGGGGAAACAATGACTTCACTATAGGAGTTGCTTGATATAAGGTAACTATTTGAATTGTAAAACACATTTGGGGCGCGATATGCCCTTCCCCAAGAAGAACGAATATTTATATTGTCGGATATTTTATAAAGGCCAGCAATTCGGGGCAGAAAAACGTTGTCAAGAAAGATATCTTCGGGGCTATTTATCGCAACAGAGGAATAATTAAATCCAACAGCAATATTGAATTTTTTATGCCCATAAAATAACTGGCCAAACAGGTTGGTTTCGCCACTCTGCCAGTAATCAGAACTTATTGGAAATATCAGGGTGTCATTTAAAAACCGATAATCTTCATCGATAAGAATGGCAGTGCGGTCATCGTCAGGTGGCTGGCGTAAAAAATTAGTGGAAGGGACTCCATTGGTAAGTTTTAAATTGCCGCCAAATGTTAATGAACTTTTTTTGAACAACCTGTAATTCCTAACATGCTCCAATCGGAATTCATCGGAAACGGCATACATAAAACGGGTGCCACTTAAATATTTTTCATAATACCGCTGATAAATAGCTGGTTGGTAGAGTTGGGGGTTATCAATGTCAATTTTATTGGCCTCGACCTTAGACAAATCATGTAGCCCTACCGCTAAACTATTTTGGACATAAGCTATAGAAGCGTTATCATCCATCCTATATCTTATGAAGGTAAAATCTGTTTTGCGGTTTTTGTTTTCTTTTTCCTTGTAAAGATTTAGGTTGATCCTATATATGGTTTCACCGGAATAAGTCAATGGATTGCTGTAAGTAACGGCCACAGGATTGAGACCGAGCGAGCTGTGGTCTCTTCGGGTCATGATTTCCATGGAGAGTGAAAGTCTTCTAAATTTCAGATTTACACCAAACTTTCTGCTCAGATGGGGCAGATTATTGACAGTCGGTTCACCCGTAAGGTCTTCCTGATAATTAGATGGTGGCGGCGGGGCATTAAAGAAACCACCAGTATTTGAAGTAAGTCGAGAATATGTATTGATGTTAAAGTTCTTATCGTAATCCCTTTTTATCAACCTATTCTCATAGAGAGCATTGCTTCCATAAGCAAAATAATGGAGAATATTTTTGTCCTTGCCCCATTTGCCACCAAACATGACATTGGCACTACTATATTGACCAAGGCCGACAGCAAGGTCGGCCTGCATATAAACGGGTTTATCGGATTGACGGGTTATAATGTTGATGACTCCAGCAGATGCATCCGCACCGTACAGCGAAGCTCCTGCACCGTAAATGACCTCGATCCTTTCAGCCTCCCTGACGGGGAGCTGTGCCCCAATGGGCATACTTGCCAAAAAAGATGGTTTGATCGGAATATCATTGACCAAAATTTTTGTATAGGAGTTTCCTAATAAACCTCTCATCAGAAAGGTTTCCCCTTCTGTGGCTGAGCCAGGCTGTGAGGTAAAAATGCCTGGGGCCATTTTCAGTGCATCTACCAATGTTTCGTAGCCATTTTGCCTGATTTCTTCTTTGGTGATGACGTGAACGGAGAAAGGCAGTTCCCCAGCAGCAAGGGGAAAACGGCTGCCTGAAATGATCTTGATTTTGTCCTTCTCGTTATCAACAGGTTTGATGATGTCAAAAATCCCCAATTTCTTCGCTTCGACTGAAACGGAGTCCACTTGAGCGTGCAGCATGCATGTGGCAACAAAAAAAATAAGACATAGCGTTTGTAGATTTTTTACCATACATATTTGAAATTATATGCCAAGGTACGATTCCCATTTTTCATATCGAAATGACTGTTGAGCAATTTTCACCATCTTTAACGTTTATGTAATTCAAATGCGGTCAACCTCCTACCTTTGACAGCGTTCTTTCTGTTGAATAATTTTGGTTTATAATGAAAATGGAAAACAATTGACATTTTCAAAGTCGCCAAATACCTTTTATTGATGACAAATCATACAATATGCCGATAATCAAAAAATTGCTTTTTACCATTGCCTTCTTGGGTGTTTTTTCTTTTGTGAAATCCCAATCTGAAGTACCCGCTTCGCTTGATTGGGGCAATGATTATTCAGAACCCAACAATACTGCTGCCACTAAACTTATTGGTCTTGCTCCCGGCGGTTTTTATCTTCTCCGTCAAAAAATATTGAACAACCCAGAGGCCAGGCCAAGGGCTTGGGTCGAGTTTTATGACGAGGAGATGAACCTGAAAAAATCGGTAGAACAGGAACTGAAATACAAAGGCAAACAGCGGGATTTTGAAGACGTGATTATGCTCGGCAGAGAACTTTATTTGCTTACTTCATTCAACAATTCTGCGAAAAAAAAGAACTTTTTGTTTAAGCAAAAAATCAGCTCAAAATCACTGATACCCTCCAAGAGCCTTGAAATGATCTGCGAAACCGATGCCCGAAACAAAGAGGCAGAAGGTTCATTCGGGTCGCATATTTCCAAGGATAGCTCCCATCTGCTCATTTATAACGACCTACCTTACAAAAAGAACGAACCGGAGCAATTTGGCTTTCGAGTATTTGATAAAAACTTTGACTTGGTTTGGGAAAAAGATATTGTTTTGCCTTTTCCTGATAATCAGTTCACGGTAGAGGAATACCAAGTAGATGGTTCTGGCAATGTCCATTTGTTGGGGGTTCTTTATACCGATCAAGCAAAGTGGCGCCGCCGCGGCAGCCCAACCTACCAATATATTATACTTTCTTATTTTGATAATGGGGAAACGGTGGAAGAGTATAGGGTTGGTTTGGAGAACAAGTTTGTAACTGACCTCACTTTTCGCCCCACTAAAAAAGGAGAATTGATCTGCGCAGGTTTTTATTCTGAAAAAGGGACTTACAGTGTGAAGGGTGCTTATTATTTCCGCCTCAACCCCAAGACTCGGGAAATCAACAACAGCAACTACCAGCCATTTGAATTTGACTTTTTAACGGAATACATGACCGTTAAGGGCAAGCAAAAAGCTAAAGCTGCCGAAGCAAATAAGGATATCCGTCGCAGCGCAGAGTTGTTCAATTACTCATTGGACGAGCTGATAACCCGAAGCGATGGCGGAGCCGTTTTGGTGGCGGAACAGTTTTATATTGAGGAAGATAGATATAATGATTATCCTTATGGGTATGGGTATGGGTATGGTTACGGTTATTACAGCCCATTTTACTATAACCGTTACCGGAACTATTACCAAGTGGACTATTATTATAATTATAATGACATCATCGTCGTGAACATTCGCCCAACAGGTGAAATAGAATGGGCAGCACGCATTCCAAAGAAACAAGAAACCCGTAACGATGGTGGCTATTATTTGTCCTACGCCATGTCCATTGTGCGGGACAAACTATATTTTGTTTTTAACGATAACGCAAGGAATTTTGGCGAAAACCGTAAGAACAACCGCCTTTATAATTACAATGGCAGCGACTCTGTTATTTCGCTTGCACAAATAAATAAGAATGGCGAAGTGATTACCTATCCGCTTGCCTCAAATAGAGATGCAGGAGTCATTACCAGGCCAAAAATGTGTAAACAAATTGGCAGAAAAGAAATGGCGATTTTTGGAGAAAGAGGGAGAGGTTATCGGTTTGGAAAATTGACATTTGATTAAGAATGGTCAGGCATCAGGAGTCAAAAGTCAATTTGACTTTTGACTCCTGATGCCTGACCATTGACACCTTATTATATGACGACCGCTTACTACCAATCACCCATCGGTTGCTTTGAAATAAAAGGCACTTCCAAAGGTGTTTCTTCTGTCCAATTGCAGCAAGGAAAAGATTGCTATGGCGCTGAAATACCCGAAGAACTCGCTGAAGCTGTTTTGCAATTGGATGAATATTTCAATAAAAGAAGAACGGAATTTGAACTTCAACTCGACCTTTCTGCTGGCACTGCATTTAACCAAGCCGTCTGGCAGGAACTGCTAAAAGTGCCTTACGGGCGTACAACCTCCTATTCAGCTATTGCCAAAAACATGAACAATCCAGATGCGGTTCGGGCGGTGGGTTTGGCCAACAAATTGAACCCGATTGCGATTATTGTTCCTTGCCATCGCTGCCTTGCAAAGAACGGCGATTTGCATGGCTATTTTTATGGGCTGGAAGTGAAGCGGAAATTATTGGAATTGGAGAATCCGATGGCATATGGGGAGCAAGGGAGTTTGTTCTAAAAAAACTTCTGATTGTAACGTTTTGCGTAGCTATTAATAAAAGTGGTTTCGAATCTATAAATTTTGATAAATTCCCAGAGCGGCGGGGTTATTTTACCCCGCACTTCCAGCAAGGTTTAAAAATTTGTGCTTGAATGTGGGGTAAAATAACCCCGCCGCTCTGGGAACTGCCTGAAATTTTATAGAGCTACCCAAAACGTTACAACCAGAAAAACTTGTTTTATATTTTTTGCTATATAAACCTCTCTAAATGTTAGAAAAGATAATTACCGATCTTAAAATTCTCAAGATAATAACCCTTGTTTCATATTGCTGTATTTACATAGAAGGTGACCATATAGGAGGACCATATATACTGCTCTTGTTTTACAGTTTATCAATGGTTCTTTACACTTTAAATATTTGGCACCTGTTATTGGTTCTTATTCCAATAGCTGGAACAATCGGGCTTTTAGTGTCTGTATTAAGCAAGGAAGGAATAAAAAATGAATATGCCGTGACTGCCTGTTTCGTTGCCATGCTTTCTCCATTTTTAATCGATATCTTTAGTGGCAGTGGTTCGACCCAGCACAATCAAGTAATCTACCATATAACACTTTCCATTTTTATTTCAATAGGTGCGTTAATGCTCATTGCAACGTTCATGGATATGGGGGTTAAAGAGGCAAGTTAATATCTCATCAATTAACGACCTTCCATAAGGTGCTGTTGAAATCTTACTTTCTCCTTTATACATTTGCCCACAGTGTCCCTCCTCAAAGAAATATCATTTCTCTTAAAAAAAGAATTCACCCTCGAATGGCGGCAGAAGTACGCTATCAGCGGCATCCTGCTATATGTACTGTCCACTGTATTTATCATTTTCATTTCCTTTCAAAAAATAAGCCCGCAGCTTTGGAATGTGTTGTTCTGGGTCATCATGTTGTTTGCATCCATCAACGCAGTGGTGAAAAGTTTTGTGCAGGAAAGCGGTAACCGGCAATTGTACTATTATCAATTGGCCAACCCGCTTGCCATATTATTGTCAAAAATGGTTTACAATACCATCCTTTTGCTCCTGATTGGCGGTCTTACCTTTGTAGCTTTGGGGTTCATTGCAGGAAGCCCTGTGGAAGATGCCGGGCAATTTGCAATGGCTTTGTTTTTTGGGAGTTTGGGATTTTCGATCACATTTACATTTGTGTCGGCAATAGCCGCTAAGGCAGATAACAGTAGTACTTTGATGGCCATTTTGAGTTTCCCAGTTGTCATACCCATTTTGTTGTTGCTGGTAAATTTATCGGCGCATTCGATCGGCCTTCTTGGTGGGGGAGGAGTAATGAAAGATGTGATGATGTTAGTGGCTGTAGATTTGGTCTTACTGGCTTTGGGCATGGTGCTTTTCCCATTTCTTTGGCGCGATTAATAATATAATTCTTTGACAAATTTTGTGGAGTAAAAATAAGAAGAGAGAGGGGCTTGAAATGAAAGATTGAAAATCTTTCATTTCAAGCCCCTCTCTATCGGTTTTTATGGGAAAGAAAAAATTTTAAATTTTTTCTTTCCCATAAAAACCGAATACTTCGGGTTATTCCACTTTATTTGTTGAAAAGAAGTAATTTATGCAAAATAATTGGTGGAAAATACTCGGCGTTCTTCTAATCATATACAGCTTCCTAGTAGGCTTGCTCGTTCCACTTAGGACGGGTATCAGCGATGCCAGCCCAGCCAGTTTGAAAACTGGCCAAGAGGTTTCGATGAAGGTGCAAGGGTATAATTCATTTTATTCGAAATCTGCCAATGAGCTGCGTGCATGGCTAAAAATGGGCGATCGGGCGCTTGCTGCAAAAAGTATTGAGGTCTTAAATGACAGGGAGCTAATGTTGCAATTTTCTATTCCCGAGCATCTACCAACCCAACGCAAAGTCCAAGCGTTTACGCTCATTGTCGATAGCCCAACAGATGGAGCAGCCATTTTGCCAGAAGGCATTTATATAACGCAGGAAAAAGTAGATTCATCAGCCGCTGCAGCTTCGTGGGTTAATACAGAAATAACCAATTTACATGAGAAGGGCAGCATTACATTCCCTTACCGAAACATTCTTTACGAAACAATCCGCAACCTTTATTACCATGTACCGCTTTGGTTTGCCATGTTCATTATTTTTATTGCAGCAGTGGTTTATTCTGCAATGCATCTTAAAGGTTTTGAAAAAAAATACGATCAACAAGCGGTGGCACTCACCAGTGTTGGAATTCTTTATGGGGTGTTGGGATTAGTGACTGGGGCCATTTGGGCAAAGCATACTTGGGGTGCTTATTGGAGTTGGGACGTGAAACAAAATATGACGGCAGTGGGGTTGCTCATTTATGGTGCTTACTTTGTATTGCGTGCATCTTTTGAAGACCCGGAGAAACGGGCAAGGATCAGTGCCGTGTACAATATTTTTGCCTTTGCTACTTTAATCCCATTATTATATGTGGTGCCAAAACTAACAGACAGCCTTCACCCTGGCGCTGGGGGGAATATCGCCTTTGGTTCACAAGATCTTGATAATACCATGAGGATGGTTTTTTATCCAGCGATAATTGGTTGGGCGCTATTCGGAATCTGGGTCGCATTGCTCGTTTTTAGGGCTAATCGACTGAAAGAAAGGATTTTGGAAGAAGGTATTTGACAAAGGTTTGAAAAAAATCAACCGAATTGATCAATCAAAAATTTGTAACAAACCACCTCCCTCGAAGTATACATATGACGGATTTTTGGAAGAAAGAATTTTATGTATCCGTTTTTATTTTTTGTAAAACAAATGATTCGCATGGATGATTATTGGTGGTAAATATTTTGAAAACGTTACCCCTACTTTCTTGCTGGATATAAAAATTTGTTCGACTTTTGTTCCCGTTTCAGGACAGGAACAGCTAATGACTTTACCATGTTAAAAGCTACAAAAAAAGCCTTAACCACTTTCTTATTATTTCTTCTCCCATTCACCTTTTTATCAGCACAAGAAGATGCAGATTTCATGCGCAGCATGGGTAAAATGTATGTGGTGGTAGCTGTGATCGTTGCTATTTTCATTGGGATTGTTATCTATCTGGTTTCGCTGGACAGGAAAATCACCAAATTGGAGAACCAAATTATTGATAATGACTAAAGCAAAAAAACAAATCAGCTTTTATCAAAGCGTCGAAAATTTCTTTGAAAAAGCAGCCAGGTACACCGGCCTGGAAAAGGGAATACTTGATCAGATCAAAACCTGCAATGCAGTTTATGCGATCAAGTTTCCAGTCAAAGTGACCAATCCGAGAACTAAAAAAAGAGAGGTCAAGGTCATAGAGGCTTACCGAGTACAACACAGCCACCACCGATTGCCGACTAAAGGTGGCATCCGTTACAGCGACCATGTTAATCAGGATGAAGTACAGGCATTGGCCACCTTGATGTCTTACAAATGTGCCATTGTCCATGTGCCTTTTGGAGGTGCAAAAGGCGGGGTGAAAATCAATCCCAAACAATACTCTGAAGAAGACCTCGAAAAAATCACTCGCCGTTACACATACGAGTTGTTGAGGAGGAATTTCATTGGTTCATCCATTGACGTGCCCGCCCCTGACTATGGCACCAGTTCACGAGAAATGGCTTGGATTTATGATACCTATCGAACATTGAGAGAGGATGACATGAGCGCAGCTGGATGTGTCACGGGGAAACCTGTACAAGTGTACGGAATCAGAGGGCGGACTGAAGCAACAGGCCGTGGTGTTTTTTATGGCATGAGGGAAGCTTGCAATAATACAAGAGACATGAAAAAACTTGGAATTACCCCTGGCATTGCAGGAAAGAAAATAGTAGTGCAGGGCTTTGGTAATGTAGGTACCTATTCTGCCTCCATTTCCCAAGAAGAAGGGGATGCCATTATTATAGCGGTAGGAGAAGCCGATGGGTTCATCTATAATGAAAATGGGTTGGACATACAGGAGTTAGTTCGTATTAAACAGGAAACCGGGACCATCATGAAATATAAAGATGCCCAAAAATATGGAAAAGAAGATCGGGACAAAGTACTAGAGTTGGAGTGTGATATTCTGGTTCCTGCTGCACTGGAAAATCAGATTCATAAAGGAAATGCCAAAAAGATAAAAGCAAAAATCATTGCCGAAGCTGCAAATGGCCCGATAACTTCCGGCGCTGAGGAAATGCTATTGAAAAAAGGAGTTCTCATTATTCCAGATGTGTACCTAAATGCTGGTGGTGTAACCGTATCCTATTTTGAATGGCTAAAGAATTTATCCCACATGCGTTTTGGCCGTATGGACAAACGTTACCGTCAACAAGGTCGGGAAAATACTTTGGCATTGATCGAGGATATGGTTGGTCGAAAAATCAATAAGGACATATTTACAAAATACGCAAAAGGAGCTGATGAAATTGACCTGGTTCGTTCAGGTTTAGAAGATGCCATGATCAATGCTTATAACGTTACCCGTGAAATTTCAGGCAAAAAAAGGATTGACATGCGGACTGCTGCATTTGTCAATGCCATACAACTGATCGGGGATGATTACAAAGGCATGGGGATATTCCCATAATCACTTTTGCATTTGAGACAAAAAGCAGCATGGGTTTTACCATGCTGCTTTTTTTTACTCTGATAACTTGGCTTTTTCAAAAAAAACTATATACGAGTAGGGTGGAAAAGTGTTCAGTCGCCTTTTTTTGTAAAGCGACTAAACTCTGGTTCTAAGCGATTCTCAATTTTCAATTCTCAATTATTCTTCTTTTGCGCTTTCGCCCACGCATCCCTCAAGGTTACAGCTCTATTGAATATCAAATGTTCAGATGTTGAATCAATGTCAGGTGTAAAATAGCCAAGTCTGAAAAACTGGTAACTATCGCCCGGTTTGGCTTCTTTTAAGCATGGTTCGAGCATCGCATTTTTTACCACTTTCAATGAATTTGGGTTCAATAACTCCCTAAAATCCCTTTCATCGGCGGCCGGGTTTTCGACCATGAAAAGGCGGTCGTACAAGCGAACCTCTGCGGGTATGGCATGCATGGCTGATACCCAGTGCAGGGTGGCTTTTGGCTTTAGGCCAGACGTGTCACTGCCACTTCTTGATTCAGGGAAATAAGTACATAACAACTCGCATACCTCCCCATTTTCATCTTTTTTGAAATCATCTACCTGAATGATATAACCGCTTTTGAGTCTGCCCAATCGGCCTGGGCCAAGGCGGAAAAACTTTTTTGGTGGGTCTTCCATAAAGTCACCTCTTTCAATCCATAATTCCCTGCTAAAAGGTATTTCCCTGGTGCCAGCACTTGCGTCTTCGGGGTTGTTGGTGGTTTCCATCCATTCCGTTTTCCCCTCTGGATAATTGGTGATTGTAAGTTTTAATGGGTCAAGCACTCCCATTACTCTTGTAGCTGTTTTATTCAAAACTTCTCTGACTGAAAATTCCAAAAGGCCAAGGTCAATGACATTCTCTCGTTTGGCAACACCGACCCTTGTCGCAAAATTGCGGATGGCCTTTGCGGGGTAACCTCTCCGGCGCATACCGGAAATAGTGGGCATTCGTGGATCATCCCAACCATTCACATGGTTTTCTTCTACTAATAGTTTCAACTTCCGCTTCGACATGAGCGTATAGTTGAGATTTAGGCGAGCAAATTCATATTGCTTAGAAGGGAAAATTTCGAGGTTTTCGATACACCAATCATACAGCTCCCGGTGGGGCATAAATTCTAAAGTGCAGATCGAATGGGTAATTTTTTCAATGCTATCACTTTGGCCATGAGCCATGTCATATAACGGGTAAATACACCATTTATCGCCTGTGCGGTGATGGTGGGCATACTTGATCCGGTAAAGGACGGGGTCGCGCATGATCATATTCGGGGAGGCCATATCTGCTTTTGCCCGTAGCACTTTCGAGCCTTCTTCAAATTCTCCATTTTTCATACGAGTGAAAAGGTCAAGATTTTCTTCTATGCTTCTGTTGCGGAACGGGCTGTTTTCACCGGGTCGGGTCGGTGTTCCTTTTAATGCTGCTATCTCTTCCGGGGTGCTGTCGTCCACGTAAGCCTTTCCTTTTTTTATTAAATCAATTGCAAATTCATACAGTTGATCAAAATAGTCGGAAGCAAATAAGACATTATCTGGTTCAAATCCCAACCATCGCACATCCTCTAATATGCTGTCCACAAATTCCGTTTCTTCTGTCACGGGATTGGTATCATCGAAGCGGAGGTTGCATTTGCCATTATATTTTTGTGCAAGCCCAAAGTTGAGGCATATCGCTTTGGCATGGCCGATGTGTAAATAGCCATTGGGTTCAGGAGGGAAACGGGTATGTACCCTGCCGCCGTGCGTGCCTTTGGCGATGTCGTTTTCAACGATTTCTTCTATAAAATTGAGGGATTCTTTCTCTGTTGTTGCGGTCATTATTTTGATTTTTATATTGAGATTTATTCAATACGGTAAACTAGTTTGTGCTGTTTACATTCAACCAATCTATTTTTAAAAAAGTGCAGCAAAAGTCCATTTTTTTTAAATAGGGGCAAAGTTTTCAAAAACCTCAATGGTTTTGATTTTTTAGGTAGTATGCCTAAATTTGGAAAAATTTATTGAAATGACCGTCAAAACTGGTTCCATCCAAAAAATACCCGAATACCTCATTTATGAAATGGATGAGGGGAAACCCATATTCTATAAAGGGTACAAAGAATATATGAACGGAAACCAAAACTATGAGGAACACATGCCAGATAGCAATTTACAAGCATGGCTAAAAATCCATCTTTCAGCACTTTTGATTTCATTATTTAAAAAAGACAAATCATACGTAATTACTGGTGGAGAACAAGGGCTATCATTGAAGAAAAAAACTTGGAGAGGTGCAGATGTTGCTATTTTTAAAAAGAGCAATTTTATCTTGAATACAGAATATGCAAAAAAACCACCCGAAGTGGTCATTGAAATCAACGTAAAAGGCCATTACGACTCTGACGAAAAAATGCTCCTCGACTTCGAGCGCAAAAATGCTCAATTGCTTGAATTTGGCGTCAAAAAAATAATCTGGATTTTTACAGAAACGAAGTTCATCATGAGTTTGACAAAAGATGGGAAAACTCACCACAAATGGAACGATGATATTCCAGTGATGAGCGGTTTTTCTTTCAATCTTCAAAAGATGATTGACGAATTTAACGCCTAAAAAAAGTCACATCCGCTCCGGCATTTCAATCCCCAATAAATCCATCCCTGTTTTCAGCACATTCGCAATGGCCTGACAAAGCTCCAACCTAAAAGCCCTCGCTTCTTCCGTTTCCGCTTTCAAGATGGATAGTTCAGAGAAAAATTTATGAAAACCCTTGGCCAAATCGTAATTATAATTGGCAATGGCGGAAGGGTCATATTCCTTGGCTGCTGTTTCTATCACTTCGGGAAACCTGTACAATTGGCCAATTAACTGCTTTTCGATTTCATGCAGTTTTTTATAATCCACTGCCTGGCCTTGCCATACTTTTTTTTCCAAACCCATTGCATGAGCCTTTCTAACAACAGAACTCACCCGCACATAGGCATATTGGATGTTTGGCCCCGTTTGCCCTTGCAGGTCAACACTTTCCTTGGGGTCAAAAACCATCCGCTTTTTTGGTGACACCTTAATTATATGGTACTTCAATGCAGCAAGGCCAATTTTCCTGATAATGTCTTCTTGTTCCCCTTTTGACAATTCTGCTGTTTCACCCCTTTCAACGGAAGCCATCCTCGCTTCTTCAATGACTTCTGCCACGAGGTCATCGGCGTCCACAACAGTGCCTTCCCGGCTTTTCATTTTACCGGAAGGCAGATCAACCATGCCGTAATTGAGGTGATAGAGGCCATCGGCATATGGTTCGTCGAACCGTTTTAACAATTCAAAAAGCACTTTAAAATGATAGTCTTGTTCGTCGGCTACCACATAGACCATTTTTTCTGGCCCATAATCTTCATACCTTGATTGTGCAGTACCTAAGTCTTGGGTGATATAAAGGGAAGTACCGTCCCCCCGCATGATGACCTTGTGGTCAAGCTTGGCATCGGTCAGGTCTGCCCACACGCTTCCGTCTTCTTTTTCGTAAAATATGCCTTTTTCCAGCCCCTCTTGTACGGTGTCTTTCCCGAGCAGATAAGTATCTGATTCGTAATAATATTTATCAAAATTGACTCCCAGTTTTTTAAAGGTCTCTTCAAATCCTGCATAGACCCAATTGTTCATTTTTTTCCAAAGGGCTATTGTTTCAGGATCACCAGCTTCCCATTTCATCAGCATCTCCCGTGCCTCTTTGCCCAGCGTGGAGTGTTCGTTGAAGTAGGTGTTTTTATATGTTTTGAAAAATGCTTCTTCGGATTGGTTCTCATCTGCCTTTTCTTTGAAAACTGAAATTCCCTTTTCGGAGGCTTTCCATGCTGCATATTCTTCCTGGAATTTTTTCTCAAACAGCACATAATAATCCCCCACAAAATGGTCGCTCTTTTTTCCAGTGCTTTCGGGTGTTACGCCTTCTGCAAATTTTTCCCATGCGAGCATGCTCTTACAAATAGCAATGCCCCGGTCGTTGATGACCTGCACTTTTATTACTTCAAAGCCAGCCGCTTCATAGATTTTTGAACAGGACCACCCTAATAGGATATTCCGAACATGGCCAAGGTGGAGTGGCTTGTTGGTATTGGGAGAGCAATACTCGATCATGACCTTCCTGCCGTTTGAGGGCTGTTTTCCATAGTCTTCCTTTATAGCTGCTTGTAGCAGGAAATTTTTCCAAAAGCCATCTGAAATGGAGAGGTTGAGAAACCCCTTTACAACGTTGAAGCTGTTTATATCTGCCACATTCTCTATCATAAAACTTCCCAGTTCATTGGCAATTTCATCAGGCTTCTTTTTGGCTATTTTGGTAAACGGGAAAGTAACCACGGTGTAATCGCCCTCAAATTCTTTCCGGGTAACCGACATGGTTATATTTTCGTTAGTGATGGTCGCGCCATAAAAGTGCTTGATCCCAGCGATAACGCCATTTTGTAGGAGGTCTGTAATATTCATATTTTGAAGTTCAGGATGCTAAGTAGATGGACAAGATTGGTTTTAATTTTCTTTTGACAGGATTAAGTAGATGGACAAGATTAGCCTTTATTTTCTTTCGACAGGATTTACAAGATTCACATGATCATAAAATGTTTAAAACCAGAATGTTATAATCCTGTAAATCCTGTAAATCCTGTCGAAATAAAATTTAATGTAATTCTGTCTGGGTGCTTAACATGATTAATATGATTTTAAAATGTTTAGGATCAGTAAGTTATATCATGTCGATCTTGTTAATCCTGTCTGGCTATTTAACTTGAAAAAGGCCGCAAAGTTAATGAATGGGTATAAACTTAATTTGCAGTGGAAAATGATTGAACCGAAAACAAAAAAGTAAAGTTCATTTTTACTTATAAGCCTCCAAATATGTTCCGCTCTCAAGGTAATAACTCTAAGCGCTGGGGACAGGGGGGTAAGAGGTGTCAACTTTGAACTCCTCAAGATTAAATTTTGATACATTAAAAACCACCGATTACCTTTGCTAATCATGAGAAAATTTGCCATCTCTGACATCCACGGCTGCTTCCTAAGTTTTGAAGCCCTATTGGACAAAATTGCCCTGTCCACCTCAGACTGTCTTTACCTCCTTGGCGACTACATTGACCGTGGCCCTGATTCCAAAAAAGTCATTGATAAAATATTGCAGTTGAGAAAAGAAGGCTACCAGGTGGACTGCCTTGCCGGCAACCATGACTATGCCATCACCGAGGCCAAGGTGAATCCCTCTTTTTTTGCCCAATGGCACAATGGCTGGGGAGGAAAACAAACCATGGAGGGCTTTGATGTGAATACCCTAGATCACATTGGACAGGAGTACTGGGATTTTTTCAACAGCCTTGAAATGACTTTCGAGGTGGACAATTATATCCTTGTGCATGCCGGGCTTGATTTTACAATAAACGACCCGCTTCGCCCCAATATTGAAATGTTGTACATTCGTGATTGGTACGATCAGATCAACTACGATTGGTTGGGCGACCGGGTGATCGTTCATGGCCATACTCCTGTCAGCCATTTTCATATAAGAGCTATGGTTGAAAGACTGGATGAAAAAAAATTCCTTGACATTGATGGGGGCTGCTTTGCAGAACACTTTACCAGACAAGGGCAATTTATGCGCTTTTGATATGACGAATAGGGAGGTGTTTTTTCAGAAAAATTTGGATGATGTGAGTTCTTATTGGAAGTAAGGTGATTCAAAAATGTTCGCTCATCCCCATTATAGGGTGAATCGGTCTTTAAATAAGATTTACTAAATCTTTCGAGATTTAGCAAATCAGATGGTTCTATCTTTTGATTTGCTAAATTTCGAAAATTTAGTAAATCTCTTTTCGCCTTTTAGTGGGGATGAGCAAAAATGTTAAAATTCAATAATGGGTGAACAAAAAAATTGTAATCAACCTTTCGTTAAAGACCACTTTCCTAAGACCACTTTCCTAAGACCACTTTCCTAAGACCACTTTCCTAAGACCACTTTCCTAAGACCCGTAAAGATATTTTTTAACCGGGATGGTCATTCGACTTTAAATTAAAGACTTATGCTCCATTTCCCAAAAACTGTTTTATCATGAAAAAACTGATTTTGTTTTTACTGCTCACTTTACCGCTCACATTTGCGTTCACACCAGTACCGACTGCCACCACGACCTGCAATGCTCCTGGAAATGTTCAGGTTGTATCGTCAACAACCAACTCTGTTACCTATGGTTGGGATGCAGTGTACGGAGCCTCTGGGTATCAGGTTTATTACACAAGGGAAGAAGATAGCTACACCAGCTCGACTTATTCTACTACCAGTACTTCCTATACCTTTTCCAACCTGTCGCCCGGCACTTATAATTTGTTTGTTGCTACTGATTGTGAGACGGTGATTTCTGGATTTCTTGTGATTGAAGATCACATTGTTGGGTAATGATGACATTAAATTAGGGAGCGGCCATTTTCGCTCCCTAATTTTTCTACTTGTTCAAGGAGCCATACTTTTTCAGTTAAAACTTTGGTTTCTGATATTTCTTTAAACAAATCTTCAATATTATCTTCTGGTTTTAAATTGATTAATTTGCTAATAAATTTAATGAAATTCAAACTACCTTCTCTATGGTAACCAAGTTCTTTTTTTCTTTTTATAAAGATTTTAAAGCTTTGAAGGAGACTATTTAAAGAATCTATTTCTTTCAGTTCAAAATACATTTTTGCAAGCAAAGTCTTCGCAAGGAAAGTGTGAAGTTTGTCATAAGTGCCTACCTGTAACAATAATGGCATAGCTTGTATATAGTTTTTCTTTTCATAATATAAATGGGCTAGGTTGAAGTTAAAAAAGCTTTCACGTTGCTTTAGGGGGGAGTCTGTCTTTATAATCGTAAATGAATTTTCAACTGCGTTAAATTCCCTTGTCTTAGGCCAGACATTACAATATTG
The DNA here is from genome assembly GCA_965222975.1 of Saprospiraceae bacterium. Classification (GTDB taxonomy): domain Bacteria; phylum Bacteroidota; class Bacteroidia; order Chitinophagales; family Saprospiraceae; genus UBA6168. The sequence goes on along the minus strand of CBDCVJ010000054.1, from coordinate 278,632 downwards.
TTATAAGTACGTGGTGCTAACATTCCTTTTTCTAAAAATATTCCAGATTCAAGACCAGATTGATAAATGTCAAATACTTCCCTCATAAACCTTTGTTCCCCGCTATTCAGTTTTCTAACACAGTAGTTAATAGCAAATATGTGAATATCATATAAATCGTTTGCCATAAACCTTTCTCTATTTTTAAACAACAAATTTTTTGCTTGATTGAAAGATTCGTCGTCATCGTTGTTTGAAAGTGCTTTGGAAGAATAATAGTAAATAGCAATTGTAGGATTGTTCAAAAAATTACCTTTTTCACAATAATTGATTACTAAAGGAATGAGGCCTAAATCATATGTAGTTTTGGTAACGGCTTGATTGCTCAGAAGAATGCATGCGGTTTTCAATTTATCAATAATAAATGCCTCATCCTGAACATTTGATAATTGTTGTAATTTGAAATCTTTCGTCTTGCTATCGGTACGCATTTGGGAAAACCTAGCACCCTCTAATTGAAATTTCTGATAATAAAATAAACTATCTCTATGTTTTTTACGATTGTGAAGTGACGCAGCCTTGTCAAATGTTCTATAAAATAGTTGAGGTTGCCTAATCCTTTTATAAACATTTAAAAGCGCTAAACTGCTTGCCGTTTTATCTTGTTTCCACTCATTCCATGCAAGGAATTCCTCCACTACTTTGGAGTAAATATGAACTGATATAATGCAAAGTTTGTTTCTCTAAAGGTTGCTCAGGGAAAAGTTTCTTTAGCAATTTGTCTCCGTAATAGCTCTCAGTTTCTTTGTTAATGTTCTTTCTCAAGTAGATAAAAAGTTTGATTACTTGTTCGTGCTTGTTATGGACTGGAGACTTGACGAATTTATCCAATAGCCTCATTTCTTCCGACGAAAGGGATTTGAGTACTTCGATTATTTTTATTTTAGCCATTAGGCAAGGTATGAAATCCGAGAATTAATCTGTGCATTTATATTGATAAATAGTTGACAAATGCTTTATTTATAGTGTTTTTAGCTCTTTGTTGTTGTAATTATTATGAAATTTGATAGCATTTAAAATCCGAGAATTTGGATAATTTGTAATTGGCAGAATAAATAATAATGGTGAAATTAGCACCAGAATATTTTTCAACCTAACAGGCTTTTACCAGGGGTGTCTCCAACCGAATGGCTGGATCAGGAGGATTGGGGATGCCACTTTTTTGGCCCGGTGTTTTTTTAATAACTACACATCATGAGAAAATAGGCCTGTAACTTGGTAAAATGCACCTTTACCCATGCAGAGAAACTTGACAAAAGCAATAATGCTGGCCATTCCACTATTCCTTTCATCCATGAGCCTTTTGGCCCAAGGGTGGGAAAAAGCTTATGGCGGTCAGTTCGGTGATGGGTTGTACGATGTTCTTTCCACTCCAGACGGTGGATTCCTTTCCGTAGGGCATAAACAAATTTCTGCAAGCCCACTTCAGCACAATCTTTATTTGGTAAAAACAGATGCAAGTGGCTTCGTTGATTGGAGTCAGGAGATCAGTGACACGATGTATTCCTATTTTGGGAAAAGTATCTATTCAACCGATGATGGTGGATACATAATTGGTGGAACGGCTGTGACAGATGATATACCAAGGGGATTCTTGGCAAAGACCAATAACCTTGGCAACCTGGAATGGTTAAAAAGGTCTGATCAGGATTCTGTATGGGGCGTCAAGGCGTTGCAATTGAATAATGGCAATTATATATTGGCTGGAACTGTATTTGGCCAGCAAAGTGCAAACGGGATGGGGCATGATTTTTATCAAATGACCGTCAATTCCACTGGCGATTCCATTCTTCATGCCGATCATTATGGTGGCCCACTTTACGATGATTGCAGGGATATGGTGGAAACCCCTCAGGGAGACCTGCTTATGGTAGGCTTCACCAATAGCCAGGGGGCAGGCCAATACGATGCATTCCTTTTGAAAATCAATACTGATGGCGATTCCATTTGGGCTAAGCCATTGGGCAGTGCCGATGCAGAGCGGGCTTATGGTATTGCCGCCACCAATGATGGGAATTTTGTCATAGCTGGCCAGATAGAGACCATTACTTTAAACAATAATGACATTTTCCTTTCCAAAATAGACACTCAAGGAGACCCTATATGGTGGAAGTCGTACCCCAAGGATGGGCTTGACCTCGCCTATGATGTCAAGCAGGCTGCCATTGGCGGTTATATATTGACCGGCTATACGCAGCAGAACACACAATCAGATAGGCAAGCCTTTCTTTTGAAAACCTATATCAATGGGGATGAGCATTGGAAAAAACATTTCGGCGGAGTCAACCACGATGGCGGTTTTTCAGTAGAGAATGCTGCTAATTTTGGGTATGTTGTAGCCGGATACACCCATAGTTATGGAGCTGGTGGAGCCGACGGCTATTTGCTAAGGACTGACAATTCCGGCATTGCTAATTCTTGTTTTATTGTCGGCAACGTACATTCCAATGACAACAGCAGTTGTATCCCTGAAGAATTCGGGCAATATATTGAAAATGCTATTGTAGAAGTTGAAGGCAATACAACTTATTTTGGCACCACCGATGAGAATGGCAATTATTCTATTCCTGTACCATCAGGTAATTATAATGTCCGAATGGTCAATCCATCACCTTATTGGGAATTATGTGAAGACAGTGTGGATGTTTCCCTGTCAGGAAGTTTTGATACTGCTTTTGTCAATTATTCTCTACATCCTGATACTTCATGTGCATATATGCGTGTGGACCTTTCCACTTTGAGTATGCGGCGTTGTTTTCAGAATGCCTATACCGTAAGTTATTGTAATTTGGGTACTTTAGAGGCCAACCCAGCAGAGATAGAAGTAACGTTTGATCCTTACCTTATTATTGATAGTACCAGCGTTCCTTGGTCTTCTCAAGTAGGCAGCACTTATACTTTTGATGTTGGTTATCTCGATCCTTTTGAATGTGGCAGCTTCAATGTGTATTTTACGGTTGATTGTGATTCCACAGTTTTAGGTCAAACGCATTGTTCTGAAGCCCATGTTTCCCCTAATCAGTTGTGCATTGACCCTGACCCTCAATGGGATGAAGCAAGTATAGAGTTATATGCTTCTTGCGATGGCGACTCAGTCTTTTTTACAATTATCAATATAGGGCAAGGTGATATGGTTGATCCTTTGGGTTTCATTGTAATTGAAGATCTTATAATGGGTTTGCAAGGTAATTTCACATTAAACAGCGGAGAAGACACCACCATTACCCTTCCAGCCAAAGGTTCTACCCTCCGACTGGAAGCGGACCAAAGCTATGGCCACCCCGGCAACAGCAAGCCATGTATCTCAGTAGAAGGCTGTGGAGGCGCTACTTACAATTACAATACTGGCTATGTGATCCAGTATCCTTTGAATGATGCCGATCCTTTTGTGGATACGGATTGTCGAGAAAATACCGGCTCATTTGACCCTAATGACAAGACTGGATTCCCAATGGGCTATGGCCAAAAACATTTTATCGAAGCAAATACCGATATCGAATACCTCATCCGTTTCCAAAATACGGGGACCGACACGGCATTTACGGTGGTGATCAGGGACACCCTCTCTCCACATCTTGATCCTACCTCTATAGAAGTAGGAGGGAGTAGTCACCCTATGCGCTATGAGCTATATGGCAATGGCATTTTGAAATTTGTTTTTGATGAAATTATGCTGCCTGACAGTAATGTGAACGAGCCTGCTTCTCATGGCTTTGTGAAATTCAGGATCAAGCAGCAGCGTGATTTGCCGAATGGAATGGTAATCGAAAACAGTGCTGCCATTTATTTCGATTTCAATGAACCTATTATTACCAATACTACCGATCATACCATTGGAGAGAATTTTATAGAAGTAAATCCGCTTAACGTCACCAACCTGGGATCAGAAACCTTGCCTTGGGTGAATGTTTATCCAAACCCATTTGTAAAAGAAGCCACTTTCGAATTGAAAAATGTGGAGGGCAATGCATTTGTATTCCACCTGATGGATGTTAATGGCAATTTGGTGACAGCTTCTAATTTCCGAGGCAAATCTTTCCAGTTCGACCGAGGAAACCTGCCAAGTGGTGTTTATTTCTTTAGTATCCTATATCAAGGGCAGAGTTTTTCAAGTGGTAAGATTGTCCTTCGTTGATTTTTTTGATCACCTCAATTACAGTCCTTTTTTATCAATACAGCGTCCTTTCTACAAGAGGGTTTCACCTTATTGCCTTTTAGGCTATTCTATTTTTATAACTTGGCGTTTCATTTCTTCATTTAAATTTTTGCCAGTTGAACCAAGGAGGCTATTTACGTGCCCCTTATGGGAAATAACCTCCTTAGTTTAGGTATTGAAACTATGCAATCGTTAAAAGGAAAAACGGCCCTGATCACTGGGGGCAGCAAAGGCATCGGATATGGGATCGCAGAAGCATTGCTCAATCAGGGAGTAAACGTTGCCGTAACCAGTCGATCCCAACAGGCAGCTGATGATGCGGCCAAATCTCTTTCAAAGTTTGGAAATGTGATCGGGGTTGCCTCTGATGTCAGAAACCTTGAAGCAGGACAACAGGCAGTTAAAAAGACGATTGAAGCGTTTGGCAGCTTTGATGTTTTGATTGCCAATGCGGGAGTAGGCCACTTTGCTTCCATAACGGACTTGACCCCAGAGCAATGGAACGAGACCATAGATATAAACTTGACGGGCGTATTCAACAGCGTAAAAGCTGGTATCCAGGCTTTGATTGATTCAAAAGGATATTTGATCACTATTGCCAGTCTGGCGGGTACCAATTTTTTTGCGACAGGCGCTGCATACAATGCCAGTAAATTTGGATTGGTCGGCTTTACCCAAGCCGTGATGTTGGATGTCAGGCATCATGGCGTGAAAGTTTCTACCATTATGCCGGGTTCCGTTTCTTCCTATTTTAATAACCGGGTGCCAGGCGATTCCGATGCTTGGAAAATCCAACCAGAGGATCTCGGCCAAATGGTAATTGATTTATTGAAAATGAATCCGAGGACATTACCGAGCAAAATTGAAGTCCGACCTTCGATGCCACCAAAAAAGTGAGTTAGGAAAATACAGCCTTTAAAACCTGAAAAAGAAGTGCCTCTTGGTACTTCTTTTTTTGTTGGGAAAATTATCTTCACCATCCTTTTACAAAGCAAAATGAAAAATGAGACATCAATCATCTTTCACAAGAACTGAAGACTTTTGGGCAATCCTCATCGGAAGCATTTTATTGATAGCTTCTTTGATAGTTTATGTGAGCATCGTTCCCGCTGGGTTGGAGGCAAAAATCAAATCACTTGAGCAAACGGTTGAAAAAGAATTGGAATTTCCTATCAAGACTTTGGCTTACTTGCAAGCTGAAAATGAACTCTCTTCATTGAAGTTGTCAAAAGAACCTATTGGGCAGTTTTTAAAAAACCTTTCGTCAAAACCAAACAAGTGGAAATTTGATCCATTAATTGCATTTTTTGACAGGAAACGAAAACCCGAGTTAGATGATACAGCAGTCACCCGCAGTTATGAATTGGCATTTCAAACGGAGCAATTAGCAAGAAATGCAAATTTTGCAAATGCTAAATTGAATGCGGATGCAGAAAATAGTATTGCCGATTGGACGAAGGCGAAGCAAGCATTTCAGAAACAAAAAGATGCGCAGAAGGTCGGTAGTTTTTCATTTGCCCATACCATTGGTCTTTTTGTTCTGCTTTTATGCTTGTTCGGATTTGGAGCAAAAAAGATGGGCGATCAATTCGGCGATTTTGTAAAGGGGTTTGGGTTCGTGTTTTTACTTTCATTTTTTTCTTTATTTCTCGCTTCGCAAATAGATTTGAAAAACCTTGGAATCGAATATGCAGTCTGGGCCATTGTTTTAGGGATGTTAATCAGCAATACCATTGGGACTCCCAAATGGGCAAGTAGTGCCTTAAAGACGGAGTTTTATATTAAGACTGGCCTCATCATCATGGGAGCAGAAGTTCTGTTTAACAAGATATTAGCAATTGGCTTGCCGGGGATGTTTGTTGCGTGGATAGTGACGCCCATCGTTTTGATCACCACTTTTTGGTTTGGGCAGAAGATTCTAAAAATTGCTTCAAAATCACTCAATATTACGATCAGTGCAGACATGAGCGTATGCGGTGTATCTGCTGCCGTAGCAGTGGCTGCGGCCAGTAAAGCTACCCGTGAAGAATTAACAGTAGCAGTAGGCCTGAGCATGATCTTCACTGCTTGCATGATGATCGTTATGCCGCTTTTTGTGAAATTCATGGGCATGCCGGAAGTGTTGGGCGGCGCATGGATTGGCGGCACAATAGACAGTTCAGGTGCAGTGGTAGCAGCTGGTGCAGCCTTAGGCGATAAAGCCATGTACATTGCAGCGACCATTAAAATGATCCAAAATGTGCTGATCGGATTTGTTGCCTTTGGTGTGGCAGTTTATTTTGCCACAAGGGTTGAAAAAGGGGAGGGGAGTACCAAAGTAGGAGTCGGGGAAATATGGCGCAGGTTTCCAAAATTCATTCTTGGGTTCATAGGAGCATCGCTTCTGTTTACGGCCATATATATATGGCTGGGTGACCGAATGGCCTACACCGTGGTTGACCAAGGGGTGCTTGGTGGTTTTACCAAAAACTTACGGACGTGGTTATTTTGTCTTGCATTTGCCAGCATTGGCCTTTCTACCAATTTTAGGGAACTGAAAAAGCACTTTACAGGCGGCAAGCCGCTCCTATTATATGTCTGCGGCCAATCCTTAAATATTTTGCTCACCCTCGGAATGGCCTACCTCATGTTTTATAAAGTGTTCCCACACGTGACAGAGAATTTCTGAAAATAGAAAAGGCCACAAGTTCATTCTTGCGGCCTTCCGTAGCCCCGAGAGGGATCGAACCTCTATCTCAGGTTCCGGAAACCTGCATACTATCCATTGTACTACGGGGCCGGTTGGTGATTAAAACGGAAAGATACAGTGATCCGTTCCAACGGGGTGGCAAAGGTAAAAACTTTTATACCAAACTTATTTGGGAAAATAAAAAAGCACCCTACCTCCTACTATTATCTCCTTTCCCCCGTACTGGAAATTTCTTCAATCTGAGGTTGTGCTGTGTAGTTTTCAGATTGACATAGTATTAGACATTGATAGTCAGGCATCCAGCATTAGGATTAACAAGGAGAATGGAAAGAAACGAATGTGTAGTTTTCTCTATGTTTAATCCTGTGGTAGGGTGCGGTGGTGCAATATAAGGTGGATTTTTCTAAAAATCAAAACTAAAAAATAACCATAAAAAAACCTTCAAGTAGTAACGAACAAAGAGAAATCAGTAAACGTTATGCGTTTTGTTGTAAGGGACTATCTTTACAACTGGTTAAAAAACCAAACTTTCACTCATTTCATCAAAAAAATTATCAACTATGAAAAAGGTATTTGCTTTCTTAACAATCACTTTCATCCTCGCTTCTTGCGGTGGTAACGACGCTAAATTCAAACCAATGATCGAGGAACTTGCTGGCAATTGGGACAGTACAACTTCTGCGGTCACCGAATTTGCCAATATGGTTAAAAACGAACAATCTGGCATCATGAATTTGTCCAACAGTATGCAGATGGATGCTACTGTCATGGAAAAGTGGGATGAAGCAACCACTACAAAATTCAATAACATTCAGTCAATGGCCCAATCAAGCTCAAATGGCTTGGCTTCCATTTCATCCGAACTTGATGCTTTTGTTTCCTCTTGGATGGAAAAGGGAAAAGACCTCCAAGCCTTAAAGGACGGACTGGCTGCGGGCAAATTGGAAGGCGATGTGCAAGCCAAGATAACCGAACTGAAAGCGGCCACTACAGATGCTACCAGCAAACTAGATGGTTGGAAAGAACAATTCAACAAGGTCAAATCTGCAATTGCTGATGCTTCTAGCATGTTCGCAGATTTCAAGAATTCTGCTATGTCCGACGTGCGTTAGTAGAATACTTGTAATGCGAATCAGGGGTTAAATTAGTAGACTGGTTTTCAGTCGGTTAGAATATGAAATCATGGTGATTTTGAAAATCACCGTGATTTAAACCCTTGATAATCAATGCCCTTTTATTTTAACTCCTGATTCGCATTTGTAGATAAAATATAAAGATGCCCGTAACGAATTGCTTCGGTACGGGCATCTTTCATTCATTTTAAATAAAAATAAATATGTTAAAGTAAATTTTAGCGGCAATTTTCGCTTCTAATGAATAAATCAATTACCTTTGCACCGTTAGCAGTGATTTTTCCTCTTTGCCAATAACTCCTTTCTTTGGCAACTCTGCTAACGCCTTCTCGGAGCGTTTTTGAAAACTGTAACTCCCACTTTGGGAGTTACATTTTTTTATACCCTTCTTCGTCAACCTTATAGAGAGAAAAGCTTACCGAACCAAAAAGGGCATGGTCACTGACCACACCCTTTGCTAACAAACAAAACCAACTAAAAACCAAGTGTCTTTTTGATCTAACTTAGGAGGTCATTTCAAATGACCTCCTAAGCTCACCAAGAAAACTTCTGAGGAATCAAAAAGGTTCATACCCATAAATAAAAAAAGTCATGCCTTTTGGCATGACTTTTAACATAATCCCATGAACATATCCAAAACAAATTAAAATTTTCTAAAAAATAAACCTTCGGGTTTGGTGGAGTCAAAATCTTCGCCGTACATTTACGGCATTAAAATTTTACTGATATAAGTTTACTTACTATTGACAAATTGTAGTCCCATGAACATGTCCTAAACGTCGGCTGATTCGGTTTCCGGATCGGCCTTTTTTTATTTCTTTACTGGGATTTCGGATTTGAAAATCCGAACTACTTTAAAAAATAGTAAGCCGCCCCAAAAACGATAAAGGGACGACCCACTATTAACAAATTATAATCCCATGAACATAAACAAAGTCAAGTTGTGATCGGAAATTTTGTTGGTCGTGGCTTTGGTATGGGCAACCGCCAAAATCCAACTTCCTTCACAAATGAGCCTGAAATAAGCTTAACTCCACATCTCAAACTCTCCTTCTCTCAACCCTCTCAAACTCTAAAAATAGCAAGCCGCCTGTGCGGCCTGCTATCAACAAATTATAATCCCATGAACATATTCTTTCAAACACCGCTGATGCGGCTTGAGTTCAACAGGTTGTATTAGGGGAACCTGCCAACTATTTCAATTTTGTGAACCCTATTCTTTAAAGGGTTTTTGATCGTTCCGCCGCTTTAACTTTCCTTTCACGATACAAATATGCAACGACTATTCGCCTAAGTCAAAGACAAAAAACAGTCGTTGTAATATTTAAAAAAATACAAAATGATAAAATTTAATTTTTAAATTGACTGATTTTCAATTATTTAAATAAAATACTGAAAACCAATGTTCTATCAAATTGTGAGAAAAACTTAAATTTTCATTTATAAAATATTCAAAAATGAGGCTTCAAAAGCATAGTAGATTCAACGCAAGGACGCTATGACGCAAGGAAACGCAAGGTTACTTTTATTTTTCATTGCGTTTCCTTGCATCATAGCGCCCTTGCGTTGAACCCAAAAAAAGAAAGTCGCACCAACGGTGCGACTCACTAGCAATGATAAAATTCCACGAATATGAATTACTTCTTTAGGTTCTTTTTCTGGGATGTGGATTTTTTACCAGCGAGCCTTTAAAAGAAAAACGCCCACTGGTAAAAAATTATTATTCAGTTTGAATTATGATTTATTAGTCATGCGAATGACGGGTTAAATCAGATCATTGGTTTTCAGTAAGTTATAGCTCTAAATCATGGTGATTTTTAAAATCACCATGATTTAATCTTTTGATTATCAATACCTTTTCATTTTTAACCCGTCATTCACATTAGTCATTAATCATTAGTAATTATTCATTACCGAATCACCTCCACCTTACTCGTCAGCATCTCACCATTCGCCCATACTCGAAGCACATAGACGCCTGAATTCAAATCAGAAACATCCAACCTCGTGCGCTTAGCCAGAATATCCCCTGAGTCATATACCTGAGCACCGACCATATTATATAGTGCGATGCGCTCCATCAGGTTGTCTTGGCCATTGAGGTGGACATTGATGGTTTCACTGAACCAGGATTAGGAAATACCTTTAGATCAGAGACTATTTATTTCATCTTCATTTTCTTCTTCCTCATCATTCATGGCGAGGGTGAAGGTGAGGATATTTTCATTTAGGCTGAGGTTTTGGCCACTGCTGTTCATTAAATTGCCAGAAATGCTGATTGTTGAATATTCATTATTTGGTCTTCCTCCTAAAATATCATCAATAACGATAAATTCCAAAACACCAATAGTTCCATAACCAGTGGCGGCTATTCCGCTTGTTCTTGAATAGGCAGCATCTAATTTGCCAGAATATGGTTTGTGAATCTTAGTTAGAACAGGAGAATTATAATTCATCCAAGCCGTGTCACTCCAAATTACATTTACTGATTCAAAAATAACAGGATCATATTCTACATTAAATGCCAGGCCATAAGCATCATAAGCTGGAACATTCGTATTGCCAAGATTTAATGGAATATAAATCACGTCACCAGGACTGAGTGGGCCGCCGGGGAATGGATCAGGATAAAATGGCAGTTCGCTAATAGGTGCATGAGGAATGGGAACAATATTGTTGTATTTCCCATAAAACTGTCCAATAGCAGTAGTGTCCATAGAGCTGATAATGCCGTTTCCATCAGCATCCACATTTTTGACATCAAATCCTAAGTCTCTTAAATAAAGGCTGTTCCAATTGGAAGCGTGCTGGGCATACCAGTCGTTCGAACCACCCGTACGGATTTGTCCAACTTCCCCCATACAAAGGCCAATGGGCAGTACATCATTGATATCAACTTTTCCATTTTTATCTGTGTCCCCGGCCACACACAATTCGAACCAGCACATAAAGTGTCGCTCTGTGGATTAGAAATGCTGACAATTTCCATCTCAACTTTTACCAATTGGCAATTGTTGGGAGCGCCTACACAATACTCTACCTCAAATTCATCAGTACCAGATGCACCGCTAATGGGTTCATAGATTAACATATTGTTCCCCGAAACGACTTGACCATAAGGACTGGTGTATATGTCATAGCCGGGGTAAAAAGTTAAGGTTGCTTTATTGGGATCGGGATTGCTGACTATTTGATAATCGTAATCCATAAAAGGTAAATGATCGCCCATCACCAAAGGGGTTTCCTCTGGTACAATCAATTCATAAACAGGTAATTCAGGTTTCAGGTCATCGACAATGATGTAACAGGTAGCCGTATCGGTTAACCCACCTCCTGGAACTCTGGCCCTATATCTAAAATGGTCAACGCCTGTGAAACCTGTGGGTGGGGAGTAATGATACACCCCCTTTCCAATTTGCGGCTTATAGGTAATCGTACCTCCTTCAGCAGTGTTTGGCGATCCAATGGCCGAGACGCTGGCCATATAACTTCCTCCAACATCGTTGGCCAATAAATGGATTTCAGCAACATCCTCATCTATCGCAGTATAAACAATATCGTCTTTTAGATAAATGCTTTCATAAGGAGCAGGTCCGATTACATCAATTTGAAAAACCCGTATCCTATTATTAGCTGCATCTTCAAAAATGACTTTATCATCACCTGAATAATTGACGTTCGGCACATAAACCAATGTTTCCAACGTATCCAGCTGCCCATTTTGGGGTGCTTGTATAACAGAATAATTACTGTCCAAAGCCATCAGGATCACTTGTGCCTCATCTTCCTTGGTCTGCACAAAGATGGAATCATAAGCTGGGGGATTGGGATCCATGACACAAATACTGACTGTAGTCATATCACATGCCCCCTGGGCATCACAAATTGAGTAATTGAAATGGGAAAGCCCAACAAAGCCAGACGATGGGGTAAACAATACTTTTGTACTGTCGGCATTAAGCACCGCCATCCCTCTGTTTTTGTTGGTAACTTCAGCAATTTTTTGGTTGGTACCTGAGCCAAAGTCATTGGCAAGGACATCTATTTCGATAAGGGAGTCCACATAGGTGGCAGCATAATCCGTTACGGCTGTAATCTCTGAAGGTCTAACGAGGATATGCAAAATGAGGTAAGCCTGCTCGCTCAAGCCGCCAGGGAATTCAATATAACGTCTTATTTCAATGGTGTCCCTACCGATAAAACCTTGGGGGGGAGTATAGAATATCGTGTCGTTAACAGGAGAACCTGTTAGGCCAAATCTTTTATTGCCATTGGAAAAACGGGAAAAATGATAATGATCGTTGGGATCATTGGGGCTTGGCTTTGCCGGATACAATTTTTGGGAAGAAAAATAATGATAATGAACGAACGGGAATTCGAGCGTTGTATTTTTCAACATGGTCAGTTCATACACCTCTAAAGTAGGGTCTTGACCATAAAGCATACCTGAAGCCAATAAGGCAAGCGGCAACAGGAAATGGATTTTTAATCTGCGTAGCAATACATTCATGGATTCGTAGATTTTCATTGCTAAATATAGTGTTTCAAAATAAAACCGGGCGTGTTGATCAATAATGCGTGTCGTTTCAGATTTGTTTTATAGTGCTAAGATGGACCCGGCTGTAATTCGTATTCAAATTCATTATTCGCTGTTTGTGAAAAGAACTTTTTGCTAACTTTGTAGTTCTTAATTCTTGAAAGCTTTTATTGGCTTGGCTATTGGCAGATGTCCTTAAAGTTGGTGTAGTGTTGTTTGTGAAATATATTTTTTTCAAATTTGACCGAAGTTCTCGAAAATATTGGTTCAACAGCTTTAGAAGGCTCTAAGTTAAGATCAATCTTTAAAGTCACCAAGTTAATCGCCTAAAAATTTGAATCAGAACCCTCTTCAAAAGAACTTGTCGGACGAGTAGTAAAGGAAACAAACTAAAATACGATGTATTCAACTTACCTCATTCACCATTTACCATTCACAACTCACCATTAACTATCATGCGAAACAGCAAATTGTATTCCATACTTGAGTATTTTGATAAATATGAGCAGAATCGGTTGAGGAAATTTATCACCTCACCCTATTTTAACAAAAATGAGGCAATTATTAAACTATTCGACCTATTAGTCAATCATCTTAACAATGAAAAGACCTCTGATATAAGTAAGGAAGATTTGTGGAGTAAAATCTATGAAAATTTGGATTTTGATGATATTCTTTTTCGGAAAAATTGTTCAGATTTATTAAAATTAATAGAATCCTATTTAGCTCAACAAGTTTACGAAGGCAATCCAATTCATAAGGCAAACTTTTTAATTGAAGGAGTAGGGACAAGAAAAATGAATAAATTATTCAATTCGTCTATTCGAACCGCACGGAGATTGTCAAATCAACAACTTTATCGAACGACTGATTTTTATTTGGGACAATATCAATTAGAAAGAAATCTATATGACTTAAAGGAATTGGGGCATGATAGAACAACTAAAAAAAATGTTGAGGCCATATTAAATAATTTGGATAGATTTTATCTTGCAGAAAAATTAAGATATTGTTGTACCGTATTGAGTCAACAGGTACTCGTCTCATTGGAATATAAGCTTCTTTTTATTGATGAAATATTAGAGCACATTAAAAAATATGAATATGATGATGTACCTCCGATTGCCGTATACAACCAAATCTACCTCACAAATGCAGAGTATGAGGAGGCCGATCATTATTTCAAATTAATGGACTTGTTAGATAAGTATGGTGATTTTTTCCCAAAGGAGGAGGCTGAATTTATGTATGGCTTTGCATTAAATTATTGCATAAAAAAGTTGAATCAAGGAAGCCATCAGTTTCTGGAAGAGTATTTTAACGTATTTGTTATTTTGTTGGAGAAGGAATTAATAATAAATGACGGGGAAATATCTCCTTGGCATTTTAGAAACATCGTAGTAGCAGCTTTACGATTAGGCAAATACAAATGGACTGAAGAGTTTATTAATTATTACCAACGATATCTTCCTGTAAGCATGAGAGATAACGCTGTTTCATTCAATTTGGCTCAGCTTTATTTTTACCAAAAAAAATATGACAAAGTGATCGAACTTCTTCAGACTGTTGAGTATGAAGATCTTTCATATAATTTAAACTCTAAAACATTTCTTTTAATGACATATTATGAAACAGATGATATTGAACCTCTTTATTCTTTAATGGATAGCTTTAGAACATATTTAAACAGGCATAAAGATTTTGCTCCTTCAAGAAGAGTTCCTTACACTAATTTGATAAAATTCACAAAGCAGCTTACTAAAATAATGCCTGGCGATAAGAAGGCTTTAGAAAAATTGAAGTTAGAAGTTGCAAAGGCTGAAGAAAAGGGGTTGTCTTCTATCAACTGGCTCAAAGAAAAAATAGCCGAACTCGAATAACAGAGCCGATAGAATCGGTAAATAAAAAAATGCCACCCCACCAAAGCAGAGCGGCACTCCAAGTCATTGATAATCGGGTCTAATTGCCAGCAACATCATCAATCACAATAAACGCCGTAGAAGTCGTAAAACCGCACTTGGCCTTGAAATAGAACTCATACGTCCCTGCGGTCATATTGGCAAAGGTGTAGCTGGTACTGCTGACATCAATGTCTCCACTGGTAGCGCTGTCACGCTGCCGTACCCACTTCACGACATACCCGGTCGCATTGGTCATCGCATCCCAGGAAAAGGAAATGGTTGTTGCCGTTTCATTGGTCTTGGTGACATTGGTAGGCTCATCGCACGAGCAGTCATCAGCCGTGCCTGTGAAGGCAAAAGCGACAGGTAAGAGGAAAGCCAATAAAAAAAGAATCTTTTTCATGATTAAAAAGATTTGCGGAAGCAATGACGAATGGCAAATGAAACCAAACCCTGCCATGGTACCCTAGCAAAAGTGTTGTCTGCATTTGCACAACTGTCAGAGCTTCACGTATTAACAATAAAACTATTCAGGATTAAGGTGGCGCTTCGAAGCTGAGGGTATTTAGGTGGGAAAAAGAGATACAAATATAAGGGTAAATCGTTATGGGTGCAAGAGGCAGAGGTGCATGGAAATGTTAAAGTTTGGTTTTAGAGGGGACTTCTTTCTTAGGCTTGCAAAGAAGTTTTTAGTAATTGAAAATTCGAGCGGCGGGGTTCCCAATTGCCTGCCCCGAATTTACTTCGGGGTAAAATATGAGACAAGTTATTATACCCATAGCCATAAATGTTGTTCAAAAATTAAAAATCCTAATTCTTTCAATTGGCGTTTCCTCATTCTTGAACAACCCTATAAGGTTTAGTATTTTATAATTTGTAATAAATAGAAAATGAGCGATTAACAGGCTTGATGCCACATTATAGTCCCGGAGGGACGGCAACCTTTAGCGAGGGATGTGAATCCCTTGAAAACATAGCGATTTTTTCGAGGGATTCACATCCCTCGCTAAAGGTTGCCGTCCCTCCGGGACTTGGTAGTGCCTCCTCTGGTCAGGTGGATTTTACCAACATTTTTTTTTCAATACGAACAGAATACATACCTTGGCGAGCCGAAATTCAACGCAAGGGCGCAAGGAACGCAAAGGGACGCAATAAACGAATAAAAAACCTTGCGTCTCTTTGCGTTCCTTGCGCCCTTGCGTTGAAAAAATCACCAACTATATGAAGCGAATACTGACTTTAGCTCTTGCCTTTTTATCACCTTTATTATTAATAGCCCAGCAAGAGAAGGGACTGGACGAGCGGATCAATGATGCCTTTGCCCCGATTGCCTCTGCTTGGGAAAATCTTGTATTTTATCCATTTCCCGGTACAAGTATTCCATTTGTAGTGATCTTGTTGGTGTTTGGGGCATTGTTCTTTACCATATTTTTCAAATTTACCAATATCACTAAATTTTGGACTTCCATAAAAATAGTCAGGGGAAAATACGATGAACTTGACCATCATGAAGTTCATGAGAAAGTAGCTGTTAATGTCGTGGAAGGCGACATCGTGGATACCATCGGTGATGAAAGCAAGCATGGGGAAGTCAGTCACTTTCAGGCATTGGCTACAGCAGTATCAGGTACAGTTGGATTGGGGAATATAGCAGGGGTGGCCATTGCCGTTACTATCGGAGGGCCGGGTGCCACCTTCTGGATGATTATTTGTGGCTTGCTGGGCATGTCCACCAAATTTGTCGAATGCACCTTGGGCGTGAAATACAGGGATGTTGGTACTGATGGTACGGTCTATGGCGGTCCAATGTACTACCTTTCCAAAGGATTGAAGGAAAAAGGATTTACTGGGCTGGGTAAGACATTGGCGGTGCTATTTGCCATCCTTTGCATTGG
Organism: Saprospiraceae bacterium; assembly: GCA_965222975.1. Taxonomy (GTDB): domain Bacteria; phylum Bacteroidota; class Bacteroidia; order Chitinophagales; family Saprospiraceae; genus UBA6168. Next base: position 262,282 of record CBDCVJ010000054.1, on the reverse strand, counting down.
TGGGTCTTTCGGTGGCGGCAATGCTGCCCAATCCAATCAGGCTGCGCTGCAATTGGCCAATATGATGGGCTGGGAATCTGGTAGTGCGGGAACGATCATTGGGATTGTTTTGGCAATTGTTGTAGGCATCGTTATCATCGGTGGGATCAAGCGGATTGCCTCCGTGACGGAGAAGATCGTTCCATTGATGGCGGTTATCTATGTCATTGCTTGTCTGATAGTTATATTTGGCAATATTTCCTTTATTGACGATGCGTTGGGGATGATCGTTTCGCAGGCGTTTACGCCAGAAGCAGGTGTTGGTGGAATGATGGGCGTACTCATTCAAGGGTTCAGAAGAGCGGTATTTTCCAATGAAGCGGGGGCAGGTTCGGCCTCTATCGCTCACTCAGCTGTAAAAACAAAATATCCTGCATCAGAGGGCTTGGTGGCTTTATTGGAGCCTTTTATTGACACAGTAGTTATTTGTACGATGACGGCTTTGGTCATTATCATGTACAACAGTGGCGGTTATTTTGAATATGGTGCGGCTGGTGGACAGGTGATGATAGATGGTGCAACATATGAAGGCGCAACATTGACATCCAAGGCATTTGAATCGGTCATTCCATGGTTTCCTTATGTGCTGACCATCGCCATTGTGCTTTTTGCCATTTCAACCATGATCTCCTGGTCTTATTATGGCCTGCAATCCTGGATGTATTTGTTTGGAAAATCAAAAGTGGCAGATTTGACATACAAGGTTCTTTTCCTTGTTTTTATTGTAATCGGAGCGGCAGCAAATATGAGTTCTGTATGGGGTTTTTCCGATGCTATGATTTTGGCGATGGTATTCCCGAATATGATTGGTTTGTTCTTCCTGTTCCCCCAGGTTCGGGAGGAATTGGGCAAATACTTGAATGCCATCCGGGCTTCGGGTAAATGATTTCTGACGGGATTTATACTTATAGTCATTCATCCAAGTCCCGGAGGGACGGAATATTATAGCGAGGGATGTGAATCCCTCGAAAATGGTTATGGTTATGATCATTTTCGAGGGATTCACATCCCTCGCTATAATATTCCGTCCCTCCGGGACTTGGATGAAAAATCAAAATCTGATTTAACCCGTCATTAGCATAATTAACGAGTACAAACTAATGATGTTAATCCTGTCTGTTTTATTATTTCAGCGCTTTACTTTTCTACTTCCTCAATCAAATTCGGATAATCAGTGATGATTCCATCCACACCTTTGCGCTTAAGTTTTTTCATTTCTTTTACCGTATTCACCGTCCATGGAATTACTTTGATTCCTTGTTTGTGCAAGCTTTCTTGATGTGTTTCTTTTTTGAGCAATTTATAATCGCAACTGTAGATGTTCTGGCTTGAACCCCAGCTTATTCAAATTCTCTTGAAAGCTATCTTCATTTTCCACTAATAAAGCAAGTGTCACGTCTGGCGCTATTTTATGAAATTCTTGCAAAGGCCGGACGTCGAAAGATTGGATGCAGGTTTTTTCTTTAATATCCAGTGCTTCAATTTCTTTCAACACCAATTTTGCAAAATCCAAAGGCTTGGGATGGAACAGGTCATCGCCCCTTGGATCGCTTTTTATCTCAATATTAAAATGGGGGAGGTTGATGTACCTTTTAAAGCAATAGGATTTTACAGCTTCTACCATTTGGCGCAGCGAAGGCTTATAGGAAGCCAATTTTTTCTGATTTGGAAAACGCTCATTGCCCCGGCTGCCGCAATCGTATTTTTTTATTTCATCATAGGTTAATTCCATGATTTTCAGGCCCATAGCTTCTTCTTCAGCAATAGGATCGCCATTTGGCATGGAGCAAATGTGATGTGACATCCACGGTTCATGACTGATGATGAGCTGGTGATCTTTTGAAACAGCTAAGTCCAATTCAAGTGTCGTGACTGGGTATTTTAGCGCCTCAAAAAATGCGCCGATGGTATTTTCTGGCATTAAGCCTCGGGCACCCCGGTGGCCTTGCCAGTCGAAAGTAGAGGTTGGATTTTGTGCCATCATTTCTAAAAAAGCAAATAAGGAAAGAACTGTGAAAGCAAGAATGGATTTCATGTTTGACTCGGTTGTATTTGGGAGCGAAAATAGGAATACTGGGCAGTTTCAATGCTCCGTAGTCGGGAAATTCATTTCCCGCTCAATAATCAAAAGCGGGAAATTCCAATTTCCCGATTTCTAATCGGCTCACTCTTCAGCATTCACTGATTCATTTACATCACCCACTTTGATCGCAACAAAATCCGCCTCAATATCACCAGAGAGGTTGTTAATATTAACGACCTCTGGAAAGTCCTCTGCTACTGCGTTTTGTGGATTTGTGAATTGATAGTTTTTATCAATAAAGCGCCATGAGGTATTGTTGGGAAATGAATCGGAAATATTGAGGATAACCTTTCTGATATAAACCATATCGAGGGTGGTCACAGTGCCTGAATTATTGGCATCGGCAGCAATAATTTTATAAGGATTATCCAAAAGGCTGACGCCTAAAATATGTCGGCTAATGAGAACCAAATCATATGTAGTGACACCATTTAATATGTTGGTATTTTTATAAGGAGTGATTGAATAGTCTTCGCCAAGTGGCACTTCGTCAAAGAGATAGCTGCCGTCCAGGTCAGTAACCATTGAATCGTTCATGGCCAGATTGTTCAATGAAACTTTGACCAAAGCAACTTCATCACCGTTATTGAGTGCCACATTTCCACTGATCAGGGAACCAGTAGAACAGGCATTGTTATTTGATTGGACTTCTACTTCAATAACACAAAAATCTTGATTGTCCTCTTCGTCGGTCACCCACAATTCAATTTGGTTTATACCAATTTGCGTGCAATCGAACATTTTAATACTATCTGCGGGATCGTCAGAAAAAGAAAAACGCAGTGCATCAGAGGGCGAGCAATTATCATGGCTTCCGGCATCAAGTCCATCAGCCGAAATGCCTATCATCGGGTCTGCGGAGTCCATGATTTCAACAATCATCTGATCGCAGACAGGCGTTGGCTTTTTACAATCAACCACCGCAAAAAGGTAATCGCATTTTGTTTTATTGTAGCATCCATCTTCTACTTCCCAATAGACCCGGTGTATTCCGATTGGCATGTCCGCCATGACAATTGCTGCACCTCCGATCAGGTTGTTGGTTCCATCATCGAAAAAATCTACGATAAAAAGATAATTTAATTCCGATGGTTCATTGCAGTCGTCTGTAGCATCCAATTTTAGCTCAACTGTTCCCAACTGACAGTCAGTATCATGGCTACAATATTCAACAAAATTGCAGGAAGAAGAAATAATAGGATCATCTGAGTTTTGGATTCGGATCACTTGCACGTATTGCCATGTACCTTCAAGGGAGATTGGATTAAATTGGCACCAATCCACTACCGTCCAACTTCTTAAAATTTCTATACAAGCGTTGTTAGGTTGTGAAAGCCAGGCGTCGGTATAATTCACCGCTATCAAATGACAAAAAGAGTCAGACAAAATTTGGGGGAAATCAAAACCAGTTGGTAGTTCGTCAGGAAGCAGTCCATCACCGCATGTGGTGGAAATATAATTTTCGGGCCAAACAACGTTGTCGTTGGGGTCATCAGGATTGGCGTTGTTGATATAAAAAGGTGTCTGATTTTCTATAGTTATTATTTGTGTGCAGGCATCTTTCCTACCTCCAACATCCTCTACCTTCCAATGTCGTTCAACGGTTCCTTCTCCACAATCGTCTAAGTCGATGAAGTCATCGGAAGTTACTACAAAGCCGCTGCAATTCTCTTCTATCGAAGGTTCGCCGGTAAAAGAAAGGTCGGTATAATCATCGCTGCAATCAATGGTCATATTTACTGGACACGTGATTTCAGGGGCGAGGTTGTCAACTACTTTGACAAAGGTGCTTACGGTACTGGAGTTACCTGATAAGTCTGCCACCTTTAATTCGATTTCCACCAAAGTATCCAAATCGCAACAATAAAACGGAATTTCTGATCCAAAATCCGTTTGATCATCTCCCTGGCAAGCGGGCGAGTCTATACGTCTTGCGGAAACATTTAGATCATCACAGTTGTCCCAACTGCCCCCGTTGAAAGTTGTTGCTGGCAAATAGGTTATGCCCTGTGGAAGCAAAGCGACGATGGGATTATTGATACTGACAGCTACTGGAGGAATGTCATCTACTACTGAAATGTTGAATTGGCAGGAGGACGTGTTCCCACAGTCATCGGAAACGTGACAAATAGTGGGATAGTTACCCATCTGCAAGTCGGGAATGGTCATGCCCGATATCATACCAAAACTGCCCTCCAACGTAACACTGATAATAGACGAACAAGAATCTGCTGTAGCTGGCTGGGGCATGTTGACAGTGGCTAAACAGGAGTTATTTTCAACGGTAACAGAAAAGTCAGCAGGGCATTCCAAATTGGGTGGCAAGGTGTCCATCACATTGATGGTCTGCTCCATTGTTCTGAAAGTTGCTCTGCATCCATCATACACCGTCCAGTCCCTGAAAATAGTATAGCTTCCATCGCAAATTGGTGCTGTAACGTCTTCGTAATCAACATAAAATGACCAGATGCTATCAATCACAAGGCTGTCGAACATTGGCTGGCCTGTAAATGCTGTATCAGTTTGTGCAGAAGTGCAATAGAGGGGTGGGGCGCTGATGTTATCAAGATTAGCAGGTGCGTCAATGCTGTCAAGAGGAGGCCTTTCAATAATGATATTTTGCGAACAGCTTGCACTATTTCCACTTGTATCCACAACTGTCCAGCTCCGGTTGATAATTTGTACGGTATCTGTCAATGTGCAATTAAACGTTGTGTTTTGATCAAAAAAGGACACCTCTAATTCTTGTGTGCAATTGTCGTAATATTCAGGGAAGCCTATCACTCCAGGGTTAATGTCATGGAAACAGCTTAAAAGGGTATCCGTGCAAACAATGTGAGGAGGTAACTTATCTTCCACTAAAATATTAGTCTGGCAACTTTGTCCTGAAGGTACATGGGTGATCTTTCCGATTAAAGTCTGATTGAGATTTAAGACTGTGACCACAGGGCTGGTTGGCAACGTTTGCCCGCTGAGATCAAACACTTCCACTAAAAAATCTGGAATACATGAAGATGGGGGAGTACCTTCATAAAGTGCATCCCATGTAATTTCATTTTCACATTCATCGTTGAGGGAAGCTTGAACGCCATCGTTACAAGTCATTGGGCATTGGGCACAGATTTGATTAACAGGAACAACAAAGAGAAAAAATATAATGAGAAAACCGGATGTTTTCGTTTTTGAAAAAATAGCATAAAAAAGTAGAGTCAGTGTTTGTTTCATGGCATTATGTGTAAACAGGCAACTGAGTAAGTTGCCGAAAGTTGGATTTATTTTGAAAACCGGAATTGGGTAAGATGGAATGAGAACAGCAAAAATATGTCGGGGCAATAATCTCGCAAAGTTCATGAAAATGTGGCATTTATTAAAGCATGTATTTGGCAAATGAACAATAAATTTGAAATCACCTGCCATATTTTTGATTCACAATCAATTACATATTGCTATTAACTGTGAAGTGAAATAGAGTGGAATGCCTTGTAACTGAATTAAAAACTAACCGTAATCAAAATTGTAAGGTCCTCTGAATGCTTGAAAGGTAGGGTTGGAATATGAGTGATAGAGTAGAGTGGTGAACTTGTCGGATTATTGGGAGTAATTTTTGATTGGCTGAAATCTGTGGGGATTTTGAATCTAAAACATCTAATTAAGACTTGAATTGGAGTTTAATAAATTGTAATTAGTTCAAACAGTTTCCAAATTCCTTTAAAAAAGGTTCTCCAAACCTTGAATTAGAATTACATTTAAGGTTTCAAATCTAATGCCAAATGAAGTATATTGCAATCTTGTCATTCTCAGTGTTTTTCTCCTCGTTTTGCTTTTCCCAAAAAGAAAAAATACAAGAATTGGAAATAACCCTTGGCCAAAAAAAAGGGATTGATTTTGTCAATGATGCCATTACATTGTCTGATCTGTATTATGCAGAAGGGATGTTTGATATGTCGGGCCGTCGCGCTGATGAAGCTTATGAAAAAGCAAAAGGACTAAACAAGAAAGGTTTGATGTCGATAGCATTGAACAAGCGGGGCAAAGCAATTATGGGACTTGCCAATGGAAGAAAGGCATACATGAACCGGGCATATAAAAGTTTTCAGGAAAGTAACCGGAATACCAATGATAATGTTCTGCGAAAGGATAATTTGGAGAACATGAAAACGCTTGCCGAAAAACTGAACAAACCAAAAGAAGTGCAGCGGGTTGTGTATTTATTAGCGGTATTAAATGGGGAAGACCCTCCTCCCTTACCAGATGATACACGAACCGGCCTATTCAACAGTAAAAAGAAGAAAGCGTTGGAAGAATACCGCAGGGTTCAAGCAGAGAAGCAGAACCTTGCAGAGGAAAAGGCCAACTTGACAGAAGAACTTACCGAGCTGACGGAAGAACAACAAAGCTTGAGAGAGCAACAGGAGACTCTGATCAATTTGTTGGATGTGAAAGAAACGGCTATCGCTGACATGTCGGATGAGCAAATGAAAAGAGAGTTATTACTTTCTGAACAAGAACGCCTCCTTGACTCCCTTACATTCACTACCATCCTTGATTCTTTGGAACTTTCGCAGAGAGACATGTTGGTCGAACGGCAAGAATTGGCACTGCGGGAACAACAGGCAGAACTCCAGTTGCAAAAAAGTCAGCGGAATCTCCTACTTTCCTTGGCAGGGATATTTGTAATACTGGCAGCGGGCCTTTATCATCGATACCAAGTCATTCATGGACATAATGCATTGTTGGCAGAAAAGAATAAAATCATCCAAAAAGAAAGGGAACGATCAGAGGAATTGTTATTGAATATTTTACCCAAGGCAATAGCGGAAGAATTGAAATCGAGTGGGGGAGCGGAAACCCAACATTATGAAAATGCTACAGTGATGTTTGTTGATTTTAAAGGCTTCTCCAAAATATCAAAGCAACTGACCCCAGCACAACTGGTCTCTGACCTTGATCATGCCTTCAAAAATTTTGATACAATTATTGGAAAATACGGACTTGAAAAAATCAAGACCATTGGTGATGCTTATATGTGTGCAGGCGGCCTTCCAAATGAGGATCAATCTCATCCTGTAAATGTAGTAAAAGCGGCCATGGAAATGCAGGGGTTTTTGGATACCTGGAATGATGAAAAGGCTAAAAAAGGGGAGCCTTTGTTTGAGGCACGCATCGGCATCCATACAGGTCCTTTAGTGGCTGGAGTGGTTGGCTCTAAAAAATTCGCTTACGACATTTGGGGCGATACAGTTAACGTGGCCTCCCGAATGGAGACGAGTTGCGAAGTTGGGAAAGTGAACATTTCAAATTCCACTTTTAATAGAGTGAAAAATGATTTTAGATGTGAATATAGAGGTAAAGTTCCTGCCAAGAACGTAGGGGAAGTAGAGATGTATTATGTGAATAGGGATAATTGACCAAGTGAGTGCATCCAGCGCTTTAAGTGATAGAAATTCTGTTTTTCAAAAGTTCCACCTCATTTGAATTTTCACATCTGTTTTTACTGGTCTGTTAATTTCATCCTGGCCGCTGCCAACTGTTTCCCGATTAGTATATGCGGTTCTGCCGACCCTGCCTTGCAGTAAAATGCCTCCCCTTATTTTATAGCCCAACAACAAATAAAACCTGTTGCCCCGGTCAAAGTATGCAGGTACAGTAAAAGAATTAAGGACATCGTTTTCATAGGCATAAAACCGGATGGCATAATCATCGGTATCAAACAAGACATATCTGGCACTTAGAGAGAAACCGGAGCTTATGGAGCTGTATTTTAAATCTTGGAAAAAGGCTGTTCCTGTTAACCGCTCTTTATTGATTTTGGTAAAACCTGCATAAATCCTGCTTCGCCATTCAAGGTTTTTATTTAAATGATAGCTCAGATGAATTCTCCCTTTGAGATTTTGCCTAGGGTAAATGCGGTCAAAGCGACCATCTTCAGCATCTATATTTTCTTGTTTAACTTCATTTTTTATTTGGAAATGCAATTCCGTTTTACGCCTTTTTTTCCAAGTTACTCTAAACAGCCATTCATGCCCTTGCCCTGGTGCATCAGTCCGAAACCTTAGCCATTGGTTTCGCCATTGGTCAAAATATGCATTGACTGTCCATTCTTTTAGTGGCCTGATTTCCATACCCAAATAAATGCCCTTTTCGTTACTTGCGCCAGATGTTTCTGAAAATGGTTTAGCATTGAGGGCTCGATAGTTTTTGGGGAAATGACGGTATAGAACAGAGACGTCCATTTTTTGGTCAAGGCTTGCCAAAAGGCCGTTGGTCGTTGCAAAAGCGTTATTGTCGCTCATTGCAGTTTCGCCAAAAAAATGAAAATTGCGCCATGAATAACTGTAGTCAATACTCAGGTTCAAAAGCCGTTTTCCATTGAAATAAAATTGGTTGTAGAGGGCTGGGTTGCGGTTGAGCGACTTGCCAAGTGAGTTGTAAAGAGTGTTTAAAGCCAAATGCCATCTGCGTTCCTTCCATTTTAAAATGCCGCCCAAAGCATTTTGCCGGATAGCATTTTCATCGGCAATTTCTGCATTAGTTCTATGTTCCCCAGTTGTTTGCAAAGAAGTAACAAACAAAGGAAGTTCCTCTTGCCCCTCAATATCGACTGGCGCATCGATATTAGCATCTCGTTTCTTTGTAGAAAAAAAAGCGGTCAAGCTGAGTTTCTCATTTAAAGAAAAAGTAGAAGCAGCACCCCTGAAAAAATCGGACTCATTGACCGAGCTATACCTCCGAATCGGTTTGCCCGATCTTTTTATTTGCATTGTTAGAGGGCTTTTACGTGAAGAAAAGCCATTGAAAAGGATCAGCCCTTGCCCCATTGAAACGGAATAGTCGCCCAATGCCACCGATTTTAACTTCCCTTCTGGGTTGTGCAGGAAAAGATGCGCAGAATAAAAATCAAACCCTTGCCTATTGCTTTTTGCAAAAAACGTTTCCCCTTCATCCTTTTCTGCCGTAAACCCAAATGATATGCGGTTAGAGTGGGTAAAACGATATCGCATATAGATCGCATTGCGATCACCTTGGTAAGGTGTTTTTCCATCTTCATTTTTCAAAAACCCCTTTTTCTCTTCCAATGTCCTCGACCAACGCAAAATAAACTGATGTTTACCATCTGAACGCCACTGATTTGGAAGCGGGGCAATGGTTGCCTTTTCTATTTGTACAAAAGGCAATAATCTTCGAATATCGGCAAGTTCGAAATAGGGGATAGCCTGCAGTTCATAAATGGAAACCAATGGCCCAAGGCTATCTATATACTCAAGCATTGCGCTTTTTTGAATAGGGGTCAGGAATTGAAAAAGGTCGAGGTCGGGAGGAGTGGCATTGTTTAAATTTAGGGGTTTGTGCAGGAGGTGTTCAAGTTCTTCAAAAAGGTCGTTGTAATCAAAGTCGGCATCGCTTTCTTGTTCTTGCAAAAATGATTCAATCAAATCTTCTTGACCGAAATCGGGGGGGAGTGTGTCTTTTTGCGAAAAACAAAAGAAGCCGATACAGATAAGGCTTAATGTGATAAGGATTCTCATAAAATGTTTTGAATCCCCAAATGTAGTTTTAAAATTTGAAAAAAAGGTTTTCTCTAAGGCAAACGAAAATTTGCAGTTGCTACTTAATTCTAAAATATCATTTAGGAAATGATAGGTTTATGAAACAAAATTTTGAGGTAGGATAGCCTGATGATTATGTGGAAAAGTAGTAAACGCCAAGCCAAATAATGGGCATTGTTTTATTCTAAATTTGCCCCAGAATCCAGTCAGTATATCCAAAATGACATTCAATTTTATTCATAAGTATTTATGAAAGTGGGAAGCGGTCCGGCAGTTAATTCAGCCCGACCGCTTCTCGCTTTTATTGAAATAATCTACAAACAAACTTAGAAATGGCTAAAAAAATCAAGCTTGAGTACATTTGGTTGGACGGGTACAAACCTACCCAAACACTCCGTAGCAAAACTAAAATAGTTGACGGAGAAAAATTCAAAGGGAAGCTGAAAGAGTGCCCAATATGGTCGTTCGATGGTTCATCTACAGAACAGGCTGTTGGTAGTTCTTCCGATTGTCTCTTGAAACCAGTTTTCATTTGCCCAGACCCAGGGCGCAACAATGGCTACCTTGTTATGTGTGAAGTTCTGAGCGCTGATGGAAAACCGCATGGGTCCAACGGTAGGGCATTGATCAATGACGATGATGGCGAATTCTGGTTTGGTTTTGAACAAGAGTATTTTCTTTGGGATCCTGCTGCCAACTTGCCTTTAGGATTCCCTGAAGGGGGTTTTCCAAAACCTCAAGGGCCTTACTACTGTGGGGTTGGGGCGCACAGAGCCTATGGCCGCGAGATCGTTGAGGAACATCTTGACATCTGCCTCGAAGCAGGCCTTAATGTGGAAGGTATCAATGCAGAGGTGGCTGCCGGGCAATGGGAGTTCCAGATTTTTGCAAAGAGTGCCCACGAGGCTGGCGACCAAATATGGGTTGCCCGTTTCCTTTTGGAGCGGACAGCGGAATCCTACGGTGTTTCGGTCAATTGGCATTGTAAACCCTTGGGCGACACTGACTGGAACGGATCAGGCATGCATGCCAATTTCTCAAATTCTGCTTTGAGAAAAGGTGGCAATAAAAAGATTTTTGATGAGGTCTGTAAAAAATTTGGAACAAAAACAGCAATCAAAAACTGCATAGCTGTATATGGAGCCGACAATGAAATGCGCCTGACAGGAAAGCATGAAACCCAGTCCATTGATAAATTCTCATATGGCATTTCCGACCGTGGGGCTTCCATCCGAATCCCTGTTGGGGTGGTTGAAAATGGTTGGAAAGGGTATGTCGAAGACCGCCGCCCGAATTCTGCCGCCGATCCGTATAAAGTGGCAGCGGCCATTATCAATACGGTGAAATCTTAAAAAGAACTCGAAATTAATTTTGAATAATACATGTTGGAAAGCCACTCTCATTTGAGGGTGGCTTTTTGTTTTAAATGTTTTACAGCACTTGGCAATACCTTTTCACCCCAACACCTAATGCCTAATTCCCTATCTTTGCAAACTTTTTGGAAAAGAGGATTTATAACTTTTCATGGTAAAAATCGGAGACATAGAACTAGGTGAATTTCCGCTACTTCTTGCGCCAATGGAAGATGTGAGCGATCCCCCTTTTCGTGCCTTGTGCAAACAACAGGGCTGCGACATGATGTACACCGAGTTCATTAGTGTGGAAGGCCTGATAAGAGATGCTAATAAGAGCGTTCAAAAGTTGGACATTTATGATGAGGAACGGCCCATTGGCATCCAAATATTTGGGGCTAACCTCGACTCTATGATGAGGGCTGCAGAAATAGTAGAAAAAACAAAACCCGAGGTTTTGGATATCAATTATGGCTGTCCGGTGAAAAAAGTGACTGATAAACTCTGTGGCGCTGGTATTTTACAGGACATCCCAAAAATGGTCGAATTGACCAAAGCCGTTGTTAATTCTACCAAGCTCCCTGTCACAGTTAAAACCCGCCTTGGTTGGGACGACAAAACAAAGTATATCGAAGAAGTGGCCGAACGCCTGCAAGACGTAGGCATCAAAGCTTTGAGCATTCATGGACGCACCCGCAAGCAAATGTATAAAGGGGAGGCCGATTGGACGCTGATAGCCAAAGTCAAAGACAACCCCCGCATCCGAATACCCATTTTTGGCAATGGTGACATCGATACGCCGCAAAAAGCAGAGGAATACCGCAACAGATATGGGGTGGATGGTATTATGATCGGAAGGGCAAGCATCGGCTATCCTTGGATCTTTAGGGAAATAAAGCATTATCTCAAAACAGGTGAAGTGATGGAACCCCCAACCACCGCCGAAAGGGTAGGGGCAGCCAAACAACATTTGCGTCATTCAATGGAGTGGAAAGGCCAAGTGCTTGGGATTTTGGAAATGAGGCGTCATTACACCAATTATTTCAGAGGATTTTCGCACATTAAAAAATATAGGTCACAGTTGGTGACCAACGATGACCCAAAGGTGCTTTTTGAAATTTTAGACCAGATTGAGGAGGTATATGGAGAATTTGAAACGGCTTAATTGGGGATTAGTGATTAATAAACCAGTGATTAGTATGAAACATAAAAAGTCACAGATATACAAATCACTGATCAACTAAATACTAACCTTGGTTTTTAATATACAACCATACGAAAGGGAAATTTTCGATACTGTTGCAAAAGCTGCAGAGAAGATCAATGTGTCTGCGTATGTAGTTGGAGGATATGTCCGTGATCGCCTATTAGCAAGATCAACAAAAGACATTGACATTGTGTGTGTGGGCGATGGTATTAAATTGGCACACGCTGTTGCATCTATGCTGTCGCCAAGACCCAGGGTCACAGTATATAGTCGTTTTGGGACGGCTATGCTGAAACACGATGATATTGAATTGGAATTTGTGGGGGCAAGAAAAGAAAGTTACCGTTCAGATAGCCGCAAGCCAGAAGTAGAATCCGGAACTTTAGAAGACGACCAATTAAGGCGGGATTTTACCATCAACGCCTTGGCGGTTAGTTTGAACGATGCAGATTTTGGGACAATTATAGATCCTTTTGATGGCCTCGAGCATTTGGAAATGAAAATGCTCAAAACACCTACCGATCCAGGCCGCACATTTTCCGATGATCCTCTTCGAATGATGAGAGCCATCCGGTTCTCGACTCAACTTGATTTCAGGATTGAGGAGAAAACCCTTCATGGCATTGCCAAGTACCGAAACCGCATTCATATAGTTTCAAAAGAACGGATTGCCACTGAATTGAATAAGATTATCCTTGCAGAAATCCCTTCCAAAGGATTTAAATTGATGTTTAAAACTGGTTTGTTGCATATTATTTTTCCTGAAATGGTGGCACTGTATGGCGTTCAATTCAAAAACGGGATCGGCCATAAGGATAACTTTTACCACACACTGCAAGTCCTTGACAACCTGAGCAATACATCAAAAGATTTATGGTTGCGATGGGCCGCTATCATGCATGACATAGCCAAGCCGCCGACCAAACGTTTTCACCCTAAAGAAGGTTGGACTTTTCATGGCCATGAAACTTTAGGCGCTGCGATGGTGCCACGCATTTTCAAGCGGCTCAAACTACCATTGGACAACAAAATGAAATTTGTCCAGAAAATGGTTCAACTTCATTTGCGCCCTATTGCTCTGACAAAGGAAGAAATTACGGATAGTGCCGTTCGCCGCCTTCTTTTTGACGCAGGCGACGATATTGATAGCCTGATGCTTTTAGCCCAAGCTGATATTACTTCGAAAAATGAAAAAAAGGTCAGGCGCTATTTGCGGAATTACGAAACATTAAAACAAAGGCTTGTGGAAGTGGAGCAGTCCGACCAACTCCGCAATTGGCAACCGCCCGTCAATGGTACAGATATCATGGAGACTTTTGGGATTCCTCCCTCCAGAAATGTGGGCATTATCAAAAATGCCCTTCGGGAAGCTGTCTTGGATGGGGAGGTGAAAAATAGTTTTATGGAGGCATACCAATTTGTATTGGAAATGGGTAAAAAGTTGGGTCTTGACGTTGAACGAGTTTTAAGTAAAAGTATCAAAGAGGAAAAAGAAGTGAGTAAAACATGAAAACAAAAACGCTAAAACAAGACAAAATTAATGTCGTCACCCTCGGCTGTTCCAAAAATTTGGTGGACAGCGAAAACCTCATCACCCAATTGAGGGCAAATGATTATGAGGTAACCCATGACAGCAATGAGGGTGATGCGAATATCGTCGTTGTTAATACTTGTGGTTTTATCGATTTGGCAAAGCAGGAAAGCATTGATACCATTTTACAATACGCCAATGTGAAGTCGGAAAACGGTATCGAAAAATTATATGTGACGGGTTGTTTGTCTCAAAGGTATAAAGATGACCTAGCGCTTGAAATACCAGAAGTAGATGCTTGGTTTGGCACATTGGAACTTCCGGGATTGCTGTCACGCCTCAATGCGGACTATCAGCATGACCTCATCGGGGAACGCCTCATCACTACTCCTCCCCATTATGCATATTTGAAGATTTCTGAAGGGTGCAACCGAACCTGCTCGTTTTGTGCCATTCCTTTGATGAGGGGCAAACATGTTTCCCGAACCATTGAATCATTAGTAAGCGAGGCAGAGAGTTTGGCAACAAGAGGAGTAAAAGAACTGATGCTCATTGCCCAAGAACTCACATATTATGGTTTGGACATTTATAAAAAAAGAGCTTTGCCAACATTGCTTAGATCACTATCTGCCATTGAAGGCATAGAATGGATTCGGTTACATTATGCTTATCCCAGTAAATTCCCAATTGAAGTTTTTGATGAAATGGCTGTATTGCCGAAGGTCTGTAATTACCTCGATATGCCGCTCCAACATGCATCCAATGGCGTGTTGCACCGCATGAAGAGACAGATTACAAAAGAAGATACGGAAGCGCTTGTCAGATTGGCCAAAGAAAAAGTACCGGGTATTGCTATCCGTACTACCATGCTTGTTGGGTTTCCTGGTGAAACAGAAGATGAGTTTGAAGAACTATGCGATTTTGTTAGGAGGATGGAATTCGAACGGCTTGGCGTATTTCATTATTCGCATGAAGAAAACACAAGTGCTTATAACCTCCCGGATGATGTACCTGCCGAGGTAAAAACCAACCGAGCAAACCGATTAATGGAGATTCAACAAGAAATTTCATTAAAGAAAAACAAAGAAAAAGTCAACCAAACGCTTAAGGTGCTGTTCGACCGAAAAGAGGGTGGTTACTTTGTAGGACGCACCGAGTACGATTCTCCTGAAGTGGACAATGAGGTATTGGTAGATGCAAAAAACCAATATATCAGGATTGGCGATTTTGCTAATATCCTGATTACCGAAGCAGATGATTATGATCTTTATGGAAAGGTTGTGAAACAGTAAATACCGTTTTATTTCACTCAAAAGAAAAAAGCTATGACCCAATCTGTGTTTCTTGAAAAAATAAAAAGCCCGGTACTGCAAGCAAGTATCGTTCTTGCCCTGATCTTAGTTTTCAATTTAGGCGCTTTTTTCTTTGCTGCTTCTGGAATGGAAATAGAGAAAAGGTTTCCATGGACTATTTCTGCCACCTTTATCCTGTTTTTTTCAATGTTCAACTCAATCATCAGCTTGACATCAGAAAATATGGACAAATACTGGACGAGGAGCATATTGAGCTATGTCGCCCTCGCTGGGTTAGCGGCACTTTTGGCATGGGGCTTTTCTTCTCTTACAATCAACGAGGCTGGTTCGTACAGGTGGATATACATTGTCCTTACGTTCGGTTATTTGCTTTTTTTGTCCATGGTCGGTTTTATGAGAAAGATAGTGGAATTTGCCCAGCGTGAAGAATGGAATCAACCACGCCTTAGAAAAAAGAAAAAGTGAATTGCTGTTGGTTGGTTATAAAGGCCACGTGTCCCGCTCCTCAACCAACGACCAATAGCCAATTATTATAAAATCCACTACCTTCGGCAAAAAATTTCATGATGGATAAGTTGTTAAAATTATTCACCCTGTTTTTGTTCTCGGCATTTGTTGCTTGCGAGACTGCTCCTTCTTCCCAAAACGATCCTGTAACGACCAATGGCGATTCCACTTCTCAGCAGGGCAGCAATGGCCAAACAACTGTACCAGTTGCACCTCCACCCGTCAAGCCAGAATGTGAAGTTGCTGGGTCGGTACTGGATGAAAATTCTTTTTGGGCTAAAACTGGCAATCAGATAGTCGTACTTGTTGCAGATAAGGAAACGGAAGACCCTGAATTGGGAGAAAGCCATAGAGTACTTGAAGTTTATGATAAAAACTGTCAGCGTATTTACCGACATATTTTGCCGATCAATTTTAGTCCCGACTTTCCTTATTACCTATCGGATATTACCTATAATAATGTAAGCCAAGTTATTGCTATTCGTGGATTTGATAAGGTATATATTTTTAACCTGGTCAATAAGAATTTGTCTGAACCCTTATCGCCAATTTTTTTGAATAAGAGATATGAAGAAGATGCCCAGTCTGGTATGATTCAAAGGTTGGAGGTTTGGGAGGATTTTTTGATTGGATATGCAACAAATAAAGGGACTTTTGTCTTTGATTTAGAAAATCCCATGAATGCTCAACCCGTCATGCCAACAGCAGAATTTGAAATTACAAAAGGGATAGATTACAATTCTTTATTTTTTTTAGAGTCGGGTGGAAAAAACAATGGATTTCAAGCTCTTCTCCCTGATTTTAATATGGATACTGGAGAATTTGATGTCAATCCCCTTTTCGAAAAACCACTACATATTGAAACCAATCTCAACCGTAACTTTAGAAACAATAGATTTCTTGTAATCAAAGAATTGCTTGGTGGTACTGAGAATAAACCAATTGGCATCGATATGAGGGCTTTAAAAAAATACGACATCCCATCAAATATCGCATCGAAGAAGGATACTGAAATTATTGATTGGATGAAAAAACAATAAAAGTAATTTAATGATATATTATTTTTGGAACTAAATTGGTTCGACATTGTTTAGTGACAATCGACAATCAGCAACCAATTACGAACAACTTTCCTTCCTTCCATCTTTTATCCAAAAGAAGTAGCCTTTGATAGAATTATTTCATCCCACTGTGCAGGGCTACTCTAATATTGTTTCACATTTAAAAAATCACTGGATCATGAAGAAATCCTACTCGGCTTTTAAGATTAGATGTCTTGGTTTAATCTTGCTTATTTTCTTTTCCTCTTTCAGCATATCCTCATTTTCTCAAGCCAAATGGTCACTCCAAAAATGCATCCAGCATGCGAAGGATAATAGCCTGTCTTTGAAGCAGGCAGATTATGCGGTACAGATGGCAGCCCTGGATGAAAAACAAAACCGCATGAACAGGCTTCCTACAATTAATGGGTCGAGTTCTGTTGGATATCAATTTGGGTTGAACGTAGACCCTACCACTAATACGTTAAGGAATCAGCGAATTGGATTTAATAGTTTTGGCATAAATGGGAGCGTCCCTTTGTACAATGGTGGGCAGATAAACAATGCTATCAAGCAAAGTGGTTATGACCATCAAGCAGCCAAGCACGATGCACAGTTTGCTTTTAACAATATGGCATTGAACATTGCAAATGCATATTTACAAATATTAATGGCCGAGGAGCAATTGGAAAATGCCCTAAAGCGGAAAGCGCTTTCAGAACAACAATTGTCACAGACTGATAAGTTGATTGATGCAGGCACATTGCCAGCGAATGACCGGCTCGAAGTTATTGCCCAGATAGCCAGAGATGAGCAAACGATCATCACATCCCAAAACTTAATTGACATTAATTACCTAAACCTCAAGGAATTTATGCAATTGGATCCTAATACCAATATTAAAATTGAAGAACCGATTGTGGACGCATCAATTTCTGATCAGAATATCAAGAATTTCAATGTAGTATATGCAACTGCTGTGAACAATCAGCCTCAGGTGATAAGGGACGAAATGAATTTAAAAAGTGCGGAGGTCGGGGTGAATTTGGCAAGCGGTGCCATGTTGCCTTCTTTATTCCTTTTTGCGGGGATGGATACAAGATGGTCGAGTGCTGCAAAGATCGTTGATGAAGAATTTTTGACTAGAAGAACGCAGACCTTTTACATTGAGAATGATGTCCTCGAAGTTGAGTTTGATGTTTCGGATGCAACATTAAAAGATCAACCATATTTTGATCAGTTGGACAAAAATTTTGGCCAAAATGTCGGCATCCAATTGCAGGTGCCAATCTATAACAATAGTCGCAATAGTATCAATATTGAGCGAGCCAAGGTAGGTATCCTCAATGCAAGACTCCAATCTGACCTAACCAAGCAACAGTTGAAGGTAGATATACAAAATGCCATTGCCAGTGCCCGTGCCGCACAACGCTCTTATGAAGCATCAAAGAAAACAGTAGAGGCAGCGAGTGCTGCGTTCCAGAATGCAGAGAAACAATATGAGTTGGGAGCAATTAACACTTTCCAATATACGACCGCCAGAAATACAAAGGATATGGCAGAGATCGATTTGGTAGTGGCGAAATACGATTTCGTCTTTAGGACAAAAATCATTGATTTTTATTTAGGAAAAGAAATAAAATTGGACTAATGATTTAATGGCAAAATGGTTTTAAGACAGCGAATCAATCATTTAGCCATTAAATCATTTAGCCTTCCAATCTTTTATCCGTTATGACAAAGAAAAAAAACAATACCCTCATCTATGCAATCGCAGGCCTTTTGGTGATTTTAATTGCTGCTGCTGTTTATAAAGGCCAAACAAGAGAAAAAGGCGAGAAAGTGCAAACTGAAAAAGCCGAACTACGAACGATCATGGAAACGGTGGAAGCGAGCGGAAAGGTTTTCCCTAAAATCGAAGTTAAAATAAGTTCGGATGTATCAGGTGAAATTGTGGAATTATATGTCAGTGAAGGCGATAGTGTAAAAGACGGCCAGGTATTAGCGAGGGTCGACCCTGAAGCTTATGATTCGCAGGTTGAAAGGGCCGCGGCGGGTGTCAATAGCACCAAGGCCTCTTTGGCTAATAACCTTGCACAGGTTGAAACATTTACTGCCCAAAAAGAGCAGATTGAAGCCCAATTGGTAAACGCCCGGGATGTACACCGTCGCAATGAAAAATTGCACAAAGAAGGGGTTATTTCTGATCAGGACTTTGAATCCTCAAAATCAAATGTTCTTGGAATAGAGGCCAACCTTCGTGCAGCTCAAGCCAAGATCCAATCGGCCAAAGAAAGCGCCAAGGCCGCAGAGTTTCAGATTAAAAGCGCTCAAGCAACTTTGAAAGAGATCAATACCAGTTTAAAAAGGACTACTATTTATGCAACTATGAATGGCATTGTTTCGAAACTGAATGTTGAAAAGGGCGAAAGGGTTGTAGGTACGGGAATGATGTCAGGCACTGAGATTTTGCGAATCGCTGATTTGAGAGAAATGGAAGTGCAGGTAGAGGTGACGGAAAATGACTTGCCTCGCATTAGCCTTGGCCAAAAAGTAGATATTGAGATTGATGCGTATATAGACAGAAAATTCGAAGGAACTGTTGTAGAAATAGCACATACGGCCAATAACCTGATTAGTGGTTCAGGAGCAAACGTAGTGTTGACGAGTGATCAGGTTACCAACTTTGTTGTCACTATAGACATTGACCCCAACTCTTATAAGGATTTAGTAAAACCTAGTAAACCTTACCCTTTCCGCCCAGGCATGTCTGCCTCCGTTTCTATTTATACTAAGACAGTTGAAAATGTGGTTAGTGTTCCAATTCAAACTGTGAGTGCCCGTGACCGAAAAGATCTTGAAAAAAATAATGAAGGAGGAAAGGCAAAAAAGGTCAACCAATCTACTAAGGACGAAGACGAATTGGTTGAAATTGCCTTTGTTATTGCGGGCGATAAAGCTGAAATTAGAGAAGTGAAAACAGGCATTCAAGATGACGACTATATCGAAATAATTTCTGGGATCAAGACAGGGGAAGAAGTGGTAATTGGCCCTTACGCCGCTGTTTCAAGAAAATTAGAAGACGGAGACGCTATCATTATTGATAATGAAAAAAAGGATGAAAAAGAGGGGGAAGAATGAAAATTGGTCTGAGGTGGGCGAAAAAAAATGACGCATGGGTGTTTTCATGCGTCATTTTTTTTCTGCCTACCGTTTCTTCTATTCCCAAAAACATATTACTTTTCTACCATAGTTAATCGTGAATTTACCTGACTCAAAGAACGGATAACCAAGTAAGCCGTCTACATTGTTGTCTTTTAAGTTTTTCAGCGAAGAAATGTCGGAAAAAATATAGCGCATATTCCAATAATTAGTTCCTGCAATTGTGGTTTCCAATACATCAGCAGCAAAAATCAAGTTGGCAGAAGAACTAAGCCCAACGACAGAAGCATTATGAATTGGTGCAAGCAATTCCGGTGCAATTTCGTCTTTTCTTTTGTAGTCAAGAAGATTAGTACCTGCGCCAGTGTCTAAACCCAACCTGAGATGAACGTCGCCAATATGGGCTTCAATAACAGGTATATGTCCTTCTAAAACAAAAGGTAATTCTGCTTTCAAGCTCCATTTTTCAAGCTTATTCACATAATCTTGAGGGACTAATGTCACAATTTTATTTTCAAAATCAAGCATTAAATCAAAGTCGCCAAAAAATTCATATCCTATAAGCCCTCGGATTGGTTTTTCCGTCACATATTCCAAATGGCTGATATCGAGTGACAGAGCTTTCATGTTAAACTTGTGTACACCTGCCCAAGAAAACGCATCTATTTTTTTCCAATCGCCTGCGAGTCCACCTTGTAAAGTATTTGCTTGATAATTAGTGGACTCTATTACTTTTTCATTGAGTATCATCATTGGAGACCCCGTGTCTAAAATAAAGTTGGCAATTTCTCCATTCATTTCAGCTTCCACTAAAATTATCCCCCTTACCAAATCGAACTTAGTACTATATGGTTCTGTCGTATTATTGAAAGCTCCAAATGCAAATGCATATGAATCGCCATTCAAAAGGATCAAAAGCAAAAACCATATAATGGCTGCTTTTGTGTTTATTTTGAAAAAAAATCCCATAGTACCAAATTTAATTATTAATTAAATGAAAGGGGATGTTGCTTTTTCTGAAAACGAAAAAGATATTTCACGATCTTGGAAAGTTGGATCATTTCCGCATTGCGGATAATCAGGAATGTCTCAGAGGTTGAAAAAGGGAGTAGTTAAAATTTAATCGTTTGAATTGAATAATATTGGAATGAGAGGAAAAGTGACTATTATATTTCAAACGTTAGGTGGAATAGAAAATTTTATGCCAGCTTAAAAAAGAAATTGCTTTAATGGAATTGAAAAACAGTAGGAAGAAATATATTTTTTATCGCTGACTGTTTTTTTTAATATGGTTAATTAACTCAAGTTGCGATGAATAGGCTTTCAAAGAGAAAGTGGTTTATCGGCTGCTAAAGCCTGATATCCGGTACACCGATAAATCGTTATACCGATACACCGCAACTTGAGTTAATTAAGTGAATAGAAAGTGCTAAAGATCAATTGCTATCCGGTGAGAGCAGGCCATCTAATCATATCCAAGTCCACATATTCGTTTACAAGTTCAACCGCTCTTTTGGCTTTGCCGAGTGTCTGTACATTTATTTTCACTTCCATATGACTTATTTTCACTGCAGTACCATAAGTGTCAAGTGGAGTTGTAATCATCGGTATCTCATATTTATCTATAAACTCTTTGTGTTCAAACCCTTCAAGGCTCACTTGGTTTTTTCCATCTCCTGTAATAATGACTCCTGCTAAAGGGATTTTTTCATATTGCTTTTCAGCACATATTCGCCTGATGGTACCTAAGGAAATGTTTAATCTCTTTTGACTAACAACGAGTAATACCCCTTTTTGCTCATCAAAATCATGGGCATCGAGCAAAGAGGCAGCCAATACATTTTCTACAATATTATTAAGACCATTTGAATGAAATAAGACTTTGCCTTTAATAGCAAAACGGATGGCGTCCAACAGAGGGTATAAAAGAGTTTTATCATAAGGTATTACACCTAATAGGGGTATATTCCACTCTTTTAATTTCAATCCAACATAATGCCTTACCTTATCAAATTTTCTTGGCAATACCTTATTGATGATAACACCAGCGACTGGAACCCCTACTTGTTGAAAAGGTGAAAGACACAGATACAAACGGTCAATGGTGTAGCCTACTCCACCTTCGACGATTAAAATAACTGGCGCTCCCAACTGTTTGGCCACATCTGCATTGGATAGCCCAACCACACTTCCTACGCCCGGATGGCCAGTACCTTCGTACACAACCATTTCGTATTCATTTTCCAATGCTTTAGAGGCATTGGAAATGTTTTGCTTAAATGTAAATTTACCTGGTTCGTCCAGAAACGCTTGAGTAGCGCCTTTACCTAAGATAACAGGGCTATGTATTCCAGCAACCAAATCAAAGCTCATCATCTTTGCAAATAATAAGGCATCCTTATCCACTTGCAAATTATCGTAGTCTACTGTTTCTTGCCCAACTGGTTTACAGTATCCAACCCTTATTCCTTTTTGACGAAAAGCTTCAACTAAACCAAGAGTGGTTGTAGTTTTACCTACATGTTGGTTAGACGCTGCTACGTAAAGTCTTTTCATTTGTTAGCTTTTAAAATTACAAGGCAAATCTAACGATAATAACTTTACATAAAAGATTTGTATTTTGTGAAGTAATTTCGGTAAGAAGGGGACAAAGACATACAATAAGGAGTGTGTTGTTTATATAAATAAAAAAACACACTCCTTACAATGTTTTACTATTGAAAATGAATTTCAGGATACGTTGCCAAACATATACAGAAGGTACTAAAAAAAATGACACACCATCCGCATTCCATTTTAATAGCTGAATAGAGTTATTTAAAAAAATGGATCACTTTACTCAAATCACCACCTCTTTAATACCCTCCTGAACTAAGTGCAACTTCTTCTGCATTTCCATTGCCACTGCTACCACGAAACCTTGGATTAGGAGCTTTGGAAACTATGAATTCTACTGTTGCACCTGGTTGTAAATTGAAGAAATCGGTATCTGAAGCACAATCATCCATGCCAAAATAAAAATCTCCCTGGTCAGTTTCGATAAACCCACAGTGTTCCATCAAGCGCTTGATCGAACCCGAATAGTTATCACCAGTCCGAAGGGCAGATTGGCTGTCCCAATTTGATTCTCCATCCTCATTGTAGTCGGTTCCATTCGACACATATTCTGTCCGTTCAGCTCTAATTTTTTCCCGACATTCCCGGCAGAAAAACGCCCGGTTCTTTCGCACAAACTCATCTGTTTCCACAGGGTTTTCACCAACGTGGGATGGGGACTGGCAAAGAATCTCCCGCATTTCGTTGATCATTTGGATATCATTGAGCATGTCATTGAGCCAAATTACATCAAAGTCTCTGACTTGATTGAGGTTTTTGCTTTCCATCAATTCATAAGAACATGCACCATGGATGCTAATGATAGCAACCCGTTTCCCTAGCTGCCTCAATTTTTGTAGGACAGGAATGTAGTCCCTGTCTCCTCCAACCAAAACGGCAATGTCGTATGCATTAGGTAGCGCGGCAAAATACAACATAGAGGAGGTCAGGGCAATGTCAACACATTTTTCCTGTGGCACAAAATCATCGCTTGGATGGCGGTCTTTCTTTTTTAAGCGTCTGTTGCGGTAATCAACGAGGTGGACTTCCACGTCGTAGCCATATTCTTCTCTGAGGATATCGTAAAATACCCTTCGGCGTTTGACCATTTCTTTGTCCTCGTCGAGATAATTTGTTGCATTAGATCCAAAAAGGAAAGTACGGACTATATCCACATCGTTATGGCCAAGCCTACTGGCTATTTCTTCCCCAAATACTGCTGGGAGTTTGCCATAATCAATTTGGAAGTCTTCTCCTAGGTGACGGAAGTTGGAATATAACCAGCTCCCATCAATAAAAATCATTACTTTAGCCATGTAAAAATTCGAAATTTATGAAATAATAATAGATTAAATTTGTCTTGAGGTTCAATTCATCATGTGGTAATTTGGATAAACAATAAGGGTCATATAGGGAGTAAATATTATACTATGCCTCTGAATTAATAATTTATTGAACGCAAACTTAATAAATACCTTGATTAAGGAAAAATCCAAGAACATTTTCAAAGTGATTCACTTATAAATAATTGATTGTTAATAAATTATATTTTTAATAAAAGTGAATTTACTTTTCTTGCTCCTGAATAAAGACAATACCATTCAGTCTTCTTCAATCAATAAATTTGCCTCGACAACTGTCTTGTTTTTTTCAAATAATACTTTGTAAGATCCTTTTGGCAGGTAAAATTTCCCGTTATCTTGCGATTCAATTAATATCATATCCTCTTTTTCTTCAACCTCTTTGTTCAAGTGTTTCTCAAATCCTGTTACTTGACTGCTGTCTATTTCGCCATTAAAGGTGAAGTAATTTAATCCGGCATTAACCTTAGTTTCCCAATGCCTTAATTGATACTCACCAAAATTGACAGAAACGTTCATTTTGCCTTTTTCTTTAACATAAACAACCAAATCTATCTCAGGTTCAGAATAATCCTTGCTCCAGGTTCGTGGCTTATGCCCCCATGAATCGCTAAAATTTATTTTATCAATTTTGAATGCAAATATTTCCTCAGCCAGTATTTCCTTATCAAGCTTTTGTAAATAATTAATATCACCTAAATAAAGTGACCTTCCATGTGTACCTACAATCAAATGGTTTTCTCTCGGATGTATGACCACATCATGTACAGGGGCATTGGGCAAGCCTTCTTGGAGAGGCATATAAGTATCGCCTCTGTTCAATGAAATATATAGGCCATGATCTGTTCCCACATACAAAAGATCAGGATTCTGTGGATCTTCTTTTATGACGTTGACGGGTTCAAATGGTAGTTCCATTCCAAGCCGATCCCAAGTTTCTCCATAATTTTCAGATATAAATAGGTAGGGAGAGAAGTTGTCCCACCGATAGCCATTCAGCGAAACATAAACCCTTCCTTCCTCATATTTGGAGGCTTGTACTCGACTAATCCATAGGTCTTTAGGAAGATTAGCAGAAATATCGCTCCAAGTGTTTCCGCCATCCTTACTTACGTGAAGTAAGCCATCATCCGTACCTACATATAGCAGTCCAAACTTTAAAGGGCTTTCGTGTATAGCGCTAATAGTTCCGAAAGGCACATCGCCTTTTTTTCCACCTTTGGTGAGGTCAGGAGATATGTCCTTCCAGTCATTTCCTTGGTTCAGGGAGCGAAACAATTTATTGGCGCCTATATAGAGAATATCCTGATTGTGTTTTGACAAATGAATGGGTGTTTGCCAATTCCACCGATAAGGCTGTTCACCCAAATCGTGTTGAGGGGTAATGCGGGTTCGCTCTCCTGAATTTTTGTTGATCCTATAATAGAACCCAAATTGAAAACCACCATAAATAGTATTGTTGTCACGTGTATCCACTGCGGTCTGCATCCCGTCACCACCTACGAATGATTTGTAAGGGTATCTCCCAGAGCTGTGCCAGCGATTGCTTGCTTTGTAACTGTGCGGGCCATACCATGAACCATTATCCTGCAAGCCACCATAGACGTTGTAATTTTTTTCCATGTCTACTTCTATATGGTAAAATTGGCCAACAGGAGGAGTGTTGCATTTAATCCAGTTTTGCCCGTCATCGTAACTAATATTGATGCCACCATCATTTCCTAAAATTAAATGCTTGGCCCTATTTGGGTTGACCCATAAAGCGTGGTGGTCTGAGTGGACGTTTGCATCGCTAATTGAAGCCCAATTTTTGCCGCCATCTTCTGAAAGGAGTATTGGTACTCCAAAAGCGTAAAGTTTATTTGGGTTTTGTTTTGCCACACGTATCTGGCCAAAATAATAGCCATAGGAATAGTATAGGTCATCTAAATATCCCTCGTGGGTTTTTTCCCAATTTTTGCCTCCGTCCACCGAATTGTAAACTTCAGCGCCAATAACTGGCGTATCAAATAATAGGGCATTTGCGTTTTCAAGATATTCTGCTACTGCAATTGGCTTGATTTCATTTTTACCAACCATCTCCATCACTTTTTTTCCAGTGTATTTTTTTGGGAAACGATTGCTTCGCAGGAAATCTTCAACTTCATTTTCTGTCAATTTCAGGAAATCTTCTTTGTTCAATAGCTTGATTTTTTCTTTGGTCAAGCCCTCCTCTCCAGCCTCCTTTTCTTTTGGCCTTCGATTCTGGTTGTCAAGGATGGCTACTAAATAGGAGTCTCCATTTTTAACAGCAATATCAAGTCCAATACGGCCAACCCCGCTCCCCGTTGGAAAACCGCTTTCTGGTGTGGACAATTTTTCCCAATTATTCCCACCATTTATACTCTTATAAATACCAGAACCTTCACCTGATTCTACAAAATTCCAAGCGTAACGCTCCCTTTGCCACATAGCTGCGTACAAAATGTTGGGATCGCCTGGGTCAATGACTAAATCAATCGCACCTGTACCCCCATCCACGTACAGCACCTGTTGCCATGTATCCCCACCATCTATTGTTTTATAAACCCCACGTTCTTTATTAGGCGAGTATAAATGCCCCATGGCTGCTACCCAGATTGTATTTGCATCATTAGGATGCAATATTACGCGTCCAATGTGGTGGCTTTCTGGTAGCCCTTTATGTTCCCAAGATTTTCCTCCGTCTGTACTTTTGAACATACCAACTCCCGAATAACTGGAACGGCTGGAATTGACCTCGCCCGTGCCGACCCAAATGGTATTATTATTCCAATCCACAGCAATGTCCCCAATGCTCATAACTGTCTCATTGTCAAATAAAGGTGAAAAAGATTGGCCATTGTTTTCTGTCTTCCATAGACCACCAGATGCATAAGCAACATAAAAGTAAGTTGGGTCACTTTCCCATACATCAACGTCGGAAACACGGCCACTGAAAATGCTTGGGCCAATAGATTTGAAAGGGACATTTTTGACTAAAGAAGTTTCAAGCAGGGCCTTTCGGATTTCGACATTTTTCAAACGCTCACTTGCTGGTGTGAAAGCAGGTCTGTCAGTTTGCGCCGCTAAAAGGGCTGGTAGGAATACCAGAAAGGCTATTAGTTTAATCGTCTTGTCCATTATAGATTTTTCTCTTGAGAGTCAGTTTGTTTGCATTCAAAAATGCAAAAATGAAAGTCCCAAACTCATGATTCTTACACCCAATGTTTTATTGAATCTCATACTCCTTGATCTTCCTGTATAATGTCCGTTCTGAAATACCAAGGTCTTCTGCGGCTTCCTTACGGCGGTTATTGTGTTTTTTGAGGGCTTTGGCGATAAGGTCTTTTTCCATTTCTTCAAGGTTAAGGCTTTCTTCAACGACTTCTGTTTCCTCATACCTGCGTTCGTGCCCTTCTATGATGATGGGCTTAATGGGTGTCTTTTTTTGTGCCGCCAATAATTCAGAATAAGCTGGTTTTTGCGATTCATCCGCATAGACAGATGGGGGGTAAGTTGGAGTTTTTAGGCCTCTATAACTGCTGGTATCTGGCATATCAAGGTCATTTTTCCTGACCAGTTCAAAGATGAGGTTTTTCATATCGTTCAGGTCGGCTTTCATGTCAAATAGGAACTTATATAGAATTTCTCTTTCTTGAAAATTTTCACTTGTGCCAGCACCATCTGCTACAATTGGCAGGTTTCTTTTGCCCATATTTGGTACCAGGGATAAAAGGTTTTCTGCTGAGAGTAACCGTTTTTCCGAAAGGATAGCTAATTGTTCTGCAATGTTTTTCAATTCCCTGACATTGCCTGGCCAGCGATAATTGTCGAGCAATTGACGGGCTTGCTCGTCCAAACGGATGGGCTCACTTTTATATCTTTCAGCGATGTCATTGGAAAATTTTCTGAATAATAAATAAATGTCTTCTCTTCTGTCTTTAAGGGCTGGAATATTAATGGGAACGGTATTCAAACGGTAATACAGATCCTCCCTAAACTTGCCTTTTTTTACCCGCTGTAAAAGGTCAACATTGGTGGCTGCGATTATCCTGACATCTGTTTTGTTCACAGTAGAAGAACCCACCCGAATGAATTCCCCTGATTCAAGCACCCGCAATAAATAGGATTGTGTGTCAAGAGGCATTTCACCTATTTCGTCCAAAAAAATAGTTCCCTTATCTACCGTTTCGAAATAACCTTTGCGGTCGGCTGTTGCACCTGTGAAAGCACCCTTTTCATGGCCAAACAATTCAGAATTGATAGTTCCAGCAGGAATGGCACCGCAATTGACAGCGATAAATTGATTGTGCTTTCTTGGACTTAAGGCGTGGATGATTTTAGAAATGTTTTCCTTCCCAACACCACTTTCGCCAGTTATCAAAACTGTTAGGTTGGTAGCTGCAACTCGAATAGCAGTGCCCAAAGCTCTGTCAAGTAGGGGAGAGGTGCCGATGATGCCAAAACGTTGTTTTATGGATTGAATGTTTGCCATATTGTTTGAAATAAAAATATAGTGTTTGTCACTTGTGGTCAGCTGTCCACCATTTCACCTTTGAGTGTGGCACTTGTGGCATCATGTACTTTCACTTTTACATAATCCCCTGTTTTATAACCAGCAATCTTTGGAAAGACAATCATCTTGTTTTGCGAGTTGCGGCCCTTAAATTCTTGATCTGACTTTTTTGAATCACCTTCGATTAATACTTTAAAGGTTTTTCCTATATCGGCTTGGTTATGTTTAAAAGAGACTTGATTTTGCAAACGGACAATCTCTGTAAGGCGGCTTTTTTTAACTTCCAATGAAATGTCGTCTTCAAATTTTCGGTGTGCCAACGTGCCCGGTCTTTCAGAGTAGAAAAACATATAAGACATAGAATAATTGGCCCATTCAATCATGCTCAAAGTATCCTGGTGATCTTCTGCAGTCTCAGTGCAAAATCCTGCAATAATGTCAGAACTAATAGCACAGTCAGGGATGATCCGATAGATAGATTTGACCCGTTCCATGTACCATTTCCGGTCATACGTTCTGTTCATCAATTTCAACACCCTACTGCTACCACTCTGTACAGGCAAGTGAATGTAATTGCAAATATTTTCATACGATGCCATAGTGTGTAGTACCTCGTCGGTTATGTCTTTGGGGTGAGAAGTAGAGAACCGGATTCGCAAGTCGGGGTGGACATTGGCGACCATTTCAAGCAAATTTGCAAAATTGACTTTTCTGCCTGTCTCTGGATTTGCCCATTTGTAACTGTCCACATTCTGGCCGAGCAATGTTACTTCACGAAATCCTTTGTTGTAGAGGTCAGTCGCTTCTGCAACAATGCTAAAGCAGTCCCTGCTCCTTTCACGGCCACGGGTAAAAGGCACAACACAGAACGAACACATATTGTCACAGCCACGCATAATGGAAATAAAAGCCGTGACACCATTGCTGCCAAGCCTGAGAGGGCTAATATCGGCATAGGTCTCTTCTCTTGACAGGAATACGTTTACTCCTTTATCCCCTTCTTCTGCACCTGCTACCAGATTGGGGAGGTCGCGATAAGCATCAGGTCCTACGACCATGTCCACCAATCTTTCCTCTTCTAAAAATTTGGATTTAAGCCGCTCCGCCATGCAACCCAACACACCGACCAAAGTGCCAGGGCGGTTTTGTTTTATTTTGTCAAATATCCGTAGCCTCTTGCGAACAGTGTCCTCCGCCTTTTCACGAATCGAACAGGTATTGATTAAGATAAGGTCAGCGACCTCTATGTTGCGTGTAGGGGAGTAGCCGACTTCGGACAGTATACTTCCAACGATTTCGCTATCGCTGAAATTCATTTGACAGCCATAGCTTTCTATGTAAAAATGTTTATCGGTTTGTGGCTTGCCTTCTTTGAGATTTTGACTGGGCTGTTGTACTTCTTTATAAAACACCTCCCCCTGCTTACTTTCGTCAATTGTTTTTGTCAAACCAGCCAATGTCGGGTTGTCGTTATACATATCGTTTTAAAATTTGGAGCGCAAAGATAATCTTTTAGTTAATGATCGGTGACAAAATGTCATGTATTAAGAAATAATGAAACTTTCTAATTCTTCAGGTCTAAAAGAAAGCAGCAATAATCCTTTAAATTCCTTTCTTTTGCGGTGACATAATTATCTCATTCACTCAATCCATTAAGACATGAAATACGCTATTTATCTTCTTTTATTCATTTTAGTGGCTGCCGTTGCAGCATGTGGAGATGACAATGCTGGACCTTCCTGTGACACATCAAATATCACTTATACTAATACAGTGAAAAGTATAATTGACAATAATGGCTGCACCAATTCCAACTGTCATCCTGCTGCTTTTAGTGGTCAAAATTTTAGTCTCGCAACTTATGACGATGTAATAAATTTTAGCCGATTGCCAAAATTGATTGATGCTTTGCGTTGGGATGGTGCTCAGGAAATGCCTCGTGATAGTACTGCCAATCCTCCTGCTGGACTTGAGATGTTGCCTGATTGTGACATCGATAAAATTGAAGCATGGATTGCTGCTGGTATGCCTGAATAATTTGTGGTTTTCCTGCCAAAAGAAAGCGGTTCGGTGCAATTGCACCGAACCGCTTTCTTTTGGCAGGAAAACCACAAATAGATCTAAATTAGCTCATAACTTGTGCGACAGCTTGTTTCAGCCCAGTTAGGTTTTTTGCCCCAATAATGACATTTTCGCCATTCTTAGTCCTTAGATGAAGCCCACTTCTTCCAGTTAGACTAAACCTTTTTTCACGATTTAAATTTACATCCCAACCGCTCGTCCGAGCGGTTTCATTTGAGGAAAGGATTTTGCATTCTTCCACATCTTCCCATTTGATCTTGTGTTTTTTTACCCCAAAAGGTGAATACTGTACACTGATGCTTTTCTCTGTCATTCTTACCGAAAGTTTCAGATTGACCAGATACCAAACAGCAGCCGCTAAAGGAATAGCAAAAACTAAATAAGTCATGACAGGCATTGGCTCTTCAATGGGCGAAATCCAATGTTGACTAATGAAACGATAAGTTAATCCGACAATAAAAAATCCCAGTAATGCTATAACCTCCCATCCGCTGAACCTTTGTTTTTCTTTGAAGATTTTCTTTGACATAAGAATTTTATTTTGTGCAATTCCCAATGAATTCCTCAAAAACTGATACCAACATTAGGGCCATTCATCGGGAAAATGAGTGTCCAAAAACGCCTTGCCATTTGATATGAGGTAAGGTGATTTGAAACGCTTAATGAGTTGATGTAACGATACAAAAGTAGTTTATTTTATCAATAATTTACATAAAATTTACATTAAGTTAACATTACAAATGCTCTACCTGTAAATGTAATTTTTAAATTTTTATGAAAAAATTATTTATATTGTTCAATATCAGTCTATTAAAAACGTATTTTTTAAGACTTTGAAAAATGCAATTCAAAAAATTTAATGCAGGTTGTTTAGAAACAATCCAGAAAGTTAACATTAAATTAATATTACATAAATAGTTAATGTGAAAAAAGAAGAAGTCTGCCAGTAGCGGAAATGTTGTTAAAACTAATGGTTCTTTGATGATTATAGTGGGACAATAAAAAAACAGGAAGAGAGGGAGGTGAAAAATAAAAAATTTTCAATTTTTTATTTTTCACCTCCCTCTCTATCAGTGTTTTAAGGGAAAGAAAATTTTTGAAAAAAATTTTCTTTCCCTTAAAACACTGATATTCTGAATGGCTTCCACGGGATTTGTCAAAGAACCAAACTAATTTAACCTAAGGATAATAGTCAATTGATGAGAAGAGAAGAAT
The DNA here is from genome assembly GCA_965222975.1 of Saprospiraceae bacterium. Classification (GTDB taxonomy): domain Bacteria; phylum Bacteroidota; class Bacteroidia; order Chitinophagales; family Saprospiraceae; genus UBA6168. The sequence continues at coordinate 230,732 of CBDCVJ010000054.1, read as the reverse complement.
TTAGGGGAGGTAGGTCAGGCGCATTAGATAAAGGACAAATTCTTTGCTTGCCTTTTGCTGCTTCCTTTTTCTTTATCTGGGCCAGATGTGACACTTGGCAATGATGATCTCTTTATTCCTGCCAATCTAAATTTAACATTAAATTAGCATTGGGCTAATCTGCGGTTAAACCTGTCAAATGATCTTTACACTGCCCTTTTTCATAAAATTACAACTCAAGCAAAGATCACCATGAAAAAAAGTTTACGCTTACCTTTTTTTGCGGCATTCATCCTATCTGGCGTATTCCTTTCTGTGCTGGCTTGGCAAACACAATATTAACTTAAAGTTTGGTAAAGGTTTACAGGTCATTTCTGCTGACTCCTCTATGCATGTGAAGATGGGGTTTTGGATGCATAGCCTTTATGAAGCTTCAAGAGATTTAAACAGCAAAGCGGATTGGAAGCGCAGTTTTTTTTGTGCGCCGTGCCAGATTGAAATTTGATGGTTGGGCAGTTTCGCCAAAACTGGTATAACGGTGCAGGCGAGTTATCTTTTTACAAACAACTGGGAAACAGCGGTTCGCATTACTAAAAGTGACGCCCGATCACACTTTCAGTTTTGATGAACAAGCTGGATATACATTAGATATACAGAGTATATTGTTGGCTATGGCCTAAAGGTTTAAGGGGATGTGAGCTTGACTTATACTGAAGGTAAAAAGACAATAACCTGCGCTATCGACTGCAATTTGAATTTGCATTTTAATAGGGTATAATTTTTTGAAAGATTAATTATCAATAGTTCGGTAACTTTTTTCAATTAGAGGCAATTGAGAATCAATTATTTAAACATGCAAATTTTATTTTTATGCAACTTAGGGGTGGATATGGGCTTCCCCAGAGTTTCATTTAATTGTTTTTCAAATATGAACTTTGCATAAAAGGTTGATTATCAATAGTCTTTCAATTTTGGTCAATATTTTACTGAATAAAAAATTACCGAAGTATTGATTATAAATTTTGCCAAAAAGCGACTCTTCGACCAAAAAAAAGTTGGAGTGTCGCTTTTACTTTTTTCAAAACAAACACAAAACATCTAAAACAATGGATTTCCAAATAATTGTAATGTGGGTAGGCTTTATGTTAGCTGCTTACTCTGTGGTTGGAAATGATGTGATCCAGACCCTAGGTACATTTCTAACTTCAAATGAAAAAACCGTAAAGTGGTGGGTGCTTTGGCTTTTTGCAGCTACTATACTTTCAGCTGCTCTAATTAACGGCCATATTAATCAGGATATCGCCTATGGCAGATTGGACAAGTACCGGGAAGGGCTTTCTTCCCTTAATTATTCTTGGTATTATTTACTGCCTCCCGTCGTTTTGATGATTATAACGAGATGGGGAATTCCTGTGAGTACAACGTTCATGATTTTGACATTGTTTTCCCTCAGTGCTATCCCGAATGATTTGGGATCAATGTTATCCAACGTTTTCGATACAGATACAAAATTGGGCGGGATGATACAGAAGTCGCTTGATGGGGTATGTTGTGGCTTTTACTGCAGCGATTGTAATTTATATTGCAATCACCAGGCTTACAGAAAAAAAATTCATTGACAACCCGGTTAAAGATTCTGCTAAACCATTTTGGACAGTCGCACAATGGCTCACTACTGGATTCTTATGGTACCAATGGCTGACACAAGACTTAGCCAATATTTATGTTTATCTGAGAGGTGGATTTGCATTGTCTATTGTGGAATTCATTGCTACAATATTGATCCTTGTTGGGCTACTTGGCTATATTTTTTATGTCCGTGGTGGAGCTGTACAGGAAGTAGTAAGGCAAAAAACCAATACGGCCGACATCAGGTCTGCAACCTTTATTGATTTTATATATGCCATTGTTTTAATGGTGTTCAAAGGATCAACATTCTTTGGGTTAGGGTTTACCTTCCCATGGACGGGCAACCTTCCAATGAGTACGACATGGGTTTTCATCGGTCTATTGGCAGGCCGTGAAATTGGTATGCGTATTAATATGGAAGGTAGGGTTTCCAAGAAGATTTCCAAGATGGTATTTGCAGATCTTGGTAAGGTTTTCTTTGGCTTGCTGGTAAGTGTAGTACTTGTGTTTATTATTAAATTATTGGCAGGTTAACTTGCATAATACTTCTATTCTATATAAAAAGAAGGCGCTCCACATCCAAGGTGGAGTGCCTTCTTTTTTAGTATAAAACAAAGGTAACTATCCAGCAGGGTTGTTTTTTTTAGAAAAATTGAAAATTTTTCTAAAAAAACAACCGCTTCTTAGGAGAGAGAAAGAAGAAAAAAATTTCATTTTTTCTTCTTTCTCTCTCCATGCTGAACAGCTACAAGCAAAGTTAATTTAATATTAAATTGAAGAACAAACTATAGTAATAATTGTATTTAATTGAAAATCAAAGATATATAAATAAATTAATAAATGATATTTATTGACCTGCTGCAATTTGTCCGAGTGTTCTTTAACCTAAACTTAAAATCGTACTTACTGGCTGTTAATCTGTCCCTGCTTTTTTTTGCAACAGAATTCCAACATAAACTGAACACTTTAAAAATCTAAAAACAATAATCTAAATCAATGAAAATTTTCAAACATTTTCTCCTCTTTGCTTTAATAGCAACAGTCCCTCTCTTCACTTCCTGCGGCGATGATGAAGCAACTTTTATTGACTGTACGGTGAATGGTTGTCCTGCAGGTTTCACCTGTGACAATGGTGTATGTGTACAAGATGCTTCAACAGTTGATTGCACTACACAAGGATGCCCTTCAGGTTTTACCTGTGAAGATGGCGTATGTGTCCAAGATGGATGTAAGTTGATTTCTTCAAATATCACTTCAGATGAAACATGGACAACAGGCAACTGCTACATTCTTGGTGGCCGTATCACTGTAGTTGATGGTGTTACTTTGACCATTGAACCAGGGGTAGTTATCAAAGGCGAAGCTGGAACAGGCGCAAATGCCACTGCTTTGTTGATTGCCCGTGGGGCAAAATTGATGGCAGAAGGCACTGCTGACATGCCGATCATTTTCACCTCTATTGCAGACGAAATTTCGCCTAACGATGTTGTCTCAGGCAATTTTGAAAGCCCGAACCTTGCTCCTACGGTCAATGGCCTCTGGGGTGGGCTGATCGTTTTGGGTAAAGCAACTATCTCCGCTTCCAATGACGATGGTAACGATGTAAGTGAAGTCCAGATAGAAGGAATCCCTACATCTGATGCCAATGGCCTATACGGAGGTTCGGATGACGCTGATAATTCAGGTGTAATTAATTATATTTCAATCCGTCACGGTGGGGCCAACATTGGTGCAGGAAATGAAATCAATGGATTAACCTTGGGCGGTGTCGGTTCGGGAACTGTTATCGAAAACATCGAGGTTGTCGCTAACCAAGACGATGGAATCGAATGGTTCGGCGGTACTGTCAATGTAAAGAATGCTCTGGTATGGAACGCAGGTGATGATGGTTTGGACACAGACCAGGCATGGGCTGGAACAGTGGATAATTTCATAGTTGTTACCGTTGCTGGGCATTCATTCGAATTAGATGGCCCCGAAGGTTCTTATGCCGCAGGTCACACTATTCAAAATGGCTCTGTTATCGCTTCTGACGCTGACCGTCAATCTGCCGATTTGATCAATGTTGATGACAACTCTATAGTTGATTTGAAAAACATCTTTATCACTGGTATTGAAGCTGGCCAGCAGATAAATAGAGTAACTGCTGCCGGCGTCACATTCGACAACATCATCTTAAATGTTGATGCGGCTGATTTGGAAAGCCATGTAAATGGAGCTGTTCCTGCTGGTGTCACAACTGGTTCGACCCCTCAAGCCAATGTTTCAGCATTTGATTGGACTTGGGCATCAAAAGCAGGTGGTCTTGCAGGACTTTAATCTAACAGAACAAATTCATAATCCTTTCAAGCGCAATTTTTGGACTTGAGAAATAAATAGCAACGGCAAAGAGACTTGTAAATGACTCATTTACAAGTCTCTTTGCTGTTTTTTAATACTACTAATATGAAAAATTTGAGAAACATCTTTACCCCTCTGCTCCTCTTTTCCTTCTTTACTGCCATTTCCCAGACAGGTACTATCCGTGGAGTAGTCTTTGACAACGCCACGGGCGAAAGCATCATTGGGGGCAACGTTTCCATTAAGGAATCTACTGCTGAATCTTTTGATCAATCGACTTTGGGTACTGTCACTGACCTCGACGGTTCTTTTTCTTTTACTATTGCTCCAGGTTTGTATGATTTAAAGGTTTCCTACATTGGGTTTGAAACATTGACTATCACAGAGGTTGAGGTAAAGACTGGAGAAGTAATCAACCTTCAAACTATTAGCATTGGGGAAAACGTGGATGACCTGACAGAAGTAACTGTTACAGCTAAAGCAATCAGGACTTCTGAGGTTGCCTTGTTGGCTGTCAAAAGAAAATCCGCAGTCATGATGGACGGAATTTCTTCTGCTAAGTTTAAACTGACTGGAGATGGCACGGCAGTCGAGGCCGCCAAACGAGTCACAGGGGTTTCCATTGAAGGCGGGAAATATGTTTATGTGAGAGGCTTGGGAGACCGCTATTCAAAGACTACTTTGAATCATGTTGATATTCCCGGACTTGACCCTGACCGGAACACCTTGCAAATGGACATATTCCCCACCAACCTCATTGACAATATTATAGTTGGGAAAAATTTTACTGCTGACATGCCAGCGGATTTTACGGGCGGCATCTTAAATATTGAGACAAAAGACTTTCCCGAAGAAAAGATATTTAGTGTATCAGTCAGTACCACTGCTAATCCCGATATGCATTTCAATGCTGATTATTTGACTTACAATGGAGGTGGAACTGACTTCCTTGGTTTTGACGATGGAACAAGGGAACTGCCAAAACTGGCGCAATATCACAACATGCCGACTCCTATCAGTGGAGCGCAGCAGGGAGTTGTGACAGATTTTATAAAGGACTTTAACCCTGAATTGGGTGCACAAAGGCAAACCAGCCCAGTTGACTTTAGTGCAGGTATTTCTTTTGGAAATCAGATTGACCTTAAGAAAGGAGGTGACAATCTAAGTCCCAAACTGGGCTACACGTTCTCTCTATCGTATAAAAATGAATTCAAATACTACGATCAAGTAGAATATGGCGAATACCAGCGTCAAACAGCTTCTGATATTTATGATTTGGTCAATGCAAATTTGCAACAAGGTCAGATAGGTGAAAGAAATGTATTGATAGGCGCATTAGGTGGTATAGCATATAAAAACAAACTTTCAAAAATTAGATTGACCGCCATGCACTTGCAAAATGGTGAAAGCCGTGCAGGTCAATTTACCATTGAGAACAATGGTCAAGCAATCGGCCAATCTGGTTATTTTGCAAGTTCTGACAACCTTGAGTACAACCAGCGATCACTATCTAATCTATTGCTGAACGGAACGCACGTTTTTGATAGCAAAGGTTGGGAAATTGATTGGCGTTTGTCTCCTACCTTATCTATTTCCGAAGACCCAGATATTCGCAAAACGGCCTTTACAATTGACCCAAATCGGGTGAGCTTTAACGCAGGCAATGGCGGCAACCCATCCCGTATTTGGAGGGATTTAGAAGAAATAAATGCGGTGGCCAAAGTTGATATTACAAAAAAATACACCTTCAAAGATCAAGTCGCTAAACTTAAATTTGGGGCAGCACATACTTATAAAAACAGGGACTACAAAATTCTCTTTTACGATGTCCAGTTTTTTGCCAATCAATCTTGGGACGTTGCTGACCCAACGATTGTCTTGAATGAGGAAAACATCTTTCCAAGCACGAACAATAGCATTTACTACCAATCGGGCAACAATGACCCAAATCCAAATGAGTACCAATCAAATGTAAATAACACGGCATTTTATGTCTCTAACGAGTTTTCTCCAATCAATAATTTAAAAGCAATCTTGGGCCTGCGGGCCGAGAATTTCGTGCAACGACATACTGGTAGGGATCAAACCTATGCAAGTGGTGATGTGGTCAATGGAAGAAACTTAGACGATGCAAAAGTTTTGGAGTCATTGGATTTATTTCCAACTGCCAACTTCATATACTCTGTCACACCTGACCAAAACATTAGGGCTTCTTATTCCCGAACTATTGCCAGACCTTCGTTCAAAGAGTTGTCCTTTGCGCAGATCATTGACCCGATCACCAACCGTATTTTCAATGGAAGTCTTTTCACTTATTCCGATTGGGGCGGCGAATTGACCGAAACGAGAATAAACAATATTGACTTGCGCTGGGAATTGTTTATGAAAGGCGGCCAGATTTTCTCTATTAGCGGTTTCTATAAAAAATTCGATAACCCAATCGAAATGGTGCGAATTCCAGAGCAACAGACCAGCACGGAATTTCAACCTCGTAATGTCGGAGATGGACAGTTATATGGAATTGAATTGGAAGCCCGCAAAAGCCTTGAATTCCTCACACCAAGTTTGAGAAATTTCAATGTAAGTGGAAACTTAACACTTGTCCAATCTTCCATTGACATGACCGATGCCGAATTCGGCGCCCGCAAAAATTTTGAAAGGGCAGGGGAGACCATTGAAAATACCCGTCAGATGGCTGGTCAAGCACCTTATGTTGTAAATATGGGAATTGGCTATGGCGACTCTGAAAAAGGCTTGGATGCAGGCTTGTTTTATAATATGAAAGGGGCAACATTGACAATAGTTGGTTCAGGACTATACCCTGATATTTACATCCGTCCATTCCATAGTTTGAATTTTAGTATCGCTAAAAAAATCGGGGCGGATCAAAATACTTCTATTGATTTCAAAATCGCCAACCTTCTCAACGATAAAGTGGAGAGTTATTATGATTCCTATCAAGCTGAAGATCAAATATTCAGTAGCATCAATCCGGGTAGGGCTTTCAGTTTAGGGCTTAGCCATAAATTTTAAAATCATTGCGCCAATAAATTAAAATTATTAGTGCCTTAAAGAATTTTATATTAGTAGTAATTTTTAGTGAGGAGGCCATAAGGCCTCCTTTCTTTTTCATTTACCTTGTTTATTCCTAATGTTCTTTCGACTTTTCAATTAGCCTTCTTTAATTATTGAACTCAATTTAAAAATTGTAAATCAAACTGATAAAACTTAGTCAATTTCCGATTCTAACTTTCCGATCTTTACGCGGATAAAATAAAGATGTCCCTTTTTAAAAACTGTTTGAACACTAATTTTTAATCAAATAATAACACAAATTACTGACTTATATGAAAGACATTACTCGTCGTACCTTTCTTGAATTTCTTGGTATCAGCACAGCAGCTATTCTGACTGGGCAATGCACACCAGCCAAAAGTGCAGCAGCTACTATAGTTTCAAAATTAAAAGCCATTCCTCCTTCAGAATTGGATGAACTTGCTCTTACAGAAGGGTTATCCTATGAGGTTTTGATAAAATGGAAAGACGCCATTTCCAAAACGGATAAATTCGGTTTCAATAATGATTATACAGCCTTTTTGCCGATGCATAAAAGCAACCCCAATGACGGCCTGCTATGGGTCAATCACGAATACGTTGACCCCCGTTTTGTTTCCAATTTTGTGGGAACGGATTTATCGTTAAAGACCCAAAAACAGATCGAAAAAGAAATGTACAATGTGGGAGGAAGCTTTGTTCGAGTGAAAAAAACAGACGGCAGATGGAGTGTAATAAAAAACGACCCGATGAACCGCCGTATTACTGGCATGACCGATATACCTTTTAACTGGGGCGAGCCTATTATGGGTAAAAAGTCAGGCATGGGTACTTTGGCAAATTGTGCGGGCGGCGTAACCCCTTGGGGTACCATATTAACTTGTGAAGAGAATTATGACCAGTTTTATGGGGAACGCAATTATGAAACGGGAGAACGTAAAGTGACCGACTACGATATTGGCTGGCATCTTCATTACGATAACCCGCCAGAGCATTATGGCTGGGTCGTGGAGGTAGACCCTAAAACCGGGAATTGTCAAAAACATATTGCTCTGGGCCGTTGTGCCCATGAATCTGCAACTGTAAAAGAATTGCCCGATGGGCGCATTGTTGTTTATTCAGGCGACGATGCAGTTAACCAATTTATTTATAAATTTATCTCCTCCAAACCTGGCTCCCTTTCCGAGGGCACTTTATATGTTGCCAGTACTCAAATGGGCAAGTGGATTTCCCTTGATTACAACGAGCAACCCGTGTTACAAAAATTATTTAAAAATCAGACAGAAGTGTTGATACGGCTTCGTGAAGCCGCCAAGTATTTGGGAGCAACGCCTCAAAACCGCCCTGAAGATATTGAGATCAATCCAGCAAATGGTGATGTATTAGTGGCACTAACTAATAATTCTACGGTAGGCGATTACCTGGGTTCAATTTTAAAAATATCAGAAAAAGATGGAAAACACGATGCTCTTGAATTTACTTCGGATACCTTTTTAGCAGGAGGAGAAAAAAACAATTTCGCCTGTCCCGACAACATGGCCTTCGACCTCAAAGGCAACCTCTGGTTCACATCAGATATCTCTGGCAGCTCGATGAACCGGGAGGACAAACCTGTTTATTTACCCTTTAAAAATAACAGTTTATTTGTTGTTCCTAATAAAGGTGAATTTGCTGGAATGCCTGTCCGGGTAGCCAATGCGCCGACCCATGCAGAATTTACGGGGCCTTATTTTTCCCCTGATGGGACAACACTGTTTTTAAGTGTGCAGCATCCTGGCGAATACTCGAAATCGTTGGATGAATTGTCGAGCCATTGGCCCGACGGGGGGAATAAAGTACCGAAGCCTGCAGTAGTGGCAATATATGGAGTAGATAAAATAGTTTAATTAATATTAAAATGTTTTGGTTCTCTGATAATTTTTCTTTTCCTCTTAAATTGTCAGAAAACCTATATTTTAAAAACCTAATTTGCATTTCTTATTACATAAAACATCTCCCTCGCTATCTGCCGACAGCGTTCCTGATAGGCAGCCTTTTCATCCGGTGTTCCATCAAATTCTTTTGGGTCATTATATGAAATGGAAAATCGTTTTTTAGCTCCTTTTACTATAGGGCAAGCTTCGTCTGCTTCATTACAAACCATAATTGCGGCAAATCCTTTTTTAGGATTATTAGGGTGGTCATATTTTTTTGAACACATCACTAAAATATCACCACCATTTCCAATCTCACATTCGTAGAAAGGATTTTCTTCTTCCGATGTTTTTTCCAGCGGAAGTCCCGCATTTCGCATGGCACTCACAGCATTTGGATGAAATGCGGTTGCTTCTGTTCCTCCGGAATATGCTCTCAATTTCCCATATACATAATAAGCAGCAGCCACTTTCAGCCACAATTGAGCCATCTGGCTACGTCGGGAATTATGGGTGCAAATAACTATTATTTTTGGTGTTTTCCCTTTTTCTTTTCTATTCCTTATAAATTCGGATAATTCTTTTAATTGTAATTTTCTCGACTTGGGAATGAGGTGGTCTTCTTCTTCTAAGCCACGTATGTAACCGTATAGTTTGATCGGAAAAGAAAGTGGCATTGCTTTGTTTTTTGACATAATTAGGTAGAATTACTTCTGAAAACGGAAAATTAACTAATACAAGCTATTTTCGGTTATTGTTGAATCAAAAACGTTTAAATATTGCCTGTACCTTAATTGGATTGAATTTATTGTTGGTAATTTAATTCCAATATTTTCAATAATATAAGAAGCTGCTGCATGAGCGTAAGCTGCCGACAGGGCAATATTTTTCGTTTTATTATACTGAATTAAAAAAGCCGTTGCAAAAATATCTCCAGCACCTGTGGAGTCAACTTCTTTAGCAGGAAAAGAAGGGAATTCGTATTTTTTATTTTCGTGAAAAACAGCAGCCCCATTTGCCCCTTTAGTCACAACCACTATTTTTGCCTGCTTAATAATTTTTGGCAATTCATTCTCGTAGCCCATAATATCCACATCACTCATGAAAACAATGTCAATGGGTTTTAATAAAGCCCAATTTATTTTTTTGGGAGAAACTTTTCCTTTGTCATCCCATTGCCGCAGCCAACCCTGAATGGTCGCCCCGACAAGTGAATTGGGGAATGCATTTAATAAATAAAAATCGACTTCATTGGCAATGGGGCATAACATTACCACAGGTGACCCTTTCCAATTTTCAGGCAGGTCATTTATCAATAATTTTTCAGGTGGATGATAAATAAATTGAGAACGAACGCCACTTTCATAAATATTATTAAATACGGTCGTTTTTTTAATCGGCTTATTTAAAACATGGATGTTATTATTTTTAAATAGATCGAAAAAACTAAAATCATTTCCTACACTTGTTAGCACTGCCGTGTTATTTCCTAATTGGCTGGCCATTAAACTGGCATAAGAGGCAGTGCCTCCTAAAATAAAACCTTCTTTATGTTGGTCATGGCATAAAAGGCCGATGCATAAAAAATCAAGGATGTTAAAAAAATTATTTGATTCCATTAATAAATAATTGACAAGAAAAATAGAATGGATCAATTAATGGGCCTATGGGATATTTTTCTTTTTTATTTAATAAAGTCGTTCATAAATAAAAATTCAGAATCTGTTCCTCAGTGTATCCTCCCCCAACCCCCTCCAAAGGGGGAGACAGACCCGTTCATTTATTGGTTCTTTGACAAATCCCTTAAAACACTGATAGAGAGGGAGGTGAAAAATAAAAAATTGAAAATTTTTTATTTTTCACCTCCCTCTCTTCCTGTTTTTTTATTGTTCCACTATAATCATCAAAGAACCCATTTATTTAATATTTTGCTACAATATTAAATTTTAGCAGGCTTTATCTCCCCCTTTGGAGGGGGTTGGGGGAGGATACAAATCAGGATTCCTTATTTAGAACATCTCTAATATCCATATTTTTTCTTCCACCTTTCTTTTAGCCATTGCCTTATACGGCTTTCGGGAGGATTATTGGCAGGCTCATAAAACTGTTTCCCATCAATTTCTTTTGGTAAAAAATCCATCTCGACAAAATTCTTTTCAAAATCATGTGCATATTGATAGCCCTTTCCATAGTCGAGGTCTTTCATCAGTTTAGTTGGCGCATTTCGGATATGGAGTGGTACAGGCAAATTTCCCGTTTCCCTGACTAACTGTTGTGCCTTTTTGATGGCCATATAAGTCGAATTGCTTTTTGGCGAAGTGGCCAAATATACTACACATTGGGAAAGGATGATTCTCGCTTCGGGGTAACCCACTGTCCGGCATGCGGTTAGGCAAGTAGTGGCCATCAGCAAAGCATTTGGGTTGGCGAGGCCAATATCTTCTGAGGCGAAAATAATCATGCGGCGAACAATGAATTCGATGTCCTCTCCTCCTTCGATCATACGAGCAAGGTAGTAAACAGCCGCATTGGGGTCACTGCCTCGCATGGATTTGATAAATGCACTTGCGATGTCGTAGTGCATCTCGCCTGTCTTATCATATATTGCCAGGTTTTGCTGGATGGAGCTTTCCACTAATTCATTCGTAACTAATAGTTTCTCGCCTTCTATTTGCAGATTGCAAACCAATTCCAGCACATTAAGCAGTTTGCGTCCATCGCCACCAGAGAACATCAACAATGCCTCGTATTCCCTTACTTCAACGTCTTTGCCAGACAAAAATTCGTCCTCCTTTAATGACCTATCCACCAACGAAATCAGTTCCTCTTTCGTCAAATGTTTTAGCACATAGACCTGGGCACGAGAGAGTAAAGCAGATATCACTTCAAAACTCGGGTTTTCTGTTGTCGCACCAATCAAGGTCACAATTCCTTTTTCCACTGCACCTAAAAGCGAGTCTTGCTGTGACTTGCTGAACCGATGTATTTCATCAATAAAAAGAATAGGGTTGGGGGCATTGAAGAACCGTTGGCTTTTTGCCTTCTCGATAGTCTCTCGAACATCTTTCACTCCAGAGTTCACTGCGCTTAATGTATGGAATGGTCTATCCAAAGAATGGGAAATCAGGAAGGCCAGTGTCGTTTTCCCAACACCCGGTGGCCCCCACAATATCATAGATGGAATACGGCCGCTTTCGATGGCCTTTCTTAAAACGGCGCCTTCTCCTACCAAATGGCCTTGGCCAACGTAGTTATCAAGTGACGTAGGGCGCATACGGTCAGCAAGTGGTTTCATTTTGAATGGTTGAATCGTACATGGTTGAATGGCTTAATGGTTGAATGGTTTTTTATGCGTTGTTTAAAACCATTTAACCATTAGCCATTCAACCATTTATTTCAACGTGAAAGTGAGAAAAATTTTCATCCTACCCAACCCTTCAAAAAGAGGCGTCGTCTACAAAAGTGAACCTGTAACAGTTATGACTAAAACCTTTTGCTCTCAAAAACACGCTTTGCTCTTTTTTTGCCAAAACTTTCAATCCCGGAAACAAAACTTTAAATTTTAGATACAGACCTTGGTGGCCGGGAAGCGTTTTTCCCGGTCATTTTTCTAAAAAAGAAATAACACCGAAAACCAACCTATTGCATGGTCAAACAACAACTCCTTCATGATGCTCAGCGAGGTGACCGTCGGGCTCAATACCAGCTTTATCAGCGTTGTTTCAGCGTGCTGATGAGTGTGTGCATGCGGTACAGAAGGTCAGAGGAGGAGGCTGCTTCCATGGTCAATATGGGGTTTTTGAAAATCGTACAGAATTTGGGGAAATACCAAGAACCCGTTCCTTTTGAAGCTTGGATACGCCGCATTATGATCAATACCCTCATCGATGATTTCCGTAAAAACAGAAAGGTGAACGAACTCATGGAAAACCGTGATTTTACTGATACCGACAACGATGTTGGGTTGGTGGAATTCAACACTGCAGACCTCAATTTCGATGCATCGGAATTGGAAGCCATGATCCGCAAACTGCCTCCAATGAGCAGAAAGGTATTTAACCTCTACGCTATTGACGGGTACAACCATAAAGAAATTGGCGACATGCTCGGAATCAGCGATGGCACTTCCAAATGGCACCTCTCTTTTTCACGGAGCAAATTAAAAGAAATGATTGAAAGGAGTCAGGTATCAGGGGTCAGGGGTCAAAAGGCCAGACCCTGACACCTGATTCTTGCCCCTCTAAAAGAATAGCTTATGCAGCATAACATTGACACTTATTTTAAAGAAAAACTCTTGCACCGGGAGTTTGAGTTAAAAGATGCCTATTGGCAAGAGGCTGAGGCAATACTTGACGCGGCAAAGAAAAAGAAGCGCAGGGGCTTTTTGTTGTGGTGGTTAGGCGGGGCGGCAACTGTAGCTGCGCTCACATTGTTTCTTATGCCAAACAACAATTCAACTTTAATTTTAGCTGACCAATCACAAATCGTTGAAAAGGAATTGGTTAATGCGTTTCCAGAAAAGTCAAATCTTGCAGAAGGAAACATAGCCATCGACGAGCCTGTTCGGAAACACAATACGGAAAACTCGTCAATCAAAAACAATGATGGAGGAAGGGCCATTGCAGCGAGCAAAGGATTAGCGCAAAACCTTTTGGCAACTTCTGCCGAGTTTTCAGAAAATGATTTTGTGGAACAACCAAAAATTCCTAATGAAACAAATACCACAGAAGTTGACCTGATGCCTCAAGAATCTCTGACTGAAAAATTATCGACCAGGCAAGCAGCCCCTGATTTGTTAGCTCCATTATTGGCATTTGTGAATGGCGATTTCACTGCAAAACCCCAAACGAAAAACACCTGCTATGAACCTTCCCCATTTCATTTTGGCGTTTCGGCAGCCCAGTTAATGCAGGTTGTTCCAACTAATGGGGAAAGTTTGGTCACTGCGGTTCATGGAGGGGTTGTTTTCCAATACGATTTAAATAAAAATTGGTATGTTTCATCTGGTGTTGGGTATCTTAGGCGTGATGGCCATTTTGAGGCATCCAAAATTACAGAAATGAGGAATTACCGCTTTGGATTGGAACTGATGGAAAATCTTTTGCGGCCAACGAGCCTGCATTATTTAGAAATGCCTCTTTCTGTTGGTTGGAAAAAAGGGCATAACTTATTTGAAGGGGGAATATGCATCGATTATCTGACGGGCGTTCGTGGGGAAATAGGTAAATTGGAAAAAGTGGACATTGAGCGGCCAACCAAGGAATTTGTATCTTATAAAAAAGCATGGATCGCGGAAGATGGCTTTACTCGTTGGAATGTATCACCAATGGTCGGCTATCGATACAGGGTCAACAAAGAACTCTCATTTGGCTTGACGGCCCAGTATAACTTGCGCCCATTGACAGATAAGAAACCTGTCTTGGGTGATTACATTTTGCAAGAAGACGACCGCTTCAATGTGCGATTGCAAGCGGTGTACCTGTTGAAATAATATTCTAAAATGAAAAAGATTTTATTTAATAGTCTATTGGCCGCCATCATAATGGTAATTGGTTGCCAAAAAGAAGACTTGCCTGATCCCGTGCATGGAACGCCTGTTTTCAGTGCTAAACTTGAATTTGGGAATGGTGTTACAAAGTCGTGGGAAGCAGGCGTGGACAGTTTTTATATGTTTACTTCCCATGAAAAAGATCAAAACGACGTTCTGAGTTTTATAGGAAAAATGGAAAGGGAAAATTGTGGCTCTGACTGCCGGGAAACACTTACTATCATAATCCGTGATATTTCCAATCCGTCAGGTATCCCAATTAACCTTGACCCTTTTTCATTGGATAGTTACCCCTATTATAATAACAGCCTTGAAGATACGATCCTCGTTTTTGACACTGCTTTTATATATGAGGTTAACTTGAGTATTGACTCTTCTGTTGTGCCCCTGAACAGCGATACATTCTACGAATGGGTTGAAAGCGGGAACTCTTTTGACACTTTTCCTTCTACCGCCATAAATTTTGGCCAAGTCACAAGTAATGATGTTACTTTGAGAGTAACTGATCTAAGTTCAGGGGATAGTTGCGTATCATGGCAGACCCAATTTATCCAAATTTCACCAGCCGATCGGTGCGCCGTCCGTATTGAGCCCAAATACAATAATGATTTCGTTCTTGAATCCTTGGAGGCTATCCCAAGTACTCTATCCGTTACTTATACCTTGGATTGGTCGACGGGCAGTTCGGAAAATTTTCTCGACGGCCAGTTTGAACCCTTGATTCCATATTCGGTTACCCTCACAGATGGCCAAGGCTGTCAGTCGGTGGCAGGCTTTGTTTGGTCAGGTTTAACAACTCCAACAGCGAACCCTGGCTGCTCCGCTCATTTTGACTACGAAGTATCACAAGTTGCAGGACCTATTGATACAATAGAAATTCCAATTCCAGTCGATTCATTTCAGTTTTCAGCAGTTACGATCATTTATGTAGACGAGGCTGGTACCGAGTATCGGTCCGATCGACAAAAACAGGATCAAGGTGCCAATTTTTCTATTTTGAATTTTGAAGACTACGACGAGAATGAAAATGGGCAACCTACCAAAAAACTTGACCTACAGTTTGATTGTAATTTATGGGATGAGAACATGAACCGGTTGACTATCACCGAAGGCCAAGCAATTTGGGGGGTTGCGCTCCCAAAATAGCTATATATAAGTTGCCTTTAAATTCGATAAGAAGATATTCTATTCGGTTTGTCTTATCCCCCGAACTGGAGTTCGGCGGCACAGCTACTGCCGCTGAATGATCTTCCATCTTCCCCCTATCCATTTTTTGAATTTACGGCCACGTTCCAACCAGGTCAATGAGGCAGAAGTTTTAAAAGCATTTTCGGAGAGGCGTTTTTGCAACCCGTTGTCTTTTAGCAATTTATCAATTGCAAGTGCATTTTCAAGGGGTGAGTCAGGCTGGACTAGAATCGCATTTTCATTATGGGTCAACAATTCCCTCATGTCGGCTAGGTCAGGCGCAACTATTGGACGGCTTGCGGCCAAATAAGGGAATATCTTAAAAGGCAAAACCGTTCTGCCAAACTTTTCAAGTGGTGCTGATACCGGTGGAATAACTAACACGTCAGCAGCATAAAGGTATTCCGAAACAACTGAAATAGGTTGCCTGCCCGTGAATATTACATTGTCCTTTAGGCCAATTTCCTTTCCGTATAGCTTAAGCCTTTCAAGATCTTCTTCCCGCCCACCTACCAGAAGGAATTTTGCTTGTGGTAAATGGGTCGCTATGTCGAGCAGTACTTCGATGCACTTGTTTTTCTGCATATTGCCCGTATAGACAATGTAATGCCCATCGGGCGAAAGATCGAGTTTTTGCCTCGCCTCTTTTTTTGACAAGATGGGCAGCATATCTGTTGGGTCATAGCCATTGTGCAGCACGAAGAGTTTTTCTTTTGGGAAACCCACCTTTTGCATAGAATCGGCCGACACTTGGCTGTGCAACACCATTCCGATAAATGTCTTTTTATTCGACCATTTGGCCAGCCACCTCATTGCTATTGGAAATTCATTGCCCAGCCTTCGGTAGGTCTCGAAAATAAGGTTTTTTCCAAAAAGGAAAGCCAATAGGGCAGAGGTTCGATTGCGGGTATAAATGATCTCTGTGTCTTTTTTGAAAATGGCCTGGAGAGTAGAAAAAACAGAATGGAAAATTTTTTCAAAACGGAAATCACTTGCAGGGACTGATTTGAACTCCCTGATTTTCAACCCTTTGGGAATGTTATAATAGCGGTAAACCGCTTGATCGAGGTGATAACTTCCATCAAATAACCCCTTTGCTTGCATGGGCAAAACCAATTCAACCGGAATGCCTGCTTCGTGAAAAGCACTGGCATTTTTTACAACCTGCTGCGTATTTGTGTCGTGATGAGGGTAGCGTTCACTGGAGATGATGGAAATGAAAGGCAGTGCAGTGGACTGCCCATTGATGGGGCAATTTTTGTTGCTTAATTCAATAATATTATTTTCTGATTTGTACATTTAACATCAAGGTGATAGTAAAACTGAATGATGAAAGTTTCTCAAATCATTAAAGTACGCTACATAGAAAAAACCATGTAATCATTCTCAGCCATTCAAACCATTTAACCTTCTTTTAGCTGCACTAAAATGAGCTTGCACAGAAAAAACAAATACAAAAAAAGCCATAATGGCTACGTACCCAAGCGCCATTGGCATTTGCCCAATAATGCCGAGGCCAAAGAAAATCAACGCAAATAAGTCTCGTTTTCCAAAACCTGCTGCTACTCGCATGAATTTGTCAAAAAAGCTGTTGCCCTTTTGGAAATTGTACTCCACGTTTAGTAGCGTACCTCCCGACTTGAAACGCAACAGATAAAGGTACAAACTCCCTAAAGCCAATACGACAAAAACCACCGCCAAGATGCCTGACAACAATACTATGTCCGAAGCCCCATTTCGGTAAATGCCAATGATTATCCCTGCCAATGCAGCTAAATAAGACAGGTTGTCTACGAGTGTATCAAGCCATTGTCCAAATGGGGATGATTTATACTTCAACCTTGCCAATTCTCCATCTACACCGTCCAGCACAGAAGTCAAATGAAACAAGGCACCGCCAATCAAATAGTTCCAATAGCCACCCAATGCAAGGAAAAAACCTGTAACCAAACCAACCAATCCCGTGACAACCGTAAACTGGTTTGGAGTAATACGCGTATGTGCCAACACTCTACTTATGAGCGTCGAAATGGGTCGGTTCAAATTGCGGGACACCCAACCGTCGGTGGGTTTGGTCAAGCTGCGGATCAACGCTTTTTTTGCAACTTTTTTTTCCTTTTCATTAAAAACGGTATGGCAAACAGACCCTTGAAAATCAAATGTCTTTACTGAAAATCCATGTTGTTTTGCCAACCCTTCCCAATCTCCAATAGTTTGAGGGATAGCCTTTATTTTTTCTAACAAAAGTTTAGAGAAAAAAGCGGTTTTCCTGTTTTTGGAAATAGTTGCGTCGGTTTGACCAGTTGTGCCTTCTTCTATTAATTGCTGAATGATTTTTTGGTCAATTGCCGTTGGGAACTCAAATACAACGAGGCCATTTTCAATTTTATTAAACTCACTTTTTAAGTGTTCGGTAAAATGAAATTTGATTTTCCAATCTTTATTTCTTGCTATGACCTTCTGTAACTTTTCCTCAGCCGAATAGGGTAGAAGTACAGCATCCACACCGGCTCTTTCAAGGGCATGAAAAGTCCGTTCCAGCATCAATAGCCCATATACTTTAGTGAATGCCGACGGGTGGTCAGCCTGTAATATGATTGCAGCTTCTTTCATTATAGAAAATGTGCAGCCAAACTCCAGTTTGGCTGATTCTACGCCGAACCTGGAGTTCGGCGCTACTTACACCAATCCGCTGTGCGGCCCTAAAAAGGCCTTCACTCCAGTGATAATCACGAACAACCAGGCAGCAATGAATATTGGGACAAAGTTTTGCCGCCGTTTCAGCATTTCGGGAAAATCAATGGGTTTGCCTTGAAATTTGCCACGAGGGCGACTCGGGAAAAAGAAGGTCTTATAAGTTTCGATGCAGGCAATGGTGAATCCAAGGCTGCAACAGGTAATGACTACAAAATTGTCGGTCAGGTTAGCGGCCATCCATGCCCAGAAGTAGGCCACGGCTGGGCTGCGGAAAAATTTGAAAGTTTCAAATCCTTCAATCGGTGCATCTTTCCATGCGCCACCAAAAGCTGATACCCAACCACCTACACTCAGTAAAAGCAAAATGATATAAGGATTCCAGTTCAATTCACCAGCTTGATGGGTACGCCATAATGAAACCAACAACCAGCCAACCACTACAATACCGCCCACATAAAAGAAGGCAGCGATCAAGCGGTCACGTTTGCTTTCTACAACCTTGCCCAACACGTGCAACTGCATGGGAATGAAGTATTTAGATTGGTCTTCGGTGCGGATGAAGGTTTTCCAAACTTCCACAATCGCCCTCTCTGCCACGTAAACAGTTCCCCACAAAAGAAAAAGGGAAGCGGCTAATGTCAGCCTGTCATCCCCTTTCAATTCAGTGATGTGCCATACAAATGGCGCTAACAGGAGTGAGATAATGGTACTGCGGAAGTATTTTGGCCAGCCGAACCCTTCATGCGGTGAGTCTTTGTACATCCCCCAGGTTGAAGTGTGCAGCCCGGCAAGGAGGCCGGTCAGCAAAACGATGAGTATTTCCATGTTTATTTTTTATGTGTAGAATTCCGTTTTCTGAAAATCGGGCGCAAAGGTAGGAATTGGTTGGAGGTTTGGGGTTTTTGGTTTAAGGTTTTTGCCTAAGCAAAATATTAGTTTGTTATTATTCAGAAAAAACGCCAACGAATGAAGATTAAAACCTGATTGAATGTGGCTAAGGAGTTGCCTTTGGTTGTATAGCTCGGTTAAAATTTTTCGCTCATCCCCATTATAGGTTGAAACGGTCTTTAAATAAGATGGTTCTTTGACAATTTTCGTGGAGCGAAAAAAAACAGGAAGAGAGGGAGATAAAAAAATAAAAAATTGAAAATTTTTTATTTTTTTATCTCCCTCTCTATCAGAGTATTAGGGGGAAAGAAAAATTTTGAAAAAATTTTTCTTTCCCCCTAATACTCTGATATTCTGAGTGGCTTCCACGGGATTTGTCAAAGAACCAATAAGATTTACTAAATCTTTCGAGATTTAGCAAATCAGGTGGTTCTATCTTTGATTTGCTAAATTTCGAAAATTTAGTAAATCTCTTTTCACCCTTTAGTGGGGGATCAGCGAATTTTTTATCTCCCCCTCTTCTTGTTTTAATTGGCTTCCAAGGAATTTTTCAAATAAGGGATTTGGAAAATAGCCTACACATAAAAATTTGATGATTTTAGACAAATAGTTATTCGTGGTTGTTAAAATTCGTGGGGGATAAAACCTTGATTGCACTCCTCACGAATTTGCGTAGTTTATTTTTTCCCTTTTCTCTAAACATATTTATTAAAATGCCTTACAACTTCTGACAATCACCATTTTCCAACACCGACCCCATCCTCAAACACTGTCCCAATTAAAAGTAATTCTCCATCTACAGCAGCAACAGACGAGCCAGACAATGGATTGCCATCATTGAGATAAACTTCGGTTATTTTGCTTTTTGAGAAGTCGTGAGGATCAGGTTCAATTTTCAAAACTTGTGAAGGCGAACGGTTTGAAGCATCTTTAGCATGGCTGGTAAAAGCCAACATTTTTGGGTGGCAGCCAATCCATAGGTTTCCTTTTTCATCCAATTCAATATTGTCTAATCCGGTTTGGCAGTCAATTTCGCCTAATCGTTTATGTGTTGCCCTGTCATATGCGATTAAATTCCTGCCTGTTGAGCAGGCCGCATAAATTATTTTACCATTTTTGCTAATATTGATGCCATTTGCATAGCCAAGGTCTTTATCAAATATTTCCACTTTCTCACCATCAAAATAACCAACTTGGGCTGTACCAATTAATAGATAATCTTTCCAGCGGTCAATGCCACCGCTCACATCATGGTCATTCGTAAAATAGAATTGCCTTTTGCCAACACCAACCACATCATTAGGGCTGCAAATGGCGGGGCCGGAAATGCTTTCCTTATGTACCAATGTGGAATCAGCGAATTGGAAAATTTCTATAAAATGGCCGTTCCCTCTATGGTTTACAACGAATACCCATTTGGTGCTATCTTTCAAGTCATGAAATAACGATAATCCGTGCGGATGAAAATTATGATCTGCCCAATGATATGTTAGGTTGATAAATGAAGGCGGATTTGATTGGTAGTCCAATAAATAAATACCACCGATAACACCTATTCTTCCTTCTCTACTGGCTCGACGGTTATCACATGAAATTAAAGCTTTACCAATGGTTCGATCAATGGTAATATCTTCTGCACCGACCATTCCTTTTATGACAGATAGTGGTTCTTTTTCGTGTGGTTTGATGGATTTAAAAGTGCCGCTTTGTTGGAGGGTTCGGAAGAGGAGGAACGCCAATATGGCAAATAGGATTGTGCTTGTCAGCTTGATGAATTTCCGCATTTTTTTCAGTTTTAATTTACAATTATTCTCTTGAATGAAATGTATAAAATCACTTTTATAGTTTTCAGTAATTCTGACTGAATTAAATTACTCCCAATTAAATTGCCTATTTCTTTTTTTTAAAAGCCATTTCCAATACATCATCATCTACAAAATTAGGCATCGTTACATTTAATTCTGGTGTCCGCTCCATTTCCCTTTTTATGGCAAAAACCGCTTCCTTATTCCTCGCCCAGCTGCGTCGGGCAATGCCGTTATTTACATCCCAGAAAAGCATAGATTTTAAACGGCGCTCGGCAGAAGCAGAGCCATCGAGCACCATGCCGAAGCCGCCGTTAATAACTTCTCCCCAACCAACGCCACCACCATTGTGGAGGCTTACCCATGTAGCGCCCCGAAAGCTATCGCCTATCACATTATGGACTGCCATATCCGCTGTATAGCGGCTACCGTCGTAAATATTCGATGTTTCCCTGAAAGGGGAATCTGTACCACTTACATCGTGATGATCCCGACCAAGCACAATAGGCCCTTTTAACTGACCTTTTTTGATTGCTCTGTTAAATGCTTGCGCAATTTTTATTCGACCTTCCGCATCAGCATATAAAATGCGTGATTTTGACCCAACAATAGGCAGGTTTTTATCCGCATTATTTATCCATAAAATATTGTCATTTAATTGCCCTTTTATTTCGTCAGGAGAATTTTTCAAAATATTATTTAATACACCGCCAGCAATGGCGTCCGTCTTGTCCAAATCTGACTTTTCACCCGAACAACAGACCCAGCGGAATGGGCCAAAGCCATAATCAAAACACATCGGCCCCATAATATCCTCTACATAACTTGGATATTTAAAAATGCCCGTTTGCTTATTTTTCCAAATATCAGCTCCTGCATTTCCTGCCTCTAATAAAAATGCATTTCCATAGTCCCAAAAATACATGCCACGTGCTGACATTTTATTGATGGCTTTTACATGCCGCTTTAAAGTCTTTTTCACCTCCTGCATGAATTTTTTCTTATCGGAATTGAGCAGTATTTGTGCTTCTTCATAAGTATATCCGGCAGGACAGTAACCCAAATCGTCAATATTGTGAAGGGAAGTCTGGTCGCTGCCGAGTTCGATTTTTACATTTTGTTTCACAAATGCTTCCCACAGATCAACAATGTTACCTGCATAGATCAGGGCAATGGCTTCTTTTCGTTCCCGGCACTTTTCCAATTTATCGATCAACTTATCTATATCTTTAAAAACATTTTTCCTTTGAATATAGCCATCTGCAATTCGTTGCTTGATAGCATCATTGTCCACTTCTGCAATCACCCCTATCGCACTTGTAATAACTGCCGCTTTTGCCTGCGCCCCCGACATGCCGCCAAGCCCCGAAGTGACATATACCTTTCCATGCAAATCATCTCCCAATCCTATGAGGCGTCCGGCATTCAGCAATGTAATGGTAGTTCCATGCACGATGCCTTGTGGGCCGATATACATGAACGAGCCAGCCGTCATTTGGCCATATTGTGTGACGCCCAGTGCATTGTATTTGTTCCAGTCTTCTTTTTTGGAATAATTGGGGATCATCATGCCATTCGTAACAACTACACGAGGTGCATCTTTATGGGACGGAAATAACCCCAGAGGATGGCCAGAATACATCACCAAAGTCTGATTGTCAGTCATGTTGGCGAGGTACTGCATGGTGAGGAGGTACTGGGCCCAATTTTGAAAGACGGCGCCGTTCCCGCCATAAGTAATGAGTTCGTGGGGGTGTTTGGCAACCTTGAGGTCGAGGTTGTTTTGGATCATCAGCATGATGGCAGCGGCCTGTTTGCTTTGGTGGGGATATTCCTCTATTGGTCGGGCATACATTTTATAATTGGGGCGAAAACGGTACATATAAATACGGCCGTATGTCTCCAGTTCATCCGCAAACTCTTTTGCCAATATAGCGTGGTGTTTTTTTGGAAAATAGCGCAAGGCATTTCGCACAGCCAATTTTTTTTCCTCACCGGATAAAACACCTTCGATGACCCGCTTTGGGGCATGCGAAACTTTTTTATCGTATTTTTTTTGTGAGGGGAGTCTGTCGGGAATGCCTTTTAAAATTGTATTTTTAAATGCAGTCATTTGCTTTGCTATATTTTTGGTTAGGTAATTTTGTTTGGGCGAAAATAGTGATTACTTTGGCAAGGTTGAAATTCCAAAATTGATAATATGAAAAAACAGCTTTTTCTATATTTTTTTGTTATCGCAATTTTTAAAATTGGATTTGTACAATCATTTGCCGACAGGATCACACTTCAGATTGGTGCAGCGGGACATGGTATTAATAGAGCCAAGGAAGTAGGCACTCTGTCTTTGGCTTTCAATATGTATTATCGTTTGAGTAAGCAATGGGGTGTAGGATTAAGATATGACCACCAGGTTCATCAATTCGGGTTGCGGGAGCATGAATTTCTCAGTTCAAGAAGATACCGGATTTTAGGATCTGATTTAAGAAACATGAATTCGTTGACGCTTACCCCACAAATTAATTTCCTTTTATTCAAAACAAATGTTGCTGTCGCTGGAGGTGTTGGATTTTATCAGCTCAATAAAGTAGCCGATAAATATTTTACCTATCCTCAAAATAAATTATCAGATATATATTGGTCAAACCCTATCAATCATCTGGGATATTCATTTTCCATAAGTGCCTATTATCAAAAAATTCAATCAGGCGTAATATTGAATTATATAAAAAAACCAAAACGGTTATTTGACACAAACCTTTACGCCAGTGTTTTTTTAAATTATAGTATAATAAATGGGCGAAATACGATCTTAAAAAACAAATCAAATAAAACCAAGAACGATTTGCCGTTTATGATATTAGGAGCTGGCATCCAACCAATGAGCAATTTGGGGAAATATGCTGGCGCATTAAATATTTATTTTGAATCGCAGTTTGCTATTTTAGAAAATGCCTCTATCGGTTTTAGAACAAATTCAAAAACCCCTGCGCCTGTTGGCTTCGATGATAACGCCACTCCTCATACTCAGGGCAGAGAATTGTTCACGCATAATACGCAAACAATGGAAAAAATCTATGCCAGAATATTTATAGGTAACTATTATTTTCCAAAAAACAATGGATGGTATTTTGTTTCTACGGGCCTGGGGTTTTTCCATAGGAATAGTTCTGAAGAAATAAAAACTTTTGATTTAAAACAGAACCCAATTACCATCCCAGGATCTTCCCACCAAAAAAACTTTGGAGGCTTATTAGGTATTGGTTTTAAAACAGGTATTTATCGTTTTTCACTGGAATATAATTTTACGGGAAAAAATATTCCTGATTATTTAGCCATGCAAATGGGAATTGAAGCAAATTTTTTCACAAATAAAAAATAATTGGAATCTGATATTATTTTTCTGCTGAAATAATAAAATATCCAAAATACGGCCTCGCTAATCCAAGCAGCATCCCAAATAATGGTGCCAATACATTCCCCCGACGCTCTTTTGACAATTTCCAACTTTCGCCTGAACGCAATAAATCCAAATAAAATTTAATGGCCGTTTTGGGTATATGTAAAACACTTGGTGCAATATTCCAACTAACATCTTCAATGGAAATATTTTTAAAACCAACTTCCTTCATAGCATTTACAAAAGCGTTTAAATTGGCAAAATCGTCCAAAGCCCAATTAGTTGTGCATTTTTCATAAATCCATCTTATAGGGTAGGGCAGCGGTTTGTTTTTTTTCAAAAAACCATCAGCTACAACCAATCGTCCATTAGGGCGCAGTACCCTATGCATTTCTGTGATAAATCTTTTTTTGTCCATTCCATCCGCATAGCAAGAACTTTCAAGGGCAAATGAGGCGTCGAAGGATTCATCAGCCAAAGGCAGTTTTTGGAAATCAGCAAGAAGCATTGAAATTTGCTCGCCAAGGCCTGCTTTTTTGTTCATTTTTTCTCCTTTCTGTATTTGCCAAGGTGTGATGGTCACATTATAAAAACAGGCATCAGGTCTTTTCTTGGCCATATAGCGGGAAGAAGTACCAAGGCCACATCCTGCGTCGAGGATCATAGGAAGTGGGATGGTTTCCAAGTGCAGCCGTTGATAGATTTCTTTGTTCATTTGGTTAAGCATGGGTTCGAGCCGGAATGGATTTAACCCCCATTTAAAATAACCGAAATGCATATTGAAATCCCTGCTCCATGCCCGATAGTCCATGCCTGCTTCTTCGTAATATTCAATTATTTTTTGATGATCTTGCTGTTGAACGATGGTCGTCATGGTTTACTGTTTTGGTGATTTAAGGGCAAGATAGGGGTTTTGTTCATATGTTTCAATTATTTTTGAAAATTGTGATAATGTTAACATTCGTGCTAAAAAAGCCACTTTCTATTACGAAAGTGGCTTTTTTTACTCAGATAGCAATTTCTTCTAAAGAAAAAAATACAAACCAAAAAAATCCTATTAATCAATCCAATTTCAATACATCAATAAAAGCTCGCTGCGGCACTTCCACCGAACCGATCTGCCGCATTTTCTTCTTTCCTTTTTTCTGCTTTTCCAATAACTTCCGTTTACGGCTAATGTCGCCTCCATAGCATTTGGCAGTCACATCTTTCCGCATGGCGGAGATGGTCTCACGGGCAATGATCTTTGCGCCGATGGAAGCTTGAATAGCGATGACAAACATCTGTCTTGGCAGCAATTCTTTCAGTTTTTCGCAAATCCTCCGACCAAAGGAGTAAGCTTTATCACGGTGCACTAAGGCGGAAAGGGCATCTACATTTTCACCATTCAGCTTGATGTCTACTTTAACTAAATCAGAAGCTCGGTAACCGATAGGGGAGTAGTCGAAAGAAGCATATCCCCTTGAAATGGATTTCAACCGATCGTAAAAATCAAAAACGATTTCTGCCAAAGGCAGCTCGAAGATCATCTCAACACGAGTTGGGGTTAGGTAGTTTTGGCTTTTGAAAATTCCCCGTTTTTCCAGGCACAAGGTCATTATTGAGCCAAAATATTCAGGTTTGGTGATGATCTGTGCATTGATGTATGGCTCTTCCACCCGATCCAAAACGGTTGGGTCGGGAAAATCGGCAGGTGTTAGTAGGGACATTTTTTCGCCTTTTTTGGTATAGGCAAAATAGGACACGTTGGGGATGGTGGTGATCACCTCCATGTCAAACTCACGTGAGAGGCGTTCCTGAATGATTTCCAAATGGAGCATCCCCAAAAAACCGCAACGGAACCCAAAGCCCAATGCCGCCGAGGATTCAGGTTCGAAGGTGAGTGAGCTATCGTTCAACTGTAATTTTTCCAAACTCTCCCTGAGCCGCTCAAAGTCCTCATTTTCAATAGGATAGATACCTGCATAGACCATAGGCTTCACATCCTCAAAACCTTGGATGGCTTCTTCACAGGGATTATCGCTATGTGTGATCGTATCACCTACTTTTACCTCTTTAGAGTTTTTGATCCCCGTTATCATATATCCTACATCCCCTGCTGACATTTCCTTTTTAGGGATCATGTTCATTTGCAGGATACCGATTTCATCAGCACTGTAAACATTTTCCGTATGGTAAAATTTAATCTGATCCCCCTTTTTTACTGTTCCGTTGTTGATTTTATAATAGGCAATGACGCCTCGGAACTGATTAAAAACAGAATCAAAAATGAGTGCTTGCAAGGGAGTTTTGGGGTCACCTTTTGGAGCTGGTATGCGCTCTACTATGGCAGCCAGCACTTTGTCCACTCCTTCCCCAGTTTTGCCACTTGCGGTCAGGACATCTTCAATTTCGCAACCGATCAAGTCTATGATCTGTTCCATCACATCGTCGATCATGGCGTTGGGCATGTCTATTTTATTAATGACGGGGATGATTTCGAGATCATGTTCGATGGCCAAATAGAGGTTGGAAATGGTCTGTGCCTGAATGCCTTGCGTTGCATCTACCAGTAGCAAAGCCCCTTCACAGGCGGCAATTGATCTCGACACTTCGTAAGAAAAGTCAACGTGACCAGGGGTATCAATTAAGTTAAGGGTATAAGTCTCCCCGTCAGTGTGCTGGTAATATAACTGTATGGCATGGCTCTTAATCGTAATGCCCCTCTCCCTCTCCAAGTCCATACTGTCGAGCGCCTGATCCTTCATTTCCCTTTCGGAAATGGTCTTCGTCGTTTCCAACAATCGGTCGGAAAGGGTACTCTTGCCGTGGTCTATATGTGCTATGACGCAAAAATTGCGGATGTTTTTCATGAAAAATAAATGGTTTGAATGGCTTAATGGTTAAATGGTCTTGAAATGCCACACCTTCAAATTTTCGGGGCGCAAATATACGCTAAAAGGGAGATTGAATTTTGGGAGAAACGTACTCTTTGGGTTTTGGTTGCCAACTGTTGCTTTTCCACGGGATTTCATTATTCCATAAAAAAAATTCTGAAAAATGATTTTTCGAATTCCGCTTATCCTTCTTCTGATCCTCTTCTTTTCACAACTTTTTTCTCAAACCATTCCAAAAGAAACCGAAACTGTTTTTTCTGGAGAAGTATATTTTGATTTTGGAAAACACGACCTCCGCCCCGATGCCGATCCAACGCTTGCTGAAATTGTTCATTTTATTTCCGATAAAAAAAACCTGCACATTAAAATTACGGCTCACACCGACTCTATTGGTACGCTGGAAAATAATAAAGCACTTTCTGAACGCCGGAGTTCATCCGTAAAATCAGCCCTTGCCGAAATGGGCATTCCAGATAGCTTGTTAACAATAAATACCTATGGCGAAACCATGCCCGCTGCCACGAACAACACTGACGAAGGCCGTCAGCTAAATCGCCGGGCAACCATTGAAATTGTTAAGTGGAAACCTATTCCGATCCCTCCGAAACCAACAGAACGTTTGACACTTTTAGAAGGGAATGTCAAGGATGCCGTAAAAGGGCATAGTTTGGAGTCAATGGTTATCGTTAGGGGCAAGGGTTTTAGAGATACTATTTATACGGACACTTCCGGCTATTTTAAAAAAGAACTTCCTGTTGGCATTGTTGTCGGAGTGGATGCATATGCAGATTGCCATTTTTTTGGTTCAGAAATGACCAAGACAAAAGCAGGTCCCATTTATGTTGAACTGTCTTTGCCCCCTGTACAAAAAGGTAGTTCATTAGACCTGAATAATCTTTATTTTGTTGGAAACCAGCCTGTTCTCTTAGCGAAATCGAAACCGGAATTGCCTAAAATCCTACGTTTCATGGAATCCAATCCAGGTATGAAGATAGAAGTAGCGGGGCATATCAATTTGCCCAATACTCGCAATGTTAAGAAGGACACTTGGTATTATAAACTTTCCCATGACCGAGCAAAAGTGGTCTATGACTATTTGATTTCAAAAGGCATTTCTAAAGACCGCATCAGTTACAAAGGATATGGTAATTGGGAAATGCGTTTTCCCAAAGCTGTCAGTCAAGAGGAACAGGCTTTGAATAGGAGGGTGGAAATGAGGGTGATTGAAGGAGGATGTGAGTAATCTCACTCAGGGTATTCTATTCTTACATGCAGCGCACTCTTCAGTTGTTTTTTAAAAATGGCCTTGCATTTTGCCACATCCCCAAACGTTAAAGCACAATCGTCCAGTTGGCCGCCGTCAATTTTAGCATTTGTCAATTTCTCCACCAGTTCGTCTATATCATTTTCATTTGGATCTTTCATCGAACGGGAAGCAGCTTCGATGGTATCGGCCATGAGCATGATGCCTTCTTCTTTGGTCACTGGCTTGGGGCCTGAATATGTGAAGTCGCTTGAATCTACTGCGACACCTGGGTTGTTTTGCAAATAAGTTTTATAAAAATACTCTACCCTGGTCGTGCCGTGGTGGCTTTTGATGAAACGGACAATGCTTTTGGGCAGCTTGTTTTTCTTAGCCAATTTCACCCCATCGTCAACATGACTGAGGATAATTCTGGCACTTTGGATAGCGTCAATCTCATCATGTGGATTGAAGTGGCCCTGGTTTTCAATAAAATATTGGGGGTTTTCCATTTTGCCTATGTCATGGTACAGGGCAGCCACCCTTACTAACAACTCGTCCGCACCGATTTCACGGGCGGCAGCTTCGCATAAGTTTCCTACTTGAAGGGAATGCTGCAAGGTGCCCGGAGCCTTGATGGCCAAATCCCTTAAAAGCGGCCTGTTCATATCAGATAATTCGACAAGTGAAATGGAAGTGGTAAAGCCAAATATTTTTTCCACCAACGGGATCAGGGGAAAGGCCAGTAAGGTTAGCAGCCCATTAAAAACAAGCAGCCCATAGACATCCCATTCCAGTTGCATGAAACTGCCTTCTTGCACTAGGGACACGCCCAAATAGGCAAGGAGGTACGCTAAAATAATGGCCAATACATTTTTGAAAAACTTGGTCCAGTCCCGGGCATCTGCAACGGCCAATACAGCTACCACACCAGCCACTATTTGCATGAATATAAACGGGAAACCAAGTGTTGTTAAAAACCCAGCCACCATGACGACTATAACATGGGCGAAAAACGCCAACCGATAATTGAAGAAATGACTAATGACCACCGGAACAATGCAAAAGGGGATCAGGTAGGCATTCAGTACATTGCCTTTTTCCAAAATAAATGTGAGGTAGCTAAACAGCAATATCCACATCAGAATGAATGCCAAGTGTTTCCAATTGAGCAAGAGTTCTTTGATGTAGGCATTGATGTACATCATCAGTGAAACGAAGATGAGCAGCGTAATCAATAAATAACCCAAATAAACCACACCAGAAGAACGGATAGAACTAATGTCCTGAGCATATTTGTCCCTAAAAGAATCCAGTTTCTCAAATACTTCATTTGTGATCAAGTTGCCTCGTTGAACAATCAAGTCCCCTTGCTTTACCAACCCTTTGGTTGTTACAAAACCTGCCATCATGACTTCCCGTAAACGGTCGGTTCTTTCTTGGTCGAAATGGATATTGGCAACTAAGGAATTAACCAAGGCTTGATGAAG
The DNA here is from genome assembly GCA_965222975.1 of Saprospiraceae bacterium. Classification (GTDB taxonomy): domain Bacteria; phylum Bacteroidota; class Bacteroidia; order Chitinophagales; family Saprospiraceae; genus UBA6168. Next base: position 200,685 of record CBDCVJ010000054.1, on the reverse strand, counting down.
GGAAGCTGGCATATCAGCCATGTCATTGGCAACGGATTCTTCTAATTTTTTTTTTGCTTGTTCTAATGTCTGGAAACTGGCCAACGTCCGTTTATAGGTTTCCCCTCCATCAATAAAATTGACCACATAGTTTTTGTTGGCGGCTTGATGGTCACCTGACAAAGCAATGACTCCACGAGAATAAATATCACTCAATTGTTGTTTGCCAAATGCCAAATATTTTGTTGCATTTTCTTTACTCAATACTGTATCACCGACAGCCGCAGCAGCCATCTCCCACTGATTGATTGCCGCTTCCAAGTCCATAATTTTTGCCGCTTCCAAATCTTTGTCTAATTTATAATAAGGTGTGATGTCAGCCTCCAAAGCAGCTCGGTCATCGGCTATTTCTTTTTCCGTCTTCTTTATGGGAAAATCAAAAGGTGCGTACAAATCTGCATAACGCCATTCTTGCCCCTTTTGGAATTGGTATTTAAACTTGACACTGTTAGGAAACAATAAGCTTATCAAAATGACAGCAGCCGCTACCATGATAAATTGCATGGAGCGATCAAAATCTGGCCATTTGAATTTTAGCTGTTGTGACATTTTTTTCGCTATTTGCTGTTGACCATAGGTCTTTATTTCAAGTGTTTGTTTAAAAAACCAAGCATTGCTTTATACACTTCAAAACGGTTTTCTTCATTGTGGAAGCCATGCCCCTCATCATATTTCACCATGTATAAAACCTCCACCCCCCTTGCCCGGAGCGCTTTTACGATCTGGTCACTTTCATCGATGTTAACCCGTGGGTCATTCGCACCTTGGATGACAAATAATGGCGCCTTTATTTTATCAATATGAAAAACCGGCGATGCTGCGGCCATTTGTTCCTTGTCTTTTTCTGGGTTGCCGACCATTTCGTACATCATTTCGAGATAGGGTTTCCAGTAGGGTGGTATGGTGTTCATGAAAGTGAATAAATTGGAAACGCCCACATAATCTATGGCACAGGCATAGAGGTCGGGGGTGAATGTCACACCTGCCAAAGTAGCATAGCCTCCATAGCTGCCTCCATAAATAGCCACCCGTTCTGGATCGGCGATCCCTTGTTTTATCAGCCAGTCCACACCGTCGGTGATGTCGTCCTGCATGGTGCGCCCCCATTGTTTAAAACTCGACTCCCAAAATTTTCGGCCATAACCAGTACTCCCTCTGTAGTTCATTTGCAAAACGGCATAACCTTCATTGGCCATCAGTTGCACTTCTGGATTATAGCCCCAATGATCCCTTACCCAAGGGCCACCGTGAGGGTTGATAATCACTGGCAGGTTGTTGTGTTTTTTGTTGACGGGCAGGGTCAAATAACCGTTGACTGTCAGGCCATCCCTTGTTTTATATTGAATGGCTTTCATCGGTGCCATATCTTCTTCATCGATCCAAGGGCTGACGTCCACTATTTTTTTCAGTTCTTTTTTATTTTGGTCAAATAAATAATACGCCCCCAGCGAGCGGTCGGAATAGGTACGGATCATAAACTTGTCCTCCTCTTTATTGGAAGCAGTCAGGACAATTTCATAACCGGGCAATTCTTTTTCGAGAAACGCATATCGCTCTTCTGTCAATTTATCCAAAAAATGAAAATGCTTTTTATCGGTGGTATAGACGATTGCCGTCGGCACTTTTCGCTTGTGGGAGTAACCCATTTGCTCGACATCCACTTCGGGGTGGGAAAAAATAGGTTTTCCGATTTCCTTTCCAGTTTTTAAATCCAACTTAGTTATGACTGCCTTGTCTCTCCCATGATTGGACGAGACATAAGCAACGTTTTCATTTTCAAAATCAAAAAACAAGGGCGAAACGGATTCCCTGAAATCAGTGGTCAAAACTTCTTTGAATTGGTCTTTTTCATTTTCCCTAAATAATAAAGTGGTATTTGTGCCAATGACCTTGCTCGCTATTCGCAGTCGTCCTTGATGGTCAGTCTTCCAGGAGTCGATCGGTTCCAACGGATTGTCATTTTTGGCCAACTGTACCAATTCACCCGTGACGATGTTGAGTCGGTATGGATCAAAAAGCTCTGGGATGTTTTTGTTCATGGAAATGATGATCTCATTTTCAATATCTTCAAGGTCGTCAATTAGGTTGATCCTAACCTTTTCAAATGGCGTCAAGTCGCGCATGCCAGAACCATCGGCGTGAATAGAATACAGGTGAAAATTCTCATCGCCCGCGTCGTCTTTGGCAAATACAAGGCTGTTGTCTTTCCAAAAGTACCAGGAAATGTCCCGGTCGGTTACTGAGGTGATGCGCTCGGCATTTTTATCGTTAGCTTTTTGAACAAATAGGTTGAGCCTCCTTTCATAAGGACCGAGATAGGAAATGTAGTTGCCATCCGGCGAGAGCTGGTACCTGGATTTTTCGGGCAAGCGGAAAAAGTCTTCGACAGAATATTTTGAATTGCCGTGCCGTTGTTTTATAAGTTTATTGATTTCTGTGGCAGAAGAAGGGAGCGAAATATCACCTGGTAATTGTTTTTCAACCATTTTGAAATGTATATTTTTGAACTTGGTACGAAAGTCGGTTAAGCAACTGCAAATATGTGAAAGTCAGTTGCATACCGTTAAACATTATTTGATTTAATCCATTGGTATATAAAAAGGTTATTTGGTTCGGTGTTTTTGGTTTTTGGTTCAGGGTTATGAACTAAGAACCAAAAACACCGAACCAAAAACCAAAAACCAATAATTCCATGTATTCCAAAGATGAAATCCGACAGGCTAAAAAAAAGGTCAAAAAAAAGAAAGAATTTTATCAGCACTTGATGACCTATGTAACGGTCAACTTTGCTCTTTTAGCGCTAAATCTATTGACCTCGCCCACTGCTTTATGGTTTTATTTCCCAATGCTCGGCTGGGGTATTGGTTTGATGTTCCATTATGTTGATGTTTTTGGTATTCCAGGTTTTGGCATGCTCGATAAAAATTGGGAAGAACAAGAACTGGAAGCTGAATTGAGGAAAATGAAGGACACTGATGCTCCCCAACTTATGGAAAAGAACGAACAGGACCTTGAATTGAAGGAATTGAGAAAAAACTACGATGAGTCTGATTTTGTATGACCGTTTTATCAGGTGAGAAAATGCCGCTTTGAAGTAATATCAAAACGGCATTTTTTTATGGTGAATTTTATCATTTTTTATTTTGACCACCTTTTACGCTTGCTTTAAATTTGGCCAATTCTTCCCATTTCTTAGCGGCAGCTAATTTTGCCTGCTCTGGCCAGGATGCAGGGTCTGCAAATTTGAAATGGGATCCAGCTTTATCTAAAACCCCCTGAAGTCTGGCCACGGAAGATCTTGCAATCTGATTGAACGTAACAATGCCGGCTGCTCTCATAAGTCCTTCAATTTTAGGCCCAATACCCTCGATGCGCTTCAAATTGTCCTTTCTGGCAATTGGCTTTGCAGCAGGTGCTTTTTTTGGTGCAGGCTTTCTGGCAACTGGTTTTCTGGTAGATTTAACGACTTTTTTTACAGGTGCTTTTTTTACTGCTGGCTTAGGTGGAGCAGGTAGGGGAGATGCCACTTCTTTTGTAGTTTTTTTAATTACTACTTTTTTCGTTGATTTAGGGCTGGGAGGTTTAGCTTTCGTTTCTTCTTTTTGAACTGGTTGGGATTTTTTTACTTTTGGTGCAGCTTTAATTTCTACTGACTTTTTTCCTTCTTTTTCCTTCTTTTTCTTTTTTGTTTTTTTTCCTTCTTTTTTCCCTTTGCACTCTCCATAAATCTTTCCCCACTTTTCAACTCGTCGATTGGCAATTTTTGCCAACTGATACCACATGTTTAAATAATTTTTTGCCATTTTATAGGCACAGGAGGCAGCCTTTATTTCTTCTTTAGTGGCAGATTTTTTCTTTTTCAATGAACGCAGTTTGGCTTTGGCTTTACTCTTCAATGCCGAAGCTTTTTTATATTCCCTAAGGCACGCTTTGTAAATCCTGTTAATTCGCCTGAATTCGGGGTTTTTTGAAATTTGTTTGTCTTTCAAAAGTGATGATATTTTTTTCATAATTTGCTTTAATGGAATAACTATGTTGAACGCCATCACCATTCGCTGGCAAACAACAGAGCTATTGATAATTTATCAAAATCCTTGGAGTAGCTTATTTGTTGGATGGAAAACGAATATACTGTGGTTTCCTTTTAATTCACAAATTATTTACATTAAGTTTTTTAAAACGGATATCCTAACCCAAAGCTCCAAACAATGTCACTTACGCCCCAACCCCGAAAATCGGCCCAATAAGTATTATTCCTAAATTCATCCGGATAAGCGTTTCTCAAAGGTGTTCCGACATCAACTCTCAAGGTGACATAACTAATGTCCATTCTTGCCCCCGTCCCTCCTGATATGGCCATTGCATTCAGAAAACTATTTTTCACCAAAACACCATTCTCATATTTTTTGGTGAGCGAAAACTGCGATAATGGTCGGTCAGGATCGTTTTTTAACGTCCATATATTTCCGCCATCAAGAAAAAAAGCCCAGTGCAAATTGAAAAACCCGAATGGCCTGGTCAGGAAGAATCGGTATTCTAGGTTCATTTCGATCTTCATGTCCGCTGCTTGATAAAATTGAGTTCTATTACTCAAATCAAGGTTGAGGGGGTCAACAAAGCTGCCCGGGCCTAACCCGCGTGCATACCAGCCCCTGATACTGTATGGCCCGCCAACGAAGAACTGTTTTACATAAGGTACATCTGAAGAATTGTAAAATGGTCTTACCACCCCCGTATTTAATCTGGCAACTAAGGTTCGGTTTTGCCCAAATTTCCAATATCTTCTCCCGTCCAGTTCCAGTTTTAGGTAATGCGATAAATCCACACCTCCCAATGTCCAATCGCTGCTGTTTCGTGAAACGGCGTTATACAAGGCATTCAAGCCCATCACTTCCAAACCTGAAATGTCGAAATAAGCCCGGAAGTACCAATAACTGTTATATCCAAGAGATGATTCGTCATAAGTATAGCTAATGTCTTTGAATAGAAAACCTGTCATAAACTGTTTGCTAAAACTTCTTCTTAGAAAAGGTTGGTCCATCACTAAACTATCAAAAGCAGAGTTTGGGATTATATTTGGTATCAAAAGGTCAATGCCAGCTTGGTTAGCGCTTAACCTTTTTGCCGCACTCAATTGTATATCATGACCAAAAGATAAGTTGAAAAAATGAAGGTTGTAATTATTGAAGAGGCTCAAAAAATTGTAGCTCGTAGATATGCGACTGATCCCATTTTTTTTGAGTCTGTTATAAAATGGCTTGCTGAACAGTCCCGCCTTGGACAATCCTTTCCAAACTTTCGGATACTCCACAAACCTAGGGAAATAAATATCGGTTCGTCCCCGAGCATCCATTGAGTTGAGAATAGCGCCAGAATTTATTGAGGCCAATTCAAAACCAAGATCAAATCCTATTACTCCAAGTTCAGCTCCTTTGAACAAATTGCGGTTTCTGATGGATGGGCTATAAGCTACCCCGATCAGGTTAGTGGACAGAAAAGGCCCATTCCTAACGGTATAACTAATATCACCGCTGTGCTGCATTTCCCATTTTTTATTAGAAGTCAATTGGATATAAAAATTCAAGTGATCAGGATGGAGGGAATCGGATTCGATTTTAATGATCGGCGTCGTGAAAACGCCAAGGGCCCCCAACTGACGACGAGTAGATTCAACATCTTCAAAGCGGTACAGTTCCCCTGTTTTTAAAGCAATCGAACTAGCCAAGCTTTTTGGTTTGACTTTGAATGGCTGGCCACCCGACACGAAATAAATGCCGTTGATGAGTGTATCTAACTCCGACTGGTCATCTCCTTTGGCTGTATCAAAATTTGGATAGACATAAATATTGCCCACCCTGAAAACCTGATGGGCATCTCTGCCAGGGGGCACCAATACTTCAAAAATCAATTTAGCCGTCAATTCCGTATTGGAGCTATCAGGCGATTCCAGACTGTTGATGTATTGGGGGTAAAAGTTTGCATAACCATTATTGATCAGATAGGTGGTGATCCTGGAGATTTCCTTTTCATATAACTCAATATCAATGGGGCTTCCAGGCTTTAAAAAAGATTTTTCTGCAAGGCTGTCTAGTATAAATTGAATAGAAGAGTCTTTACATTCATAAATGAGGGTGTCAATGGTATACAACCCTTTTGATTTTATATGGTATGTGACTACTCCTTTTGTTTTTTGTTTGTTGGTTTCGTAGCTATAGTCAACTTCAGCCTGAAAATAACCTTTGTTTTGCAGAAAAGTGGTCATCAATTCTGCGGTAGTTTTTGCCTTTAGGGTATCGACAAAAATGGGTTCTTCCCCTAATACCCTTCTCATGGTCCTATCTGACGCAAGTCCAATTTTGGTCTTGTCCATGCTATCAAGGGAAATGTAATAAAAATATGGTCTGCGGATGCCAAATAATTTCCGGTTGGGCCTTTGTTGAAATCGTTGACTTAATTGTTCTGTAAGAATTGCTTTGTTTTTTATTTTGTCTTTGCCCGTTTTTTCAAACTCGATTTTATTTGCGACCAATAATGTTTCACCTTTTGAGGGATCAAGGAACCTGGAAACATGGCAACTCTGAAAAAGAGGTAAGGCCACAAGTAAGTAACACACCCACTTCATCCAACCCAAGGATAACCTTTTGCATTTCAATATCTGTGAAAAGCTATATTTTTTGAAATTACACATCAAATTTTACTCATTATTTTCAAACGCACACGAGTCTCTTCTTTTTTGTTCTTTTGCACGGTTTGGGGGATCAGTGAATAGGTCTTGTACTTCTTGTACCCCAACTGAATTTTTTAAAAGATGTTGAGCAACAAACAGTTAAAATATCTTAAATCTTTGCACCTGCGCAAATTCCGCCAAAAATATGGAAACTTCCTAGCGGAGGGTGTAAAAACAGTTGAAGAAATAATTCGACATGATCATTCTATCATCGAAGGAGTGTATGCCACGAAAGATTGGATAGACGCCAACAAGGGTTTTGTATCTGAATGTGGAAATAAAGTTTGGGAAATTTCGTCCAAAGAACTTGATGCAATATCATTGCTCAATACGCCCAACAAAGTATTATGTGTACTAAAAAGAGTGGCTTCTCAACTCCTCCCAGATAGTCTTGAAAATGATAATGCATTGTATCTAGATGAAATAAAAGACCCTGGAAATATGGGAACGATCCTGCGCATTGCCGACTGGTTTGGGATAAAATGGGTATTCTGTTCCGATAATTGTGTGGAAGTTTACAACCCGAAAGTCATTCAGGCATCAATGGGGGCATTTTTGAGGGTAAAAACCAAAACTGTTTCTTTGAATGAACTGGTAAAGACTTATCCCGGTTGTTTCCCTTTTGGGAGCAAGCCTCGATGGAAGTTCTATATTTGAAACTACTTTTGCCAAATCATCAATTATTGTTATTGGGAATGAAAGTACAGGTATATCAAAAAGTACCGAATCATTTTTAACAGAAAAAATAATGATCCCAAAACACCCGAATGGGGGAGCCGAGTCGCTGAATGCCGCAGTCGCCACAGGAATTATTTGCGCTTTTATCCAAGCAGACCGCAAATTGGGATAAGGGGACACCTCTTTCAGATTTCCAATCCAATACTCCCAGAAATTTCCTTTGGTAAACCAAATTCAAATCCTATATTTGCCGTCCTCAAGTCAGGAAATTTTACTAGTGAAGAACCTGATGGAGCTAATGGCTCTATCAGGTTCTTTTAAAATAGAACATCATGTTGGAATTAGAAAAACCGTATTTAGAAGAGCTGGAAAAGTTTGCAAAAAATATCCAGGAATCCGATGAACTGGCAAACTACCTTCAGGAAGAAGAAGATGAATTTTATGAGCAGATGAAAACCAACTATGAACCATTTATCCACCAACTGTATGAAAAAGTGGCTGCCGAAAATCCATTACAATTAATTTCATTGGAAAAAAGGTTGATGATGGATGATTTTGAAGGACTGTTTTTACCCAGAATGCTGGGTTACTCAGTGCTTAGGGGAGAACTGAACGATCAGTATAAATATGTGATGCCCCAAGATCATTTTAAAAATTTGCTGATGGCCATCTGCAATTCTCCCAATTTCGAGATTTTGAAGAAGAGGATTGGCCAAAGTATCCAAGTCGGTTTTGCCTTAAGTAGCGACATTTGGATCACCAACCTTTTTGCTCCTATTGAAAACAAGCGTATCCGCTATTTCCTGCAAAGTCAAAGGCTCGACAAATACCGTAGTTTAAAAGGCCGCATTCATGGCTATCAAATTTATAAGGCACAGTTTAAAAATTTCAACTACATGACAGCCGATTTCCCTAAAAACGTCGGCGAGTTGAAAGTTTTGTGGTCTTCTTTAAAAGAATTCTTGATTTACCGCGTAGAAAAGAATTTGGACAACTCAAGCTTGCTCCCTTTCCTGAAAGACTTCATCAGCAACGAAGATTTTAAAGGCCAGGATGAACATTTACAGATATTGGGAGTGACATCACTTTTTATTGATTTTGATAAAGAAGATGAAGCATTCCTTTCCAAACATTTTGATGAGACAAGAAAGAAGCATCCTGAGTTTTTAGATAAATGGTTAAATCTTATCCTTGAACTCCATATGGGTAATCGTGTGGATCTTGACGCTACTGCTGATCGACGCGTTTCCAACATCATTGATAAATCAATTGATGATGATTTGACCGCGTATTACAACCTAATGGATACAGTGCATGGAATTGGTTATGTAAATGAAGACGCGATGGAAGCAGTGAAAACGTTTTACAACCAGCATCCTGGCCGTTCGGTGATCAATGAATGCGTGCGCCGCACTATTTTCAACTATTTTGCTAAATTGCTCAATAATTTGGAGGTGACTGATTATCAGGAATTGTTCAAGCTGGCAAAAGTTTACACCGTTTACATCAATATTTTTGCTAATGAGAAATTTAACCTTGATGTGAAAGGGTTGTCTATGAGGTATGTAAAAAAATTGCTCAAGAAGTATACTGACAAGCGCGGTAAGGACTATCAGGACATCAAAAAATTTGTTTCCACAACTTTTCAGGACCTGAATTTTTTAAAGGAAAAAGAAGTTATCGAACTTTTTAAAACAAGAAGGAAAAGGAAGACTGCGGCTTAGTTCATACGTCAATCATTCTTTGATAAATTTAAGAGGCCAGTTGAGCGATTTCCCCAACTGGCCTCTTTTCTATTTTATCACTTTTAGCATACATTTGATACTGTCTTAGTTTACTTTTTCGGTTTCAAAAGTTATTTCAGAAATGATAAAAGATATTTTAGAAGGCATCACATCATATGGCGCCGCTGTTAAGCATATTTCTAAGCACGGGTTATGGGCCTATGTTTTCTTGCCGGGCATACTTTGCTTAATCCTTGCTGTTGCTATTTTTTCCACAGCTTGGGGGCTTTCAGACAACTTGGGCAACTTGATTGATAACTGGTGGAAATGGCAGTGGGGAAAAACAGTAGTAGAAAAAATTGCACAAGTTTTTGGTGGTTTGATGATCCTTGCTTTTGGTGCCATTATTTTCAAGCAACTGATAATGGTCATGCTTGCCCCTATAATGAGCATCCTGTCAGCAAAGGTAGAAGAACAAGTGAAAGGGGTGAAATCTGACACTAAATTTTCAATTGGTAAAGCATTATCGGATATGTTACGTGGCTTGCGGATTGCAATAAGAAATATCATAAGAGAAATTTCTGCTACCGTGGTCCTTTTTATTTTAGGGTTGATCCCTCTATTTACACCCTTTACCACTTTCCTCATCTTTTTGATCCAATCCTACTATGCTGGTTTTGGCAATACAGACCTGACATTGGAAAGGCACTATAATTACAGGGAGAGCGTCCGTTTTGTCAGAAACCACCGAAGCCTTTCGCTTGGGAATGGTATTGTCTTCATGCTGCTTTTCCTAACTGTTGTTGGATTTTTATTTGCCCTTCCTTTAGGTACAGTTGCGGCTACTTTACAAACTTTGAAAAGATTGGACAGAGGTGATTGATAGCTGGTCGATCAAAAATTTCAAGTGATTTCACGACCAGCTACCATCCTTCAAGTTTAGCGGGTAATCCAGTTGGTTTCTTTCACAAACGCATCATCTGGATATGCTTTTCTGAATTCATACTTGAGTATGTCATGAGTAGTGACAATACCTTTGAGCTGTCTATCCTCACTTACAATCGGCAAACCGTGGAAAAGGTGCTTTAGAAAAATCATGGCCGCCGCTCCTACAAGTTCGTCAGGGCGCAGGGTAACGACTTTGCTGGTCATTACATCAGCCACCTTTAGGCTCCCATATTCTTCAAATTTCAGGTTTTTCTTCATCAGATCCCATGAAGTGATAATGCCGGCAAGGGTATTATCTTCATTGATAACAGGTAAGTGGTGATAGTGTTTTTCGAAGAGCATTTCCTTCACGACTTCAAGTGAATCGTCAGGTTTTACGGTTACGACATTTGTAGTCATGATACTGGATAGACGTTCGTTCATCATAGGCCATAGTAGTTTTAAAGCATGAAAATTCAATTTCGGCGATAATGTACAAATATTTTACAAAATGAAAGAACAAAAGAATCAATCATAAGGGTTTTCACATAAAAATATCCGAAGCAACAATTTTAGTAACGTTCAAAAAATAATTTCGCCATTTTCCCAATGTAAGCGGGATTTTAAATTTTAAATGATACTTGGCATTTTCTCTGAACGGCGGTATAAAAGGAGATTTGAAGCAAAGTGATTAAAATGGCACTTCAAAACAAAAAGATAATTTTTCACAAGAAACCCTTAGTCAATTATTACAGCGCTGATAAATATGAAATACTATTTATTCGCATGTTTATAGCAACAAAAGCAGCAGCCCCATCCTAAATTTGCTTTTGAAAAAATAGAATTATGCCCTTACGAGATCAATTCCCAAAGTCCAACAGTCTTTCAACTGGGGCAGGGGAGAGCGATGGTAATGTATATAAGACTGCTTTTTCAGGCGCCACGCTTGAGAAAAGTTATGCGATGGTTCGGCAGTTTTTGATGGAGGAAGGCTATGGGGATGTTCCATTGCCAAAAGATGCAGAAGAATTGAGCTTGTTTAAGCTAACTGTTCGGAATAGTCAATTAGTAATGTTTGGCGAAAACGGCTATGTCCACAATCCGATTAAAATTTTATTCCCTATTAAAAGCAGGAAAAAAACAACATTGCTTCTTGAGATTTATAATGAAAAAGCTCCGGGGCACCTGCTGCGGTTTCATGGTATATTAAATACTAATACGAATGACGGGTTTGGTTTTTAAAGACATTAAAAACAGCTGGTTAGCAAAGTCTTTCATTTATTTGGTTCTTTGACAATTTTTGTGAAGCAGGAAAAAACAAAAAGAGAGGGATAAAAAACAAAAAAAATTCAATTTTTTGTTTTTTATCCCTCTCTATCACTGTTTTTGAGAAGCGGAGTACGATTACTGTTTTTGATTTTTCGGTTTCAAATCCACTTGAAGGGAAACAATATGCGAATATCGATCTTGAGAATCACCTAAATCGGTAAAAGCATAATCAACGCGCACGCTAAAGAGCTGAAGCCCAACGCCAATAGACGGTCTGGAAATATAATACCGATCGTCATTAAAATCAGTTTCTTTTTGCAATTGGCTCAATCCAGTCCTAAGAAACAGGAAGTCATTGTAACTCAATTCGACACCAATGTTAGGGTCTAAACTAATAGGGTCTCCTGAAATCAAAGTATTTCGCTTTCCGTCTGTCGTGGCTGTTACATTAAGTTCGGGTGTAACCGATATTTTATTAAAATCAAAAGAATAAGCAGCACCGATGAGGATTTGCGGCTTAGTCACTTCAAGGGAATTAATGTCGGGGAGTTCATTGCCTGTAGCTAATAAGACATTTTTTTCTTTTTCAGAAAAAGTCACATTCCACGCATTAAAAGTAGAGGTAATGTCTCTTCCTATTGCGGCAAATTTAAATTTCCCAACATGATATTGCATGCCTACATCAAGACCAAAGCCCCATGAACTGGCAAAAGAACCGATCACCCTTCGAACGATTTTCACATTTCCCCCAATGTAAAAACGATTGCCTTCCTTTGCTTTTAATTGTTGGGCATAGCTCCCGAGGAAGGCATAATCTGCTGCTGAAAAAGAAGAAATGTTATCATAATTTATAGTGCCATCATCGTCGAATAAACTCAGGGTGTTCGGAATATCGTCAATTCCAAAACGGATCAAGGAAAGGCCTATCCTACGTTTACCACTTGATGAAGGGAGGGTCATCCCCAAATAATCAAATTTGCCCACACCTGCGAACCATTCCGCATGCATTGCACCAATCTGAAGTCCTTGCCCTGCCTCAAAACTGGCCAAACCCGCAGGATTCCAATAGCCAGCTGTTACATCGTCAATACTTGCAATGATGGCATTGCCCATCCCTTGAGCTCTTGCCCCAACACCTATGGAGAGAAATTCATTGCTGTATTTTTGTCCAACCAATGAATAGAAGGATAGACATGCTAGGAAAAGAAAAAAGGGTTTTAAGTAAATGGTTACTGATTTCATAATTTTTTTTGGCATAAACGCTACCTTGGCGGCCTTAGTGTGTATTAACAAGTTCCGTTCCGCCTATTAAGGCTAAGGGTCGGCAAAAGTACAAGGCTATGCTTGAATCTTTACTTTGACATTAGGATAAATTGTGCATTTGGTTCATTGTTGATCAAAATTTGAAGACTCGTTTTGTGAACTTATGATTTTCAATGTCCATCACCAAGAAATAGGTACCATTAATAAATCCCCCCATATTTATGTAAATAGAATTTTCTAAACCTATATTTTTTTCAAATAACAACCTGCCATTGAAATCAAATAAATAGATGATTCCATTTTCTTTTTCTTCATGAAAATTAACCCAAAAACCTGAGTTAAAAATAGTCGGATATATAAGAGGTTCATTTGAATCCTGCAAATATTTTACAGTAATAACTTTGGATATTGCCTTTTTTCCATCAAAATCTACTTGCTTTAAGCGGTAATAATTATTGCCAGCAAGTGGTGATGTGTCTATAAAAGAATAATGTTGGGATTGAAAGCTTGTACCGGTTCCTGATACCTGCCCAATTTTTTCAAAACCGATACCGTTTGGGCTTTTTTCTATGAAAAAATAATCGTTGTTTATTTCTGTATAAGTTGACCAATTTAATTTTATGCAATTATTTTCCCTGTCCGCATTAAACGTTGCCAACTCAACTGGCAAAACGCTTTCAACTGAGATAATTATATTGTCGATACCAATATGAGCATTATGGCCCGAACCATTGCCGGTCTCAATATTCCAAATAAATGAAAAGGTGCTTCCAGGAGAAATCATGACATTAGAATATGTTATAGATCTGTTGTTTACAGAGACGCTTGCAAGGTTGGCGGCAGGTGAACTTGTAGAGGCTTCATATAAATTGGGATCAGAAATTGTCCCACCTAGTGAATTAAACAAAAAAACTTTGGTTTCCCTGCCAGCTGAAGAATACTGCTCAACATCCCAATTGACTGAGAATGAGGTGATTGTTTGCCCTGTGTTATTTATGCAAGAAAGCTCTAAGCTCATGAAGCCACCTACCGCCATTATTTTTGACCCAATGGCGTATTCCCCTCCGCCATCATCATCTAATGCATATGTTGATAATTGATTGTTGTAAGAACCAGCGTTTGAATAAAACCCGCCAGGCGTGTAATCGTCAAATGAATTTGACCAATTGACTGGTAGTGATGCAGCAGTCCCTTCAAATGTTTCAAAATCCTGATTGTAAGTTGTTCCAATGGAAGTAAAACTAAATTGAGATTTAGCATTATTTACAAAAAAGAATAAAAGGGAGATAAGGATTGGGATGAAATTTTTCATGTTATTAATTTAAAGGTTAAAAATATCTTTTCAATGATTTTAGATTCTGTGAGATTAAAGGCTGACAATATGCGCAAACCCAACTTCTACCTAATAATACATATATAGCGCATGATCTCACATAGGACACAAACTCCAAAAATGGAAATACCTTCAAATGGAACTTCGATTTTAGTGCTGCAATTAATTTTTATCCACGATCTTTTTCAAATAATATTCAAGTATAATTAAACATAGTAAGTTTTCGAGTACATTTAATTTAAGCGATTTTATTGTTATAAGTACATCACCTTAAAATAGTAGAATTTTTAAACACTATTTACGCAAAAACAAAGTGCGCACCCATCAGTTCCAATTATTTAAGTTTAGGTACTTGTTATCATAAAATATTAAAACTTTTATTAGATGCATGGCCACTTTCACACCAAGATCAATTCTTCCATTTGATCCCAATATGGGGCTGTTAATGTATTTATTGGCTGAGTATATTATTTGGATTTATTTGTTATTCATGGCGCTGACATGCGATATTCAATTTAAAGTTCCAAGGCTTCCTTCATCCTAAAATAAATTTCCGTGTTATCATAAATTCCTGAAAATAATTCAGATTGAGGTCCGTATGCAAATACTGGAACCATAGTGGCAGTATGACCATTGGTCGTAAAAGCCATTTCCAGACGCTTCATTTTTGAACCAGGATTAATAGCAAACCCACCAGTTTCATGATCGGCAGTGACAATGACAAGGGTTTCTCCATCTTTTTTGGCAAATTCTAAAACCCTTTTGATGGTATCATCAAAGTCGTTCAGTTCTGCTAACAAAGGAATACCTTGATTGGCGTGGCACGACCAATCTATTTGAGAGCCCTCAATCATGATAAAAAATCCTTTTTCACTTCGTTTTTTTAAGAATTTTAACGCGATCTCGGTAGCAAACGGTAGATAGTCCCTTCCCTGTGAAGCGGGCAAAGGTTGATTATCTGCTGTAAAATAGGCGAGGTTTTTATTTATGTCAGGCCTTACATTAAAGATTTCATCATTGAAATAATCATAGATTAAGTAATTCCTCTCTTTCATTTCTTTCAATAGATTTCGATCATCCATATTCCGCCGATCAAAGTATTGTTTCCCTCCGCCTATTAGAAGATCAATTTCAGTTTTAAGGAAATCAATAGCTATTTTTTCGTATAAGGTCCTTGATTTCTGATGCGCAATAAATGAAGCTGGTGTAGCATGAACCAAACTTGATGTTACGACTACCCCAGTGGCAAGTCCCTTATTTTCCGCTTCTTCCAAAATTGTTGTTACGGGTTCATCGTCAGGGCCAATTCCAATTGCACTGTTATTGGTCTTAACCCCAGAAGCCATAGCAGTTGCACTGGCAGCTGAATCTGTAATTAGGTTGTCATCAGAAAAAGTTTTTTGAAAACCGATTACAGGAAATTTTTCTAATTGAAAAACCTTATTGGAATTGTAAATTCCCCCTGAAATCTGACTCAACCCCATTCCATCCCCAATCAACAGGACTATATTTTTTGGTTTTCCGTTAGGTACAGTAGTGCCAGTTGGGAGGCTGGTAACAGAATAACTTGTGGAAACCACTAAAAGGCATATGATTAGTAGATATTTCACTGAATGGACAAATTCAAATGAACTAAATATTTTTTAAAGCGACTGAACCTCAAGGTTATCTTTTAACTTTGTTCAAGTTTCAAAATATAATTTTGCTATTTGAAAAAAACAAGATTCGGCAAAATACGTTATTAACAAACTAATATAGAAATTTTTGTTCACATTTAAAGACGATAGTTTGCCATTTTCTGCTATTTACATTGATTTTCGCCTTTTTGAAAAAAATAATGATTATTGCTTGCAAGATTCTTTACTATTTGTTTCCTTTGCATTGTTAATTTCACTAATGTTGCTTAAATTAGCATCAGATTCAAACCTTGACATTATAATATAATAAGATATATAAGCAGTTTTTGCTTAAAGATTTGGTTTTTTGGGGTTAAATAAGCTGGTGCCGAAAATTCGGCATCGGCTTTTTTTTTGCCGATTTTTCAAATATGGCCGACATTCTAAGTAGAATAGAGAATTTAAATGTACTCGTGGTGGGTGACCTGATGGTGGATAGATACTTTACAGGTAAAGTTTCCCGTATTTCACCCGAAGCACCTGTTCCGGTTGTGGAATGGATCGAAGAAGAAGATCGGTTGGGTGGAGCGGCAAACGTTGCACTCAATATTACTTCTATGGGGGCATCAGCCTACCTTTGCGGTGTGGTTGGGAAAGATTCTGATAGTGAACACTTTTATAGCCTTTTGGAACAAAATGACCTCAAATCTGAATTAATCCTACAGTCAGACAGCCGTCCTACAAGCACCAAAACAAGAGTCATTGCAGATAAACAGCACTTGCTGCGGCTTGATAAGGAAACAACCGACTACTTGAACGAATACGATGAAAGACTTTTGTTGGAGAAGCTCATCCAATTTTTTAAAGGCAAGGCGAAAGTAGATGTTATTATTTTACAAGATTATAATAAGGGAGTCCTAACGAAGAATGTTATTAAATTCATTATCAATACGGCAAAGAAAAAAAGCATCCCGATTGCAGTTGATCCAAAGCGCCAAAATTTTTGGGAGTACAGAGGGGTCAATTTGTTCAAACCTAACCTACAAGAAGTCCAAGATGCCCTCCCATTTGATGTTTTTGCCACAAAGGATTCGCTTAAGAAAGCAGCTGCATTTATCCATAGGAAATTTCAATACGACCTTTTATTCATAACGCTTTCTGAACGAGGTGTTTTCGCTGATTCCGAAACAACTTCCTCCATTTTCCCAACTCAAAAAAGAAAAGTCGCTGACGTCTGTGGAGCTGGAGATGGTGTTATCGCCATAACGTCCATGGCTATGGCCTTAGGGATGGAAGTTGAAGATATTGCCTATTTGGCCAACCTGGTAGGAGGGCAGATTGTTGAAAGTATTGGTGTTGTTCCAATAAACAAAGAAATGCTCAAAAGAGAGCTGTATAAAGGACAGGGTAAAGAAGTATTATAACAAAGGAACCACCCCGTCCTTTATTCGAATTCACTTGGCTGGATCAGGTTCTTCCATGAACTACGTTCAATGCCTGAAGAAATGCAGGGAGGGATTGCTCTATAAGAGAGCGGTCGGCCATATAAATTTTGAGTTCTCTTTCTTCACTGATTTTCTCTCCATTTTTGCTAAGTTCCACACCTGGCTTGCCATCAATAACTGAAATTGCAAAACCTGGTAAGTCTCCTGGTTCTCTATCGGGTAAAAGCCGCATGCCACCATTCTGCTGATTGAGGTTTTTTAAATTGACCTTTGCATCGTAAACATTCCCGTCCACTTCACTCCTGACAATGATGGTAAACCGCTCGTCTACAAAGATGGTCTGTTTGCCTTTTGGCGTATCCAACGTGTTGGAAATCGTTAATTGTTTCTGTACCAGCCCAAGGGAATGATTGACCCGGCCAAAAATATCATCTTCGTCAAAGGCATTTGCTTGCATTTCTGCAAACTTATCGGAAGTTGTCTGTTGGTCGGCTTGTGGAACAGAAGAGGCTACAGCAGTATCATTTGGTTGAGGATCATTTTGGCAGGCCATGAAAATGACCATTGTCAATAGTAGGATTAATTTGATATTAAACATTGTTCTGATTTTTAGAAATTAAAGATTATCGGTTTTAGTTAAAAATAAATCAATCTCAAATGGTCTGGAAAACTGGAATGACAATGTGTCAAACCACAATTAATTTTTTCCAAACCACCTCATTTCCTATCAATAGTTTTACCCAGAAAACCCCAGTGCCTATGTGGCCTATGTCAATCTGGTGCATTGATTCGATGGAATTAAATTTCTTTCCAAAACACATTTTTCCATTGACATCATATAGAGAAATTTCAAATTGATCTGAAAGGGATTGATCAAATTTGATAGAAACTAGTCCATCGGTTGGATTTGGGAACAATTCAATTCTTCTTTCCAATTCTTTCGAAAACGTGCTGTTCAGGTTGTCAACTGTATAAGGTCCAGCATTCATAGTACATCCCGAACTATCAGTAATAACGGCTGAATATATTCCTGGTGGCGCATTCAATGGATCGAAAGACGGCAATTCATTTCCATTTTCAAACCACTTTATTTCATAAGGTTCATTTCCTCCTGAAACCCATAATGTGATCGAACCAGTTTGCTGCCCACCCATGGCATGAACTATTTCAAATGAATCAATTGAAATGGCGGGGGGATCAAGAGCGACAAAATTTAATACAAATGTACATCCAAGAGCATCGGTAATTGCTACAGTGTGAAGGCCTGCCGATAAGTTATCTGGATCGCTTCCTGAGCTCCAGTCAAATTCATATGGAGATTGCCCGCCACTAACTTCAAGTTCTATTGTCCCATCAGAATATCCAGTGCAAGTAGGGTTTGTTATGATGGCATTATCAACTATCAGGTTGTAATCAATAAATACTTCAAAGGAGCATGTTGACGTATTGCCTGCAATGTCTTTGGCTTCATAGCTTACTATGGTTTTACCAATCGGAAAACTATTGCCACTTTCAATCCCTGCTATCAATTCCAAATTGTCCACGCCACAATTGTCACTTGTTGCAGGTAAACTGTAATTGATCTCTGAGCAAGAAGTCTCTATTATGTCATCTGGGCAATTGATGGTAGGTGCAAGTGTATCTTCGACAACAACCGTTAAGAAGGCTTCTGCCTCATTCCCGTTAGCATCAGTGGCTGTAATCGAAATTACATTTTCGCCAATATCAGAGCAATCAAATGAATTTTGACTTGCAGTAAGATTTATCATACTACAATTGTCAAAACTTCCATTATCTGCCGACATGGGATCAAAAGAGGTCAAACCATTTCCAA
Source organism: Saprospiraceae bacterium (assembly GCA_965222975.1). Classification (GTDB taxonomy): domain Bacteria; phylum Bacteroidota; class Bacteroidia; order Chitinophagales; family Saprospiraceae; genus UBA6168. Next base: position 181,830 of record CBDCVJ010000054.1, on the reverse strand, counting down.
CGGAAAGAACAATTTGATCTACTAACAGAATGGTGGGAGGCGAATCGTCCTCCCCTGTCAATGGAATCCAACCACTGACTGTGCAGCCATTTGCATCGGTGACTGTAACAGTGTAATTGCCAGGGAGAAGGTTCTCATTATTGGCCTCTGTATTTCCATTCGACCAATTATAGGTAATAGGGGCAGTTGCACCAGGCACACCTGTAACGGCTATTGACCCGTCGGCAATATTTGGGCAACTGGCATTTTCAAAATCCAGTTCTATGCTCAGTTGGCAATTAATAGAAAGGATTTCAACACTTTCTGAAATGGTACATCCATTTTGGTCAGTGACCGTTACAGAATAATTACCCGCAGTCAGGCTGGTGATCGTTTTAGAAGTGCTTCCATTGCTCCACTTGTATTGATATGAACCTCCAGAAAATGGGGTTCCACCGGAGGCGTTGGCTGTAGCCGTGCCATCATTCCCATTAGCCGTACTAACATTTGTCGCCGATAAGGAAAGGTCCAGCTCGCTTGGTTCTTGGATAGTGACAGTCAATTCTGATGAACACCCCGAACCATCAACTACCGTAACAAAATAATCATTTGCAGAAAGGTTTTCAATCATTTGTCCTGTTCCTCCATTGCTCCAGGAATAATTAACTGGGTTTGTTTCGCCAGACACCGCCACAGTTGCTGTTCCGTCATTTTGTCCAAAACAAGAAATATTCTCGCTTGAAATATTTGCTCCGAAGCCGCTACAGCTAAACGATTGAATCGTTACGGACTCAGATGCCGTGCAGCCATTTACATCAGTTACTGTAACTATATAAGTGTCAGGCGAAAGGCCAGAGATGGTTTCTGTATTTGCTCCAGTACTCCACAAATAGGTAAATCCCTGACTCCCTCCAGCAGCTAAAGCTGTTGCAGTGCCATCCATTGAATTTACGCCAGTCTCATTAGTAGAAGAAATAGAGACGGACAAAACATCTGGTTCATTGATGGTGAAGCTTTCGATAACAGGGCAGCTATTAGCATCGGTAACAGTAACGGAATGTGTGCCTGCGTTCAAATTGTTATTAGTTTGGGTTGAAATGCCGTTGCTCCAAGTAAAAGAAAAGGAACCATTACCGTTGACTGGGTTCGCAGTTGCTGATCCATCCGAGTTCCCATTACATAAGACATTTGTGGAAGTAACATTTACATCAAATCCATCACACACGGATGTCACAGTGATTTCATCGATAACGGAACATCCCGTGGCGTCGGTTATAGTAATTTCATATACACCCGGAGAAAGACCGTTAATTGTATGTGATAGATTGTTATTGGTAGCAGAAACACCGTTGCTCCACAAATATGTTATTGGCAATGCAGCGTTAACAATAGAAGCAGTTGCACTTCCATCACTTGCCTGATAGGAAGTTTCTTGGGTAAAAGAAAGATCTAAATCAGGAGTCGCAGCTTGAGGAATATCTTGTACAGCTAAAATTTGGCAACCGAATTCATCTGTAATAGTTACAGTTGCTTCTCCAGAGCATAGCCCAGTTACACTCGACAAATTAACACCAGCAGGGCCGCCTTCCCAGTCATAGTAAAGATCGCCATTGCTAATCGGAACAGTAACAGTTGCTTCTCCAGTACAATCGGCATCACATCCATCGGGTGTTACTTCCCATTCATCAGCAAGCAAACCACAATCAACGCCAACCCGGATATTATCGATAAATAAGCGGTTGCCCCAATTGGAAACATTGAGGAAACCGATTGTCACATCGTCCATGCCATCAAAAAAACCGAGGCTAACACCTTCCGAACGCCATTGATTCGGAGCAGGCGTAAATTCATTTTGGGTGGAAGGTGCAGTCGCTAAGTCATCACCCCATTTTTTATAAACAAACGTATTGAAATTCTGCTCGCAATTGACCGACACCAAAACATACAAAGTATCCACCTGCAAATTATTGTAGGTGGCATAAGCCACGTCAAAATACAGTGCAGCGGAATTGACTTCACTAAAATCAAAATGGCGGGTCACCAAAAGATCATAAGTATCGGAGGGATTGTTGCCAACATCGCCTGCCCGGTTGTTAAACACAAAAGACTTTGAACCAAAGCCATAAGCTGATGCATCGCTTGTTATTTCCCAGGCAAAATCATCAGAGTCAAAATTGAATTCCCATGTGCCAAAAGGAGTCGGAAATGCCGATGCTCCATCAGTGGGTTCGATCAGTGGCGGATCAAATGCAAAGTAAGTCAACAAGGTAGTTTCAAAGGTGTCATTTGAAATTCGGTCGTCAGTTATATTATTTGGGTCGTCAGTCCGAAAGGACATCACGTATGCTCCATCGGGAGGAGTAAAGGCTGGCAATGTCACATCTGTAATTTCGCCTGGAAAAAGATTCCCTTGCCAATTGTAAGTGGTCATTGGGCCACTATTAGCTTGATAATTAATCGTTACCTCTGTAAGGTCTTCACTCCCAAAATTTCGCAGAGTAACAACAGGGATGAGTTCGTCTGATGTACAGTTGATCGTTTCAGGGGAAACAAGCCTGACAATTCCCGCATCGTTAGCTGGAATGTCCGTTTGTGAAGGTGCATTTGTAATCAAATCTTCCCTGCTTCCATATCCAAACCCGCTCGAAGTCCCATCCAAAACCGACCTCATTACCCCCACTTGCCCTTCGGTAAATGAGGTGTAACAATTCTCCGTCACGTAATCCATATAGTTAACGTAGAGGTGGTCATTTCCACATGACTGAGGTCCAACTGGAAAACCACTGGAACAATCTAAAGTCGCATAATCCCTGGTCGGGTCATCAACGTTTGGCGTATCGGCGATGCCATCATCATCGTTGCATGAACTGCCGTCGAATGGATGGGGGAGGCCAAGAAAATGGCCCATTTCATGAGTTATAGGGCGCCAAGCAGAAACTGGATGCCCAGGGCCTCCAAACCAATTATAGTCTATAACAGGCCCATCTCTGTCAGATCCGATCGCAGATGGGGTAGGGTAGTTGGAAAAACCGACTACGCCGCCAGCAGAAGTCGTTCCCGGAATAGAAACTACATAAATATTTAAGTATCTATTCGGATCCCAGTTAACAGCAGGTTTTATTTCAGAGTTGATGTTGTTATTGTTCCAGGAGGGTCCGGTAACGGGAATGTTATGTCGGGTAATACCGTTGGTAGGTTGGCCGTCTGGATCAACAGTGGCCAATAAAAATTGAATATTTGGAATGCCTGCTATGGCCAACCACGACGAAGGCGTATCGTAATATTTTTCATTTAAGGCACAATAGTCCTCATTTAAAATTGCGATTTGATCTACGATTTGTTGGTCAGAAATGTTAGAGCCTTGGCCAACTTGTTCTCCTGAATGGATGACATGCACAACGACAGATATGTTCATCATCGGTTCTGCTGCACTGCGATTTTCGGACGAAAGAATTGGTATAGCGTGATCAGTAAAATCCCTGATTTCTCCTGCAAGCACAGGATTGTTCATGCTTTCTTGAAAGTTCATTTCATCAAAACCACAAGATGGAGTATAGGGTGAAATATTTTGCCCGATCAGGCTATTTACAGTGAAGGAAAAAATGGAAAAGCAAGTCGCAATGCAGTAAATGAACGCTCTCATTCATGGGATATTTTAGTTCAACAATTGGCCTGCAAGATAAGAGTTTTACTGAAAACAATACTATGGAAACCCTTGTTTTGGCCAGTTCCATGTTGATAAATGTAATCGGTTCGTTAAGCGCTGTCTTTCAGGTGGAAACGTATTACAAATTTTTAGCCAAACTGTATTAACTTGACAATGTTGGATTGCGATTCATTATAGTATGAGCGGGAGAAAACGATAAGAGAGAGGTGTGTTTTTTTAATTTTTTTGCAAAAAAATTAAAAAAACACACCTCTCTCCAAAAGCTCCCTCTCTCAGGCCATAAAAAAAGGCTATTTTCCGTTGTGCCAATTTACTAACTCCCGATAGACTTCTTCCATAGGCAGTCCCATAATATTGGAATAGGTTCCTTCTATTTTTGAAATTTTGCAAAGGCCGATCCATTCCTGTATGGCATAGGCTCCCGCCTTATCATATGGTTGGCAGGTTTTCAGGTAATAGCTAATTTCTGCATCAGTGATAGGCTGGAAATGCACTCTTGAAAGGCCAGAGAAAATTTTTTTTCTTTTTTTTGATAAAAGACAAACCCCAGTTATTACTTCATGGACATTCCCTGATAATTCCCTTAATATTTGAAAAGCATCTTTATAATCAGCAGGTTTGCCATATATTTTATCATTCAAAATAACTACACTGTCCGCTGCTAATAATAGATCGTTTTCCGTTGTCAAGAAATCCATACACGCCATCGCTTTTTTTTCAGCTAAATAAGGTGCTACCTCGGCCACAGGTAATCCTGCTGGGTAATTCTCTTCTACTTCTTTTGTTTTTATTTCAATATTAAACCCGGCCTGTTCCAACAAATGTTTTCTTCTGGGCGATTTGGATGCAAGAATTATTTTTTTGTTCAGAATTTCCATATTAAAATCAATAAAATTAAACCAGCTAACATGATGAATTTTGTCAGCCTGCTGAGTATCGAAAAATGGGTTTTAACAGATGATTTCTTTAAAAACCATATAACGAAAATTAACGGGAATATAATTCCAATAAAAGTAAAAAGAATTGCAATCCATTCTTTTTCCCCAAATAACCAATATGCACTAAAAGCTACCCCAGCAATCATTGTACTGGCAATAATAATGGATATTTTTTTTGCCTTTTCAATCCCAAAAACAATGGGAAATGTTTTTAACCCAGATTTTTTGTCGCCTTCTATATCTTCTATATCTTTTATTATTTCTCTCAGTAAAGTAGAAATAAAAGCGAACAAAATATAGCCGCTGAAAATGGCAGTAATTTTAAAGGCCAATGATGGCCGAGTTTCAAATAACCTAATATAGGCAAAACGTTCTGCAAATAAAACCATACCAGCTACTCCTGCGCAAAAAAACGCTACAATTATATTTCCGGTTAAAGGTGTTTTCTTAAAATGTTTGGAGTAAAAATAAAGCAAAACCATTGCTGTCGGATAAATAAAAAATAAAAGTTGTTTTTTTACATGTTCAGCTAAGCACCAAGCTATTATGGCTCCAATGATGCTTATACACCAATATATAATTAATACAGTTCTTTTCGGCATTATATAATTAATAACCACCTTGTCAGGTTTATTTATTAAATCAGTTTTATAATCAATAATGTCATTTATTAAATACCCTCCAGTAGCTAATAATACTGTAGTGAGCACAAGGAAAAAAAACGGTATATGGCTGAGGATTGGAGAAATTCCGGCTTGGTTTAGGGCAGGAAGTAACACGAGGTACTGCAATAAATATTGGGTGGTTGCAACGATCAATAAATTTGGGAACCGAATTATTTGAAGCATTCTTTTTAATTAATAAAAATGCAATGGGCGAGCAATTAAAGTAGTTAATTCAAAGTTGGGTATATTCAGCAAATAATGTAAAATCATTTTTATTTTTACCAGACACCGTTCAATTTCATCACTTTTTCCAGTACATCCCTTACACATCCTTCTCCACCTTTAAATGGAGAAATATATTTACAAATCTCCTTTATTTCCGGAGCAGCGTCACTTGGGCAACATGGCAGCCCAACCCGGCGCATTACCTGATAATCGGGCAAATCGTCGCCCATATAAAGAATACCTTCTTCCTCCAATTCGTATTGATCTAAGAGAGCCTCGTAATGTTTGAGTTTATTATGGGCACCTGAAATAATCTCTTGAATACCCAATGCTTTTAAACGATCAATAGTGCCTTTCGAACTCCCTCCTGTAATAACAAATATTCGGAGATTTTCTTGAATAGCCCTTTTTAGTGCAAATCCATCCCGAACGTTCATTTTCCTAAGCAACTCGCCTTTTTCAGTAATGAGCAATTCACCATTGGTCATCACGCCATCAACATCAAAAAATAAAGTGTGTATTTTTCGGAAATCACGCAATATGTTTCCGACGTTGAGGAATTTCTGTTCTTCCCGCCAGCTTAAGTTGTGTTCCATTTATTGGATGATTGTAATTTATTGGTTGTCACGCCACTCATACACCCATTTAGCCTGTATCTGCTCCAGGTGAGCTTCATTGCAGTCTTCCCGTTTACCTTCAAAATTGGGCAGTTCCAGCACCCATTCAATCAGCTCCGTGAAACGGATACGATAAATTTTGCCCTCATTAAATTCATCGCCAAATTTCTCGTACAGTTTCATGGCGACATCTTCATGGTCAGACCAGGTAATAGGATGGTTATCAAAATCTTCAAAAGCCATAGTTTAATGGTGAACGGTGAATGGTGAGAGGCGAATCGGATTAACTCACCATTTACCTCTCATCATTCAATGTTATTAATGTTCGTGTCCGATGATTTTGGATTGATCGGGGATTTGGACTTCCACCACGGCGTCTTCTTCTAAAATAATACATTGGCAACCGAGGCGGGATTCGAGTCGTGGATTAATTGCCCGGTCAACAAAGTCCTCTTCTTTGTCAGAGATTTCCTCTAAGAATTCTTCTCCTTTTTCAATGTAAACATGACAGGTGCTGCATGCACACACTCCCCCACAATTATGGTTGAGGTGAATGTCGTTCTCTTCTGTGACTTCTAAAATGGAAATATCCGATTCGACATTTTCAACGGTTACTGCTTCGATGGATTTATCTTCAAAAGTGAATTTTATGGTTGCCATAGTTGGATGGCTGTTGGCCTTTGGCTTTTAGCTATTGGCTCTTCAGCTTTACAGTCTTTTTAAAACGGGTGCAAATGTAGAATTTGTCTAAACAACACATGTAGTGAGGGGTAGTTTTTTTAAAAGGTTATTTTATAATGTTGAACAGATAGGGATAAAATGTGACGCCGAACTCCAGTTCGGCGATTGTAATGTGTTTAGCTGCCAACACCGCCGAACTGGAGTTCGGCGTCACAAGACATGCTGAAGAAAGGCATTTAAGAAGCTTTCAAACCACCGTACAAAAGTAATTTCAATTCATCCTCCGTCAAGTTCATCGCATTGGAATAACCAGTCCGCAAGTCAGTCATAGTGTCACTGCCATCATAGACCCGAATCACCTTAACTTGTTGATTTTCAATAGGTTTTCCATTATATGTCATGCTTACTTTGATAGGCACAGGAATGCTATGAGAAACATAAAACAAATGGATGCCAGTCTCTCCAATAAGCAGTTTGCGAAGATTGTAGCCTTCCACTTCTATGCGGTCAGCATCCTTATTAGAATGTACGGTCAAATCAAGTTTTTCAAAAACGGAAATGTACTTACCAATGAGCCAATCAATTTCCTTCTTGCCAGAATGAGTTACACCTGATTCAAAATGGAGAACTGTTTTCTCGGTATTTCCATGCAAAAATCCCGGAACCATGGATTCGAGGAAAACGACATCAATGTAACTGGTCAGGTAATCCGTTTGGGCACTGCTAAATAAGGGGCTGCCATGTCGGTACTCCTCCCGTAATTCGAGCAAAGCCTCTGTTTGGAAAAATTTATCCCGCATAACCTCTTTCCTCCCTTTGCTGGTTTCCCAATCTTGAAATACCCTTTTGAGCCTAAAAGGGATTACGGGCGACAAAGTACGCTTGCGTTGGCGGGACTCCAATTGCTTGAGGTTGATATCTTCTTTCAACTGGGAGATTCTCTCCTTGAAGCCGAAGTGTTGCCAATTGGAAGGGTCAACAATTCCAGTTTCCGTTTCTGTTTCAATGCGGCTCGTTCGTTGTTCCACCTTTTTTACCCGTTTCAAGATTTGATAAAAATAGTAGCCAATGTTTTCTTCATCGGGCAACTCTGGCAACCACTCACCTTCAATTGGTTCGCAAAATTCTAACGGACTGATATGAGGTGTCAATTGGTCATTTTCAAATACAATGTCCAGGATAACAGGAGTTTCTGATGTGGTTTTGATCAACTGTTTGGCAGAAAGAAGGGTCAAGTCTTTTTCGATCTGGCGTTTTAGAGCCCTTCCCCCCATGCGCTCGTCAAATCCTCTTTTAGCAACCCAGCTCAAAGCTTCTTCTGATACGTTTACGATGGTAGTTCTGCGAACGAAGCCATCCCGTTTCAACAATTCTTTAATCTGCAACTGGGCAATCTTTTGTATCTGTTCAAAATTGAGGGGATTGAAAATGGTGATCTGCTCGATCCTATTGACCAGTTCTGGCCGAAAAAAATTTTCCACTGCTTTTCGGTAAACGGCACTGTCATCTCTGGTTCCTGCTTGAAATCCCAATTGGCTGGCTGCTTCCCTTGCCCCAAGGTTCGAGGTCATGATGATGACTGTATTAGAAAAATCAACCGTTCTTCCAAGGCTGTCCGTCAAGCGGGCATCGTCCAGCATTTGCAATAATAAGTCATGGATTTTGGCATGTGCCTTTTCTATTTCATCCAAAAGGACTACACCAAATGGTTGGTAACGAACTTTTCCTGTCAATTGTCCCTCCGGGTTATTGGGGTCTCCGATAAGGCGGTGAACAGCTCCTGCATCAATGTACTCATTCATATCGAAACGAATAAGTTGGCGATCGTTGCCCAAAAGGCACTTGCTCAACAATTTGGCTGCATGTGTTTTCCCAACACCGGTCGGCCCAATAAAAAGGAAAGAAGCCAGGGGTTTACTTCGATCAGTCAATTTGGCTTTAATTAAATGAACAGCATCGGCTAATACTTCGACAGCCTGGGGCTGCCCCACGAGTTCTTGCGCCAACATTTCCCGGATTTCGTCTTTTTCCAATTTGATCTGTTCATCAAAAATCCTTTCTTCCAAACCGCTGAAAGCTTTGAATTCCTCTCTTACTTCATAAGCATCTATTTTCTTTCGGGAATATTTGCTCGCCAATTGGGTGAGCAATCGCATGACACTACCTGGCAATGCCTTGTTTTTCAAGAAATTGCGCTGTATGGTAAATAGTTGGCTGATAGCAGGAATCGTAATGTTGCATTCGTGCTCCACTTCAAGGCGGCGCCTGTTTTCCAAAATGATCTTGATGGATGTGGGGAGGTCGGGCTCGGCCATTCGAATTACTTGGAAAAGGTCACTGAAGCCCCGGTCTGATTCCTGCATGATTTTCCACTCTTCTGGCGTGGCGATCAGGACAAGCTGAAGCGTGCGTTTTTCCAAATAGGGTTTCAGCACATTGCTCAAGGTAAGTGAGCCAGAAGCCGATTTCCCGATTCGCATTAGGGCGACCGGGTTGTCAATGATTATTTTATCAGGGAAATCTTCCCTTGCCTGTGGCTTGACGACATAATTTAGGATAGCTTCAAATCGCTTTTCCCAATGGCCTACTATGCTCATGCCGGCAATGACCCTGTTTGGGTTCATATGCCATACGTAGTGCCTTTTCCAGTAGTCGCTTGATGTGGATTTCTCATCCATGTAACGCCAAACAACTTCTTCAATCAGGGTGTGCCGTCCTGTTCCTTCTTTTGCCACGAGTACCAAAGGGATATTTTCTTTTTTAAAAATTAGGTCGTCAAGTTGCCGGACGAGTTTTTCTTGATAATAAGCCCTGTTCAGTGAGTCGGGATAATCGTTGGTGAGTTCATGGCTGACTTTCTCAATCTCTTCACCGCCGTCAAAATGCACCTCCTGACGAAACATAGCAAAGAAGTTGGCCATGCCTTCATCTTCAAAAGCAAAGCGTGGCTCTTTTACAGCTATTTCTTGCTTGACATAAGTAATAAATTCTTTTTTGTTTGAATAAACATTATTTGGATCAAACTGGTCACCAAGGTTTTTCTTGTAATCTTTGGTCAGTTTTTGAATAGCTTTTAAAGCTGTACCCTTTACATCATGATTTCCAGATTTATCCTTTCCCACGATGAACATAAAATTGCCGAAATTCGGCAATAGGCCAAAACGATGACCGTGGTGTTTAAAAACGGCTATGTGGAAACGTCCACTGATAAAATTGGTGCCAATGCTGAACTCAAAGTGAAAGTCTTCCAGTTTTACTTCAGGGGAAAACTTGAACCACATCAAATTATCCATGCTATTCCGGTTGAACATGTAACCCGAAAATCTCCGCTTCACTTCTTCTTTGAAAACCGATATTGCCTTTGCATACCTCCGGTGATTGGTTACTGGATGCTCCATAAAGAGCGGGCGAATGAAATACTCGCTTTTTCCCTCGTTGTCAACAGGGCGCACCAGAATGGGGATATTTAAAGTGGTATTTGGCATAGAGAAGAAATGACCGATGGCAAATGTAATGTAGTAAAACCAATTTCAATATATGAGGTGAGGTGAGGAGGGCGATAAAAGGTTTAGGAGAGCCGATATCAACTTCTTATTAACACACCTCAACCTGATCGCAGCTACGGTTTTCCAACTTGGATTGACAAGTTTTACTTTGATTATTGCCAATAGCACTATATTTGCCCGCATGACTGAGAAAATATTGATCCTCGATTTTGGCTCACAATATACGCAGCTGATTGCCCGTCGGGTTAGGGAGCTTAATACCTTCTGCGAAATCGCCCCATATAACAAAATGCCTGAACTGGATGAAACGATAAAAGGAGTGATACTTTCTGGTAGCCCATTTTCAGTAAAAGAAGAGAATGCTTTGAAAATGGATTTGGATAAGGTGATTGGCGAAAGACCTGTGTTGGGTATTTGTTATGGTGCCCAAATGATTGCGGATTACTACGGAGGCCAAGTCCAACGATCAGAAAAGAGAGAATATGGCAAGGCGAATTTGAGCAAAATATATCAAAATGGCTCGTTCTTAAATGATGTGCCCCAAGATTCTCAAGTATGGATGTCGCATGCTGATACGATTGTAAAATTGCCCGATCAATTTGAACTTCTTGCCAGCACAGAAAGCGTTGAAGTGGCTGCATACCGGGCAAAAAATGGTACTTTTGGACAACCAGTGTATTGCATCCAATTTCATCCAGAAGTTTATCATAGTTTGGACGGGATGACCATTTTGAAAAACTTCATTCAAAATATTGCTGGATGTACAGGCAATTGGACCCCAGCGCATTTTATAGAGGAAACGGTTGTTGATTTAAAAGCCCAAATAGGCAATGAACGTGTATTGATGGGGCTTTCTGGCGGTGTAGATTCAACTGTAGCAGCTGAGCTGTTGCACCAAGCAATTGGTGACCAATTGATTTGTTTTTTTGTAGACAATGGTTTGCTCCGCAAAAACGAGTTTCAGGAAGTATTGGATTCATACAAAACAATGGGCCTCAATGTCGAGGGCATCGATGCCAAAGAACAGTTTTATAAAGAGTTGGCTGGAGAACAGGATCCAGAAACAAAAAGGAAAATCATTGGCAGGGTGTTCATTGAAGTGTTCCAGGCAGAAGCCAAAAAACTGGATGGTATTACCTATTTAGGGCAGGGAACAATTTATCCCGATGTGATCGAATCCATTTCAGTTCATGGACCGTCAGTTACCATCAAGTCGCACCACAATGTTGGGGGGTTGCCCGATCTTTTGAAAATGAAAATTGTCGAGCCGCTGCGGATGCTTTTCAAGGATGAAGTGCGCAGGGTAGGGAAGGAGCTTGGGATTCCTGACAATATCAATGGCCGCCATCCATTTCCGGGACCGGGATTGGCCGTACGGATTTTAGGGGATATAACGCCGAAGAAGGTTCAGCTTTTGCAGGAGGCAGATGCCATATTTATCAATGGCCTGAAAAAATTTGGTTTGTATGACAAAGTTTGGCAGGCTGCTACGGTCTTGTTGCCGATCCAATCAGTGGGGGTCATGGGCGATGAACGTACTTATGAGCAACCAGTCGTGCTAAGAGCAGTCAATTCAACTGATGGGATGACGGCGGAATGGAGCAGATTGCCTCATGAATTTTTAGCCTATGTCTCCAACGAAATAGTAAATAATGTCAAAGGTATAAATCGTGTCGTGTACGACATCAGTACCAAACCACCTGCAACCATTGAATGGGAGTAATAATTGTTGGTTGTTAATTATTATTTATTGCGAATAAACAAATAACTATCAACAACCAACAATCAATAATTTTTTGCCATGAAAAATAATAGGGTAGGGCGTCCAATTTTATTGATACTTTTTGCCTTTTCGCTGTTCGTTACATCTTGCGAATGGTTCAAGCCCGCAAGGGACTCAGAGAAAGAAAAAGTTTATACAGAAGATGATATTGGAGAACTTCAAGGTACAAAAGTATTTGACCCAGAAACCGGAGAATGGCGCACTGTGAGAGAAGTGAATGAAAAAGTAGATACCATTCAATGGACCGATCTAAGTGAAAAAGATCACCCCCCAATTATGACCGATGGCTCATGGGGTGGTGACGGAGGTGGTAGCTCCATTGACAATCCTGTTGGCGGTCCCGGCTATGATGTATCTCTCATCATTCCTTTTTTGGCCAACCAATCGTCAGTAGGTGACATAGATGCCAATTCATACTGGGCAATCCATTTCTATGGTGGTGCAAAATTGGCCTATGATGATCTGGCACAGGATGGTGCAAATTTAAACATTTCCGTTTCTGATTCTGAGGGGGCCACTTCAAAAGTGACGAGATTACTTTTGCAAAATAGTGCAAAAAATGCATCGCTTATCATCGGCCCCTATAAAAGGGACAACGTAAGACTGTTAGAACCTTTTTCGAAAAGAAACAAAACACCGCTGGTTGTTCCATATACAGCTTCTCTCGGCATAGCAAATGGCAACCCCAATTACATCCAAATGAACCCTTCCCTGCAAAGCCATTGCGAAGCGATCACCAGTCATGCAAGGGAAGTTTACGACACCGAAAATATTGTATTGGTAGCTCAAGACCGACCAGAGGAAAAAAACCGCTTTATTTATTTCCAAAATGCCAATGCTACTTTAAATGGAACAAGTTTAGGATCCCGCTTTCGGGAATATGCAGTGCCTCCTGGTAAGGACAATCAAATTGAAATCGATATTTCGCCATATATTTCACAAGGGAAAACCTCTGTATTTATAGTCCCTTCTTGGTCAAGTGAATCATTTATTTATTCCCTTTTACGTTCCCTTATGATCGAACAGGCCAAGGGAGAAAACATTGTGGTTTATGGTATGCCGGGATGGATGGATTTTGATCAGATTGATTATGAGTTTTATCAAAAACTAAACGTACATGTAAGTAGCGCTTCTTATATAGATCCGTCTGATGAGAGGGTTCGCCAATTCAAAAAGAAATTTTTTGATACATATGGTTCCATCCCTAATGAGGAAGCGTACTTGGGCTACGATGCCATGTTATATTTTGGTAAAATGCTCCAACAATATGGTAAAGAATTCCCAAAAAATATTGATCGCCAACCGTATGATGTGCTTCATGGCCGCTTTGAATTTGAGCGAGTTGTCCTGAACCCTGAGCAACATAAGGAAGACTTAAATTACTACGATCAACTGGAAAATAAATATGTCCACATCCTGCAATTTCGGGATTTCCAGTTCCAACCAGTTCGATAAACAGTCTTAAGTGGGCAGTCTGGAGTTGACGCTTGTAAACTAACATGCTGCCTACTTAAAACTGCCCACTGAAATGACTCCTCGCCGTTTAGAAAAATTCAAAAAAGTAGTGTCTTGCCGACAGCCTGACCTCACTGTCATTTTGGAGAATGTATGGGATCCTCACAATGTTGGTGCAGTACTTCGATCATGCGATTCAGTTGGAATTAAAGAAATATTTGTTTTAAATACAGAAGAGAAGTTGGTTGACCGGCAAGAGCTAATCATCGGGAAACGCACTTCAATGGGCACATCAAAATGGGTGGATGTGCATTTTTATATTGATCCAATTGCCTGCTTCGACCACGTCCGCCAAAATCATCCATTAGTATTGGGTACACACCTTGGCCGCAATGCCAAAAATCTCTATGAACTTGATCTCACCAAACCACTGGCACTTCTTTTTGGAAACGAAATGTCTGGCATTTCAGAACAAGTCTTGAATATGTGCGATGGGAATTTCGTCATTCCTCAAGTTGGTATGGCGGAAAGCTTGAACATCTCTGTAGCTTGTGCGGTAACTATTTATGAAGCATACCGACAGCGCAAAGCAAAAGGTATTTACGATGATAATAATAAAATGACTCAGGAAATGCAGAATGCATTGGTGGCAGATTATATTCAACGCCATGAAGCAAGAATAAAACCTAAAAGAATTTATAAAAGCAAGAATTAGTAATGTGTTTTCAGGACGATTCACTAACGATATGTCAAAGAACTGACCCATTTTTTGCCACCTGTGCAGGTGGGTGATATGCAATAAACTGTGCGATAATTAAAAAACTATATATTTGGCGGCCGCCCGAAGCGGACCGGGGCAATGCTGGGGAGCAACCCCGTAGGAATAGGGCGGCCGCTAAGCGGGTGTATCGTCCTGAAAAAAGTTGACACTTTTTCACTTTAAAGAAACTATCGATATGTCAAAGAACTGACCCATTTTTTGTCACTTGGGCGGGCGGGCGATATGCGATAAACTGTGCAATGATTAAAAAACTATATATTTGGCGGCCGCCCGAAGCGGACCGGGGCAATGCTGGGGAGCAACCCCGTAGGAATAGGGCGGCCGCTAAGCGGGTATAGCTATACCAAACCTCCCTGGCCCTATGGCCGGGTTTTTTTTTTCGGTGGTTATACCCGACAGCGCACATGCCTTAAAAAACCCTACGTTAGGGGGGCTGCCATGAGGGCTGTCCTTCTTTGCCCTTCATGCCGCCACCCTGCGGGGGGGTGGCAAGGGACGTGACTCTGTGTGGCGGCTGCATAGGCCGTTGCCGGGGTTTCGTAGTCCAGGCTCAGGTGCGGCCGTTTGTTGTTGTACATCCTGACCGCCCATGCGACCGCCTCCACGGCCTGGTCGAAATTGAAATATTGGCGGTACTGCAGGAACTCTTCCTTCAATGTCCGGTTCATCCGCTCGGCCAGTGCGTTCTCGTAGGGGTCGCTGTTCTCGGTCATCGAGACGTCGACTTTGTTCGTCCTCAGCTTCTTGATATAGTCGTCGCAGCAGTACTGGATTCCCCGGTCCGAATGGTGGATCAGCGGCTTCTTTCCGGTCCGTTGTTGCAGCGCCATTCCAAGTGCTTCCAACGGGCCTTTTGCGGAGAGGCCCTTGCTCAGCGCCCAACCGACGATCTTGCGGGAAAAGGCGTCCGTGATCAGGCACAGGTAACAGTGGTCGTTGCCCAGGGGGATGTAGGTGATGTCGCTGACCCAGAGCTGGTCCGGGCGGGTCACCTTGATGCCCTTCGCTATGTTTTTGTACTTGCGGAAGCGGTGGAAGGAAAAGGTCGTTTTCCTTCCTTTCTTCCTCTTTATCAGCAGGTTATGATCCCTTAAAAGGTCGAAAAACTTGTCCCGGCCAAGCCTGATGCCGTGGTTTTCAAGGAAACCCCCAAGCAGGTAATACAGCTTTTTCCCGCCGCAGCGGGGGAGGTCTTTGCGAACCTGTTTTACCTGGTAGATGACCGCCATGGACTGCATCTCCCGGCGCTCGGTCTCCTGCCTGGCCTTGTACCAGGCCTGCCTTGTCTTGCCAAACAGCCCGCACAGTTTCTCCGTGCCGGCCACGGGGTTTTTCATCCTCATTTCCCGGACTGTTTGGCACCAGGCTTTTTTCTGATCGGCAGTTCGAGCTCGTCCTCGGCGATGCGGATCATCGTCTCGAACGTTTGGCTCTTGATGCGTTCCCAGTCAAGGGCTTTCTCAAGTTCTTTTTTCTCTTTTTCGAGCGCCCTGATGCGCTCACGCAGGGCTTGTTGCTTGGTTCTCATCTGTACTGTTTTTGATGGTGAAAGATACGGCTGCTCGAAATGGAGCCAGTACCAACGGCGCCATTTCAACAGCAATATACGGTCTGTGCCATATTCTTGGTGTATCCGTTTTTCGGTCTTGATGCCGCTGAGCAGGAACTGGACGGCCTGCTTGCGGACAGGCGTGCCGATCCTTCGGTTTTTGTAAAATCTACTAGGGTGTTGCATTGTCCTGTTTTTCAGTTGTTTACGGGATGGGTGTCAACCTATTTCAGGACGATTCATTTTTAAGTATAATTTATGTTATGTTAAGTAGATAATTGATTTACTCACTCACCTTCCATCATTCGCTCCCCGCTTGTGTATAAATGGAATGTGATTGTGTCAGCTCTGATAGTCGTGATTATACAGATTTTGTCTTACTTTACTGGATAAAAAAATTCTCTTGTATAAGGGTTGATTTTTTAGTTTTAGCTGTCAGCGCTTTTCATCTCCATTAAACATAAATGCGCTGTATGATTAACGACTCCCAATTTCTATCACGATGACTGAACGAGTTCAAACAGATGTATTATGCAACGCGTTTCCCTTTTTAAATCAAAAGGAAGTAAATGAATTGCTAAAAATCGGGAAATATAAAAAATTGGGAAACAAGGAAGTCATTATCAGTCAAGGGCAGCTTGCACCTATTCTATTATTTATTTTGAAAGGAACTATAAGAGGCTATTTCATTGATAAAGATGGGGTAGAAAAAAATATTTTCCTAAAACCAGAACTGGCTTTTATAGCAGCTCCTGATAGTCTTTTTGAAGGAGTTCCGACGAAATATACCTTTGAAGCCGTTCGGGAAACAGATGTCCTGATATTTAATGTTACGGAATTTGAAAGGCTTGTATTTTCTACTTCTAATTTTGCAAGAGTATATATAGCAGGTCTCACAGAAAACGTCCAGACTTTGGTTTTCCGGGTTGAAATGCTGGCTGGCATGACACCGGAAGAAAGATATGAGGCCCTACTTGACCGAAAACCTATCCTATTTCAAACTGCTTTTAATAAACATATCGCCAATTACCTCGGCATGACTGCAAATTCACTTTCAAGAATCATCAAGCGCAAGAAAGAGGCAGGATAATATACATGTGTATATTTTTCACGAAAACCAGTTCCCTAATTTTGCCCCGCTTTTATGTTCCCTGTCAATAAATAATCATGGATGATTTGGGCATCGGCATTCTTGTTACCGATGTTGCGTTCCCCGAAGTGAATTCGGGACAGGCTCTAACGGGACGACGTAAAGCTTTCATTTTCAAGCCCGAACAAGTCTGATAACGAACAAATAATACAATTTTGAATTCAGCCTCCCAGGCACCTATAGCATGTAAACACAAATTACGCTAATTGGTAAGGGTACTTATGTACCCTTCTTTTTTTACCTTAACCTGCATAATTTGCCACTTATCTCTTCCAATTGAAATTTGACTAACATTTATATTTGTTACAACGAATATTTTTAATAACATTGCCGCTTTATATTTAGTTAAATAAATATTTCTTCGAATTTAATAAGTAATATCTATCCCGTTTTAATTCTCCGTTCACGCCTGGAAAGCCTTGACCCATCAACTGGTTTATGACAATTGTTAATCTTACTAGGGATTAAGGAATTCGAATTTAGGAAGTCATTAACTTTTTGATTTTCAGGGCTTAACGAATTTATAACTTCATCATTTTTGAGTAGCTTCTGTTAAACAATGCCCATATTTTCTTTAAATACAAAAACATGAAAAATGCTTTTTTAATCCTCGTTTTTAGTTGCTGCTTTGTAGCTGCTTCCGCCCAAAGTCAATTAGAAGGGGGTTTGTTCCTCGGCTTTTCTGCTTACCGGGGAGATCTCATTAATCACGACGACATTGTGCATAATTTCAAAGAAATCAATCCAGCAATTGGTGGCCTGTTGCGGTACCGCTTTTCCCCTAATCTGGCTTTGCGCGGACAAATTTTAGTGGGCAAAATTTCAGGTAGTGATTGGAATGGTGGCTCCCGGTATGAGCTTCGTGACAGGGGATTTAGCTTTGCCAATTCCCTGACCGAGATTTCTATACTTGGAGAGTGGGATTTTATGGGGCAGGAAAGGTTTGACGAAAATGGCAAGTTTCTAAAAAGAATCAATTCGCCTTACATTTTTGCCGGAATCGGAGTGGCGTGGAGCAACCCAAATCCTAATTTTGGACAGGACCATCCTCCTCTTCTGAAGCCCTCCATATCAGAAGACCAAAATACTGATCCGTCCTCAGCCCATATTGCCGTCCCTTTTGGGATTGGTCTGCAAATTGACCTTAGCCAACAATTTAGCATGGGCTTGGAATTGGGGTTCCGGCCTGTTTTCTCAGATTACCTTGATGGCGTGAGCAAATCCGGCAATCCCAATAATAATGATGGTTATGCCTTTGGGGGCGCAACTTTGGCTTTCCGATTTGGCATGGAGGATAGTGACAAAGATGGCATCGCTGACTACTCAGATGCATGCCCTACTGTGCCTGGATTGGCTCGCTTAGAAGGTTGTCCAGACTCAGATGGAGATGGAATTCCAGACCAACTTGATAGGTGCCCCAATGTCATCGGCAATTCCAACTTGTCCGGTTGTCCGGATGCGGATAACGATGGTGTGCCGGATAGTATGGATAAATGCCCAAATTCACCAGGACTTAAGTCTATGAGCGGATGCCCCGACCAGGACGGAGACGGAATTACAGATAAATTGGATCATTGCCCAGAAGTAGCAGGCTTTGCATATGACCTCGGTTGCCCGCCTGCTGATTCGGATGACGATGGTATAATTGACCGGGAGGATGATTGCCCGAAAGTTGCAGGACCTGCCGCACTGAAGGGCTGCCCTGATTCAGACGGTGACAGGCTGACAGATGCCAAAGATTACTCCCCTCGGACACCTAGCATGTTATCTCATGCAGGCTCCCCTGACACTCCAGCCATTGATTCAAACATTTTAAAGCTTTCATTGCCCTCAATTAGATTTGAGCTCAACAGCCTCCTTATTGAATCGGGAAATTACCACATAAAAGAAGAAAACCAAATAACGCTTGACTTCATCGTGTACGTTCTCACTAAGCATCCCGGATATCAACTCCTTATCAAAGGTCATACAGATAGTAATGGAGAAACTGCATTCAATCAATGGCTTTCGGAACAACGAGCCACGGTTTGTTTCCAATATCTGGTGAATTCTGGGGTAGATCCCTCTAGGTTGAACCCGCAGGGCTATGGCGAAACAAAACCTGTTGCAGAAAATGAAACCAGTGAAGGAAGATCGAAAAATCGGAGGGTAGAGTTTGAATTGTTCTTAAAATAATTTCCTACACTCTGAATCTAATACCCCTCTCAAGCAATAGAATATCTGTTGGTTCATGAACTGAACATTTCTGATTAAGCCTTTTTGATAGTGTGGCTACAAATTACATTACTTGAAAACCCATCCACTCCCCTTTTGTTACTTTTGCAAACTTTTACAATATCATGCAAAAAGAACAAGTTAAGCCTTATACTAACGAAGGGAGCAAAAAGAGCCAAGTGTCAAAAATGTTTGACAACATCGCCCCTTGGTACGATTTCCTTAATCATTTTCTTTCACTTGGAATTGATATTAGCTGGCGTAAAAAAGCCATTAAAGAGTTGCAGCCATTACGGCCAAAAATGATTTTAGATGTCGCAACGGGAACTGGTGACCTGGCAATAGAGGCCAATAAACAGCTCGCCCCTGATAAAGTAGTTGGCATTGATATTTCAAATGAAATGTTGGAAGTTGGCAGGAAAAAAATAACTAACAAAAGGCTGGCAGGCAAAATTGAACTGATGCTCGGCGATAGTGAAAATTTGCCTTTTGCAGACAATACCTTCGACGCCGTGACCGTTGCTTTTGGCGTCAGAAATTTTGAAAATCTTCAAAAAGGCTTAAAGGAAATGAACAGGGTAATGAAACCCGGAGGGATGGTTGTCGTTCTTGAATTTTCACGCCCCACCCTATTTCCTTTTAAGCAATTATATAATTTTTATTTTAGAAACATGCTGCCATTCATTGGGCGAATCACCTCCAAAGATCCAAAAGCTTACAGTTACCTTTATGAATCTGTTCAAGCATTTCCTGATGGACTCGATTTTATAAAAGTATTGGAAAACAATGGTTATCAATCCGCTTCTTATAAGCCTTTGACGCTCGGTGTTTGTTCCATTTATCGAGCAACAAAATAAAAACTCAAGATGTATACTTTCATTTCAAAGAAAATTTCGAACCTCTCTATTCTACTATTATTCTCATTATTTGCTTTGAGTTCTACTGCCCAAACGGCAAGGGGCAATTACAATTTCCTCGACTTCAATCAAAAGCCCTATTATTTTGGGATCACTTTGGCCTACAATTCTTCTGATTTTAAAATCTATCAATCAAGGGAATTCGTCTTGAATGACAGTATTGCAAGAGTAGAATCTGTAACAGGGCCTGGTTTCAACCTAGGCATTGTCACCAATCTCAAAATAGGGAACAGTTTTGACATTCGTTTTTTACCTACCCTTTCATTTGCAGAGCGCAATATCAATTATGGGACTACTGAGCGTGGTGGCCGTTCGTCGAGAAGAATCGAATCGGTTTTTGTGGAAATGCCTTTCCATGCCAGATATAAATCGGTCCCATATCGAGATATGCGTTTGTTTGTAATAGCAGGAGTAAAATATGCTTTCGATGTGGCAAGTGACAGCCGTTCAAGAAATGCAGAAACTTTGGTAAAAATCGCCCAAAACGATTTTGCTTTTGAAATCGGGGCAGGCATCCAGTTCTTCCTCCCTTATTTCATATTCTCTCCTGAGCTAAAATTTTCCCACGGCTTAAACAATATACTCATTTTTGATGATGCCTTACCGGAGTCTACGGTGATTGAGAAAGTATTATCAAGAGGCTTCACCATATCACTGCACTTTGAGGGATAAACTTGGGTTTCCATCAATATAGCGACAAAAAGGTAAAACATGGATTTTTTCGTTATATGAAATGAGCTTTCAACGGGCTATGGTTTTACCGTTTTTCTGAGTTTCCTTTTGTTCAGATAAGTGTTGAGGGAGATATAAGAGCCATAACCAAGATTCTTCGATATTTTCTTACCCGACAACCCCAACTCCAACCATTCTTTTATTTTATCCAAGTCCTTATCGTACATACTTTTCTGGATTGTTCCCTTTGGTTTTCCCAATTGGATGCCTTTGGCTTTTTTGGCAGCCAAAGCTTCTTTGGTCCTCAGGCTTACCAGATCCCTTTCCAACTCGGCAAACAGGGAAAATAGGGTCACAACAATTTTGGAAGCCATATCATGGGAGGTAATATCCAATTTCTGTTTGGTAAGGACCACCCTTACATTTTGTTGGAGCAGTCGGTTGATTAACGCAATGACCTCTGCGGTACTCCTGCCCAAGCGGGACAGCTCGGTCGCTATCAAAGTGCCTGAACCGGAGAGTTTGTCCATCAACTCATCAATCCTTCTTTGTTTGGAGGTTTTGCGGGAGGATATAGTGATTTCAATAAAGTCATCCACTTTCAGGCCATGCTTACGGGCATATTCCAGAATCTCCAGTTTTTGGTTGCCCACTTCCTGCTTATCTGTGGAGGCACGGATATAGGCGATGGTTTTACCTGAAGAAACGGCGTTTTGATCACTCATTTTAGCAAGGGTTAAGTCTTAATATTAAAAACACTACATAATTATACATTTTTTATAAGCCTTGAATGGTATTTCAATTATATTTTTGTTGATTGCCAAAACGTCCGTCAAGACTTTTCAAAATCAGGTACTATGGGAACACAGTTGCGGATTCTTTCCCAAAAGGAAACCGACCAAATTTATGGTCTGCCAAAATTGACAGCTAAACAAAGAACGGTCTTTCTGGAATTGACCCTTCCTGAGCAGGAATTGGTTCGGACTTATCGTACACTTTTAGCCAGAGTATATTTCATTCTCCAATTGGCTTATTTCAAATGTAAACAACAGTTTTTTGTATTTGACTTGAGCGAAGTTCAATTAGACGTTGCCTATTTACAGGATAATTATTTTCCTGAGCAGTTGCTCTCTTTGGAGGGCACGCTCTCAAAACCCCGAAGATTGCAGCAACAGAGGGTGATTTTAGATTTACTGGACTATCGGGCAGCCGATGTAACAACTCGAAAGGCTTTATTTGAAAGAGCCTGCGGACTGGCAAAACTGTCAGCTAATCCTGTATTTATCTTTCGAGATTTAATGAATTGGTCAGAACAAAAGAAGGTAGTACTGCCAGGTTATAGCATTATGCAACGTTTCATTATTGGAAAAGCCATTAGTTTGGAACGCAAGCGATTGGAAGGTTTAGTTAACCGAATATTGAAGGATGATTTTAAACTTCATCTGGATAAGCTGGTGAACGGAAAAACAGAAAATTGGTACACCTTGACATGGTTGAGTCGGGAATCTCCCAATTTCAAACCACAATCATTAAGGCAGGAAACCAAAAGAAAAGTATTTATCGAACCACTTTATCCAACAGCAAAATTGCTGGTTAAGAAACTGGATGTTTCCAATGAAAATATTCGCTACTACGCCTCCTTAGCTGAGCATTACACGGTGGGAGAATTGCGACAATTTAAAAATGGGATGGCGTATGTTTTTTTGCTTTGCTATCTACATTATCGCTACCAAAGAATCAATGATGTATTGGTGGAAGCCTTCAAGTATTATGTCAGAAAATATGAATCGCAAGCCAAGAGCATTGTCAAAGAATATTTCTACAAATACCACTTGGATGCCAATGCACAGTTGAGCAAAATCCCCCGAATTTTGGCTTTGTTCATCAATGATGAAATTGATGGCAACACGCCATTCTTTATTGTCCGTAAGATGGTTTTGGATATGTTGGATAAGGGGAAAATCCTTTTATTGGCGGACTTTATCAATAAAAACCGAGTGGATGAAATAGCTGTCAGATGGGAGCATTATGAGGAAATTAAGCAGCAGGTCAGTTATAACCTGCGGCATTTGTTTTTGCACCTGGATTTTGAAAGTGAAGCGGTTTCATCTTCTGTCATGGAGGCGACTACCGCCGTCAAAGCAATTTTACAAAAAGGAAAATCATTGAAAAGTGTGCCTGCAGAGAAACTTCCAAAATCGTTCATCCCAAAATATTTGCAATCCTATCTGTGGCAAGATGACGGGTTCATCGCTGCCAGATATGAGCTGATGCTTTATCAGGCACTAAATCGGGAGTTGTTGGCAGGACACGTTTTTATCAAAAACAGTTTTCGCAATCAAAGTTTGGAGACTGACCTCATTCCACTTGCATACTGGCAGGAAAATAAAGACCAAATCCTGGCCCGGATTGATTTGCCCAAATTACTGCAAACGCCCGGGCAGCGATTGAGCGATTTGAAAGAGGAGTTGGAATCCAAAATCAAATTGGTCAACAAGGCAATTTCCAAAGGAGATAACAAAGACATTTCCATCAAAAATAATGCGGACGGAACTTTCAAATGGCAGCTTACTTATAATGCCAAAGACCCAGCTGTTAATCATCAAGTTTACAAACAACTTCCCGTGGTTGGCATCATTCCTTTGCTACACTGGGTGGACGGGCAGACGGGTTTTATGAACAGCTTTCAACATATCCTTCATAAAGGGAATACCAAAAAGGCTGACCCCACTATACTACGAGCTTGCTTATTGGCATTGGGTACAAATCATGGTATCGGCAATATGGCAGCTCGCTCGGACATTTCCTATAATCATCTCAATCGCACCACTCAAAACCTTATCCGTGCCGAAACTATACAGCAAGCCAACCGGATAATTGTAGATGCAACGGCTAAATTGCCCATGTTTACACATTATAATATAGCACCCAATACGCTCCATTCCAGTAGTGACGGACAGAAGTTCACTTCACGGTTTGATACGGTCAATGCCAGGTATTCACCCAAGTATTTTGGCTTGGAAAAGGGGATTTCGCTTAACGCAATGGTTCTGAACCACATCCCAGTCAATGCTAAAGTTATTGGGTCAAATGAGCATGAAAGTCATTATGTTTTCGATTTGGTTTACAATAATACCACCGCCATTCAGCCTTCCATTCACTCCACCGATTCACACGGAACAAATAAGGTCAATTTCGCCATCCTTGATTGTTTTGGCTACCAGTTCGCCCCTCGCTATCGAAGATTTCAAAAGGAAGTGAAAAAATTGGTAGGATTCCATACTCCAAAACATTATCCCGATGAATACCTCATCAAGCCATGCCGACAAATCAATGAGCAACGGTTTATTGAACATTGGGATACTTTTCAAAGAATCATGGCTTCTTTAGCTCTCAAAACCACTTCTCAAAGTACCATTGTCAGAAAGCTCTCCTCTTTTCACCGGGTCAATCAAATACAGGCTGTCCTCACGGATTACAATGACATTATCAAATCCATTTTTATGTTGGATTACATTCACTCCGCCACTTTTCGGCAAAACATTCAAACTGCTTTAAACCGGGGCGAAGGCTATCACCGTCTGAGAAAAAATGTCGCTTATGCCCATGACGGAAAATTCCAAGTACACTCGCAGCAAGAACAGCTCATCTGGAGTGAAGCCACTCGTTTGATTTGTAATGCCATCATCTTTTACAATACTTTTTTGCTCTCACAACTATTGGAACGGCACACCAAAACAGGGAATGAAAAGGGAATCAAAATTCTCCAGAAGGTATCGCCTATTGCTTGGCAACATATCAACTTACATGGATTGTATCAGTTTAAAAAGGAGGTGGCTCCGATTGATTGGAAGACAATGTTAGAACAGGTGAAAATCAAATGAAAACACTGATTACATATTGTGGTTATTTTTATATTTTACCTTTTGTCGCTATATTGATGGAAACCCAGGTTGCCCCGCCTGTCCTCTGATAGCCAGCGGTACACCGAGAAGGCGAAAAACGCAATCTTGTCTTCTTGTGGCAGATTATTGAATATAAGATTGTACAGTGCCTTTTTGCCGATGAATTTCGAGAAGGATAAACCCCTCCCTTCGGCAAACGCTATTAGCTCGGGGTTCGAGGCGCTATCGTTGTCCACCTCCCTGCTAATCAATGCGGACAAATCATCTTTGGTGGGATTTGGTGGAATATCTATTTGCAATGCTTTTGCATATTTGATTTGAGCACTGGTAGCTGGTTCGGGCAGTTCCTCAATGATTTCAAAAGGTTCTGCATATCCCGCTTGCAACAACATCTGGACGACCTCCGCTTCGGACTTTGCCGTGAAAAAGACCGTCCGTTTTCTGTTTGTCTCCTTGTAAAGAGCTTTGGCTCGGAATTTTTTGTGCATTGATTATATCATGTTTTTAGTTGGGAAACGGGGATTAGTTATTCCGATAACTTTGGTTGGGGCGAGAGCTTTTCTTCGACGTCAGAAAGAAGGTTCTTTAAACGGTCTGAAATAATAGCAAGGGCACTTTTTTCCCTTGATTTGGTTTTTGAGATAAGCAGGGCCAACAAATCATAAATTTTCCTTTCCCTGCAATCTTCGATAATTTCTGGCAGGTATTCTTTGACGAAAGGAATGTCCATGTTGAATTCTTCAATCATTTTAAAAACGATATGCTTTACGCTATCTATTCGTTCCTTAAAGCCGTAATAAAATGGTGCATCAATACTGACAGGGCTATGCAACCGGTCGTTGAAATCAGAGTAAAAACCAAGTTGACGTATTTTGTCAAACTCGTTGTACCACTTCAATTCTGAAAGCACGTACTGCAGTCTTTCAACTAAATGTGGAAGGATGTATTTATGGAAGAATTCCTCTCGGTCTGACTGCATGGCTTTAAATTGAGCCACCCCTTCATCACTTTCAGCTTTTTTCATCACATAGTTCATTCCTTCTTGGAGTGTTTCGCCAAAAACGCTGAAAACAAAAAGGAAGAAGGAGAACAGATACCTTAACCCATGGTTTCTGAAAACACCGTTCATGCCTGCTACGTTCCTGAATTCAAAGCCTTTCCCATCCGCAAATAAAACAAGAGCCTTGATGAGTTCTTCCAGACCTATAATTTGGGTGGAAAGTGCAGTACCATAATCCCCATGTTCGGCAATTTTATCTGCAGAATTGAACTTGGCCTCCGCATTTTTGATGACCTCTGTGTAATATACAGAGCATTCTGAACTGGAAAGCGTAGTGAAATTTTTCATGTAAAATTAATTTTTATGGCTTTAAACGGAGTATCTAAATTGGAAGTTCCAGGTAGATATTTTGAGATGTCATTTACATTTACTGTTAATCAAAACATCAATGCTGCAAAAATGGAAGACCACCTCAAAGATTATTTCAAATCAATCAACCTCGAAACGTGGCTGAAGGTTTTTTCCAAAAACGTATGGAAGCGCCTTGGCTTCAGCCAGAAATTCAAAAACGAGCTGAAGACCTACGAGACAACGATTACCCAGAACCTGATTTTTGAGTTCTTGGAGTTCGCCCAGTTAACAAGTAATCCCTCCATGCGCCTGCTCGAAGCCAGGGACGAAAACACCAACGGGAATGATGTTGAAATATTTGTTCAGCAAGGATGGGTACATCTTGTTCCCAGCCCAAGCCAAAAGTGTGTATCCATCAGGTAAGTACGAAAAAATCAGTCATCAATCGGGCGGGAAATACCAAATTCACGCACTCATCGAATATGCCATCAAAAAGCAAGGCATCCCGGTTTACCTTTTTTACAACTATCATGGTGAATGGAGGGATGTGATTGATTGGGAAAAATCACTGGGTTTTGAATATGATTGTTTTGGGTGTTCGTTTGTCAATGCCCATTTGATGGAAAGCCAATACCTGGACGCTGCTCGTTCGGCTTGGAAAATTCCGTCATTCTTTGACCTCCATCCGGCACCAGCAATTCCACTGTTCCAAATTCTTGAGTGGGAAAAAATGGAAAACCTTTGGAAGGAAAGCAAACCAACCATCCCCGAACTGGCACTTTACAGAGTGGATGAAGTTTTTGATGAAAAAAATTGGGTTGACCGGACGCCACCGCCAAAAATCAGCGGGTTTCCTAAAGAGGAACATTTTTATCAAGGCATCATCCAAGTGAACCAACCTGTTTTCAGCCCTAAATTCCGGATGGTGTTGGCGCAGTACGAAATGAGTTGGGGTGGGTTATGGTATTTAAAATAAGTAATTGATTATCAAATTGTCTTATAGCAGAAAAACCGGACAGGTTAAAAACTAATCGGCTTCGGTTGTCATTTCCCAAGTTTTTGGTTTGAGGTTCCTTTGCTTGTGCATCTGGTTCGGGGTCAACATGTGGTTGCTGAAGTGGGGCCGTTTGTCATTGTAAATATGCACCGCTCTTTCCAAAAGCTCTCTTGCATGTTTCAGGTTTTTGACATTTCCCTCGAACCCAAACTCGCCTTTCAGTATCCCGTTGATTCGTTCTGCCACCGGGTTGTCATAAGGGCTGCCGTTTTGGGTGACGCTGATCCGGATACCGTGCTTTTTTAGATACCCGGTATAAAGTTCTGACAGATACTGTGTCCCCCGGTCAGAATGATGGATCAGCGGTCCGTTATAAGCCCGGTTTTTGATTGCCATTTTCAGGGCCAGCAGGGTAGAGGCTGCCGCCATGTCTTCTGATACGGCCCATCCCATAAGTTTTTTGGAATAGGCATCGGTCACCAGGTGTCCGTAAAGGTAACCGGCACTTGTCCGGAAATAGGTTATGTCCGCTACCCATATCTGTTCCGGCCGCCCGGCCTTCGTTTCTTTGATCAGGTCGTCGAACTGGTTGCGCCAATGGCTGCTGTCCGTGGTGAAAACATGCTTTTTTCGCTTTTTGACGAGCAGGCCGTGTTCCCGCAGGACGGAAAACAGCTTTTTTTCGCCGAATTTGTACCCGCCCCCCGCTGCATCCTGCTTTATCAGGTAGTAGAGCTTATGGCCGCCTATGCGGGGCATTTCCCTGCGGATCGCAGCCGTCCTTTCCAGAATAAATGCTTCAACGGATCGGCTTTTCAGCAGGAACTCACAGCGGTTGTTTCGGACTTCATAGTAGGCCGACCGGGCGTACCCCAACAATTTACAGGCTCTTTTGATACTCATGACCCCTGTTTTTGAGCTTTCCTCGACAATTCGGACCCAATTTTTTTTAAAAGGTCTATCCCGGTCAGCTCTTTGCCCGCCTCATTGAGCAGGTCAAGTGCCACGGAATAGAACCGCACCCTCTGGCGGGCGGCCTCGAGATCCGATTCCAGTTCGCCGACACGCAGCTGTTCATCGGTCTTGTACCTTCTGCGCCGTTTTTGTTTATCCTCTGCGGGGGCGTGTGGTTTGCTCATGATCGGTGGGTTTGAGAATTTGGACGGACTCAAATTTCCGTATTTCCTCAACCAATCCGCAACTGTGTTGCTGCCGAGGACGCCGTACAGCTCGGACAGTTCGCTCATTGAAGCTGATGAATCGAAGTATTCATGGACGATTTGTCTTTTTGTTCGTAGGCCATAGAATGGCTTCTTTGATTTTGACATAAAAACACGGTTTGGTGCCCGGTTTTTTTGCCACAAGACAAATAAATATATAACTGTATTTAACATAAATAACATTATGAAATAAATAGTCATGTTCGGCTATTTGTCTACACGCAAAGCACGAACAGTTTTCAATCATCATTTTACAACCACCTTCCCGGTGCTGATAATTCGTCCGTTCAGGCGGGCGTTTATCATGTAAACTCCGGCAGCTAATCCCTCGGGGAGATTCAGTTCGAGCGTGTGTGGGCCAACACTTTTTTCCTGAAAATCAAAAGTTGACAGTACCCGCCCAGAAGTACCATGCACTACCATTTCCAAGTTTCCAGCTTCAGGCAAGTTTAGGTTTATCTGAACGGTTTTGACACCAACAGGATTGGGATACACTTCAAGATTGAAAGAGGCATGTCCTAATGTTTCTTCGCTCGCTGTGGCATTTCCAATCACCAGGAACTGCCCCATCATGCCGTCGTCCTCATGCGAGAGCATGTGGCAATGGTACATGTAGGGCACATCGGGGTCGGCAAAATCTTCGAACTTGGTAATGAAACGCACCGTGCCGCCCATTGGTGGAACCATCACCACATCCTTCCTGCCCCGCATACTGGCTGGAGGCGAAGCACCGTTGATATCCAAAATGTAAAACTGGACATCGTGGATGTGAAAGGGATGGGAAATGGCGGTCATGTTGGTCAGTTCCCATATCTCCGTATTGTTAAGCGGTATTTCCAGGTTAATCACCTCCATGTCAAAGGATTCGCCGTTGAAAACAAACGGGCCGTTAACCATGCCCGTCGGCCCCATCTGCTGAGGCTGAAAAATCAGTCCTCGGGTGGCCTGCACGTCGGCTTCGGAATACGGGGAGTTGGTGACAAGGTTTGTCGGTATGTCGGTAACTGCATTGGCAGTGGCCGGGCCCACGTTGATTTGCAGTATGTTGAAATCACTTCCGTTCAAAGGGTTGGCCGCATACCCGGTGATACTGCCCATTGGCATGACCGTGGGATTGGCTGCCCCATAAATCCCGTTTGGAAGTTCGGAAGAATAGCTCATCAATTGGGTGGACTGACCTTCCATCCCAGCGAGGTTGACTAAAATTTCCGCCCGTTCACCGGGGGACAACTGTAGCCGGGTAAAGGAAACCGGAGCATCCAACAGCCCTCCATCCGAAGCGATTTGCGAGAAAGAGAGATTGTCCTCAAAGCCCAGGTTATAAGTGCGGTTGGTAGAGCCGTTGAGCAGGCGCAGGCGCACCACTTGGGCAGGTGCTTCCAGGTAGGCATCCAATGTGCCGTTCACCATCATAAGGTCATCTGCCGCTGTCTCCACAATGAACTGCTTGTCGGCATCAAAAGCCCTCGATTGCAGGACGATGGGGAAATCGTCCACTCCATAAGTCCGGGGCAAGTCCAGCGCTGCTTCTTCTACATCTTTCACGAAGATAAAGCCGGCAATGCCATTGGTCACATGCTCTGCCGTTTTCTCATGCAGGTGTGGATGGTACCAGTAGGTGCCTGCCTTGTCCAACACCTCAAATTCCGGTGACCAGGTCGTTCCGGCCTCAATGACGGTGTGTGGTCCTCCATCATTGGCAGCGGAAACGTGCATACCATGCCAATGGATGGTAGTTTCTTCACCAAGGTTGTTGTGGACATTCATGGTCACCACATCCCCGGCATTCAGTACGAGTGTCGGGCCGAGCAGATCGCCATTGACGCCCATCGTAGAGGTGGCAAAGCCGGGAAAAAACGTCCGGCTCCCGTTTTGTAGGTTCAGTTCGAAGGTAGTACCTGAAAGTACTGGTGGGATGGCAAGTGGATTTTGAGCGGATAAAATTGAAGAGATCAGTAGAACAGAAAAAAGGGAAATATAGATGCGGCTCATTATCGGTGGTTTTATTTGCTAAACCCCAAATTTAGGTAGGGATAGCATCGTCAAAGGTGATGATTATCACTAAGGGAAATTGCGATTGTCGAGTTTTGGACAATTGGCCGTTAAGAGAGATCATCTTACAGATCAGTTGTCCAAAACTCGACAAAAAGGGGATACCATAAGATGGATGCCTGAGTTTAAATTTGTGTTCCTGGCAGTTATGCCTTAATTCCTAATCACTCTTAAAAATGCACTTATGAAAAAGCAATTCCTTGTACTCCTTTTGGCCCCTTTTCTTTTGTTGTCGGCTTGTAAACAAGAAGACGCCAACTTGCCGACCCCAGATGCCGTAATGGTGAAGTATGTCAATAAAAGTGGCCAAGATGTGGAGGATTTAGTGGTCAGTAAAGCTGAGGTGGGCTTTCTGAAAAAAGGGAAAACATCCGATGAATATTTCCGCTATGAGAAACTGGGCCAACAGTTTAACTATGCCCTGATTGAAACAGTGGGCACCATTGATGGAAAAAAATATTACACCGCTTCTGCCTGCCGTGGTATCTGTGGCACTCCTTCTGCCCCAAATGGGGTTTGGCTTGAACCGGGCTATTACAAAATTGCTTTTCGTATCTCGCCAGAATTGGGCGGCAATTACCTTGAGTTTAAGATGATGGATTAATAAAAAGGGGCTTTCTAAAAAGACGATTTTTAGAAAGCCCTCTATTTACTTGCCTGAAAAACCTTCCTACCATAATCACTTTTCCTCATTCAAGCAAAGTTTTGTCAATCCCCGTAATCGTAAGCTTTAAAGTAATTTGGACGAACTAAAAATAACTGAACTCATTTTTACCGCCTGCGGTAATGGCAGAGGACGGCCAGTTAAGGATGCACACAATTGTTAATTGAAAGGGATTTCGCTCTAACTGTTCTTGGATGTTAGGATGGAATAATTAAAGGTTAAATAATTTCCTATTCCTAATCACATTCCGTCACTACGTTTGCATGGGTTTCATAATCTATACCTGGTGTAACCAGAAAACCACCGTGGTGCTTGAAGAAAAATGTTTCATGTGCTGTAAGCTTCAATAGATAGCCCTCATAAGTCTCGCCTAATCCAATGCCACCAGCATGTTCCGGCGCACCCAGCCAATGGAAATGCGTATAGCCTTGCTGATTGGGCATGTCATCCGGGTCGATGCACCATGTAGGGTGCTGCCCCTCTCCATGTGCAACAAGCGTTGCCTGGACTGGAATACCATGTAAATTCCAACCAACTGTACAACCGGGATTCATATTACAATTGCCATGAGTCGCTTCTGGTATGCCATCCCCAGTCTCATTGCCGTTGAATGTAATGTAAAAAAAGCCTTGAAGTTGGCCATTGCCCAACTCTTTGGTTTGTTGATGGGTGTCAATGTGATTGCCAAAAAGAAAGTCAAACGGTGCGCTGTGGTTTTGCCATGAGTACCCATTTGAGTTGCCTCCTGAAGATGGTGACTTCAGGGCAAGAGCCGGACTCTGGTTTGGCTCGGTTACAAGTTCGGTCGTTTCAACACAACCAAAAAGGAAAATAAATAGGAATAATGAAAGGAGGGTGATTGTTCTTTTCATGATTAAATTTTTTGGCTAAGCAACGGACAAGGAATAATTGACCATTTTGGGGTCAATTATTCCTTGTCCGATATTAAAATGATTGGTTATAATTCTTAATTATTAATCACCACTATCAAATAGAATGTTCCCATCCACATCGAATACCAGCCTCGCACAGTCTGACAACCGCAGGAAATAATTGTTATTGAATGTCTGCATGACGTGTTCAATGGTAGCATCGGCGTGGTTGTCGTTTATATAAGTAGTGATAGCTGCTGGAAGGTCATCAATGGTGATGCTCGTGCCGCCCCAGCAGTGTTCGCCCGGGCCGGAATGATTGTCCATTCCACCATGGTTTCCATGCCCCATTGGCCCACCATGCCCTCCGCCCATGCCTCCGTCAGGGTCGCAATGCCAACCAGGGTTGCCTATGTTGCCGTGTCCATGCCCGTGGCCGCCAGTCGCCTGCATATCACAATCATGGAAATAACCTCCATTCGGCCCGAACATCAAAATATCCCCTGTACTGATTTCCACTGCCAAATTACCGCTGGGCTTTACAACTACAGTGACAACACTCGCCCCGGAATGATTGGCAGTAATATAATCAATCACATCTTGCGGCAGGGCGGCAACATTTAGGGTATCCCCGGCCAGACAGAAATTGATGCCATGGTCACCACCGCCATGATGATTACCCATATCGCCGTGCATGTTGTCGTGGTTGAGGTGGTCGCCGTTCTCGTCAAAATAAAGGCATAGCCCGTTTTCCAGAAAAACCTCGTAACCATGTGGAGATGCATGGAATGCCAAATCAATTTCTAAAGGTACATGGTTCGCTTGCACGTAATTTAAAATTGAAGCAGGCAAGTCCTGTACGCCGACCGCCTCCACTGTCGGAGCAGTTACAATTTGCTCAATAAGCAATTCTTCTTGTTGTATTGGTGTTGGCAGGGGGTTGTTGTCCTCGTTGCATGAGAAGTACAGCGAGGCGAATCCGAGTCCCAAAAGGACAATCAATAATTTTTTCATGTTTGAAATTTTTGGTTTCTAAAAAAGCTGAATTCCCCATGTGTTTTTTCAGTTGGGAGCAACTCAAAATCCACCGGGGAACTGCTTAATTAAAACAGTCCAAAGTAAGGTAAATGTTGAAGGGAAAACGATGAGTAAAAGCAGAAGAAGCGTTGACTTTTGTCACGTAACTTAAATGTTATAAAGTCCAAAAATACCGTTTCATTTCAACATTAATGACATCTACGATTGAATATCATCCCCGCTCCATAACTCATTTTATTTTGTTAAAAATAACTCGCAAACCCAAACTGAAACCCAGCCGTTTTTGCAGGAGGATTGCCAAACAGGTCGGTATCCCATTGATACCGATAATTCATTCTCAAAAGTGTATTTGGAGAGAACCGCAAACCAATACTTGGCATAATGGAATAAAGATGGTCAGATATATTGCTTTCGGTTTCTTTGAACTCGCCAACATTGTAATCGAGATATTCAAATCGTAAGGCTGCATTTAGAATGATGTTTTGCCATCTGAACAATGTCCCCTGCCAAAGTGGATATATCAGGTCGGTGTGGAATCCCCATTGAGTATTACCAAAATTTTGTCCTACATCAGAAGGAATGTTCGCTTTTATGAATGCAACCTCGCCCAAGCATTTTAGTTTTTTGAGAGAAAAATTATAATCCAATGCTCCGATAAATAAGCTCCTCCTTTCATCAATGGGCAATCCATCTTTTTTGAAAATATTGTAATTGCCGACGTATCCAGAAATACCTATTTCACCGAATTTTCTTTTTTTGAGGGCAAGTCTTGTCGTAAAAGTAGGTGAGCCGTTATTATCTTCTCCAAAACGTTCTTCCCCTTTGCCAGCCGCTAAAAAGGTGCGGTTTTCTTCATTGGTAATGATACCTTCCTGTAAGCCATTGACAAGATAGGTTTCATAAGTAAATGATAACCCTTGAAATGGGATAGTCCCATGCAATCCAAACCCAACATCGGAATAAGTTGAAGGAATTAAATTGGTTGAAACCAAAGGTCGGTCAATGAACTCCCATTTTGGACTGTCGTGATTTTGATTAAAATAACCAATTGGTACTAATACAATTCCTGCCCTGAAAATCAGGCTCGGATGCAGTTCAAAATCAAGTAAAGCCGTTTCCAATTCAATTTCTTCCGTTCCATGCCCAAACTCCAATTCGGAAATAAATTTAATTCGCTCTTTAATGGTGGAATACAAGAAAATATTGAAACGGCGCATTTCCATTGAAAAACCTTCGCTGATGCCGTCCGTTGAAAAATAATTGGTATTGGCTTCCAGATAACCGCCTACTGCCGCACTCAGGTTTCCCCTTTGTCCTTCAAAAATAAAGGGTCGCTGATAGACCGCATCTTTATTGGTGAGGTTGAGACTGTCAACATCTTGGGCTGTCAACCATTGGGAAGTCATTAACCCTATTAAAAGAATAAATATTGGTTTCATAAGCTATTTGATATAAAGGTTTTCGCCGTCCTCCAAGACCTGAAATCGGCGCAATGGACGCTCCGCAGGGCTTTCAAGTACCTCCCCTGTATGACTGAAAACACTTCCATGACAGGGACATTCTAATTCCTGTCCAGTAGGTCGAACTTCACAAGCCCTATGGGTACATTGCAGCAGAAGGGCGGAATATTCGTTGTTTTCCAGTTTAGTTAAAAAAATAGGAGCGGACAGGTTGGCGGGTTGAATCAAGACAAAAGGATGGTCTGCCAAATCTGCTTTTTTGACCAAAACTCCTTTGGAATCTGTTGAATGAGAAATATAGGCAATGCCTTTACAAGACTGTCCGAGAAGTGGAATCAACATACCAGCACCAGCCAATCTCACACAGTTTTTAAAAAAATCCTTCCTGTCCATTTTTTTTATTTTTACAAACTTTCCAGAAAAGCGATAAGGGCTTCTTTATCAGAAGGGGAAAGCTCCTGATAATTGGTTCGGCTATTCGATGCTTCCCCGCCATGCAGTAATATGGCTTTTTCGATGCTTGTGGCTCTGCCGTCGTGCATCAGAAAATAACCGCCCCCTTGTGCATCAGGAGATAAACCCAATCCCCATAAAGGAGGTGTCCGCCATTCCGCAGCTTCGGCAATACCTTCTGTATAATTATCATTTAGTTCTTCACCCATGTCATGTAACAGCAAATCTGTGTAAGGATGAAACTCAACTTCTGATAATACTTCAATATCACTAATACCTGTTTTCATGGTTGGTAAATGGCATTTGCTACATTCAATTTCATTGAAAAGTTGTTTGCCCAATTGTGCATTGGCATCTAATTCATCACGAGGAATTGGGGCTTTTAGGGTGCGGAGGTAAAAAACAACACTTTGAACCGTAGCAGCAGAGATTTCAGGGTCGGGTATAAGGTCGGTTTGTTGAGCCGAAACCGCATAATTGATAGGGTCTTCCATATCAAAATCCGAAGTAATGCCCATATCCTGTTTGTAGGCATTGACCGTTTGGTGTAACAAATCAATGGCTGCTGCTTTTTTACCGAACCTGCCAATATACCGTCCTTCGCCATCAGAAATATGCCATTCCAACGGACTAAAAAAATCGGGCGGCTCGATATAATTGACCCTTCCAGAGATTCCGTCACCATCCGTATCGTCAGGGTCGGCTAATTCAAGAAGTGTGGCATCGGGGACAGCAGCCAGCAACCCCAAACCTGTAACTGCGGGTGGGGTGAATCTTGCAATGCCATTTGCTTCGGCAGGAATTACCTCTGCCTCGAAGCCAGCAATAGCCCTGTTTTGCAATTGCCCTCCACCAAGATGCGTCAACGGGTCGAATTGCCCATTTTCCCACCTGCCAAATCTGGTCAAGGTAGTAGAAGGATGTCCTTTGCCATCACCCGAATGGCAACTGAAACAAGAGGGAGTTACAAAGTATGCCCCCAATCCCTTTTCAGGTGTGAACACCTCTGAAAAGGCTTCATCCCCTTCCAAAAACAAACGGGTTTGGGCATGCGACAATCCTTCCATTTGTCCATCCAAAACTTCATTTTCTTTTGGTGCAGAAGGTAATATATCTTCACAAGAGAAGAATAAGAGAAGCCCTATCAATACGAGGAACAAAGAAGTTGTAACGCTTTTGAGTTTCATTTTTAGTCTGTTAAAATAATATTTTTAGGTTAGCTTAAAAATATTATCAAAGAACGATAAATTTTAACAAACAAGGAAACTTTTGAGTTTTTTTATGGCTGTAATAGGTAAATCACATCCAGCGTCTAACTTTTTTTATATAGTCCTCATATTCCTGACCATGACTGATTTTCAAAAAGGCTTCTTCCAATCTTATCTGTGTATTGATACTTACTGTTGAAAGCGAAACAATGAGCAAGGTAAAGGCATTTGGAATGATTAAAAGCAGACCAATATTAGCTATCATAATACCGAGAAAAATCGGGTTTCTTGAAATGGAAAATAAGCCATTTGTTACAAGTTCGGTTTCGTTCTTATCGTCAATTCCAATGCGCCAAGAATTTGCCATTTGAGATTGAGCGACCCAAACCAAAACAAGAGATAATATCAATAAGCCCCAGCCGATATATTTCAAGTAGTCGTGTTCCAAATACCAAAATGGTAAAAGGTATTGATACCATTCGTTTTTAAAGGCATAGATAAACACCACCACAAATTCCAATAGGGAAATGAAGGTAAACACCTTTCCATTAT
The DNA here is from genome assembly GCA_965222975.1 of Saprospiraceae bacterium. Taxonomy (GTDB): domain Bacteria; phylum Bacteroidota; class Bacteroidia; order Chitinophagales; family Saprospiraceae; genus UBA6168. The sequence continues at coordinate 145,259 of CBDCVJ010000054.1, read as the reverse complement.
AGCCATGTGCATCATCTGATTTGTTAAAGGTCAAAGGGTTTACCCCTGTTCTTTTCCAAAGCAGATAAGACCGCAGGAAAAAGACAAAGAAGAAATAGACCAGTAAAAAGAGGAATAAATACACTTCTGTTCTCATTATTTTTTTCTACAAAATTATCGAGATTTTCAATGCAATGAAATTGCAGTTATATAGCATGTTAACTTTCATTTTTGTACGCCAAAAGCCGCAGCGCATTAGCCACTACCACCAAAGTTGACCCCTCGTGAGCAATTACCGCCGCCCCAATTTGTGCAACTCCAAATAAAGTCAGCGGAACAAGAATGGCTACCATACCAAGGCTAATCCAAAGGTTCTGTTTAATAATCCCTTTGGCTTTTCTGCTTAGTCCAATGGCAAAAGGGAGATTATCTAATCGGTCTGCCATCAATGCAATGTCTGCCGTTTCCAGAGCTACATCCGAACCCGCTGCACCCATCGCAATCCCGACCGTACTTTTTGCCATAGCAGGGGCATCATTTACACCGTCGCCTATCATGGCTACTTTACCTTCCTCCTGTTTTAATTTTTCAATGGAACTGACCTTATCTTCAGGTAATAAATTCCCCATAGGGTCAGTGATTCCTATGTTCTTGGCTACTGCATCTGCCACTTTCTGGTTGTCTCCTGTGAGCATGACCATCCGTTTGATACCTATTTGCTTTAACTTCTTTAGGGTGGATGCCGCTTCGGGGCGGGCTACATCCATGACCGAGATAATGCCGAGGTATTGGTTATCTTGATGAACTATCATAGCGGTATGACCCTCTGCTTCCAATTTTGCCATTTGTTGGTCAAGTTCGGTGGGCACTTCGTTTCCGGTCAACTCTTTAAATAATCTACGATTGCCAATATGAACCGTTTTGTTTTCCAGTTTGGCTTTGATACCTCGTGCAGTCAATGCCTCAAGGTTTTGAGCATCAGGTATATTGATATCACCTAATTCCGCTTTTCCTCCTTTTACAATCGCACCCGCTAAAGGGTGGTCACTCAATTCTTCTACAGCAACGGCAACAGTCAACAATCCTTCTTTGGTACTTTCACCAAAAGGAATAGCATTGGTCAATTTAGGTTTGCCCTCGGTTAAGGTTCCTGTCTTATCAAAAGCCACAGCAGTCAGTCCGCCAAGGTCTTCCAACGGACGACCCTCCTTTAATCAGTACACCCTGACGGGCTGCCCTTGCTACACCTGCCAATACTGCGCTCGGTGTAGAAATAGCCTAAAGCACAGGGTGAGGCAGCTACAAGCACCGCCATTGCCCGATAAAAACTATCGGCAAAAGTTTCGTCAATCACTAAAAAGGCAAATAGCAGCAAGAACACCAAAATCAATACAGCAGGTACGAAGTATCGTTCAAATTTATCGGTTAGCTGCTGAGTGGGGGATTTTTGGGTTTCGGCTTCTTTGACCAATTCCACTAATCTGGAAAGCGTACTGTCTTTTGCCAACTTCAATACTTTAATTTCAAGTGCAGCACTACCATTGATAGTACCTGCAAAAGCTCTGTTTTCAGCAGATAAATTCTGGAGGTCATTGATAGTATCAGGATTAGCTACGGGGTATTTTTCTACTGGAACACTTTCCCCTGTAATAGGAGCTTGATTGACTGCGCTATTACCACTAATAACAACTCCATCCGCTGCGATTTTAGAATTGGGCTTGACCACGATAGTATCTCCTAATTCCAATTCTTCTATACCGACTTCAATCGTTTCCCCATTCCGTTTGACTAATGCAGTTGGTGGGGCTAAATCTGAAAGCGCCGCAATGGATTTTCTGGCTTTGTTCATGGCGTACTTTTCCAGCGAATGTCCTAAGCTGAATAAAAACAACAATAAAGCTCCCTCTTCCCATTTTCCAAGTGCAGCCGCGCCGGCTGCTGCCACTAACATCAGAAAATCTATCTCAAATTTCCCCTTTCTAATCGTTTCAATGGCTTCTAAGAGGGTAAAATAACCTCCTAAAATAAGCGCAACCACAAATAGCCCCGTAGTTAGTGTCTCGGAAATACCAGACTGGAAAGAAAGAATTAAACCTGTAAGCCAAAAAACGCCGCTGCCAATGGAAAAATAGAGTTCCGTATTTTCTCCCAGAAAACCACCATGTGCATGGTCATGCCCATCCCCTTCTTTGTGTTTGTGTTCATGTTTGGTTTCTTTGCTGATCTTCAGCCCTGTTTTCTTAACTGCTGCCAAAACTTCCGCTTCCTTTACTTTTTCCGTATCCCATTCCAGTCGCAGTACGCCAGCAGCAGAGGCAGCTGCTTCAACGATTCCAGTTTCCTTCATTAATGAATCACCGATACTTCGGGCATGGCGTTGGTGACGGATACCTTTGACCTCCAACAAAGCATGCCGAAAGCGATTTGTCAAAGTAGCTCCTGTTTGTTTGGCTATTTTTTTTACCTTTTGAATTGAGAGTTTATCGGGATGGTAATGAATGCAAATCAACGCGGGTTTCCCCTCTTCAATATGAGCCTCTTCTATACCATTTTCGTTTTCCAAATTATGGATAAGGCGGGCTACACATCGGTCTTTTTCATCAGAGACCGATGGTAACAATACGGGTATTTCGATTTTTATTTTTTTCATAGTCGCTTATATAGTTGTGCCGTTGGAAGCAACCGGGTGATTTTTAAATCGCACGGTCACAACCAACCATTCTGGTTCAGTTTTGAGTTTTAGTGCTCATGCTCCAACTCCCCCGCCTTTGATTGGGCGTAAACGAAGAATGCCCCTTCTGTCACAATCCTCATCCCTTCCGGTATTTCACCAATCAATTTTACAGCGGTAAAACCTTTGTCGGTAACGCCGGGGACGACCATCACCTTTTCAAACTTTACCTCCTCGCCACCTTCCTGGTTGTCCGCCACATAGATGTAGGAAGAAGCGCCATCTTTGATGACCGCCTTTTCCGGCAATGCCTGCACCGTTTGGTCGGTGAGCCAGATTTTGGCTTCCACAAACAGGTCTTTGATGAACCTTGGACGCTCTTTTTCCAAATGGCCGTGGATGCGGACGGTCTTGTTCTCGGTATTGAATTCTTTGCCGATAACATGTACTTCGCCCTCATAAACAGTGTTGCCCAAGGCTGGGACGGTGTAACTAATTACCTGCTCTTCTTTTACACGGGCAATGTCATTTTCAAAAACATCCAGTTCGAGGTGGAGATGGTTTTCATTGACGATTTCCATGAGCTCCAATTCTGGTGTGACATACATCCCATCGTGCATTTTAATGGAAGTGATATAGCCTGCCATCGGGGAGATAATCGCTATGCGTTCAACGATATTGTCGGGCGTTAGGTCAGATACATTGATGCCCAGATAGGCCAACTGTTTGCCTATCCCTTTCAGGGTCGCCGTTTTCATGTTGACCTCGGCCTGAAGCTTTTGCAGGTTCTTTTCAACCCCGGCATTAGACTCCACCAAGGTTTTCTGACGGGCCAGTTCTTGCCGGGAAAAGGTCAGTTCGGCGGCTGTTTCGAGGTATTCCCGTTGGTACTGGATAAATTCGGGGTTTTCCAAATAGGCCATGATGACTCCTTTTTTTACATAACTGCCCTCCACGTATTTTTTGCTCTCTTTGATAAAACCACTTGCCTTTGCGCTTACGGAAGTCAGCGCATTGGGTGGCAGGCCCAGAGTCCCCGTAGCACTTACGAAGTCATTGATTTTTATCTGTGAGAAACCGCCGAACTGGATGTTCATGGTTTTTATCTGTGCTTGCGTGAGGTGGATTTCGCCTTCCTCATGTCCTTCCTCTTGGCCATGCCCATGCCCGTCATCTTTTGCATGGCCCGATGTTTCACCCCCGTGGTTGTGGCCGTCCCCTTCAGTGTGTTCGTGGCCACAGGAAAAAAGCAGCAGCACGACCGCTACCGACAGCATTGATATGATTGAACGATTTATGATTTTCATCTTAAAAAATGATTTTATTGATTTGAAAAGAATTGATAAAGCGCCACAGCCTGGTTGTGGGCCAGCACCTGTTCCCAGTAGCTCTTGTTGTTGCTGGCCAACAGGTTCAGGGTGTTGAGCAGTTCGAGGTAGGACAATTCCCCCGCTTGGTAGTTCAGTTCGGATATCCGCTCGATTTCCGGGTTGATGGATTCCAGTTGCTCCCGGTAATAATTGACGCCTTCTGCGTACAGCCGGATGGCATTGTCCACCGAGAGCAGTTGCTGGCTGGCGTTGAGCCGTTCCGCCTCGTAGCGGGCGCCGGCCACTTCCACCTGCAACTGCTGGGCTTCCAGCCGTTTTTTTACCGGCTTGTTGAACAAAGGAATTTGCACCCCGGCCTGTGCCCCGTACAGCCACCCGCCGTCGAAGTAGTTCTGGGCAGAATAGCCGAAATTGAAACCGGGTTTCATGCTCGACTTAATCACGGGCACGACGGCTTGTTCCACCTCCATCTGTTGCTGCGCCAACTGTACCCGCAGCGTGTTGGCCCCGGTCGGCCCGGCGTAGGGCAGCATCTGGAAACTATCGGTGGCGGTCACGTTTTCGTCCGTGTTCAGCAGCACCCTGAGCTGCTGCTCCAGCGTGGATATTTCCATGCCGGCCTGCCGCTCCAACAGCCTGTACTCGTTCATGGCTGATTGGATGGTCAGCGTCTCGATGGCATTGGTTGCCCCGACTTCCACCCTTTTTCTGGCTATTTCAAAATAGCTGGAATAAGTCTGGGCAAGCCGTTGGTAAAGCGCCCTCAGTTCCATTTTCTGCTGGAGGTCGAAGTAAACCTGCCGCACCTGTAGGCGCAGTTCGCTTTCGGTCAGCGATTTATGCAGGGAGTTCGATTTCACCATCTCGTCCTGGAGCGCATTGTGGGCTTTGTTGACGGCCGGGTTGGGGATGTTTTGCACAAAACCGAACTGGTTGACCCGCTGTCCGTTTTCCCGGTACAGCCCGTTGCCCTGGTAACTGATGTCCGTCATCCCGGGGCTATAGGGCAGGTTTTGCAAGGCCTGGCTTTGCTGGACTTGCAGGTTGGCGGCCCGGATGGACGGGTGGTTGGCCAAGGCCATTTGCACCGCTTCGTCAGCTGAGAGAGGCCGTTGCTGGGCCTGGGCCTGCAAGCCTACAAACAGCAAGGGGAGCAAAATCATCGCCCCGGTAGCGCCCGCCGCTGTCCCATGTTTTCGCTCTTTCCACTTCGCCAGCCAACTGTACAAAATGGGGAGTACCACAAGGGTTAAAAAAGTGGCCGTTATCAATCCACCAATCACTACGGTGGCCAGTGGGCGTTGTACTTCTGCCCCCCCGGAGTTGGAAAGTGCCATTGGCAAAAAGCCCAGCGAAGCGACCGAAGCGGTCATCAGGACAGGCCGTAGCCGGACGCTTGTTCCTTTGATGATGCGCTCATAGATATTGGTCATCCCTTCCTCTTTCAATTGGTTGAAATAACCAATCAGCACGATGCCGTTCAGCACGGCCACCCCGAACAGGGCAATAAACCCAATGCCCGCCGATATACTGAAAGGCATCCCCCGCAACTCCAAAGCCCAGATGCCGCCGATGGCGGAAAGCGGGATGGCGGTGAATATCAAAGCAGCCTGGGACACCGAACCAAAGGTGAAAAAGAGCATGATAAAAATGAGAGCCAGCGCCAGCGGGACGGCTATCATCAGGCGGGCGTTGGCTGCCTTCAGGTTTTCAAACTGGCCTCCGTAAGTGAAGTAATAGCCAGTTGGCAACTCGACCTTGGCATCCAGTTCCGTCTGGATTTTCCCTACCAACGTTTCGACATCGGTATCCCCCACGTTCACGCCAATGACGATCCTGCGGTTGGTGTTTTCCCTCGAAATCTGCATGGGAGCGTCAATCAGTTCCACATCCGCAACGGCCTGCAATGGCACTTGTGTGCCGTTGTCCAGGGTGATGTACAGGTTCTGAACATTGCCAAGGTCTTTGCGGTAGGATTCGTCCAGCCTTACCACCAAATCGAAGCGCCTTTCGCCTTCGTAAACAATCCCGGCACTTTCCCCGGCAAAGGCAGCCCTGACCACTTGGTTGACCTCCTTCACCTGCAGGCCGTACTGCGCCATTTTATCGTACTTGAAATTGATGATGATTTGCGGCATGCCGATGGTCTGCTCGACATTGACCGTGCCCACCCCGTCAATTTTGGTGATGATTTTTTCAGCTTCCTTGGCCTTGCTGTACAACAGTTCCAAATCCTGTCCGTACAGCTTGATGGCGATGTCGGCCTTGGAGCCTGTCATCAGTTCGTTGAAACGCAGCTGGATAGGCTGTGAAAACTCATAGCCGACTCCCGGGATGACGCTCAGGGATTCCTCGATTTTTTCAAACATTTCTTGCCGGGTGGAGGCCGAAGTCCACTCGTCTTTCGGCTTCATCACAATGACATAGTCCCCTATTTCCACAGGCATCGGGTCGGTGGGTATTTCGGCAGCACCGATATTGGTGACGATGTCCTCGATTTCCGGGAATTCGTCCATCAGCTTGTTCTGAATCATTTTGGACATCTCGATGCCCTGCGAAAGCGAGGTGCCAGGTGGCAGGATTTGCTGCATAGCCAAATCGCCTTCTTCCAGGGTGGGGATGAACTCGCCCCCCATCCGGCTGAAAACAAAAAGGCTGATGGCAAAAAGGGCAATGGTGGCCAGCACAATCGCAGCCTTGAACCTCAAGGCCAAGTTCAGCACGGGGGTGTACAGCCTTTGGTTGAAGGCAATGATGCGGTCGGCAATGGTCTTCTTATCGGACACCTTTTTGTTCAGAAAAAGGGCTGCCATCATGGGGACATATGTAAGGGAAAGTACCAAGGCACCCCCTATGGCCAGCATGACCGTTTGCGCCATCGGCTTGAACATCTTGCCTTCTATACCGACCAGGGCGAGGATGGGGATATAGACCATCAGGATGATGATTTCGCCAAAGGCCGCCGAACTCCTTATTTTTATGGAGGCGGTCTGCACCTCCTTGTCCATCTGGGCGGCGGTCAGTTTTTTCCCGGCAAAGCCCACCTGCAACCGGTGGACTATCGCCTCGACGATGATGACTGCCCCGTCCACTATCAGCCCGAAATCTATCGCCCCCAAGCTCATCAGGTTAGCGGAGATGCCCAGCACGTTCATCATTGAAACGGCAAACAGCATCGCCAAAGGGATGACTGAGGCGACTATCAGCCCCGCCCGCCAGTTGCCAAGCATCAGCACCAAAATAAATACGACTATCAGGCCCCCTTCCAACAGGTTTTTCTGTACCGTCCCAATGGCTGTGGACACCAGTTTGTCCCTCACGAGGTAAGGTTCTATCACCACCCCTTCCGGCAGGGATTTCTGGATTTGGACGACCCGTTCCTTGACCCGTTCCGTGACGGCTGCGGAATTGGCGCCTTTGAGCATCATTACCCGGCCACCGACGGCCTCTTCGCCGTCACGGGTCAATGCGCCGTAGCGGGGGGCTTTGCCGAACTGCACCTTGGCCACATCTTTTATCAATATGGGCCTGCCGTTGCGCACATCCACCACGATATTCTCAATGTCGGCCAGCGTTTTGGCGATGCCGTTGGTGCGGATGTAGTACGTGCTTGGGTTTTTCTCGATGTAGGCCCCGCCCGTGTTCTCGTTGCTGTTTTGCAGTGCATCATAGACATCGGTAATACTGATGCCGATGGATTTGAGCATATTTGGGTTCACAGCGACTTCATACTGCTTGAGGAAACCACCCATCGTATTGACTTCCACCACACCTTCAATGCCGGAGAGCTGGCGTTTTACAATCCAGTCCTGGATGGTTCGCAGTTCTGTCGGGGGGTATTGTTCTTCATATCCCTCTTCGGGTCGGACAACGTATTGGTAAATCTCCCCCAGTCCGGTGGAAATAGGGGCCATTTCAGGCGTCCCCAGTCCATCGGGGATATTGCTTTCTGCTTCTTTCAGGTATTCCCCGACCAGTTGCCGGGCAAGATATACGTCCATTTTTTCCTCGAAAACGACCGTCACGACCGACAGCCCAAAGCGGGAAATAGAGCGTATCTCGACCAGTTGCTGGATATTTTGGAGGGAAAGCTCAATCGGGGTGGTGATGAACTGCTCTACCTCCTGTGTGGCCAGAGTCGGGGAAATGGTGATGACCTGCACCTGGTTGTTGGTGATGTCAGGTACGGCATCAATGGGCAGTTGGCGCAGGGAAAATATCCCCCACACTATGAGGGCCAGCACCAATAGCCCTATCACGAACTTATTCTGAATCGAATAAGCGATAATCTTATCAAACATATAGTAATTAATGTTTTGTTAAACCTTTAAATGTGAGCGGTGCAGGCATGGGTGTCCTGCGAAAAATGGCTTAACAAAACCTGGGCGGTTGCCAAATGAAGGCTGGAAAAGATGAAAGGGCAAAATCAGGAATAAAGGAAGGTTCTATGCCCGGAGCGGGCGTCAACGACCTAACCACAAAAGGCAGTTTTACCGGGGCATCCAATACAGAGGAACAGCAACTGCACACGCAGAAAGGCGAACAAAGGTCGTCGTTACAGGTATTGGAATGTTGGTCGTGGTCTGAATAGTCCTGATGTTCTATCCCGAAAAAATGATTGGCAATTTCCACGATACCACCTCCACCATCGCCGCAGGGAACGAGCGACAGGGCAAACATGTAAAAGGTGAATATGTGGGTAGCTATTTTCATAAGCTGCAAAAGTACTGACTAAAAACGTACTGTACAAGGTTATGTTTCTTTACGACTTTCTATGCTGAAGTTTCTCCCCTCCCCTACTGCTTCACAAACTTCGCAACCCCCACCCTATCAGTTTCATACATCACCACCTGATAAACCCCGGTGGGAAGTTGCGGGTCAAGGGGCAAGGAAAAATGATTCATGCCGTGTTCCAACCGTCTGGACATTTTGCCAAACTGCCTACCCAGCATATCAATGACGTAAACATCTGAGGATTCTCGAATTCGGCTGGAATAAACTACTATATGCAACTCCTCCCCCACCACAGGATTGGGATAAACCGCAACCTCGTAGTGTTTTAGATTCAGTTGCATGGCTGAGGCCAAGGCTTCATCATGCGGCATGACGTAAAACACATTGTCCTGGATGATGGCAACCTCCGTGTTCCTGCGGATGATATCCGAAAAACGGGTTGCTTTGATGTCAGCTATTTCTGCTTCCGAAAGCCCTGGGTCAACTTCGTAGTAAAAACGGTCGCCGTCCCGTAAGGACATAAACTGTTCGGTCAGAACGGCCTGAATAGTTGGCCCCGCAATGGTGTTAGGGGCATGGTCTTCCGCCAGCATCCCTACCCACGGGTCAATGTTGTCAACATCGCTGTACAAGGCTTCCAGTTGAGTGGCGGCATTCAAATCAGAGGTGATATCGGAAAAGCTCGCAACGGGTGTCATCCCAAAATCTTCCCGCACCGTATTGTAATCAGGCAATCCCCGTTCTCTGCCCCTGTTGATGTTGATGGCCGCCAAATCAAGTCCGCCCTGCCCCGGTTCACCAAATAGGAAATTGCGGAGGTCGCTGATAACCCGGCAATCAAGATGTTGCTGAGGTTGGGTGGCCATGCCTTTCAAAAAAGGCGAAATCCCTCCCATGTTTTTGACGGTCATGGGTTTGAAAAATCCATCCCTCATCCCCAAGTCCCCTTCGGTCATGGCCTCGCCATGTTCGTCCATCCGCAGGATGTTGGCATTGACCAGCGTATGACCGAGGCGGAAGGCCGCTGCCGAAAACACATTCGTGATATTTGGATTGAAAGAGGGGTTGTAGCCATTATAAATCGGGAGTTCAATGCCCATCGCTGGCAACCATTCTTCATAGACTATGACCTGAATGAGGCCGATGTTGATGCGGCGGGCGTGTTGGAACAATTCTTCGTCTGTCCAGTCCGGGTGTGCCTGTTTCAGTCCTTCGCACAAGCGGTTGTGCTCCCGCACAAATAAGGTGTGCAAGGCAGTCAGCAAGGGCTGCTCGTTGGCACGGACATCCCCAGCCACAAATAGTTTTTCATTGACGGGCACGTTGTCGGCCATGAACGGGGCTTCTGGGTCAATCTCATCCGTCAGTTCGCCACTGATAGTGTTGAAGGGCAGCAAATTCCCTTCTGAGACTTTTAGTTTTCCATCAGAAAAAGTCCGCAGCCAACCCGCCCGTTCTTTGTCCGAGCCATACACCATGGAGGCATCGAGCCAAGAGGTGATTTCATTGATGTGCTGCCGGGGATTGTCGGTAGAAGTACCCGTTGAGGCATCGTAGTGGGAACGGAACATGGGGATGAAGGCCGTGCCAGTACCGTTGGGGTCGAAATAAGCATCCCCTGAAGGAACAGAAATAAAAGCAGGTTCGGAAAATTCATCCTCTACCAAATCAAGGTCGTGGTCAACAAACTGACCGAAGACCCAGGTGTAATCGCTCATGCCCAGCTCGTCGGCAATGGATTCCTGCTGGTCGAACAATACATTGCTGATGTGTCGGGGATTGGGTCGGTCTTGGCCACCCGGCTCAGCGATGCCGTCGGCATAGCCATTGGAGGTCACCCGCAAAAGCTGCGCCCCTGCCGCTCCCCATTCGGGGTGTTCGGGGTTGTTCTGCGTCCCGTTAAAAGTCCTTGTGTTTTGGGAATGTAAGCCAATGCTGAACAACAGCATCAACGTGGGAATAGAAAGTAATTTTTTTGTCATGGGTATCAATCATTCATGGGAAAACATAAAAACAGGTATGGATTATCCAAGTGCATAATCCATACCACAGCATCTTCACTTTAAAGCTTAACTATCCGCTCCAGAAAATGGCGGTTGCCGTTCTCGTCTGAGGTTTCCAACCAGTAAACCCCACCTTGCAACTCCGTCAAATCCAAAGTGGCAACTCCATTCGAAAAATCAAGTTCAGCCTTTTTTACCAGCCTCCCTTCTGCATGGAAAACCTTGACCAAAAGCAGACCGGAAAAATCGTATTCAATTTGTATGGACTGGTAAGTCGGGTTCGGGAACAATTTGGCGGCCTTTTGCTGGCTCTCCCCTACCGAGGTGACGCCGTCGTCCACCAGTCCGTTGCAATCATTGTCCAGACTGTCATAGACCTCCATCATGCCGGGGTTGATGTTCGGGTTGGTGTCATCGCAATCCGTGCCGTCCACGATATAACCACCCGGGATTTCGTTTCCGCATGTATCCAGTGCTGAGGCAGCATCCCCATAACCGTCATTGTCCATATCGAGAAAATAAGTAAATACCTGTAGGCCATCATCCGCCACGCCATTGCAGTTGTTATCAACACCATCACAAACCTCCGACAAGGCCGGATTGACATTTGGGTTGGTGTCGTCGCAGTCAGTACCATCGGTGACATAACCTGTCGGAATGGTGCTTTCGCAAGTATCTAAAGCGGATGAGGCATCGCCAAAACCATCATTGTCGGAGTCCACAAAATAGGTGAAGACCTGAAGTCCTTCGTCCACTGCCCCGCTGCAATTATTGTCAATGCCATCGCAGACCTCTGACATCATCGGGTTGATGGCATCGTTGGTATCGTCACAGTCCAGGGTATTGTCCGCAAATCCAGTCGGCACATTGCCAGGACATGCTGCTGTGGAATCGGCCAAAGTGCCGTATCCATCGCCGTCATTATCGAGATAAAAAACGGCATACTGGATACCTTCGTCCACTTCCCCGTCGCAATTGTTGTCCAGTCCATCACAGATTTCCATAGCTCCCGGAAACACCATAGCATTGTTATCATCGCAGTCCACATTGTTAAAATAGCCGTCTTGGTCTTTATCTTGATAAAAATAAGTCTCCGCCAGATTGATGGCATCCTCCCCAATTTCAATTCCAATCAATCGCCCCGGAATGTCGTCCGCTGGAGGGTGGATGCCGCCCCAGATGCGGGAAAGGCTGGTCTGGTCAGATGCATCCCGGTAGGTGGCCCATTCCAAAAGGATGTCCTGGCTTGGGCCTTCTTCGAACACGAGGAATTCATTTTGCGGGCAAAGGAATTCGCTTTTTCCACCTGGAAAAAATGGGTCGCCAGAAATAGCCGTCATCACCTCCGCTGCAGCCCTTGAAAAGGTGGAATGGCCGGAAATGTATCCGGCAAAAGGTGGAGACACAAAAGAGGGGCGTTGATACGGCCACCAATTTTCCGCTAAAATCCACCCTACTCCGGCAGCATCCGTAGCCGGGTCGGTGATGTAATCGGGGCCTCGCCAACCGTAGATTTTTATTTTTCCTACATGTTGGTTGCTGTCTCCAGCGAGGGTGTCCCCTATTTCCACCAACTCGATATGCTCAGGCACCAGATGGGTGCCGCCCGGATGAAAGGAAGGCAAAGCTGGGTCAGAACTTTGCCCAAATTCCGCCATCGCTCTGATGGCCGAAACGGGCCGGGGATAATCGTACCATCCCTTGATGCCCCAAGAAGCGATTGCTGCATCGTGCATTGCACCACCGAGGGCGAAATAGGCTTTCACGTCCCATTCGAGGTCATCCAAAATTTCACCTTGCCCCCGGAAACGTTTTTCAAACTCCGGATGGTCGTTCACATAGTTCAAGATAGTGAACCAATGGCCGGGAGGGGTTTCAGAATCGGGGCCATCTGCCCAATACTCAGCCAACACCCTTGCATAATCCCCTCTTGATACCATTTGCGGCTCGTAAGGCTCACCTGTTTTGGGGTTCAGGTCATACCCCGTACCAGGGTCTCCCCCTTCCAGCAAATTGTAAAAATCAGGCAGTTCTTCTATGGATTGCGGGTAGTCCTGGATATTGCCCACCGACGCAGGCGAAATATCAATCAAATCATCGTCGCTTGCTTCCAAGTGGCCTGACCATACGGCCACTACACTAAAGTTCCATTTGTATTCTTCCGATAGGCCGCCCAGAGTAGTAGTGTCCAGATGTGGGGGCATGCCGGGGTCGTGGTAAACATAGTATTCAAAGCCGTCCCTTTCATAAACCGTCAAGTCGTCTTCGGTGAGTGAAAAAGGCGACACCTGTCCCCATTCTGGGCTTAAAAAATCGGGTGTATTGAAAGGGATGACGTTCCCGCTTTGGTCAATGAACACATCGAGGGTCAATGGTTGCCAACGGTTGTAGTCCTGCATATCGGGGTTGCCGGGCAAGGCCATGACCAAAGGAGGGTTGACTGGCTCATAGTATAAATTTAAATACCCAAATTGTTCGTTGGAACCGTCCTGTAATCCAAAATTGATGATGCATTCGGCAATGTAATTCCCCAATGCAGCGGGGTCGCCAGTAATATAGTCAGTGGAGGTGTTGGATTCGTCGTATCCGAGCGAAGCCATCAGCGATTCTATCTCCATGTTCAACTCCACGGCACTCGGCGAAAACTGAAATCTATGTTTCAGCAAGCGGTACATGGCAAAACTTATCGCTTCCTCTCTTGCGGCTTCCACGTCGGCAGGTGCCGATACTCCATCAAAAGGGCAAGTGAAACCATCGACTGTTTTGCCTAATAAATAGGTAGTAGCAACGGAGTCATAAACAGCCCAGGCATCGTACATGGCCACCGAAGTATGGAACAGGTTGCGGGCATGCACCGTAGGCCTTGCAAAATCGCCACGGATGCCCATCAACAGCATTTCGTTCCATTCACGGGCGACGGAGTGTTGGGCAGAAACGACCAGGGGAAAAGAAAAAAGGAAGGCAAACAGCAACGTAGAAAATGCTCTCATAGGATTCACATCTTTTTAGATTAAACATTTGATAAAACATCAATTGTTCAGTCTGCGAAGATGCAAAGCCCTTTACAAAAATATTTCAATGCGAAAGTCGCAGGTGGGACATTTGGGGTTGAAATCTGTTCAATAAGTTCCAACTTGCTTAGTTAGGACATTATTACCAATGCTGATTCTCAATGTCAAAACACTTGCTGGCATATCATCGGGCAATACTACTTCTCTTTCCATCTTTCGCCCTAAAGCCTTGAAAATGTCATGGTGAATCAACTGCCCATTGATATTGAATAACTCTAAGAGGACGTTTTCACCCCCCACTAAATTTTCGATGGATACTTGAAATTGATGGTGGGCAGGGTTTGGGAAAACAGCGACCGAAAGCTGTTCTAAAGTGGCATTTCCGATTGAACTGATTGGCGAAAGACCAGCTTCTATTTGGATGATTTTGCCCACCGAAGGAATATCGTCCACCATGCCAAAAAGGGTGTACCAGCCGGGCATCAATTGAAGGCTGTCCAAAGGTAGGTCAGCGGTCACTTGTTGTCCGTTTTGGGTGAAGTCCAATTCGAGGAAACGGTTGTTGCCGGAATTCATAAAATGTGTCAGTACAGGGTGTGAAACGAGTACCACCCCGGTCAAGGCATTTGTTTTCACTACCTCAAACTGAATACTCTCGCCCCGTTGAAAAGTGGTTGTGTTTAGATTGCTGATTTCAGGCCGGATACCCCGGAACAGGTACGGTGGCGAGAAAGCTTCAACCGTACTTTGTGAAGGCTCGTTGCCAGGCTGCCCTTCCCCACCTACAACGATAACCCGCCCGTCTGGTATAAGGGAAGCAATGGCGTGATACTCCCGTTCTATGCTCATATTGTCGAGCCGACGCCAACTGCCAGTGGCCGGGTCGTATTGGTCGGTGAGATTCATGTAGCCCCAGTTATTGGTGTGCGTGGGGTCGTTGTGGTCTTCTTTTTCACCGCCAATAACCAATACTTTTTTGTCGGGCAAGAGTACAGTCTTAGCCCTCGAACGGGTGGGAGGATAATTGGAGCGCAACGACCACTCGTCGGTCAAAGGGTCATACATTTCCAAAATGGAACCTAATTCATCGGGGTCGAAAGATTTGTACCCTACGGCCAACACCCTGCCGTCCGGCAAATGAACCAGCTCATGGTCACTGTGGTCACCGTTGGGCATGCGTGGCCCTTGTACGAAGTCGGCAGCCAATTCCCACTGTCGGTTTTCTGGGTCAAAAAGTTGCGGTGGACGTTGGGTCATCAGAATTTCACCTGTGAACAAAGGCAGGATAGGTGACACCTCATTGCCAAAATGTATAGTATCTGCCGCTTCGGAAATGCCCGTTTCTGGGTCATACACCTCAGAAGTATTTACTCGGATGGGGTTGTCCAGCCCACCCCCACCGACGACAAGCACTTTGCCATCGTAAAGCGTCGCAAGGGAAGGATACCATCGGTAATCGAGCATGTCTGTCAACCATTGCCACTGTCCGGTGGTCGGGTCAAAGTTTTTGATGCGTTTAGTGCCGGGGCCGTAAATTTCCTGCAAAGTACCCCCGGCGAACAACAGCTTCCCGTCGGGAAGTAAGGCCGGGGCAACACATCCCTGTACTTGGTTATGCCCCGGTGCAAAAGTTGTATCATTTTCCCATGGAAGGAAATAAAAAGGGTCTTTTGAATTATGACAGAAATATAGGCTGCCATCGGGCATGAGCACACCTAAGTCGGTACCGCCAAGTGGTTCCGGTGACTGCATGACAACTTCCCATTCACCGGGGTGGGTTTCAGGGACGAGAGCGACGTCCCAATTCAAGGTATCCATAAAACCCCCTGTATTAACCTGATAATATTCCTTGCCCGGAGCAGCCACGTCCAACCACGGATAGGCGATGAAAGGGAGGTCGCTGAACAGGTATTGGCCTTCAGTATTTGTCCTAGTTTCCCAAAACAGAAGCGTGTCGGGTGAGTAAAATGTTATCCGGGCGTTGATGACAGGCAACCCTGTTTCATCGGTAATAGTGCCAGTGAGTGTTTGGCCCAAAAGGTTCGTAGCAAAAAGAAAAGAAAGAACTGTGTGTAAGAAAATTTTCATAACGATTAAGATTAGGCAGTTTAATGATGATGTTCTTCATTTTTTGCAAGTTGTGATGCATCCTTATTTTCAAGGGCCTCAACCACCATGTCCCATTGCTTTGGGTGAGTAGAGAGTTTCCAAAAGCCCTTGATTTTATCATCTTTATTGGCCAACAAGTCATTCCTCATTTTATTGGCATCGCCACACTTGCAGGCGATGGCTTTTCTGGCAGCTTCTTCCAGTATCTCAAACCCTTCAGTGTGGGAATGTACACCCTTGACATTTGCGGCACCCCGTACTCTTTCCAATGTAAAGCGATAATCTGAAGGATATTGGGCAGCCAATTCTGTCAGCTTTTTATCCAATGCGTCAGCATCGGGTGATTCATTTTCTTTCCATGCTAAAAAATCTGAATAGGACTGCTCGACACCGGAGGCAGAGTTGCCTGCATCCTCGTTGTGGGAATGCGTTTCCTTTTTTGAGGTAAGCCCTTTTGTAATAGGTTTGCTTGCAAAATATAATCCGGCAGCCAGTGCCAGAATGACGATGATGATGGAAATTACCTTTGCGTTCATAATTCTTATTTTGCCTCTCCGGCTTTTCATAAAATGAAAAAATGATTTTGGCTGGAACATACGGCAGCCTTTCACAAAGGTCAAAATTTATAAAGATAATTAAAAGTTGACGAGCTATTGACCATGGCAAAAAAAAACAAGCCGTTTCCCAGGTGACTGGGGTAACGGCTCTCCTGAAATCCTTTCGGCGTTTCACCTCGCTGGTAACTCCTCAGCGCTGAAGCCCGCCTCTTTCACAACCGCAGCTACCTCTTCCGGCAGAATGCCATCAGCTTTTACGGTTAGCGTCTTTTCGGGTTTGGTGATGTCCACCTCCCAGTGGCAGATGCCTTCCGCCTCGTTCAACAGTGGGGTGACTTTAGCAAGGCAGCCGCCACAATTGATATTGGTTTTGAACTTGAGTGTCTTTTCCATTTTTGAAAAAATTTAAAGGTGAAATATTGGATGGTTAAATGGTTAGATGGCTTGTACTCGTCTCGCATGAAAAACCAACTGACCATATAGCCATTTAAACATCTAATCGTTTGAATTTCAATCTCAGACTATTGCTCACCACCGAAACCGAACTCAGCGCCATGGCTGCCCCGGCAATCATGGGGTTGAGCAGGAAGCCAGTGAAGGGGTACAAAATACCCGCGGCCACCGGGATGCCGATGAGGTTGTAGATAAAAGCCCAGAACAGGTTCTGGTGAATGAGCCGCACAGTCTGCCTCGAAAGGCGGATGGCTTTGGGGATGTGCAGCAAATCCGATGAAATCAGCGTCATTTTGGCCACGTCCATGGCGATGTCGGTGCCTTTCCCCATAGCGATGCTGACGTCGGCCTGCGCCAGGGCTTGGGCGTCGTTGATGCCGTCTCCGGCCATTGCGACTACTTTGCCCTCACTTTGCAGGGTTTTGATAAAATCAGCTTTGTCAGCGGGCATCACACCTGCCTTGAAGTGGCGGATACCTGCTTTTTCCGCCACCGCCGCTGCGGTCTGTTGGTTGTCGCCAGTGAGCATATAAACCTCGACACCCATTTCCTGCAGCGTTCGCACCGCTTTTTCAGAGGTGTGTTTCACCTGGTCGGCGATGGCAATGATGGCGACGGCTTTGTTGTCTGCCGCAAACCAGATAACGGTTTTGGCGTGTTCCTGCAAACCTTCGGCATGTTCACGCAGGAGTTCCGGCACGGCAACCCTTTTTTCCGAAAGAAAAGCCTGGTTACCGGCGACGTAGGCAAAGTTGCCATCGTGTGCTTCCACGCCCCTACCTGTGATGCTTTCAAAGCCTTCCAGTTCGGCTTCCGGTGTTTTTTGTGTTTTTAAAAACCGCACGACAGCCTCAGCCAGCGGGTGTTCGGAGCGGGATTCCATAGCCAGCAGCACGGATGCGAGCCTTTTTTTATCGCCCTCCTCTATACGCTCCCGCCAGATGATTTCCGTCACTTCGGGTTTCCCTTCGGTGATGGTGCCCGTCTTGTCAAGCACGATGGCATCTATACGGTGCGCTTTTTCCAAACTCTCGGCATCCTTGATGAGTATGCCGTTTTCAGCGCCCTTCCCGACGCCGACCATGATGGCGGTTGGCGTTGCCAATCCCAGTGCGCAAGGGCAGGCAATGACTAATACGGCTATCATGGCAAGTAGTCCCTGTGTTATTGCATTTTCACCGCCGAGAAGCAGCCAGACGAAGAAGGTCAGCACCGCAATGCCCACCACTACCGGCACAAAAATCCCGGCTATTTTATCTACCAATTTCTGTACTGGCGCTTTGCTGCCCTGTGCTTCTTGTACCATTTTGATAATCTGGGCGAGAACGGTTTCGCCGCCCACTTTCACCGCCCGGAAGCGGAAGCTGCCTTTCTGGTTGACCGTTCCGGTGAAGACGGGGTCGTCTTTTTTCTTCTCTACCGGCAGCGGCTCGCCACTAATCATGCTTTCGTCTATGAAAGAACTGCCGGTCGTAACCTCGCCGTCCACAGGTATCTTTTCACCGGGCTTGACAACGATGATGTCGTTCACCTGTACCGTGCCGGCAGGGACTTCCATTTCCTCACCTGCCGAATTGATAATCCGGACGGTTTTGGGGCTCAGCCCCATCAGTTTTTTGATGGCGGAAGAAGTGCTGGACTTGGCCCTTTCCTCCAGCCATTTTCCCAATAAAATAAAGGCGATGATAACCGCTGCCGCCTCGAAATAGACGTGAGCGTGCAGCCCCCTGCTATGCCAGAAATGCGGGAAAAGGGTATTGAAAACGCTGAACACATAAGCGATACCAGTACTCAGCGCCACCAACGTATCCATGTTGGCGTTGCGGTGTTTGAGCTGGTTCCAGGCGTTGATATAAAACTGTTTGCCGAAAACCAGTATGACCGGCGTCGAGAGCGCCCACATAATCCAGTTGGCGTAGGGCATGTCCATGAAAAACATGCCGATGACGACCACCGGGAAACTGAACAGTGCAGCCAGCAAAGTCTTGCGTTGCAGGCTTTTCAGTTTGGCAGCCTGTTCGTTTTCCAGTTGCGTCTGTGCATCCTCGCTTTCGTCAATCACCAAATCGTAGCCTACCATTTGCAGGGCTGTTTTCATTTCTCCGGGGCCTATCATATCAGGCATAAACTCTACGGCTACGCTGGAATTGGCAAAATTGACTTCGGCGTTGATGACTCCATCCTGGGCTTTGAGGATACTTTCCGTACTGACTGCACAAGAGGCACAGCTCATGCCGGTTACCGGGTAAGTTTTCTTAAGACTTTGGCCATTTGCCGGCCTGCTTTGAATAATTTCGAGTGATTTCCTGACTTCCATAACTTGATTATTTTTTATGGTACAAAGTTATGGGCGCAGGCAGGACGGGACGTTACAAGACTTTTGGAAGGATTTGCATAATTTATGGTTTGGCTACTTTGTCTATGGTATTTCGCTTTGAGTGGCCAATGGTTTTGAAATAACTTGGTGTCAGGCCGGTCACTTTTTTGAATTGATTGCTCAGGTGGGCCACGTTGCTATAGCCCATTTGGAAGGCGATTTCGCTGAGCGTCAGTTCATCGTACACGAGCAATTCTTTCACCCGCTCGATTTTTTGGGCGATAAAATATTTCTCCAGCGTGATGCCCTCGATGGAGGAGAAAAGGGTGCTCAGGTGGGAGTATTCGTAGTGGAGTTTTTGGGCTAAATAGGCCGAGAGGTTGACCTTCGGCATTTCTTCGGTGTAATAGACCAGTTCGATGACGGCTTTTTTGATTTGCTCGATGAGCCTGCTTTTGCGGTCGTCAATCAACTCGAAACCCAACGGCGTGAGGGCTTCCTCCACTGTTTTCATTTGTTGGGGAGTTAATTCCTGTGAAAATTCGACTTCCCCCAGTTCCACCGTTTCCGGCGATAGCCCGGCTTTTTCCAGTTCCTGCCTGACCATCATTTTGCAGCGGTCGCAGACCATGTTTTTGATGTAGAGTTTCATGAAGCAAAGGTGCGAAAATTTGCTCCCTAACTTTAACACTACTGCTTAAATATTAATGTCCTGAAAAAAAGGAATTTTTCATCGAAGTTTGTACCCTTTCCCCGTTTTCCAGACGGTACAAAATCTTCTTCATCTGGGCAATTTCCCGTTTTTGCGCTTCTATGATTTCCTTAGCCAGCTTTTCCGTTTCAGGGTCTTCAAAGGTGGCCTGTTCACTTACCAAAATGGCAGAGGAGTGGTGCGGAATCATAGCCTTCATGTAAGCCACGTCTTTGATGGGCACCTGATTGCGTAGGCCGTAAAAGCACCAGATAAAAACCACGGCAGCAACACCTAGGATAGCGTAATTCAGCTTTTTATTTTCATACATGCCCCACATGAACAGTAACATGCTGACGGCCATTGGAGCCACCATCAGAAAAGTCATATAGGTGCGAGTAGTACTCAGCATGATATGGTCGAGTTGGTTCACATTCATAAACATCACGGCGTACATCACGACGAATGAAGTAAACATCATCAGGGCAAATTTTTGATAACTTTCTTTTTTCATGGCTAATTTTTTTTGGTTAAAAATGAAAACCGGCTTAATACCTTCCTTTAATACAGCGTACAATCACACCCTATGTTCAACTTGCCCACTGACCCATTTCTTTAACAACTCCTTATTCATCACTATCACCGTATCGAATTGCTTTGCAAAAGAGCCCCACAGAAGGTCACCTCATCCTTGCCCAAATCACCCCTGCCGAAACCACCGTCAATACGCCAATTGACGCCACTGACCAATGTAGCCCAAAGGCGTCGGCGATGATGCCCGTCAACAAGGCACCGATGGCATAGCCCAAATCCCGCCACAAACGAAACACGCCAATGCTTTCCGCCCGCTGCTGTGGATGCGTCAGCCCGGCAATAGCGGCAAGGAAGGTCGGATAGACGATGGCGGTACCCAATCCAAGGAAAATGCTCAAACCGATGTACTGCCAGTTTTCTGTGGCGGGGATGAAACCGAGCAAAGCCAACCCTTGCAGCGCCATGCCCCAAGTGAGCATTTTTTTGTGGTTAAAATGGTCGGCTAGCTTGCCCGTGCCCAATTGCCCCAAGCCCCATACGATGGGATAGATGGATACGATGATGCCGGTCTGCGCAAGTGTAAAACCCTTCACCGCCAGTAGCATGGGCAACAAACCCCAGACCATGCCATCATTGAGGTTGTTGACCAGTCCGGCCTGCGTAATGGAACCGAGGCTGGGATTGCGCCAGGTCGTTTCCCAAAATACGTTTTTCAGCTTCGCAATGCCTGACTGCACCGCTTCCACAGCTACATGGTGGCGGGTGTCTTTTACCCAAAACAAAGTGCCGAGCAGGCCTGCTACTGCCAGCCCGATGCCGAGGTAAAATGGGTAGGGCCGCAGACCGTATTCCGATGCTATCCAGCCGGTAGCAAAGGCAACGCCCCCAACAGCGAGGTAACCCGCCGCCTCGTTAAGCCCCATTGCAAGTCCCCGGTCTTTGTCGCCTACCAGGTCAATTTTCATCACTACCGTACTCGACCAGCACAGCCCTTGATGAATGCCCAGCAGTACATTGGCACCGATGACCCATTGCCAGTTAGGGGCATAAATCAAAAGCAGTGGAACGGGCAGGGCTAACACCCAACCGAGCGTCAGCAGGTTTTTCCGGCCCCAGCGGTTAGCAAGCGTCCCGGTATAGTAGTTCGTAATGGCTTTGGTCACGCCGAAAACGACGATGAACGAAAGGATGGCGGTCTTGGCTGCCATCCCGAACTCTCCCTGTGCCAATTCCGGAAGGATGGTGCGTTCCAGTCCGACCATGCCGCCCACGAAGGCGTTAATCACGACAAGCAAGGTGAACTGCCGCCAGTTTTCACGCAGGCCGAGCTTGACAGTAGCAGGGTGACTTGATGCCATCCGGCCACTTGGGTTCAGTTTTTCCATGAATCGTCGGTGAGGAGTTTGAAGTCGAGAAAGGTTTCGTCAAGCCTTACAGCCTTGAAACCATTGGCACGTAGCAGTTGCACCGCCTCGTCGGCGAAAGTGCAGAACACCCCCCGGCAATAGGCGCCGATGGTGAGTTGCCGGGACAGTTCACCGAGGCGCTGCGGCAGCTCTTCGAGTGGGATGGAGACGGCATCGGGAAGGTGGCCTGCCTCAAACTCACCGTACGGGCGCACGTCGAGCAGGAGGAGGTCTCCCGCAGGAGCGTTGACCTTTTTTGAAACGCTGCTGGCGCTATAATTCTCCCCTCGATACTGATGCAAAATTAACTGCACGGTGGGTTCGGCTTCGAGCGCCAGTTCCCGCAGGGCTTTCCAGGCAGCGTAAGCCTTGCGCCCATTGAGGGCATAGAAGATGAAATTGCCGTCCCGCCGCGACTTCACCAGCCTGGCATTTTTCAGCAGTTGCAGGTGATGCGAGGCATTGGCAACGGTAATGTCGGTTTGGGTGGCGATTTGCTCGACGGTCTTCTCGCCGTTGGCGAGCAGGTCGAGGATTTCCAGGCGGTTGGCATGCCCGAAGGCTTTTGCCTGCCCGGCAATGGCGCTGTAGATGCTGTTTTTGAAAGTCCGTTTTTCCATGTGGCTAAATCAATTCAAGTATTCAAACAATTGCTTGAATAGATTGTTTCGAGAAAAACCCAATTCATGGAAAAAACACCAACACTGATTGCCTCCCACCCGGCGAAATAAGGCGCAGGCAGCAATCGGGCGAAAACATCCAAATCATTGACGTACGCAACCCGGAAGAGTTTTCGGCGCTGTCCTCAATTCTCCGGCGCTCCCACCTCCACCCACGTCCGTATTTTCTCCACATAACAGGCGGACAGCGCAATGCTTCCAAACGGCATCCGCACATATCCCGGTTCAGCAGCCACCGTGCCGAGGAGGCTACCGTTCAATGCCGCCATTTGGATGTCTTCATAGTCCAACAATTCGATGCCACCCTCACGGATATGCTGGTTGTGGCAGCCATAGCAGGCATCTTTGATGATAGGTGCTATATCTGCCGAAAAACTTACGCTATCAGTGTCACAGGGAATGGTTGAACTGTCGCAGCGGAAATTGTTCGCCCCTTGGTTTATCCAATCTTCGATGATTTGCACCTGTCTTTCGCTGAGGCGGTCATACGAATTTGGCGGCATCCGTTCTTCTTCATCGTCATGTGTGATTTGTCTGAAAATCCTCGCTTCTTCTGGTATGAATGGCACGACTCCTCCGGTTTCCATGATGGTCTCATAATTCTTTGCTTTGAACCCCGCATATGCCCTGCCTGCACTGTGGCAATCCCTCTGTCCGCAGCTTGCTACGAAGATAGGCAGCACCTCCAGTTCAAAATAAATGGTGTCCGGGTTGCAGACGATGCCGGCAATGGTGTCCATCGGTTCCACCGAAGTGGTGTCGGATGGAACGCCCATATCATCATCGCCGAGGGCAGTGTCGTTGGTGCAAGAGGGAAGGTACACGATGAACAGTAAAAAAGCGGGGGACAGGATTTGCAGGATGTTTCTTATCAAAATATTCATTGACTTTTTGACTGAAAATTTAATGAGGGAGAGGATAGGTCAATGTACATATTCCATGCCCTTCTGGGGTTACCCTTTATCTACTTTTGTCCTTTTTCGCCGCTTCTTTTTATTAGTCCTTTGAAATGGCTTTTCGCTGAATTCAATCTCACCCGCTGTGAACCCTGCTTCTTCAATGATTTTTTCCAACTGTTTTTCGGAAGGTTTCTGCGCCACGGGAGTTGACATGTAGGCCAACCCTTCTTCCAGTTCTATTTCCACGTTTTCCACGCCAGCTATTTTTTTCAGCTCCTGTTCCATACCATAAGCGCAAAAGGGACAGGCCAAGCCTTTAATTTCTATTTTTATAAAAACCTTTTCGGAGGGCAATTCGCTTTGGGCATCCAGGAAAAATGGAGAAATAAAACACAAAGCAAGCAATGGTAAAATGATTTTATTTTTCATCAAGAATAGTTTTAACTGATTAAAAAGCGGATACCAAAAAGCCATCTAAAATTTACTTTATCGACCACTTTTTCATTCTGAAAAATGGGCTGCTGAAAACTCGTTTCCAATAATAAACGCCTGCCGGGAATGAATTGCAGTCCGGGTGAAATAAACAATTGATTGATATTCGGCTCCAATAAATAATTTCCATTTATTTCCAAATATGCGTTGACCTGTTTTTGGGGATATTGGTGCGGCAACAATGGCATGCCGATGGAAAAATTGTAAGCCAAATTGTCCGTCGCATTTTTGTTTGTAAAAGTATATCCCGCATCTGCATAAACACCCAACTTGGGGTTGATGTGCCCCACCACCAACCCTAAATAAGTCTGCTGCAAACCAGAGCCGATGGGCGGCTCGCCCGATGTTTTCCCTGTCGGGAAGGTGTGCGCCAAACGGCCCAAAACCCGGAACGTTTTGGCCTTTCCATCTTTTTTGTACAATTGGTATTTTGCGAAAAAAGTAAAGTCACCAAAGCCGTTGACACTCGTGGTGTTTTTGGGGTTTTTGAAAACAAATGGGAAAACTGCGCCTACTTGAAATTTTTGGGACAAGTTGTACGGCACAGCTATTACATGGATGTAATTGCGGTTGTTCTCCGTTGAAATATAACGGCCAAAGGTTCGCACGCCACTACCCTCCAAGCCGAGCATGATGGGCGTTTCGGCAGTTATCGGCGGGCCTTGTGACCATAATTGACAGGTGAGGCACCAAATGAAAAGAAGAAGAAGGATTGTTCGGCTTACCCATGTTCTGTTTTTCTGCAAATATCAAATGCTACCCTGGGGGGTGTCCAAATTTTTTTCGGACAAAAATTGCAGCAGTTTTTTTTCCAGTTCCCCCGCCTCTTTCAGTTTTTGTGGAATGTCCTCCGGCTTTAGTTCCGGGAACAATTTCAGCAGTTTGTAAATCTGTCCTTCATTGCCACAATTGCCGGGGCATTGCCGATAGGTAGCGGAGAGTCTTTCGGCGAGTGCCTTGCGGTAGGCCTCGTCCAACAGTTCAAAAGTGGCTTTGCCCAAGATGGATTGGACGGCTTTCAGTTGCAGCAGCACGTTTTGCGTTTCGCCTGCATCGTCTAATTTTCCCAGAATATATCCCAATTGGCCAATGGCCGTTTTGAGGGAATTTTTGACGGGTTGCGTCAAGTCTTTTGCTATCATATTGTATAATTTTCTGTGTGGGTGTCCAAAGTTCAACCATTTCTTGGGGATTGTTGGAAATACCAAACAAATGGGAACTTTTTTAATTAACTGGATGTAGTCCTTCCATCAAATCATATTCTCATATGAACAAACTTCAATCTTCCGTTGGGACAACTGCTGACATCATTACCATCCTCACTTTCCTTCTCAGTATTTTTACCATTAAAAAAGCCAGCAACATCATCTGGATAGATGCCTTCGGAGCCCCACTCTCCCCTTTTCGGTTCCTAATCACTTCATTACTGATTTTTTCATCCACTTATGCCATTGGGAAACTGTTCAGCCGTTTCATCATAGAAAGACACAAGTATGACAAGCAATTCCGGGTGCTGATTTATGGGGTTACGAGTTCAATTTCTGCCTGGATAACCGTTTTCACCTATCAGGCTTTTCTCTACGGGGAAGCCCTGAATTATGGCTTTTGGTACAAAGTAGGTTTTACTGTATTGGTCGGCTTTGCCATTTACCTAACCTTTTATTTCATGAAACTGAACATCCCTTCCAGAAAATACGACCAGGAGGAATTTGAAGACACCTTTGTCGGAATTTTGCTGATAGTTTACGGCGTGTTTTGGTTTGTCCCGACTTTTTCTTGGTGAATGATGATGCAATTTAAATTTGCATTCATGCCTTACCACCATTCGTGATAATCAATAATCCACCGACCTATTTACTTTCTGTTTTATTTCGATGTGTTCCAGATGAAAATTCAAAACTGCCATCTTTTTTTGGAATAATTTCAAAATATCCCACCGTTGGTGCATTGATTTCTCCATCTTTATAAATCCCTCTCATATCCACCTGCAAATTGTAAAATCTTATTGTGTCCCCGTCTTTTTCAACTGTATAGAAACCCTTGGCAAACCACCGCATCTTTTCAACAAGTTTTGGATTTAGCACTTCCAATAGATGGTCATTGATGGCAAATGTTTCAAAAGGGAAATAGCTGCCTTCCAAGATGGAATACTTTTGCAAATAGATGGTGTCATTGGTTTTGGCCACCCCATACCAGTTGATGTTGGCCACCCCGACAGGTATGGTCAATAAGGAGTTGTAGGCAACTCCCTGTTTGGACAGCTCGTTTCTGAAATAACTATTGACATGGCTTTTAACGCCCAAAGTGCAAAGTAGGTAGAATGTACTCACCGACAGGCCAATGCGATTGTAGAGCGCCCTTGAAGGTCTGTCCCTGTACAGGAACAGACTCAAAAACAGCCCAACCAACAACGGGACAGTGTAAACAGGGTCAACCACATTGATGCTGTCAAAACCTACCCTTTTGTCAGAGAAGGGCAAATACAGTTGTGTCCCATAAGCAGTGAACGAGTCCAGCAGGATATGGGTAAACAGTGCAAGCCAAGCAAAAAACCAGAGTCTTTTGAAACCCACTTGGTCAGTCCATTTTATCCTTTGTAAAATATAAGCTATCAAAAGTGCCCCAAGGATGCTGAACAGAATGGAATGGCTAAATCCCCGGTGGATACTCAACATTTCAAATTTATCATAGAAAAGGTACAGGGCAACATCGAGGTCGGGTATGGTGGCAATGATTGCTCCCAATACCGCCCCTTTGTTGCCTGTCTTTTTTCCTAATACCGCTTCGCCAATAGCTGCACCTAATGCAGCTTGTGAAATACTGTCCATGCTTTAAGAATTTCTTTTTTTGATAAAAAATATGGCAGGTATCACCGCCAAATTCAAAAAAGTAGAACTAATCAATCCCCCTAATATCACTACCGCCATCGGGCTTTGGATTTCGTTGCCCGCCTCTCCACCTGCCAATGCTAATGGTATCAATGCCAAGCCTGTTGTAAGTGCCGTCATTAGGATAGGATTCAATCGATCAAGCGAACCTTCAATAATGGTTTCCCGAAGATTTTTGCCTTCCTCTTGTAATACCTGATAACGGCTGACCAACAAAATCCCGTTCCTCGCAGCGATGCCGAACAAACTGATGAAACCAATGGTGGAGGCAATGGAGATAATGCCCGAAGTGAAATAAACTATGAACACCCCACCAATCAACGCCAATGGTAAGTTGAGCAAAACAATACTTGCCAATTGGAAATTATTGAACTCCATAAAGAGTAAAAAGAAAATCAAAACGATTGCCCCGATGGATGTGAGCAAAAGCAGCCGGGTGGCCTTCTCTTCACTTTCAAACTGGCCGCCGTATTCGATGCGGTAGTTTTCTGGCAGGTTTATATTTTCAGCTATCGTAGCCTGAATATCATTGACCACGCTCCGCAAGTCCCGTCCGGCGACATTGGCGGAGACAACAATTTTGCGCTGTACGTTTTCCCTTTCCACGGAATAAGGATTGCCCGTTACGTCCACATCGGCGACGTAGTGCAACGGTATTTTTTCTCCGTCCGGCGTGTCAAGCAGGCTGTTTTTGATGGCCTCGGCGGTATTGCGGTTTTCCTCATTGTAGCGCACCACCAAATCAAAGCTGCGCTGCCCTTCAAAGACCTGCCCGGCCTTTTCCCCTGCAAAGGCCACGTCAATGAACTCCATGAAATCGCCCAAACGGATGCCGTACTTGGCCAGCATGATGCGGTTGGGGATGATACGCAGTTGCGGGACTTCAATCTGTTGCTCCACGTTCAAATCTGCCAGCCCCGGAACACCCTCGATTTGCCGCTTGATTTGGTTGCCGATGGTAAAGAGCTTGTTCAGGTCCGTCCCGAATACCTTGATGGCGATGTTGGCCCTTGTACCAGAAAGCATGTGGTCAATGCGATGCGCAATGGGCTGCCCGATGGTGATGTTCGCTCCCGGAACGACCGAGAGCTTTGCCCGCACATCTTCCAAGAACTCAGCCTCGTTTCGGTCGGTCAAGCTGAAAGGAACGTCCACTTCCGAGGCGTTGACCCCTTGTGCGTGTTCGTCCAGTTCCGCCCTTCCTGTCCGTCGGGAAGTCTGACCAACCTCTGGCAGTTCGAGCATGATTTCCTCCACCAGCCTGCCCGTTTTATTGGATTCCTCCAATGACGTTCCCGGAGGCGTTACCACACTGATGACCAAAGAGCCTTCATTGAATTCCGGCAGGAAGCTCCGCCCCAATCCCGTCATCAACCAGACCGAAACGGCAAACAGGACAACCGCCGCCACGATGACCAGACGGGGCATTTTCAAGACCAGCCCCAACATTTTCCGATAGCCGTTGGCCACCGTCCTTTCCGCCCAACTGCCCTTTGCCTGCCGTTGCAACTGTATTTCATTTACCAATAAATAACTGCTCATCACGGGCGTCAGCGTGACGGCCACGAACAGCGAGGTGAAAATGGCCACGATGAACGAAATGCCCAGCGGTTGCAGCAAACGACCCTCCATACCGCTCAGGAAAAACAGGGGCATGAAAGCTGCAATGATGATGAGTGTTGCAATCAAAATAGAGTTTCTGATTTCGCTCGAAGCATCGAAGATGATTTGCAAAGCAGGTTTCCGTTCGGCCAATGGAAGGTGCGTGTTTTCTCGCAAGCGTTTGAAAATGTTCTCCACATCAATGATAGCATCGTCCACCAAGGCACCGATGGCAATGGCCATACCGCCGAGGCTCATGGTGTTGATGGTAAAACCAAAGAGCTTCAACACGATGATGGTCACCAGTAGGGACACGGGGATGGCAACGAGCGAAATGACCGTAGTCCGCCAGTTCAGCAAAAACAAAAACAGGACAATGCTAACGAACAGCGCCCCTTCCAGCAATGTCCTTTGCAGGTTGTCAATGGATGCCTGGATGAAATTGGACTGCCTGAAAATATGGGTGTTCAGTTCCACCCCTTTGGGCAATTGTTTTTGAATAGCGGCCATCGTGCCGTCAATGCGTTCTGTCAATTCCAGCGTATTGGCGTTGGGCTGTTTCATAAGGGTGAGGATGACCGACGGCTTGCCTTTCACGGCAGCGTCCCCGATTTTGGGCGCAGCCCCGATTTTGACCTCTGCCACGTCCTCAATTCTGATAGGTGTAGTCCCTTGCCGTTTGATGAGGGTCAGCCCGATTTGTTCGACCGAATTCGTCCTGCCTTCTCCTTGGATGATGTACTGGTTGCCGTATTGATTGATAAAACCGCCCGATGCATTTTCGGTAGAAGCGGCCACTGCTTCTTCCAGTTCCTTCAGAGAAACATTGAAGTATTTCATTTTTTCCGGCGAAGTCAAAACCTGATATTCCTTGTAATCCCCGCCAATGACCATGACCTGCGCCACGCCGCCGATGGCCAAAAGTTGGGGGCGCAAGTTCCAATCGGCAATGGCCCGCAGTTCCATTGGTGGCAAACTATCCGAATTCAAACTCATCAACATAATTTCCCCCATGATGGAGGAGATGGGTGCAAGCATCGGGCTTTCTACGCCGTTGGGCAGTTTGCCTTCGACGGTGGCCAGTTTTTCCGCCACTATTTGGCGGGCTTTGTAAATGTCGGTCCCCCACTCGAATTCCGCCCAGACGATGGAAATTCCCATTGCTGAGGACGAACGGATGCGCCGCATGTTGGGTGCGCCGTTCAGGGCGGATTCGATGGGGAAGCTGACCAGTTTTTCCACTTCTTCTGTTGCCATGCCATGCGCTTCGGTCAGCACTGTGACGGTCGGTGCGGTCAGGTCGGGGAACACGTCCACGTCCATTTCGGAGGTGATATATGCACCGGTGAGCATGATAAATGCAAAGGCCGCCAGCACCACTAAACGGTTTTGCAAAGAGAAATTTATGATTTGATTTAACATTGATTTTGTTTTTACATACAAATCCCAACTGCTAATTACCCGTCCAATATGACAGTTCCACCCGCAGCACATTGAAATTGTACAAGGCTTCCAGAATTTGTTGTTTCACTTTCACCACCTGCTCCAACCCGTCAAGGTATTCTAGGTATTCTACCTCACCCTCTCGGTAGGCTTGCAGGTTCGCCCCGCTCTGTTCATTGACAATCGGCAACAGATCGTTTTGGAGGTACTCCAAAATATGCGCTTGATGGCCGAGGCGGAAACTGAGTTCACTGACGGTGCGTTCGAGCCGTTGCTGTTCCGTCAGGATGACCGCTTCTTGCACCTTTACGCCCAGTTCTGCCGCTTCGATTTGTCCCCGGTATGCTTTTTTGAAAAGCGGGACGTTTACCCCCAGTTGGTAACCGAACAAGGGGAATTCGCCGAACGCATTTTGCAGCCTGGCCCCGGAATTGATTTGCGGAAGCAACTGCGCCTCCCGTGTAGCGACATTGGCCTGCGCCTGTTCCCGTTGTGCTATCAGCAACTGCATGTGGGGGTTGTCGGGCTGAATGGAATCTGCCACAATGCCTTGCTCCAAAGGCAGTCCGCCTTCCACGTCGAATTGGGTGTCCGTTCGCAGCCACTGGTTGAACAGGGACAGTGCAATCTGGTATTTTTCCAGTGCATGTTCTTGTTCCAGTTGCGCTTGCCCCAAACGGGAACGGGCGGCGAGTTGCGGGATTTTCCCCGATTCACCTGCTTCCATTTGGGCGGTGGTGACAACGAGGAAATCGTTGTACAATGCAAGGTTTTCAGCCGCCAGCAACTGTTCTTGTTTGGCAAACTGTAACTGGTGGTAGGCTTGTGAAACAGCCCTTTCCAGTTCCCGGTCGGTGAGCGCCAGTTGCTTTTGGGCCACGTTGGCGCCTTGTCGGTAGTATTCCCGTTGGGCATTGGCCGCCTTCGGCAAATAGAAATTCTGTTGTAGGTTAAGGGAATGCACACCGGATTGGTCGCCGAAATTGAACTCCTCACCCGTGAGGAACAATTGGGTCGGTTGCTGGGCAAGGCCAGCCTCCGCCAGTTTATTTTGCTGCTCGACAGCGAGCCTGTCCCTTTCCAAACCTGTATAATTTTTACGGGCAATTTCGAGGGCTTCTTCCAGGCTGATGGCCTGGGTCTGCCCGTTGCCCCAGGTTGCCGCCGCACATAGGAGTGCCAGCAACAACCAGCTCTTTATATTAAATGGTCGTTTCTTCATTTTTTAAAATTTAGCACCCGTTATCAATGTGAATGCCCGTGGGCGGGGATGGTAGAGGACATCGAAGCCATCTTGATCTGGTATGCCCCATTCGTTACCACCCATTCGCCCTCTTCAAGGCCGGAAAGGATCTGCACCCGCTGCCCGTCGTCAATGCCTGTTTTGACCTCCCTTTTTTCAAAGGATTCACCTTCCGTCTGGACATAGACGTAGTACTGCCCGTAGTCCTGCATGAGGGCGGACTTGGGCAGCACCAGTGCATGCTCGACCGGGCGGGTCAGCAGGTAGAGGTCAACAAACGACCCGGCCAGCAGGTCTCCCCGGTTGTCCACCTCGAAAAGGATAGGGATAAACTGGCCGCCCTCCCCTGTCACTTTGCCATAAGACACCAGCCTGCCGTTGAAGTCCTCGATGCTGTGTACCTGTTCCTGCCAAGGTGTTTTAAAATTGGCCGACCGGATATTTTGCAGTTGGGAAAATTGGCTTTGCGGCACTTCCCCCTGTAAGAGCAGTTTGCGGTTGCGGGTCAATGAAACAAGGGGTGCGCCTTCTTGCACAAACTCCCCGTCACTCACTGGCAGCCGCTTGATGATGCCCGCAAAGGGAGCGGTAAAAACTACCCCGCCTGTTTTAAAACTGCCCGCGAGGGTCTGGAATTCTGCTTCGGCAATTGCCTGTTCCATTTTCCTTTCATCAAACTTTTTCTGGGAGATGATTTTCTGTTCGAGCAAAGGCTTGGAGCGTTCGAGGTCGGCTCTGGCCTTTTCCAGGCGCGCTTTGGCCACCAGGAACTTTTCCTCCAGGTTCTGCTCCGTCAAGCCCTTGCTGTTCACGGTGAACAGCGTTTCGCCAGCCCGGACTTCACGCCCTTCCATCAGGTTATTGCTTTTGAAAAAAACGATCCCGCTCGTGTTGGTGGACAGCACAGTTTCCTCGCCCTTCACCGGGAGTATCTCGCCCGACGTCCGAATGACCTCGTGGATACTGTCCCGTTTGGCCTGTGCGATGCCGAAGTCCACCTTCCATGCCTGTTCTTTTAGGAAGGAAATCCCGCCACCTTCGGGCTGCGGGGGATTGGCAGCTATTGCCGCTTCCACAGTTGGGTAAACCTCTATGTCTTCAATAAAAATGGTGTCCGAGATGCCGGATGTAGCGATATAAAATGCCAACCGGAACTGCCCGGCATCGGAGGGCGTCAGCGCCAACCGGAAAATGCCGGGCGAAGAAGGGATGTCGGCATGGTGGGAAGCCACCTCGTTGCCACCATTCAGCAGGGCGATCTTGGCCGTCCCTTCCTTCACCGCCCTGAAATTGTCCATGCGGGAGAAGTGAGCAGCGAAGCCGCTTTCCTGCCCCACGGTCAGTGGCGGGAATTCAACAAACAGTTCCGTCTTGTCCGTCCAGATTGTGAATGACAAGGGCTCTGGGCCTTCGGGTTCATGGGCGTCGTCCCCATGGGGGTGGTTATGGGAATGGCAGCCCAGCACCAAAAACAGCAGCCCCGCCAACATGGTGGCAGGGAAATACGAATATTTCATCTTTTGAATGTTTTTTTATTTGAAAAAGAAAATCAGGGTGAACGGCTGTTCACGAAATGGGAAGTTTCAGCAGGAAGGGGGCGCACGGAGCGGTCGGGAGGATAGGATGGAAAGCTGAGAAAAAGGAAGGGTTAAATGGTCATCAGGCGGGTCGTTGATGTTCACTCCGCCTTCGACCGTATTTGATATTATTACAGCATGGCCAAAGCTGACCATGTTTTTTTCGTCATTCACATTTTTGGATGGCAGGACGATGGCAGGTTGCAGGTAATCGTCAGTGCTGTCCTGTTGTTGGCCAATCTTCTCCATGAAATGCCCCAAAAAGTGGAAGATGCCGATGTGGAAAGCGTGTTCGTGGTGGACGGCATCGAAATCCTTGTGATGATGGTGCAACTGTTCATGTGGTAATGTAGCACCAATGCTTTGAACCCCGGCCAAAAGATAGATGGCGAGCAAACAATAACTCAATATTTTCTTTTTTGTACTCACAATGCAAAGTTACTAAAGCGGTATAACATATGTACTCTTATCAAGGCTATTTTCATGCCCCATTTTTTGAGAAAAAAATATAAAACATTTCACTCCTCAATCGTCTCCACATGCATCCCAGATGTCAAATCATAACCCCCGTTTTCCTTCGGTGTGATTTCATAATAAAATGCCGTAGGCGCTCGGTAATTCCCGAACTGCCGCACTCCCTGCATATCGCACTGCATATTGTAAATCCTGATTTTACCGTCCTTTTCCGCCACGGTGTAAAAACCTTGGGCGAACCACTTCATGCGGTTCACCAGCCTCTCGTCCAATCCATCCAGTAGCCGTTCGTTGATGGCGAAGGAGTGGAACTCAATATCCCCACCTTTCCACTCGGAATATTTTCCAATGTGGAGCGAATCGGCATCTTTGGCCACGCCATACCAGATACCATTGCCGATGGCGACGGGCACAGTAAGCAGACGAAAATGGGGGATGTTCTGCTTCTCCAATTGGGTCTGGAATACGTTTTCAATATGCTGCTTGTTGGCCAGCGTGAACAACAGGTACAGCGAGCTGGCAATGAGGCCAAGGTTATTGGGCAATGCCCGTTTTTTATCCGTTTTTTTGAAATAAAAAACACTGAACAAAGTGCCGATGAGCAATGGCACGGTATAGACCGGGTCAATGATGCTAACGCTGTCGAAACTCACCCGCCAATCAGTGAGCGGCAGAAAAAGCTGCGTGCCGAAACTGGTGAAGGCATCGAGCAGCATGTGGGTGAACAACGCAAAAAAGCTGAACAGCCACAGCCGGCGGTACGGCGCTTCTTTCGTCCATTTTATTTTGCTCAATATATAGGCGAAAAGGAATGCCCCCAGCAGGCTGAACAAGATGGAGTGGCTGTACCCCCGGTGGACACTGATTCTTTCCAGCCCGTCATAAAAAGGCAAGAGCAGCACATCGAGGTCAGGCACTGTGCCAATGATGGCCCCGATGACGGCGGCTTTACCGCCTAACTTTTTCCCTAAAACCGCTTCGCCAACGGCAGCGCCGAGGGCGGCTTGGGTTAGACTGTCCATAAAAGAAAATTATAGGCGGTTAAATTAACTCGCACAGCAACTCAATTTAGACACTTGTTTTCCAAAGGTGATGGCGGCCAGTTTAATTCCTTCTCCCAATGTGAGGTAAGGGTAAAAATTCTCAGCTAAATCCTTCACCGTAATGCCATATTTTATTGCCATGCTTAATAGCTGGATGAGTTCGCCGCCTTCCGGGGCGACGACCCTTGCACCGATGAGTTTGTCGGTTTCCGGGTTACGGATGAGCTTAATGAAACCTCTCGTGTCGTTGGCGGCAATAGCACGCGGCACGTCCTTTAACGCCAATTTTGAGACCTCAAAAGGAATGCCCAGGGTTTCAGCCTGTGTCTCATCGAACCCAGTGCCAGCCACCTGGGGGTCAGTGAAGACGACCCAAGGCAGGGAAGAATAATCTGCTTGACCAGCTGTTGCCGAAGCAGAGGCATTTTCTACAGCAATTTTCCCTTCAAAAGCGGCGGTGTAAACAAAAGCAGGTGTATCGGTCGCATCGCCGGCAGCGAAAATGTGCGGCAGATTGGTCTCCATTCTTTCATTTACGGGGATTTGCCCTTGGGGGCCGAGTTTTAACCCGATTCTATCTGCGCCCAACTTTTGTGTATTGGGCCTGATGCCGGTGGCCACCACCACCTTCCCTGGTTCAGTGATTTCTGTAATAGTACCATCGGGGCATTTGCATTGGATAATGGTATTGTTTCCCTGCTTTTCAAATTTCACCGCCCTGAAATTTGGAAGAATTTCGATGCCTTCGCTGCGCATTTGCTTTTCCAGTTCCTTGCTGATGTCGGGCGTTTGGGAGCGCAGCACCCGGTCGGTGAACTCAATGATGCGCACACGGGTGCCGAGGCGGTTGTATGCCATGGCGATTTCAAGCCCAATGTAACCGGCTCCCATGATGGTGAGGCTTTCGGGCTGTTCTTCCAAATCAAAGAGTGTAGCATTGGTCAGGTAGCCTATTTCTTCCAAGCCCTCGATAGCAGGCACGTTGGTCGTTGCACCGGTGGCGATGAGGAACTTGAGGGCGGTGTAGTGGTCTTTGCCATTGACGAGGATGGTTTTTTCATCCACAAATTCCGCCCAGCCCTGCACCATTTTAAGGGATTTGAAATCACTGACCACGTCCAGGTACTTTTTCTGCTGGAGAGTTGCAACGAGCGTCTTTTTTTCCCGAATGATTTTTTGAAAATCCACTTCCGCACCTTTCGGGCTGATGCCCGCAAAATTGGAGTGGGAAGCGTGGCGCACGGTTTCGGCAGCACGGATGAGGTTCTTGGAGGGAACGCAGCCCACATTGACGCAGGTGCCGCCAAAGGGCAACCCCCCGTTGACCATGAGGGTATTCAACCCCAGTTCCTCTGCTTTGATAGCCGCCGAGAAAGCCGCCGAGCCGCCGCCGATGATAATGAGGTCGTATTTCGGGATGCTGCCGTTGCCCTTGGAGATGGCTGGCAATGGTTCTTTCATGTCAGAATGATTTTGGTGATTATTGATTGTCAGCCATTTTAAAATCCGTGACTTTATAGCCCGTCTCGTCGATGGCCACTTTAATGGCATCCGCCGAGATTTTGGATTTGTCAAATTTCACTTCGGCCTTTCCTTCTTCAAAACTGGCTTTCGCCTCCACGATGCCGGGCAGTTCGTTCACGGCGTGTTTCACGTGTTCTTCGCATCCCGAACAGGTCATGCCGGAGACGTCGAAAATGGCCTCCTGCATGTCGCTTTGGCTCACCATGATGACCTGTTGGCTGTTATCGGGGTAAAAAACCTTCGAGTAGTAGGGGAAGGCCAGCGTCAGCCCGGCAAATACGGTGACGATGCCGAGGAACGATTTCGTCTGCATGAACGGCGTTTTGCCATCCTCCTCGCAGTCGCAATCAATTTCTGCTTTGTTAGGCTTGAGTTTTTGGTACCAGGCAAAGCCCAGCACGGCCACCGTGAGACCGATGAGGTAGGGCCGTGCTGGCTCCATCCACGAAAAGGTGGAAGCCAGTCCGCTCGTTCCTGCCAGCAGGGCCAGCACAGGGGTGATGCAGCACAAGGAGGCTGCAATGGCGGCCAGTACACTTGCGCCAGCCAAATTTTTAGATGCATTGTGTGATTTCATGATGGATATTATTTAAGGAAATTCTTAAATAGTTAATTAAAAAAATGGTCATTTCAGCCCGCTGCCGCTTGTTTTGCAGTTTTGCGTACTGGAGCCGGGTTGCCGAGCAGTTGAAACAAATTGTCCAGCACTGGCTTTGCTGTTGCCGAAATGTGGTAGTAAATCGTCACCCCGTCCTGCTCTGTAAAGACCAGTCCGCCTTCCCGCAGTTTTTTCAGGTGTTGTGAAACGGCGGGCACCGTCATGCCGAGGATTTCACTCAAGTCGCACACACAAAGGCTATGTTCTTCCGCCAGCAGGAGCAGGATTTTCATCCTTACTTCATTGCTGACCAAACTCAGCATACCCGCCAAGTCCTTGACGGAAGACATCAAATCTTTCATGTGCTGCCGGCAACGGAATATTTGCGCTTCGTCACGGCAGGCTCGGATACAAACATTGGTTCGGGTTTTCTTTTTCATGGGGCAAAGGTAAGAAAATCGTTTATTTAAGTGAGTCCTTAAATAATTTTTATGGAAAGGCGGTTTAGGTATTAATCTTGCCTGTTATGGTAGTATCCGTAAAGTTCAACTTTAAAAGTTCAACACGGCGGTTCTAACAGATGTCGAAACACTATCAACGCCCGTCCCAAGCCAGCAGAAAATGGTCACTGTTTTTGGCCAGAATAGGAAAACCGCTGCTCCGTGCCGGACTGGTTTCAGTAAGTGAAATGCTTGCACCTTTTTTGCCGCTTCGACCAACAACTGCCGCCCTGATTTCTGCCGCCTCCTCCGTGTTTTCCAACCAGGTCACCAAAAACATTTTCGGTGTCCATGAACTCCACATCCACCCTGCCAGAAGGGTTACCATCATCCACTTGGACTGGGTTAGAAAAGGTTGCTCCGGCATCTCTCGAAAAGGCAACCGTGACCGCCCCTTTGCCACCACCAGCTGACGTAAACCACGCAACGGCAACCGCCTCACCATTGGCAGCAATGGCCGGACCGTTTACCGGACATCCGCTGATTTCCCAATTATCGGCATGCACAAGATGGGGCTTTGTCCATTCCCCGTCCACTTTCCGCACGATGCTGATGTCCCGTATTTCATGTTCCGACCTGTCCCGATAGACCACCACCGGGCCTTCGGACGTTATAACTGCATCCGTCTGGCAACAGTCGCAGATGCGGTTGTCCAGCTCGGCCTCCTCGAAAAGATTTCCATCCCGGTCAAATTCTGCAGTCCGCAAACTCATCGCCCCGCTACCATGGCCATGTTCTCCTGACTGTGAGCTGCCGACTGAAGATTGTGGACTCTCTTTGGTATTGCGCCCGTCGAGCCAAACGGTGAACATGCGGTCTTCGGAAATGGGGAACATGGTCACGAAACCATGTTCGGCAGCGATACTGTCACGGTGTGGGATGAACGAGGGGAGCCAAGTTTTCCCGCTATCGGTTGATTGGGAAATGTGGACATCATAATCGTAAGTGCCGCCTGCACTTTTTTGCAGCCAATGGGAAGCCATCCAATCATCATTAACGGCCAATGAAGGAAAGTCTGCCCAGTTGACGAACCAGTCGCTGCCACGGGCGATTTCCCTGGGTTTTGACCAATGTCCGTTTTCCTTTTTGGAAAAAAGCAGGGCATCGGTGGTGTCGGTCAGAAATTCTACCCACGTAAGATAGGCTTCACCGGACTCGGAAACAAAAAGGTTGGGTTCGCCCCCAAGTGTGCAGGGTGTCGCAACTTCAACTAAGTCAGCTTGATAAAACTGTTCTGTTTCAGTTGCAGTTTGGCAACCAAGGAATACCAAGGCGAAAAGTGTTATATTTTTCATGGTTCATAAAAATAATGTGGCTGCCAGCATCGCCGACAGCCACATTTACGGCGTACAAGTCGCCTGCTTTATCAAAATGGGGACTTGTATTCCTCATTGTTCAAAAATGTATCATCTGTCAATGTCTTCAGGAAATTTATCAAATCCTGTTTGTCCTGGGCAGTGAGGAAAAGCCCGGTGTCTTTGGTGTTCAGCAAAGTGATGTCAGTCGTCGCCGATTCACGGACCCCTTCGTTGTAATGGTCAATCACCTCCTCCAAGGTCTGGAAACGGCCGTCGTGCATATAGGGGGGCGTCACGGCTACATTGCGTAAAGATGGCACTTTGAACTTCGCCCGGTCGTTGGGGTCTTGGGTCACTTCTTCCCTGCCGATATCCGCAATTTCCGCATCGGTATCCAATCCGTTGTTCATATACAGGTCGTTCTCGAAATTGGCCCCGCCATGGCAGTGGGCGCAGTCAGCCCCAGATTGGTCAGGGAAGAAGGGGTTGTATTCCGTTTCAAAAAGTATTCTGCCCCGCTCTTCGCTTTCCGTCAATGTTTCTGTGCCTGCCAGATAGCGGTCGTATTTTGAATCGCTGGAAACGATGCTCAACTCGAACTGCTCAATGGCAAGGGCCATCCTTTCTTCTGTGATTTCATCCGAACCAAAAGCCCTTGTGAACTGGTCACGATAAGTCTGTGTGGCGCTTAGTTTGGCTATCACATTGTCCAATGTTTCATTCATTTCAAGCGGGTCTTGGATGGGTTTGAGGGCTTGGTCGCGCAACAGGTGCGCCCGTCCGTCCCAGAAAAATTCATTGCTGTGCCAGGCCATATTGAACACGGGCATGGCCTGTCTTTTCCCCGGCATCATTTCGACCCCAATGGAAAAACGGGTGGTATCGGAAAAGCCGTCAGGTTGGCGGTGGCAATCGGCACAGGCCTGTGACCCGTCCTTCGAAAGCATTTTTTCATAAAACAACATCCGGCCAAGCTGCACGCCCTGTATAGTCAGAGGGTTGTCGGCGGGGAGGTCAGGGGCCGGCAGTTCGCCAAATTCAAGTATATAAGGTGTTTCGTCGATAGTGACGGGCTCTTTGGTGTCGTCATCTTTGTTGCAGGCAACCATCAAAAAAGTGGCGGCCAGCAAAAAGGTTAGGCATTTTATTTTGAACATATTTTTCAGATTTAATTTTTAAACAATGGGTTTTGGACGAAAGTCTCGTCCGTCAAGGATTCAAGAAACTGGACAAGGTCAGCTCTTTCCGATTCCGTTAGTTCCAACGGTTGAACAAGACTGCTTTTTTGAGGGGTGTTTTTGCCCCCAAACTGGTAGTGTTCAACCACCGCTTCCAAGGTTGGCAACGAGCCGTCGTGCATGTAGGGTGCTGTTAGACCCACATTACGAAGACTGGGTATTTTGAACAAAGCCCGGTCAGCTTCGTCGCCCGTCAGGCGGAAGCGGCCAACATCTTCGTACTGTTCGTAAAGCCCGTTGTTTTCAAAGTTGTAATTGCTGAAATTGAAACCACCGTGGCATTCCGAGCATTTCGTTTTTTCGCTGAAAAAACAAGTCCATGCCCCGGAGGGCTGAAGCAGAAATCGCAGAAGTCTGGACGTTTTGTAGATATTGATCATAAGGGCTGTTTCCACTCAAAAGGCTGCGCTCGAAACAGGCCAACGAACGGGTAATTACAAAAGCATCCGGAGTACGCCCATAGGCTTTTTCTGATTGGACTACATAGCTGGAATCCTGGCTAAGGCGCTCAGCCAACAGCACAATGTTGAAGTCAAATTCATTGTGTTCCTGAATGGGCACCAGCACCTGCATTTCTAAAGTGGGCACCCCCGCCCTCACGGGTGAAATAGGGGTGGTAGGCTACATTGGTCAGTGAAGGAGAATTGCGTACACCTGGACGTTGCTCCACACCGGGGCTAAAGGCAACATTGTCGCTGAAGGCCAGTCCCGGCTGGTGACAGGAAGCACAACTTATAGAACTATCGACAGACATGACCGGGTCGAAAAAAAGCCGCTTGCCCAACTCCCAACGAGCAGGTGTAAATTCGTTCCCTTGTGGCTCTTCCACTGCGGGAAATCCTTTTGGGATTTCCATTAATTCAGGGAAATGAAGTGGTATTATCCCATCGTCGTCTTGACAAGAAATAAAGATCAGAAGCATGATTGGAAAAAGCCACTTCATTTGATCCATACTTATTTTGAAACCAATTTTTGCGTAATTACAACTTGGCCATTTTTAATCAAATTGACCAAATAAAACCCTGGCTGGGTTACTTCAACAGTAATTGCATTATTGCTTTTTACGTTGTCAAAATACTTTACCTGACGACCAAGGATGTCCGTGACCGAAACCGTATAAGTCAAATCTTGGGTAGCTGATACTGAGACAGTGGCTGTTCCATCAGCTGTTGGGTTAGGATATACGCTGAAGCCTGTCACCTCGCTGAAGTCAACCGTTGAAGAAGCCATCGGGGAAGGGCTGAAAACAAAATCTTTAAAATTTTCAAGAGCCTTTTTCGCTTCTCCATAATCGCCGTGAACGATGACTCCACTGTTTACGGAAATGTCTTCTAATATACGGGAATAGTCACCGTCAAGATCAATGATCACTTCACCGCTCTCGGCCGATACTTCGAGTGCCACTTCTGTTTGGAAATAATTGTTATCACCCAAGCCATGTAATTGGTAAAGTTGGTTGTAGCTACTGCCTCCTTTACCTTCTATGGCCACAAAACGGTAACCTGCCGCCCAGCCCCAATGCATGGATGGGAAACTCGGCGCCAATGGATTGCCGTTCCAGTAGCTGGCCGGGTCAGTGTGGTTGAAATCAGGGTGTACGCCAATGTGGAAACGAATGGCATCGAGTTGGGTGATATTGTGCATCCCTAAATCAATCTCAGTGGCTTGGCTGGCATTCACCAGCACGTGGAAAGCATCTTCAATGGCCGTTTCTGTACCACCGTCATGGATGAGAGAAAAACCGGACATATAGTATTGTAAGCGGGTCACATTGAAATCATGTTCCATATTGTTTTTTGCACCTTCATTAAAGGCGAAATCAGCATCGGTCAATTTGTGGTGGATGTTGAGTTGGACGCTGTTCTGTGCATGGATGCAAAGCACGAAAGCAAAAAACGCAAGCAAGGAAAGTACAGTTTTTTTCATGTTTAAAAAGGATTTTTGAAAACGGGCAAGAGGCTCATCGCCCCCCGCCCTTTTTCGGTTGATTATTTTTTTATTGCTACTTTTTTCGTGACTGAAAATTCATCCGTTTGGATGGTCAAGAGGTAAAGGCCATTGGCCAGCCCGCTCAGGTCGAGTTGTTCGGTTGATGAAACACCTTGTAAAACCAAGTGTTTTTTGCCCGCCAAATCATTCAATTGCAAATTGATTTCAGCGTTACCTACAAGTTCCGGTAGTTTTATCAGCATCGCACCCGA
Organism: Saprospiraceae bacterium; assembly: GCA_965222975.1. Classification (GTDB taxonomy): domain Bacteria; phylum Bacteroidota; class Bacteroidia; order Chitinophagales; family Saprospiraceae; genus UBA6168. The sequence goes on along the minus strand of CBDCVJ010000054.1, from coordinate 103,763 downwards.
AGTGGGGTTGGGAGAAAGGCGGACTTGGGCAGCAAAGATTTCTTCCTTGGTGCTGTTTGGTTCGCCCGGCTCCATGCGGCTCAAGTTGTTCTGCGTCCGGTTGACGTACCAAATGCTCCCGTCAGGGCCTATGGTGATGCCCGTGATGCCGGGGCCATCCTCCGTGGCAATACGGCCCATTTCAGCGAAGTTGTCGTCCATGTTGTACACGATGATTTCACCCGTGGCATAATCGCTTACCAACAGGCGGTTTTCCATGATTTCAATTCCACATGCCCGGTCGAGCCCTTGGTCAATGATAGTCTCGACAGTGAAACCCGTCATCTGCGAATGCTCGGCCAGCGTTTCGTTAATGAGGGGTAGGTTGCCGCCAAACGAGCCGGAGTTGATGTCAAGGCGCATGACCCGGTCATTGCCGTTGTCCACAAAATAGAGCCAGCCAGTCGCCTTGTCCAATTTCATGTGGTTGGGTATGTCGCCGTCAGCATCAATACCGATGTTTTTATAGCGGCGAACGATGCCATCGTCATGGTCAGCATTGCCTGGGCCATGGTCACTAACGAAGTCGTAGCGCACGATGTCTTTGTTCCAATCGTCGTACACCCAGAACACATTGTCCACCTCGTGGGCGATGCCCATGCTGAAGGGGCTGCCGTGGAGCATGTCCAAATGACTACCATTGCCACCGGAAGGCTGTGCATAAATGTCTGGGTCGCTTGACCAGAGAGCTGGCCCAGTGAACGTGCCACCGTTGTGGTTGGCATCTTTCACGCCGGGCGAATTGGCGAAGTTGAAATTTTCAGGACTGAAATCAATGGCAGTCGGCAAGGACATGAAGTGCCATGCATTCCCATCGACACGGTGCAGAAAGTCAAGGTCGTCGCTGGAGACCCCATTGATGGTCAGGGTACTGCCCCCTGCGCTCTCGGTTCGCTGGTTCACCACCCAGAGTTCGTCCTTGCCGAGGATGGGGAAAAATACCAGGTCGGTCGGCTTGTTCAAATTGCTGCTGGGGGCATTGATTTCAGTGGTTACGGGCGGTGCGAGTAGGAACTCGTCAATGCGGTTTGGTGGTATTACCTTGGCGAAAATCTCCGTTTCGAAAGCACCAAAATTGTTGTCCACGATGGTATCCGCTACACCATTCACAGAAGTTATTTCCATGGTCACTTCGTAAACACCTGCAACATCTGGCACCCACGGCGTGGAGGTTTCCAATTCAAAATAAGTGAAAGGCTCAACATCCAGCCCATTGAAAGTTTCCACGGTCGGCGCTCCGCCACCAATAGTATAGCTCACTTCGAGGTCGGTGATGGCATTTCCGCCCCCATTGAAAAACAGCCCTTTGATAGGGAGGGGAACATTCTCCTCGCCGAAGGCCCGGCCATTCAATTTTACCAGTTCCGCATCCAATGCGATAGGTACTTTTACCGATACGTTATCAATGGACATGCCGTACAGCCAACCGCCGCCGTCGCTGTAATGAAAGCCAACGTACACCACCGAATCGCCAGCAAAGTCGTTCAAACTGACGATGTGCTTGTCCCAGGAGCTGTGGCCATGTAGCACTTCCATTACCTGCCAGTTCACGCCGTCTGTTGAGGCTACAACTGAAGCTTCTTCGGTGTCACCTTGGTAGGACTGTGCCCCGTAAAACAGGTCGAACTGAACGGCTATCAAATCAACAGCCGTAAAATCGAGTGCAGGTGTGATAAGATAGTCGGCACTTTTGTCACAGTTACAACCATCGTCGTTGGTAGCGATGACCCGTGAAGAGCCATTGGACGATACATTCCACGACTGGCTGGACACTTGGGCAGGAGTACCAACCACCCAGCCGCCGTCCGTGGCGTTGGACTGGACACTCCAGCCTACAGGCAGGCCAACATTTTCGAAACCCTCTTGTAGGAGCACTTGGGCTTGTAGGCCAACACTTATAGTCAACAGATAAACAAGGATGAGTTGAAGTCTTTTCATTTTTGATGATATTTATAAAGATTGCAGGCTGAAAACTGACTGGTAGGCCCCTTCTCAAACCCGTTTCAATGTTTTGTCCGATTTTCATGTGGCCTTACCTATTTAAATTAAGGCTATTCCGCACAGGGTAGTAGAGACAAAACAAACCTTTCCCTTTTCTAAAAATGGTAATGCGAGAATGTTGAAACTGCATTTTTCAAAACAGCTTCGTCTATTAACCAAAAAGAAAAAATGGAATTCCATTCTGAACGATTGTCTCTGGCTGTTAAGCAATCGGTTTTCTAACAACGGAAAACTTGAAAGAATATGGATATGTTCCGAGGCACAATGGGCGGGCGGTAGGTACAATATTGATAGGATTTGGGATCGTTGATTGGCAGTTGGGCAGCCCAGTTTGGGGAAACTAAAGCCACTACCGGACGGTTGGGCAAGTCAATACCCACTTGCGGGATTTGTTGGTCTTGGTCGAGGTGGAAATATTGGCCTTCGGTTGTGCAGCAACCTTTTTTGCAGCCGCTCATGTCAGCACAGGAGTTAATCCTTTCACTTTTTGGCTGCCCCTCCATGCGTTGGCAATGATGCTTGACCAGCACAACACCCGTAGAACTGAACAGTACGGAAGCGACGAGGAAGATATATGGGATTTTGGCTACCAAACCTTAAATTGAAAATAAGCCCAAATTTACAATAATGCAGCGAAGGCGGTGCAACCTACATTTCTATTTTTGCAAGTCAGCAACATTTTATTTAATAAAGCTAATTTCATTTCACACCTTGTCGCAGCTTGATATATTTCACAGCTTCCTGAATGGTCAGCGGTTTGGTGGAATTCCCTGCCCGGATGTAGAAGGCCGTTTTTTGGTTGCTATGCACATAGGCAGGCGATTCTGCTCCCTTTATCCGCAATACGCAGACATCCTTACCACCCAGTTCATAAAAATCTATTTCAACCAAGGGACAAAACTCGATACCAATGCTATTGGTAACCAGTTGGTAAATCCTCAATTCAAACCCATCCCGGTTCTTCTTTTTCAGGGATTGATAATCCTGCTCCAGGCCCAGCACATTCCCCTCGTCGTCCACTCCGATAAGCAGCGTTCCTCCGTTTGTATTCAAAAAGCCAGCGATGGATTTTACTATCACTTCTTCCAACGATTTGTTGATGGAATTTTGGCGGTAATCAAACCGCAGGGAAGACTTGAACTCCACCCCGTCGCTTTCTCCATTTTCAATGATAAACAAAACATTCCCCTTGAGCTGTTTGTCCTGCCTTTTCAATTTGGCGGCCTGCCGCAATATGTTCCGATAGTACAGTCCTGACCCCAATCCAACAAAGGCTCCAATCAGTACAAAAGACAAGGCCATTCCCGTCATCTGAAAAGTAAATGAATCAAAAATCCTTTTGGGGGCAATGTCCAGAAATTGACTTAGGGTGAACGGCGCATCGTTCATTTCAAACCAATAAATGACCATCGTCAGCGGGTGTACCAGAAAATAAAATACGCCGACACCGACCAGTAGGTGGACCAGGATGACGTATTTTCCTCCAAGGCTTTTTCTTGACTTAATCACTTCCATATAAAGTAACGAACTTTTTGCTGCTGAAAAGGAATACGGCAATCCCAATTGCCACCGTTCCTGTCAGTAAATATGGGAGGGAATGGTTCACCGTCAGCAGCCAGCTGCCCATGATTGGGCCTATCACTTGCCCGAGGCTGTCTGTTGACCTTTGAATCCCCAATGCTTCGCCTGCCACCTGCCCTCCTTTGAGGGAAATAAGGGATGTGATGTTTGGCGTGATGAATGCGCCTCCCACTGCCAACAATCCGATGAGCAGCAGTACAAAAAACAGTTGGTCGGCAGTTAAGAGGAGTAAAATGCTGATGCCCAAAACTCCGTAGCCCAAAACAATTTGGTAATGGCCGGGAATCATTTTCTTGATTTTCCGTGAAACCAGAACAGGTTGCAATAGGCCCATCACCAGGGCACAGACCATAAACCCATATCCGATGGTGATGGCGTCATATTGCAGTTCATTTTTGGAATAGATAGAGAATACTGATTCAAATAATGTGAGGGCAACCTGATAAATGAACGACAGTAATAAGAAAGGGAATAAACCCCGCACTACCTGTTGCCATTTTAACGGCTTCGTATTGACTGGCTGTTTTTCAGGTATGGCGGCGGCATCTTTAAGCCACTTTATTGCAAATGGAAGGAGTGCCAAAGCTACTATGGCCAGAAAGAAAAAGGGGACGGAATAATCATTTATCAGGAAATGCCCGAATTCAAAATACAGGTGCAAATCCGTCTGGCTTAACAACCCGCCTATGAACGGACCCGCCACAACCCCTATACTGTAAGAGGAGCCAGCCAATGCAATGCCGAGGGCCCGGTTCTCTTTTGAAGTCAGGTCGGCGACCATGGCAAGGCCAACAGGGCCAATAGCTGACGTAAAGATGCCCCCAATTATCCGGGCCAAATAAAGCATCCAAAGAGAAGTTGAAATACCTATCAAAAATTGCATCAGGACAAAGCCCAAAAGCCCGGTAACGATGAGCGGCATCCTTCCCAATTTGTCCGACCATTTGCCCCAAAGAGGGGCAAAAAACATTTGAAAAAAAGGAAAGGCACTGGTCAAAAAACCGATATGGAAGGTAATGCTATCGGGTGATGCGCCATCGCCCAACGCCAGCCGCTCTGTGTAAAAAGGCAGCACCGGCAAAATCACCCCGAAACCAAGCGCAACCATAAAAAGGGTGATGAAAACCATCATCAGCCTTTTACCAACGAAACTGAGTTCATGCATAAGTGCTAAAAATAATGTGTGGTTTTATGGACTTCACAGAAACTCCAAGTGTTAGAGTCCAAGCCATCCCCATGCTGTACGTCAAAACCGTTCTTTTGTAATTTAGATTTGACCTTCAGCAAATCTTCATGCGCTGCGTTTATACTTCTTCTTCTGCCGTTACTGTCCGAGCTGAAATTGGAAAATACCTCATAAATCCAGCTTGATTCAGTCGATTCTTCCTGAACGGAAAGGATTACATAAAGACTGGAATAATGCGTCCCTGACGCTTCCCTGATAAATAACCTGACACGCTTCTGGTTGACCGTTTGTAAGAATGATTCAAGGTCAGATTGAAAAATCCGTGATTTTGAGATTGATGCCATAACCTTAATTTTTTCCGTAGGTTGAACCTGCATCAGTTCCCGATTTTCTTTTTCAACAATTGTGCATTGATGGCCACAATGATGGTGCTCAAGCTCATAAAAACCGCCCCCACTGCCGGACTCAGCACAAACCCCCAGGGATACAAAACACCCACTGCCAACGGGATGGCAATGGCGTTGTAACCCGTTGCCCAGGCCAGGTTTTGAATCATTTTTTTATAGGTTGCTTTTCCGAAAAGAATAAGGTTGGCGATGTCCTTCGGGTTACTGTTCACAAGGATGATGTCGGCAGTTTCGGCAGCGACATCGGTACCTGAACCAACGGCAATTCCAACGTCTGCCTGGGCAAGTGCGGGTGCATCGTTCACGCCGTCGCCGGTCATGGCGACGAATTCTTTTTTGCCTTGCAACCCTTTAACTATTTCAACCTTTTGGTGGGGCAATACTTCGGCAAAATATCCGTCCAAACCAAGTTCATCACTTACGGCCTTTCCAACCGTTTCGTTGTCGCCCGTCGCCATATAAACCTTGATATTGTTGTCCTTGAAAGTCTTGATGGCAGCAGCCGATTCAGGACGGATTCCATCTGCCAAAGCGATGTACCCTGCCAGCTTTCCGTCCACGATGACAAACACCACCGTTTCCGCTGCACTGCTGTAAGCACCTTCCGGGATGGCTATCTTTTCATCCCGCAAAAATCCAGGGCTGACCACTTTTATGTCCTTTCCTTCCACCTTTGCCTGAACCCCTTTCCCGGTGATGGCCTCAAAATTTTCAGGTGTTGGAATGGCAATTTTTAACTCCTTTATCTTTTGCACAATGCCCACCGCAATGGGATGTTCAGAACTTTGTTCCAACGCCCCGGCCAGCCGCAGCATTTCGTTTTTGTCCAAGCCATCCTTTAAACTTTTGTAGCGGGTCACACCAAAATCCCCTTTGGTCAGCGTACCTGTTTTGTCAAAGACCAAAGCCGATATTTTCCTCGATTCCTCAAAAGCTGTCCGGTTGCGGATGAGCAATCCATTTTGGGCGGAGATAGCTGTAGAAATGGCTACTACCAGTGGAACGGCCAAGCCCAAAGCATGGGGACACGAGATAACCATTACTGTCACCATCCGTTCCAAAGCAAAAACAAAATCTTTCCCCAGTGCCAGCCACAAAAACAAAGTGCCAAAGCCCACCGCCAAGGCAATGTAGGTCAGCCACTTGGCGGCCCGGTCGGAGAGGTTCTGCATCTTCGATTTGGTCTTCTGTGCCTCCTGCACCATCGTGATGACCTTATTCAAATAACTGTCCTTTCCGGTGTGTTCCACCTTTACTTTCAGGGAGCCGTTGCCATTGATGGAGCCACCAATCACCTGTTCGTGTTTCCCTTTTTTCACGGGTTTGGATTCACCTGTAAGCATAGATTCGTTGAGGTAGCTTTCGCCTTCCACGACGATGCCGTCGGCAGGGACTTTTTCGCCCGGTTTTACCAATATGATGTCACCGCTCAAAAGTTCTTCCAGCTTGACGTCAACCACCTTGTCTCCTTCCACTTTGTGCGCCTCGGAGGGCATCATGCTTACCAGCAGTTCGAGGGCTTTGGAAGCACCCAGCACCGATTTCATTTCAATCCAGTGCCCCAACAGCATGATGACAATCAGCGTGGCGAGTTCCCAGTAAAAACTCTCGCCCGGTAGGCCGAAGGTGGTAGCCGCTGAATAGAAATACGCCACAGAAATGGCCATCGCTATCAGCGTCATCATGCCCGGAGATTTGCTTTTTATTTCTCCAAAAAAACCTTTTAGAAATGGCCAGCCGCCGTAGAAATAGACGATGCTGGACAGTGCAAACAGCAGGTATTTGCTCCCCGAAAATTGCCAGTCCACGCCCAGCCATTTCTGAATCATGGGCGATAGTAAAAGAATGGGAACGGTCAGCACCAACGACACCCAAAACCGCTTTTTGAAATCAGCAATCATCATGCGGTGATGGTCGTGCCCCATTTCGCCGTGGGCCGGGTTGTGACTTCCATGGCCGCCTCCGTGGCCTGCATGGGCACTGTGGCCATCATGTTTTCCTTGACTGCTATGGCCCGCATGGCCACCGTCTGTTTTGGCTGTTTTAGCATGGCTGGAATGGTCGTTCCCGGCGTGTGACGAATGGCCATCGCCCATGGCCATTTTTAGGCTGTAATCCCCAGCCTTTGCCAGCACCTTGTTCATCACCTCATCGCTGATGTGGTGGTGCATGGTGATAATGGCCTGCGGTGGGTCGAGGGTGACTTCCGCTGATTCAATACCCCCAATGCTTTCGAGGGCTTTTTTGACCGTTTGGACGCAGTGGTCGCAGGTCATTCCAGTGATTTGATAGGTATGTTTCATCATTGTTTTTGTCTTTCAGCTTTGTAAAAAGAATAAGTGCCGATGGCCGTATTGATATAACCGGTTTCTTTAACATTTTCGAAACCAGCAATCGCTATCATTTCAGGCAACAGCCCCTTTACGTTATCGTTGGTTGTTTTAAACCCATCCAGCAACTGCACCAAAAGGAAGGCCAGCCGCATTCCCAAGTGGCGGGCTTTGCCCCAATCGCCGATATGCAGCTCGCCGCCCGGTTTCAGCACCCGGTGGATTCTAAGCAGTGACAGTGCCTTCTCCGTCCTGTCCAACTGGTGAAACACCAGTGAACTCACCACCTTGTCAAACATAGCATCAGGGTATGGCAAGTTCTGGCCATCGTACAAGTCCAACTGGATTTCCAATCCCGCTTTCTGAACCTTTTCCCACGCCAGTTCCCTGATTTTGGGGTCAATGTCCACGCCGATGATTTCAGCTTCTGGCGTCTGTCGTTTCAATAAAATAGTCTGGCTGGCTGTGCCGAAACCAAATTCAAGCACTTTCTCCCCTGCCTGCAAATTGACTTGCCGGACGAGCTTGCGACGGAATTTCTCCTCTGGCATCGTCCAGCGGATGGTACGGTCGTAGAAATTGCTCAGGCGGTCGTAGCCGAGGGCGGGGATGTATTTTGTTGCTGCTTTTTGCATGTATTGAACTATACTTATTTCGGGGCAACGAAAGTCAACTTCCGAACCGCCTGTCCTTCACTCGTTTTAATTTTCACCAAATACATACCTGATGGCATCCCCAGTCCGTGCAGGTCAAAAGCCTCTTGATGGAGGCCCGGCATTTGCAGGATGGGTTTGGGTTTGCAAACCAATTTTCCGTTCAAGTCCAAAAGGCTGATGGCCACTTCTTCTGTTGTTTTTAGTGAATATTTTATTTGGATAGAGCCAGTAGTTGGGTTAGGATAAATATTTATATCCCCCACGTTGGTCAAAGTTTCAAGGGACGAGACTAACTCGCTGCCATTTCCGATGTACAAGTCATCGAGGTAGAGGTTGTTGCCGCCGTCCGTTACGTTGACAATTTTTACCTGCACGTAAGTCTCGTCCTTGTAATCGTCGAGGTTGATAAAGGCACTTTTCCATTGGGTGGAATCCGGGATAAAAGGTGTGGTCTGGGTAGGTCCGGTGGTCAGTGCGTTCCCTGCTTTGTAGAATATTTGGTCGAAATTCGTCCCGCAGTCCGTGGACAGCAATACAATCAGTTCGTCCGAGAAGCTGGGGTCTGATTTGGCGTAAGCCCAATCAAATGACATGTACAGCGTAGAGTCAGGGGAAACGGATGTGAAATCAAAAAAGGGCAAAATGATTTCGTCCACTGTGCCGTAATTGGTATTGATTAAATTGTTGATGCGGATGGAATACGGGGCCGACCTGAAGGCCAGCGAATCCAGCTCCCAAGTGATTTCACCATCGGGGTTGTTGATAGTGATGCCCGTGGGCGGGTAAAGCCCAGCATCAAAATCCTCGGCGTAAAAAAGGGCATCACCAATGCCGGGCATGCCGACATTGATGTAGTCTTCGAGGGTGAGGCTATCGGTCGTGACCCCATCGGAAACGACCAGCGTGACGGCATAGCTCCCGATGGAATCATAAACCACGGACGGGTTCGGCTCATTGGAAGTTGCAGGGTTTCCACCGGGGAAAAACCATTGCCATTCCGTTGCCCCGTTCAGTGAAATGTCCATGAAATCCACGCTGTTCCCAAAACAGATGTCACGGGTGAGGGTCACAAAACCCGCAGCAACGGGGCAAACCGCAGGTGGCGTAAAAACAGAATCATACCCGGTGCTGAGGAGATTGCCATCTGACCATATTTCTGTCCTGATATCGTTCAACGTCGCCTGCATCCTCATTTTTTGGCCTTCGGTAAACATATTCTTGCAGGCGTCCGGTGTGTAATCCATGTAGTTTTCTTTCAGGTCGTTCACATCCGGCACATCGTTGTGGCAGGTGTTTTTGGTGGAGCAATTGAAGTTTGGCTCCAGTGCCGGAGGGGTATCGCAAACGTAATCGCCATCTGAACACTCGTCGGTTCCACAGGCATTGTTGAAGGTATGGTACAAGCCAAACCAGTGCCCTATTTCATGCGAAGTAGTGCGGCCCAAAGAATTGCTTGCCGTGCCTATCTTTCCAAAATAGGTGTGCCGGACAACCATTCCATCTTCCTCGGGTGGGCCATCGGGGAAAGAGGAATACCCGGCCACATTGCCATTGATGTTTTTGACGACGTATATGTTCAGGTAGCGCTCATTGTCCCAAAAACTCAGTTCTTTGAGCAAGGCCCGCTGGTAAGTCTGGTGATTGGTCAGCGGTGATTTGACCCGTACAATTCCGTTGGTACAGCGGCCTTTGGGGTCGAGGTTGGCGAGGAAAAAACGGACTTCGGTGTCCACCCCATTGCCGTCGCCATTGGTGCCGGGAATTTTCCCATAGTCTTCGTTCAGTACTTGGATTTGACTCTGGATTTGGACTTCCGAGATGTTTTCCGACCCGCCATTATGAATGATGTGTACCACAATCGGGACGACCTTCACGGAGTCCATGTTGCGGTTGCCCACCATGAGGTCTGCTACGCCCTTTTGTATCCGCCGTTCTGTCTCAACAAGCCGCCCGTCATTTGTGTATTCATCGAAAAAACAAGGGGCTTGCTGGGCAATTGAACTGCCAGTTAAAAGTAAAAAGGTAAAAAGTTGTACTGCTAAATATTTCATTTTTTTTTGATTTATTTTAGATCAAGCAGCAAGCTATATTTTTTAGCTCTCCACACATTGGAAAGCCGAGATTTTGTACTTCATGCGATGAGAGAACGACAATTAATGCCCGTTTTCGTGTACTTCCAGGTATTTCCCCTGAGTCCCTACGCCATGCTTGTGTACCAGTTCGGCGCCGTGGTGTCCGGAGATGGAAACTGATGCCGCAGCGGCAGCCAGTAACAGTGTTGTCAGAATCACCAAAGCTATTTTCCGTTTGAAATACAGTTCTAAGGCTTTGGCAAGTGCTCCTGCTCCACCGAGATACACTGCCCATTTGGCATAAAGCTGATGTTCATCAAAAACGGATTTGATGGCGTCGTTTACCAGTTCAGGGTCAATGTGCGGATGCCGCCAGGCAGATGCAAAATAGGCGGCTGCATACCCCAGCGCCGCCAGTGCAAGGATGGTACGGTGATAGCCCTCACTTTTTATGAAGAATCCAAATACCTGCATTGCTGCTGCGAGCAGCAGCAGCACTATCGGAAAGTGAACGACCAACGGGTGGTAGTTGGGAAATTCATCCAGGCTCTTGATTGTTGTTTTGTCTTCGTGACCTTCATGCAGGGTAGTATCCATTCCTGTCACTGGTTGTTGGGCAGCGGAGTCAATGGATGCCTCTTGCTGTTCCGGCTTTTCATGCTTTTCCGGGTCGTGGGCATAAACTGATTGACTTAAGAACAACAGAGTAATTGCCAGTGGCAGGATGCTGATGAGTTTTTTCATGATTCAAATTATTTGTGAGAAGTGATTTTGCAAAAACCTAAATACACTGCCTAATTCTTGTCCCGCTGCAACAATGCCTGTGTAATGATGGCCTCAAATCTTTTATCCATTCCAGATAGTGGCAGCGGCAAGCCCAGGTCCTCAAAATTAAGCTGCATCGTCATGCCGAGCATACAGGCATACTTGGTGGAGTTCCCTATATGGTGCAATTCCCCTTCGCCTGTAACCAGTTCTTTGGAATCGCCAATTGTCAGCCAGCCTTCGGTCTCAAATTTCATGGGAGGGTGGTCTTGGGTATTGATATATTCCATCCCCAATTTACCATCGAACACTACTTCTACTTTGCTTCTGTCCAACATGGTGTTCAAAGAATCCGCTTCCGTTTCAAGCGAACTCACCGGGAAACGGATGATAATGAATGCCGTCTCATAATCAAGCATGACGCTTAATTCACGGGTTATCAATTGAAGCGGCTCTCCATTCCATTCACTGTTCAGCGTCAGTGTTGCATTGCGGGTGTAATAGGTGTCTGCCTGGGCAAATCCAATGCTCCAGAAAACCGTTACTACAATTAATGTCAGCAATATTTTTTTCATGATAATTTTATTTATGAAGGGTATTTTAAATTCAGGTTTTCCAATTGTTCGACAATGCGGTTGGCTACATTATAATTCCGATACCATTTCTGGTCGGCAGGTACGATGTGCCACGGGATTTCAGGGCTGCACCGCTCGATGATTTTTTCGTAAACCTGCGAGTAGGCATTCCAACTTTTGGCTTCCCGCTCGTCCGACTTGTCGTATTTCCATTTTTTGTGCGGGTTCTGCTTTCGTTTTTCGATTCTTTTTGTTTGTTCCTTTTTTGAAATATGCAGGAAGAATTTCAGGATGACCGTGCCGCTTGCCTGTATTTGCTTTTCAAAGCAATTGATGAAATGGTAGCGTTCTTCGATACCCGCCTCCGGCAGTGTGCCGTGAATGGAAGGCACCAGTATGTCCTCATAATGGGAGCGGTTAAAAATCTGTATCATCCCTTTCCCCGGCAGGTGCGGGTAAATGCGCCAAAGAAAATCGTGTTTCAATTCTTCCTCGGTGGGTGCTTTAAAAGATTTGACATTGCAGCCCATCGGGTTCACACAGGAAAAAACGTGGCGGATAGCGCCATCCTTTCCTGCGGTGTCCATGCCCTGCAGGATGATTAAAATGGGGTGCTTGCCCTCTGCGTACAGCACATTTTGCAGGGAAAACAGCCGCTTGTGCAGGGCAGTCAGTTCCTGGTTCATCGCTTTTTTCTTCGCACTGTCCGGTGCTTTGGTATTTATTTTATCGAGTTCAATCATTTGCTATTTTCTGATTTCGACCGTGAAATAATTCCCGTTTCCCTCCGTGAATTTTTGCCAGACAATCCCGGCTTCTTTTTCAAAATCTTCGGAGTAATCATAATTAATGGTCGAGATTCTAATGCCCAGCACATAAGCTTTTAAAGTCATTTCTCCGGAAATCCTAAATACCCCGTTTCCCTGTTGGCTTACTTTCCGGTCTGAAAATTCCACGCTGCTCTCCGTCCCGAAAAAACCTGCCGCACCTCCTTCAAATTTCATTTGGAACGTGTAATCTCCCAATACTTCCTTTTCCCGCCAACCTGCTGGGTACAATGCACCGCTCTTGGGCAATTCTATTTTCAATGACTTATTGGTGGCGCCTCCGGCAAATGGGAATATGCCCATCATCACTTCACTTGCTTCCGGGTCACAGGTGATGACGGTCTGGGAAGCCCCCTTCATGTTGTCATCGGCATCATAAGTTACCACCGTCAATTTCGCTTCTATTTTTTGGTCATCCTTTTTTAAACTTCCCACCTCTATGGATTGATAACTTATCAGCTTATCATTTCCGTCAAAATTTTTCCGGTAGTAGCGGTTGCTATCAATTTGAGAAATCAACATGCCCTCATCGCTTTGCGAAAAACCGGAAATCGGAATCAATAAAAACAAAATGATTTTTTTGAAAATATTTCCATTCATGTTTTCGGTGCTGTTGTCTTTTCAAAATGCTGAATAAAATCCACGTACAAACCGCTCAAATCAATGGCATTGCTCCCGTGCGGAATGGTGTTACAGGTGACTACTTTTTCCACCCCGGAGTGCAACAAATTCCAAAAAGCATCTCCGGAGAATACTGCATGGACGCCAATGCAGACAGGGGCTTTCATGCTTGCCTTTTTCAGATGGCCAACTGTTTCAATCATAGTCCTCGCCGTCGAAATTATATCGTCCACCAAAACGGGTGTGTGGTTTTGGTAGGCTCCAACATTTGGTACGGATACTTCCACATCACGGTCGCCATGCCTTGTTTTTTCCAAAACCAGAAATGGCGCTCCTGCATTCTTTGCCACTTCCGAGACCCATTGCTCGCTCTCGCTGTCGGGGCCGACCAGTACCGGGTTTTTGATATGTTTTTTTATCCAATCAGAAATGGCATCAGCCGCATGAACCACTTTGGTGGGAACGCTATAAATTTCACCCAAACTGCTGATGCGGTGTAGATGCGGGTCAACGGTGAGCAGGCTATCGGCAAAGCCCGAAACCAGCTGGGCAAAATAGGCCGAGGTCACCCCTTCTCCTTCATGGAATATTTTGTCCTGCCGCATGTAGGCGAGGTAGGGCGCAACGAGGCAGGTGCATTTCGCCCCCAGATCTTTGGTGGTTTTTGACAAAAAGTAAAGGGGCAGCAGCTTTTCGTCGGGCTGGTGCAGGGTGCAGACCAGTACCACTTTTTTGTCTTTCACATTGGACAAAATGCGGACATAGGACTCGCCGTCGGGGAAGCGCCGGATGGTAGCCTCGCCCATTTCGGCGCCCAGTTTTTCTGCCAGCAACCGGGCAAGGGCTTCATTGCCGGGCAATGCAAATAGGATGGTTTTCATTTTCCTGAATTTAGTTTCCAAAAATTTTCACCAGCAACCAGCCGAGCAAGCCTGCCAGTACCAGCCAGCATACGCCCACGGAAATTTTCAGCCAGCCGGGGAGCTTCGACCATGAGGCGCTGCCGCTGTAGTACAGCTTGTACATGCCCCAGATATGGACGAACAGCCCGGCGGCAATAAGGTAAGGCGTCCAAGCGCCCAGCCACGGACTGAGCAGGATGCCCAGCCCCAAGCCCAAGGTACCTGCTCCTATGCTCGATGCCGATTGATAAAGTTGTTGGTTCTGCATGTTAGTAAAGGTTTTTTTCATCCTGAGCAAAGGGCGCTTTTCCATCCGGTCAAGCTGCTTTTCAAGCGCCGTCCAACCTGTCATCATTTTAAGTTGATCATCGTCCATTGGAGAGTGGGGTTCTCCGTTGTTCGATGGTTTGCCGTTGGTTGACATACTTTTTCCTTTTTAAAATCCCCGCTACGAGGAGGGAAACTTAATTCCCCCCTCAGTAGCAGGGTAACCCCAAAAAACCAAGTCTTCCAGCCCGTTCAGGGCTATAATTTTTGACCAACCACGGAAGTGGTTGGCTCCAAGAGAATGATGTTTTCAAATTCTTTCTCCAGGTACATTTTCGCATAGTTCAATTCTCCCGTCGTCTCTGCATAGAGGGTGAACAATGGTTCGCCCGCCTCCACTTGCTGTCCGGTTTTACAGTGCAAATAGAGGCCTGCCCCCTTGCGGGAAGGTGCACCGGACAGCTTGGCAACTTTGGCTAGTCGGCGGTTGTCAATTTCTGCAACTTTCCCTTTTCTGGGGGCTATCGCTTCATGTTTCAGAATTCCCAGTGTTGGCTGTCGGAAGCCGCCCTGCGCCTCACATATCGCTTGGAATTTTTTCCAAGCCATGCCATTTTTAAGTAAGTCCAGCGCCATTTGCTGGCCGTTGCCAGAGGCAGCCTTTCCGGCGATTTCGAGAAGAGTTCCAGCAATGAGCGTGGCTCTTTCTTCCAAGTCAATTGGGCGGTTGTTTTCTTGTTTTAGAACAGCCAGCACATCCAGCGCTTCGAGGACCGGGCCGATGCCCGCGCCGATTGGTTGTGAGCCATCGGTTATCAAAACTTTGAGTTCGAGCCCAATTTCCATTGCTACACGTCGCAGGTAAAATTCCAAGTGCTTGGCGTTTGGAACTGAACGGACTTTGGCCGTTTTGCCCACTGGAATGTCAATGACAACGTGGGTGGAACCTGCGGCCACTTTTTTGGACAAGACAGAAGCTATCATTTGCCCCTCGCTGTCCACATCGAGCGCCTTTTCTACTTTGATGAGCACATCGTCGGCAGGGCTGAGTTGCACTGCCCCACCCCATACCACACAGCCGCCTTCTTGCTTTACTACTTTTTGGATTTCTTCAAGTGATAAATTGACGGGCGCCATCGTTTCCATCGTATCTGCCGTGCCTGCCGGAGAGGTAATGGCCCGGGAGGAAGTCTTGGGAATAGTCAGCCCGGCAGCGGCGATGATGGACACTACGATGGGCGTTGTCCGATTGCCGGGCAAACCACCAACACAATGTTTGTCCACTACAATTTCCTGTCCCCAATCCAGTTTTTCACCGACCGCCACCATTGCTTTTGTCAAGCCTGCAATTTCTTCCATATCAAGGTCATCTCCGGCGCAGGCGGTGACAAAAGCAGCCAGTTCGATATTGGAATATCTGCCTTCCGCCACATCCGAAATAATAGATTGGAAAGCTTTGTCATCTAATTTATTACCGTACATTTTCGACCGTACATGGCTCATCGAACCTATTGGTTGCAGGTGGTTAAAAGCAATGGTGTCGCCTTCCACCGCTTGCAGGGCTTTCCAGGCGCTTTCAGACAGGCTGACTTCGCCGGGTTGGAGCAATTCGCTGCGCAGCACATTCAGCGTGGCGATGATGGTTTTTCCTTTCACCGTCACCTCGATACGGGTTAGCGCCTCGAAGCCTTCGGAAATGCAGATGTGGCAATCGGAGCGCATATAGACGAAGTACTCCCACTGGGTATCAATGCCGAGGCGCTTGAGTTTTAATATGTTTGAATCGTGGTTCATTTTCTTTTTTTGCAATCAGGCAATGGTGATTTCCTTTTCCAGATATACTTGCTGGACGCTATTGATGATTTCCACCCCTTCCTTCATCGGCCGTTGAAACCCCTTCCTGCCGAGGATGAGGCCCATGCCCCCTGCCCGTTTGTTGATGACGGCAGTCCTCACGGCTTCCGCCAAATCAGAACCGCCCTTCGAGCCGCCGCCGGAATTTATCAGCCCAATCTGCCCCATATAGCAATTGGCCACCTGCAAGCGGCAGAGGTCAACCGGGTGGTCAGTGGATAGGGCTTCGTACATTTCCTTGCTGGACTTTCCGAACCGGATATCCCGAAAGCCGTAGTTCGTATCTGGTAATTTTTGCTTGATAATATCAGCCTGAATGGTCACGCCCAAGTGGTTCGCCTGCCCGGTCAAATCGGCAGCGGCGTGGTAATCCTGCAATTCGGTTTTAAACGCTTCATTGCGGGTGTAGCACCAGAGGATGGTGGCCATGCCGAGTTCGTGCGCTTGGGCGAATGCTTCGGCAATCTCCTGCAATTGGCGGTTGCTCTCTTTCGACCCGAAATAAATGGTGGCCCCGACCGCAACCGCACCCAGATTCCATGCTTCCCGGACATTGCCGAAAAGTATTTGGTCGTATTTGTTGGGGTAAGTCAGCAGTTCATTGTGGTTGATTTTTACAATAAAAGGGATTTTGTGGGCGTACTTGCGGGCATTGAGCGCAAGTACCCCGAATGTAGAAGCCACGCCGTTGCAACCTGCTTCGATGGCCAGACGGACAATGTTTTCGGGCTTGAAATATTCCGGGTTTTTATAAAAGGAAAAGGCGGCGGTATGCTCAATCCCCTGGTCAACGGGCAGGATGCTGAGGTAGCCTGTCCCTCCCAGGTTGCCGTGTCCAAAAAGCTGCGCCAAGCTGCGGAGCACCTGTGGGCTGCGGTTGCTGTTGACAAATACTCTTTCCAAAAAATCGGGGGCAGGATATTCTAATGATTCTTTTGGAATCAATGTGCATTCATGCCCGAGCAGCCATTTAGCTTCTGTGCCGAGAAGGTCGGTTATTTTTTGAGTGTTCTTCATATTTTTTGATTTACTTTTTCAAATTCATCAATCAAAGCCCAGACCTTCGCTGAGTCTGCCAAATACACATGGTGGTCGGCATCCGGCAGCCTTTCAAATTTTGCGTTGGTGAAAATGGGAATCAATGCCTCCGCGTTTTCAATCGGTGCGGCAGCGTCATTTTCGCCATGTATGAGCAGTATTTTCTTGTCCTTGATTCGGGAAGCCAGTTTCGTCAAATCAGTATCTATAATGACTTTATCCAGCGTGCGGTAATAACTTACCCAGGTGTGTTTGCCGGCGTCTTTGAAAACATCCTTCGGGATATTTTTTGGCCGAAACCACTCCGTCATGTACAGCGGGTGGAAAAAGCAAACGAACTTGTACCTGGAATCCACACTCACGCCATCCCAGAGCGAGGCTTTGCCAAATTTGGTTTTGATGGCTTCTTTTCCGCTATAATTGGGAAGCCCAATGACGGCCAGGCTTTGAAACCAGTCCGGGTGTTCCCCCACCAGTCCGATGGTCAAAATGGCACCGAGCGAATGCCCCACGACCATGGCCCCGCCAGTATCAAAGCCCTCCTTCTTTATCACTTTTTCTATTGCCCCCAAATGCTCTTCGAGGTCGTATTTGCTATTGGGTTTGGGAGAATCCCCGAAACCGAGGAGGTCAATGAGCAGCAAGGAATAGGAATCGGAATCGGGCAACTCCTCCAATCCAGTTTTCCAATATTTCAAGGAGCCTGTCAGTCCATGCAGGAGAACCATCTTTTTCGGGCCATTGCCGATGCGCTCATAGTTGAGTGTCATTTTCTGAGGGTCGAAAGGTGGTGCCATGACTCCATGTAAGTAGCCATGTACGCCGACGCCGAGAAAGGCGATGATGATGGTTAAAGAAATTATGGAAATCATCTTTTTCAATTTAGTTCATTTTGATTGAAAGGTGTTTTTTAGGATAAATTGACCGTTTTGGTTTTTTGAAAAACATCCGATACTATCTGCCCATCCTCCAGCGTCACCACCCGCCTTGCCCGCCGGATGACCCTGGCATCGTGTGTCGAAAAAATGAAGGTCATATTTTCCTCCTCGTTGAGCCGGAGCATGATGTCCAGCAGGTTTTCGGCTGATTTGCTGTCGAGGTTGGCGGTGGGTTCGTCCGCCAGTACGAACTGGGGCTTGGACGCCAATGCCCTTGCCACTGCTACCCTTTGCTGTTGTCCACCGGAAAGTTCGGATGGGCGCTTGCCGATTTTATCTTCCAGGCCCACCGCCTTCAAAAGTTCATTGACCCTCGCTTCCCGCTCCGCTACCGGGCGGTTTTGCAGCAGCATGATGAATTCCACGTTTTCCTTCGCCGTCAGCACCGGGATGAGGTTGTAGGCCTGAAAAACGAAGCCGATGTTGTGAAGCCGAAAATTGATGAGGGCGCTGCCTTTCAGTTTTGCAATGTCCGTCCCCTCAATGATGACCGAGCCGGAGGTGGCGTTGTCCAGACCCCCGATGATGTTGAGCAGGGTCGTTTTGCCGGAACCGGAAGGGCCGACAATGGCGGTGAATTCACCCCGCTCTATTGTCAGGTTCACCCTGTTCAAAGCATGAACCGGCACGGTGTCCGGGTTGTAAACTTTTGACAGGTTATGTGTTTCGATGACTTTCATTTTTCAAAAATTAAATCTCCTTGCGGATGGCTTCCGACGGATTGAGCGATAAAGCCCGCAGCGCCGGGTAAAATGATGCCAGCACCGCCGTGAGGATGACCGCTACGGTGATGATGCCGTACACCCGGAATCCCAGTTCGGGATGCACGACCTCCTGAAACCCCCAGCCCGACAGCCCCTCCGAAAATAGGCTGAGATTGATGCCCGTTTGGTACGCCAGTTTTATGGTCAAAAAACCCAGCAACATGCCCCCCGCACCACCTGCCAGCGACAGGAAAATGGTTTCAAAAAGTATCATGGAAAAGACCCGCAGCTTGTTCATGCCCACGGCCATCAGGATGCCCAGTTCCTTAAATCGTTCCAGCACCACCATGAGCATGGTGTTGACGATGCCGAATGCCAGCACAATGATCACGATGGTGGTCACGATGATGTCCATTTGGTAAATCATGTCGGAGACCATCGCCATGTCGGGGGCGGCCTGCTGCCAATTTTCTATTGCCAAGTCCGTATTTGCCAAGCGGTTTTTCAGCCCGGCGATGTAGGCGTCCAGCTTGCCGGGGTCGTGCAGTTTTGCCACTATTTCATTGGCTTGGCCGGACATATCTGCCAACCTCGTCAAATCATCGAGGCGGACAAAAACCATCGTTTCTTCTTCCCGCACCTGCGTTGCCGTGAAGGTGCCAGCCACCCGAAAAGTGGTGGAAACAAGGTCGGCAGAGGGGCTTTCAAAAGTGAGGACTACCTTTTTCCCAATGCCCACTTTCAGTTTTTCAGCCAGTTTTTCACCGATGACAACCGGGTTGCGTTTGTCAATATCAAGGTATTCACCACCTGTCAGCCGGGTTTTCAGCAGGGTGGTTTTTTCTTCCTCGTCCGGCATCACCGCCCTGATTTCGATATTGGAAGAATAGCCTGCCGAGGCTATCATGCCTGCCGTCAGCACCCTGCCCGTCGCCGCTTTCACCTCCGGGTCTTTTTGGATTTCCTCCAGTATTTCCAATGCCCCGGGGATGGTGTTGCCCAATTCCTGCCGCTTTTTATAAGCCGTGCTGTGGATTTGCAGGTGCCCGTATTTGTATTCGATGCCTTCTTTCAGCGACTCGGCGTGGAGGCTGTCCGATACTGCCAGGATGAAGACCGTCGCCCAAATGCCAATGACCAGCGAAAAGATGACCACGAGGCTCCGGGTCGGGTTTCGCCAGATATTGCGCCAGGCTATTTTTATCAGCATCATCATGGTTGTTTATCTTTTTGAGGTCACCACCTCTAAGTGACGGATTTTGTTCAATGCGTACAATGAAAGCACAATGGCAATCACCAGTATAATCAGGGTGTGCAGGATGAAAATGTCCACATCCACCACCGTTGGCATCACCGGGTCAATGCCGAACGACTCCCAGCCCGCTGCCGCCCGGCCCTTGAACGTGATGGGGTGCTCTTTCATGTACGACACCACGGGGTAGCTTGCCAGAAAGCCCAGTACCGCACCCATGATGGCAATCAGCACCGACTCCATGAGCAGCATCCCGGCCATTTTTCCTTTCTGCATCCCGACGGCCAGCAAGACTTTGAATTCCCGCAGCCGCTCATTGGTCATCATAATGATGGTACCGAGTATGCCAAAGCTTATCAGCACGTACAGCATGACCAGCACGATGATGCGCATGGCATCTACCAAACCGAGCGACTGGGTGACCATCGGCATCATTTTTTGCCAGGGCTGAATAGTGAAACCTTCCGGCAGAATGATTTTCAATTGAGTGGTCAGGCTTTCCTGCTGTGTTTTGTCTTTTAGAAATACCGGAACGGACGTCACCCGGTCGTAAGCGGCGAAAAACAATTGTGCATCTGCCAGCGAGAGGAACACGAGGTTGTTGTCCAAATCCGGCGACCCCATGCGGATGGTGCCACAGATATGGTATTTCCCAGCCGCACTCGCCCCGTGATAGCCTTCGCCCAGCATGACAAGCGTATCGCCCGGCTGGATGTCGAGGTATTCCGCCAGCCCTTTGCCGATGATGGCGTCACCGGGGTTGCCGTGGAAATACGTGCCCGATTGGATTTTACCATCGAGGTGCGTAACGCTCTTTTCTTTCTCCGTTTGAATGCCGACGACCAGCACCCCACGGGTCAGGTTTTCGGCAGAAGCCAAGGCAACAGATTCGAGGCGTTGGGTGTAGCCCTTCACGCCGGGCAAGCTGTCCAGCATACTGACCAGCTTTGCCGGAGGCACAAACGTGTTGTGCAGGGATTTTTCCTCCCAGAAATCCTTCTGTTGCACTTGCATGTTCCCGCTGTAAATGCCCACCATACTGTCGGTCATTTGTTTGTTTACCCCCACCAGCAGTGCGTCCATCGTATTGGCAAATACAATAGCAAACAGGACAGACGCCACCGTGATGATGGTGCGCCGCCGGTTGCGCCAAAGATTCCGCCATGCCAGTAGTGGTATCATATCACTTGACTCTTTTCATGTTTTGCAGGGAAAAGAAACTGTCGGCCATCGGCTCGTCGAATTTCATGTCCCTGTACACCAAAACGGTTTTGTTTTCGGGGTCGTCAGCAGGCTGGATTTCCAATCTCGATGTGACCGTCCGCCCGCCCATTGTTTTGATGTCTTTGCCAAAAACCGTGTTGATTAATTCGCCGTCCTCGTCGTAGTATTCGGTTTTCAAAAAGAGGGATTCCGCTTTGTCAACCCAGGTGATGATTTTGCCCCATACCACGGCGGACTCCTCTTTCGGCATCATTTCGATTTTATAGGTTTCCCGTCCGTCCATTTGCTCTTCACCAAGTAATTTGTGGTCGTAGTCTTCCACCATCGAGGACATTTTCACCAAATCGTCGTTGCTGAAATCCGAGCCCATCCAGGCCTGCGCCATGGCCGAAGGCGGCAGCTTCACGTTGCGCTCGATGCGGGGTATCCAGTTCCAGAATTCCTTGCCCCTTTTCAAAAAAGTGGTGCCTTTGTCACGGGCCGGGTCGGTGATGAGGATGAGCAGGTACTGGTTGTCCTTCGACCAAACCTTGAGGTTCATCTCCCGCTGCCAGTTTGGTCGGATGACGGTGAGGGAAATGGTGCTCTCGCTGGTGTTGCCCATGCGTTTTTGGTCGGCTTTTTCGACGAGGTCTTTGGCGGTTTGGGCAAAAGCAGCTCTCATAGGAAAGATGGTCACAACCAGTATCAAGCAACTCCATAGCAGTGGTATCCTATATTTTCGAAGTTTCATTGGATAGGATTTTTTGTTCTTGTAGTTCAATTGTCTCAATCGCATACAACTCCGGCACTTCACATTCCCAGCCGTACTCGTCCCTGATTTTCACCCGAAGCACATCCGCTGGATGGGCTTCGCCATGTACGATGAAAACTTTTTCAGGCATGTTCTTTATTCCGCCCAACCAGTCCAATAATTCCCGCTGGTCGGCGTGGGCGGACAGCCCTTGCAGCATGATGATTTTTGCTTTCACGGGGTAGTATTTTCCGTAAATCTTTACCTCGTGCGCCCCTTCCTGCAATTGCCTGCCACGCGTGCCTTCCGCCTGGTAACCGGCAAGCAGCACCCGTGTCTGCGGCTTTTCGAGGTATTTGGTGAGGTAGGTAAGCACCCGCCCTCCGGTCACCATCCCGCTGCCAGCGATGACGATTTTGGGGCTTTTATTGTCAATGACCTCCCATGTTTCCCGGAAACTGGAAACCGTCTGGATGTAATCGCACATTTTATCACAATCTTCTTTTGGGAGCTTGTGCCAGGCGGCAGAG
Source organism: Saprospiraceae bacterium (assembly GCA_965222975.1). Lineage (GTDB taxonomy): Bacteria > Bacteroidota > Bacteroidia > Chitinophagales > Saprospiraceae > UBA6168. Next base: position 81,261 of record CBDCVJ010000054.1, on the reverse strand, counting down.
CGGTGAAAGACGTGCAGTACGTTCGCCCCCATCGGGCTGTCCATGTACACGGACATCTTGGGCATCAGCCCTTTTTCCCGCAGTTGCCAAAGCAGGTACATCAGCGTTTGGGTGCGCTCCACGGCGAAACTGGGGATGATGAGCGTCCCGCCCTCCTGGTATGTTTGCTGGATGATTTGCAGCAATTCCTCCTCGATATTCCCCCCCGGGTGGAGGCGGTCGCCGTAGGTGCTTTCTATGAACAGGAGGTCAGCCTGTTCGGGCTTTTTGGGTGGGAAAAGTAAATAGTCCTCCTCCCGCCCGATGTCGCCGGAAAAGACCAACCGCTTTCCGGCGGCATCTATTTCGATGAAAGTAGCGCCGAGGATATGGCCGTTGTATTGATACCTGACTTTGATGCCGTCGAAGAGCGGCAACCATTGGTCGAGCGGCACTTCTTCAAAACGCAAGAGTGTCCTGTCCACATCTTTCAAGTCGTACAATGGTTTGGCAGGGCTGTGCTTTGAGTACCCTTTTTCGTTGGCTTGTGCCGCTTCCTCCTCCTGTATTTTTGCACTGTCCCGCAGGATGATTTCTGCGATGTCGAGCGTGGGGGCAGTACCGTATATTTTCCCTTTGAAACCGGATTTGACCAACCTTGGCAAGTAGCCCGTATGGTCGAGGTGGGCATGGGTGAGCAAAACAGCATCTACGTCGGCCACATCAACCGGCAGGTAATCCCAGTTCAGGTTCCGCAGTTTTTTCAAACCCTGGAACAGGCCGCAGTCCACCATGATTTTTTTATCCAAAACCTCGATGAGGTATTTGGAACCGGTCACGGTACCGGCAGCGCCGAGAAAATGGATTTGAATATTTTGTTTCATCACGATTTGATTTTTGTTTCGCAAATAAGCCTCGCTTCCTCCATCACTTTATTTTCCCGTGTTGGCTGTACGCCAATTTCTTTCAACAACTGCTCATTTTGGCAAAGCTCCTGGCACAGCACGATGCCCTTGTCGAGCAGCAGTTGTTTTTCCTTTTTGGTCAAAGTGGTCAGGCAGGTAATGGGGTGCAGGCCGGAGCCGTCAATACGCTCCCGCAGGCTGCCTTTTTTCGGAAAATCCCAGGAGACGAGGTTCAGTCCTGCACAAGTGCCATATTGGATGGCATCGGTGGTGAAGCGGGTATTGGTCACCACCCATCCCTGGTGGAATTTATGGCCGTGGCCGGGCCGCTGCTGCCAGGCTTTTTCCACGTCCAGGAAGCGGGAGTGGATGTACAGGGGGATTTTGACATCGCACTTCCGCACCTGGTCGCTGTGGAATTTGCATTCAATCATGAAATGCTGGTCGTCCTTAGAGGCAATGACATCCACCTCGTGCTGCACGCAATGCCCCTGCACGATTTGACCGACCTTTGTTTGATAGCCTTCGTGCTTCAATATTTCACCCACATATTTTTCAAAGGGATAACCGGAAGGCCCCAGCTCTTGAAGAGCTTTCTTCAACTTATATTTGGCAGCTAAGTGGGCCGAGGCCCTCCTGAGCATGGAAAATGCTCGTCGGTATATTTCCTTCGTGGTTATCCCGGTATAGAGCATGCGCCCTATTTCTTTTGCAATGCTATCCACCACCTCCTCCCCTGCCCCGGCACGGCGCAGTGAACGGCGGAGCTTTTTGGGGTCGTAAACCGCCTGCTCGCCAGAGGCTTTAGTGATGATGATATTTTTACTCATACGAACCCTTCGGTTGAAGTTGATTGTTTTAAATTATTTTTATTGGGTAATGCTGGAACAACCCCTGCATTATCCGCATCTCCACTTGTCGGAACTTTTGTTTCAGCCCGTGCCATTCCTGTTGCATGGCCTGGATTTCCTCTAACTCGACCTCAAGTGGATTTCCCTCTGAAATCAGGACCGCCGACCACCTATCCAATTGCTTCTCAATTTTCTTTTGAAATAATGGAAATGCTTCTTCCACAAATTCCAATAGTTCTCTTTTGAAATGGGCTTTTTTATGGCCAAGGCACTTTTCGGACACGTAGCCCAAACCCATGAACTGGATAATGGCAATGGCTTTCTTTTTCAAGAAAAATACTTCCGATTGCCATTCCAGTAACATGACCCGAATGACGGATTGCACGAGAACCGTTGAATCCACGTTCCCTTGCCGATGCAATTTTGTTTCGGAAGCAGTAACTAATTCCATTTAAAAACCAAGTTTGATTGGCCATGAGCCGTCAGCTATTCAAGTGGTATTTTTAATCACACCAAATAGGGCTGTGACAAAAATTCACCATTGATAAAAAGTACCTTGTTTGTCGTTGCAATCGAGTTTTCCGCTTTCGTGTTGGCCTCCGTCAAAGCACGGATGGCGTCAATCGTTTCGGGGATGACGATGGCCTGGTTGTCCACCAAGTAGGCGTAGAAAAGCTCATCGCCCTCCACTTTCAGCATGTCTTCCCAGATGGCCACTTCGTACATATCGCCGTGCGGCCTGCCCAGGTCGAGCATCAGTTCCTTCACGGCATTGTTGGCCGAGAGGCCGTCTTCGTACCGGATAAAGGCAATGCGGGAAGAAGTCCGAAATGCCGCCAGCACTTCCTCCTTGGTGGCAGTCCGGGTCAAGCGGACGTTCCAATAATGCAGGTGGCTGAGGGTCTGCGGCACTTTCACGGCAGCGGTGACCACGTCCAGTTCCGGGTCAACGCTTTTGGCGTCAGGCCCCTGATGGCTGGGGATTTCCTTTTCCGGCACGAGGGTGTTCATGATGCCGTTGAGGTGGCTCTCCCAGGGGTCGGTGGCCCGGCGCAGGAGTGTACCCCTCGCACTTTTCAGCAACCCTGCCCTTTTCAGCGCAGACAAGGTGCGAACAATAGACGTGGTGTTGCAGGAGACGACCCGGGTGGATTCCCTGCCAAGCGCAGAATCGTAGTTGGATTCCGCTACGAAGGAATGGCCTGTGGTTTGGTGTTTTTCGCCGCCTTGCACAATGAATTTCACGCCTGCCCTCTGGTAGCGCTCAGCGTTTTGCGCCCCAAATTTTTTGGGCGCACAATCTACCACTACGTCCGATTGCTTCAAAAGGTCATCCAAGATTCCCGACACCTCGATTCCTGCCTGTTTCATGTTGTCGGCTGCCTCGTAACCAAATGCATAGACTGGGATTTCCTTGATGTTGGCGACCTTGATTCGCCAGTCGGCTGCCACATCGCTGACGCCGATTAAATCCATGTCAGGTTGGAGCATGACGGCATCGGCAACCCGTTTGCCGATGACACCGTATCCGTTGATTGCTACTTTTACTTTTTCCATTTTTGTTATTTTTTAAGTGAAAGATGTATTGTAAACTTTTACAATTTTCTATTCTCAACATTAGCAGCCACAATCGTCGTTGTCCTGCTAACTACAAGTATTCTTTAAAGTTAAACTCCCTGTCTTCAAAGGGGAATATCCTGTCCACCGCTGGCAGATAATATACCCTCGGACGGGTGCCTAATTCCTCCATGTACCTGTAACCTCCTTTGTTTTTGAGCATTTCACTCAAACTGACCGTTTCACCACTCCCGTTTGAAACCGCATCCTCGTTTTCATCGCCGAAATAAATGGCATCATAAGGGCAGCCAGGAACGCAATCGGGCAATCGTCCTTCAATCAGGTTGTGGGGACAGAAGTCGCATTTCTCGACCGTCCCCAGCACATGGTCAGAACACACTTTGTGCGGCGTGATTTCCGAAATCTGCTGGGGGGTCAGTTTGTAGTCGTCTTCACTCCAGTTGAAGGTCCTCGCCGAGTAGGGGCAAGCAGCCATGCAGAACCGGCAACCTATACATTGTTCAGGGTCAATGCCCACAATGCCATCTGTAAGTTTGAAGGTAGCATCAACAGGGCAGACATTCACGCAAGGTGGGTTATCGCAATGAAAGCAAAGCGATGGCATCCAGTATGGTGACGTCAGGTCGGCATCCACCATTTTATTGAGCTTGAGGTAGCTCCTATGTGGAGGCAAGTAGTGCATCTTGGAACAGGCACTCAGGCACTTTCCCGCACCTTTGCACCTAGACAGGTCAAATACCATGACCCACTTTCTGCCGGGAATGCCATCCCGTACTTTATGTTCCGAGGACACGTCAATCTTCGGAATGGATTTTTCAACTAATTCCTTGTCCAGTTCCACAATTTGACCATCTGTTGAAAGCAGCTTTACCTTTTCGCCACTTTCTGAGTTTTGCGATTTATTGAGTGCATAATATAACCCGCCACCCACTGCTGCCACCGCCGCTGATATTGCGCTTTTATTCAAAAAATCTCTCCTGGATTGATGTTTATCTTCTTTTTTCATTTTCCTGAATGTTTTAATGAATATCCTCACAGGTTCTTGCAGCACCCCAGCGTATTATCGTTGCTTCTTTCTGTTGTCACTTTTTTCATGATGACGAGGTAGAGGTTCTGGAAATCGGACTCTATTAAATCTGCCACATCGAAGGTCAGTTTCGGGTCAGAAATGACCAGGGTCAACATCACTTCGAGGGTTTCTTTGAACAGTTGCTTATCGTCTTCCAGTGCTTGGAAAAATTTGTCCTTTTCTTCTTTGGCCTGGAAAGGCTTATTGTCTGTTTCTGATGTTTTCATAATTGCGGTTTATTATTTTTAGGAAGCATGTTTCACCCTCTTTTCTTTTCCAAAATACGGGAATATTGCTGGCACACTGTCCTTGTAATCATAAAATTCCGGCCCAAATTTCTTCGCCAGTTTTTTCTCCTCATATTTCGACAAACGGTAATAAAGCACCAATAATATGGGCCACATCGCCAGGGTGATGACCATTGGCCATTGGATTAAAAAGCCAATGGTAATGAGCATCATGCCCACATACTGCGGATGCCGGATGCGGGCATATATTCCATCCGTGACCAATTGCTCACCTGTTGCTTTGTATATTTTTTGCCAACCCAGGTAAATGATGTACACCCCAAAAAAGATAATCGCATTGGTGATGATATGAAGTATGGACATGGCCACCACAGAGTGGGACAGTCCCATGAAAACCAAAACCAAATGCCCACTCGAATGGGAAAATGGGTCAAGCACTGGGTAGTTGCTGCCAAACCAACTCGTCAACAAATAAATGGTCAATGGAAAGCCGTACATCTCGGTGAAAAGCGCCGCTAAAAAGCCGATGAAAACGCCCATCGAGCGCCATTCGAATTTTTCCTTTGGCTTGACGTAACTGAATACGATGAACATAAATATCAGGAAGACGAAAAGCACTGTCGTCCAGAAACCGTAGGCGTAACCGCCGTAATCTACTCCGTGCATGATTTTATTTTTTTAGGTGAATATTTCGTTTTCATTTTTCAATCCCTTTTCAAAGCAATCCAAGTTGTAAATCGTGGCCTCGGCAATGTTGGTCAGCGCTGTATCGGTCAGGAAAGCCTGGTGGCTGGTAATCAGCACATTATTGAATGTCATCAGCCGGGCTATCACGTCATCTTGGAGTATGTCCCCTGAGTGGTCTTCGAAAAACAGTCCTTCCTCTTCCTCATATACATCCATTCCGAAGTAACCGATATGCCGGGTCTTCAGGGCATCAATCACGGCCTTGGTATCTACCAATCCACCCCGGCTGGTGTTGATGGAGCATCACACCGGACTTCATGCTGGCGATGCAATCCCGGTCAATCAGGTAGTGGGTTTCAGGAGTAAGCGGTACATGCAAAGTGATGATTGTCTGATTCCCGGCACAGCGTGGCGCAATCGGTATAGGTGACCGTACCATCTTTTTTCAATTCTTCATTTTCAAACTGGTCGTTTGCCAAAATGCGGCATCCGAAACCGTGCAGGATGCGCACGACGGCAGCGCCGATTTTGCCCGTACCAATGACCCCAGCGGTTTTCCCGTGCATATCAAATCCGGTCAGCCCATCCAGCGAAAAATTCAGTTCACGTACCCGGTTATGCGCCCGGATGAGCTTGCGGTTGAGGGCCATCATCAGGGCGACGGTGTGCTCGGCGACGGCATAGGGTGAATAAGCGGGCACCCTCGCCACCCGAAACCCCAATTCCTTTGCCGCCGCCAAGTCCACGTGGTTGAATCCTGCAGAGCGCAGAGCCAGATACTGTACGCCGCATTCCCGCAACAATTTCAAGGCTTCAGCCGTTGCCTTGTCCGAAACAAACAGGCAGGCAGCTTCACAGCCAGCGGCAAGGGCTGCCGTCCGCTCGTCCAGTTTGACATCGAGCAGATGAAGGTCATGCCTGCCGCCGTTGGCTTGGCGCAAGTGTTTTTCTTCGAATCGGTGTGTGCTGAAAACAGAGGTCTTCATGTTGTGGAAATTGATTTCAGGTTTAATGAAAATCTTCGTGCATCTTCCGAAGCTCTTCCATCAGTTCGTGTGTCTCCGAATTGTGCATGTACTCGTGGTCGCCAGCGCCGTGCATGTAGTCCTCATGGTCGTCCATCATTCCGTTGTGGTCCATGATGCCACTGTCACCCACATGGTGGTGGTCGTCACCGACATTGTTGTGGCTGTAGTTGTCATGATGAAAGTTGTAAAGGGAATCGAATTGGTGGAACATTTCATCGTAATGAACCATCAGAACCGAATCACAACTTCCGGGATTCTCAGCGCAAAGCATCAGGGAATCATTGTAAACAACGGCATTGTCGTAAGCCCCGTGCAGGCCTTCGAGCGCAAGGATGTCACTTTCCGGCATGACCTTAAACAGGTCATCATCATTGCAAGCGGCAAACCCGAAAGCGACGAGGATGAGAATCAAATGGGATACTTTCATGGTAAACAGTTTTGGTTTCAGGACATGCCCGAAAGTAATTCGGGCATGTTCCTGAAAATGAAATTTCGTATGTGGGCGGTCAGCCGTTAATTGGCGGTTTTCAAAAATTCAGTAATCTTGACCGCCTCTGTTTTGGTCAGGTTGGCACGCACCTGCATGTGCATCACTGCCACATCCCATTCTGTGTCGCTGAAGGTTTCTGGTGAGGGTGTATTGTGACAGCGGAGGCAGTTTTCGCCCCATAGCTGTGCGCCCGACTTGGCGGATGCAATGTCGCTGGTCGTGGCACAACTGCTGATGATGGCAGCGGCGGCAATGACGGCGAACAGTCCGAATATGATTGGTATCTTTTTCATGTCGATTTTTATTTATTTGAAGTGAAAGTTAGAACCCGATGGCCCAGTGGATGAAGAAAGTGTTACCTCCTCCTTCTTCCTCTTCTCCGCCATGACCACCTGTTTCTCCACTGATGGTGCGGTAGGAGAACTTGAACAGCGTCCGCCAGTCCAGCCAATAGTTCAGCCCAATTTCCCATTGGTCTTGGTCAACCTCCCAGGGTGCGCCTTCCGGCGTTTTAATCTGGGAAAAACGTCCTGCCACTTCCAGGTTTTGGAAAAACTTGTTTTCAACAAAGGCAGGGCGGAGGGACATCTGGGCAAACCAGGCCGTGCTGCTGTTGTCGAAGGTGTGCATCTCGCCGGGTTCGTCCGGTTCCGGGTAATCTGCATCTTCAACCTTCACGGCTGTGTATTGCGCTTTGATGTCCAACACACTACTGATGGCCGAAAGACTGCGCACATACGACATGTCAATGGCATACAGCGTTGCTGCCACATCTTCGTATTTGGAGTCCTTGTCACCCACCTTTCCGTAAAGCCCGGAAAACCCGATTTCAAGTGCGGAGTTGCTCATCGGGAAAAAACCGATGCGCCCCCCAATAGCCTTGTCTTTGTTGTTGTCGGGGACCAATGCGTAGTGGAGCACCCCGCCCTCTTCGGCCTCTACGCTGCCATCGTTGAGCTGCGGGCCATTGATGGCATAGAAGGAATAGTTGGTCTTGACCGGGCCGAGATAAGATGCCCCCCGAAGTTCAATGCCGATATCGGCACTGGGCATGATGCCATCGTGGCCGGCACCCAATGGGCGGGACGGAAACTTGTTTATCCAGGCTGGGTGGAGGTTAGGGACAAAAGTGCCGAAAGGCACAAGCATTTTCCCTGCCCGCAGGGTCAGTGCATCCGTGAGCAGGTAGGCCATATTGGCGTATTCCAGGCCGATGTGGGTTTCCCCCCCTTCCAGTTCAATTTCCAACTCACCTTCAAAAAGCAAGCGGTCAGATTGTCGGAAAATAAGCAGGGGGTTGAAAGACCCTCCGACAAAAGAAATTTCCTCATCGGTGATTTCCAGCCCGGAGTGTGAGTAGCCCCGCAACAGGAAACGGCTTTTGCCCGGTTTCCAATCGTTGGTAGTCGCAGCAGGCAACTGCGCCACTTGCATGTCCAGCGTGGACATGACCTGTGCGGTGGTGTTTTCTTGGGCAATTGCGAAAGTGCTAAACCCCAGAAGCGCCATTAGAAAAACTTGTTTGAAAAGAATTTTCATGATTGCATTTTTTAATGTGATTGATTTGATTGACAACCGGGAGATTATTTACTACCGAGTTGCCGGATATAATTAACCAATTGCCATCGTTGCTCTTCTGTAAGGGCATCTTTATAAGTGGCCATTGGAGCCCTACCTTCGGTTATTTTCCAGTAGAGGGCCCCATCCGTTTGGGCCTGGATTTCACTTTTCTTGAAATTGGCCGGACGGGGATTCAAGGTCATGCCAGCTATGCCATCCCCTTTGCCTTTGTCACCGTGGCACACGGCGCACAATTGACCGTATAGTGCCTTGCCCGCAGCGGCCGCCGGGGGTCTTTCCAGCGTAAGGGTTTTTGTAACTGTTGGCACTGGCCGGAGCTTTCCAGGCTGTCTGGCCGAACGTGTTGTTGATGGTGGTTCCCATTACCATTAGGCAAAAAACCAGCAGGGCTGCACGGAGGGCGGATACACCCCTCCGACAGAGGAATACGTTTTTCATTTTTTGAAATTTTTGTTTCTTAAAATCAGTAGTACCAGCGCTTTAGGGCACTTTCTGTGTTTTTCCAAACGCCGTAATACTTTTGTTAAATTGCCCTAATTATTGACATGAAACACTGCTACGCACGTAACAAGGTGTAAAATGCCATTAGCAATTCATGATGGGGTTATTGACTTGAACTGAGAACGATGTTTCAACACAGGAACACCTGATACAGTACAGGCAGGTCGAAAACGAGCGGAGGAGGTTGGTAGGTTGAGAACTTGCTGTGGAAAGAGCCTTCGAAAATGCCCCAATACCCAAACGGCACTAAGACAGCTGTCTGCGGGACATGGAACTTCTTGAATTCCTGATCAGTGATGTCCTGTGGTTCAGTCAATTTCACCACATGTCCAAAGGTCTCGCAGCATGGTTTCTGTTTGTACTTGCTATTGCATGATACAGTAGAAGAACAGCAGTCACCGTGCCCTTCACAACAGTTTTCGCTGTTGAAAAGGAAGGCAGCATGTTCGCTATTACGGTGACAAATACGTTCGCCAATGGTCAGCCCAATGGAACTGAACAGTACCGAAAAAGCCAACGTGATATGGAAGAACTTAGCTACCATTATAAATCTAAATTTGAACAGCTTGGTTTTCAAGCTACTCCATACAAAGATGTACCTACATCTAATTTCCTCGCTTGATTTTCGTCACTCCCGGGAGTGACTTTTGTCACAAAATCGCCCTAAGGTTCAAGTCTGGTTTTAAGGTTGCAATCAATTGAAAAATCATTCTGCCCCATCCCGTTCCAAGATCGCTTTCCGCTCCTCGTATTCTTCTTTGGTGATGGAGCCTCCAGCGTATCTTTTCTGTAAAATCTCCATCGGGCCATCCTTCTTTCTGCGTTGTCCGGGGACATCCCAAGGGGTGGCAAAAATCCAGATGAGCAGCACTATCCAGATGACCCACCAGATGAGGTGCATGCCCCAAAAATGATAACCTTCATAAAAATGCATAGTGATTGAATTTTACAAGAAATAGGATAGCCTATTCCTCTGGGTTTAGGTATAATTTTCTTCCCTTTCCAGCACGGCTTTGCTTTCCCCACCTCCTTCCTCGTTTACTTCGCCTTTCGCATGATGGTGCTTGAACGGATCGGGGGAAGGGTCGTTTGCTTTTTTGACAGTCCTGAACTTGCCGTCCCCGAAATACACCGCCGCAAAGACGATAGCTGCCAAGACGATAATCCAAGATAACATATGCAACATGACTAAATGGTTTTAATGATTGTGGTCTTCCCCTTCCGTTTCGTTGTCCATGTTCATCGGCATGCCTTTGTCGGCCATCATTTTCGTGCAGGATTGCATACACTCTTCGCTCATCATACCTTCTTCTCCCATCATCTGCATCATGTGGCCCATCATCTTGCCGTCCTTCATCATGTCGGACATCATGCCGTGCATCATCTCTGGTTTGTCCTTCATCATTTTCATCATGTTGCCGTCGTCCATCATTTTGCCCATCATGTCGTGGTCGCCTTTCATCATCATCATGGCGTGTTCGTTCGACATCATTTTGCCCATGAACTCGGTCATCAGTTCGTGGTCGCTTACAATGGCCGAAAAGATTTTGTCTTTTGAATCGGCATTTTTCAGCATTGTGTTCACGTCAGCTTGCTGGCCACAACCTACCCACAGGGCGGTCATGGCAACGAAAGAAAAAAGAATTAGCTTTTTCATGTTTGTTATTTTTATGGTTAATGATATTGGTTATGGTCAAGGAATTATCTCTGTGATTTCCCCGCATTTAAGCATCTTGTCCCCGAAATAGGGATTCCTGATTTTGTGGCCATCGGTCAGCCAGTATGCCCCTTTTTTGTCAAAGGCCATGGGACAATAGGCCACATGGATGTCACCCACCTCCATGTCGAAACTTTTGAAGGTGCAGTACAGGATTTCAGAAATGTGGCTGAAATAAGAGCGCTTCTCTTCCAGACTTTGGACATGCTGGAATTCCGTCAGGTTTTTCAGGTAGCCTTCCTTGTGGTTTTCCCAGGCACGCTTGGCCTCCTCATTGAATTGGGTGTCCCCTATCAATCCTAGGATGAACTTCATCTCTTTGGCTGCGCTATTGGCAGCCGCAGTATCTCCCTTGACCAAGGCTTCCTCCAAGTTCAAATAGCTGCCGAAAAAAGTGCTTACCGAATATCCAAATTCACGGTTCGGTTTGTATTGCTCTTCCAAAATGATGATGCCCTTGTGTGCCAGGTTGTCGGCCAGGTTCGAATGCTCCCGGTGCATGTCTTCTTCTTTGGCCTCGGGAGAAAGCTCAGGCCGGGGGCTGTTGCCGCAAGCCGCCAAAACGAGGCTGCCAATCAGTAATATGCTCCAATATGTCGCTTTCATGTTGTGTTGTTTTTAGTTCAAGATTTCGTGATGGCTTTGTCCACCAGTATCATTTCCGTGATGTTTTCCGTGTCGAGTACGCCTGCCAGTTCTCCGTTCTTGTAAACCGGTGAAAAGGAAATCCCCTGCTTTGCCATCATGTCGTGGGCTTTGTCCAACCCCAGTTCCGGGTTTAATGTCGGAAAATCCCGCCTCGCAATATTGCCGAGCGGAGCGGTTTTGCCCAGTTCGCTCAAGCCCTTTATGATTTCGTCCCGTGTGACGAAGCCTGTGACCCTGTTGTTTTCCGAAATCAAAAACTCTTTTTCCTGACCGTTCAGCAGATGCTCCACCGCCCTTTCGATGGGTTCACTGGCAGGCAGCACGGTATATTTTTTCATCAAAACATCGTCGACTTTATATTTTGAAAGTACGGAGCGGGTAGCTTCATAACTGGACTCAGCGCCCGCCCCCAGAAAGACGAACAGCCCGATGAACACCAGCCAAACGTTTGAAAACATGCCCAGAAAAACAAAGCCTATCGCCAGGAACTGCCCGGTGCGGGCAGCGATTTCCGTGGCTTTCACCCGGTCGAATTTCATGGCAAGCAGCGCCCGCAATACCCTGCCGCCGTCCATCGGAAAAGCAGGGATGAGGTTGAAGACCGCCAGCAGGATATTCACCAGAAAAAGGTTGAACAGGAAATTGGAAGACGACATGTTCGCATCCACGTCCAGCAGGTTGGGTATGCCGCCTGTTTGCCGGAGGATGAAAAACAGCACCACGGCAATCACGAGGTTCACTGCCGGGCCTGCCAGCGCCACCCAGAGTTCCTGCACCGGTTTTTCCGGCATCTTTTCCATGTTGGCTACACCGCCGATGGGCAACAACACGATATTTTTGGTGGTGATGCCGTACCGCTTCCCCGTCAGGGCATGCCCCAACTCATGCAGCAGCACACAGGCAAACAACACCAGTATAAAGGCGACGCCCACCAGGCTTTGTTCCCAGCCGTGCCCCATATTGATGTGGCTGAACAATATCCAGCCAATGAGGATGAGGAACGTCCAATGGACAAAAACCTCAATGCCCGATATGCGTCCGAGGCTCAGTGACCATTTCATTAGGTAGTGATTTAATTTTTGTTTCTATTTCTATTTTGTTTTCAATTGTGCCCAACTTCAATGTCCCAAGCACAATCAGGGCATATCCCGCCAAGCCAACTATAAAGGCGATTTTATAACCATATAAAATGGAGATACTGATGGCGAAAACCGAAGCCGCCACCCCTGCCACACTTGAAATGGCCAACAGGGTTGCGACAGCGTTCTTGTTGTCAAGCTTTGCCCCAATCTTCAGAAAGATTGGAAACGGAATCCCAATAAAGAATGAGGGCAAAAGCAGTATTGTGGCTATGCCAAATTCATTCAAATTATTGTACACGACTGGTAGCAAGGCAAAAACGGTCACGAGGCAAACGCCGATGATTGAAGCAGCAGCAACCACAACTTTCTTGAGCAATGCCTTTTTGAATTTATTGGTCAATAAGCTCCCCGCACCATTTCCCAGTAGAAAAGTGAACAACAACAAGGAGAACGACTGTGAAGGGTTGGACAGTTTTAGGTTCAGGATTTGGAAAAGGTAGGCTTGCACGAAAAAATAAGAGAAACCCAATACAAAGACCAACCCCGCCAAAAGCCTAAATTTTTTATTTTGGGAAATGCTCGAAATGCCCCTCCAATTTCCATCCGGTCACCGATTTGTACAAAAACCAAATCAGGATGGCAATGCCCAGCCAAACCGGGATGGAAAGCGCATCAGGTATGCCAGACGAATAGTTGAAAAAGAAAGGTTTGATCATCAAAAGCTGGCCTGAGATTCAGTAAGGAAGCTTCCCACAGGTTGCTATATGGATATTTTTCCCTGGAAATACCGTACAACAAATTGTCGAACATGTACCATTCAAAATTGATGTTTCCCAGCGCTATATCATTGGAACCAATTTGCTCAATGAACGGAAAGAAAAATACATCTTTATCCAAGCCAAATTCGTGAGCGGCAAGATGAATCGCCTCAACTTTCTCCTTGCTTAGGGGGCTACGCTGAATGACCATCACCGGGTTCATTCCGTTCGAATAAACATAAACATGCTCAAAGGCTTTCTTTGCTGCGACCCCTTGGCGGTTTTGCAGTTCAAGGTAGTTGGACAGCATCTTGTACACTTCGTTTCTGCCGTGCATGGTGAAAAATATGGCACCTTCCGTCGTCAGCGCATCCAGATAATCCCCCAAAGCCTCTACGGTAAAAAGGTAGTTCTCGGTAAGCCCGTAAAAATCAGCGCCCCTGCCCCCTTTCGTCACAGGGATGGTCAGCAATACAGCGTCGTACTTGTTCTTATTGCCCCGGACAAAATTTCTCCCCTCGCCCACGTGTACGTTTATATTTTCTTTTTCACTGAAAGTGGGGCGGTTGTAGGTTTTCATAAGTTCTACAAAAGATGGGTTTACTTCTATACCTTCAATGAATTTAAACCCAGTCAACCAGGTAGCAGCAATATCAATACCCCCGCCCGGCCCAATCACCAATGCGGTATCTTTTTCATTTTTGTCCAGAAAATCTAATGCTAATATTGCTGGGAAACCGCCCCAGTTCCTCCATCATTTTTATGGTATCCTGTAATAACTCATCAATATTGACCACGCTCGTTCCGGCAGCCCCATCAATGAATAATATGTCCGTTTCTGTATTGTCGGGATAGCGGAATTTCACCAAGTCTGTTTTTCCAAATGAATTCCAACGGCTTGCCGTTATTCCGCTTTCAACCATAGGGTTGTTCATCAGCCTCAACATGTCTTTCGATGGGTCATTGGCAATTGATACATCAATGGACATGTTTCCTCCAGCCACCCAGAGCAAAAGCACAAAACCTGCGAATGAAAATGAAGCAGTTCTGCGTTGGGGAAGCTTGTTGGCATAAGTGTGAAGGAGGCAAGCCAGTAAGAGTAAGGATATTGTAATCCCAATTGCTATCAACAGGCTGAATGAATTTAACAATAGAACAGAAAGCAGTGCTCCTGTTGCCGCTCCGAAAAGGTCAAAACCATATAGCAACGAAGCTTGGTGTTTATTTTTTTGGAACAAAAAGGCATGTATTATTCCAATGGATAGGAAAGGCAAAACAGACAAAATTACGAACGATGCCAACCCGGTAACCCCACTGGAAAACCAGGTAAGTCTTGGCATGACAACCAAAAAGAAAAAACTGAAAAGCATACTTATTGGCATCAATAAATACACCGTACCAATTGATTGCTCTAAACGCTCGTGATACTTCGAAAACAACATTTGTCCTATCCCAATTCCCAGAATGGAAAATGCGATGATGATGAGGACAAAATGGTAGCTCAACATATAGGAGAACAGCCGGGAAAGGGCAATCTGGAACATGATAGCGGCTGCTGTCAGCAGGAATACTATTGATATGTTGAAAACTGTTCGTTTCATCGGTTGTCAATTGATGGAAAAAGGTTTACGGTTTTTCACATTCAATCCATTGTCATTTTGTTTTTCTAAGTGATGCGGTTCAAATTTTCTGATTATCAGCCTGTTCGCTTTCTCGTAGGTCAAATAGCGCATCATCCAGTTGATGCCGACCATAAACCTGTTCTTGAACCCTGTGATGGAAAACAGGTGTACCGTTGACCACAGCAGCCAAGCCAGCCAGCCCTTCCACCTGGACTTGCCGATTTCGGCGACGGCGTTCCGCTTGCCAATGGTGGCCATGCTGCCCTTATCGCGGTAGCGGAAAGTTTTTTCAAACACACCAGTTCTGATATGGTGCAACAGGTTTTCCGCCAGCAGTTGCCCCTGTTGGATGGCGACCGGCGCCAGCATGGGATGCCCCCTTGGTGTTTCCTCCGAAACCATCGCCGCCACGTCGCCGATGGCGAAGATGTTGCCGTAGCCTGCCACCCGGTTATAGCCATCCACTTTCAGGCGGTTGCCTTTAACGAAGGCTTCTTCCGGCATACCTCCCGGCGCATCGCCCTGCACCCCCGCCGTCCAGACCAGCATTTTTGCCTGTATGTTTTCCCCGTTGCCGAGGGAGACGGTCGTTCCGTCGTATCCCTTAACCGCTGTGTTCAGCAGCACTTCCACCGACAGTTTTTTCAAAACTTTCAGCGCATGTGCCGAAGCCCCGGCTGACATCGTCGGCAGCAAGCGGTCAACGGCTTCCACCAAGTAGATTTTCATCCAGCCGGTGGCGATTTCAGGATAATCCTTGTGCAGCAGGTAGCGCTTGAATTCGGCGAGGGCGCCTGCCAGTTCCACACCGGCAGGCCCGCCCCCGACTATGACGAAATTGGTTAGGGCATCTTTTTCCTGCTGGTCGCAGGTGATGGCTGCCGCTTCGAGGTTTTGCAGCACCCAACTCCGAATGTCGAGTGCATCACGGATGTCTTTCAAGCCGGCGCTGTTTTCCTCCACTTGTTGCAAGCCGTAAAAATTCGTGGTGCTGCCTGTCGCTATCACCAGATAGTCGTAGCTCACCCAGCCGATGCTGGTAAAAATGCGCTGCGTCTCCGGCTCTATCCGTTCCACCTCCGCCATGCGGTACAGCAGGTTTTCATAGCCCTGAAACAGCTTGCGGATAGGCGAAACGATGGAATCCGGCTCCAGCCCGGCGATGGCGACCTGGTACAGCAGCGGCTGAAACTGGTGGAAATTGTTTTTGTCCAGCAAAACCACCTGCACCGGCTGGTTGCGCAGTTTTTTTATCAAATGAATGCCTGCAAAGCCTGCCCCGACGACGACCACCCTTGGCAGGTCAGTGGCAGGCAGGCAAACGGTGCTATGTGGACATTGGTTAAGCATGAGACAAGCTATTGTCAGGTTTTAATTGATACCAAAAAATGTGTTCGTACAAGCCGGACCAATACATGCCAAAGGTGAAAGCAAAGAGCAGTTCTTCCAATGGGATGCCGATGACTTTGATGCCCGTTAGCGCAGCGAGGTTCCAGTGGTTGTCAACGAAGTCCGGGAAAAAGAGCAGCAGGCTGCCGAAATACACCGCATAAAGTGCCAGGAACAGCAAGCCGCCCACCCAGATTTTGTATTTCAGGTCGGGGCGGCAGTACAGTGTCGCCACCCCTCCCAGAAATAATGCAATCACGCCGCAGTATATGTGATTCAATCCGGTAAAAACCGCCAGCACCAGGAATACGGCGACCGGCAGAAAAAGAAGTACACGGTGCATCCTGTGTCTGGCGTGTTGCTTTTCGTGTTCATCGAATGGGCTTAGATTAGCAGGAAATACCAGCCTGTAAAGCACGGCTCCTATGCCTCCGATAGCGAATGAAAACAAGAAACTTTCGATATCGAAACCCGTCTTGTCAGCCAGGTCGAACAAAGAAGGAGGAGCCCAGTATTCCGGAACGAACAATGGCTCGGTGAACCCGAACAGCATTGTCAGCCAGCTTATTTGACCCATTTCTTTTCGGAAACCGGGTCTCCTCCAGTATGTATAACCCCAGAAAGCCAATGCTATCAATGACCATATAAGCCAGGCGTATTTCATGCTGTTTGTTTTAAAACCGGGTTAATGGCTTAGTTGGCTTTGGCGGCATCGGGCGTTTCCGCTTCCAGTGACACTACGCAGTTATGGACGCCTTCGAACGGGGAGGGCACATAACCGTCTGCTTCCCGGTCGTTTTCCCATCTTTCGTTGTCAAGCAAATACCTGAATTCGTACTGTCTGCCCGGTTCAAGTTCTACCGTAGCCCTGTACTCTTTTTTGGCGGCTTTCATCGGCACACCCTCTTCCCAGTTCCAATGGTTGAAATCACCGACTACCCGGATTTCCCGGGCATCGGGTGCAGCCTCCAACGGTAAGCTGAAAGTCACCTCGCAGCAAGTGTTGTCCTTTTGATACTTTTTGTTAATCATGATTTTTGTTGTTTTACTGGTTATAGAATTCATTTTTTGACCAAACTGAAATTGTAAATGCCGGCAATGCAGGCCCCCACCAGCCAGCCGAGGATAAAGGACTCGACCAGACCGATGCAGAACTCGTAAAACGGCACATCCATGCGGATGATGGGCGCAGTTTCCAAGCCGTGCAGGAGACTGTTGAAAAACAGTACCGTGCCCTCCCGCCCCACCGTCATCATCACGATGGCACAGCCGAGGTAGAGCAGCGCCCAGGTCAGCCCGACCGCCAGCCCGAATTTTCTAATGTGAATGGTGTTCATGGCGTTCTTCTTTTTGGTTAGGTGAAGGGTCATGCTGTCCGTGCCCTCCATGCCCTCCGTGACCGTGGGGCATCAGCAGGTGGCAGGCGAACATGGCCACGATAAAAATCAACAGGCTGGCATTGCTGCCGAGGCCCAATGCCGGGGCAAAAAATATCAACAGCAACGGCAATGTGCAGCCGATAATCATCCAGATTAGATGTTTGTTTTTCATGTCAAAACATTAATATTTTAGGCAATAAAAATACCTTCCAATTGAGGTCAATTGAAAAATTGTTGCTTCATCGCCGACCTGAAGGGCGGCTTCGGAAACCGATTTTAATTCATTCTGAAAACTGTGAGAAGTGCGGACAAAATTTATGGGCCCTGAAAAGGTATTTCTTCATACTAAATACCTGATAACCACAAATTTACAACTTATCTTTTACCGTGGTTTATGCTCTTTTGGGCAATGTTTATATAATCTTGTCAAAAGGTTTTCGGGGCTTGTCTTTTAGCTGTTTGTACTCGGTCATGCTCATGCCCGTCACCTGCTTGAACTGGCCCGAAAGGTGGTTGATGTTGTTGTATCCGAGGTCGTATGCGATTTCCGAAAAATTGTGCTCATCGTACTCTATCAGCTCTTTTGTTTTTTCAATCCGGAGCAGGATGAAATAGCGTTCCAAGGTCACCCCCTCCACCCTGGAAAAGGTCTTGCTCAAGGTCCAATAGTCCCGGTGCAATTTCCCTGCGAGGTAATCCGACAATTTTTGCTCCCGGATGATGGGCAGGTTGTTTATCATTTCGACCAAGGCCAATTTTATTTCCTCGGAAAGTATCTCGTCCTTGTCCATTGCAAGCTCAAACTCGTCCACCTCCAATGCGGCCTTGACCTTTTGGATGGTCAATTGGCCCGTTGGAAACCGGATTTTCAATTTGCCCAACCGCAATTCCAGCACCTCCACGCCCAAAGTTTCCAAGTCCTCCCGGACGACCTTGAGGCACCTGCTGCAAATCATATTTTTGATGACCAATTCGTGAGTTTCGTGAGTTTCGTGAGTTTCCATTTTAGATGTTCTTTAGCTGGATGAAAAGAGCAAGCCGGACAAATCTCTTGGGGTTTATTTCCTCCCCAATTTGCCAGCCATTTCGGAAGTAAGTGCCTCGGCATACATGCCGTAGGCATCCACCAATACCCCTTTTATCCCCTGGTTTGATTCAATGGCATATAGCACCGAGTTATCACTGGGGTCGCTCATGCCTTCAAAGCGATAGACTTCTTTGATTTCAAATTCTTCGGGGTGCAATTGCAGTTGCAGGGAAGCACATTCCAGGCAAAAGGGTTTCAGGTTGAAATCATTTTCAAAGCCCCTTTTTTTCAGGTCGTTTAGTGCTTCCACCATATTTTGATAATCTCTCATGTTTGTTGTTTTCAGTTCTTCCGGTGATTGTCCCGGTAATAAAAATGAAGGTTGTAGAAATTCGACAGAATGAAAACCACCATGAAAAAGCTCGTTGTGATTTCCAACATGACCAACAGCTTTGCGCCCAAAGAAACCGGAACAATGTCCCCGAAACCGATGGTCGCAAAAGTGACGACACTGAAATAGTTGAATTCCAAAAAACGGTATATCAGTGAACTGCTTTCTTCTATTCCTTCAAAGGCTTGCACATTGCAATCGGACAGGCACACATAATCCAGTGAAAAAGACAGGATAAGCAGGATGATAATCGTGGCAAAAGAGGACAGGCAGCGATAGAACGAAAAGGCGTTGTGTCGTAAATGCTGTTCCAAGCGATTCAGGGTAAAGAGCAGGAAATACCCTACCTTGACGATTGCAAACAATAGCACAAAAACAGTCATCAGCACCGCTTGCTGATGGTGGCTGAAAACATTGATGAGCAGCAGGTACAGCAGTACCCCTACCGTAATCAGCCCCATCTCCTTGAACAGGAATTCCTTCAAGAAGCCGCCCACCTCTTTCACCGTGGTTTTGCTTTGATATGTCTTTTTCAATACTTTCATCAAACTTCTATGTTGACGCTCAGAACGGGCAGTGCAGAGTGGTTGACCAGTTTTTCGGTCAAGGTGGATGCAAACAACCCTTTGATCCCTTTCCGTCCGTGCGTCACGATGGCGATAATATCCATCCCCCTATCTTCGGCAAATTGAAGGATGCCCTTTTCTGGCGTTTCGGCATTGAACACATTGATGCTGCATGTTCCCCTGGGGCATCTTGTCAGGAAACTTTTCATCCTCGATTCGCTCTCCTGGCTCTCCTCAAACTGCCTCGGCACATTGACATACAGCAGGTTGTTATATGCTTCCATCAAATCGGCAAAATCAATTATCAGGTGGAAAGGCCGGTGTACGTCCTCCAGAAAAGTGGAAGCGAAAACCATGTTTTCAAATTTCATTTTCTTCAAATTTTCTTTGATGATTAGCACCGGGGTCTTGGCCTCCTGTACTACCTTTTGGGCATTGGAACCCATCACCAGTTCTTTCAATCCGCTTGCACCATGTGAGCCCATCACGATTAAATCATGGCCGTGGTTTTCGGCGTGGTTCACAATTTCCTCGCTGCCCTGGGTGAAGGTCAGCACCTTCACACTTTGCAGCCCCAGCCCTTTTGCCCGTTTCACCCATTTGTTGAGTTCGGATTTGGCATGCCCGATTTGCTTTTTTATTTCAGGATACTGGCTTTCTTTTCTGATGTCCAAAGCCACCCAATCAATGGGCGTGACCAGAATGTGCAGGAATTCAATTTCAGCGTTTGCTTTTTTGGCAATATGCAACGCCAATTCAGCAGCGTTGTTGGCACAGGGGGAGAAGTCAGTAGGGATAAGTATTTTTTTCATGATTATCAGTGATTGTTAAAAAATCTAGCGCCATAGTTATTCATAAAATTTGCAGGCCATCTCCAACACCTTGATGACCGATTGTTTTTTTTCTTCCAAAACCTCCTTTCCAAAATCGGTGAAATATTGATGGGACTGTAAAAAGTTTAGGTTCAATTTAAACCACTCTTTATCCGAATATTCTTCGTTTCTGATCTGAACCCATTCTTCTCTTAGTTTGGCGAGCAAATCAAAATAGTTGCTGGCTGCGAGATGATACAAATCAGCATCGCAGATTATTTGACCGAGAATGTCAACCGGATGCTGGGGCAACTTGGTGGCCTCAATGCACTGCAATACTTTTGTAATTTTTGAATCGGGATAATTGGCTGCCTTCAAAAAAGATTTTGCGAACTTTTTACTTTCTTCTTCGTGCTTGGTACAGGCATTTATATGGCCACAATCATGGAACCATGCTGCCAAGAGTACTACCTCTCGTTCAGGTTCCGAAATATTGAGGAAATCACATATTTCCTCCACTGATTGCACAACCAAATGGGTATGGTTCACGTTGTGGAAAATATGCCCTTCCGGCAACTGGTTGCGGAGCAGTTCCTCCACAAAAACTGAGGCTAATTCCATAATTTTATTATCCGCACTTGATGCATTTTCAGCAGGCGAAGAAAAATCTGTTGGAACAAGTGTTTTTTTCATGGCAGATGTTTTTAAGAAATCATTTGTATCAAGATCCCGATAATCAAAATGAGCAAAACCCCAATCACGAGCCAGTTGAAAACCCGCCGGAACAGGGACTTCGGTTTGTCCTCAAATGCTTCTTTGCAACATGGTTTCATGCTTCAGTGGTTTTACTTTGATGATGATTTCATTGCGGTTATATTCAATCTTGTTTTCCTCTCTTAACATATTCAGCGCCATTGTGACATTCTGACGGCAGATGCCGACGTATCCTCCTATGTCTTGGTGTGTTAAGCTTTGTAAAACAATTCCCTTTTCCTCTACTTTCCCCCTTTCTTTGGCCATGTCCAAAAGGGCTTTGATTACAAGGTTTTTTGAAGAATAATACTTTCTCCTGCAGAACCTCTTCCAAGTGTCCTCCCTCTTTTCTATAAGCTGTATCATCATACTGCTCACCAATTCAGGGTTCTTCCTCAATTCCATTTCAAACATGAAAAGAGAGATCTTCCGAACAACGACTTCACTATCAATTGCTATAGCTGACATCCGTCTCGTTTTCATGCGGGAAAAGAACTCTCCTATCCCCATGAATTCTTGCGGGTAGATGATATGGTGAATAAATTCCCTATTGTTTCCTTCGATTGCTTTTGCCAGTTTTACCCTGCCTTTAATTGCTATAAATACATGCTCCGAAGGGTCTCCTTCGTGATAGATATAAGATCCTTTGTTATATTTCTCGAATCTTGCATCCTTTCCAAAAGCCATTGGTATTGTCTCTATTAAGTCGTCCATTATTGATAGGCTGGGCAAACAGGCAATTTTTCAGTTGCGTCTGGTAATCAAAGGCGGTAGACAAAAGATATTTTGGTGTCCCTTGTCTACAGCGCCTTGTCAAAAGAATTTTCATTATGAAGAAAAAATTTACCTACTCTTTAACCTTTTGGACGGTCGTACTGGCAGCAGCCGGGTAGGCTTTCGTACACCTTTTTCTCCGCCTGGAACTTATCCGTGTCATGCCCTGCCGCAGCTACTTTTTTCTTTATTTCATCCAAAGAAATGGCCTCGTCATCGTATTGGACGGTCAGCACTTTTGTCTCCACGTCCCAATCCGCAGAATGTACGCCTTTGACATTGGCGAGGGCGCCTTCTATTCGCCGCTCGCACATGCCGCAGTTGCCGTAAACCATGAAAATGTCCTTTACGCCTCCGACGGGCTGCACCTCCGCTTTTTTCGTTTCGGCTTTATGGCCGTGGCTTCCGTGGTCATGTTGCGCCTGTACCTGAAAAGAGAAAAGGAGGAAAAAGCCAAGGCTGATGATTGAACTTAAATGCTTCATTTTTTTAAAATTTTAATGGTTTGAAAAATCAGTGATTATGCCCCTCATGGTCACTATGGTCGTGCCCATCGGGTTTGTGGTTTTCATTCTTTTTGTATTCCATCCCGCATACGGGACAATTCCCCGGTTTATCACTGCCGCTGCCTTCGCAGTGCATGGGACAGATGTAGGCCGAGGTGTATTCCTTGCCTTGTTGCTCGGCTTTGTCACCGGAGCCTGAACCACCACAGGAGGTGATGGCCGTTCCTGTAGCCAAAAGAGCCATGAACAGAAAGATGATTTTGAAATTTTTCATTGTTTGAATTTTTTAAAAAATTATTTGAAATGAACTGAAATATGAGTTCCTGATTAAAACCGGATACTCAACCCACCGCCTGCACCGAAGCGGTTGTCGTAGCTTCCCATCAGCGAAAAGTTTTTGGATAAAATATACTCCGCCCCGGCACTCCATACAACCTCACTGGCATAACTGCTGCCATTTTCCAAATCATTGATGGCCCCAAAATCTGCCTGATATTCGTAGTATCCAAAAATTGAAAACCGGGGGAAAAGCATCACGCTCCTCCCAATACCGATACGAGTTCGGAGTTTACTGTCCAGTCGCAAATCGAGGTTGAAAAGGTAAGGTGTCAGTAACCGTAGTCCGGCCACACCAATCACATTAAAAGAATCCAGGTTGTTGCGGGTAGTATTTTCAACATTTATCCCTCCGAAAACCCTTGCATAATCGTAGATATACCGTTCGTAAGAGAATTCTGCTTCCAGGTTTTTATTATAGCCAAATTCAGCGCTCAGGTTAAACTGGTTTCGGATATTAGAGGAGACCAGGTTGAGGGTACTCATGTGCGATGCAGCATCAAGTATACCCCAGGTGTAATACAGGTCTGTCTCGTGAACCAATGTTGAACTGGGAAATTTTGCCATGCGCTCATCCCGTGGCGTATCGTAACTGAACACCCTCGCCATGCCCCCCATCATGTGGTACAGGACATGGCAATGGAAAATCCAGTCGCCATATTCATTACCATAAAATTCGATGGTCACCTCCTGCATGGGCGGCACATTGACGGTATGTTTCAGTGGCGAATACTCTCCGTTTTTATTGAGTACCCTGAAAAAATGGCCGTGCAGGTGCATCGGGTGGTGCATCATGGTGAGGTTGTTCAGCGTAATCCGGGTCACCTGCCCTTCTTTGATTTTTATCTCATCTGTTTCGGACAGGGGAACGCCGTTCAAGCTCCAGATGTAGCGGTTCATGTTCCCGGTCAGGTTGAGCAAAATTTCTTTTACGGGGGCGTCTTTGGGGTACGTTGTTTTCTTTGGGGACTTTAGAAAATCGTAACTGAAATCACTGGACATATTCATGCCCGACATGCCTTCCATTGGTTTATCCGTCGGCATATTCATATCCATCTTTTCATGTGACATATCCATTTTCATCTTATCATGAGGCACGGTGTCCATCGGCATATCCATCTTCATTTTGTCATTGGGCTTTTCCATTTTCATCTTATCATGAGGCATGGTGTCCATTGGCATATCCATTTTCATCTTATCATGCGGCACGGTGTCCATCCCCTCGTCCACCTGCATCCCATATTTTTCCTTCATGGCAAAACGGTCGTCTTTTTTCGGGTTTGCTTTTAATGCCGGTGCACCCATTTTCATTTTCATACCCGCCATTTCTTTCATCATCCCAATCTTATCAGGTCTTGGTACATCAGGAGCAGCTACGATTTCCCCGATGCCGAGAAAAGCGGATGTTTGCCCTGAGCCATCCTGGGCAGTCGCCCTGATTTCCAATTTTCCACTTGCTGGAATCGTGACGATAAAATCATAGGTTTCAGCTATCGCAAAAAGGGTCTTGTTCCGGTGGACAGGAACAACGTCCAATCCATCCGTAGCGACCAACAACGGGGCATCCCCTCCGAAGGTCAGCCAGAAATATGTCGAAGCGGCGGCATTGATGAACCGTACCCGAACTCTTTCGCCCGGCTTGAAATCACTGTAATCCTTGGTGATTTCTCCATTTGTCAAGAAGGCTGGATAATAGACATCGGCAATATCTGCGCCCTCCATCCGCTGTTTCCAAAAATTGAGCTGTGCGCCAAATGCACCCCGTGCGATGACCCGATTGAGTGGTGTCGCAGTCCCTTTTTTGATGCCAAACCATTCATTGCCCCTTTTCAAATTCCGCAATACATTCATTGGATTGTCATCTGTCCAATCCGAAAAAACAACGACCAAATCCGAATCATAATCCAATGTTTTCTCTTCCGGCTCGATGACTATGGAGCCATACACGCCCGATTGCTCCTGCAGCATGGTGTGGGAGTGATACCAGTAAGTACCCGATTGCTTGATGGCAAATTCGTACGTGAAAGTTTCTCCTGCATGGATAGGAGGCGTATTCAGATATGGAACGCCATCGTAAAAATTGGGCAGCAACAAGCCATGCCAATGCACGGATGTTTCCATGGCCATTTTATTGGTCACATGAATCACGGCATACTCCCCTTCAGTAAACCGCAAAGTTGGGCCAGGGATAGAACCGTTGATGGTCATCGCCATCACTTCTTTGCCCGTGATGTTGACCCTTTTTTCATCAATGGTCAATTGGTATTCCCGGACGGGTAAATTGTCCACATTCCCTTCTACCGAAGCTGGCCTTTGAGCTGTCAAAAGATTGAAATGAATAAGTAGAAAAAGAAAAATCAGTAAGTACCTCATTGTTTGAATTTTATTTATTTTATGATTCTAAAAGGGAATTCCGCTTTCGTTTTTTCCCATGCCAAGGAAATGATTCCCGATTGCTCACCTGTTTTGACAACTTGATACTCAAGGTGCTCTTGAAGGTTTTTCAGCTCCGTGGGCTTCACTTCGATTTTCAAAATATCTTCCTCTGCTTTGTAATCATCTGTCCCGTGCTGGTCCCAGTTTTTATTTATTATCAAAATCCATTTTTCTTTTTCTGGAATAACAAACAAACCATACTTGCCAGCAGGCAAAGTTTGACCATCAATCAAAAGGTCTTTATTGGATTCAATCCAGGTAGCGTTATTTGCACCTGCCCGCCAGAGCTCTCCGTAAGGGATTAAATCCCCAAAAATGGTTCGCCCTCTGACACCGGGGGAAGAATAGTCAA
This sequence comes from Saprospiraceae bacterium, assembly GCA_965222975.1. Classification (GTDB taxonomy): domain Bacteria; phylum Bacteroidota; class Bacteroidia; order Chitinophagales; family Saprospiraceae; genus UBA6168. The sequence continues at coordinate 55,796 of CBDCVJ010000054.1, read as the reverse complement.
TATGGATATGGGCATCGCCTACCATGCTCATTGCCGTTGCATGGGGGCTTAATGATTTCTTTTTAGGCTTTTCGTTACTGCCACAACTTGACATCAGGCCAAAAAGCAAAACCGAAAAAAACAGGTATCTCATTGTTGATTAATTTTTATTAATGGTTATGCCCACTCGGCCGTGCCATGGAAGCCTGCTCCATCGGTGGGTTCTTGAAATCTTTGTCAATGGTTGCTTTGACCGTCCCGCATTTCATCATCTTGTCCCCGAAATAGGGGTTCCTGATTTCTTCCACATCGCTCAACCAGTCTGCCCCTTCATTGTCAAATGCCATGGGGCAGTGTTGCACGTAATAGGTGTCTTCGGGGATGCCAAAAACCTTGATGGATTTAATGAGAGCCTCGGAGAAAAACCCGAACTGTTTCCGCTGTTCCTCTACATCCGTCAGGGTGGTGATTTTTTCGGCATGGGCCTGCAAAGCCGCCAATTGTTCCATCCAATAAATATGGGCGTCACCTTTCAGCAAGGACATATCGGTTTTGGACAATGCATCCAAAACTTGTCCTGCCACTGTTTTTGCCTGCTCATTATCGGTGGCTACAAAAGCATCTTTTAATTGTAAATAGTCCTCCGACACTTGGGCCAATTGCTGCTTGAAACCGGACGGTGTTTCCTCCGTGTAATCTGGCAGATGCTGGGAATGGTCAGCGCTTTTTGCCATCACATCTTTGTTCATCATACTCACCTGGTTATTGAGCTGGGCGGCGGCATCGATGGCGAAGTTGCCGTTGGTCACGACCTCCTCCCCGGCTTCCAGCCCTTCCAAAACCAGATAGCTGCCGCCCAAACCTTCGCCCAATTCGATTTCTTTGAACTTGAAAGATGGGATGGTGGTATCGGGAACTTTGACGTACACCACCGAACGGGTGCCAGTCCATAGCACAGCAGATTTGGGGACGGTCAATTGGGCTTTGGAACTGGCCTTTTTCTGGTACGTGCCCGTCACGAACATTTCCGGTTTCAGCAGGCCTTTTGGGTTACTGACTTCCGTCCGTAGCAAGGCCACCCGGGTCTTCGGATTGATGACCGGGTCAATGAATGTGATGCGTGTCTGGAAGGTGCGGCCCGGGGCAGATGGTGTAGTAAACTCAATTCGGTCACCCAAGGAAATGACCGAGAGGTCTTCCTCATAGGCATCGAAGAGCACCCATACTTTGCGGAGGTTCATCAGGTCAAAAAGCGGTTCACCCTGCTTCACATAATCACCCACGGCCACCCGCCTATTGGTGACGATGCCTGACTCATCGGCATACAACGTGAAGGTCTCTTGCACCTCGCCTTTCTCCTCGATTTCCTTGATGGCCGCTTCGCCGATTTTCCAAAAGCGGAGCTTGTTGCGGGATGCTTCAATAAGCCCTGGGTTGACTCCGCCCAGCTTCAGCGCCTCCAGCAATTCCCGCTGGGCGGTGATGAGTTCGGGGGAGTAAAGGGTTGCCAACCTTTGCCCTTTGTTTACCTGCTCCCCGGTGAAGGTGACGTACAGTTTTTCGATACGGCCCGGTACGTGGGCCACCTGCGAGGAAGCCAAACGTTCGTCGGCCTGCACTTTTCCCGAAAGGGGGATGGATTTGCCCTCCCCTCCAAGTTCCACCCCGATGGTCGTGGTTTCGATTTGGGCCAACTTGATGGCAGCCTCGGTCATCTCCAGCACCAAAGGGTCGTTGGAAGAACCTTCCTCCAAGGGTATCAAATCCATCCCGCACAAAGGGCACTCCCCTGGTTCGTTCTGACGGATTTGCGGGTGCATGGAGCAGGTCCAGGTTTGTTCTTCGCTGGCGGTCTGCACGGCTTCCCCTTGGTGGTTGTGGGATTCAGTTGGGGCGGCCTGTTGTTTGCCGCCGAAAAGAAAGTAACCTGCAGCCAAACCGATAACAATGGCAACAATGCCGGTGAGGATGATTTTCATATTTGATTTCATGTCAATTTTCATTTTCGATTTTTTTAAAATGCCCGTCTTCTTGCAACTCGAACCCAGAAAATTCTTGGTACATCACGTATCCAAAGATGAGTCCGAGCAAGGCGAAAAGGGCGATGGCCACGATGGTCATCGTTTCGGCCCTTTTGTCGTCTTGGCCAGTTTCAGGTCGGTCTATATTTTTTACTTTTCTACGTTTCATTGAATGATAAATCGCTCAATACCGCTCTGTGCGATGTAGCTCTGCACTACTGCCTTGAGCATTTTCAAATCGTAGTCAATCAGTTCTTTTTCCAGCCGGAGTAGTTCGTCGAAATTGCTCCCCTGTGTACTGTAATCTGTTTGTAAAATCCTGATGGCCGCTTCGGTTATATCAATCTGCCTTTCATAAAGTTCCACCCTCAAGCGGGCGGTCTCATGTTCGGCATAGGCCTTTTCGATGGCAGCGGAAAAGCGGGTGTACACATCTTCTTTTTGGTCTTCCAAAGCCTCAATCTTCAGGTTCTCTTCCCGCTCCTTTGCTTCGTACTGTTCCCGGAAAAGGGGAATTTTCACCGTAGCCCGGAGTTGCACGATGTCCCGCCCATTGTTTGTCGGTTCTGCATCGTCCCGCCTGCCGACCATGATGTAGTCCAGCCCCACCCCGAAGGAGGGTTTGCCGTTCAGTTCGTTCAGCGAAATGGCCTGCCGGGAGATGTCCTGTTGCAGTTCGAACATCCGCAGCATGGGGTGGGTGGTCTCGATGTCCGCAAGCAAAGCGGCTTTGTTGAATGGCAAAACCACATATTCGAGGCTGTCCGTGATAGTGATGGGCGTTGCCAAATCCCGGTTCAGCAACTGGTTGATGGTCACTGTTGGTGAGACTTTGGCGGTCTCCAGAATTTCCAGTTCCTGCTCCAGTTCCTCTATTTTCAGTTGCACGGTCAGCACATCCGCTGCCGTGGACTTTCCGCTCTCGACCTTGGCCAGTGCCAAGCGCTCCAAAGACTCAAGGATGGCAATGTTGCGCCGGATGATGGCCTGGCTCTGTTGGATTTCGTAGAGGCGGTAGTAGCCCAGTTTGACTTCGTAGCCCAGTTCCAGTTCCCTCGCCCCGATACGCTCGTAAAGGGCTTTGGCCTTGGCCAGTTCCAGGTCTTTTTTACTGTCCAAAATGCCGAACCACGGCAACATCTGCGTGGCGCTCAGCCGGAGGTATTGTGGCCCCAGCCTCGTTTCCACTGGAAAAGGGAAGCCACCGGCCCCCACTTCCGGGTCGGGCATCTGGCTCACCTGCGGCGCCCGTTCGAGGGCGGCGAGGTATTCTTTTTCCAGTACCTTCAGCTCCAAGTTGTTCTCTACTGCCGTGGAAAGCAGTTCCTCCAAAGTCTGCGCTTGGGTCGTTATTGGCCATGCCAAAAGGAGCAAAAGGCTGATAGAGATTGATTGTATTTTCATCGTTGCTTAGCTTTTGTTTTCAAACAGGTTTCCGAATTTCAATCCCCACTCTTCCCACAGCGAGTACAGCACCGGCACGGTGAACATGGTGATGATTTGCAGGGTCATTCCACCAAATGAAGGTATCGCCATCGGCAGCATGATGTCCGCTCCCCTTCCAGTGGATGTGAGGATTGGCAGCAGCGCAAGAATGGTTGTGGCGGTGGTCATCATGGCCGGGCGCACCCGGCGCAATCCGCCTTCCACCACGGCATCCCGGATGCCGGGCACATCGGTCGGTTTGTTCCTTTTGAAACTGTCCTGCAGGAAGGTGGCGACCAGCACCCCATCGTCCGTGGCGATGCCGAACAGGGCGAGGAAGCCCACCCAGACCGCCACACTAAGGTTGACCGTTCGGATTTGGAACAGTTCCCGCATGTTGGTATCGAAGAAATTGAAGTTGAGGAACCAATCGGTATCGTACAGACCAATCATGATGAAACCACCGGAGAAGGCGATGAAAACCCCCGTAAAGACCATGGCCGAAATGGTGACCGAACTGAACTGGAAATACAGTATGAGGAAGATGATGGCCAGGGCAATCGGCAGCACGATGCTCAGGCGCTTGCTGGCCCGCACTTGCTGTTCGTAGTTTCCCGCAAAACGGTAGCTCACCCCGGCAGGAACTTCCAGCGTGCCCTCGTCAATCAGCTTCTGTAAGTGGTTTTGGGCATTGTTGACCACCTGTACTTCCGAGTAGGTTTTATCCCTATCGAAAAGTACATAGCCAATCAGGAAACCGTCCTCGCTCTTGATGGACTGTGGCCCCTGCTCGTATTTGATTTCAACCACCTCACCCAACGGGATTTGCTGTCCGTTTGCCGTCGGCAGATAAATCCGTTTCAGCGCTTCCGGGTCATGTCGCATTTCCCTTGGATAGCGGATGCGGATGGCGTAGCGCTCCCGGCCCTCCACCGTGGTGGTCATTTCCATGCCGCCGATGGCAGCTTGGATGTATTGCTGTACCTTGTTGATGGTCAGCCCGTGGCGGCTGATGGCGTCCCGGTCAATGTCGAGCAGGAGGTAGGGCTTGCCCACGATACGGTCGGCAAAGACGGCAGCATCTTTTACACCATCCACATCTTTCAAATGCTTTTCGAGTTCCAGTCCAAAATCCTCGATGATGCCCAAATCGGAACCTTGCACTTTGATGCCCATTGGTGCCCGCATCCCGGTTTGCAACATCACGAGACGGGTCTCAATCGGTTGCAACCTCGGTGCAGAGGTGACACCTGGGATTTTCGTGGCATTCACGATTTCGTTCCAGATGTCGTCCGGGCTTTTGATGTGGTCCCGCCATTGGCGGTAGTAGCGCCCCTTTTTGTCGGGGATGAGCTGGCCATTTTCGTCCATCACGTAATCACCGTTCTCGTACCGGAAGCGGATGCGGTGGCCGTTTTCATCCGTCTTGTATTCCGACTTGTACAGAATCACGTTTTCGTACATGGACATCGGGGCGGGGTCGAGGGCACTCTGCACCCTGCCTGCCTTACCGACCACGGTCTCCACTTCAGGGATGGCTGTCACTGCCATGTCGAGCAGCCGGAGGTTCTTGATGTTTTCCTGCATCCCGGAGTGCGGCATGGAGGTGGGCATCAGGAGGAACGAACCTTCGTCCAGTGATGGCATGAACTCTTCCCCTGTTTTTTGGAAAACCAAAAAGCCCTGATATACGATGAAAGTCACCAGCAGCAGGAAGAGGATTTTGAAGCGGAGCAAAAACCGCAAGATGCGTTCGTAGAAATAGATAATGACATAAAAAAGCCCTATCAGTCCCCCGGCCACCACCACGATGAAAAGGAAATTGGTCAGACTGCTTTTGTTCACCCCAAGCGGCATCCAAACAGTTGCCAGCAACCAAGCGACGACAAGGGCGTAGGCGATGTTGGTCAGCCATGTGATAACATTGACGTTCCGCTCAGAGCTGTACTGTTGAGCCAACTGGGCAAGGGTGCCCGAAAACCCCACCAGCGCCAAAATGGCCCCCAGAAATGGTTGATAAAAAAACGCCACTATCAACCCCGCTATCAATGCCAGCCCATTGCCGATGTACGCCACCATTTTCCTTTTTGATTTCATGGAAAAAAAGGTGTGCGCCATGGGTGGGATGATGGTAATGGCCACGATGATGGAGGCGACCAGTGCAAAAGTTTTGGTGAAAGCCAATGGTTTGAACAGCTTCCCTTCCGCCGCTTCCATCGTGAAAACGGGGATGAAACTGATGACCGTCGTCGCCACCGCCGTGATGACCGCCGAGGCAACCTCGACCGTGGCCTCATAAATGGTCGTCAGCAAAGGCTCGCCGGGCGGGGCCTCGTCCATGCGGTTTACCATGCTCTCGGTCAGCACGATGCCCATGTCCACCATGGTGCCGATGGCGATGGCGATGCCGGAGAGCGCCACGATGTTAGCGTCCACACCGAAATATTTCATGGCGATGAAGCACATCAGCACCGCTACGGGCAAAGTGCCGGAAACCAGCATTGAAGATTTCAGGTTGAGCAGCATCAAGATCACCACGATGATGGTGATGAGGATTTCCAAAGTAAGCGCCTCTTGCAGTGTGCCGATGGTCTCATTGATAAGCAGGGTGCGGTCGTAGAACGGGACGATATTCACTTGCGAGACCGTACCATCTTTCAGTGTCTTGGTGGGCAGACCTGGTTCGAGTTCGGCAATTTTTTTCTTGACATTTTGGATGACTTCCAATGGATTGGCCCCGTACCGGGCGACCACTACCCCACCGACCGCCTCCGCACCCGACTTGTCCAAAATACCCCGTCGGGTGGCTGGGCCGATGTTGACCTTGGCCACTTCACCTACCCGAATCGGAACATTGTTGTTGACCTTGATGACGCTCTTCTCAATGTCTTCGATGTTCTCGACATAGCCAAGCCCCCGCACGAAGTATTCGGCCAGATTTATTTCAATAGTCTGCGCTCCTACGTCAATGTTGCTGTTCCGAATAGCCCCCATCACATCTTCCAAGCTGATGTTGTTGGCCTTCATGGCATCGGGGTCAACGTCCACCTGGTATTCCTTTACGAAGCCACCGATGGAGGCCACTTCGGCTACCCCTTCCGCCGAGGACAGGCCATAGCGCACATAGAAGTCCTGGATGGTCCGCAGGTCGTGCAGGTCCCAGCCTCCAGTGGGATTGCCATCCTTGTCCTGGCCTTCGAGGGTGTACCAATAGATTTGCCCCAAAGCCGTGGCATCTGGCCCCAGGGTCGGTTGCACCCCTTCAGGGAGTGTATTGGCGGGAAGGGAGTTTAGTTTTTCCAGGATGCGGCTCCGGCTCCAATAAAATTCTATGTCATCGTTGAAGATGATATAGATGCTGGAAAAGCCGAACATGGAATTGCTGCGAATGCTCTTCACCCCCGGTATGCCCAACAGGGCCGACGTGAGAGGATAGGTAATCTGGTCTTCAACGTCCTGTGGGGAACGCCCCATCCATTTGGTGAAGACGATTTGTTGGTTCTCCCCGATGTCGGGGATGGCGTCCACTGCTACAGGGTCACGGGGCAGTTCTTCGATGCCGAAGTCAAAAGGGGCGGTCACCAGCCCCCACCCGACAAAGAGCAGGAGCAGCAGGTAGGCGACGAGCTTGTTTTCCAGAAAAAAACGGATGATGCTGTTGAGCATAACTGATACACTGGTTTAAAAGTGATTGTACAGCGCCATGCTTTGGGCGCAACCAAACGACGATAGCCACAACAGTGCCTTTGGGCACTGAGTGGTATAGAATAAACCAGCGATAATTTAGCAGAGGAACGTCTGCAATAACACTTGTATGTCGTCGCAGACAATGGGCGGTTTGTAGGTAAGGAAGTTGACCTTGGCAGTCTCAATGGAGGGCAGCTGGATATTGAACACCACAAAAATGGCACTCAAAAGAACGGGGTTCTTCAGTTGCTTGAAATCGACTGACTGCGTCAGTTTGTCTTGGTCGGATTGAAAATATTGAGAAGAATTGTTGCAGCAACCATTACAATCTCCATCTGAATGAGAACTGCAACTATGACTGGTGCTCTGGCAGGGCGCTTTCTCAGAATGGCAACCTTCTGCCGTGGAAAGGATGCTGACAGCCTGCAACTCGCTTTGGCAATAATGTTCGCTCAAAGTAAAGCCTGTGGTACTCAAGAGCACCAACAATGCGAGGACGATATGTAGGAATTTAGCTGCCAAAGCAATAATTGAAACGCAAATTTACGTGTTTTTTGTGTTCGATGCCTTATACAATTGTGGGTTTAAATTACAAAATATTGAGATGCCGGTGATTCTTGGCAAGTATTTGAAGGTCAACCTAAGCCAAATAACCGTTTCAAAGTGAAGTGTCTTTTGACACATCTTTTCCATTTAAGATTGGTCAAGAGGGAAGTACAGCTTTTGACTTCATCCATTGAGGGGGCATAAGCCCTACCCTATCAATGGTTCTAACTGTTTCTGTACCGTTCATAATATTGCTCGAGATTAGGCTGAAAATGATGGTACAGATTTCATCAGGCATAAGGACAGGCGCATTACGCTTTTAAGGGAAAATATTATAACATATTGACCTCATATCTCATTCAGAAGGTGGGGTTCTGGACAAGCCTATTGCTGTTGTTCTGCCCTACCAATTTAAAAATACTTGGAGGGTAAAGTTTTATTTACTCATTCAGCTTTTTCTTACCAAAAAAACAATCATAAAAAGCTCCCCTCCCTTAAAAATATAAAGTAACGTCTGCCGTTTAAGTGGAATTACTGTTTAAAAAAAAATACATGATTATATTATAAAGAAATCTTTAACTGAGTAAATACTAAATAGTTGCTTCCTTTTCGTGAAGCCTAGTCTCCACATGGATTCCAAGGCTCGCCTCACAAAACCTTCCTTTCAATTATACCGTGCAACGCCATTTTTCGTTTTCTTGAACAATATCGAAAGTTTCCAATTTAACTTCCCTATCATATTAAAAAATAACAATATAGGCTCATGATTCTGGCTACCACTACCCGCCTCATCCTCGAAACTTCCCATATCGAAGAAGTAGTCCAAGACTTCCTCTCATTACACCGCAACGGCTCAAACCTTGTTGCCCTTTGCCCCTTCCACCACGAAAAGACCCCATCCTTCAACGTCTCGCCCACCCGGAACATCTTCAAATGCTTCGGCTGCGGGAAGGGTGGCAACGCTGCCAGGTTCCTCATGGAGCATGAAGGCTTCAGTTTCCCAGAGGCACTGTGCTGGCTCGCCAAAAAGTACCACATCGAAATCCAAGAGGTAGAACCTACACTGGAACAATTGGCAATCCAACAAGAAGAAGAAAGCCTGTTCATAGTCAATGGTTTTGCCAAAAAATTCTTCCAAAGCAACCTCCCTGGCAGAGGGCTGGACTACTTCAAAAGCCGGGGCTTCACAGAAGCCACCACCCAAAAATTCGGCCTCGGTTTCGCCCCGGAGAGTTGGGACGCACTCACCAAAGCTGCTGCACAAGCAGGTTTTAAAACCGGATACCTCAAAAAGCTGGGGCTGGCCACCCAATCCGGCAAGGACTTCTTCCGTAACCGCGCCATCTTCCCCATCCACAACCTTGGTGGCAAGGTCATTGCCTTCGCCGGGCGTATTTTGCAACCGGAGGCAAACGTTCCTAAGTACCTCAACTCACCAGAGTCCGACCTATACCAAAAAAGCAAAACCCTCTACGGCATCCACCTCGCCCGAAAAGCCATCCGCCTACAGGATGAATGCATCCTCGTGGAAGGCTATACCGATCTGATTTCCCTGCACCAAGCGGGTATCGAAAACGTAGCCGCTTCCGCAGGCACGGCGCTCACGGTGGAACAACTCCTGCTCATCCGCCGCTTTTCCAAAAACATCACCCTCCTTTACGACGGCGACCCGGCAGGTATCAAGGCGGCATCAAGGGGATTGGATTTGGCGCTGGAGCAGGACATGAACGTGAAGATTGTGCCCCTACCCCACCCCGATGACCCGGACAGCTTTTTGAGAAAGGTCGGTATTGCCGTTTTTAGGGAGTTCATCCATAGCCAGGCAAAAGGTTTCATCCAGTTCAAAACAAGCCTTTTACTCAAAGAGGCCAACAACGACCCCGTTAAAAAAGCAGCTATCGTACATGGCATGGTAGAAAGCATTGCCCGGATACCCGACCCTATCAAGCGGTCATTTTTTGTCAGGGAATGTGCTGCGCTTGTGGATCTGGCCAAAGGCGTTTTGATGCAAGAAACCAACAAAGCTGTGATGGCCCTGGAGAGGAAACTGCCACCTGCCGTTCCGAAGGTAACTATCTCCGCAGAACACCCCCCATTGAGAATTGAGGGCCTTGAGCGCCACCTCACCTACCTCCTGCTCGAACACGGTGTCGAAATGCTCGACCCAACAGAAAACTTCACGGTAGCGGAACACATCCTCGGCAACATCGGGGACATACTGGAACATTTTGCAGACCCGCTCTGTCAACGCATCTGCCGGGAAAGCACCAATTTGGTATTGGAAAAAAAGCCCGTAACAGCCCAATATTTCACCGCCCATGAAGACCTTGACATGAGCAGTTTTACGGCAGGCTTGGTGCAGGTAAACACCGCCAGACCTGACCCGCATTGGGAACAGGCCAACTATTTCCCTGCAAACAACCAAACCAAAAAGGGTTACATGGACGATATCGAAAAGACCATTTCCCACCTCAAGCTCAATACGGTCAACCTGCTCTGCGAACAAAACCTTCAACGCATAAAGGACGCCCCGCCCGGGGACGAACAGGCCATGGCACGGCTGCTCAAGGTTCAGGAAAAACTCAACGCGATGCGGAAGGAACTGGCAAAAGACCTCGGGCTTGTGAAATTTTAGGGGATTTGAAGAAGAACGGGGAGGCAGCCTTGGCCACCTTACCCGTCCCGATCTGTACGCTTATAGCACAGTTAGCACCACAAAATAACAAAACTTCTTGCAAATCAGGATGTTAGCATTTAACTTGCGCCTAATCAGTTAGCGACTCCACACCTTAGGACACATTTCCATACCACTATTTACCATAGCTGCTCTTTTCTTTGCTGTACGCAACAGCCCATTCCTGAACGAAATGAAGCCAGGTTACTATGCCCTGTCCGGCGCTGGACAGGCACTATCGCTTAATCTAAACCTCTGAATTGGTATGAAGAACAAAAACCGCTACACGCTCCGCCCCGGGCAGGATGGCCACCAACCCTCCCAAGAGCAGCTTGCAAAGTTTGGCATCACGCTCCAGCACGACCTACCTGCCGAACAGGCCGTCATCGGTGCTGCGCTGCTCACCAGCGGCGCTTTCCAGAAGGTCAAACGTTACCTGCCCAAATCCGCCTTTTTTGATGAAAGGCACCAAAGCCTCTATGCCGCCATGGACGCCGTCTCCAAGCGCATCGATAAGATCGACCTGCTAACCGTCACGCACGAACTCAAAAGCATGGGGCTGCTCGGCGATGCCACCGCCAAAAAAGAGGGCAACGTCATCGAGATGGTACCCGGCGGCGCTGTGCCACGGCACTACCTTATAGAATGTACCAATTCCGTGCTGTCCGACGAAAACCTCGAAAACCATTGCCGTATCCTGTACGAGCTGCACATGAGGCGGGAAGCTGTCCGACAGGGCCTGCGGTTTATCCAGCAGGCACAAAACCCCCACCACAATATCTTCCACCTTTACGAGGACATCGCTAAGCACACACGGGTCACCAGCCCAGCCAAAGTGCTGCGCCTCCGAACCATGAACGATGTATTGGAGGCCGGCAAGAACGAGCCGCCAAGCCGCCGCATCTGTGGCAACCTCATCAAAGAAAACGAAGTCTGCATCCTCTTTGGCGACGCCGGGACGGGCAAGACCATCCTCGCCTTCCAGATCGGCGATGCCGCCAGCCGGGGTGTCCCGTTGTTCCCGGATGAAGCGGAGTTTGTCAATGAGGCAGGACCCAAATTCACGGTTTACTATGACTTTGAAATGCAGGACAACGAGCTGTACGCCCGTTACAAGCCAACAGGGGGCAAGCCCCGTTTCAACGGAAACTATCACCGCTCCGACCTCAACCCGGACTTCCTTGACCTCGAAAACACTGACGAAATGGTGATGAACGAAATCCTGCGGGACGTGGAGATGCACAAGCCGGGTCTTATCATCATCGACAACATCACCTATATTTCTTCAGAAAGCCAGGACCCGACCGTCGCCACTAAGCTGATGAAAAAGCTCTGCGCCCTGCAACGGCGTCATCCGCCCTTGACCATCCTGGTCATTGCCCATACGCCCAAGCGGGACCTGAGCCAGCCCGTACAATCGCGCCACCTTGCCGGGGCGAAAAACCTCGACAACTTTGCCAAGAGCGTCATTGCCATCAGTTTTTCCAAGCAGGACCCCGACAAGCGGTACATCAAGCAGACCAAGTGCCGCAACCGCAGTGATGGCTACCAGCCCTACGACGAAACACATGTCATTGACTGTGCCATCAGCAGGAACGACGGTTCCCTTCAGTACGACTTCTACGGGTTCTCGCACGAGCAGGCCCACCTCGTTGCAAAAAACCACTCGGAAATCGAATCGGAGGCCATCCGCTACGCCTATGACGAGCGTACCAAAAACGGTACTTCGTTCCGTGAGATCGCCAACCAACTAAAACAGTTGTACGACATTGATTGGGCGCACACCACCATCAGCCGGAAGCTCGCTGCCTACCGCCGCGAGAAAGACCTCGATATAGCCCCTGACGACCGGGACAAACCCCTTTGACCAAATTTTTGTTGCACGTTGGTGCAATGCACCAAACCAGCAAAAGGACTATTTGTGCTATAAAACCATGGTTTTCAACCGTTTGTACCTTTCTCTCCTTTTTTGGTGCAATGGTGCAGCCCGCACCACGTGCAACATCCCTTGCCCTGCCCCACCCCACCAGGCCATCAATAGCTGCTTTCCTTCCTGTAGGTCCCCGCCCCCATTTTATCACCCCTCAGAAGCCCGTCCAAGCCCCCGGTGCCCATCACCGCTCATCAATCATCTCATCATTCAAAAACTATTCGTGCCATGAAAACGAAGTTTCACGTTAGTAAATCAAAGATTCACGACAGTAAAATCAAACTCACCCTTTTTCTCCTGATACTGAAAACTGCCGCTTTCGGCCAACTCGACCTATCCAAGCTCCAACCCATTGACGAACACGTCATCCGCTGCTTCGTCAATGCCCGCTGTTCCACCCATGGGGACAGCACCTTCACGGTCGAAAAGTACCCGTCCTTTTTCCGGACGCAGTTCATCTCGAAATTTTACAATTTGAAAGAGGTCATCCCTTTCCGCATCTATTATGCTGAAGATATAGGCAAGCCAGTTTATTTCATCCAGCAGGGCTACTGCCGGGGCTTTTCCATCACCTGCCCCCTACCCCAGCCCGGTTTCTATTTCGTGCGGTTTTTCCATAAAGCCAAACCCGCCTTCGCCGAAATAGACGCCCGCAAACCCGCCGTCCGTGTCAAGATGTATGGCGCTTGCGTCATCCATGAGTAGCTTATTTTGTCATCCGTCAAAGGCGGAACTGCCCAACCATATAACCATTCAACTACCAACCATTTAAACTATTTGTGCCATGAAATCAAAGATTCACGTCAGTAAAAATCTATCATTCACCCTGATCATCTCCATTTTCCTATTCTCCTGCCATAAGGAAAAAGACCCTGAACCAACTGTCCAATGCGGTACGCCTTCCGGTTGCCCGGACATTACCTTCGACTGCAACGGTGCTACGAATTATGTCCTGGTGGACTTCGAGCCGCCGCCGTTTGCAAATTTTATTCAATCCTGTCCTTTCTCCCTCGGAAAAGAGCCAATGGGAGATGGCTATATTTCCGTCCAGCTCAACCGAAACCGCATCCCTTGGGTCATAGATTTCTGGTCGGACGAAACCGATTGGGCCAGCCCTTTTGCCTGTATGGACGAATACACCGGGTTTCAGCAGAGCTTCATTTTTGGCAAACCGGATACCCTGCGCCTATTGCTTTGGGACACCCTTCAAGCCCATGACTTCCTCTATACCTACGAACAGATCCTTGTGGCACTTGAACTCAAGTGCGGGAACGACCAACAACCTGCCTTGGATTGCCATTGTGAAAACCTGCTGACTGGGTATTTTGAGATGGAGGATTGTCAGGTGTACCTGCCCGGACAACAGCCATTCCACTGCACAGGCAATGATTTGGAAGTCGCCATGAACCTTGAACAGGACAGAGTGACTTTTCGCTCTGAAAAATGGGCCTTTTGCACCCACCCTATCGGGCTTTGGACTTTTGAAGGGCTACCCTCCCCTACCGCACCCTATTCATGCGAAGCAGAAATCCTGAATGCCGAACTTGATTTCGGTGGCCACGAACTGGACTTGTTGCTGGACGGAGATTTCTTGCTCTGCGCTTTTGAGGATGAGGACGGGTTTTGGTTTTCTTTGGCTGTTGAGTGATTTTAAGGGTTTGGTTTGAAAATAAAACGAGGTCTCAAACCAAACCCTTAACCACTGATTGTTAAATAGTTGACTAAAAAGGGTCAACCTCTACCCAAGTTTTTTCAAATCGTCTATCGGTTTACTGCCAAGTAGTGTCTCCATTTCCGTAGTCGCCACATTGAGGAGCTTGTTCATGCGCTCTTCCTTTGGCATTCCGTCTTCGATGAGCATGGCGTTGATAGCTTGAAGGTTGTTCAGTACCACCAGTTCCATCTTGGTGGCATGATCGCGCAGGTTTCCTTTTTTGTCGACATTGGTAATACGCCATTCTTTCGCCGTCATCCCAAAAATGATGAGGTTAAGCATATCGGCTTCACTGGCTTGAAAGATGGCCTCTCGCTTGGTATTCCAGTCCATCAGAGGCACGATATGTTCACGGACAGAGCGAGTTTGCAAGTGAAAATTGGCGCGTGCAATAATGCGTTGAACGTCAAAGTCTGGGTTTAATCGGGAAATCATCTTCACATAACCATCAATGAATTTTAGGTAGAATTTGACATTCATCCAATTGGCAAAATGCAGAGCAATATACAGGTGGCCATAAGTGCCCCCATACCGCCCTGCACGAGCCTCTACTCCAATAGCTTTCGTTTTTTCCATCCACTCTTTAGAAGAAAGCATGAATGTGTTTGAGCCAGCTGCGTTCCTTATTATATCGAATTCGGTATAATTAAAATCCTGATTAAACTCTTGCTCCCACTCACCAAGAAACTCAATCGTGGAACGCGCACGTAGCCAGTTCCGTACAAGTTCCCCAGCTCGCTGTCCAGCTTGGTGGCGCGCTAAGTTGGTAATACTGACATAGAAGTCTTTCTCCCTGGTAAATAACGTAATTTCAGTTCCTTCTATGATCAAAGTCTGATGTTTGCTCATCGTAAGTTGCTAGTTTAATAAATTTTTGCCTAATCACAGCTATTTCAACTTGGGTCTAAAACGCCAGAAATAGTAAAAAGTAGTACCAAGATGCAAAAATATTAACTCCTATACTGGCGCATTGCATTTCTCATTTGTCAAAATCTGCCTCGATGTCCGCAAAACGTTCCTTCGCCAATTCGATGATCATACCCTTCATCAAGTCCCGCAAAGTACGATCCTGTCGGTAATCCTCTATTTGAAGCGGCCTGCCGAGTGATTTTGCCCTGCGTTCCACAAATACCTTGAGCGCTGCATTACGGTTCAGTGCTTTGACGGCCCGGTCGGTAATGCCGGGGTCTTCGGTAGTCACTTCCTTGATTCGCTCGTTTATTTTTGCGCTCCGTTCCTGCTCCAACTTTTCTTTTGCTGCCTTTTTTCTAGCTTCTTCTTTTTGGTCGGTATAACCCTCTTTTAGTGCTTTGACGAAAAACCCTGCGACGCTGCTCTTAATTTCTTGATTAAATTTTGCCCGGTTGGTCACGTTAACCGCCTGTTCAATTTCTGCAGCAGACCTACCTTCCAACAATTTCAAAAACACCGAGGGGGTCACCCCAAATTTTTCCACCACTATGGGACGATATTGGTTAAAAAGGCGGTCTTTTTCTGTTTCATCTAGTGCTTCCCCTATTTCTTCTATTGGCAACTTCAGTTGCCCGCTGAGTGATTCTTCTTCCAATACTTTGGGCAGTCCTTCACTTTTGGCGTGAAAATGAAAACGGAGTGCTACCACTCTCCTACCCTCTTTGATTTTTTCAATATTGGTGATGAAAAGGTCTGTGTACTTATTGATCTGTTTTACCGAAGGTGTAATTACCCAGCGGAAAAAATCCCCGAAGAGTTTGTACTGTTCGTTCAGTTCGAACATACGCTTCATTTCTATTACCTTGAATGTCCGTTTTCCAAAAGTTTGGTACTGTTTCAATAACTCATACACCCGGACGGGGTACACTCCCAGCTTGACTACATTTTTCAAGTCATAAGCTGTAAAGTTTTTTTGTAGCTGTAGCAAGAAGGGTTTCATTTTTTTCTCTACTACCACATCAATGTACTCATTGTTTTCTGCTACCCTGCCCTTTTCTTCTTGCCCTGCTTTCATATAGTCCACCTCTCGCAAAATGTGGTATTGGCGCTCGCGTTCCACTCCATTTTCCTCATAGCTTACAAAAAACGATTTTCCCATTAGGCTTTTGGCTGCTCCTCGAAGCAGTGCATAAGAATCACCTGATTTGAGGCCAAATGTCTTAATGACATCCTTATACCAGATCCGATATTCCTGAAATTCCTCGTCTTCTTTGCGTATTTGGGACAAAACCGTCAAGAAAAACCGCGTCTCCCATACATCGAATTTGTAACGCGATTCAATCAGGTCATTGGCTTTTTTGATGAGAACTATCCCTTTGTTGGTCTTTCGCTTATTTCTTTTCATATCATTATTTATTATGAGTAAAATAGAAAGGAAGTATCTTTTTCGATCAAATTATGAGAAATATGGAAAGGGTACACCACTTTAAACGACTAAAAGCACCTGTTTTGCCCTCTATCTTTTCCAAAACTCTCATAGTAAAAGGTCAGGGTCAAATAAGAGCGCAAATTCCTCATACGAGTTCCAGTTTCCTCATATATATTTCCAATAGCCTCATATTATTTTCCACAAATCTCATATTATTTTCCACAAATCTCTTACTTTTTTCTAAATTTCTCATAGAAACCTGTATAACATGATGATTAGCAATGATTTATGAGAGCATAAAAGTTATAAAAAGAGTATAAAAGAAGAAAACAACAACAAAAAGGTGGTTGTTGGTGGTGAATTTTTTTAAAAAAAAGACAATTAAGTAGTGTGACAAAATTAAAATTCAGAGAATTCCATGAAAAGTTGTTTTCCAATATTAGCACAGATTCTATCAACAGCATAAAATAAAGAATCGGCACTTTGGTAATCAGAAGGTTTCAACCAACCTTCCTTAAATTCTTTCCAAAGTCGCTCAATAATATTGAGCTGTGGCGAATAAGGGGGTATATAAAAAATGTACAACCCTCTTTTTTGCCATATTTCAAAAAGTTGTTTGACTTTACGGGCAGTATGTGGTCTGGCATTATCTATCACAACTACGGTTAACGCCGTAATTGTTAGAGAAAATTCATCCAAGGTTTCAATGATAAAATCCGAATTAATGCTTTTTTGGGTATTTCTGTAAATGAAATCGTTCTTTCGAGACAGTAACCCAAAACAGTTAATGGCTTTACCTTTGGTAGCTTCGATGAAAACTTCTTCATCGTCAAATTGCCACCCGTAAGGAACATAGCCTTCCTGGGAAATCCTGGTTTCATCACCATAATATAAATCGATATTACCCAATTTGGCTTGTTCTTCAAGTAGAGAAAGGGCTTCTTTTCGGACTTCATATAATTCAGGGTCAGGCTTTCCTTTCGGTTTTAAGCGGATACGTTTCCATCGGCACTTAAGTTTTTTAAAAAGCGGTGCAAGGTTCTCAGACTGAATGTTTTACCCAGTTCTTTTTCTAATTCGTCCTTGGCCTGCTTTAAACGTTGTCTTTCTTTTTTCACAGCAGCTTTTACTTTTTTGCTGTCTTTTTGATCATCCAATACCGGTTTACGCCCCTGGCCTGATTTCGTCTTCAAACCTGAAACCCCTTCGGCTTCATATCGGTTCACCCAGCCATTGACGGAAATTTGATTCGTTCCAATTATATCTGCAACTTCTTTAGAGGTTCGATTTTCTGATTTTAGAAGAATCATGTGACAGCGTCTGCTAAAAGTAGCTTTTCCTGTTCGGTAGCCTCTTTCCAATTCTGCCTGTTGGTCTGCACTTAATTCAATCGATTTTGCTTTGCGTCCCATTTTTTGGGAGAAAGTTAAAAATATTTTTATAATTTAATTTTGTCACAGTACTTATATAAAGGTAGGTATTAGCAATGCTTGGTTTGATAAAATCTATTTCTTCTTTAAAAAATCCAAAAACAATTCTTCTAGCATTTCAGACAAATCCACATCCCTCTGGAGTGCGAGCAATTTCAACTTTTTCCAAATGGCTGGTTTTACCATAACAGAAGTGCTACGGCGGCCATGGTTTGCCCGCGGACGGCCAACGGCTTTTACTTCTGCCGATGGCACCGATGATGAAACGACTGTAGTTGGAATAGGAGGTTCAGCAATGGTCTTTTTTTTAGCTGTTACAGTCTTTTTTTTCGGTGCGGACTGCTTTTTTACAGGAGCAGGGGCATCGCTCAATTCAGCGGCAGCAGCATTGACTTCTTCTGGAGAGGGCAAGTCAAGTACGGGCCTTGGTCGGCGCGGGCTTTTTCATTCGCTAGTAATTTTGTTGAACTCATCAAACCACTTTGTGAAATTTGATGGCTGCCCGGTCTTTGCTTTTTGGAGCATAAAAACTGGTCAACGTGTCCACGTTCCTGAAAAGCGCATACCTGCTGAGAGGGGCCTCCATCCAGCGGATGTTGACCATCACTTTCAGTTCCTCTATTTCCTCCAATAAGAAGCGGTCGTCAAGGGTCTGGGCTTCGCTCATGTTTACAAATCCGATGATCTCAAGCGGCCTGCCTGATTTGTCGCGTTTAGCCTTTAGCTTGAGCACCGTTTTTAGGTAGTCGGTGGAGGATTCAAGAGAATAGTTACCCGGAACAAAAGGGATGAACAAGTAATGAACGTACTGGAGGTACTTGGTGATTTCTTGTTCCTCCACGCTCATATTTGTATCCAGCTTACCCGCTACATCCACAAAAACATACGCATGATCTTGCACCAATTTATAAATGCCCCGGTTCTTGTTCTGGAAATCGCCAATGGTCATCTGTGATACCTGGTAAGGGGTTTCTCCATCAAAATATTGGAGGTCGGCCAAGCGGCGCTTGACGATGCTCTGTTGCTTATCTGCATCTACCACTACCACGGTTTCCGAAAAAGGGGCGGTGCTCATGGCATTGGCACATAGGCAGGTCAAAGTTGTTTTCCCTACCCCACCCTTTTGGTTACCGAACATGATAATTTTACTCATTGATATTTATTTTGACCGCAAGTTTAACACTTTTTTATTTGTTAGCCTTTATAGTTGTATAGTTTTTTATTTTTACATTTTTAGGGTTGTTAACTTAAATAGTTGTTGAGTTTCATAGTTGTGTAGTATTAAAATATTATAGTTGTATAGTTGTGTGGGTCTAAAATTGTAAAACTATTATAGAATAACTCCTTTATTTTTTTGCAACATTGGGTTTTGTAATTATACAGTTTTACAATTTTAGACCCGTAATAATATAAAATGATCTTTTGCATTTTGAGTAGCTGTGCTTGTTTTAAGCATAGATTTCCTTCAAAAGTCTGAGAACGTGCGGCAAAAGCCTTTAAAATAGCCTTCATTGGTATTTTTCATATCAGCTTCGCTTGTACATGACAGACGTGGACAGGAAAGATGCATAATGAATGGAATTTACAATTTGAGTAGTGATTTAAAAAATAAACGTTCCGAATGAAACATGGAAAAAGCAAAAAGCTTAAAATTTTGAACATGATGATTCGCCGATTCTACCAATTAAAGTGGACACTCTTTTAGACAGCGAAATTCTTTTATGCTTTCATTTCGGACAAAAATGATTTTTGAGAGTTAAAAATCAGTAGGCCAAACAAAGAACGGGGCTGCATTAACTTGAATCAATGGGGGAATCCAATATCGAAATTGGTTGTTGACTCAGAAAAAATAGGGTAGGGTAACCTCTAAATTTTTCTTCCTGAAAGAATAGTGAAAGTTCTTTTAAGACAAAGTCAAAAATTTCCCACCTAATCTCCAAGAAAATAAAAAGCTTCATCCGTATATCAAGAATCCAACGCTACAAAGACGTAATCTTTATGCTAAGGGAAAAGTAGTATGTCAGGTGAAAATGGTGCAGCCAAAACTATTCTGAGCCATGGCACCAATCTCATTGTTCGCCATCGTAGAAGAAAGAAAAGAAAGTATCTTTTTTTCTTGGTGCAAATGGTGCAACCGTAACATCCGGTGCATTTGTAACGCATGCACCAACCCCCTCACTTAGACTCCTTCTAACTAGGAAGAAAGAAAAGAAAGTATCTTTTTTTCTTGGTGCAAATGGTGCAACCGTAACATCCGGTGCATTTGTAACGCATGCACCAACCCCTCACTTAGACTCCTTCTAACTAGAAGAAAGAAAAGAAAATATCTTTTTTTTTCTTGGTGCAAATGGTGCAACCGTAACATCCGGTGCATTTGTAACATTATGCCCCTTCGGCACCATCCTTTCACAGCAGGGTAGTACCGAACCTGAGAACAGTTTAAACCGTCTTCCCTGCTTGCCAACTCAGCCCCCCTCCCATAGCACCTGGTTCGCCCATCAATCCGCCCCTTAACGACTTTTTCGCCCGTTTCAACTTTTGTCGCCCTTTGCCGTCCCCGGCAGCGCGACAAAACTCACATTTTGTCGCCCCCCTAACCCCCCGTTAAAATGAAAAATTTTCCTAAAAATTACTCCAAACAATATATTTCCGAAACCAATTTTGCATTTAAAATTTTTATAAACTAAATTTGCATCAACTGGAATGGGAAGCCACGGATAGCGCGATGCGTCCGTGGTTTCCCATTTTTTGTTTTCGGGAACTGCGGCAGCACCCTTTTCAGAAAACCAGAAGAATTTAACTATTTGTGCTATCGCACTTCCCATTTTGCACGGTAGCGGGAGGGAAATCCCGCTACTTTTTTTAGTTTTTTGGGAAAGGCACAGCTGTCAATGGACTGCTATATGAAAAATGTTTTCTTACCGGACGGCTTCAAAGTCCTTTCACCCGCTATGCAGGAACTGTTGCTGGCAAAGTGCAACATGCAGTACCGGGTCATCGTGCTGTTCATGATGGATGCGGGGCTGCGCGTGTCCGAGGTGATGAACCTGCGCGTGAAGCACATCAATACGCTTAGCAAGACCGTTTTCGTCGAAAGCCTGAAAAAGCGGAAGCCGGAACACCGGGAAGTCCCCATGTCCGAGCGCCTGCTCGATGCGATGACGGATTACTGGAAAAATATGAAAAGCAGGCAGCCCGATGCCTTCCTTTTCCCACAGGCCAAAGACCCCACCAAGCACAAGGACCGCCGCTCCGTCTGGCGGAGGTTGAAGAAATACACCGATGGGGTTGTCCACCCGCACATGCTTAGGCACACCTGCGCTACCCGCATTGTCAACGAGGGAAAGGATTTCGATTCTCTGCGGGCTGCACAGAAAATCCTCGGGCACAAGTCCATTTCCACCACCGAAATCTATACCCATGTCAGCCGGGAGCAGATGGTCGGTGCTATCCAGAGCATTGAACAGTCCACCGTCTGGCAGCGGCTTTTCCGGAAGTTTTTTCCAAAAAGGAGAATCCATATTGTACCCGTCGAACAGGGGCTGACCCAGTTCCATATTGGCAGGAAAGAGGAACTGAAACGGCTGGCAGATCTGACCCAGAAGAAAATCAACACCCTCATTCTTGGACCACAGGGTGTCGGAAAGACGCACCTATTGGACAACCACAAATCACCGAACCTTATCAGGGTAGGGGAGTTCAAAAGCAACAAAGAGGTGTTGGGCGGGCTGCTGCTGGCCATCCTCGAACGTGAACCGGAACGGGGCGAGTTCATCCTGCAAGTGGAGGAAGCGAGGGTGGCCGAGATTGTTATGCGGAAAGCCCCCAAGTTCCTGATCCAGAGCCTCATCGCCATTACTAAAAAGCAGGAGTTCACCATCCTCATTGACGATGTTACCAAAATAACCCCAACCGCCGTGGTAGGTTTGGAAAAATTGAAAAACCATTTCCACCTCATCTGTGCGGCAAGGCGAGTACCGGTTGAAAAGGCCACCTTCCTGACCAATTTCGAGCGCATCGAACTGAAACCATTGGCAAGGCCGGAGACTTTGGAACTCATTGCACGGCTCTCCAAACCGTTCCTGAACCGCATCGAGGACTACGAGGCATATAAGAACCACATTTGGGAAAACACCAATGGAGTACCCATGTTCGTATGCGAAATGGTGGAACGGTACAGCAAGGAGGCCGACATCAACACCGAACTGGTCAAGGAAATCCGTCATACCGCCGCTCTAAGGGAAATCAATTTTGCCCCGTTGGTCGTCGGCATCTTGGCCTGTTTGACCGTGCTGCGTTACTGGAGCAGGATTTCCGGCGAAGACGCTGGACCTTTTTATTTCCTCGCTGCCCTTGGTCTGGTTTTCCTCGTCTTTGGCCGCAGTATCATTCAGGCCACCAAGAAAAAATATATCTGATATGTACCCGTCATGCAGTAAACCATTTAACCATCTAACAATGCAACCATTCAAACCATGACCTTCCCCAACCATATAGCCGGCGGCACAGTCTTCACTGGCTTTTTCGCCTCCATCTTCTTCGGGCTGAACATCCTGTCCAGCCCTGCCATGCTCGTTACTACGCTCTTTGCCTCCGTCCTGCCCGACTGCGACCACACCCGTTCGCCCATTGGTAAATTGCTGTACCCCATTTCCCGTTTCCTCAACCGCCGTTTCGGCCACCGTACCATCACCCACAGCATCCCAGCGCTTATTGTCCTGACCATGATCGTCAGCTTTTTTGAGAAAACCTATTTCGACAGCTACGGGGTTTCTATCGCTTTTTGCCTGGCCTATTGGTCGCACCTGCTTTTCGATATGTGTACCTTACAGGGAGTGCCGTTGCTCTATCCTTTCATGAAAAACCCCTTCGTCTTGATAGGCAATCCCAATGCAAGAATTAGGGTAGGGGACTACCGCCGCGAGGCGATGGCATTCAGTGTGTTCCTCGCGTGGGGCGTCAGCCTCTATTCACTTGGCCTTTTCCAAAACGGTTTCTGGACGACCTACAACCGGGCATTTGCGACCCTCGAACACCTCCACAGTGAGTTCCGCCGCTCGACCGATCTGCTGAAGGTGGACTATGTTTACCTCGAAGCCACGTCCGAAATTTCGGGCTCGGGCTATTGTGTCGAGAGCAGTTCTTCCAAAGCAGCGTTATTGACCCCCTCTCCTGAAGGAGAGGGCAGGGGTGAGGTGGATAGGGTGGGGGAGTGGAAGTTGTTGGAAAACAACAAAATGAACGTCAAAAAGGTATATCCCACTCATACCGGGAAACGGCTCGACATCCAACACTTCGGTTTTGTCAGCATCTCCGTTGACAGTTTGAACTGCCTCCTTTTTGACAAGGCCATCCTCTCGCTGGAAGTACAGGCCAACCAACCCTTTGAAGTGACCGAAGAAAATGCCTTCCCGAAAAAAGTGACCAAATACGATGGAAAATACCTGAACGCTGCACCCCTCTTTTCCCTGTCATCCGGGATGGAAACCTTGGACACCTTCCTTCCCGACTTCAGCTATCTTCCGCAAATCGAACTGTTGGAACAGAAAATTGCCATCCACCGACGGGAGCAATTGGCGGCACAAAAATCTTGGGAAGCCACCCGGTCGAAAATCGTCCTGCTCCGCAATCGGTATGCAGCAACGGAAGACCCGCTCTACCGCCAGGTTCTTCATTCCCAAATCCGGGAACTGGAAGCCGTCAAGCCGCCCAAAATTGACAACACCAAAATCGAGGAACTCCAAAATCAAATCCGCAAAACCAAGAAGGAAGCTGCCCTGCGGAATGAGGCGAAACGTCAGGCCATCGAACTGAAACGCCAGCAGGAAGAAGATGAAATGCTGGAACTCCGTTTCACAGGAATGCTCCAGCATGTAAACATTTTGCCATCCCCGCAGGAGGACTAAATTCCACATCATGAAAAACTTATTCGTGCTGACCACCATCATACTGTTCTTGGGGCTGCCAACTGCGAACTGTCAACTGCCGACTAAAGACTCCCTACACGCCGCCCTCGATACCTTCCACGACCGCCAGCTCGAAGCCCAACTCGCCGAGTTCGATGCCTCAAAAAAGGGCAACTGGCTCTATTACCTACCCTCGGTTGGTATCAGCTACACTCCCATCGCCCGCACGCGCACAGATGGTAACCTTGAGTTAAACTCTGAACCCCGACCGACTGTCTCCTTCTCCCTCGGACAAGTGCTCACTGCCCGCCGCCGTCAGCGCGATAACCCGCGCCAAACGCGAAAGCATCGCGGCCAACGCGGTCTTGGAACGCGAAAAAGCCCACCGCGAACTCGACCGCCTGCTTCAACGCCATGCCCTTCTCTTATTGGAACTGGAAACCATGCGTCGTGCCTTGGACATTGACCGACAGCTTTTCCTTCTCATCCAAGCAGACTACGATGATGCGAAGATTTCCCCGCAGCAGTTTTTACCAAAACAGAAGGGGTTGTTGGAGGCGGAATTGGGGGTGCAAAGGAAGGAGATGGAGGTGGGGAATTTGGAAGGTGGGATATTATCCTTCGTTCATATCTGAATATTTTGGGATAACTTCGCTCGAATATTTTCACCATTCAAAATGAATTTTACCAACCTCAACACCTACAACGATTCTCACGAACGTGCCTTCGAGGCTCTTTGCAACCAACTTTTTGAACGCTGGCTTCGACGGAAGTATAAAAGTCATATTGGCTATTTCACAACTGTCAGAGGTGACGGCGGCGATGGCGGTGTTGAAGCCTATGCGCTTTTAAAAAAATGAAGATGTGGTCGGTGTACAGGCCAAATGGTTTCCAAACAACATTGAAAGCAATCAGGTCAACCAAATCCGAAATTCAATCAATACGGCAATAAAAGTCAGACCAAAACTCAAAAAGTACATTGTATGCCTGCCCAAAGATTTGGCCTCATTGACCGCCCGGAACAAGAATGAAACCAATACGGAAGAAGCCAGACTGAACAGCTTAAAAGAAGAAATAGCTAAAAATCATCTTAATTTGGAGTTGGTTTTTTGGGATAAACACGTCCTTCGTGGCCAACTTCAAGAATCGGGAAACGAGGGAATCAAAAGGTTTTGGTTTGAAAAGGCAGAACTGTCACAGGAAAGCCTTAACCGGAAGTTTGAAATCGAAAAAGCTGGTTGGCTGAACGAGCGCTATATCCCAGAACTCCATCTGGCAGGGGGTGCGGAATGGGCAGTTGAAGAAGCATTATTTACTCCACAAGCAAGGTTGGGCTACATTGAGTCCGTTGAAGAAGATTTAGGGAAAATTAGCTTGGTCACTTCATTGATTGACGAGTTCAACGGTAAAGTGACAGGCCATCAATTGAATCGGGATTTAACCGATATTCGAAATAACCTGACAGCATTCGAGGCAGCACTGTCCTCAATTAAATACTCCATCAAATCCGGTAGCCATATTGTGCCTAAAATTGATTTTGAAGAGGGTCTATCTATGGGATGCCAAAAGGGAACTCGAAAAAGGGAATTATGGAAACCCCAACAAAAATTTGCAAGAGAAACTGAGCCATGCATTAGAAAACTTACACAGGGCCAATCTTCCTCATTGGTTCAATGATTTCCCGGTTTACATGACCCCGCACAACCTCGTCTTGATGGGAGAACCGGGTACAGGGAAAACCCACACTTTGGCGCATGTGGTTGAGGAACGTTTGAAACAAAACCTGCCAGCGATAATAATTCCAGCTAAAACAACCCCTTGTGGTTCTTGGCCGGAAATATTCCGGCACGCCCTGGGTGGTCTCGCCAATTGGTCGTCAGAGGAAATATGCTCGGCATTCGAGGCATTGGCTTCAAGAGCGGATTCATACCGGGCATTGCAAAAAAATGAGGATGACCTACCTGATGAACCCACACAGGTACTCATTGCCGTTGACGGGTTGGACGAAGCCCCGCTGAAAGATTACGCAAAATGGAAAAACCGCATCAATGAACTGAGAGCAATGGCCAAGCAATTTCCGAGGTTGCGTTTTCTTTTCAGTTGCCGTACTTATGGAATCCAAAATTATAACCCGCTTGATTTGGATTTTGATGATGAAATCAACCGCAGGATTGATTTGACCGAAGGTCTGCCATTACGTTCCCCACTTCCTCATGTTCGGAGCAAAACGGAAGATCTTGCCCCTTCTTATTTTGAGCGATACAACATCAAGTACGATGGCCTCCATTGGTTGAAAGGGGCTTTTGATACCCCCTTGGAGTTGAAACTATTTTGCGAGAACTATAAGGGGCAAGATGTCTCTGATATTGTGCAACCCATCCATACGACCCTGAAATTTTTGTTGGGCGAAAAGGTGATTCGGTTGGAGAGGGAATTCACCGAGCGTTTTGCACCTACTTGGGCAAAGAGTGAACAGGTTTTCAAAAAAAACACTCATGGTCATCGCTGAAATCTTCATGGAGTATGACGGAGAGGAACATGATGCCCTCTGCCAAGAAATTCAGGAAAAATCGAATGGGGTGGTTGATCGCAATTGGGCGGGTAAAATCCTTGAGTTCATTGCCCGGCATGGCATCCTTTTTCAAAAGAGGATGGTGGATGAAGATGATGTTTTGGAAATTGAGAAAATCACATACGAAACAACCTATCGTTCATACACCGATTATTTCATTGCCTTAAAAGTATCGCTTGAAATAGGGCGGGCAAAATTGAAAGCATTGCCGAATTATTTGGTGAAAAGCAATCAGAACGTCCTCAACTTGACCGCCATTTCATTATTGAATGACCATAGTATTTTGATAGGGGAGGATGGCTATTGGAAAGAAGATTTCGATGAGTACAACCTGCATTTCATGCAGTATCAAGCATTGGCAGAAGGTAGCAATGAACAATTAAAATCACGCTTACCGATTTTGGAAGAACGCTTCAAGACTTCCAAACCTGACCGTTCCTCTATTTTACAATTCCTCGTTTTGCCGCTTTCCGACAACAAGGATTTGGGATTGGAAAAGAATTTCATCCACAAAATCCTGTCGAGTTACCCAAACAGTTTCGAGCGGGACTTGATTTGGTCAGGTGATGAGTACTATGGGAATGCAGATGAAGATATTCCCTCGCCCAGTAATATATTCCAAAGGATTTATCATTTGGAAAAATGGTACACCCATGAAGAACGACCCTTGCTTTTTGCTTGGGGGCTTTCCTGTCTGGACAACCACGCCCGCAAGCATTTCCGAAGGGAACTGGCCAAATGGGGTACATGGAATACATCCGAATTTGTCAAATTGCTGGACTTGGTGTTTTTCTGCAAAGACCCTCAAATTCAGGAAGACTTGACCACAGTTGCCTTGGGCATCGCCAGCCTTACCAGATGCCCCGGCAAGGGTTTGGAAGAACTGGCGAGATGGATGCTGCTAAACGTTTTCAATGATAAGGCAAACTGTCAAATCCTGAACTCAGTAGTCCGATACGGGGCGAGAGCAGTCGTGGAAAGGGCTTTTCAATTAGAAGAAATAACTTCTGTGGAAGCAGCAAAGAGCAGGCCTCCTTATTGTTCCGACCACGACATGTTCCCTTTGGATTTATCTGTTCTAACAACAAAAGGTTCATATCCTTTTGGAAATGATTTGAATTGGTATGTCATTGACAAAAGTTATGATGGATTTTTGGAGCTTGGCTTCCATGAAGAATATGAGTCTGAAACTGCTAAGCTTTTAAAGCCATACCATGAAAAATACGACATCAACTTTGGGCCAAAAGAATGGGCTAAAGCTGCGGCCAAAGCCTATATCCGAAGTTTAGGTTTCAATCGAACAGACGGTACTACGATGACCAAGGAAACCCACGGCTCGTTAAGCAAGGTCATGACCTTTGAAGAAAAATATGTTTGGCTCTCTGTGCATCAAGTCCAAGGTTATTTTGCTGACCTTGTTCCTTATAATGATGGTTATGAGGCTTCATCAGAGATGTTGGCTGATTATAGTCGAATAGTACACATTCCCAATCCCGTAAGCAGGGAAGAATTGAGCAAGATTACAGAAGCACTGACCATCGTTGGAGAGGATATGGGGTTTGGGATTGTTGGTCAAATTGGTGCGGATGGAAAATGGTTTATTCCCGAAGAAATTGCTCCCATACTTGAGCGAACCGAGAATGAATTGAAAGAAGACCTGCTCGCTTGGGTGAACGTTCCACAACAGCCTGACTTCAAGCGATGGATAAAGACAGGTTCATTTTTCAAAAACATAGGGACGCAAGAGCCAAGGGAAGGGACGGCTTTATACGGATACCTGAGTTTGGCAGAACCGAACACACTCGGAAGAACATCCCTGCATCAAGCTTGCTTTTTGATAGATGCGGATTTACATGCAGGCTTCGTCAACAATTTCCAAGACCACTTAAAAAAGTTGCGGTATCGCTTTGATGGCTTGGATTCCTTCGAAGCCAGCACGCAATCCACCTACATCTCGCCCGAAGATTTGGTGTGGATGGATTGGTTGGGAGAAGATTCTTCCAGACTCGAAATCAATCTACCGAGTGTGAGTGAAAACGCATTTGATATTGTCAACACCATAGTTAAAGTAGTGGATGACGATGTGACCGACGGGGAAAATTACCATCGGTTACCTTCCAAGTTTCTGCGTCGTGAATTGGGCATTGTGAATATGGGTTACCATTCTTTTTTTGAAAAAAATGGGGAGCAAGTCGCTTGGTCAAAGAGTTCTGGGAGGCCGTTTTACGATACCCAGAATTTTGTGTTCGTGGATTCCGAAAAATTTGAAAACCTGCTTGAAAGGAATCACCTCAAACCCGTTTGGGCATTTTTTCAGTTCAAATCCACCACCGCCGAGTTCAAGCGGGAGCATAAAGAAGCCCATGCCCAGAACTGTAAGCTGTGGATTGTTTGGGAGGAAGGAGGGGAATTCAAGCACTATCTCTACCATGATGGATGGTTCAGGAAACCCCACCCATGAGTGTCTTTTTCATACATTTGCAAAACCCCCATACATTCGAGGACGGCCATTTTTAAAACCACTGTCCATTCATGTCGCATCAAACATTCGCCATTATTACCTGTACGGGTCAATTCCGAAGAAGACCAATTTCTTTTACTCAAAAACGAAGTTGGAGAGCCTCATTTTTTTTCGTGGACAGACCGGGCCATGAACGGCTCGCACCGTTGGAGATATTTCGATAAATCATTCCAGAAGTCTTTTAAAATTTCAGAAGAAGAATACGGAGGATTTCGGCGAGAACTCATCCCCATGGACAAGTCGGACGACGACCGAGAAGCGGTCAAAGGCATTGGCTAAAATCGTTGTTTCCCCCAGCATTTTATGAAGCCACAAAAAAGGACGACAATCAATATTTGTGGGTCAGCGGTATGTCTTTGCAGGAGTTGTCTAAAGCGGATGGCCACATCCGGGAATCTGA
Organism: Saprospiraceae bacterium; assembly: GCA_965222975.1. Lineage (GTDB taxonomy): Bacteria > Bacteroidota > Bacteroidia > Chitinophagales > Saprospiraceae > UBA6168. Next base: position 26,650 of record CBDCVJ010000054.1, on the reverse strand, counting down.
AAAATGGGATTGTTCTTTATCTGTTCAAAGATCCGCTGGATTTTGTAGAGTTTATGGCCCCCCTTTTGAAACATTGAAAAAAATACAGGAGGCCCGGGAGAAAAACAAGCTGGTCATTTTTGCCGGGGCTGGAATTTCGGTCGATTCAGGTGCACCACTCTGGTGGGAAACTGGCGCTGCGATATTGCAGTCCCTGGGTTTGCTGGAAAACACAAATGCCGAAGCCCCCCTCATTGGGCAATGGCTGTTCAATGAACGGGGGGAGAAGGAATACAATGACAAGCTAAGGGAGGTGCTCCGTTACCACAAAAACCTACAACCGAACCCGATTCACCGCCAACTGCTCCGCTTGCGCCCCCGGCACCTGATTACCACCAATTATGACGACCTGCTGGAAAGGGCGCTGGACGAACAAAGGCAACGTGTCACCGGGTTTCCATACACCGTCATCCGGCGGGATGATGACCTGCCTTATGCCGTCACGGACGAGTACATCCTTAAAATGCACGGCGATTGGGACGAAATGAACTTTGTTTTCAAAGAGGATGATTACCTGAACTATTCAAGCAACTTCCCCTTGATTGAAAGTTTTGTCAAAGGGATATTCTCATCGCACCTTGTCCTGTTTGTAGGCTTCTCCTTTTCCGACCCCAATCTGAAACAAATCGTCAATTGGGTCAAGGAAATACTGGGCAAAAATTTTCAGCCTGCCTACTTGTTTCAGGTCAAACCACCCAAATCCCATGAGGGCAACCTATTTCCGGGAAAAGGGCATCAAGCCCATCGTTTTTGACCTGGACATCACCCGTTATCTGGAAAAGATGGGCGACGAAAATGAAGGTGGGGTGATGAGCAAACATGGACGGGAAACACATGAATTCCTCAGACTGTTGGAAGTGTTCAATCCCCGTGATTATGAACGTTTGAAAAAGGCGAAATCGCAGCATGTCGTTGACCAACTTTATGACAGCCTTCTCCAGTTCGATGCCTTCAACTGTATTCCTCCTTATTCGTTTGAGAAACTGTTTCCCTTTTTCCCCTACACGTTTGAATCCCGCAAAGATGCCAATGGATGCCGATCATGAATCGGGCCACCACCTACAGACCAGCAACGAGGAGATTATTTCCCTGATGGAGAGTGTGGGATTTAAGGACAACCAGATTTTGCTGAAACAGGGGAGCGCAGGCGAAAAGGCCATCGCCCAAGTGGCCGATTTTGAAAACAAACTGGCTTTCGTATTTGACAAACTCAGGTCGAGCCAGATTTACTGTATCCAGCGAAAAGACGACGACGAAAACCATAACCGGATTCTATACGGTACTCAATTTGATGGCAAGCTCCTTTTTTCGCAATGGCTGAATTTCCAGTACAAACAGATGTTGGAATGCATCTATACAAGGGGGTGGGGAAACCGGAGGCCATCCTGCCCGCCCATTGCGGGAAAGGCTGCTCGATGCTACGGTGCTGGCCCGCTTCCATTTCTTTCTGGAGGCATTTACCTTGTACTCCACGATTGAAAAAGAAGCTTTGGGATGCCAAGACTATCCCACTTTTTTCATTTGCCAGCACAACAAAAAGTACTTGGGCCGGAGGGTGATGCGGGATTGCCGATTGGAAAAAATATCCAGCAGCCCTTGTCAGGCAGGTAAAGAATGAGCTGGACACAATTGACATGCACGGCTTATTGAAGACCATGCAATCTGAAACGGATGTGAAAGAATTATTGGGGGAAATGCTCAACAAGGAACTTTTTGGGCGGTACAGCAGGGCTATCAACAAAGCCTACAAGGGTGTACTTAAATACTACAAGTTTTTCCAGCGCCCTGGCAACCAAGCAAGCGGGAGCAACGACGCATCCATTTTATTGGAAAACTACCTGACCCTGCATTGGGTCTTCCATTCCAACGGTATCCTGTTTGGCTGGGACGAATACAAATTTGTGGAGTTGACCGAACTGGCCCTCGAAGGGATGATTGCAAGCATCTGTACTTCTGAAAAAGAATAAGGGGCGGTTGAACGAAGTGGAGGTGGGAAGTACTCGGAGTGGCCTGTCATTTTTTGGAAACCAAACAAATGGAAAAAATCCTCCAGCGATACAAGCCCGAATCATTGCCTTTCAAATCCGAAGGTGAAAAAAAGCGGGATTGTAGCCCTTGCCAGCAATTGGTTTTCCTCTTGTTATGACGAAGGCCTATTTTTAATTGAGCCGAAAGAAAATGAATTCCTCTGCATGTATTGGAAGGACAAAGTCTATACAAGTGAACTGGAGCAGTTGAGCAATAATTTTTTCCTCCTGCTGTCTTATGTGGACTTGAAGGAAATGCAAGGCACAGATGAGGCGGAGCAAGTAGTAAATGCTGTTTTGAAAGCCCTCACGGCCTCCAACAACTCCCAGCGTTTTTGGGAAGTAAAATACTTTTTGAAGTTTTTGGAATGCAACATTGGATTGTTCAATATTGCTCAGATAGAATGGTCGTTGAAAGTCATCACGGAATACCACGGGCATAAGTACAGTTTTGGTTATAGGTTGGCTCATCTTTTCAAAAAGAAGGGATTGATTTCCAATTGGCCAATGAGCCGATATTGACCGATTTTTTCGCCAAGGAAAACAATCCCGGACGGCGGGTAGAGGATTTCATATTCCTATATTCATTTCTCTCGGATGGATTTGAAAAAAGTCCTTTCTGGGTCTGTTCAGGAACTATCGGGAGAGCAAGGGTGCAGATGACCTGATGCTATGGGTGCAGGCTAGGTGCGAAGGCATGTTCCCAGAATCCAAGGAATTTGTCGAAAATACAATTGGAAGTTCTTCAAAAGTCCTTTACTGAAATAGAAAAAATCAGTTTTGATAAGGATGGGACGGCATTGAATTGGAATAGGCGCTATGCTTTTAACATTGTCAATCAACTGGGTTCACTTCAGTACAGCCCCAATGTTGGCCTCGGCAAAAAAGACCGCCCAAAAATTGCTCAAACTCAAATCTCTCCCCGCTTCTTTGCGTTGGATGTTCGACCCAAAGGGGTTTAATTATAAAAATTTCAACTGCTACTGGGTTTTCTTTTTCGACGGGGAAGAGGTACTCTCAAAAATTGGGAAAATGAAAATCCCGGCATTGAGGAAGGCATTCCAAAAAGAATTGAAAAGGGAGTTTTCACCAAAGCTGGCGGAAGTGTATCATGCTTATTTTTCGGTAGGGTAGGGGCCATTACCAACTCATATCAAAACGGATGATGTCCCTCGGCTCATAAGAGGCCTCTTCGTTTCTGCAAACCAGTTTTTTATCCAATCTGTTTATCTTGCTTTTTAGTCCTGGGAATCGCTTTATAACCTTTTTCAAAAATACTTTGAAGGCTACTTGGTTTTCATCCTGATACAACTCCCAGCCATCTTCAAAGTGCTTCCAAAAGACATCAGTGAAAAGTGCTTCCAGCAAATCATCCAAATCATCATGGCCATAGAAATCGGGGGTGGGGATATGGTCAAGTAGGAAATATTGGACGATGAAGGAGCGGTCAACGTTCCCTTTTCCAGCTCTTCTTTGATGATGCCCGCCAAGTTGATTCTTCTGTTCATGGGGACATCCAAAGAGCGGGTACATTCGCACACTTTGTATAAATCTATCAGCAGGATGCCCGCCATTATTTCAATTTCAGTATCCGTCAACCTGCCGTGCGCCACCCGGTTGCGAAGTACCCGGAAACGGAAGCGGAAATATTCATAGTCAAGCTCATAGCCTATTGAATCCCTGAGCAGGTCGAGCTTAAAACCCAAGCCTGTCCGGGCCATTTTACTCTCCAGTTGTTTGCGTTTGTTTTTGTCGAATTCAAACATTAGGCAGAGGTCGGTCAGCAGTCCTTCGATTTGCAATATGGTCAGGTTGGAAAATGCAAACCATTCTTTTTTCCCATAAAGTTTCACGAGGTGCATGAGTGTATTGCTTCTCTCGGCCAATACATGGTGGCTACCTATCTTTGCTTGCAAAGAGTGAACGTTAGTCTTCATTTTCGATTTGTTCTGTCAACCATTCCAAGAAGCCGGGCTTGTCTTCTTTGTACAATCTTTTAATTTCTGCAAACTGACTTACGGGAGCATCGAGCAGGGTGTTTGCAAAAGGCAGGGGTTGCTTGACTTTGTACCAATTTGAATCATATCCATACAGGTATGGAAACATGCTCTCTCACGGCCTTGAATTTGTGGGACTTGATCCTCGCTTCGTCAAAGATTCTCGTGGATAAAAATTCAATGATTTCTTCCTTCGCTTCAAGGTTCTTTTTTTGATAATATTCCAACAGCTCAAGCTGGTCCAATACCTTCGATGATTCGCTGATTGGAATCTTTTCTGTCTTTAATTTCTTTTTCGATTTGCTGCAAGCGTTCATCTATTTGCCTGATGTGCCACTGGGCGGTTCGCAGAAGTTCCACCAATTTGAACCGGGGCTCATATTCAAGTTGAAGGTAGAAGCCACAGATTTCCCTGTAGAAGCCATACTCGTCGGCAGGCAAATTCTCTTCCCCACTTTCCTCTTGATAGAGTTCTCTTATTTCTTCAAATCTGAGTTCAGAAATGTTCACAACTTCCCCGATTGCTTTTTGCAGAAATACTTTTCCAATTTCGACGAAACTCCCGTAGTAGAAGATGTGGGAATTTTTGAGCTCGCCCAAGATTCGGTTCACATCGCCCATAGTCATGTCGAGCATTTTCTTGATGTTGACTTTGATGGTTTGCATGGAAGTGATTTTTGGAAAATAACGGCTAAGAGTTGAAAAGAATTCAGTGTCAGGCAACCCGACTGAATATTATCTCAGCCAACTTTCCTTTCATTGGAGGATAAGCGAGAGTGCGGGTATGGATGTCGTTTTTAAACACCTGCAAGAGTTCCAATGCAAGGCTCGTGTCCTGGTCTTCTTGGTTGGTGAAAGTTTGTTCCAATTCCTCGTACTTTTCAAACACATCATTTCTCAACTCCTCGGAATCCAAACGAAGGGAGTTATTGTAGCTGTATTTCAGGATATTATAGCCGTGGACGGCTATCTTCAAATTGTTGTTGTAAATGGAGGCATCATAAATCAGGTCGAAAGCAATCCCGGTTGCAGATTTTAGCGAGTTGGATGGACTTGTTTTTATCCTCTTCATTTTCTGGGTGAACAAAATAGCTCAGCACCAAAGACTCAATAGTGTAAGCCGTTTCATTTGGCATCCCACCCTTTGTCCTGCTGGCAATGGAAGAAAGGAAATAGTAAACCTCAAGGGAAACTTCATAAGAGTAGATGCTTTCATATTGAAAGAGTTCGTTCAAAATTTCTTGCCCCTTTTCCCAATCATGGGATGAATGTTTGTATTTTCAATTTTTCGATTTCAACAAGGACAATCGCTTCTTTGCAAGTGGACAATAATTCTTCTCTTGTCAAGGTAAAGGATTCGCTTTTAGATGGGTTTTGGTCTTCTGGCTTCTTTCCTCTGAGGTCAATAAATTTTTGCCTCGATTGACCGAAATAACGCAATAGAATAGCATCCCCATCTCGGATTATAATCGCTGATTATTTTGCCTTCGATTCTCGACCAATCATAAATCGAATACTCAATGTTCTTATGTTTTTTCAAACCTTCCAAAACACCCATGAGGGAATTGGTGGGCAGTGTCGAGTAAAAACCTATAAAACCGTTGCAATTGTTTGCCCCAACCCTATCTTCAACGTTTGGTTCGATGGTATCATTGATAGCTTTTTTAGAATGGGCATAGTGCTTTGCGCTCACCAACCAACGGATTTTGGTTTCCCCTTCATGTCCGTGCCGTGCCTCCTCTACTATCATATCCTTTTTCCCATCGGCACCTCTGTTTGGAGGCTCAATTATTCTGAATCCTGCAATTTCTAAAAAGTCTCTTGCGAACAGCTCAAAAGTATCTTGGTCTCCATTCCCAGTATTCGCTTGTGGTATTTCGGTAAAATCAAGTATTGCCATAATGAACGTTTTGAGTCGATTTTAAGGGGCATAAAGATAGAGGTTGATATTCTTTTTTGATATACGTCCCGAATTAGCCAAACTTTGATAAAATGCCACCCACCAAAAAAGAACCCACCACCATCCCCCTCTTCATCATCAACGACAAGCAGGATTACGACTGTTTCCACGTCGAACTGTAGCACCATTTAGATGGCGGCTATCAAGTGTCCAATGGATCGGAAACTTTCAAATACATCCCAAAAGGCAACCAACTGAAACTGGATTTTAACGCCCAGCCCATCTTTTTCCCTATCTTTAACCCCGTTAAAAAGTCCAAAAAATACAAGGCAACCACTGCCGCTGTGGACTGCTCCAAAGTAATCCCTTTGGAGGCGAAATGGGTATGCGACCTAAAATTTTGTACCATGACTCAACCTGCAAAAACAGCAGGCGTCCTGACCGTTGCCAGTTATTGCAAAGATTGCCATGAAAGCTGGGAAGGCCGCAACGCCCCTTATGATGCCATTGCCCACCACGAACAGACCGGGCACCATATCCGGGTAGAACAGACCATTTTCTGGGAACGTAAATCAGTCCGCAGTTTTCAGTCTCCAGTCCGCAGTCCACAACCACTTGCTTCAAGGTGACTGCCAACTGCGAACTGCCAAACTGTTGACTTCAAATTTGTGCTATATGAAAAAATCACTCATCCTCACGGGGTTTGTGTTGTTTGCATGTATGGCGAATGCCCAAGTGCAAGCTTACAAGACCCAATGCTCCTACGCCCTGCCAATCTTCTGGCAGTTTTCCTATCCCGAAATGTTCAGCGCCGTGATTGATCCAGAGGCAGGGACAATGACCGTCACGCCATTGGGCAATGAATTTGCTGGCATCGTTTCCATATCTGTACATGAGTCGCTGGCTTGTGGGAATGTGCCTTTATGTGCCTATGAATTTGAAATGCCTCAGTCCGGGTTCATCCAATTGCCGGAAGGGTTCATGCCCTGTTCGCTGGAAGCCTCACCGTTGTTTTTGAAGCTTTGTTGGCGGCGTAAATGGCAGTCTTATTCTATGCGGATAGAGAGCGTTTCTTGGTAAGAAGGAATTGCACTTCTGTTTAACCCCCCGAATTCGGGGGGTTATAGTTTTCACCTTTCTGATGCCTTTCTTTGCTTGGCCATTGTTGCATGCATATAAAATATGCCCGACCTTTTCTATGCCCATCTTATTGTTTCAATTCTCTACTTTTGCCCTCCAATAATTTGTCTCAAAATTTAGGCAAACCATGAAAAAGCAAACCAATGTCCTGGTCATCGGAGAAAGTAATATCCGCATGCGGGAAGATTTCATTTCCCTCACAGATATGTGCAAGGGTTTTGAAGCTTCGCCGGATACCCTCCTCGAACGGTGGCTGCGCCTTAAATATACAGTAGAGTACATCGGTAAATGGGAAATGCTGCACAACCCGGAATTTAAACCCTCCGAATTCGAGGGGTTATTCAACCAGGCAGGCACCAACACCTTTCATTTGTCGGTCAAGAAGTGGGTAGAAGCAACTGCGGCCATCGGCATCATCAGTAAGAAGGGCAGGGGGAGGGGGCACCTACGCACACAAGGACATCGCTTTCCAGTTTGCAAGTTGGTTGTCCGTTGATTTCCATCTGTTGCTCATCAAGGAATACCAGTCCCTGCTGGAGGAAAAGTACGGGCAAGAGGCCATCGAATGGAAGGTGCGGAGGACATTGGCCAAGGTCAATTACCGCCTCCATACGGAAGCCGTGAAATCACTCATACCACCACGGATGGACAAATCGGCCCAACGCTACCAATATGCCAACGAGGCCGACCTAATAAATTTGGCACTGTTCGGTATGACGGCTTCCAATTGGCGCATCCAGAATCCAAAGAAAGAGGGCAACATGCGTGATCATGCTTCGACGGAGCAATTGCTCGTATTGGCCAATCTTGAAAACCTGAACGCTGAATACATCAAGTCTGGGCTTGGCGCTGACGAACGCCTCCGGTTGCTGAATGAACGGGCGATCGAGCAGTTGGACCTGTTGTTGCGCTATGAGGCTGGGAATAAATTGATGAGTGGAGTGAAATGATATTTTAATCTTTTTAACTGGTCTTTTTTTGACTGACATTCCAGGCAAGATAAAAGAATTCGACCCAAACTCATTTCTAACTACCTCAAAATCGAGGTAGTTAGAATTATTATTTTCGGTGCTAAATAAGACCCAAAAAATCTCTATGTACATCCCCGAAATCGAAGATTCACGCAAGTGATTCGGGGGGGTACGATTTATTTCAGTTTTTTGATTTCACCCAGTGCCTTCACCCCTTCCAAGACTTGGAGTTCCCGCTCTGCCCGTTGCGACAGCGTGGCCAGCCGTTCCTTTTGGCTGAAACCCATTTCCATTAGCCCGGCATTCAGGCTTTCCATGTTGGCAAGCACTTGTAGTTCAAGCTCGGAGGCACTGTCACGCATGTTGCCCTTGGCATCAGGGTTGGCTGCTTTCCATTGCTTGGCAGTCATGCCGAAAACGGCCGTGTTGAGGAGGTCGGCTTCGCTGGCAAAATAGGGCCCTTCCCGTTTGGTGTTCCATTCCAGCAATGGGACAAGGTTCTGTCGGACGGCATCAGTGTGTATGGCGTAGTTGGCCTTGGCGAGTTCACGGCGCAGGTTCCAGTCTTTGTTGCCCAGCCTTTTGGCCTCGTCCTCTTTCAACCGCTTGAACTCGGTCAGGACGTAGTATTTGAAGACCGGGCTGAGCCACGAACAGAATTCCAGCGCAATGTCCTCAGAAGCATAAGTACCCCCGGTATATTTCCCGGACTTGGAGAGGATGCCGATGGCGTTGGTGCCCTTCACCCATTTCTGTGGCGAAAGGGTAAAGCGTTTTTCTTGTAGGCGGCTGCGGATGGCCTCGAAACCGTCGAGGTTGAAGGAAGGGTTATTCTGCTGTTCCCATAGGCCGAGGAACTCAACGGTGTCGAAATTCTTCAGCCAGCTATAAAGCACAAAATCGCTTTCTTGTGTGCGTACAATATCGGTCAGGGATATATAATCCCTGTTATCGATGGTTTCGACCCGGATGTCCAGCCCTTGGACGGAAATCTTTGATTGTTTGGCCATGTCTTCTTCGGTGATTTTAAACCTGACCATTTGGACAGGTTTAAAAATCCAAGTGTTGTTTTCTGTATTTATTATCCCTCAAAATTACCCCAAATGTGCCGCATTAGGTATTTCAAATTTGCTTTTGCGCAAAACAACGGCAATGCGAACCCCAAAATGCAGTGTCCGGACATAATCGATATTTGCGAAGCCGACTAAAAATAATGTTGAGCCGAATTGAACAAAATAAGCTTCATTACCGCTCCCGGCAGCGCCCAACCCCGCAACCATCCGCCAGCGCAGCCTCCGCTACCATACTGACAGCCTGCTAATGTGAACCACCGCCCATGCCACCAAGCCATCCGCCGTGCCAGCCACCATTGGCCGCATGTGCTCATTGTTTCAAACCATTAAGAATAGGGTAGGGGACGATTAAAAAAACTAACCTTTATCGTTCCCAGGAACATCACCAAAATTTGCGGGGATGGACATGAAGAGCAGCCATTTGCCGTAAGAACTTCTACTAAGTATTTTGTATTTATATTTGCAAAAAACAGCAGACATGGCCAGAACACAATACCGGTCTCAAGCAAGTGCCGACATCCGGGAATTGCTTACCCAACTCAACAAAACCAAGGTCCTACCTTACGGCTATCCCCGCCAATTGGCTGAAAAAGCGAACTGCACATTGGTAGCGGCGCGGCAAACTGTAAAAGGGAAGAGTGCCAAGCTCGAAATAGTCGAAGCCTTGGTAAAGGAGGCCGAAAAATTGGTGGGGATCAAGCCTTCCAGCCCCCCGAAAGCTGATTACTCAGATTGGGAAATCAGTGACCTCGTAAAAGAAAAGATTTTACCTAACCGGTACGGGGAATTGGCGGCGGAAATCACAGGACTTAGCCCCAACACGATCCAGCAAATCAAATCCGGGGCCGGGGCTTCTAAAAAAGCAGAAACGGCACTCCGGCAACTGGCCAGCAAAAATTTGGAATCCGAGCTAAAGCACAGACTGGAAAAGGTTCTTGAAGCCATAAAAGAAGAAAGCCCGACTGGTTAGAAAACGGCCGGGCATCCCGATAAAACACAACATGACGGGACAAGCGCCCCGTCACAAAACGCTACGAAGATAGCAACAAAATACTTAGATTCCAAAATCTGAGGCATCAAATAGGGTTGCGAATTTTTAACAACTTGAAAACTAAGCCCCGGACCCTAAAGCCAAACCTTATGAGTTTCAACCTCGCGGGCTTATGGCTTTGATACACTATTTCTCTTTATCGCCCAAAGCCCCATTTTCTGCCAATAGCAACTTTTGGAAAAACCCTCAACACATTCAGCGGCATTTCCCGCCCCGCAATGCTGACGGGGCTTTATAGTGGGCCTCCACTGCCGTTCTGGCAAAACCGCAGCCCTTCCGTAAAGGGGGCGTCCGGGCTGCTCTATCGTGCTGCCGCGGCAGCGGGCAGTTTAATGGCCATTCCGCTGGCGCTCTATTGATTAAAGCGGATCGTAATTGTGAAGGCCCCCACTGCCGTTCTGGCTAAATTATCGCATTTCCGCCCCGCAATGCTGACGGGGCTTTTAATGGCACCGCTCTGCCCGCTCGTGCGTTATCAAGCTCCGCTGGCACTCTACTGATATTATCGCTTTGTAGTTTAGTGAAGCTGCCGCACATGACATTCAACGGATTTGTGGTTTATTTTTCTTTCGCATTTAGGGGGTGTGGTGGGGTTGCTTTGTCGCTTTTGCCTTTCCCTCGGTGCCTGGGCGGTCAGTTGCCCCGGCACCTTGTATTTAGCTCAAAAAAGGAGTACCGGCGCAGTGTGCTTCGCCGTGCCGTCGGGCATCAGTTCCAGCAGGTGTTTTCCGGCCTTGGTGGTTTTTTCTGCGACGAAGCCAGAGCCGCCCCTTTCTGATGTTGTGCGGGGCGTAGATCACGATCACGGCACCGGCATCGGCGATCATTTCGAGGTTGCGTTTGAGCGGGGCCCAGTTCCAGTTCCATTGTCCGTAGTCCGGCTTTCTTATTTCTTCTTTCAGTCCCAGCTTTTTGGCCAGTTGGCCAGCGAGTTGGTCCGCCCCGTGTGCGCCGCCATGGATTATGCAGCTTGGGTAGTCCCAGTTTTCGTTTTCAGTGGCGAGGATGGCATGCACTTCATCCAGTGCCAGTTCCAGCCTCCGCAGGTTTTCGGGGGTCGCTTTTAGCTTGCGGCTTCCAGCGATCAGGACGGTTGTTTGTTGTGTCATGTTGTGTTGTTTTTGATGTAATAAAGTTAGACATTTTGTATGTATTTTTATAGTAATTTTGCCTTTTTTTACATTTTTATATTCATAATATAAGCATTAAAAAAGATCAATTTAGGATAAAAAAAATGTAAAAAAATGTTAGAAAGTTAGACATTTTGTATGTATATTTACATTGTATTTAAGGCACAAACACAACAACAAAACACATGAAAAATTTAGCTTACCTATCAGCTTCTATTGAAGCTGGGCGGCTTGACAGGGTACAGGCCGATTTCGACCAGAAGGAGGTTTCCCCCTCGTTTTCCATCACCCCTGCATTTCAGGAATACAGTGTCTTAGCACACGGCTGCACGTTGCAGGTTGCCCGCCCTTGGAGCAAGGAAGCCCATGCCATTTTTAGGGGGTCTGACATCCGCTGCATTGTGGCAGATGACCACTTGCAAGGGCATTACACCGTTATCGCCATGCCGGGCTTGAGCGAAAAAAGACTGTCTGGATTGTTACTTGATTTTCTTGCATAAAAGCGAACGTTCCGATGTTTTTAGGGGGCCTGCTATGAGAAAACGGTTCGTACCCATTGGCCCCCTTTTTTTCACTTTGATCAAAGTTTTACGGGCTTAGTTTTAGTTACCATTTCTTTTGAGAATGCGCCCATCCGGTAGCGGAAAAATCTGAAACTGAAAGGAGGTTTACAGTTAGCTATAAAACTGTGCGGGGGTGAAGCATCCCAGTCCAACACTTCATTTCCATTATTTCATACCAACAACACAACAACATGAATTTCACACTTCCAACCAGTGCGGATATGGTCGAACATATCCGCCCGATAGACACTTCGGCACTTGACCATTTGCTCGAACAAAATGCCCTCAATTGGGCTGTGGAAAAGCAGCCGCTTTTCCTGCCGGACGGCACACAGACAGACTTTTTTGGTGTGGTCAGGACGGACAACAGCCACACTTTCCAGACCTGCACAAAACAGTACCACCCGCTCCAAAACAAGGATCTGATGGAAACCGCCCTGATGATCGCCGACGTATTGGAACAACCCATTTCCAAGGTGAAGCAATTGGACAACGGCGCCATCATCTACATCACGTTTGAGGGCAGGCGGCACGAAATCGCAGGGCTGAAAGTCGGCGACACCGTGCAGGAAAAACTGAGCCTTGTCAACAGCCACGACGGGTCAAAAGCCTTTGGTCTGAGTTTCGGCCACGTGGTGCTGTCCTGCCTGAACGGCCAGACAAGGTTCGACCGGAAAGGCTTTTACTCCATCCGCCACACGGCCAGCCTTTCCGATAAACTGAAAGCGTTTTCCAAAGCCCTGCCCCGTGTCCTCTCCGAATCCGGCCGCATGGTCGAAAGCTACCACCGCATGCTTGATAGGCCGATTGGCGAGAAAGAGCAACAGGCCGTAATCCGCATCATGACCGATGTAAAACCAACCACCGTTTGGGACGAACTCAGCACCAAAAAGCAGAACATCCTAAAGGAACTGGACGGCAGCATGAAAACGGAAATGAGCTACAAAGGCCAGACCGCATGGGGCTTGCTCAATGGCGTGACCCACTACACGACGAAGAAGGCCGAAACCCCGCAAGGGCTAAAATCCAAACTTTTCGGGAAAACGGGCATGAGGGAACTTAAAGTTTTTGAGTACCTGTCAAGCCTGAACTGATGCCATTATAACAAACCAATTTCATAACCGTCCCAGCAGTCCCGATTTCACATTGGGAAAGCTGGGACATAAAACAACACCACAACATGAAAAATCTGAATCCAATCAGCGACTACCAAAAATTCGTATCCAAGGACGGCGAAATATTGACGCCCCGTTTCCTCCTCGGAAGCCCCCGCAGCTACCACCTCGACCTCTCCAAAGGCTGCCTCAACCTTGACGGTCAGCAGGTCATCACCAAACAGGGCGAACCGTTCAAAATCCAGCCGATTGCCATCCGTGTACTGGAGGGCGCACTGTTCGGGCAGGAGGAAAAGAAATGGTGTGAATTCTATTTTGTCAACGAAGCTGGCCACCTCTGCATGATGATGTTCCATTCTTATTCTTTGGACAATTTCAGGAACAAGTTCAGGGAACTGTACTACGAGGAGGTCAGCCCCTGCGACGTGGTCTGGACCATCTCCTTGGCCGAGAAAAAGAACAAGGACAACCAGAAATACTACATGGCATTTTTTGAATTTGAAAAACTGGAAGGGGAGGGGGTCGCCGTGGTTGCTGCCGTCGTGGCCAACACTTTGGACAGATACCACCACATCAACCGTTCCGATACCATTGCTTATGAAACGAAATACTGCATCAACTGGGACGATGGCAAAACACCCACGCCCAAACAACTGGAAGAAGAGAAAGAAAAGGAGGCGGCTTTGATGCGGGAATTTGAAACGAAGGAGGAGAAGGAAACAAGGGAGGCAGCGCAATCGAAAGGGAAAAAGAACCTGAAAAAGGCAGCTTAGTTGTTGTGAAAGTCTTCCCGTAATTCGGAAGGTCGGGCGACGCCCAAATCCCCGGCCTTCTTTCTACTCCAACCAAAACCCAAGACCTATTTGTACCTGTTTGCCCCCGGCCAATTTTCCTGTCCGTAAGTGTCGTGTTAGGCTGGGGGCGTTTTCAAAAAACCATGTTCGGTGTGCCGTCAACCATCAACTCCCGAAGTGAATTCGGGACAGGCTATCTGCTGTCCACCGAAAAGAACCATCAAACTTGTTTGCCCTCGGTCCATTTTTTCCAACTCGATGTTTTTGGCCGGGGGCGTTTTTTAACCAATCAAAGATATGGAAAAATTTCCAACAGGCCTGTTTGTGGCCTCTCAACAAGTGGGGGTGGTCATGCGCAATAAACCTGTTTCATAACCTTTGTTTACCAGTGCATCCAACGTCATAAATCTGGTGATTGGGGCGACGTGGGTGAAAATGACCGATAAGCAAACAAAGGTGCGCCCCAACAGGGAAACCGCCTGTTTTCTGTTTACCAACTTCCCGATCCGCTGGCCACCCTGACGGGGGACCAAAAAATGCAGGATCATCACCGGGGCAGGCCGCTCCATGACGGCGGTAATATTTCCGGGCGGGTATTGATTTAAAAACCTGCTAACTTGCACCAATTGCCTCGCTGTGGGGCTAATGTATCCAAACCAAAAGTTTGGGTTATGGAATCAATTTCAATCACCAATAAAAATGGATCCACGCTCCAAATAATTGAACAAGAAGATGGGCTTTTTTTAATACCCACAAACGATGGGCGGAAAAAGTTATTTATTGCGCCGTCGTCAATGAACAGCTTCAAAGTCATCCTTGAAAAACGTTAGACCATGAGAGAAATAATCCACTTAAAAGGCATTGGCCGTGATAGCGTTGCCACCGCAACCGGTTTCCATGAAGGCCGCAAAAACACCGTTTGGCTCGATGGCCGTAAACTCAACCCAGGACCTTCGCTCAAAATCCGCAACCATTCACCCGATGGTTTCGACTGGGGGTATGGGGGCAGTGGGCCGGCACAGTTGGCACTGGCCGTCTGTATCGAATTATATGGGAAAACGGCGGCGCAAAAAGTCTATCAATATTTCAAAGATGAATTTATTGCTGGTTTGCCCCAGACCGATTTTGAAACGGAAATTGATTTAAGGGGATTTAATGATGAGCATAGGGGTGCAATCAATGCAGTTGTGTCTGGCCACCCGCTCAGAGACTTCATAAATGATGGAATTATTGGTACTTGCCCTAATTGCCAACAGTTTGTAATGGACACTCAAGCCGAGTGTGATAATTGCGGCCATCAATTATATGGGCCGGAGACCGAAGAATGATGGATTGGTTGGCATTTCTGATCCTCTATAATTGTTACTATTGGTTTTGTCAATTCGCACCTTTACGTTTCTGGCAAGGGTAGGGGAGTGCAGCCCCGACTGCCAACTGTGAACTGAAGACTGCTGATTGGAAATTGGCCCCCACCTCCCCCGCCCACCCGTTTTCAGCGGTGCAGCCAACGAAACCCCAGCACACCGCCGCAGCCTGTTTTTCCCAATATCTGAAACCTTAGCATCAGGCAGCGGCGGTGTTCCCGCAGCAGGAGCGGCGACTGATGGACTCTGCCCCTGCTTTACACCTTGACGGGGTTTTGCTGACTGCGAACTTTGTAGCCCGTGCTGACCCGTAAAATGGAATAATGATGTTTTGCCACCACCTCCCCCACCCGGCAGCGATGCCGAAGCTCGGCGCATGGCTCAATGTTGCGGCGGGCAGTAGTACCCACCCGGTCGGCATTATTGGAGAGTTGGTTTTTCTCGAACGTGGCCAGGTTTGTCTCTATGGTTTCAAGAAACTCGTTCAATTTTGAAAACATCAATATAAAGCTCTCGTTTTTTTGCCTTCACGGACAAAGGCGCTAATCACATTAGCTACATTTGTTTTATGAATAGACTTCAACGAATCAAAAAAATGGTTGGACACAGAAAGGAACTAACATATTTGGTTTCCTATTCCGATGTGTTTAAAAGTGAAGAGCTACCTAATTTGGAATCATTATTAGGCAGTGCGAGACGAGAAGATGTGCTGTTAGCGGGAGCTTTTTTCCTCGGATTTAAAACCTCCAACTCTGAATTTAATGTCTATCAATTTTTGCTTTCTAAAATTTTCAATGCCGAAAACAACGGATTTGCAAATCAGCTTTTCAAAAGGTTACAGGAAATCGAGCAAGAAAAAGGAAAGATTGCACTCATATATCCCCTATCTTGTTTGCAGCTTTTCGAGTTCGCTTATCAAAAACTAAATAGCGAAGGGACCCTAACTGAGTCCGAGTTTGAGAGAAACCTGTTCAAAGCATTGCTTCTTCTCAATCAAGAAAACATTACAAAAGAGGATGTTACGTCAATGCAAAGCGTCGAAGGTCTCAATCCTGTAATGCGCTATGCAGCCTTTAATTTGACGACTAAATTTCCTCAATTTGAATTCTTGAATTATCGCACCGCTGATGTATTGACGGCTCAATTAATAAAGGCAATTTACCTTTTTAAGTACCTTGAAGATGGGAAAGCCTTGCCACTGCTAAGTGCTTTTTTGAACCATTTTGATTGTACCAATTGGAGAGATTACTTAAAATCCTACCTCCCATTTACACATAGCATCCTAAAGCGAACAAGGGAAGCACATCTTGATATTTTAGTAACACCCAACGAACAGTATCAACGGAGTTGTGAATTTTTTGAAAAACATGCCTTGGAAGAGAATGAAGAATTGGAGGAGTTCGACTTTAAGACTGCCCGAAGCAAGCCATTTTACAAAATAGGAGAAGGTAAATATAGAGTAATTTACGACCTGTTTGTGCTTGAAAAAGTGTTTACTGGCTTGTATTTCAGCTTGAGCAAGATTAATGATATGCTTGATGACCAGCATAGAATTAAGAGTTTTAAGAGTGTCTACACAACCGAATTCTCTGAAGAATTCCTGCTTTATACTATCCTTGAACATTCCTTCCCTAAAAAATGGGTCCATCTTTCGGGTAAAACTTTAAGAGAGTTTGGTCTAACAGCGGAACCAGATTATTACTTGAGGTTTAAAAACAAGCTTTTCCTTTTCGAGAACAAAGACATACTGATTAGAGCTGACATCAAACAATCATATGATTTCCGGTTGTTGGAGCCAGAGTTAAAAAAACGTCTAAGCCATGAAATCGCCAATGGCAAGACAAAAAATGGGGCAGTCCGTCAGATTGCGCAGAATATTAGAAAAATTCTGAAAGGTGAGTTTGGTGCTGACCAAGGGTTAAGGCAAAGTGCAGTTTCAGTTTACCCCATTTTGGTTTTGCATTATAATCAATTCAATGCACCAGGGCTAAATAAGATTGTAAATGCTTGGTTCCAAGAAGAACTTGGATTGATGCGTGATGAAGGTTTGGATGTAAGTAGGGTTTCCCCGTTGACCATAGTTTTTATCGACACTTTGATTCTTTACCAAGATTATTTGGTATCCAGAAGGTTGATTCTTGAAAACCTGATAAAGGACTATTGGAAAGAAAATGAAGTGTCAACTTACATCAAACCATTTTCGGCTCACATGTTATCTGAGGCGAACAGAAAAGGATTCAAAAAACTGCCCAAGGTGTTCATGGAGTTAGGGCTGAATCTTTTTGAAGAAACCGGCGAAGTTGATTGAATTGAATAAAGATTGTTGCCACCACCTCCCCCGCCCACCCGTTTTCAGCGGTGCAGCCAGCGAAACCCCAACGCACCGCCGCAGCCTGTTTTCCTATTGTTCCTTGCCACAACTCAACAGGCATCGGCGGCGCTCTCGCTACAGGAGCGTTGCCGGAGGATACCGCCCCTGCTTTACACCTTGATAGGGTTTCGTTGGCTGCGGACTGGGTTGGCCCGGGCTGAACTGCAGGATGGGAGTTATTCACTTCTCACCATAAGCCAAATTGACAAACAGGTGAAACATGACTGCTTTTGATTGACCGTGGGTTGTTTTACAAAAAAGAAGGTTGCTCATTGAAGGAAAACCTGTAACCTCTTCAAAATCACCTTGAAGCCTGTACCGGTCGGGAAAAGATGTGTTTTTTAGAATTGTCTGATACTTTTTGAAATATGCTTCAAATTTTTCATCCTTTTTTTTGTAGAAAACAACAGAAAAGAAAAGTTGCCCCGTTGGGTTATAGTCGAAAACCTTTAATAAATGTTCCTCCGTTCGAGGTTTGTCACGATAGATAAATGCCTCGCATGCTGCTATTTTTTCACCCCGGTAACGGACAGTAATGTCCAATTCTCCAGCATCTTTTCCAGCAGGGCTTTTGCCTTCTCTTGCTTGGTCTACTACATCAATACTCAGGAAAAGAAGCCTCATTCGGAGGAGCACGGTAAACAAATCATTGTACTTGTTTTCATCATTGATAGAATGGATAGATGTGATTTTATCTAATAACTCTTTGGCAACCTTTAGGAATTCATGAAAAAGAAACTCTGGGAGGGTATTGTATTTATTGAAAGAATCAGGAACAATTCTGACCAAGTCATCAATGGATGCTGCATTCAAAGTCCCCAGCACTGATTTTAATGAATCCAACTTCACTTCCTTGTCAATTAAGTATCTAATTGAATCCAATTTATCAAGACGCTTTTCATCCAACTTGCTGAAGTGAGCCTTTGTTTCCAAATTTAACTGAGCTGCACGTTCGTCCATCCCCCTTCGAGAATAATTTTTGAAAATCAGGCTTGACACTTCTGTATCTAAAAGGCCAGTTTGTCCAAGTTGGCTTGCATAAAAATCAAATTCTGCGTCTGATTCTATTGCATCTAAATAGGCCAGTTTACAATATATAATACCATCCCAGAATCTTCCAAGGTCTTCATTTATTCCATCGCCTGATTCGTACTTTTCCCATTCCTCAAAAGCATTAGAGAATTTCATTGTCCGGCGTTGCTCATCTTCTTCGTTAATTGCTAACTGTACCTCACAATAAAATTTCCGGTAATGTACATCAATCGAAGTATCGCTCTCAGAAAGTTTTTGCCAAATATTGGAAGCTTCTTCCAACTTGTTCTCAGCCATCAAAAAAATACCATCAAAAAACTGTAGCCGCTTTTGGAGGTAGTCCCTATCTTCATGGTTGATGTTTTCTTGGTATTCCTCAGCCGCTTTTTTTATTTCGTTACGGTCATTTTTTCGGTAAGCTAATATGAGTTGGATTTCAAAAATGAGCTTAGAGCGTTGTGGCCCAAATATCACATCTTTCAGGTTGCTCTTTTTTTTGAAAAACGTCAAAAGCTTTTCCGCAATGCCTGAAAAAACATCTTCGTTCGTGGCTTCAATCAAAGCAGCTTCTATGGGGCTCCATAAATATTGACTTCCTGTGAATGCCTCGATGTCAATCTGATTGATGGCTTCTTGGACATGATTTTTACAGGAAAGGTCGAAGACTGAATTGTGGATTTTAAGCAGCAAATCCAGACTAGTCATCCCATCGGTCAGCTGACGGACAAATTCCAGACGGTCTGCCTCTTCGGGAAAAAGATTGACGGTTTGTATTACATCCTGTATCATAGGTAAGGATGAAGCATAGAAGTTGCTCAAAAGCGCATCATAAATATTGAACAGTCCAGCCTCATTGTCATCCCGGTTGAACGCTGCCCAGTCGAGCAACTTTTGCCTTATCTGGTCTTCTGCACTTTTCCAATTTGACCAACCGATTTTGCGCTTGACCTTTTCATCGGCAAATGCCCGGTAAAGTCGAAGCAAAACCCTGAAATGTGTGCGGTATTTGATTTTTTCACTTCTGTCTTTGCCATCTTTGTTTAGCAGCCAAGAGGAGTCTTCTTCTCCCTCAGTTCCATCAGGCATCGCTTCATTTTCTTCGACCAGTTGGAAATCCTGTGGGCGGACCGCATCCAAAAATTTTCCTATTTCCGGGCGACTGGCATCAAACAAAGGCTCAAACTCCAGAAAATCTGGATAGTCTGGTTCAAAGGCCCAGTTCGCATCACCGCTGAGAAAACAATTTTGGCGGATGTCCAAAATATCCATTTTCACCACCTTGAATTCTTCGCAATACTTCTTTATGAAGACATTTCTGATTCTTTTCTCTAAGTCTTTCCCAGATTCATCATCTGGGTGTGCCTTTCTAAATTTCTGGACAATACGGCAGAGCGAGGAAAGGAGGGCAGCGTGCGACAAATCCAGGTATTTAAGGTTGTTTCTGGTTGGAAACTTTGCTTGATTTTCAAGTCTTTCCATGTACCCGTTCGCAAATTCCAAAAAGGGGTTCAGGTCTTTTAAGAACCAAATATCAACCCGTCTTGCCTCGATGGTTGCCCAAGCATTTTGATACCGACGGTATAACTCACCTGCAAGAGAACCCTTATTTTTGTCCTTTCCCTCTTCGGTTTCATCAGTTTCTTTGGTATTGAAAATCCATTTTGACAGCATCAAAAGCGATTCGCAAACGGTTTTTCCAGCGAGTGCTGCATCGTGCTGCAATGCCATTTTTTCTAAAGCAATTTCAAAAGCCGATTGGAAAAGTAGGGAGCGGAATTGCTTTTCAGGCAGGGCACTTCTACGATGTTTTTCAGGTAATAGCTCAGGCCGAATAGGCGCATACTGAACGATAAAAGTACCAATGCTCAAGTTTTCGGTTGATTTAAAGAAAACAGGGATAACCTCTGGGAAATCCCTTTCCACCAATTCGTAAATAGTATAAAGCAACACTGGTCTGGACTGGCCGAGTTCGAGCAGCCTTTCTGCATTTTTTAGATAATCCCTCTCCCAAGTTTTTGATTGAGATGCCCTTTCATGTATTAATATTTCCCGCAGATAAGTGTTGAGGTTATAACGTGCAAGTTGCATGTGAAAAAGATCGCCCAAAATCAAATCCCAATGCCTTACTTCCTCAAAGCTGTCATAGCCGCACATGCGTTCAAGTGGGAAATCAAGCACTTTGTCAGGTAGAAAGTCATAACGATTGTCCATGTAATAATCCAGCCTTGCCTTTATAATTTCGCTTTCAGGATGAAGCAAGTCCTCCTCCTTTTCAATTTGTTGAAAAACGGCCGCTACGAACCTTTCCCTTTCTATGTTTGGAAGTCTTTTTAAAAATCCAGATGGGTAAAATCCATTTCGTAATACCTTGTCTTCCCATTTTTTGAGCAATGCAAAATTATCTGCCTTGTCATTTTCAGCTACCAATTCCCTCCAAACAAATACCGCTATTTCGTTTGCAAAATCGTGGTTACTGGGATTGGTGTGAAAGCTGACGGAAACCGTTTCATCCGAAGTTTCCTCGAACCATCCTAACTTGAAAAGCCCTTCAGCATTTGGTGTCTTTGGAAAAACAGCCCGATGTTTTTCGGCCAGTTCCAGAAATTGCTTTTTCGGGATGGTTGAGTGGGCGGCTTCGCTTGGAAATTGTTGTTGAAAGCACTCTAAAAATTGAAAATCATGCTCATGTCTTTCCCAAAAATCAGGTCTGGGTTTGTCCTTTCCATAGTCCCTTAAATAGATGAATTGATGTTGTATCTGTTGGGGAATGCGAACCTCTCCGCTCCAAGCTCTAACCCAATGTCGGGCAAGTAAAGATGGCAAGTCAATGTTTATCTTTTGCTCCTCAGAAAACTTATCCCGAAACTTTCGGAGCGCTTCCAATGTCGGGCGGGGTGGTGAATCGGCATACTTGAGCAAGACATAAACAAAGTGACTCGCAGCCCAATCTTGATTGGCTAATTCCTCTTTGTGAGGAAAGGGGAGGAACTGTTGCGGCTTTGAGCAATATGCTATGAGCAAGCCTGAAAATTCCCGTGTTTTTTCAGATATATCCATTTGCAAAGATTAAAACTTCATGGGAATAGCTGAAAGTTATTTGCTAATCAAATTCCTTCTCATTTGGATGTTACATGTTGACGAAAAAGAAGTTGAATATCAAAGACTTTCGATAATTGAATACTGACAATGACGACAGCAACAGTTCATAAAAAACCTCGTTGAAGAATTGTTGATTTTCAATTTAAAACATAAAATCACCACATGAAAACCAACATCTTCCTGAACGCCTACCAACAAGCCGAGAACAAGCTCACTTACAATTTTTTGGCAATTTTGGAACTGCTCAACGACAGGAGGCTGTGCGGGTTTCTAACCGGGCTAACACTGGGCGAAAAACCCGTCACCGAAATCAGGACAGTGTATGGGGGAGGGGAGAGCAACCCCGACGGCAGTTTCGACCTCAGAAAACAAAACGGGGATATCGTCACTGTTTTTTTCGAGAACAAAACCAAAAGGAGGGGACTTACAGCACAGCAATTAGAACTGCATTTGAACTGGTGCAAGGAAGACGACCTGCTCTTGGTGGTCACACCCCGGAAGTCGGATATTGACACCATCAGAAACCTGCAAAATGACAAGGTGAAATTCTTCACTTGGAGCGAAGTGGCCACCCAGCTAAAGTCTTTGGAAAATGAAATTGCCGACCAGTTCATCGAATATGGCAGGTTGAGCGGAGAGTTTGAAGAGTTGGGGGAAATTCACAAATCCGACATTGATGCCTATTGTGAATACATCAAAACCAATTTTGACAATAAGCTCAACAATATCCTGAATGATTTCCACTACGAAATTGACCTGAGCAAATACGGCTTCAAAACTGCAAAAAGATACAATACTCAATGGGGGCGACGCGGCACGGAGTTCATCAATGACGATTATTTCAACATGGACGAGACCAAATACACGTATAGCCAATTCTGGACAATGTGCTTTTACCACGACACCAAAGACCACGGCATCCCTTTCAAAAAGAACGTGCCTGAAATTGCCTTTTTCTTTGACATAAACCCTGAAAGAAAGAGCCTCATCCAACAGGACAAAGCCTTTCGGGAAATCATGGATTCGTTGAAAGAGCTTGGCTTTGAGAGCAACTTGGACAACGAACTGACCCCCAACACTTGGCGGCTCTTTTGTTACCGAAAGCCCATTTCCGACTTTCAGGAATTGTCTGTTTTGTCATTGCTCCATTTCAGTGATAACGTCATGCGTAAAATCCTTTCCACCCAAGCATTGGACCATCCTTATTTTTCAGAAATGTAATCGGTGGCGTAGAAAAAGGCATGTTCAAACCTCCAAGCGATACTCGCCCTCCCTATCTAAAATACCCCCTGGATGGTATCGTCTCGATAATTGTTCACCAGTGCTCAGGCTAACGCCAAAGGTTTTTTCCAGTAGCAAAAACTGTCGGTTTCCCAGTGGAAGCCGATGCCTTTTGTCCATCTCCTTGCCTGCTAATCTTGCATTGAAAAACTCAAAATAATCACTGATATATTCCTCGATTCTTTCCATGCTAATGTTGGAAATCCCCGCACCAAAGTCCTCTCGTTTTTTCATTGGGTTTCCATCAATATAGCGACAAAAAGGTAAAACATGGATTTTTTCGTTATATGAAATGAGCTTTCAACGGGCTATGGTTTTACCGTTTTTCTGAGTTTCCTTTTGTTCAGATAAGTGTTGAGGGAGATATAAGAGCCATAACCAAGATTCTTCGATATTTTCTTACCCGACAACCCCAACTCCAACCATTCTTTTATTTTATCCAAGTCCTTATCGTACATACTTTTCTGGATTGTTCCCTTTGGTTTTCCCAATTGGATGCCTTTGGCTTTTTTGGCAGCCAAAGCTTCTTTGGTCCTCAGGCTTACCAGATCCCTTTCCAACTCGGCAAACAGGGAAAATAGGGTCACAACAATTTTGGAAGCCATATCATGGGAGGTAATATCCAATTTCTGTTTGGTAAGGACCACCCTTACATTTTGTTGGAGCAGTCGGTTGATTAACGCAATGACCTCTGCGGTACTCCTGCCCAAGCGGGACAGCTCGGTCGCTATCAAAGTGCCTGAACCGGAGAGTTTGTCCATCAACTCATCAATCCTTCTTTGTTTGGAGGTTTTGCGGGAGGATATAGTGATTTCAATAAAGTCATCCACTTTCAGGCCATGCTTACGGGCATATTCCAGAATCTCCAGTTTTTGGTTGCCCACTTCCTGCTTATCTGTGGAGGCACGGATATAGGCGATGGTTTTACCTGAAGAAACGGCGTTTTGATCACTCATTTTAGCAAGGGTTAAGTCTTAATATTAAAAACACTACATAATTATACATTTTTTATAAGCCTTGAATGGTATTTCAATTATATTTTTGTTGATTGCCAAAACGTCCGTCAAGACTTTTCAAAATCAGGTACTATGGGAACACAGTTGCGGATTCTTTCCCAAAAGGAAACCGACCAAATTTATGGTCTGCCAAAATTGACAGCTAAACAAAGAACGGTCTTTCTGGAATTGACCCTTCCTGAGCAGGAATTGGTTCGGACTTATCGTACACTTTTAGCCAGAGTATATTTCATTCTCCAATTGGCTTATTTCAAATGTAAACAACAGTTTTTTGTATTTGACTTGAGCGAAGTTCAATTAGACGTTGCCTATTTACAGGATAATTATTTTCCTGAGCAGTTGCTCTCTTTGGAGGGCACGCTCTCAAAACCCCGAAGATTGCAGCAACAGAGGGTGATTTTAGATTTACTGGACTATCGGGCAGCCGATGTAACAACTCGAAAGGCTTTATTTGAAAGAGCCTGCGGACTGGCAAAACTGTCAGCTAATCCTGTATTTATCTTTCGAGATTTAATGAATTGGTCAGAACAAAAGAAGGTAGTTACTGCCAGGTTATAGCATTATGCAACGTTTCATTATTGGAAAAGCCATTAGTTTGGAACGCAAGCGATTGGAAGGTTTAGTTAACCGAATATTGAAGGATGATTTTAAACTTCATCTGGATAAGCTGGTGAACGGAAAAACAGAAAATTGGTACACCTTGACATGGTTGAGTCGGGAATCTCCCCAATTTCAAACCACAATCATTAAGGCAGGAAACCAAAAGAAAAGTATTTATCGAACCACTTTATCCAACAGCAAAATTGCTGGTTAAGAAACTGGATGTTTCCAATGAAAATATTCGCTACTACGCCTCCTTAGCTGAGCATTACACGGTGGGAGAATTGCGACAATTTAAAAATGGGATGGCGTATGTTTTTTTGCTTTGCTATCTACATTATCGCTACCAAAGAATCAATGATGTATTGGTGGAAGCCTTCAAGTATTATGTCAGAAAATATGAATCGCAAGCCAAGAGCATTGTACAAAGAATATTTCTACAAATACCACTTGGATGCCAATGCACAGTTGAGCAAAATCCCCCGAATTTTGGCTTTGTTCATCAATGATGAAATTGATGGCAACACGCCATTCTTTATTGTCCGTAAGATGGTTTTGGATATGTTGGATAAGGGGAAAATCCTTTTATTGGCGGACTTTATCAATAAAAAAACCGAGTGGATGAAATAGCTGTCAGATGGGAGCATTATGAGGAAATTAAGCAGCAGGTCAGTTATAACCTGCGGCATTTGTTTTTGCACCTGGATTTTGAAAGTGAAGCGGTTTCATCTTCTGTCATGGAGGCGACTACCGCCGTCAAAGCAATTTTACAAAAAGGAAAATCATTGAAAAGTGTGCCTGCAGAGAAACTTCCAAAATCGTTCATCCCAAAATATTTGCAATCCTATCTGTGGCAAGATGACGGGTTCATCGCTGCCAGATATGAGCTGATGCTTTATCAGGCACTAAATCGGGAGTTGTTGGCAGGACACGTTTTTTATCAAAAACAGTTTTCGCAATCAAAGTTTGGAGACTGACCTCATTCCACTTGCATACTGGCAGGAAAATAAAGACCAAATCCTGGCCCGGATTGATTTGCCCAAATTACTGCAAACGCCCGGGCAGCGATTGAGCGATTTGAAAGAGGAGTTGGAATCCAAAATCAAATTGGTCAACAAGGCAATTTCCAAAGGAGATAACAAAGACATTTCCATCAAAAATAATGCGGACGGAACTTTCAAATGGCAGCTTACTTATAATGCCAAAGACCCAGCTGTTAATCATCAAGTTTACAAACAACTTCCCGTGGTTGGCATCATTCCTTTGCTACACTGGGTGGACGGGCAGACGGGTTTTATGAACAGCTTTCAACATATCCTTCATAAAGGGAATACCAAAAAGGCTGACCCCCACTATACTACGAGCTTGCTTATTGGCATTGGGTACAAATCATGGTATCGGCAATATGGCAGCTCGCTCGGACATTTCCTATAATCATCTCAATCGCACCACTCAAAACCTTATCCGTGCCGAAACTATACAGCAAGCCAACCGGATAATTGTAGATGCAACGGCTAAATTGCCCATGTTTACACATTATAATATAGCACCCAATACGCTCCATTCCAGTAGTGACCGGACAGAAGTTCACTTCACGGTTTGATACGGTCAATGCCAGGTATTCACCCAAGTATTTTGGCTTGGAAAAGGGGATTTCGCTTAACGCAATGGTTCTGAACCACATCCCAGTCAATGCTAAAGTTATTGGGTCAAATGAGCATGAAAGTCATTATGTTTTCGATTTGGTTTACAATAATACCACCGCCATTCAGCCTTCCATTCACTCCACCGATTCACACGGAACAAATAAGGTCAATTTCGCCATCCTTGATTGTTTTGGCTACCAGTTCGCCCCTCGCTATCGAAGATTTCAAAAGGAAGTGAAAAAATTGGTAGGATTCCATACTCCAAAACATTATCCCGATGAATACCTCATCAAGCCATGCCGACAAATCAATGAGCAACGGTTTATTGAACATTGGGATACTTTTCAAAGAATCATGGCTTCTTTAGCTCTCAAAACCACTTCTCAAAGTACCATTGTCAGAAAGCTCTCCTCTTTTCACCGGGTCAATCAAATACAGGCT
>CBDCVJ010000053.1:0-75032 GCA_965222975.1 Saprospiraceae bacterium | reverse complement strand
CTCTCTTTTTATTCAAACACGCTTTCCGCCCAGCTTCATCTGAAACTCCAACTCATAGATGACCTGACATGGGGAGTGTTCGTGAAACCAGTTGGGGTCACACCTGATAGCACCACCATTACTGGATCAGGACAGGTAACAGTTGTGATGCCAAAAGATTATCAGTGGACTGATCTGGAGTCAGAAAGTGGCCTTTGGGGGCATCAACAAACTGTAAATAGCCCCTCTGAAAACCCCAATGCAAAATATGTTTCATTTGGTTTGCAAATGGCAGAACCAGACCATCCTATCAGATACCAGGCAGGTACCGAAACTTTGCTTTTCACCTTCAAAGGGGATAGCGGATGTCCAGAATTCATACGCTTGATTTATTGTGGAACTCCCGCGGAATCCGATCCATTCTGCTCCCCTAGTAGTGTTAACTCTAATCCCGGCAATGACCTCTCTGTTATTGAATTCGGTGGTGGCATTTCCTTTTACAACTATTCCGACAACTATGCTCCACATGCCTGGGACTGCAAGGACAACGACTACGATGGCATCGCCAATGCATTGGAAGATACCAATGGTAATGGCATCTACGATGTCGGAATAGATTCTTCTGATTTGAACGACATCAATAGCCCATGGACTACAGATGGTCTTCATTTGAAATTGGCTTTGCTGGATGAAGACACATGGGGGGTATATGCGACACCAGTTGGAATAATGCCTGATAGCGCCACCATTACTGGATCAGGACAGGTGACCGTGGTAATGCCTTCAGGTTATGCTTGGTCAGGGTTGACCAGTGTGAACGGTTTATGGACTGCTGCGAATGGAACTGTTGTTGCTCCGACAGAAAATCCAACGAGGCAATATGTATCATTCGGTCTTGTAACAGCAGAACCAAACTATCCAATCTATTATACACATGGTGTCGAAACATTGCTTTTCACCTTTGATAGGGAGGAACCATGTCCAGATTCCATTTATCTGGTGGATTGTGGGACGCCCACTGCGTCAGATCAATTTTGTCCATCCACACCAGATGCCACTCCTGGCTTCAACTCCCATAACTCCAACCCGCGCAATGACCTCTCGGTAATTGATTTCTCTGATGGAATTTCCTTTTACAATTTCAAAGGCATCTATGGCCAATCCGCTTGGTCATGCCAC
The DNA here is from genome assembly GCA_965222975.1 of Saprospiraceae bacterium. Lineage (GTDB taxonomy): Bacteria > Bacteroidota > Bacteroidia > Chitinophagales > Saprospiraceae > UBA6168. Next base: position 73,874 of record CBDCVJ010000053.1, on the reverse strand, counting down.
GATAACGATGGTGATGGCATTCTGAATGGGCTGGAAGACATCAATGGCAATAGTGTTTTCGACTCAGGTGTCGATTTTTCAAATATTCATGATCCCTGTGATCCGATACATGTAGAAACTGCAGCCTTAGAATATATTGATGGCTTCGATGCAATATGCGGTGGAGATGTGGCAGATACGGCCTATTTGGTAGTGAACATCGAAGGTGGCCGATCACCATATACAGTATTATTGAGCAACTCCCACACTGGCCTTGATAGCAATATCATTAACTATGAAAGTGGCGATACCATTAAGATTTTGCCCGATACCTCAGCTGTTTTCACCATTGCAAATGTGATTGACTCCTTTTTGTGTGTCATTGATCCTGATTCTTTGTTCGGTTCGATAGGCATTGAAGTGCATGGGCCCATTTCTATTACATCTGATCCGGTGGCGGTAACTGAATGTTCCGAGGATGGAGTTACTTTCTCAACGGTTGCTGCCAATGCTGGCTTGGATGGTACTATTTATTATAAATGGCAAGAATCGTCAGACGGGGGAATTCATTATTTTGACCTTCAAGATGGCGCCCCTTACGATGGAACCGATTTGGCTACTGTGTCCATTGATCCGATAGCAGGGTTACATGGCAATTATTATCGGGTGAAAATTTGGACGGATGCCTGTGATACGGTTTTCTCTGTCGGGGTTCCGTTGCGGGTAGAAGGGCCGTTATCAATCACTGAGCACCCCGTCGGCATTGTGAATTGTGAAGACGCTGAGGCATTGTTTTTAGCACAAATTTCCAACCCCGTCGACCCTGCCGGTTTGCAGACGGAATACCAGTGGCAGATTTTAATACCGGGTTCTTCGAATTGGCAAAACTTAACCAATGGTAATACTTTCAACTCCGTCAACATAGTAGGTGGAGCAAATAGCGATACGCTTCTTATTACACCTTTGACTGGTCTTGATGGTGCCTACGTAAGGATGAAAGGCTGGACTCAAAGCTGTGACACCATAACGACCAATAGTGCATTAATCCTTGTGGAAGTTGTAGATTGCGATCCATGCAGCGGTGTTTCTATTCTCGAACAGCCCACAGATATCATCGGCTGTTACAACGGGAGTGGGTCATTTAACATAAGTGTGGAATATGCAGCCGATCCTGCCAATAGTTCAATAAATTATCAATGGCAAATTAAAAGCCCTTCTTCTAACGACTGGGAAAACCTGACAAATGGAGACCTTCTTTACATGAGTACAGTCAATAGCTCTACCCTTCAAATAGCAAGCTTGGATGGACTGGATGGCACTTCTTACAGGGCTTTGGTTTGGAAAAACAATTGCGATACGTTGGTTTCCGATCCAGCAGGCATTGCTGTTGGAGTCCAATTAATCTTTGCCGACCATCCAAATGATGTGACCATATGTGGCCCTTCCCAAGTTTCGTTTACTTGTGCTGTTGAAAATGCTGCTCAGTTGAACTCGGTGCAGTACCAATGGGAATACTCTGAGGATGGCCTCAATTGGGAAGAATTAGCGAATATGGGAGTATTCAGTGGAGTGACGACCAACCTATTAACCATCAACAACACTAGTAACCTGTATAACCATATGTTTCGTTGTAAGGCCAGAAATGGCCAATGCGAATGGGAATTTTCTATTGCAGCCGTTTTAAATGTAGAAGGCCCCATCAACATCCAATCCCATCCGCAAGATGCTTACCGCTGCGAAGGAGAAAGCCATACCTTCAATGCCCAAACAAACATGCCTGTTGCTGCAAATGGAACGCTGAACTACCAATGGCAGCTCAGTACCAATAATAGCATTTCTTGGGAAAACATTTCAGATGCTCAACCAACGGGACATGGCGGTGAGTACTTTGGTGTCACCACCAATGATCTTTACATTTCCTTAGTTGATGGACTGGGAAATTACCAGTACCGCTTGCAGGCTACTACTATTACCTGCTCGGTCACGACCGAAACAGCAACACTTCATATGGAAGAAGAGCATATCTGCAACCCCGATTCAAGCTACGTCAGTCTCAGCCTCAAACTGCTCCCCAACAAAACCCACTGGGGCGTTTATATAAAAGCAGTTGGTGATTTTACACCACTTGGTGACAATAAGCTGACTGAAGCTGAAATTACCATCGGCGCATCACATAATTTTATTTATAAAAACCTCACCAGCCAAGCAGGCGGTACTTGGAAGCCCGGTGCAGTGTTGTTCGATGTGCAAGGTCCAAGCAGTCTGCGGTATTATAGTTTCTACCTCGTACCCGGCATCAATCCACTTGGCCTTGCCTCAGAGGAAATCATGCTATTTTCTTTTACCAAATTGACCAATTGCCCAGACACACTGTTTTTGATGAAAGATGATATACCTAACGGCCTTCACCCAAATGTGGTAAATGGTGTTGACCTGAGTTATTCACCCGATGAATATTTCTATCTCGATGGCTACCACGATGACAATATGGCTAACTGCCCTAACATATCAAAGGGGCCAAATTTTGCCGCTGAACATCCCAATCAAGCCCTCGTGGCAAATCATCATGATGATGGAAATGGAGAGCAGATAAGCAATGAAGACCTTGGAGAATTACAGCCTTATTTCCATTTTTCTCCCAACCCTGCCAATAGCCATGTCAACATTCGAATTTCTGAAATAGAGGAAGGCGAAACAGCTCATATCCATTTGGTCAATACCCAAGGGCAAATTTTACAAAAACAACTTGTCAGAAACACTAATGATCTTCAACTCGACCTGACTTCTTTCCAGCAAGGCATGTATTTCCTTTTGCTGGAAGTCGATGGGGAAATCAGAGAGCAGAGGAAGGTGGTGCTGAGGAATTAGGGAATTGGGGAATTAGGGAATTGGGGATTAGGCTATCACAGATGGATTCTACACCAATTCCCCAATTTCCCCGACCTTCGCATTTTCAAATACAATCACCTAATGAAATGAAAATGCTGACCCGTTCTATTCTTTGGCTAATATTTCTTTTCTGCACTTGGTCATGCTCAATAAGTAAAAGCAGTGGGGATAAAGACCTACCACTCCGCATTGCCTTTTACAATGTCGAAAACTTATTTGACCTCGAAGACGACCCGCTCACGCTCGACGAGGACTTTACGCCTTCCGGCAAACAGGAATGGACGCAAGAGCGTTATCGCTCGAAGCTCGACCATATCCATGAGGTAGTAAAAGCCATCCACTACCCTGCCCTGCTCGGCCTTTGTGAGGTTGAAAACAAAAAAGTACTCGATGATCTTTGCAATACTGAAGGCATGCCAGGTTTCAAATACCAATCGGTTCACTTTGACTCGCCTGACAAAAGGGGCATTGACGTAGCACTCATTTACCAAAAAAAGAAATTCAAAGTAAAAGCTTCGCAAATTGTGAGGATAGACTTTCCTGAATCTGTAGTACCTGATGAACCGGGCTATACAAGTAGAGATTTATTGGTGGTTCATGGTGTTTTAAACAAAAAAACCGAGGCCTTTGTAATCGTCGTGCATTTCCCATCCCGGCGGGGAGGGATGCCACAAAGCGAACCCAAACGAGTACATGTAGCTACATATTTAAGGGAAAAAATAGACGAGCTATCAAAAGTGAATCCCGAAGCTCAATTTATAGTCATGGGTGATTTTAACGACGAAACGACCAACAAAAGCGTTGCCCGTACATTGAGTGCTTATCCCTTGCCCAGCCAGCCAAAAAAAGACCGCCTTTACAATTGCTTTTCAAAACTCGATGCAGCCGGAGAAGGCTCATACAATTACCGTGGCAATTGGAACATGCTCGATCAGATTATTTTATCTGGCCATTTTTTCCAAAAAGAAAATGCCCTGCAATTTCAATCAGCCCACATTTTTAAAGAAGAATTTCTGATGTACAAAGATGAGAAATACGGCCTCCGCCCCAGCCGCACCTATGGCGGCCCTCGCTACTTCGGCGGCTACTCAGACCACCTGCCTGTTTTTGTGGAAATGAGCAAATAATGAGCAAATAATGAGAGAATGATTGAATGAGAGAATGATTGAATTTGGCTTTGGTCTAAAAATTCAATCATTCTCTCATTCAATCATTCATTCATTGGCATCATTGGAATTAGAGTTTATTCCGCTGCACAAGGGCCAGTAGCTCGTCCCTGTAGTTTTTACCGATGGGGAGGTGCTTAGCCTGCCCCTTTTCGATCACTTCGACCATATTGCCGAGGATGGCCTGTATTTGGTCAATATTTACGATGTAGGAGCGGTGGATGCGCTTGAACATCTTGTTGGGCAATTTTTGCTCCAGGCTCTTCATCGTCTGCAAAGTAATGACCCTGCCTTTTTCTGTGCGGATAATGACATAGTCTTTTAGGCCCTCGATGTAAAGCACTTCTGCAAATTTCACTTTCACGTATTTTTTATCTGCTTTTACAAAAGTGAAATCTTCTGGAGTATTGGCTTCGAAATGGGCAGCATTCTCTTTGCGGCGCAGTTCGATCTGCTCGACGGCTTTATTAGATGCCTTGATGAAACGTTCCAATGAAATGGGTTTCAATAAATAATCGGTGGCATTCAGTTCGAAGCCTTCGATGGCGTAATTGGAATAGGCCGTAGTGAAGATGACCAAGGGCGGATCGGTCAACGTTTTGATAAAATCAATGCCGGTGAGCTGCGGCATCTGGATGTCGAGGAACATCAGATCAATGTCAAATTCCTTGAGTGCTTCATTGGCTTCGAACGCATTGGTACAGCGCTTTACCAAATGGAGGTCGGGCATTTTTTCAATGTAAGTCTCAAGCACATCCAGTGCCAGGGGTTCGTCGTCAACGATGATGGTATTTATCATGTGGTGAATTGTGATTAGTGATTAATTGATTAGTGATTAGTCATATTACTGTACATGAGATAATAGGTTTTAGAAATAAAATCACTTGAATTTATTCTGAAAGTCAAGGGTTTAGAAACTGATTTTTCTCTAATGTCTACTATCTGAAATCTAATGTCCAGTAGTATGGTGATTAGTTGGATGCGGTTGCTAAGGTATTGAAATCCAGGGTATTAAAACAACCCATCTCATACTAGTGAAATATTTAAATGCACGGCATAAGTATTTGGCGCATCTTCAATGTCAAGAGTATATCGATTTTGATAAAGGAGGTCAAGCCGCCTGCGGACATTTACCAAGCCAATGCCGCCGCTGCGCGGATGCAAGGCTTTGGGCATGCTCTGGGGTTTGCTGTTTTCGATCAGGGCTTTTATGCTATTGCCTTCTACATTTAGGGAAATGCGCACAAAACCAGGTGCTATATGATTGCCTAAACCATGTTTGAAACAGTTTTCGATAAAAGACATAAACATCAAAGGGGCTATCTTTTGATTGGAGATATTTCCCTCCACCTTGAAATCAATATGTATGTTTTCCCCTTGCCGGAGCTTTTCCAATTCGAGGTAATTCTTGATGTAATGAACTTCTTTTCTCAGTGGGACAAAAGGTTCATTGCATTCATAAAGCATGTAGCGCATCATTTCCGACAATTTCAAAACGATGTCAGGTGCTTTGTCCGATTTTTTTAGCGTAAGTGCATAGAGGCTGTTCAAAGTGTTGAACAAAAAATGCGGGTTGATCTGCGATTTCAAAAACCGCAGTTCAGACTGCATGGTCTGGGTATGGAGTTCTTGCTTTTCCCGCTGGTTTTTGAGCCAGTCCAAAGTGATTTTTACCAAAGTGGATGTTCCAACCACTAAAAAATTTGGAAGAAAGGTTAAATGGTGATTCAGTAGCAATTGGGCCCTCACTTCAGGCACATTCTCTGATTTGGAATAAATCAGCAGGTTTTCAATGGGAGTAACAATCAAAATTAAAAGAATGAAAAACAAGAAATATTGCCAGCCTTTTTTATTGGCCAAATACTTGGGAATCAGAACATAGATGTTGTAATAGACCGCACCACCTAGTATAAGCAACTTTATCACATTATTGCTCAACGAATAAACAAAACTGTAATCGTTTTTCAGCACGTAAATTTCCCAGAGGGAAAAAACGATCAGGAGCAAAACCCAAAACACAGAATGGTATACCATAGGCCTCGACAAGGTCCGCAGGATACGCATCCAGATATTTGATTTGGCGGTCATGCTCATTTGTTTGAAAATTAGAGTGTAAAAATGGTTTTTTACCTTATGAATTAGTGAAATAAATAGATTAAGTCAGTCTATAGTACGATGAGATCCCCATATGCCAACTGCCAACTGTTTTTTATAACTTTGCGCCCGTTTTTTCAACAGTTATTTTTTGAGCATTGCACTTTCATTAGCTTTTAGTTGTTACATTGAGAAAGTGAAAAGTTGACATAGAACAACGCAAATATTGAAAACCCAACAAATACCAATCACATACTCCAACCTGTAGTTTACGGCATTCCTCCAGTCACGCTGTTTACGTGGGGAATTTGATTGTCAAACTGCCGGTCCCGGAATGAATTCGGGATAAGATCTGCCGAACTGAAAAATGGTTTACCTGACAAGAAGAGAAAGATTTAATGCCGCCCATAAACTTTGGGTGGAAGCCTGGAGCGAAGAAAAGAACCAGGCAATGTTTGGCAAGTGCTCCAACCGCAACTGGCACGGCCACAATTATGAGCTGTTCGTTACTGTAAAAGGAACTCCTGATCCAGTAACCGGCTTCGTAATGGACGTAAAAGAACTCAGCAAACTCATCAAAAAAGAAATCACTGATAAAGTTGACCATTCCAACCTGAACCTCGACGTTGAATTTATTCCCAAAGGGACTCAGCCGACCACTGAAAATCTCGCCATTCTCTTCTGGCAGCAACTTGCCCCCCACATTGAAGGCTGCCAATTGCACTGCATCAAACTTTGTGAAACGGAGAACATTTATGCGGAATATTTTGGGGAAAATAGCTGAGGGTTAATAAATCGCTGCTAACTGTTGACTACTGGGATAATGCAGGTTATTGGTCATAAGCCAAAGCAGCACCGAACTCCAGTCCGGCGTAAAAGTATGGTCTCCGTACTGGAGTTCGGCGTCACTTCCTATCCAAATTGTCAAAGTGCCTCCATTATAATTCAAAAAAAATCACTGACAAAACTATATGATAAATTGAATGTTATACCACACGCAAATTTCCATTATTATCGAAATATCAAATTATGAAAACATTGGAGATGTCTTATTTTAAAGAAGAGAATTACAATAATAAAATCACCGGTCAACTCCTTGACAATTATCGTTCGATAATTGATGGGATTGGAGAGGATGCATTGAGGGACGGGTTGATGAAAACTCCCGAAAGAGCTGCCAAAGCCATGCAGTTTCTAACACAAGGTTATGAAATGGATGCAGAGGAAATATTACGATCGGCCATGTTCGAAGAAGATTATAGTGAAATGGTTGTTGTGAAAGATATTGAGATCTATTCCCTCTGCGAACATCATATGCTCCCATTTTTGGGCAAAGCGCACGTGGCTTACATACCAAACGGCCGAATTGTCGGTCTAAGCAAGATACCCCGGATATGCGACGTATTTGCCCGCCGCCTGCAAGTACAGGAACGCCTCACCATACAGATCGTTGAAGCAATAGATAATACGCTTCGGCCTCAAGGAGTTGCGGTAGTCATAGAAGCAATGCACATGTGCATGATGATGCGAGGAGTACAAAAACAAAATTCTGTCACTACTACTTCTGCCTTCAGAGGGCAATTTGAAAACCAGGAAACAAGGGCCGAATTCATGAATCTGATTGGGACTAAATTGCATTAATTGCTGTTGTTGGTTGTTAATTGTTGATTGTTTTTTGAACGTATTCCTACTTTTACCCCTGACAACCAACAATTAACAACCAACAATCACTATTTATGAAAGCATATATTTTCCCCGGCCAAGGTTCGCAATTTGAGGGGATGGGCAAAGACCTTTTTGAGAGTAGCGACCTAGCTAAAAACCTTTTTGAGCAAGCAAATGAAATATTGGGCTACCGCCTCTCCGATATAATGTTCGAAGGTAATGCAGAGGACCTCAAACAAACCAAGATCACCCAACCCGCTGTTTTCCTACATTCCATTGTTAAAGCCAAAATGGCAGGTGATAGTTTTCTGCCGGAAGCCGTTGCCGGACATTCTCTTGGCGAGTTTTCTGCACTTGTAGCAGCAGGTGCAATGGCTTTTGAAGATGGGCTGAAGTTGGTACAGCAACGGGCATTGGCCATGCAAAAGGCCTGCGAAGCAGTGGAAAGCACAATGGCTGCCGTACTTGGTTTGGAAGATGAAATAGTGGAACAAATCTGTGCTTCAATAGAAGAGGAAGTCGTTGTCCCAGCCAATTTCAATTGTCCTGGCCAATTGGTAATTTCCGGTTCTGTACCGGGCATCGAAGTTGCTGTGGAAAAATTAAAGGAAGCTGGTGCCAGAAAGGTCATCGTTTTGCAGGTTGGCGGAGCATTCCATTCACCATTAATGCAACCAGCTAAGGAGGAATTGGAAGCTGCTATTTCCAACACAGAAATAGGAAAACCCGTTTGCCCAATTTATCAAAACGTAAATGCAACGGCTGAATCCGACCCTGAAAAGATCCGAGCCAACCTCGTCGAGCAGCTCACTGCACCCGTTCGTTGGACACAAACGATGAAGAACATGATCGCTGACGGGGTTTCTGAATTCATTGAAGTAGGGGGAACCGGAAAAGTATTGCGGGGCTTTGTGATGCGAATGGACAGAAGGTTTCCAAATTCGGCTTTATAACCCATGGACGTTTATCAGGACTGGATCATTATTTGCCATAATCACTTACGTGTCCCAAGTCTACACAAAGACTCTTTTCAAGCTTGTAATAAAAGAATTCACTATGCTGACATTAAATGGGAAATGAAATTTGCAAAATAAAAATACAAACCTCATATTTGGCAGCAAACTGAGACCATGACAAGGAAAACTTTAAGAACTGGAGACGTTTTATTGTCAGAGCCTTTTATGCTTGATTCTAATTTCAAGCGCTCTGCCGTATTGCTCTGCGAACATGGAGAAGAAGGTAGCATCGGTTTTATCCTCAATAAAAAACTGGACATGCGGGTAGATGAATTGATCGCTGAGTTCCCTGAATTCAATGCACCCGTCTATTTTGGTGGCCCTGTACAAACAGATACCATTCATTATGTTCACAACGTTGGCGACCTCCTCGAAGATAGTCGTTCGGTTTCAAATGGTGTATGGTGGGGAGGAAGTTTTGAAAAATTAAAATTCCTTATTTCTTCTGAACTAATTACACCTCAAAATATCCGTTTCTTTGTTGGTTATTCGGGTTGGTCAGAAGATCAACTCAACGAAGAAATGGAGGCAAAATCATGGGTCATTGCAGATATGCATCCCAATTATCTATTCAAATCCAAACCGAACGCACTCTGGGAACAGATCATGTCAAACAAAGGCGACGCCTATTCCGTGATTGCTACCCTACCCGACACAGCAGCACATAATTAACATTACCCAAGCCAAAGGCAATCCAATCTATACTGCTGGATCACATTTCCTATCAACCCAACCTTTCCATATCTTTATACTGTCTTCAATAGCAAAAGGGATTAGAAAATAAATTGAAAATTCTTCATCTTTTTTGTCTGGGAACCGATGGGATTCTTAATTTTATTCTCTCACAAACTAATAGATTTTATTCAGAGTTTTATGATAGTCTTTTCCCAAGGTATATCGGGGCAAGCTACTGACCATAAACCGAATAACACCTAACAAACAATTCAAGTATGAAACCAGCATTTATCTCTTTGATTCTTATCTGCCTCGCATGCAGCATTTTTGCCCAGAACACAACACAGACTTCGGATGTGATTATTTTGAAAAATGGAGACCGCCTCAGTGGGCAACTTATCAAATACCAACAAAATGAAAAGGCCATCTTAATGTTGGCAGATGGATCGAAAATAACTATTGTAGATGAAGAAATTGACAGGATCATCCAAGAAGTGGTGGACGAGGAAGAAAAGCCTGTCAAAGAGGTTTTTGAGCCGAAACCAAAAATTTATGTGAAACCCAAATCAAAGGGGTTGTACAGTATTACTCAACTGTCCTTTGCTATGGGAAGTGGCAATGATGATGGGCTTGCACTTGGGGCAGGCATCTCCACCATTCTCGGATACCAAATAAAGCCAATGTTCGGAATAGGGGTTGGCGTTGGCCTCGATAACTACGCACGGAGAGGAGAAACCATTTACCCTGTATTTGTTGACATAAGAAGTTACCTCCCTTTTACTAAAAAACCCAATGCGTATTACATTGCACTAAATGGAGGCTACGGTTTCGCCTTCGCCAGGGAAAGCATTGGCATCAATGACGCAGAAGGTGGCTATATGTTCCACGGGGCGCTGGGATACCGCACCACGACAAAGGAAGGCGTGGATGTGAATATTGATATGGGGGCCAAATTTCAAAAAGCCGTATTTTCAAGAGACCTGTTCAACGGGGATATTGAAGTGAGGAGCCTCGTCTTCCAAAGGTTCGTTGTCAGGGTCGGCATAGCCTTATGGGCAAAAAAATGATTTCCATGGCTCCATGAAACGATGGAACCATGAAGCCATGTAACAATATAACCGTTCTACACCTAATTGCTATTTAAAAAAAAATATACAGATGAAGAATTGGTGACTGGCTGCCTCGCCAATGACCGTCTTTGGCAGGAAAGGATGTACCGTCGTTTTTTCCCGACCATGATGGATATGTGCATGCGGCGTACCAATGACCGGGACGAGGCCATGTCCATTGTGAACAATGGGTTTTTACGTGTATTCAAAAAAATACATTTATACACCTTCAAAGGGTCTTTGGAAGGATGGATCAGGCGGTTGGTGTGGCATAGTTTAGCCGACCATTTCAGAGGGCAATCCAAATCCGTTCATTATCTGGTATTTGAAGAAAGGGACGAAACGGTACGCACAACCCCCATCAACAATTTGTATTTCGAAGACCTTGTTAAATTGATCGATCATTTGCCTAGTGCAACCCAAGCGGTTTTCAGGCTCTATGCCATCGAGGGTTTTTCCCACAAAGAAATCGGTGAGCAATTGGGCATCAGCGACGGCACTTCCAAATGGCACCTTTCAGCAGCTCGGAAAAAATTAAAAGAATTAATTTACAAACATGAATTGAGGAATTATGCAGGATAAAAATTTACATATAGATAAAAAATTCACCAACCAGGCATGGATGGAAATGAAACGCCTCCTTGACCAGGAACTCCCTGTGGATAAAGAGAATAATAGGCATCCGTTTTTTTGGTGGTATTCGGGTGCTGCGGTGCTAGCTGCATCAACCATTGCTTTTTTTGTTTTCTTTAATTTTAATACACTTAAAAATAAACCAGAAAATATTCAAAATACACCAACAATTATTTCTGAAAACAACCAAAAAAACAAGGAAATAATAAACGAAAATGATTTAATGGCAAATAATAGTTCAGAGGCTATAACCGATTATAATCAAAAAGATAAAACAATTGAAATTAAAGAAGATAAAAATATAACTAAAAACGAAAAAACGGTTCTTCAAAAATTAAATAAATTCACAAATGAAAACAACATAAAAAATTCCACAGAAAATCAACCTTCTAAATTTATTGAAAAAAATATTGCACAAAAAGAAATTGATATTGCAGAGATAAAAAAAAGCACGACGAAGCAAAAACAGATTTTAGAAGAAAATAATTTTACCGAAATCAATTCCACTGAGTCAGTACAACCTTCGGACAAACATGAAATAAATCATTTGGCACAAATACCTATAAAAGGACTCGAAAACCATAATTCACCTGAACTGACAATAACCCCAACTAATAAATTTGGCAAATCCTCCCGACTATTGGTTTATGCCACTTCCATATTCAGGATTGGGAAAGGTACAAGGGGCATAGGAGCAGGCGTTTCAAAAACAATTGAATTAAAGAATAAAAAATGGTGGGTGGAAACAGGTCTTGGTTATTCCTATTTAAGTCAGCCACTCAGCTATGTCGTTGAGCAGGATATCAACCCAGCGACTTCAGACCCAACCAATGTTTTAATTGACTATGGCTTTGGGAATGAAAACACCGTTAGAGAAGAAGATAACAATATAGTTAATTCACCTATGCTACCGCCCCCAAACACTAATAACCTTGAAAAATTAAAACTGCATTATTTAAATGTACCTATAACAATAAACCGTAAAATCGGAAGGTTTTTCATTAGTGGTGGATTGCAAACAGATATCTTATTACATGCTACCAACGGAAATATTAATGGCGGCTTATTTAAAGATTTAAACCTATCAAAAAATGAACAAGCTGACCTTACACTTGGCAGCCAATTGGAACAAAATTCGAAAACCGAACCCTACTCCAATATTGATTTATCAGGCATCATAGGAGGGGGCTATATGTTTACTAAAAATGCCAGTGTAAAATTTTCCTACCACCATGGTTTAATTGATGTATTGAAAAATAATTCCGACCAAGATTTCAACCGCTATTTCCAATTATCGTTGCAGTATGGTTGGTAAACTTTTTTGAGTCAAGAAATGAGGCAGATGTTTTTGCCACTGGATCTCTTGCATCCTCCTAAATCAACTTCCTCAACCTGAAAGTAAATTTCATCTTTTTCCCATCCCTTTTGATTCGGAGCCTGATCCTTTTCCCCACTTTTTTCCTAAGCATCTTATTTATATTTGGTAATGACAGCATGCCAGGCGGCATGCCGTTGATCCTGGTTACTCTATCATTGGGCAAAACCCCAGCCTCTGCTGCGGGAGAACCCGGTATCACTTCATGGACAAGAAATTTATTCAACCTGGCACTCGCAGCAATGATGACAAGGCCACTTTTATCGAATTCAAATTCTTTTTCGAATTTCCGGTTGGGTTTCAGATAAAGCATTTCCTTAGGGTAATCAATAATGACGTGGAAACGGTCTAAAATCTGACTGCCAATAATACCATTGCGGCCATTAAGCATAGAGGTGTCAATCGCTTCCGAAATATCCTGATAATGAGTGATTACCTCGCCTATTTTTCGTTTTCCGATATCCAATAAACTAATCCTACCGATATATCCCTCTAAATAGCCGCCAAGCCCGGCGCCCAATTTACCGGAAAGTACGTTTGGTGGCAGGTGGAGTTTGGGATGAGTATTCGTATTGATAATCAGGGCAACCATAGCCCCAGAGTCCAACAATAACTTCACCCTGATTGTACTATCCCTTACAATTTGTAGGTCTGTATTCAAGTAGGGTTTGCTTCTGTCAATTTCAATTGGGATATTATCATAATCGTCGGGCGGGTTGAAATACTGCCTTTTTGTTAGGGTGATAACTTTTCTTTCATAGTTAATCTTTACGACCAAACTCCTAAAAACATCGGCCCCAAGGATACCGTGTACCGACAGCCCGGCCACTTCTTCAAAACGGAAATAATCATCGTCCAAAACCAACATTGAATGACTTGGCATTACCAAATTGCCAGAGCTTAGATGGATGTTGCGTATCAGGTAGGCAGTCAGCTCGGTTTTCATATCCGAGCCTAATATCTTGAATTCCCGCTCGTAAGGGATTTTAAGCAATTCGGTAATTTCTTTTTTGGCTAATATGGTATTCTCTGCGCCTGTGTCAAAAATGAATTTCAGGGGAAATATTCTATTAAACATTATATCCACAAGGATAAGGTTGTTCTTATACTCAAATGGGATATCGATCCTTTTGAAATCCCGGTCATTGCCCCAAATTGATTGGGCCAATGGGCTTTTGGAAAATAAAACAATAAAGAGGAACAAATTGAAGCACCTCATAAATACAATTGTGACGGGTGATGTGATAAATGACGAGATGCCAAAATATAGAATAAAATGGAAATACGGGATTGCACCTTTTTTTATCTCAAAAATTGTCCTATCTCAAGGAAAGTACGATGAGGCTGCTCTTGAAAATAAATAAATATTCTATATTGTTAATTATTTTTCCCATGAACCATCCAACTCCAAAAGTACGTCTTAACGAATACCACTTTCACTAAAACCCACAAGGCATGGCCAACTCTTATCGCTCTTATTCTTATATTCTAAGTAACTCATTGACAATTGGAATTATTTGTTTGCTTTTTTTATTTATGGGTTTTGAATCAAACGCCCAAACTAAATATAGGGGCAAAATACTCAAATCGAAAAATGGGAATGCCGCACTTGGTGTTAAACTCCGTGTACCTGCAACAGAAGATATAACCTATACGGACATCTTGGGAGTTTTTGTAATTTATGATGAAAGGGAGGACTCCATTCAGGTTGTGGTAGATGACAAACGCTTTGAGCCTATTGAATTTACAGTATATCCAGAAAAGGATGCATTGGTACATGTTATAAAAAGAGGCCCAAGAAGTCGGCCAGAAACCTTACCCATTGTTTTTACGGATAGTGCCCTAAGCCAACCTTCCAAAATAATTGTTTCATCAAGCAATATTGAAATAAGCAACCCTTCCAATGCAGCCTTTATGCTTCAGCACACCGTACCTGGTCTAACCGTTACACGTGCAGGAAACAACCCTAATGCTCCTTTCCAATTATTTAACCGAGGCATCTCGTCTGCCACGCAAAGAAATACCCCCCATATCATTATTGATGGAATGCCAGAGATGTCGTTGGAGCGGTTGAACATTGAAGATATTGCTTCTATGTCCGTAACTAAGAATGCCATGGGCGGTGCCCAATATGGCATCATGGGTGGTGCTGGTGTTGTCGAAGTGCAGACCATGCAATTCGATACTGCAATGCCCGTTTTGCGTTACCATTCAAGTATGGGTGTTGCGACAGTCCAACAAACCGTACCGATACTGGATGCTACCGAGTATCGTCAATTCAAACCGCAGCATGATCAAGGGGCATCAACAGACTGGATTGGAGCAATCACTCAAACCGGGATTTCACACCGACACCATTTATCTTACGCAACGGGGTCGGTAAGAAAAGGCATCTATGCTTCGCTCGGCTACCATGAAGAGGAAGGCATATTAAAACAATCGGACTTTAAGCAAGGGAATGCCCGATTGAACCTGCGAGGCACAAGCAAGAACGGGAAAACATCTTATACACTGGCTTCATCTTTCACCCAAAGGGATGCAAGTCTGTCAGCCCCATACGCATTCCGGGAAGCCATTCAGTACAATCCAACAATCCCTGTGTATGATGAAAATGGAAACCTAACTGTTAAACTCGGGTTTGAGTTCGCTTTCCCAAATCCAGTAGGCCATATTTTGCTTACCAAAAATTTGGCCCGGACCCGTGACTGGGTGGGAAGTTTTCATGCAAAGAAGCGAAGTTCAGAGAGAAAGTCTTGGGAATACCAATTGTCTTTTCGGCGAAGAAACCTCATGATAGGGCAAAACTCTTTCACAAGCACAAGGCTCAATTATACGAGGTTTGACAAAAAACACGTATTCGGTAAAATACAGACCAATAGACAACATGTATTAGGGAATATGAAGATCAAGCGATATACTGGTATTGAATCTTCTGTCCTATTTGAAAAACAAAGCAGTTTTTCGAGGCGTCCAAATAACTTTAACGATATAAACTTTAAGATGCTCCAAGACCCAAGTTCTGAATGGGACGATTTGGATTATGAAGAAACAAAATACCCAAAAGCCATGTTGTCGGCTTTTACAGGAGGCGAGGCAATATGGAACATTTTCAATCTGTTCGGCGGTGTCAGGTACGACTTGGTTTATATTGACGATGCAATAGCCGGCAAATTGTTTTTTCATGCCGGCATTGCCTCCAACCTGAAAAAAATATTGGATTTTGATTGGCTTGACGATGCAAACCTGACCCTGGGTTTTGGCAAAACAGGTGTTCTCTGGATTGACAATTATGGCTACGGGCCTACCATAAGTAACCAGTTTGCAGGGGAATACCTTGCTTTAAAAAATGTACATGAAAATTACATCAATGAATATAAAACGGAAATTGACCTCCAACTAAACTGTTCCCTTTTTAACAACCAATTAAATATTCTGGTCAACGTGTACGACAACTTCTTGTACGATCAAAATCTTGATTTTTTTACTATGGGTGAAATCGGCAATAAAGGATTAGAGACCTATTTTTCGTATCAAACAAAAGCAGATAAAAAATTGTATTGGAAATCAGGTCTTGGCTTTTTTACCAATAAATCTCTCTTTTACAAGTTCTCAGATACAAACGAACCCATAAGTTTTAATAACATTTGGTTAGAACCCTATGAACAGGTTGGGCAATTTTTTGGCAACAGAACGGATGGCACCATTGAAAATGGCAGGTACGCCCTAATCCTCAATCCTGACAATACTACATTGGAAGAGATTATAGGACAAACCAAACCATCTTTTGAGTTGACTTTTTCGAACGAATTGAAATGGAAAAAATGGGATATGGCCATTAAACTTAGAAGTATTGTTGGGCATAATTTGTACAACTATACGAGGTATTTGTTGGAAATAAATGGGGGCAGCGAAAACAATATTGTTAAGACAAAGTACTTCAATAGCGAAAGAACCCATCGAGAATCGGCCGTTCTTGATATTTTTCTTGAAAATGCAGCTTTCCTTAAACTCGACTATCTCTCAGTTGGGTTTCGGCCACCCATGAAAAAGGGGAACATCCGCATCTATTTAGCAGGGCACGATCTGCTTACTTTGACCCGCTATACGGGCATTGACCCTGAGCCTGTTTATCATGAATATAACCTTGCAATTGCAGGAGGGGCAGAACCATTTGAAAGCTATTACCGGAGCAGGCAGGTGGTGTTTGGGGTTCAGTTTTCGCTTTAAAATCTGTCCAGAAAATAGAGCGGCAGGCTAAGAAAACATCATTACCGGCAGGAGCCAATTGATAAGTTGGAAAAACCTAAAACCTGCTGGGTCGAGCCACCAAGTAACTTTAGGCAACCTCTTTCTTCTCACCAGTATTTATGACCACTTGCGGTGAATTACTATTAGAATTTTCAGAAGTACGGATCGAAATGATTTTCTTCAAAGCACTAAACCAAAAAGGTGCGCCCAGTGAAATGGCCAATGCCGTCACAAACCATCCCAACACTCGCTTCAGCCAAGCCGCAGGGCTGATGAAGATATCGCCCGTATCCCATCCAAGGCCCAGCACATTAGAAATTTTCGCATATTGTTCAGAATCAGTGAAATTCCTTAGTTCTGATTTTATTTCCGCCAAAGTAAGTGAGTCTGCAAAGGTTTTCGGAGGTGGCAGGGCTTCATTATTGGCGACGAATGCCTCAGCCATTTTAGAGAGGCTTTGGCGGGCGGTGGCACTATTGGAGAGGGTATTGTACATATCAAAACTATCAGCATTGATGGTGATGGCAATGACCAACCCGACAAACATGGTCACCATCTGCAGGTGCCGTTTGTACCAGCCGCTGCTGTGCGCCATCACATCGTCGAACCAGTTTTGCAGGCGGCCTTTGAATGCTTCCACATTTTCATGGCCTTCACTCTTGAACTGCTCCAGCACTTCCCTCAACTTGTTCCCTTCTGGCAGCCCTTCAATCATCTCATCTACTTTGGCCACTGCTGTTTCACTTTTTTTCAATGTGTTGACGAGAATAGAAACAAAGTTCTTGGAGCTGAGCCATTCAGGGGCCCTTGATACCCGAAAGGGTGCCTTGTGCTGCATCAGTTGTTTGTAAAATTCGTTATCGGTAAATTTTTTGAAAACAGATGGGTCGTCATCAAATTTGAGCAGTCGCTTGATCCCCTCTTCCATAAAAAACCCACGCCAGCCTCTCCATGAGGAGATCAATTCATTGACTGTTGTACCTAACAAGCTGAGAACCATGTAGGTAAACATCATTCCTAAAATTACTTCGAGCATTGCCATAGTTGAAAGGGTTTGTTTTTTAAATGGCAGGCAAGGTAGGGAAAATGACTGGAATGGTTAAATGGTTGGATAGCTAAATGGTTGGATGGTTCAATGGTTGACTGGCTGTTCATGACATGGCATAATGGCAAAAACCATCAAACAATCCAAATATATCCACCGTCATTACTTTTCACCTTTGTTCCATTAGCAACAGGTTCAGCGGAAGGAGGCACTGTGGGCAGACTTGGGGTGTTGTTGGAAATTACTTTTTGGTCGTTAGGTTTGTGAGCAGTTTGTTTTTTCATTAGGGGGAAATTTAAATCAGCGTTATTAATTAAGGGAATACAGCCATCATATTGCCACATAAATTATTCCGAAAATTCTTAATATGTACTAATTGGTGGAAAAACCCTGCTTTTTCCCGTTTTTTACCAAAATATTTCAGAAAACTTTCATGGAAATCCACGTATTTCAAAATAAGATATCACCCGTTCAGGAGATTAGACCAGCCGTTTTTTCACAGCAGGGAATCCGTTTGTTGGTCAAAAGGGATGACTTGTTGCACCCAGATATATCCGGCAACAAATGGCGAAAGTTGAAATACAACCTACTGGAAGCCAAGCGGCTCAGTCATACCAAGCTGCTGACCTTCGGCGGTGCATATAGCAACCATTTGGCAGCAACGGCAGCTGCTGGCAAAGCTTTCAACTTTTCAACTTTGGGTATTGTCAGAGGTGAAAAAGTGTTGCCAATGAACCCGACTTTAAAGTATGCGGAAATGTGCGGAATGGAACTAATACATGTGAGTAGGACAAAATTCAGAAATAAAAACCAGAATTCCATATTTGAAGACCTTAAAATTAATCCTAATGTGTATTACATCCTACCAGAAGGCGGTTCTAATTGCCTGGCTCTTAAAGGTGTTGCCGAATTGGCTGATGAATTGAAAATGCAACTTCCAAACTCGCCTGACTATGTTTGCTCTGCTTGCGGCACAGGTGCTACTTTAGCTGGTCTTATTGTTGGCATAAAAGAAAAGGGGCAAGTACTTGGCATTCCAGTTTTGAAAGGAGGATTTATGGAAAAAGAAGTCAATGGTTTTTTGGAAAAATGTGGAATGCCATATTTCAAAAATTGGAAAGTAAATGATGAATACCATTTTGGTGGTTATGCCAAGTTCAGACCAGAACTCATTGAATTTATCAATGATTTCAAAAAAAAATTCAGTATCCCGCTCGACCCCATCTATACGGGGAAATTGATGTTCGCCCTTTTTGACCTGGCTGGGAAGGGCTTTTTTGAAAAAGGTTCAACAGTCGTGATGTTACATACTGGTGGGCTGCAAGGGATTGCAGGTTTTAATGAGCGCTTTGGAGGGTTATTGGGTTAATAAAAATAAGGTAGATCGGAAAACAAAAAAGCCAGAGAGAATCTCTCTGGCCTTTATTATTATTTTTTAAAAACATAAAAATTATGAAGATGTAAATATAAGCAATTTAATGCTGCACCACAAATTTCTCCGTCACTACCCCACTTTTAGTCTGAACTGTCAAGAAATAGATGCCATCTGCTAAGTCATGAAGATCAATTTGCGCCAATTCAGTTTGACTCACTTGCTGTTGTAATACCACCCTACCCTGCACTTCAGAAATAAAAATATCTGCATCTGAGGTAAGTGGCGTTATAAAATGGATATTCAGCAAGTCAGCAGCGGGGTTTGGATAGAGTGCTATTGTATTTTCATACCCTAAGTCATCCACACCTGTGATTGCATTTTCATCAATGACGATATTAAACTTCGGTGTCCCAAAAAGCCCTCCGTGACCGTCGGTAATCGTAAATGTGAAAAAATCAGATTCAGCATCAGGCTCTGTGTTCGTATAAGTGACAAAACCGTTATAAATATCAGTAAATTTAAAAAAGTCACCAACTCCCAATTGCACCCCATTTTTGGAAATATAGCCAAACTTCGTTTCGTCGAGAATATTAACACGAAGGTCAGTGGTAGCGTCATCTGGGTCAGCAGCCCAAAGTTCGGAATGATGTATAGTTCTGGTATCATTGGGTTTCACATAAATAGTATCGTTCTCCAACAAAAAAGGATGGTCTGGAGTAATGCTTGCGCAAAATTCTAAAGTCCATCCTTGCAGGCTGCCTCCCTGGCCGGCAGTATTGATTACAGCCACTTCTAAAGTCCAGTTGCCAAGGGTATTTTCGTCCTTAAAATTGGCGAGCGGTTCTTGTGGTTTATAAGCAAGACCGTTGAGTGGAGGGCATTCAATATCAAATGGTGATTCATCATTGAGGTCAAGCTCGAAATTTGAAACGTTGCCGCATATCTCTTCAAATAAAATCACCTTCGTTTCATCAGGGCTGATCAATGTAACCCGCAGATCAGGAAGGGCATCATGCGTTCCCTTGAGGTCCTTAATGTTGACATCAGATATGAATCCACTTTCCAAAACAGTTATAACCGATTCTATCACCGGAAGGCCAGTTCCTGAAATGGAAACTGGGACATCTGTACTCTTTTTTGAAGTACATTCAGAATTAAAAGTTTGGAAAACACTTTTAAGGGAAAATTCGCCTTTCCCACACCTATTGTGCGGAAGTACACGCCAATAATAAATTGAATTTTCTTCCAACGCAAAATTTGGAGTATAACTGGTGCTAGTTACGTCGTTGATCTCGTCAATGATGTCATCTGGTTCAAAATGCGGAGTTGTGGACAATTGAAAGTCATAGCGGTCTGCCTGAGGCAAATCTGTCCATGTAAATGTAGGTAGTAAGCCATAGCCCGAACCACCATTCACCGGGCCTTCCAAGACAAGATCAGAAAAATCATTGTACACGGCATCCAGAAAAATAGAACGGTAAGTAGTATCCATACCAGAAACAGCACGCAGGATTACTTCAAATACACCAGTTTCTGTTACATCATTTAGATCAAAATCAAGGGTGGTTGAGGCTCCCGGCATAACGGGGTTTGTACTAAAATTAACAATAGCATTTGGGGGAAGTCCTTCCACTACCTCCAGTTCAACTGGTTGGTCGAAACCCAAAATTGGATTTACATCCAACTCAACTAAATTGTTAGCTGGAAGGCAAGACGTTTGAAATTGTGGGCCAATGACCATGGAAAAACCCGGTTCGTCAGCCGCTTTGATTTCAAAATTGAAGTTGGAAACATCAAAAAAGATGTTATTGGAGCCTTTGATTTTCAACCGGATATCGGTGCCAACATAATCTGGTACGGTAAAAATTTCACTGCCATCATTTGGAGAATTTGAAACAACCAGATAATCAAATGTATTACCACCGTCGGAGGACAGCCAGATATCCACGGCTTTGCAGTTCACAATATCATTGTCCGTATTGGCGACCTCCCAAGTTACTTCAACCTCTTCCCCTGCAACCCATTTTTCAGCACCTGTATTTGGATAGGTAACCAAAAAAGGGCCGGCTGTATTGGTGGCATTGAAAATAACATCTTCCCAAGTGATGCCGCCTGCCCCTTCGTCAATGTTATTGTCACGCACGGCAACCCGAAAAGACATAATTCTCGAATAGGATGGCAATACTTCTGTGATATCGGAAGTATTGTTCAGGATACTTGATAAATTGGGAAAATAACGCACGGGCGAGGGGTTGGGGTCGAAGCTTCTGAAAAGGGGGGATTCTCCCGTTGGTTGCCCCAATTGGGCTGGGTTGTCCGTGTCTATTTGTTCCCAGCAATAAGTCAAAGGATCCCCATCCTCATCTGATGCAGTAGCTTCCAATTCAAAAGGAGTTCCAATCGGGATGTAGAAACCATTCTCATAGTCCAATTCAACAATTGGGGTACGGTTCCCGGTTTCAATAGTACTTGGGCAGGCCGATCCAGCGCCCTGCGTAATAAAATTCCACATTTGGTTTATATTCCCAGAGTGGTAATAAAATCCACCTGGCCCTGGAATATTGTTGTTGGGTGGTATTGGTGGTGGCTGGCCACCTCCTGGACAAGCCCCCTGATAAGACATAATCGTACTGCCACTGCCAGGTTCCCACCCCGCTGCTGAAACAACTGCAAAATTATAGACCCCAGGGCAATTGTTGAATGAATGAGAAGCAGTCAGGGCATGAGCCATTTCATGGGTAGCGGTATTGAGCGTAAAGGAGACGATATTCGAATTGCCTGTACATGAATAGTTCGCTGCTCTATTGGGCGTGCAAAAACGCCCCTGACTTTGTCCGCCAATGCCCACCCCATTCGGTAACTCACAAGGTGTCCTTACGAACAAGTGGCCAATATCATAATTCATTTCCCCTATAATCTGGTTCACCGTGTTGACGTTTTGATCGCCTAGCGCGGTAGCATCTCCAACCTGGTTATAAGGATCATTATCTGGATCGAGAAATATTAAAAGATCATTATCTGGCACAAGAACCAGCCGAATCCCCAATTCAGGTTCAAGTACGCTGTTTAATAAATTGGTAGAGGTGACAAAAGCAGACATGACTTGATCCTTATCACTCCCATATAGTTGAGCATATTCGCCGGTACATGATAAAGCATAAAAATAGATTCTCAACTTGGCGTTGGCGCCCTCTCCCCCGCCTCGAAGTTGAACCTCGTCATGATCTGATGGAGAAGAAGAATCATCTATAGGTTGGTCTTCGGTATTTGCGGCATTTACATGCCCACAATTAACCAAGTCAAGAGAAGATTTCAACAATTCCGTTACATTGGTGCATGCATAATATTTTACCTGATTCGTCGCATAGGGCGAGATTGCCACTCCACCACTATGATTTTTTATGATTGCGTGAAACCCATCCAGCCCAAAACCCAACCGAACCGTATAGGAAGGATGGTCCAGCCCTTTACCAGCAAATGTTTTAATCATCGGATATTTCGCTGCAAGATCAGGGTGCATAACAGATGTCTCCCACACCCGAAATGTCTCCATTTCCCCATTTTCCATTGGCAACTGAACCCTTAGCACCCCAGCTTTTGCTTCCTGTGAACCTTCTAAAGGGGCATCCCTTAAATGATTCCGCAGAGCATCCAAATCCAATGAATAGGTGATAAAATTGGTGGGCATATCAATTGTTTCTGATTTTTCAGGAAGGAATATCTCATTGTATTGAACTTGCTTCCAGAGATTAGGCACTTGTTGGCCAAAGAGCATGCCCGCTAATAACGTGTTGAAACAGATTGTCAAGATTTTTTTCATTTCGACTATTTTAAAAAAATATAAATGTGTGAATGATATTTCCAACTGGGTAAAATCATTTAATTGTGATGCAATTTTTTCCATTGAAAATGCAGAACGATAATTTGCCCCTATTTCAATTGGGAAGGATGTTCATTTCCAAATTCATTCTAGGAAAACCTTAAAATAAATAACATTTTTCCTTCCTGTATCAAGAATAGGGGGTTGAAATATGTACTTCACTTGGTTTTTTGCAAAACGCCATATCCTCTATAAAAGGAACAGCCTGCAAGTTAGGGATGGTCAAGCAAAGGCCTGATCTTTTTTCCGACAGTTTTACCATTATACGGATGAAATGGTAAACTTTAAGTGGTTTACGTTCGCAAAAATACAATTAGGAAATAGTAAAGGGTAAAGATTAAAAGGCAACAGTTGGTTAAGCCACAGACAAACTCAAAATGAATTTGAGAACACATTGGTTTTTCAAAACCCAGCCCAAAACACTGCCACATACATTATAAAATAACAAATGTCTATCTGGCGCATTTTTAGTAATTTGAAAAAAAGCTAACACTGATATGAAAAAGCGCTTACCTTTGCCCCGTTCTTTGAGTAATTCGCTGATTAGCAAGTAAGTTATATTCGTTAAGAGGTTAATCAGTAGTTCTGTAAGTAAGCATTCGTCAGTTTTCCCAACTCACAATCCATCTTCCAGCCTACAAGTATTTAATTTCCTTATTTGATCCTACATTATTTTGCTTTCCCACGGGTTCTCAGTTATTTTTAATTTTTAATTTTTTTTGAAATGAACATCTTCGTAGCAAAATTAAACTACGACACGCAAGTAAACGACCTTCAATCCGCATTCGAAGAATATGGTGAAGTCAGTTCTTGCAACATTATTAGTGACAAATTCACAGGCCGTTCCAAAGGTTTTGGATTTGTTGAAATGCCAAACGACGAAGAAGCGGAGAATGCCATTAGGGGCCTTAACGAAACTGAGATGGACGGAAGAACAATTGTTGTAAAGCAGGCTGAAGATAGAGGCAGCCGTGGCGGCGGCGGTGGCCGTGGTGGTTACGGCGGCGGACGTGGCGGAGGAGGCTACGGCGGCGGCGGCGGTGGCCGTGGTGGTTACGGCGGCGGACGTGGCGGAGGAGGCTACGGCGGCGGCGGCGGAAACCGCTGGTAAAATGTGTTTTAACATTAAGTTGAAAGAAACATCAATTGGGTTAACTTTTAACTTTTGTTCAAAAAATCATACCTCGGACGCATTTGTGTCCGGGGTTTTTTTTCTGTTTTGGAAACCCTTGAAGGCTTTTCACTTCCAAAATGCACCGACTCTTCGCTGCGCATTTTCCCTAACATCCATATAAAAAAAATTGAAGTCAACGATATGATAGTTTTTTCTATTGAACAAAAAACTGCCCGGAAATTTTGGTTTGTTTGCCCATAGCAGACCGTTTTTGATTTGTGCACCAACTACTTGTGGAAGAACCTTGTTAAAATTTTTGAGTACCGCTCCTTTATTGTTTTCCTTAGAAACAAATTCTTCGTCCGTTTTCCAGCTCAAAGGATTGGTAACAATTATACTATCCCCGGTCAAATATCTTGGCGGTACATGCCCATATTTAGATGTGCGCCAAGAGCAGATACAGCCCGTTTGATAGGACGACTCACAAGCTGGGATCGTTTTAAAATCGTTTTCCAAAATAGGCCATCCTACCACATAGGCCACTACTAGTTTTCGCTGTAAGCTTTTCCCGTCAAAAAAATCCCGAAGTAACTTTTTCGCATGGAAGGCCCCTTGACTATGTGCAGCAATAATGATCGGCCTTTTATTATTGTAATGATCCAGATAATATTGGAAAGCCTTTTTCAAATCCAGATAGGCAATTTCAAGTGCAGTTTCAATAGACACCTTATCACCGGAATAAAAACGGTCCAAAGAAACCTGACGGTATCTTGGTGCATAGACCTTCCCTGAACCATTGAAAATACTTGCCTGATATAAAATAGTTGTTTGATCCGTTTTTTCGTTTAATTTTGCGTCCTCAATGGAGGCGTTCCACCCGCTGCGTTTGCCCGAATAAGTTGTTGGATGAAGGAAAAACACATCCACTTGGGCATCGTTCTGGTGATCTTTATAATTTTCATTTGGGACTCTGTCTGCCATATCCTTCATCTGGGGCAATGCAGCCCAACTGTTTGAGGAAGAATAATCAGGGGCAGGCGGCACGGAAGTTGAGTTGAAGTTGCTGGGTTTGTAGGCACAGGATTGTAACACAAAAAGTACATTGATAAATATTAGGATATTCTTCATTAAATTTTAACTTTGCCCAAAGTTATTAATCCAGCTTACATTCCTCCAATCGCAAATACTAAATATTCCTATACAACTCATGTATAGTCCCTCGCACCGGTATCCTCACATCTTTTGACAAATTACTCTTGATCAGACATCAATAATCAATCACCTGAATGGACTAAAATGTGCATTAATTCAATAACCAATTAAAATAGTATGGCTCAACCCATAACTTTGCGCCTGCTTTTTTAATCATTTAAAGTAAAACTATAATTACCATGAAAATTGCCGTAGTAGGAACAGGTTACGTCGGTCTTGTCTCGGGAACATGTTTTGCCGAAACCGGAAACCATGTTATATGCGTTGACATTGACGAAAACAAAGTCCGCCGGATGCAACAGGGGGAGGTCCCTATTTATGAGCCTGGCCTTGAAATCCTTTTCGAGCGCAATAAAAGGCAGGGGCGCCTGGAATTTACCACCGACCTGAAAAAAGCCATTGAAAAGGCTGAAATCATTTTCTTGGCACTGCCCACCCCTCCCGACGAGGATGGGTCAGCTGACTTGAAATACATTTTGGGGGTAGCTGATGACCTCTCGAAAATTATCAAAGATTACAAAGTGATCGTTGATAAAAGTACCGTGCCCGTTGGCACAGCAGAGAAAGTCCACGCCATTTTGGCCAAAAACCTCAGTGAAGATCTTTTCGACGTCGTATCCAACCCAGAATTCCTTCGGGAAGGTGTCGCAGTTGAAGATTTTCTGAAACCTGACCGGGTCGTTATTGGCACCACTTCGGAAAAGGCCAGAAAGGCGATGAAAAAATTGTACGAACCATTCGTCCGCCAAGGAAACCCAATTTACTTCATGGACGAACGTTCCGCAGAAATGACCAAGTATGCTGCCAATTCATACCTCGCTGCCCGTATCTCATTTATGAACGAGATCGCTAATTTATGTGAAAAAGTCGGCGCAAACGTAGATCATGTACGTGCAGGTATGGGCAGTGATAGTCGAATCGGAAAACGCTTTTTGTTCCCTGGTGTTGGCTATGGAGGCTCTTGTTTCCCTAAGGATGTTCAGGCGCTCGCCAAAACAGCTGCTGACTACGAATATGATTTCAAAATTTTGAAATCAGTCATGAATGTCAACCAGATTCAGAAGCACCGTTTGACCGAAAAGATCAAAGCCCATTTTGGGAAAAACCTGAAAGGCAAAACCATAGCCCTTTGGGGATTGGCTTTCAAGCCTAACACGGACGACATCAGGGAAGCTCCAGCACTTTATCTGATAAACGACCTCATCGAAGCAGGTGCAAAAGTCAAAGCTTATGACCCAGAGGCAATGGCCAATGTACGTGCCCAGTACAATGGACAGGTCAGCATGGCACAGGATCAGTATGAAGCACTGATAGGTGCAGATGCACTGGCCATCGTTACGGAATGGAGTGTTTTCCGTACGCCCAGTTTTGACGTCATGAAGGAGTTGTTGAAAAACCCAGTCATCTTCGATGGTCGCAACTTATATGACGTTGACACCATGGCTGGCCTTGGCTTTCAGTACGAAAGTATTGGTCGTAACAAGGTGGAAGCCTAAAGAATCCGTTTTTAAAAATGTAATTAAAAAATGCCCACTTGAAGTGGGCATTTTTTTATCACAAAATGAATCATTTCTTCGAGATAACAGTTTTGTTATTTTGAAATAGGAATTTACATTTGCACCCGCTTTTGAAAAGTCGAAGCGTTTTTACTTTTTACAATCTTGCCACGATGACATATGTGGTTAATTAACCGGAGAGGTGGCAGAGCCTGGTTTATTGCACCGGTCTTGAAAACCGGCGTACCGCGAGGTACCGGGGGTTCGAATCCCTCCCTCTCCGCTCTTCAGCAAAGCTCATTCGAAATGTTTCGGATGGGCTTTTTTATTTTCCAAAACATTCTACCATGTATTTTACCTATATCTTAAAAAGCCAAAAAACAGGAAAGCACTATTATGGCGCTACCTCGGATTTAGAAAAACGGCTCAAATACCACAACTCCGGTAAGGTTCCTTCCACAAAACCGGGAAAGCAGTGGTCTGTCCACTATTTCGAGGAGTTTGAAACTAAAAGGGACGCTCTCAAAAGAGAGCGGTTTTTCAAAACCATTGAAGGATACCGTTTCTTAAAAAACAATAGGATCATCTGATCCCATGCCAGAGGTGGCAGAGCCTGGTTTATTGCACCGGTCTTGCTCCACGGGAGTCCCTTTGGGAAAAACCGGCGTACCGCGAGGTACCGGGGGTTCTTCCAAAGGAACTCCCGTGGAGGAATCCCTCCCTCTCCACATATCTTTAAAGCCTATCCAATTCATCTGGATAGACTTTTTATTTTTTAACCTGAAGGAAGATATTGATACACAAATATATTTTCCAAATAAAAATTACCTAATACTGCCTGAAATAAGGTTTTAAACGATATACATTATATAAAAAATTATTTTTAAACAGTTGTTTATCAGCATTAAATGATGTTTTAATTCTGAAGTCCAATGTCTAATCTCTTATGTCCAGTAGTATAAAATTATCCTATTCAAGCAACTTAATCAATGCCGCAGGATTTGGTAAGATACCTTGATAATGTTCAGGAAAAAGGAAAGTATGGACAAAAGAGGATTCCTCAGTGATAGCATTACTATCCCAAAATGAGTACACCACAAACTTGCTTTCTTTTCCTCTGAAAAATGAAATGCCTATTGGTGCTCGCTGGTCTTCTTTCAACAATCCATCAATGGACTTGAGGTAACGACTCATGGTTTCCATGCTATTTGGTTGGAAATCTTTATTTTTGAAATCAAACACTACCAAACACTGGAGATCTTTATGTGAAAAAAGCAGGTCAACAGGATCTTCGTCTTTACCCAAAGATATTTTGGGCATGTTGGTCATTAGAAGAAAATCGGCCCTGCCAATGGACAGGAAATGATTTTTTACATCTTCAATATAGATGTTATTTGAGCGCAACTCCTTAGCTACCTCACTCTCTTTTCGAGATGTATAGTTCTGTCTAACTTCATTGTTCTCAACCTCGATTACCGCTGGTTGTCTTTCGTATTCGGTTTTTTGTTCAACAATTGGAAGGGTTTTATTCTTTGCAAGTTCAGGTGGGGTAAGTTCTTGTGATGATTTTGCATTGGAAATCTTATCCGATTCTTTTGATGCAACAATTTCATTCCCCTTCACCTTGTCAATTTTAGGCTCAGAAATGGATTCACCCTTTCGCAATTTTTGTGAAGGTTTTTCTAAGCTTGACTTCTTTTCCTTATCTAATGAATGTTCGCTACTGGAACTGGTCATCGCCTCATCTTTTATTAATTCCGAATACGCAATGATTGTTGTATCTATAGATTCTTCGACAACGGTTTTTGACTGCTTGGGAAGGACATTCATTGTTTTTGCATAAGTCTGCCCATCAATTTTATCATTAGTTAGGACAGGTTTATGGGTCACCTTCATAGCTTGAGGCCCCATCGGGCGGAGGTGAATTTCCAAAAAACCTGGCTTGAAAAAATCCCTTTCATCCGCCCGGATATTCTTAAAAACAGGATGATACCCAAGCTTGCTGATGATAATCTGATATTCTTTTCCAGGTTCAAGGCCAACGGAAGCATAATTGTTCTCGAGGTTGATATAGGTTGTCAAAATCTTACCCGATTCTACATCCTTCAATTCAAGATTACAACCATCGAGATGAGCGTAATCATATTCATCAAACAGGAAAACCTGAACAGTGGCTTTGAGGCCAATTTGGTAAATATCAAAATCTCGGCAAGCGGGCTCATTTTTCGGGCAAGTATGGTTTGGCCTATCAGTAGAAAAATAGCAATATTTACCATTATCGTAAAAAGTAAAAAATAGGTCATCATGGTAAGAGTTGATAGGTCGCCCTATATTCTCAGGCTCCGCCCATTTTTCTTCCCTCGTAAGTTGGGTACGGAAAACATCAAAACCGCCGAGCGAGCTATGTCCTTTCGAACTGAAAAAAAGTGTTTGGGATACAACGTCAAAAAAGGGACACATGTCATCTTCAGGCGTATTGATGGGAAGGTTAAAAGGATTTGAGAACGAACCGTCCCGCTCCACATAGCAAGCCCAGATATCCAATTTCCCTTTGCCCCCTGGCCTGTCAGCCACAAAAAACAAAACCTCTGCCCTCGACTGACGAAATATGCCGATTGCAGGTTGTGATGCCAACATTTTTTTCGAGCCAAATTTTGGCAGCCGCTGGATCGGGCCCCATCTTCCATCGTACTCCCTATCCCTAAAGCATATCTGACTTCTATCTATTTTTTCATTTTCATCGTAGCTGTACAAGGTAAAATAGGCCCGTGATCCAGATTTGGTCAGACACGTGTGTGCGATGTTGTTTTTTTTATCAGTAGGGTTTATCTCAGATGGCCGAACCTGCCCACCATCTAGTAAGGTGTATATCCTCGACATACTTCCACCCGTTTCTTCATTACGCTCCAATGTTGAATAAAAAAGTTTGGCTGCATATCGGAAAGGGGCAAGGTCAGGGCCATCAGAATTGACATTGTTGCCCATTAACCTTAATTCATGATGAGATGGCTTAAAATATTCGGAAGCATTTTGACTGTTTTGACCAATCAAAAACAAAGGAAAAAACAGAAGAATAAAATCGGTAATTTTGAGCATTATAGTGTTGTTCAGTGGGTAATACAATAGGTTGATCTTCGGCTGCATAAAAACAATAAATGCAGCGATGTGACAAAAATAACGATTATAATTTCAATTTAATAAAATATATAAATATAAAACACGGCAATGCTTACTATTCGTTTTTCTTTAATATATAAGTTGTTTTCGATCATTTCTCACCTGGTTTTGTGAGGTTCCGCATCGCCCAGTCTGCTAATAATCAACATGGCGATGTTATTGAAAGTGAAGCTGCCATTTACTTCTATTTCAATGCCTCGGTCATTACTAATAAACTATCCATATAATTGGCGAACATTTAATAATGACTGAGTTAGAAGATGCGCAACACCCACTTATTCAGTATGTTAACGTGAACTAAGGAGTAGTCGGCCGAGGCAGATTGGTCATTAATTAATGGTGATAGGTGAATGGTGAGTAATAAGAATTCACCGTTCACCTCTTACCATTCACCATTATTTCCCCCACTTATCCATATTCTCCGCTAACTGCACCATATAGGTGTAAGCTCTAAGCAAAGTAGCATCCTGTGTACGATCAAACCATCCGATAATAGCACCTTTGACCGCCACGTCCGGATCATTGGAATAAGGATGGTAAAGAAAAGTATCTTCTTCTTTGGGTCGGATTTGTAAAGCAGTTTGTTTTCCATCAGCGGAGTTGACAATCTCAATGGAGTTTTTGTCCACTACTTTCCAAAGAAGCAGGTACTCTGCTCCAGCATAGAGCTTGCCCGTTGCAGCATTATGCCACTTTTCCTTAATGACCCAAGTCGGCCTGCCATTATTTTCTTCCACATCAAAAGAATAGGATTTCTTTGATTCAATTTCGCCATTTTGCACTGGTAGGGTAAGCGACAATTCAGTCCGCAGTGTGGTGCGGAGAAGATTACGCAACATTTCTGGGCTATCGGTCGAGTAGGGAACCGGACTCTTTGATTGGGGAACAGGAGCTGCTGTTTCAGCTGTAGTTGGGGGTTTAGCATCCTCTTGATCTGTAGGGGTGTTTTGGCATCCTAATATTAAAAAGAAAAAGGAGAGAAAAATTGGATATTTCATTGATTAAAATTTTGCCGCAAAAGTAATTTTTTCATTCAAGTTCACAAGGGAAACCCTCAAAAGCATTGATTGATTGTTTGTCTCTATTTTACTTAATTTCGCTCCCGCACTTTTTCAAAAAAATAAAAACTCGACCATGAAAAAATACACCTTCCTTTTACTTTCATTCTTTATTGCCCACGCCATTGTTTCACAAAACAAAATGACTCCTGAACTGCTCTGGCAACTCGGAAGGGTCGGCCTGAATGACGTCTCGCCTGATGGAAAAACGGTTGTTTACAGTGTCCGTCATTACGATATAGAAGCCAATAGTGGCAGTAGTGATCTTTATGCGATCAGCACCGATGGCTCGGACAACGGCAAGGCCCGTCAATTGACCAGCATGGAGGGCAGCGAAGGCGATGCCCAATTTCGGCCCGATGGAAGCAAAATCGGTTTTTTGCACAAAGGGAATTTATGGGAAATGAACCCAGACGGCAGTGATGTTCAAAAGATTTCCAATGTTGCAATGAATGGCTTCAAATATTCCCCAACCAAAAACAAGATCCTCTACATCGCTGATGTAAAATATGATAAAACCACCCAAGACCGCCACCCCGACCTAAAAAAAGCGGAAGCCAAAGTGATTGACGGCCTTATGTACCGGCATTGGAACGAATGGGAAGATGGTCGTTACAGCAACATCTTTGTGGCCGAATATGCCAATGGCCAACTGCAAAGCGAACCTATCAACATCATGGGAGAACCTCACGACTCACCACTAAAACCTTTCGGTGGCATGGAACAAATTGCCTGGAGTCCTGATGGTAATACCATTGCCTATACTTGCAAAAAAATCAGAGGAAAAGAATACACGATCAGTACAAACTCGGAAATTTATCTTTACAATCTTTTGACCAAGGAAACCACCAACCTGACTAAGGGAATGAATGGCTATGATATGAATCCTGCCTTTTCGCCAAATGGCCGTTACATCGCGTGGGAAAGCCAAGAAGAAGACGGCTACGAAAGTGACCGCCACCGCATATTTATTTATGATTTTATTACAAAAAAGAAAACAGAACTGACGGCAGGTCTCGATCAAAATGCCAGTGACCCTCAGTGGTTTGGCAACGACCGCATCTATTTTGACGGCCCGGTGAATGCCACTTATCAACTGTTTTACATGGATACAGATTCGGGAAATGGGCCGATTCAAGTAAGCTCCGGCACCTACAATTATGGCGGTTTTATTGTAGGGAAAAACAATATCGTCTCTTTTCGCTGTTCCATGTCAGAACCACACGAGTTGGTTGCATTGCAGCACAATGGCAAAGGAAGGAGCATGCCACTGACCATGACCAACAAAAACGAACTACGGGATGTCGAAATGGGCAAGGTGGAAAAACGGATGGTCAAAACCTCCGACGGAAAGGACATGCTCACTTGGATCATTTATCCTCCCGGCTTTGATGCTACCAAAAAATACCCCACCCTGCTTTATTGCCAAGGCGGTCCGCAAAGTACGGTCAGTCAATTTTGGAGCTACCGCTGGAACTTCCAGATGATGGCGTCCAATGGCTACATCGTTGTCGCCCCGAACCGTCGGGGGCTGCCTTCTTTCGGGCAAGAATGGAACGACCAGATCGCTGGTGATTGGGGGGGGCAAGCTATGCAAGACTTGCTCTCTGCCATTGACGAAATGGCAAAAGAGCCTTATGTGGATGAGGACAACCTCGGTGCTGTGGGTGCCAGTTTTGGCGGTTATTCTGTTTATTGGCTGGCAGGTAACCACAATGGGCGTTTCAAATCTTTCATTTCCCACTGTGGTTTGTTCAACCTCGAAAGCTGGTATGGTACGACGGAAGAAATGTTCTTCGCCAACCATGACCTCGAAGGTGCTTATTGGCAAAAAGACTTGCCCGAAACATGGAAGCTCGACTCGCCTCATAAATATGTGCAAAACTGGGACACACCCATGCTCGTCATTCACGGTGGCAAAGATTTTCGGGTACCGGAAAGCGAGGGCATGCAGGCATTTCAGGCAGCGCAGCTAAGGGGCATTCCGAGCAAGTTTTTGTATTTTCCAGAGGAAGGGCATTGGGTCAGTTCGCCTCAGAATAGTATTCTTTGGCAACGGGAATTCGCAGGGTGGTTGGATCAATGGCTGAAGGTGAAGCCGTGAATTAGTGAATTGGGGGTTGGGGAATTAGGTTTTAGGTATTATGGAAATAAAAATGTGCCTTTGAAATTGGCCACAAGAACTGAAATTTTGAATTTTGGAAGTTCTTCCAATAAATTATTTTTACTATTTATTCCGAGATTCAAAATTTCGGCTTTCGGAAAAATGCAGACTATTGAATTGAAACCTGTTATTTTCTTAAAAATTAATAAATGAAAACGCTCTTTACTATATCATTAATTATTTTATTTTTTCGATTAAATGCCCAATACGACGCAGGCAATTTTTACCTCTATTTTTGGCATCCTAATTTTTACAATCCGAGTGCTCAATCCTCCGATTCTTTAATAGTCGTCAATTCTATTTCTTCCTGGGAAAAGTCAGAAAAGAATGGGTTTTTGAATTTGACGGGTGGGGTTTCCATGCCATTTCCAAAAAATAAAATGACTGTCGGTGTAAATTTTTTCTCCTTCCATAAGTTTTATTATAATGTTCAAGAACTGGGTTTATTTTTTAATAAAAAATTAAATTTGAGAAAAAATTTATCCTTTGCATTGGGCGGGGAAATAGCCATGCGTTCTCAATCGTTTTTTGTTAAAGAGGATGAAGTATTGCCAAATGGATTTAATTTACAAAAAGGTTATTATGGGAAAAGTACTTTACAATTTAATGCAGGGATGGAAATTGGTTGGAAAAATTTAAATATAGGGGTAAGTTGTAGGAATTGTTTTGGTACAGGTTACACTCCTAATTTTGACGGATTTTTTTATTTTTCAACTATTTATGGTCATTTAAAACCATATTTTTATCTGAATTATTTTTATAGATTAAAAAAGGATGTAACTGTTAGAATTGATGCTATTTTGAACGGTGATTATTTTGACTATTTTTCTGATTTTAAAGGGTCTTTATCCATATTTTTCTCCGATAAATTTTACTTTGGCTATTCCATGAGAAACGATTTCCCAGTAGATGCCGCTTTTCATTTTGGCTACAAATGGAAAAATTTTTGGCTGCTCGGCGTTTTACCAACCCAAACAACCGACACGACAGTGCCGCTTTTGAACTGGCTGCTCAATTACAGATTTCCAAAAACAATTAAATGAACATCGAACAACTCCGCAGTGACACTCCAGGCACCAAATTTCACAACCACCTCAATAACGCTGGAGCAAGCCTTCCCCCCTACCCCAGTGATCGAATCAGTGCAGGAATATCTAAAAGAAGAAGCATTGCATGGAGGATATGAAATAGCGGCAGCAAGAGCGGGTGAGGTCGAAGGGTTTTATCAATCTTGTGCAAGACTCCTAAACACCAAATCCGAAAATGTGGAATTCGTGTGCAGTGGCGCAACAGAGGCATACAATAAAGCTCTTTCGTCCATCCCACTTGATAGTGGCGATGTAATATTGACCACCGATGACGACTATTCTTCCAATCAGATCGCTTTTCTGTTTTTGGCAAAAACCAGGGGAGTACAAATTGTTCGGGCAGCCAAGTTGGCAGAAGGAGGAGTGGATGTCGATTCAGTAGAAAATTTAATTAAAAAACACAGACCCAAATTGGTGGCAGTCACACATATCCCAACCAATTCAGGGTTGATACAAGATGTGGAAAGTATTGGCCAATTGTGCAGAAAGCATGATATCTGGTACTTGGTGGATGGTTGTCAATCAGCAGGGCAAATGCCCCTGAATGTTGAAAAAATGGGCTGTGATTTTTTCAGCGCTACCTTTCGAAAATGGTTACGGGGCCCACGAGGTGCAGGCTTTCTGTATGTTTCAGATAAAGCATTGCAGGCAGGCCTCGAACCCATTTTCCCAGACCTGAGCGGTGCCACGTGGATTGCTGCCAATGAATACCAATCTTCCCCAAAAGCACTTCGATATGGTTATTTTGAAAAAAACTATGCACTGATGCTGGGGAGCAAAGTAGCAACTGACTACGCTCTTGGAATCGGGCTTGGAAACATTGAAGAGCGGGTAACCTCTTTGGCCAGTTACACCCGTCGAGAACTGGCCAGCCTGCCTGGCTGGCGAGTGCTTGATAAAGGAAAGAGAAAATGTGGTATCGTCACTGCGCATCATGAAAGCGGGAGGCCTAAAGATTTTAGCAAAGCACTTGTCAAAGCCAATATCAATGCGGGTTTCGCCCGTACTTTCAATGCAGTAATTGACTTCACAGAAAAAGGAGTTGATTGGGCGATGCGGGTATCCCCGCACTATTACAATACGCAAAGTGAAGTGGATGCAATGATAGCGGCACTGAGAAACGCCCAGCCATAAATTTCAGAATTTCACATAAGTTTTTATTAAGCGAATATTGCCATACATTTGGCATTCTTCCCCTCAGTCGATTGTCCCAAAGGCAACTTTTTTGACCATTACTTACCTGTCCAAATCTCTAAAAACAAACACATTATAGGGCATTGTTACATGAGTTCGAAAGAAGCAACTACAAAAGCGGCATACTATTCTCTTGTTAGTGAAAATCCAGGGCTACAAACTATTTCTCTGGACATCCCCCCACATCATACAGGTATCTTTTCAATGCATTCAAACACAGCAATCATCCAATGGGACTTTGCACCTACTCCTTCTTCTATGTGGAAAGCTGGGATAAAATTGCTGTGCCTTTCCTTTTTCCTTTTCTTTTTTGGTGAGACTTCAACGGCCCAACAAGAGCCTCAATTCACAAAATACATGTTCAACACCCTTTCCTACAACCCCGGTTATGCAGGTAGTAGGAACTATATGTCCATTGTAGCATTGCACCGCGACCAATGGTTCGGATGGGGCGAAGGCGCTGATAATGACGGGAGGCCAGTAACACAAACATTCTCGATCCATTCGCCCATCAACAAAGCTGTAGGATTGGGGCTCAACCTCTCGAACGACAAGGCAGGTGCCCATCAAACAACTTTTTTAAATGTTAGCTATGCTTACCGAATAAGTTTTGGAAAGGGCACTTTATCAGTTGGGCTGCAAGCTGGCGCACTGAACTGGAAAGCAGACTGGAGCCAACTGGATTTCAAGGATGCCCAGGTAATAGACAACGCTTTCAACAAAGGCAACCCAAGCGAACTGATGCCTGATTTTGGCGCCGGTCTTTTCTTTTATACCGAAAAATTTTACGCTGGGGCATCCCTTCCGCACTTGGCCCAGTTCTCATTGCGGGAAGTAAGCAAAGAAGAAAGACAGACGATCCGCAAATGGGCAAGAAATTACCGCCACTTCTACTTGACGGTAGGTGGAGCTGTTCCTTTGAAAGGGGAATCACTTGTATTTCGCCCCTCTTTTTTGATAAAAACAGTTGGCTTCTTTCCTGAGTTTTTCAAAAAAGGCAATCTGGTCCGAGAAATTGGAGCACCTACTTCATTTGATGTGGATGCTTCCTTTCTGTTCAACAAAAAACTCTGGCTGGGGGCTTCCTTACGCTCAGCTTTTGCAGCTTTCGCTAAACAAAATGGTAAAACGAGCAGCTTCGACTCTGCGGATATATGGGCTACCTTCCTTCTCGAAAATGGCATCCGGATTGGCTTCGCTTATGATTACCCGTTGAACGAAATCGCCAATTACTCCAATGGTTCTTTTGAGATTATGCTGGGCTACGATTTTTACAGAGAGGTAGAAAAGGTAAACTCGCCGAGGTATTTTTAATTTATTTCAACAGACATTTCAATTACAGGATTTATATTTGGTGCGGTCACTGCATTCAGCACTCGGAACTTCATATCAACTCTATCCAATATTTTGAATGTTTTTAATTCAATCTTAGTAGTAGTATTTGGAAAAACCTGGATAACACCGATCCCGTCGTGCATAGTGTAGCCGCTATTGTTGGTCAATAAAAATTCTACATCACTGTCGTTTTTTATAAAAACCTGCAACACAGATGCTGCCCCCATGTACTGTACTTTTTCCACAGAAAGACAAGTCTTGATAAGAGGCACTAACCATTCTTCTCTTCCGATCAAAAGATTGTTATACCAAACTACAGTGTGACGCTCCTGCAAACCTTTCTTGATAGCATCTGCCGTACGCTCTTCAGCAAATACAAGGGTCACAGGTCTATGGCCGCCTTCATGTACCTTGTAGTCCCAATCAATCAACCCATGTATATCGGATGTGCCCATAATCGTTAAGTCGTTGTCAAGTGCGATCTGTAGAGCTTCATCGGAATAGGTAAATTCATTCACCACTTCAATGCCGTGAAGCAGGCCTTCGGAAATAAGGTAGCGGTGCATATCCGTCAATTTAGCGACGCCATCTTTGGTCTGAGCTATCCAATTGGGGTGGTTCCAAAACACAAATGCACCTTGCCTATTGGCCTCCCTAAACACTTCCAAGCTATCCTTTATCAGTAGCTTATTGGCATCGTCAATAAAAATGGCATTGTGATGTCCCGGTGGCATAGCACGGGTTATTTCGCTGCCTTTTACTATGATGAGGTCATGTGCACGGGCATTTTGTTCTGCTACCTCGTAAGATCTATTCCTATCAGGGTGTGGAATGTCTTTTTCACGGGGTTGGTACTCCAAATGTTCAGTAAGGGAAATGGCATCCAAGCTGTCCCGAAGCGCCTCTTTTACCCGGATGCTTGGCCAGACATGGCCATCGGAAAAAACCGTATGCATGTGGAAATCACAAGTCAATGTCTTATAGCCCGGAATATCGGGGAATTGGATCGCCCGGTTACTGCTATGCTCGTGCGGTATCTGGGAAAAAAGGTAAATACTAAAAAAGCATGCAAGCAATAGACAAAAATATTTCATGATTCTTCGTTTTGTGTTTTGTAAAAAAAGAGGTTCTTTGACACCTGTCAGCCGACAGGCAGGAATCCTGTGGAGGCCATCTAAAACACTGATAAAGAGGGAGGTGAAAAATAAAAAATTTTTTATTTTTCACCTCCCTCTCTTCTTGTTTTTTCCTGCTTCACAAAAATTGCCAAAGAACCAAAAAAGAAAGCCAATGATAGTTGAAAGTCAACAATATATAAAGACTTTTGCGCCTTGCTTTTTACAAAAAACAAATAATGCTGAAACAGATAAAATTACACCCTCCCCTTGTCAAAGGTGTGGTTGATTGCCTTCGGGAAATTTTTCAAGAAAACCGCTATGCCGACAAAGCAATCCAGTTCCAATTCAAAAACAACCCCAAATGGGGCAGCCGTGACAGGGCTTTTGTTGCTGAAAATGTCTATGAAATGGTGCGTTGGTGGAGGTTGCTGCGAAAACTGGATGGCCGTCGTTGGGAAAATGACGGAAAAGGGACGGATGAAGATTTAATCCGATTGCTTGGTATTAACCTACTCCTGAAAAACTTCCAGTTGCCTCAATGGGCTGCGTTCAGCGAACTAAGCAGGAAGGCCGTTTTTAACAAAAAACTAAAACTGGGAAAGGAACGGAAAATCATTCAATCTATCCCAGACTGGATGGATGAATTAGCTGTTAAAGAATTGGGCGGCCAATGGGACAAAGAAATAGAAGCCCTCAATAAACAAGCCGATGTTGCCATCCGGGTCAACACCCTGAATACTACCAAGTACAAACTGAAGAAACTACTTCAGAAAAGCAATTGGGAAACTTCAGCATCTCCTATTGCCCCTGACGCTCTCATACTTGCAAAGCGCGGCAATATTTTTACCAGCCTTTATTTTAAAAAAGGCTATTTCGAGGTTCAAGACACTGGCTCTCAGCGCATTGCACCCTTCTTAAAACCCGAACCTGGCATGCGGGTGGTTGATGCCTGTGCAGGGGCAGGTGGAAAATCGCTCCACCTCGCCACCCTCATGGAAAACAAAGGAACCATCATCGCCCTTGACACAGAAGCCTGGAAATTGAACGAACTGAAAAAACGGGCCCGCCGTAATGGCATTCACATTATTGAACATAGGCCAATAAAATCCTCTAAGGCCATTAAACGGCTCCACTCAAGTGCCGATCGACTCTTACTCGACGTACCTTGTTCGGGGCTTGGTGTTCTCCGTCGCAACCCAGATGCAAAGTGGAAATTATCACTTGATTTTATTGAAAGAATAAAAAAGACGCAAGCCGACATCCTCCAACGTTACAGTCAAATGGTCAAACCTGGTGGCCTGATGGTGTATGCAACCTGTAGTATCCTGCCTTCTGAAAATGAAGAACAGGTCGCTCATTTTTTGGAAAACAACAAGGATTTCGAACTGGAAGAAGAGCGAAATATCTCTCCTGCCAAATATGGATGTGATGGCTTTTACATGGCGAGGATGAAAAGGGTTGAATAAAAAGAGAGGGGATAAAAAAATATTTTTTTTATCCCCTCTCTTTTTATTATGGCGTATATGTCAATGTTTTTTATTTATGGAAAAATATGATGTCATAATAGTGG
The DNA here is from genome assembly GCA_965222975.1 of Saprospiraceae bacterium. Lineage (GTDB taxonomy): Bacteria > Bacteroidota > Bacteroidia > Chitinophagales > Saprospiraceae > UBA6168. Next base: position 34,199 of record CBDCVJ010000053.1, on the reverse strand, counting down.
GAGCAGGAATTGTCGGTTTGGCAACGGCCTATCAATTGCTGAAAAAAAATCCGAAAATAAAGTTAGCTTTAATTGAAAAAGAAAACAAAATAGCCCAACACCAAACTGGGAACAATAGCGGTGTAATACATTCCGGCATCTATTATAAACCGAGAAGCTTAAGAGCATTAAATTGCATAAAAGGGTATAATCAGTTGATTGAATTTTGCAAAAAAAATGATGTCGAGTTTGAGTTGTGCGGAAAAGTGATCGTTGCCACTCAAAAAAGCGAATTAAATATTTTAGAAAACATTTATAACACAGGGATAGCAAATGGGTTGGTCGGATTAAAAAAAGTAACACCTGAAGAAATTAATACAATAGAATCTCATGTAACAAGTATAAAAGGAATATATGTACCCCAAGCAGGGATAATAAACTTTAAAGATGTAGCGGCTAAATATTGCGAATTAATCGAGCGCATGGGGGGCAAATTATATTGTTCACATAAAGTCGAAAAAATCGAAACAAAAAACAGCAAGGTAACAATAAGTTCAAGCAGGCAGGAATTTTCAGCAAATATTATGGTGAATTGTGCGGGGTTATATTCGGATAAAATTGCCAAAATGACCATGCCTGAACTGGATATTATAATCCTTCCTTTTCGTGGCGAATATTATAAATTAATAAAAGAAAAAGAATACCTTGTAAACAATTTAATCTACCCCGTCCCTAATCCAGCATTTCCTTTCCTCGGCGTACATTTCACCCGGATGATGGAAGGCGGGATTGAAGCAGGGCCAAATGCCGTATTGGCCTTTAGGAGAGAAGGGTATAAAAAAAGCGACTTCCATTTAGGCGAACTCTTCGAAACGCTTACCAGCAAAGGCTTTCGGAAAATTGCTGGAAAGTATTGGAAAGAAGGATTGGACGAAATGCGCCGATCTTTTTCAAAAAAAGCCTTTGTCAAAACCCTTCAAAAATTAATACCAGAAATTCGGGAGGAAGACCTAATCACAGGCGGCGCAGGGGTAAGGGCAATGGCATGTGATTCAAAAGGAAATTTATTGGATGATTTTGTCATTTTTGAAAATGACAAAATCATCAATGTGTGCAATGCACCATCACCTGCGGCTACTGCTTCTCTGGCCATTGGTAAGACAATTGTTGAAAAAATATTAAAGCGGTTTTGACTATAGTTGGATACTAAATCATAAATCGAATAAATCCAAAAAAATCGTGACAAGTCAATGTTTTATACCCAAGCATTCAAAGCCTCAACATATCTCCCAATATATTCCTCTAATTTTTTTCTTTTATACTGCATAATATAACGAGGATGAGATAGCGGGATTACCTCGTCAAAATACTTTTCTTTTTCATTTAATTTATTTAAAAATTTAAAATTCTTACCCTCGCCGAGGCAAAAGCACACCTCTTTATTCATCCCCATTTCCAATAATTTTTCGATATGGTATTTGATAAATGGCAACATGGCGTTTTGCAGTGTTTTATCATCGTAATAATTATAATTAACCCCGTTTTTAACAAAGCCAAACGGAACAACAGAATTGATGAAATATTTTTGGTAAAATGGCGCTACCCCACCCCAGGCATTTATCATTTTATAAATAAAAACTGCCGAAAGCTCTGCCCTTTTATGGAAGGAATTTTCAATACCACATTCTCGCTCAAGCATAACAGGGCCGGTAAATGCGACATTGGTAATACCTGCCCCAAAACGGCCCGGATTGATGCCGAGGATAAGGGTACGGGCATGGGCATCGTTGTAATATTGATCCAAAAACAATTGGGTCACTTTAACCGTCTCAGGTTCTTCGAGCAATGGCAACAGCCATGAGACACCTCGTGGCAATGTGGGCAGGTTTTTAAGAAGGTTGTCAAAATGCTGTTGCAGGCGTTCCGACAGGGTAGATGCATCCCCGTCATTATGTATTCTTATTTTTTCCATATAAATTTTTGTGGCCAAATTTGTTTATTCCAAGTTAAAAGACATAATTTGTGGCCTTTATAGATTGAGAAGTCAGGTGTCCGTTTTCAGGAATCAGCTTTCTTGCCCTCGAAAACGGACTCCTGACTCCTAAACAAACTAAACAAACTTTATGATCTACTGCACTTTCCCTATTGACATCTATTTTACTTAAATGCCCATATTTCCTGTACTCGTTCAGGTGATAGTGGACAAATCGCATGAACATCGTGAGTACAAAGCAGTTGATCACAAGCATAAAGAATTATGCAGTAAGCTCTAAAACCTTATTAGCGATTCCTAAAAAGGCCGTTCGACGCTTCAGGGAACTATTACACCGACAATTTCCAAAAATTTGGGACATGCAAACCTGCAATGGCGCAGCCATGTTGGCTATGCCATTGGTTATACTTCTGACCATTGCCGCTTGGTTAGGAGAGTTTCTTCTTGATCCGCCATTTGAACAAGCAGAAAGTGCAGTTTTTTTTGAAAAACTACACAGAGAGGATCAACAAGAAAACCGTCTGGCTCAAATGGAGTCAGCTAACAAATCGCTCGAAAAGGACGCTATGTTATGGCTGTCCCTTTTGGGCAGCTACGATGACACTTCCTTGTCAACGGAAGAATTGATGTTAAAATTTAAAAACCTCAGCATCGCTTCCACCATTTTGGGCACTACGGCCAATGCAACGAAGGGAAGGAAGTATTGGTCGGAAAGGGCCATTAAGTATAGCAAACGTTCTTTAGGTGTATTGGAAGGGATGATGCCCGATCCCGATGCAGGAGAACTGGAAGAAGTGAGAACCCGCTTGCTCATAGCCATGGCGCTCAATTATTATGAAGATGGAGAGGTAAGAAAGGAAGAAATATCAGCTCTTTTTGAAAAAATTTCTAAATCCTTTCTTGTCAGGACTGGTTTTTGTAACAATATGATGTTGAAGTCGTTGCACGACGACAAAATCATCAAGCTACCAAATTACTTATCTGAGAAATATATATGAAAGGGTTGGTTGTCCGGTTAATTAAACTGCAACTGACCAGATTAATGATTCAGCATTTAAACACAAAAACGTGAGTGCGCAGCGATTATCGTTGCGCTTTTTTTTTGTCTATTCTTTCCATTCGACTATCATTTCCCTTCAATCGTCCATAGACACCACCTTGTCATTGGGAAAAACTTACCTTTGCAGCCAATTTGAAAAAACAGGTAAACAAATAGAAACTATTCGAAATTGAGAAATTTGAAATTGGAGGACTCATGTTAAAAAGCCCCCATTTTGTTAGCAATTATGCCCCATTAATATTGAGTAAATTTCTTGTTTCCGAATAAACGCCGATAGAATGGACAAAAATACTATCACTGGATTTATACTGATTTTTGGAATATTGCTCGTCTGGAACATGATGATGGCTCCTGATGCTGAAAAGCGAATGGAAGAGCAACGCCTCCAAGATTCCATTGCACAGGTCGAGCAACAACTACTGGAGGAAGAACAGCAGATTGCCCAACCCACCCCAGCCACTACACCTACTTCCCCAACTTCAGAACCCGATTCTGCCAAAGCTGCAGAAGAACAAATGAAATTGCAGTTGCAGTACGGCGACTTTTACCACGCTGCCAATGGAGAAGAAAAGACCCAAGTATTGGAAAATGACCTAATGAAGATCACCTTTTCGAACAAGGGAGGACGCATTAAGCGGGTTTTATTGAAAAAACATTTTAAAATGGAGCGGGACTCCTTGAAGAAGGAACACCAAGTTCCGCTATACTTGATGGAGGACGAAAAGAACCGTTTCGAATACATTCTCCCTGTGGCAAATGCGGCAGGTAAAAAAGTCAGCTCCCAAGACTTATTTTTTACACCATCTGTGAAAGGTAATTCCATCACTTTCAGGGCCGATGCAGGTCAAGGCCGTTATTTCGAACAAGTTTATTCCCTCAAAGAAGGAAGCTATGGCATGGACTACAATGTCCAGTTTAAAGGATTGGGAAATGTATTAGCAACACCCAGTAATTCTATTGAACTCAATTGGGAAGAATACCTCGACCGCCTTGAACTGAACTATACTTACGAGCATATGTACTCGTCGGTATATTATAAACCTGCTGACAACGACTATGACTACTGTAATTGTATGCAGGAAGATAAAGATGAGCTGCCCTCCGAACCCATCCAGTGGATGTCGCATTCCAACCAGTTTTTTGCCAGTATCCTGATGACTAAGGATAGGCCGTTCAAGGGGGGGGTATTTGAAACAAAGGTGTTTGACTCCAACAATAGGAAAGACAATCCTGACCTGAAAATAGTCCACTCTAAATTGCAAGTGCCTACGGATCAAGAGACTTTTGCCATGGAATTGTATATGGGGCCAAAAGACTACGAAATCCTCGCAGAATATGGCCAGGAAATCAAGTACATTGTACCCTTTGGCCGTAGTATCATTGGTACAGCCAATAGATGGATCATCCGGCCTCTGTTCAACTTCCTCTCTGGTTTTATCGGAACAAAAGGGATCGTCATCCTTGTGCTGACGCTCATCGTTAAAATGGCCCTGTACCCTTTAACTTATAAGATGCTTCATTCGCAAGCAAAAATGGCTGCTTTGAAACCCAGGCTATCTTCATTGAAAGACAAATTCAAAGACGACCAGACGAAAATACAAATGGAGAGCATGAAGATGTATCGGGAGTTTGGTGTCAACCCACTCAGTGGATGTATGCCGATGGTATTGCAGATGCCGGTCTGGATCGCCCTTTACCGTTTTTTCCCTGCCTCTATTGAGTTTCGGCAAGAAGGGTTTCTCTGGGCGACCGACTTATCAAGTTACGATGCAGCTATCTGGCTTCCATTTAATATCCCATTTACCGACCAATACCATTTAAGCCTGTTCACCTTGTTGTGGGTCATTACGACGCTGATCTATACCTACTACAATATGCAGCAAATGGACATGGCCAATATGGGCGGCGCCAACGCCAAAATGATGAAGTACATGCAATTCCTCATGCCCATCTTCTTTTTGTTCTTTTTCAATAACTTCGCCTCCGGCCTCACATGCTACCTCGTTTTCAGTAACCTGTTCAATATCGCCCAAACACTCATCACGAAAAACATCATCATAGACCACGATAAAATCAAGGCCGATCTCGAAGCCTATAAAAAGAAGCCCAAAAAGAAAAGTGGATTCGGAAGCCGCTTAGAAGAAGCCATGAAACAACAGCAAGCGCTGGCCGCACAAAGGGAGGCAGCCAAAGCAGCTGGCTCCTCCAAGAAAAGGAAGAGGTAAATTGTTTCATGGCCTCATTGTTCAAAGGCAATGGAACAAAAAAGCCATGTAACAATGAAGCCATAAAAACTAAAATATGAAAACCACCATCCTCACATTTGCTACATTGGCATTCCTTGCATTATTCTTTGCCTGCAACCACAAAAAGGCACAGGACACGAAAGACAAAGCCAAAGAAGAAATTGCGGAAGTACCTGATGAGCAAGACAAAGCAGAAGAACAACCTGCCACAGAAGTTTATCAAACTGTCGGCTTCAAAAAAACAGCCTGCTTTGGGAAATGCCCAGTGTATGAGGTGAAATTTTTCACTAACAATACTGCTACTTGGCATGGGAAAATGAATGTGGATCGCAAAGGCCACTATGAGGCCAAACTGGGCGAAAATGCCATCAAAAATATTCGGGAAAAAGCCGCAGAAGTTCACTATTTTGATTTCTACAATGAATATCCAGTGGAGCATAAAGTAGCCGATCTACCATCTACTATTACTTTCCTGCGCATCGGAGACATAGTGAAAACGGTGAAAAACACCCACGAGGGTCCTGCAAAACTGGCCGAGTTTGAGGCTTATTTAGAAAATATAATCAACAGCCTGGATTGGAAGGCAGTAGCGAATGATTGAGACTTAAATTACCATATTACAAGTGCATATCGGAATGCAAAAGACCCGTTCCTAAAAATAGGAACGGGTCTTTTGCATTCCGATATGCACTTGTTTTCTTATGCCTTAATCGTTTCTAAAACACGCTGCATGCCCGGCTCAAAATTGTCCCCAGTAATATCGATCGTCAAACGCTCCTTCAAGTTGGCAACGATGCTGGGCAGTTTAGATTTCAGATCGCTATAACGGCTACGCTCATTTTGCAGGTCTTCCATACCGACGTTGTTTTCAAGCCGCCACTTCACTTCATCATCGATTTCCTCCATCGTTTTGTTGATTTGTTCCACCGCCGTCCGCACGAATGATCGTTCGAAGAAACTCGTTTCGATAGCCAGTGCAATGAACTTCTTATCGGCAATCTGTTCCCCCACCAATGTATTAATTGACTCCATACCAACCCAGGCCGACATCAGGCTGTTGGTCGAAACCAGAGAGATGGTCACGTTCGTTTCCCGGATACATTTATTGATGAAGGATTTAATGTCTTCGCCGGCTTTCATGGCCTCCGAGTCGATGGTAACAGGTATGTTGTTTTCTTTAAAAAAATTCCGGATGCGTTGGGCCTCCGCCTTGTCTTTATGATTGTATGAAATAAAAACCTTGGAGCCTCCCTTGAAATAAGGGTTGGCACGTGCTGCCGATTGGTGTATTTCAATCCCCTCTACCACCACATCATCAGGCAACCTTCTGGCAAGGGTCAGCAAACCACTGACAATCTTGTTTTTGTTCAGTTTAGCGTTATCATCGCTAATGGTACCAGCAGTCATTTCCTTTTGGAGGCTGTTCCATCTCGACGATTGCAGAATGATGTCGTTGCTGGTCTTGGTCGCTATTTGAATGGCTTTGATGGCCGTGTCGATCTCGTCCCTCATGATGAGGTCAATGATTTCTTGCTTTGACATGGGTTGTGGGCGTATGAGTTTGTTTTTGATGAAAAGCCAAAAGTAGAGATTAGAAATTAGAAATTGGGAAATTATATAAAAGCATTTCAAGTTCGGTCAATTTCTAATTTCCCAATTTCCCCAGCAACCACTCCTTCTCTGCCACTCGTTCCGTCGTGGCTACTTCTGAACGGATGGCCGTTATCGCCTTCTTATCTCCCTTATCCACCTTCATCAATTTTTTGATAAAACGCACCAGGTTCAGGTAATTCTCTCGATGGTATCCATGATCTGCCATGCGGCGGAGGTAGGCTTTAAAACTGTCGAGTAGGCTATCCAACGCAGTGAACTCACCCAACTCGAAGTAACTTCTGAGCAGCATTCGCCGGGCATCAAGGTTGTTCAGCACATCATGGAACTCGACCAGACGGAGCAACCGCATGGCACTGTCATAATCCGCCTGTTGGAAATGGAAAAACGCCAAGTTGTAACGCCAACTGTTGTCCCGTTCCCGTGGCGGCAAGTACTTTTTAAAACTTTCCAAAAACTGGCCGACCCATTCCGTCTCACCAAGGTTCATGCCCAGCCGGGTGATGTTTTTATAGGTGTAGGAAGATAGGATGCCGTTTTCAAGTAGCGCTTTATTTTCCAGCCCAAGGCGGTACAATTCAAATGCCTCCCGTATGTACTGCCGCTCCCCTGCATTCAGTTTTTTGATACAAAAATTGATCGCCAATAAGTAAATGTCCCGCAACTCGTAGCTGGGAAATTCATTTCCCACACTTTCAATCAATTTCTTCAACTCAAAAAAGTAAACATCCTTTCCACTTGCCGATCTTTCATCGCCTGATGCCAACTGTTCATTGCCACCTGAAAGCGCTTTGAATGCATTGTAATACACCATCATAGCCGTCACCTCGTCATACCCACCCGACTCCACCAACGCCAGCACTTCGTCCAACAATTTTAAATCATACACTTGTTTCGACATCGTTTGGTGGGTGAGGATGGTACAGCCCTGCCGCAACGTTTCGGCGATGAAATAGGTGGTCAGTTCATCGTGGACGGTTTGCAGGTTCATCTCGCCACTGCGGCGCTGTTGCATGGTATGGGCCGACAGCTCCATTTCTATTTGGTAGCGGTTGAAGTGATAGCGAATGTTGCGACGGTTCTGCTTTTGTTGTAATGCTTTTGTGTTCGTCAGTTCTTTTTCAAAGGATTTTGCCATGCCCCTTTTTTGCAATGCCTTACAGAGGTGGATTTGTTGTTGTAACATATCTTCTTGTGCCTCCGATATTGCAAGGTATTGTTTGATCGCCTTTAATAAAAATGAAGCCGTGTAATGCAGCGTCTTGTCATGGAATTTTTGTTTTGGGAAAACAGCTTTCCAAACGTCTTGCTTTTTTATCGAGCCACCTTTCTTGCTATTCAGCACTTGGTCGAAATAGTCAAACAGGCAGATCACATCGTCCCGTTGGTTGAAATAAGGAGAGCGGACGAACTTGCGGAGTTGGTGGAAATCTTCCTTGGTCAACCGCTTTATTGATTTTAATAGTAAGGTATTTTGCATTTTGGAAAGAATATAAACTATTTTTTCTGGTAAATTTATTATAAATTTTTAATAATCAGTATTTTACAATATATTTTGATTGGCAAATTACCATTTTTGTATTTGTTATTTACTTGGCAAGACCTCAATTTTGAGGCATAAAATACACTGAATTATCATTAATGAAAATGTAATGAAGCATTTAATTGGCTTAATCTTAATTTTTTGCATACTTGGAAATCTACATACACAGACATTGCCAAGCAAAAGGGAATTGTTAAATCATTATGGTTTTGATGAAAATTCAATTACTGTCGACGGCGAAAAAATTGTTTTTTATACCTTCCAAAAAGACAACTCCCCAAAATCCAAATTGATCGTGTACCTGCAAGGCAGCGATCCCAGTCCTTTATTTTCGTACAGAATCAATAAAAATGAAATACAAAAACTCTGCTTCCTAAAGGGTGAATTCAGAGAACTTTCTGCTGACTACATTTATGTTGCTATCGAAAAGATAGGCTTCGAAAAGGTGATTGACGAAGATAACATTCCAAAACCTAAAATTTATCAGGAAAGAAATTCATTGGATAACCGGGTTTTTAGAGCAAACGAAGCCATCAACCATCTGGATTCTCTTTATGACTTCGAAAAAATAATAGTTTATGGACATTCTGAAGGAGCTGTGGTAGCAGCAAAATTGGGAACGCAAAATAACAAGATCACACATATTGGGTTTTGGTCAGGCAATGCATTGCCCGATTTCTTTGATTTTGTCCTTGCGAATCGCAAACAATACTATAAAGGAGAAATTTCAGCGAAGCAGTCCCAACAAATTATAGATGAAACTATAGACGGTTTTGTAAATGAAATAGCAAATGATACTGCAAATATCAATAGTGAAGGTTACACAAATTTACGTTGGTGGAGTTATTCAGAGCCGCCTATTAATAATTTACTGAAAATAGATATACCACTATACGTTCACGTTGCCACTGAAGATGAAAGCGCACCGATTGAGAGTACCTATCTCATTCCATTGGAATTTGCCAGATTGGGTAAAAAAAACCTGATTTACAAAGTTTGTAGGGGGTGCGATCATGGCTTTAAGATTAAAAAGAAAAATAAAAAGATTGAGCGAAAATGGATTGCAATTTTCAACGACTTTATAAGCTGGACAAATGAAAACTAATACTAACAACTTGCATAAACTCAAGCTAATTATTGGCTATGTTGGATACATCGTTAAAATGGAACCTTTCCAAAATTTTTCACTTTTAAACAATCCTATTATGAAAAATAAAATATACTTTCTCTTTTTGTTTCTTTTTTCTTTTTCTCTTTTCACAAAATCACAGACTGTTGAAAGGCTAATTGATTTAGGAGGAGAAGAAAGATTATATGGTGTGGCAACAACAAATGATGGCGGGTTGATTATTGGTGGCTGGAGGCTGGATCTTAATCCAGTACCAGGAGAGGATACAGCCCAAGCAATCCTTATTAGAACAGATATAGATGGCGCACATTTGTGGGAAAAATATGAAGTCGATGTAGACGTACAGTACAGCAAAATTGTAGAGTTGATGCATCTGTCCACTGGAGGTATTATTACCGCAACTTTCCATTCTTTCAGTGGGAGCAACTCTGATTTCTCTATAAGAAAATTAGACAATGCTGGAAATACAGAATGGGAACAATATAATCCCAGCGGATTGGCAAGCTATTATCCAAAAATACTTGAAACGCCTGATGAAAAGATTTTGATAATTTCTTACATAGGGAGTTCTGCTAAAGAATTTAGATTAGAGAAAAGAGATTTAAATGGAGATTTGGTATGGGAAAAAATAATTGAAGGGGACAGCACTTTTGCTTTTATTCCCAACGATGCAATAGTTAATTCTGATGGAGAAATTATAATTATTGGAAGTGTGCGATTTGGGACTTATACAAATGTTGATAATATTTTAATTCTTAAACTTGATAAGGATGGAAACGAATTATGGCAAAACAGATATGATTACCCTGATCATCAAAGAGTTGTAAAAATAAAACCTACTTCAGACAACGGTTTCATATTAGTGGGCAATACAAACCAATTTAATATGGGGTTACAAAGTGTTGATGCACTTATAGTTAAGTTGAATGAAAACGGAGAATTACAATGGAGCAAAACTTATGGCGGCAATGATTATGATTCCTTTAATTCGGTTTTAGTTGATTCAGGTGAAGGTATTATCGCAGTTGGATCAACCAAATCGTTCGGTAACGGTGATGAAGATGCCTATGTTTTAAAAATCGACTCTTTAGGTAATCCAACATTTGCAAAAAGATATGGCAACGCAATTAAAGACGAAATTTTTCATGAAATAATTAAAAGCTCTAATGGCCGCTTTCATATATTAGGTGATTCAAAAGAAGAAATTGGTAACAGTGGGTATTATAAAAGTGATATATATTTAGTTGAAACTAATAGTCTTGGTATTACTTTTAATAATTTAATAAAAGGTAATGTATTTAATGATTTAGATTCCAACTGTATTTTTGACGCAACTGATCCAACTTTAACTGGCAGGTTGGTGAGTATATCGGGATTTGATTATTTCGAAACTAAGTTAGTTGATTCAAATGGATTTTACCAGTTTACAGTTGATACTGGTGAATACGATATTGTCACAACTCACCCATATTATTATTGGGGTTATTGTGAGAATCCAACACAGATTAATATACCTTTTCCCAATGATACAATGATAAACGACATGGGATCATTTGTCGAAGTCGAATGTCCATTTTTAATAACTGATATTTCAACTAATTTTATTCGGCGGTGTTTCGAAAATACTTACTACGTTAATTATTGCAACAATGGGACAATATCTGCTGACAGTCCTTATATCGAAATAACCCTCGACACCTTCCTCAATTTCCTCAACAGCAGCCTCCCCCTCACCAACCAAAACGGCAACATATTTACTTTTGATCTCGACACCATAGGCATCGGAGAGTGCGGCCAGTTCACCATCGAAGTAGAAGTGGACTGCGATGCACCCCTCGGCATGACCCATTGCGTCGAAGCACATATCTATCCTGATTCGCTCTGTTTGCCAACCCCCTCTTGGTCAGGTGGAAGCGTGGAAGTAAACGGCATTTGTGTCAATGACACCATCCACTTTTCCATTAAAAACGACGGAAATTCTACACTATCTCAAGGGTTGGAATACATCGTCATTGAAGACGACGTGATATTATATTCAGGCGATATTGAACAATTGATAGCTGGTGGCGTGCAAGAAGTTTCCATTGAAAACATTGGAGCAACATATCGTCTCGAAGCTAACCAAGAACCCAATCATCCTGGCAACTCAATGCCAGCATTTGTTATTGAAGGCTGTGGCCAAGGCTTTACCCCAGGTTTTGTGAACCAATTCCCCATGGACGATGCAGACCCGTTCCTTGACATTGATTGCAGAGAAAATATCGGCAGCTATGATCCTAATGATAAACAGGCATTTCCCACTGGCTACGACAATGAGCATTATATTGAACAAAATATCGACATCGAATATTTAATTCGTTTTCAAAACACTGGAACAGATACAGCTTTTAGAGTTGTAATAAGAGACACGCTTTCTCCTTTTTTGGATGTGACCTCTGTGCGCCCTGGTGCTTCAAGCCGCCCATATGAATTCGATATTTCCGGCCCCGGTATTTTAAAATTCACTTTTAATAATATTTTATTGCCGGACAGTACTGCCAATGAACCTGCTTCGCATGGCTTTGTAAAATACCGTATTTCGCAAAAAGAAAATATACCACTCGGTTCCGTAATAAATAATCGTGCAGCTATTTATTTTGATTTTAATGCACCTGTCATTACCAATACTACTTTCCATAAGGTTGGGGAGGACTTTATTCCAATATATGTTTCTGTAAATACCCTTGGTAATCCTGCTGTTGTTGCAAATGTTTTTCCCAACCCTTTTTCAAAAAATGCAATAATCGAATTAAATGGTATTGATATACCAGGTAAAAAAACATTTTCATTATTTAATTCGAATGGTCAATTAGTGCAAGAATTTATTTTTGAAAATAATCGGTTTGAAATAAATGGAGCAGAATTAAATAATGGGGTTTATTATTTTAAGATAAAAAATGAGGAGGAGGAAATGGCGGCAGGAAAATTGGTAGTGGTGAAATAAAAAACGGGAGGCGGAATGCCTCCCGTTTTTTATGAAACAAGTTCTTTGGAATGTTTTTTCATCCAGTGTTCGGAGAGATATTTAATCAAAGGTGCAATCATCTCAACTGGATAGTCATTAGGCAGTCCTTTCAATAAGTCAGCCATCAAATCCTTGAAATTCATATCAGGATTTCCCTCCATTTTCTTTTCTAATTTACGGCGACATTTTCTTTTCTGCTCTGATAGGTTTTTTTTAGGAAAAAGATTTTTGCCTTTGTTTTTTATTAAAAAACCAATGACCTCTTTTTTGGATTCGTATTCAGGCATTTCATAAGCATCTTCGAGCGTGAGGCTACTCTTTTTTTTATTTGGAATATATTTTTTTGTCTGTTTCATTTTAATTTCAGTTCAAATGATTCAAAAAATAAAGAAGGATTATATTTCATTTTCCGTCCATTAATTTCGCCACACACTTTGAATTTATTTTTTATTTCATCCCATTTTTTTTGAAAAATCAGATTATATAAATTCGCTCTCCTCTTATCCACGGCTTCTACAAAAACCACTTTTTCCGGATGTGCTTCTGTAAATTTGTAAATCGTTTCGGCTACTGTAAACATTACCTTTCCAATGTCATTATTATTGGAAACGACCCTGTCATTTAGGCGGCCATTTATATAATCACCAAAGCCAAGGTTCCATTTCCCATCGCTCCTTTCATGATAAACGACGACTTTTCTTATAGCCCCTTTTGGGCCAATACTTTCAAATATAAACAACGTATTGTCATCTAAATCCAACGTTTCATAAGTTTCTCCCAGCATGTGTCCAGTGTTAGTTTCTCGGATATTTCAAACAAATATAACCCGTAAAACCTATAACACCAACCCTACCCTATCTCCCAAGCATTCGCCCCCGCCAACAAAACATCCAAGTCCCCCTCACCCAATTGCTCCGTCGCTGCCTCTACCTGCGCCAACAATTGATCTTCATAACAAGGTCGCTGCGTCTGGTAAATCACGCCAAAAGGACGTGGAAATGTATTTGGATTTGTCGCAGGATCGTCGAAGAAACGGGAAAGAATTTGGGCTTTGTAAATATCGCTCTCATCATGCACCCACAGGTCGTCTTTAGTAAACTTGCCATCATTCAAATCAACCAACCGGGGCGTACAACCATCCAAACGGATGCCTTTATCTGATTCCTTCCCAAACACTAGCGGTTTTTCATTTTCCAAAAACAAAGCGTTATCGGGTTTGCTCGCTTTTTCTGTAAAAGTGAAAAATGCCCCATCATTGAAGATGTTGCAATTCTGGTAAATTTCCAAAAAAGAAGTGCCCCGGTGAGCGTCTGAACGGCGCAGCATTTCCCGCAGGTGCTTCACGTCCCTGTCCATGGTACGGGCAACGAAAGTAGCATCAGAACCCAGCGCCAATGCCAATGGGTTCACTGGATGATCGAGCGAGCCGAAAGGGGTGGAAGCAGTGCGCTTGCTTTCTTCAGAGGTAGGTGAATATTGGCCCTTTGTGAGGCCATAAATCTGATTGTTGAACAACAAGACATTGAGATCGAAATTTCGACGCAGCAAATGGATCAAATGGTTGCCACCAATGGACAAACCATCCCCATCACCTGTGATGAGCCAAACGCCAAGACCAGGGTTGGCCATACGAAGGCCAGAAGCGATGGCCGGTGCCCGCCCATGAATGCTGTGCATGCCGTACGTTTCCATGTAATAGGGAAAGCGACTGGAGCAGCCGATGCCTGAAATGAAAACCGTTTCGTGTTGCTTTTTTCCAAGTTCAGCTAAAACAGTCTGCACTTGTTTCAATATAGAATAATCACCACAGCCAGGACACCAACGCACATCTTGGTCGGTGGCAAAGTCCTTGGCTTTTAGAGGTGTATGATTGGAGGTCGTTGCTGTCATAAAACACTGATAGAGAGCAAGGTAAATAAATAGAGCATTGAAAATTCTCTATTTATTTACCTTGCTCTCTATATTTTTCTTTCTAAGTAAAGTCATCGCAAATTCAGTCAGTTCTTCTCTCTTCATCGGCAGGCCCTGTATTTTGTTGTATTGTATTACCTCTATGAGGTAGTGATCCCGAATTACTTTGCTGAGTTGCCCGTTGTTGATTTCCGGGATGAGTATTTTATCAAATCTTTTCAAAATCTCCCCAAGATTGCGGGGAAATGGCCTGATATAACGCAAATGAACATGGCCGACTTTATGGCCTTCTTTGTTCAAGCGCTCCGTAAGGGTCTTGCAGATGCCATAGGTCGGACCCCATCCAAGCAACAACAATTCACCACTTTCTACTCCTGTTTCCATTTTTTGCTCAGGGATGAAATTGGCGATCAAATCCACTTTTGCCTCCCTCGTTTTTACCATGTGTTCGTGGTTGGTAGGGTTGTAAGAAACATTGCCTGTGAGGTCTTCCTTTTCGAGGCCACCTACCCTGTGCATTTGGCCGGGAGTACCTGGTATTGCCCATTTGCGAACCCTATTTTTATCCCTTTCATAAGGCATGAAAGAGACGCCATTTTCTTTTGGATTCGCAAACTTTGTTTTTATCGCGGGAAGGTCTTTGGCTTTTGGATAACGCCAAGGCTGTGATCCATTGGCAATGTAACCATCGCTCAAAAGGATGACCGGGGTCATGTGTTCCACCGCTATACGGCATGCTTCCAAGGCCGTATCAAAACAATCGGCAGGCGACCGGGCAGCGAGAACGGGCAGCGGACATTCACCATTGCGGCCGTACAGTGCCTGTAAAAGGTCGGACTGCTCCGTTTTGGTTGGCAATCCAGTAGAAGGCCCTCCCCGCTGTACATCCACAATGACCAACGGCAACTCCAGCATAACGGCCAGCCCCATTGCCTCCGATTTCAGCGCCATGCCAGGCCCTGATGTACCTGTTACAGCAAGGTTGCCGCCATAACTTGCTCCAATCGCAGAACAGATGGCAGCGATTTCATCTTCTGCCTGAAAGGTTTTTACCCCAAAATTTTTGAGATTGGCCAAGCTGTTCAAAATACTGGAAGCAGGTGTGATCGGATAAGAACCATAAAAAAGCGTCAAGCCCGATTTTTTGGCAGCAGCGACCAATCCAAGCACTAGTGCATCATTTCCCTTGATGTTGCGGTATCTACCTTTAGGCAGTTGGGCGGGTTTCACCAGATAGCGGGAAGTAAATTCCTCCATGGTATCGGCAAGGTGATAACCTGCCAACAACACTTTCCTGTTCAATTCAATCAAATCGGGCTTCTTTTTAAATTTTGTTGTCAGAAATCGCAGGACAGTGTCGAGCGTGCGGTTGTAGCGCCAAAGCAGGAAACCCAATACGAACATGTTCTTACTGCGGTCTTTTTCTTTGGTGCCGAGCGAGAAATCAGCGAGTGCCTCACGAGTTAATTTTGTGATAGGGATTTTTATAACATCATACCCTTCCAAGGTATTGTCTTCCAAGGGGTTATGGCCATCTTCGTATTTCGCTAAGCGCAGATTTTTGGCATCAAATCCATCTTCGTTGACGATGATTGTAGCTCCTTTGCGGAGCAGGGGGAGGTTGGCTTTCAAAGCTGCTGCATTCAATGCCACCAGTACATCGTAATAGTCGCCGGGGGAACGGATGACCCTACTGCCAAAATGTATCTGAAAACCTGATACACCAGCCACCGTGCCAACCGGTGCACGTATTTCTGCCGGGAAATCAGGGAAGGTGGCAAGGTCGTTTCCAAAGAGGGCGGTATCGCCTGTAAAGAAACTTCCGGTGAGTTGCATACCGTCGCCAGAGTCTCCGGCGAATTTTATGACAACATCTGTTTTTTCTATTTGCTGGGTCATGAAAGAGTTTTGAGTTAGAGGGTTTTTCCCATCCCAAAGGGAGTCCTTTGGACAAGGGATTCCTCTGGAAGAGTTATTGAGTTTTGAAGCTCTGATTAACTATAAACCCTACTCGTTTGGCCAATTTTTTTTTAAATGGCCGCAAAGTTCGGCCTTTGGATGGCAAAAGAACAAATGATGTCGAGGATGGGTTGTGAGATTGGTCTCATAAGAAGATGAGAATTGTCAATTTAGAAAAAATCAGTATTAAAAATTTCGAAATAAGAAAGTCAATGTGAAAATGTAAATGTGAAACCAATTAATTTTATCTTTAACCCATCTATCAACACAACCAGACATGAAGCCAACTTCTCCTTCTTGCCTCGCCCGGCTCTCCTTTTGGGCAAAAAAACACCCAGTGGCTGCCCGGTGGCTGATCGCAATTAGCCGCATTGTCATGGGTTTTTACGCATTTTATTGGGGTGCAGTTTTGGCAGATGTAGATAATGACTTTTCCAATATTGCATTCATAGTTTCCGCACTCGTTTATTTGACTGGATTTATTTTTTATCCCAGGAAAAAAAACAAAGAATCCAGAAAAATAAATTTTACCCGGCAAAAATTATGTGATGGGCTATTGGTGTTATCCTCATGTGCTTTCTGGCTTGCCGCTGGAAATTATACTCTAAATTGGCAGCCGAACAATTTAACTGAACCCGCCCAAACCGAAGTTTTACAGTCCGCTATTGGCAAAAACGGAAAAGCACTTGAAAGTCCCGGCTGGGAACATGCTGAGATCGTAAAAAAAGCCAAGAAAAAAAGAAAAGGTATTTTCAAAAAAATTAAAAAATGGCGGGTCGGTCTTTTAAAAAAATTAAAAGCAAGGGTCTTGGTCAAATTAGCCATAATAAAAAGTGCATACCGCAAATTGGACGGCGGAACTATTGTCTTGCTGACCTTAGGGAGCATAGCCATCTTTACAATATTGGGCTATCTGACAATTGCCGCTTCCTGTAACCTCTCTTGTAGTGGACAAGAAGGAGCAGCCACATTGGTAGCTTTCTTGGGTTGCGCCATTACTGCTGGCCTCATCGCCTGGATGTGGTCAGCCGCTATCAAAAAGAACAGGTTGAAATTTAAAGAACCTGACAAAAGCCAGCCACCAATTCGAGATGATAATAACGTTATGGGCGAATCACAAACGGAATCAGCCCAAATAGAAATATTGACCCCTACCGTCCGGGTCTGTTTGGAAACCGACGATCCAAAAGGCATGGAGGACGTTACTGTGACCCATAATGGAACAGCGGTAATGAGCAACGTCCCGCTTGGCAAGGTTCCAATTTGCATTGACCTTACTGTTCAACCGAATATCAAAAATTCAATAAAAGTTACAGGAGCAAGTGGCCCTGTAAAATTATCCGTTGAGGACGGAAAGGTCATTAAACGTCTCACCCTACCAATCCAAGATGGGCAAACGGGTGGGGTCGATTTAATGCTAATGGATAAATAATTCAAATTACCCGTTAACAATTAGGTCACGAATATTAATTATTTATTGCCAGAGCTAAGTGAATTTAAATCCACTCTAATACTTACACGGCCTTGCAAACACCTGCACCCAATACCGACCTTTTCGTGCAGCCCCCATTTCAGTATAACCTCCCATCATGCTGCGGCAATGGCCGGGGCTGTTTTTCCAGCCGATGACTGCACCTTTGGTTGTTCTAATATTCCAAGCGACATTTTCCGCAACTGATTTCCAGTTGTATCCAGCTTTTGTGACCCGCTGGCCAATACGGCTTCCACCTGATCCATAATGACCTATAAATTGGTTGTCGTGCATGTCATCGGCGTGTTGCTGGGCGGCATTGGCGAGATTGTCATTCCATCGTAGTGGCTTTTTAACAGGCATTTTTTTATTACCACAAATGCAACCTTTCGACCTTATCTCATTGACCATACGAAGCATTTCCTGCTGCCAGGTTTCAGGGACATAATGCAATGATGATGTCGTTGCTTTTTGATGAACAGGAATACAAAAGGCTGCCATTAAGCAGCAGGCAAGAATCTTTTTTTTGAACATAGTCAGCGCAATGAATTTAGCATTAAACGCTGATTTGTTTTAATTTCTTATTCAATCTTTTCAAACCGCCTGAATCACATCATACTTCGTCAACACATGCAAACTCCCAGCCCGATCTTTGGCCACAACTGCAGGTATTCCCTTATTTAGATATTTCCCCAACTGGCGGAAAGGCAGATCTTCATCCACTTCAGGGAAAGGCTTGCCCATTACACTTTCCACAGGTTTTTCTGAATTACCAAGTGGGTTTTCAAGCAAATATTTCAATACAACCGTTTCGGTAATTGAGCCCACGATGTCGCTATTGTCCATGACGGGCATTTGTGAAATATCCTTTTGGCGCATGATGTCAAAAGCACTTTTCACGGAGTCTGTTTTATTCACGGAGAGAAATCCCTTGTTGTGCTTCATGGCTATAAGGTCTTTGACCTTCAATTCTTCATCGAGGAAACCTCGTTCCCGCATCCAGTCGTCGTTATAAATTTTACCGACATAGCGGCTGCCGTGGTCATGAAAGACAATAACGACCACATCATCTTTGGTCAATTGATCTTTCATTTGACGCAGACCAGCCAAAGCGCTCCCTGCCGAGTACCCCAAAAGGATGCCTTCCTCTTTGGCCATTTTCCTTGCCCATACAGCGCCATCTTTATCTGTTACTTTTTCAAAATGGTCAATGACAGAAAAGTCATAGTTTTTGGGAACGATGTCCTCGCCAATACCCTCGGTGATATAGGAGTAGATTTCCTTTTCGTCAATCTTTCCTGTCTCATGGTAAGCTTTCAAAGTAGAGCCATAAGTATCTATGGCCCAGACTTTTATGTTTGGATTCTTTTCTTTTAGAAATTTACCAGTCCCCGTAATTGTACCGCCAGTGCCAGCACCGACGACCAAATGGGTGACCTTCCCTTCCGTCTGTTCCCAAATCTCAGGGCCAGTCTGCTCGTAATGCGCCTGTCGGTTGGCGAGGTTGTCATATTGGTTGAACCAATAGGAATTGGGAATTTCCTTGCTCAAGCGTTCGGCCACACTGTAATAGCTTCGGGGATCGGTGGATTCTACATTGGTTGGGCAGACAACGACTTCTGCGCCCAAGGCCCGCAAAAGGTCAAATTTTTCTTTTGATTGCTTGTCGTTGGAGGTAAAAATGCAGCGATAGCCTTTCACACAAGCGGCGATGGCGAGGCCCATGCCCGTATTCCCACTGGTGCATTCGATGATGGTGCCGCCAGGTTTGATTTTGCCTTCCGCCTCTGCCACTTCGAGCATTTTCAAAGCCATACGGTCTTTAATGGAATGACCAGGGTTGAACGTTTCTATTTTGCCAAGCACCAGCGCTGGGATGTCCGCCACTGTTTTATTTAGCTTGACAAGAGGCGTATGGCCAATGGTTTCTAAAATATTTTGATAGTACATGGATAGGTTGCTAATTGTTGATTGTCAATTGTTGAGACACGCTCATCAATCACAAATCATAACTCACTAATTTTGAAGCTGCAAAGGTAAGGGGATTGGTGAGGAGGGAGTTATTTTATTTGAAATACAAAAAGGCAGGAATATGAAAAAGGATCAGGTTTTTAGGTTGTTGATGATTTTTATCAATGCCAGTCCAACGACCAATACACCCAAGGCGACAAAGGGATCCCAAAATTTTATCGGGCTTTTCACACCCATTTTCACAGGCGCATTTTTTATTTCATCTGCTGTGAATTTCCTTACTCTCGCTTCATTATTGGACGAATATTCCAACAACCATAAATTGCCGTTTTCATCAAATAAACCGCCCGTGGGCGACCAGTTTCCTTTTGATTTAAAAAAATCGGTTACTTCACCATCAGGGGTAATTTTTTTTACCATTTTGCCGCTAAATACAGACACATAAATATTCCCCTCTTTATCGTCCCATGCTCCCATGATACTGTGCATATCCCGAACGAAGGCGGAAAAAGGCATGGCACTGCTGCGTAAATCTTTGGCTACTAATTCGATGTTCTTATCATTGATTCTGTACAAATCATCCATATCCACAAAATGCAAATGGCCATTTAGCCAATACATCCAACGGATATTTTCAAATTTGCCGGAGGCTAATAATTCAATTTCTTTTTCTTTAGTTTGCCGTTTAATTAAATAGTCATTTCCGTTTTTTTTCACGCCAATACATATTTCCCATTTCATCCTGCACAAAACCAAAAGGGTGTTCAAATAAAAAACCTTCGGTAGTGTCAATTAAAAAATCCAACTCTCTTCCAATCGTTTTTTTCCAAACGGCAAATCCCCATTTATCGGTATCCTCGCCTTCATACCAGGCATCTTCGCCAATTAATTCATCTTCGCCATTAATAAATAATTCGTGCGTATGAACATGAGGAACGTAAATAGACTTATCGCCGCCCGGCGTTACCTTCCATACCTGATTTAAATCTGTATAATAAATATTGCCTTGGCTATCGCAAACGATGCCAATGCCTGGATGGGAATAACCAATTGTGGCCAACAAAAAGAAAAAGGAAAAATGGATAAAAGATTTGCACACCATGACAAATGCCTTTAAAGACTGGTCATGGAGTTAAATTTTGTTGTGTGTAAATGCGACACTCAAAAGCGGCCTCAAACCCCAATTTTTCATAAAACGATTCTGCATAAGTTCCAGCCATCGTTTGCAGGGTGATGCATTCAATCCCTTGCTGTAAACCCTGCTGTACAACCTCCTTCATCAAACTCGTACTCACGCCTTGGTTGCGAAATTCCTCTACCGTAGCCACTGAATAAATGCCCATTAATGATTCCTGTACATACGCCAACGTAACCCCTACAGGTTCACCATTTAAGGAGGCCAAATAAAAATGATGGTTGCTTTTTTGAAAGTTTTTCTGGCTGCTCGCCAGCATGACCGGATAAAAATCATCTTCTTCATATGATCCCGCCACTGAATCCTTTTGACTGGATTTGGCAATAGCGAACAAGGTCTTTTTTTTCCGTTATTTTCTCAACTGAAATTTGTGGGTTGGCCCTCCATTCATCAGCTTCATTTTTCAAGACCATATAAATCATAGACTCAGAATACTCCCAACCATGCTTATTTAAAAACACTTCACCAATAGAGACCCAATCCGGTACATGAAGTTGGAAATTGGCAGGGACTTTTTTAATTCCTTTTTTATCAAACAAAAAAGCATTTTTGAAAAAAGATGGTTTTCCATAAAATATTTCTACTCCCGGAAAGGATTCCCGCTTTTCCCGATGGCAAGTAATAAATGCCAATCTATTTTCCAATAATTCTTCATTATCCATTTTATTCACCATTTACCATTCACCATTCACCATTAATTAACAACTGCATAATAGCCACATCCTGCCATTCTCCATGAGCAAACCCAATTTGTTTTTGAATACCCACCATTTCATACCCCATTTTTTCATGAAAAGAAATGCTGCCTTTATTTTTCGCCATGATACGGGCGACGAGGTGACGGTAGTCCCACTTTTTTGCTTGATCAATTAATTGGTGCATTAATTTTTCACCGATGCCTTTTCCTGTATATTTAGCGTCCAAAAAAATGGAAATTTCGCCCGCATGATAATAACCCTCTTTCCAGCTATATTTTTTTAAAATGCCATAACCTGTTATTTCCCCTTTTATTTTTGCGACTAACATGGTTTCCCGGCCTTCCAGTTTATTTATCAAATTAATAAAAAAATCGGATTGGCGGGGCGTGGTGTCGAGGGTGGCTTTGCCGAGATAGGGGTTATAGATCAAGGGTAACGATTCAGCATCAGAATGAGAAACAGTTTTTATCGTTGGGTGCATATGTGAAAATATTTTCTAATATTTTTTATTACTTGTCAGGTATGTCACTTTTTTAATAAATGACATATTTTGCCACAAAATAAAACTCAAACTCATGTGGACCTGCCCAACCTGCTCCCGCACCTTCCGAAACACCAACCAAATGCACACCTGCAAAAAAGTGGACAAGGAAGCCTTTTTTCTGCGTCGTCCGGAACATTTTCGGGAACTATACGAAACGATCAAAGAGCAGACTCAAAAGTTCGGCGACTTTCGGGAAGAAGCCGTACCGCCCGATGTCATTTTCTTCAAGACCAAAAGTACCTTCCTCGCCGTCAAGGTAAAAAAGAAATGGTTGGATATTGAATTTTTTCTCGATCATTTGGAAGATGTGCCACCTGTCAAAAAATATTTACAGACCAGCAAACGGCGATTTTTCCATGTCGTATCCATTGATAGTGAGGAAGATATAGATCGGCAATTATTGGATTGGATAAAAGCTTCTTACGATTTGATCACCAATGTGTAATTGGATTGTCATTAGATACAAGAATAAAAGCAGTGTTAGTACCCCAAGTGCTAACTCCTGCTAAGGACAATTTTTAAAAATCAATGAAATGAATCAAACAAAACGCCGCAAATTCATCAAAGCCGCCGCCATCGGAGTTGGTACAGTTGCATTGGGCGCTGCTACCCTACCCCATATTTTGACAAGAAAATCAAAAAATAAAATAGGGGTCGCCCTTGTTGGTTTGGGTTATTACAGCACTGATCTTTTAGCCCCTGCACTGCAAATGACCAAACATTGCTATCTGGCAGGTATTGTCACTGGCACACCAGAAAAAGCCGTTCGCTGGCAAAGGCAGTATAAAATTCCCAACGGCAATATTTACAATTACGAAAATATGGACGGCATCGCCAACAACCCAAATATTGATGTGATCTATATTGTTTTACCAACAGGATTGCACAGTGAATACGCAATTAAAGCGGCCAATACAGGCAAACATGTGTGGTGCGAAAAACCGATGGCCCGCACACCTGAAGAATGTCAAGCGATGATAAATGCATGCAAAAAAAATAAAGTGAAATTGGCCATTGGTTACCGCATGCAGCACGAACCCAATACGCAAACGGTTATCCGTTTCGGGAAAGAAAAAAAATATGGAAAAATAAAAAAGATAGAGGCGGAAGCGGGTTATTATGATCGACGGGAAAACCATTGGAAATTAAAAAGGGATATGGGCGGTGGTGCTTTATACGACATGGGTGTCTATACTATTAATGCTGCCCGATATACAACTAACGAAGAGCCTGTTGCCGTTATTAAAGCCGAGCATTTTACTGTCCGTCCACATATTTATACAGAGGTAGATGACACTACCCGTTACCAACTCGAATTTCCCAGTGGAGCCATCGCCGATTGTGAAACGAGTTTTGCAAAAGGGATGAACCGATTGCACGTGACGGCGGAAAATGGCTGGTATGGTTTGGAACCCTTCCAATCTTATAATGGTGTAAAAGGCACCACCAGCGATGGCATTTTATTAAATAAAAAAATAGCTAACCAGCAAGCGAAACAAATGGATGATGATGCCTTGTCTATTTTAAATGATACGGATATGTTGGTGCCTGGCGAGGATGGGATGCAAGATATTAAAATAGTAGAGGCTATTTATGAGGCAGCAGCAAGTGGAGAAAGGGTTTTGATTGATTAAACTAATTAGATAGTTTATAAACAAAATATAGTAATTTGATGCAATATTCGTTTCCTCCCCCCAGCCCCCTCCAAAAGGGGGAGATATATCCGTTCCTTTATTTTATGTTAAGCTGTGCATTTAAAATTTAGCAGGCTGTGTCTCCTCCTTTGGAGGGGGCTGGGGGGAGGAAACGAATCAATCTACGTTAGATTGGAAAAACTATATAAAACAACCATTTCTTATTTTCCAGACACCTTGATAAAAGATTAGACTTGACAATGCCCGTTATCCATGATCTTTAAGAAAATTTTACTGCCTTTTTTATTCCAATTAGTAATCATACCATTTAATTTTTCTCAAGAAAAAATAGGTGTAGCAGATTTCGACTATTTGCAAATTAAATTGGAGAAATCAATTCAGGTTAACTCAACGGTCAAATATATAAAAGACAGCATTGACCTTGAATTAAAGAAAATGACAAAAGCACTATCCGGCATTATTGCCTTTCTTGGGCCAGGCAGCCGAAATGGGCGTGACAACATCGACAGGAAAGTTGTTGATGATTTTATTAAACGGCACCATGTAAGAATGGTCTGCGGCCGGGATTACGCCCCTGTTATTAAAGCAGCTATGAGGGAAGCCACTTTTATCAATTATTCGGAGATAAAAGCAGACTCACTATTTAATGATTATTCTGATAAGATAAATAAAACTATAACAGCTCATATTGTGCACCATATTGAATATTTTGGAAAAAGGCACAATTACTCAATTATTTTCAATAAAAATAAATTTCATGACATTAAATCCGAAAATGACATTACTGACAAGATTTGGCAGCAAATCAGCCGCAGCGATTATTTGGAATTGATTAAATCAAAAATAAATAATGCGAAGGCAGAATTTTTCGCTATGATAAAAAACTATACTTTTGACCCCAATAAAATAAGCACCGAACAATGGGAGCATATTTTAACAGAATACAGTTCGAAGCCTTTAGTCCCTTTTGATAACCCATTTAAAAAAGACTGGCTGCAAAGTAATCGCCCATACTGGAACGGGAAGTCACCTATTAAACCAGCTTATTGATTTTCAATACAAAGGAATTTTCATCTCCGTTGCTCCCAATGTTTCCAAATACTCCTTTACTTCCAAAGCTTCTTCCCCACCACGAGTCGCGTGATGCAATAAAGTAAAACCATGTGGCCCTTTTGCATGCAAGGTATTCGGAAATGCTTCAAGCATGGGTTTTACGATTTCTATTTTTCCAAAAAGGCAAGCCGTAAAAATATTGGCTTGCGCACCTTGGTCAAGCAGGTATTGTGCTAAATCTTTGTACCCAACATGAGAAGCAGCACCCAATGCCGTTTCAAAATCTCCATTTTGCCAATCGTGTGCGGCATTAAGGAGGGTAGGATATTCAAGCAGCATGGATTTTATTTTGTCCATGTCACGATGTCCTGCGCCGACAAATTCTTGCACTAATTTTTTATCCAAAGGCGGATCGTTTTCTGATTGTGCGTTTATAGTGAAAGGGATTCCTGTGAGCCCAAAACCTGCAATGCCCAATGATTTAATAAAATTTTTACGGTTCATTTTAATTAGGTTTTTGAAAAAATAATTTTTGCAAATAAATAATACATATGGGTACACTTCGCCTTCCTTAATTAAATGGTACTATTAGACTTGTTCTGGTTTGAAAATGAACGGTTTACGTCGTCCCGTTAGCGGGACGGCTAAATCGCTGACTATCAAAGCCGAACAAGTCTATTAACTGTTCGGCACAGGGAGAGGTGGTTGATTTTATTTTATTTCTGAATTTGCCTCAATATATTCAGAAGGGGTCATGCCTGTAATTTTTTTGAACGTTCTGTTAAATGTGGTCTTATTGGCAAATCCACATTCCATTCCGATAGCAAGGATCGAATAATGACGGTATTTTTCCTCTCTTAATTTTTGCTTGGCCAGTTCGATCCGGTAACCATTTATTAAATCATAATAACTGGTTTGCATGCCCTCATTTAACACTTGTGATAAATGGTGGGAAGGTAATTTAAGCATATTGGCCAGATCAGAAATTTTTAGTGCGGTTTTTAAATAAGGCTTCTCTTTTTCCATTAAAACCAATAGTTCTTTTTTATAGTTGGCTATTTGCTTTTCAGTCAAAGGGGAAGTTTTATATTTTCCATTTTCGCTTTTTTCTCCATTTTCAACTGCATTGAGTTCAGTCGGTGTTGGCCGCATTTTCATTTGTCCTATTGCATAATAAATCTGCAAATGTTTTGATTACCGATACTACTGGCTCAATTATTTATGTAAATGATGATTTTTGCAAAGTATCTAAATTTTCAAGGGAAGAGCTCTTAGGACAGAACCCAAGGATTGTAAGTTCCTATTATCATGATAAACAATTTTTCAAAGATATGTGGGAAAAAATCTCCGAAGGAAAAACTTGGAAGGGAGACATAAAAAACAAAGCCAAGGATGGTTCTTACTATTGGTCCAAGGCCACAATCTCTCCACTTTTAGGAGATGATGGAAAACCTGAGCAATACATTGCTATACTTACTGATATCACCAACCAAAAAATATTAGAGGAAAAACTATCTGATGCTCTGAAAAATGTTAAAGAGTCTGAACTTAGAAAGGAAGAATTTTCGTCCATGATGACTCATGAGCTCAACACCCCTTTGGTCCCCATTAAGGGATATTGTGAGATGCTAAAAGATGTAGATACATTTGGTGCTCTAAATAATGATCAGATTGATTTTATTGGTAAAATCGAGTCTAACGCTACTTTGTTGGAGCGCTTGATTAGTGATTTACTTGATGTACAAAAATTGGATATGAAGAAAATGACATTCTTGATTACAGAATTTAGTCTTGATGAATTCATGGATGAGCTAAAAGAAAATAACAATCATCTTATGAAAAATAAGAAAATTGATTTTACTGTAAAATGTCCAAAGAATTTGGTATTAAAAACCGATAAACAAAGATTAAGACAAGTTTTGGGACAATTTAATCAGAAATTCAGTTGATTTTGTACCCTCAAAAGATGGAAAAATTTCTGTTGAAGCAAAAATTAAAGAAAACAATGTAATATTTTCTGTCCAAGATAATGGTCCTGGAATTCCAAAGGAAAAACAAGCTAACATATTCAAAAAATTCTATCAAATTGATACCTCTCATACTAGAAAACATGGTGGAACAGGTTTGGGCCTTGTAATCTGTAAAGGTATTGCAGAAGGTTTGGAAGGAAAAATATGGCTGGAAAGTGAATTTGGAAAAGGAACTTCTTTCTTTATCTGCCTTCCAACACCTGATCAAAAAATTGTTTTAAACAAAGCAGCATAATGATTTGATAAATTTAATTTCTCCAAATTTCTATCATCTCAACGCATAAAAGACTCCCAAAGAAAAAAAAGTAAATGACTTATGATACAATAATCACCAATTCTCATATAATTACACCTCATGGTGTAGTAGACAAAAACATCATTATTGATGATGGGAAAATTGTTGGTTTTACTCACGAACTACCCTCATGTGATCACAAAATCAATGGGAATGGGTTAATTTCTGTACCCGGCCCAATTGACACTCATGTTCACTATGGTGTTTATTCCTCAATTGATCAGGCCGCAAAAACCCGAATCTCATGCAGCAGCGATTGGAGGAATAACTACAATGATGAGAATGTTACGATTAGGAAATTCATTTTCATCTTCTTTACAAAATCAATTGGAAGCTTCGGCAACAAATCATTATGTTGATTATTCTATTCATGCCTCAATTTTTTCTAAACAACAAATTAACGAAATGAAGTTTTGCGTAGAAAAAGGAATCACTTCTTTTAAAATTTACATGAACCTTGGAGGTGACGTTGGTCATGTATACATGGATATGCCTCCCTATACATCAGAGCTAGATGCTGCAACAGTTGATGTGAATAACCAAATAGTTGAGGAAACTGTAAAGAATGCTGCATCTTTGGGATGCCCTGTATTGGTTCATGCAGAAGATTATGAATCATGTGCTTGTGGAATTAAAACTGCAAAAGAAAAACACAAAGATGGTCTTTCGGCATGGTCTGAAAGCAGATCCCCCGAATTTGAAGTAAAGGCAATCAAGACAGTGTGTCAATATGGACGGGATTATGGATGTACAATTTACTTTGTACATATCGGTTCAGAAAGAGCACTAAATCAAATTAAAGAAGAAAGAGAAAAAGGAACCAAAATATTTGTAGAGACCTGTCCTCACTATCTTACATTATCTTATGAAAAACAGCAAGGATATCTTGCCAAAGTGATGCCTCCTATCAGAACACAAAAAGACAATCAAGCAATATGGAACGCACTATCAAATAACCAAATAGATACAGTGGGGACTGATTCATGTGGCAAACCAACTAAAACTAAAGTTGGGAGGAGATGATGTTTGGAGTGCTTTAGCTGGATTTCCTGGAATTGGAACAGTTATCCCAATTTTGCTTAGCGAAGGAGTAAACAAGGATAGGATATCTCTTGAACAATTTGTCCATTTTACGAGCCTAAATGCTTCAAAAATCTTTGGGATGTATCCAAAAAAGGGAACTTTGGAAAAAAATTCTGATGCAGATATCACAATGATTAATTTGAAAAAAGAAAACAAAGTTTCAAATGAATTGTTCGGGGGATTTTCAGATTATATTGTATATGAGGGAATGAAATTGAAAGGATGGCCAGTAAAAACTGTCGTAAGGGGAGAGATAGTTGCCGAAGATTTCGAAGTTGTAGGAAAACTAGGACATGGAAAATTAGTGGAACGTCCTGTTACATAAATTGGATTAAGAACAATATTTAAGCCAAATAAGATATAAAGTTGTAAATGAATAAATTGAATTTTTCATTTTTATTATGCATTAATTATTGGTATTTTATTTGCTCCATTTTTATTTGACAACACATTTGCTCAAGAAAATCAAATTACTCTCCCAAGACATCAATGGAAACAATTACCTGATCCTAATGTATTGACATGCAAAGAAGGCCTAATTTTAATTCAGAAAAATAATGGTGTTCCTGCATGTGTTTCATCATCAACATATCTGAAATTAATAGATAGAGGTTATGGAAAATTTGATTCGTCACAATTGATGAAACGTCCAGTTATGATGATTCATCTTATGAATGGCATGATAAATGATCCAAAACTAATGCATCATTGGCATATGATGATGATGAATGATCAAAAAGTTATGCAACAAACAATGTCAGAAATGATTTTACAACTAAAGAGCAATCCGGAATATATGATAAATGTTATGGGTCCAATGACTACAAACCCAGAACTTAGAAAACAAATGATCGAACAAATGAAAAACAATGACATAATGATGAAATCTCTTCAAGAGAATCCAAAATGGATGGTTTCTGTCCATCAACCAATGAGAGGTTCTAACATGAATTCAGGAATGGGGCAAGGAATGCATGGACAAATGGGATGTTCTTGGTGTCCAGAATTTGAAAACCGTAGCATTCATTCTAATCTGGGATTTCATCATCCCATAATCATGGAGGATATGATGCACCATATCTGGTTAAATGAGAATATGCGAATTCAAATGCATAATTTTATGTTTGAAAATAACTATCATTTGGGCTTGATGACAGAACAGATGATGGAAACTTTACTAGAATTTATGATGGAAGATTCAGAGATAAGGCAGCAAATGATTGAGATGATGTTGGAACATCAAGATTTTATGAATTCCGTTAGGCATGAGAATCAGTTTTCTAACTAAATAATTTCAAATTTCCCACCAGTTTTTGTCTTGTAAATTACATCTGGTCTTCTTAGAAATATTCCAGACTCCATTACTCCTGGTATTTGTTTGATTTTTTGTGTTAATATTTTTGGATTTTTTATTGTCCCAAAACCACAATCAAGTATAATATTTCCATTTTCGGTAAAAAAAGGATATCCTCTATCCAGAGTACGAAGTTTTGCTTTTCCTCCAATTTTTCCAATTTTTTGAGTTACTGAATTTCTCGCGAGAGGATGAATTTCCACTGGAACAGATCTCGTAAAATTTTTAACAAATTTTGTTTTGTCTGCCAGTACAATAATTTTTTTTGCCAAGCTAAACAAGATATTTTCTCGAAGTAAAGCCCCACCACCACCTTTGATTACATATTTTTGAGAATCTATTTGATCTGCTCCATCAAAAACTACATCAATATAGTCAACTTGATCACTTTCAATAATTGGAATTCCTTCTTCTTCTGCAATCAATTTAATCTGAAGCGATGTGGGAATTCCTTTAATATTGTAGTTTTTTATTCTGATAAATGACGCAAGTGATTTTACTAATGCCGTAGCTGCTCTTCCACTACCCAAACCTATGATATAGTTATTTTTTACATGCTTCAAGGCATCATTAGATAATGCCGATATGGCACTATCGTAGGACAACTACTCTACCTCTGCTTGGTCAAGCTTGGAGAGAACGCTCAAAATTTCTCCTTTAATTTTATCAATATCATCAGAATCATCATCAAAATCATCTTCCAAGTTTTCTGCATGGTTTGATTTTTCTTTTGGAGGTTCAGGAAGAGCTTTGAATTTTGTAATTTTTTCCATTTCTTTTGCAATATCTGGTTTTGATTCTAAAATCACTCTAGATTTTGCGGGAGATTGAGTTTGAACAGATTCTATTTTCTTTTGGATTTGCGGTTTTGATTCCACAACTTCTTTAACTATTTCCTCTTTTACTGGAATTTGTTTTTCAAATAAATTGAATTTGGGTTCTTTTTTAGAGAGTCTGGTTAATGTGGTAAGCTCAAATGACTGTGTGGATTTTGTTGGAGAGATTATCACCTGTTCTGATTTTGCAGGGGTGGATTTTTCAAAATTAAAAGTACTCTTTACTTTATTTTCCACTGGTTCTTGTTTTGATTCATATAATTTGCTTGGGTAGTCTCAACTTGAGATGTTTTTTCTTTTTTAATTTCTGGAACCGTGATTTTAGCCGTAGAAATCTTTGATGATAACTCATACAATCTATCATCTAATTTAGATAATTTCTGATCCATTAGGGTTATGAGTCCGTCTCCTACTGGACCGAGATCTGGATGTTTACTTGCATCTTCAAGTTTTTCTAATTTTGCAAGAATAACTCCTAGTTGATGTTGATATTTTACCAATAATTTATCTCGTTGAATTTTAGAAAATTCCGAATCAGACTGATATAATCTTGATATAGTTTTTGTAAGAATGTCTTTTTCTATTTTTAATGAATTGACCTGACTTTTGATATGTGCGCTAGCACCGATGCTTAAAAGCTGAGTTTTGTTTCTTGGTGCCCTTCTTACAGCAGCTGCTGTTGCAA
The DNA here is from genome assembly GCA_965222975.1 of Saprospiraceae bacterium. GTDB lineage: Bacteria > Bacteroidota > Bacteroidia > Chitinophagales > Saprospiraceae > UBA6168. The sequence continues at coordinate 2,894 of CBDCVJ010000053.1, read as the reverse complement.
CACCTGCTAATGAACTAAGAATAATAGCAATTTCTTGCATCTATGTGTACCATTTAATCCAAGAGTATTTTCTTCTCTTTGCATCTGGAAAACCACAACTAGCACACTCATGATGACGTTTATGCAAAGAGTTTTTCCCGCATCTTCTACATCTAATGTGGACTTTTTTCTTTGTAAAACCACCCATAGAAGTTGTGCCTTTTTACCATCTCAAATCACCTAGTTTGCTGGAGGAGGAGATATCATAACTACGTTGTCTCCTCTTACGACGATGGTTCCAAGAGTTTTAGAATCGCCTTCAGTTGGGATTTCTTCTGAAGAATCGAGTAGCAGGTTCATGTGTTGGTCAAATCCAAGTAAGTTACCTCTAAGGGTTTTGCCACCTTTGAGTTTTATCAATACTACTTGATTGATACTTTCATCCAATACTTTTACTGCCATATCAACGGACATCTATTTCACTTATTGGCTTTGGTATTGGGGGATTATATTAAAATTTCATTGGTGAAACTTTGAACTATGCCCAGTAAGGCAAGTTTGACACTTTTTACTCAAATTATTTGTAATTTCTAAAATTATTTTTTCTCCTTCATTTTTTGTTGCTTTTCTTGGATCGCCCCAAATGCCATTTTTAGTAACTTTTGGGAATGATTTAGATGCTAATTTTCCTAATTCTTTTATCTCTTTTTTACTCATGCCGTCAGTTACTAGACCTTTTTTAGCCAAATTCATTTTTACATTTTTTGAAATAGCAAGCATAATTGAGGTTTCCACAAATCCGGCATGATCAAATTCTCTGTCCATAAAGTGCCAATAAGAAAACGAAAAAACTTTGAGGTTTTTTGCTAATTTTCCTAATTTTTTATCAATATTTTTTATGGCCTCTTGGTTTCCATGATGTCCATTTATTACAAAAATCGTATTTACTTTATTTTCATAAAGCGATGTACACAAATCCAAAATTATGTTTTGTAGGGTTGTTTTTTTCAAACTAAGATTTACAAATGGTGAATGTTCAAATGAAACTCCGTAATTAATAGTTGGAAGAAGCAGAAACTTGTTGATTTCTGAAATTTTTTTGGAAATTTCCGTAACAATATCAGAATCCGTTGATATAGGAAGATGAGGTCCGTGTTGTTCTATTGATCCAACTGGAATAACTGCAACTCGTTTTTTATTTTTGAGAATATTTCTTAGGATAGGATCAAACTGTGATTTAATTTCTATCATTTGTTTACCTTGGACTTGATGTGCACCTTTCTCCAGCGAACCTCTAGCTTGTTTTCCAAATGCATCTTCATTGCTTTTAGCAATGTTTCTGCTTCCAGTCTTTGCCCTTTTGTTTTAATCTCTTCTAGTGAATCATTTGGATCTACCGCAAAAGAGTCTTGGAAAATTATTGGACCTTGATCTAGGTTTTCTGTGACATAGTGAGAAGTAACACCAATAATTTTTGTACCCCGTTCATAAGCTTGTGCATAGGCCAATGCTCCAGGAAACGCTGGAAGAAGAGATGGGTGGATATTGATAATTCTATTTGGATATCTCCATACAAAGTTTGGAGTAAGAATCCTCATGTATCTTGCCAGCGCAATCAAGTCAATATTGTGTTTTTTACAAACTTCGATAATTTTTGATTCAGCTTTTTCTTGATTTTTTTCTTCGATTGTAATAAATGGAATTTTTGCTTTTTTTGCTAAGGGTTCAAGTGTTTTTTCGGTTCCTATTATTACTGAAATATTTCCTTTCAGAGATTTCTTTTTTGAGGCAGCAAGAATTGTTTCTAGGCAAAGAGGTTCTTTTGTTACAAATATTGCAATATTTTTTTGACTAGTCGTTTCATGATGTGTATTGACATCCATTTTCTCTTTTTTAGCAAGTTTCTGAATTTCAGAATCAAATTTTTCTACATTGATATTTTTTGTAAATGATGCCTCTAGATACATTCCAAAAAGACCTTTGATTACATTTTGGTTTACTTTCTCTATGTTTCCTCCCATAGAAAATACAAAATTGGTAAATGATGCAACGATTCCTTCCCTATCTGCACCTACAACTGTAATTCCAATCACTGTTTTTTTCAAGACTTTCTTGGTGAATATTTTCTCATTATTAATCATTCACAGAAAAAGAAGCAAGTGCGGGAGGTGGGATTTGAACCCACGAACTCCTAAGAGATAGGGTCCTAAGCCCTACGCCTTTGGCCAGGCTGGGCGACTCCCGCAACGGAGATGCCACTAGACACAAATTTATCTATTATTGAACAAAAGTATGGCGCAATTCTTTGGGACAAATGGAATTCGTGGAGTTTTCAAAGAAGATTTCACTTTGGAATTCATTCATGACATGACTTTAGCTATTGGAACATATTTCAAAAAAGGACCCATACTGATAGGTTATGATGGAAGAGAGTCAAGTCCTGTTATAGCAAAAACTGTTTGTACTGCACTAAACTATTGTGGTCTTGATTGTAATGATGCGGGTCTTGTACCCACCCCGTGTTTAGAGTATGCAGTAAAAAAATTGGGGTACAATGGTGGAATAATGATCACAGCATCACATAACCCTCCTCAGTATAATGGAATAAAACCTGCTGCAAAAGATGGGGTTGAAATTTCTAGGGAAGATGAATTGATAATTGAAGATATTTACCTGAAAAAAAACTGGATAAAGAACCCTTCAAAATTTGGATTTACTGGAAAAGATGATAGAGCAATTGAAGTTTATCTTCAAGGAATCATGTCCCAAGTTGACTCTGAAAAAATAAAATCAAAAAAATTCAAAGTTGCCCTTGATCTAGGTAATGGTGCACAGGCAGTTTCTGCACCTATTTTTTGTGACAAATTAGAATGTGAAGCGTTTTTAGTTAATCAAAAAATTGATGGAACATTTCC
>CBDCVJ010000052.1:0-31418 GCA_965222975.1 Saprospiraceae bacterium | reverse complement strand
GCGAGAAGCTGGACAATGGAAAAAGTCCGATTGTTTTACAAGTTGATTGGAGGGAGAACAGCAAACTTAAATTGAGACGCAAACGTCTTGGGATCAGTTGCCACGAGACGGAATGGGATCGGAATGAGCACAGGGTCAGGAACACTGCCTGGAAGTATGCCCAAAAGAATGCTCAGATCAATGAGGCACTGGAAAAGGCTATCAGCATTTACAGGGAATCTTTTCAGTACAATTGGGACTATAAAGAATTTGCAAGATTATTCGTCGAAGGAAAGAAAGCCGTTACCTTGACCGATTTCACGCTCCCAATACATTGACGAACTGACAAGAAGGGACAAAGCGGGGACTGCCCTATATTACGGTGATGTTTTAAAAGCGCTGCAAAAATTTACTGGAAGAAAAGAAATTACTTTTCAAGAAATTGATTTTTCTTTTCTTAAAAAATTTGAGAAACACCATACTGAGAGAGGGTATTCAGGGGATAGAAATATGAGGGGTTTGAAAGCTCTCTTTGGTAAAGCAGTTGAGGATCGCATTGTCGATATGAAGTTAATGCCATTCAAATGTGGGTATAATCCAATTGGATATAAATTCACCCACCTAAAAAAGCTAAAATCAAAAGTGTCAATCCTAATAGGATAAAGAGATTAGCACCTTCTCAGATCGCTGTTATACTGGAATACAAGAATGATAATCCCGCTTATGAAAGGGCGATGGACTTATGGAAATTTAGCTACTTTACAATGGGGGTCAATTTAAAAGACATTGCCCTTATGAAAATATCTGACATTAAGGATGATATATGGTATTATGATAGAGAAAAAACTGGAATGGGTGGAAATGGAAAACCACTCTTACCTGAATGTTTGAAAATAATTAAAAAATACTATAGCCCGAAAAACAAGTATATATTCAACCATATACTCGGCGATGGTTATGACGCCAGTGACATGGACATTAAAACGAGGGTGAGAGACTGCAATAGTAATCTTAGGCGAAGGTATATGAATATAAGTAAGTGGATTGGCCTTGACGGGTATTTCACTTTTTACTCTGCAAGATACTCTTCTTCTACTATTGCTGTACAAAGAAATGGGAGTTTGAAGGCAGTTCAGCATCTATTGGATCATGCTTCAATCAAGACGACTGACCACTATATTGGTTATTCGAATCATAGGAAGATGCTGGAGACTTTGGAGTTGTTAAGGGTATAATTAAGCTTTAATTATATAGAAATTACTCATAAATTTATATAAATTTTTTGAGAACTATAGACAAAAGATTCCGCCACCAACTCATAGGCATAGTAAGGGGAATTTTACAAATTGATTATCCAAGTGTATAGTCCATATAAAAAAGAAAAGCGGAAGCTAAAACGCTTCCACTTTTGTTTCTAATTCTCTAAATTTTTATCTTTTCTATTTAAATATCATTCTCTTAAATTTGTATAGTTAACTTTCTTTCAATATAATTTTCATCAGCATAACTATTTATATTTTTTCTAAATTCAAATCTTGTATTTATATTTCTATTCTCGGTTCGATAGCTCATAATCACTGTTCCGTAGTGACTACTATATGAGAAGCTGCCAGCATTTTGGCTGCCATAGCTTGTGAATGAATTTTTGCTTTGTTTTATGGGCATTAAATATTTTTCAACTACTTGGTCACTTTTTTTTCTCTCTTCTTAAAAGTTTCAGCGATTCGAAGAGTACTATTAACTCTAACTTGTTCAGGTTAGCTGAGACTCCACATGCATTCGAATGTTGACCTACAAATAAAATCTCTGATAACTTATTTTTAGGCAATAATTCATGGTCTAATCCAAAGCAAAAATTCAATTTACCCTCACCGTATTGTATAAATATATTTTCTGCATAAAAAAAGTTTTGTTCGGTGATTCCGTAGCCAATTCTTATTTCTTCTAATTTTTCAAAAAAAAGAGGGTCTATCACTTTTTCTTTTAATAAAGAAGCTAATGTTGCGACTATTGTTTCTGCGCCAATTTCTTTAGCTAATTTTCGCAACACCTGCCAAATCCAGGGATTAATACGAGAAATTTCATCTTTTCTAATTGAAATACCAGAAGAGATTCCAATTATTGATAAAGATGAATTTATAATAAAGTTTCTGCGATTCATGATAGCTACATTTAAAGATGATGAAGATATTTTGATTTAATATTGTCATTCAAGAAATGAAAGTCCAGTAATTAAAATCTTAAAGAAAATCAAGATTTACAAAAACACCATCCATCATCTGTTCTAAAAAAGAAGTAAATGGTTCCTGAGTGATCAATAGTTACTTCATACAGAGTGATATAATTGCTTTTGAAAAGCCGACGAATTTCGAATGGTATTCCCCAACCATCTTTTTTTCACTACACTCCATTCTCGTTTTTTTTCAATTATTATTTCTTTATTCAAACTTAATATTGATTCTCTTTTACTACTGTAATTTGTATACAAATCAACAACTTTGTTTTTTTTAAAGTATTTTTGAAAAACCGGATATTTCATATCAAAATTGTCATAGAACTTGGCTAATAATAGTGTGTCACCTTCAGTATTTTCAGAAATAACCTGCTTGATTTCATCACAGTAGGAACATATTTGACAGAAACCCAATTGGGTTTCTGTCAAACAAAATATTGCAATTATTATTAAATGCTTTTTCATTATTATACTCTTGGTTGAATAGCGCTTTTTGCTTCAATGAATTCAAATATTTCAGAAATGCGCTGCTGAATTGCAACGGCTATATTCTGAATATCTTTTTCTGGAAGTGGCTCTAATGTTTCTTTCAAGTAATTACCAAGTATAACCCTTACTGATTTTTCTTTAAAAATATTGTTGTCCAGTAATTCTCTTGCGAGCTTTGTGAAAATCTTTTGTGATTTTCTATGCTCTAAAGTTTTCTTGATGTGTGGAATTGTCATTCCCTTTGGCAGATCATAAATCGCTATTTCTACATGCTTATCTGTCATGCCTTCATTTTCAAATTCAAGAACGATTTTTTGACCTGACAAATATGACTTATCAACTACTGTTATTGGACTATTTTGAGCATCGGTAATAACATCGATAACGCTTATCCCGTCAGTAATCCTTATTGGTAAATCTGAAAAGTTTCCAACTAAAATGATGACAGGTGCAGAATATTCCGTCACGTCAAATTCAACTAAGTTGCTGCTTTCAGCAGAAATATTTAAACTTTTAAATAATCCTACTCTTGAAACGGAATTAATACTCTCACTCAATGTATTTTGGGCGATTAACCTTTCAACTATTTCAGTGTCTTCAGGATATAAAGCCTTGTGCAAGGCTGCTGTTTCACCTGTAAGGCAACTATGACAAGCGTCCTTTAATCTATTCTTAAATTGAGGGTTATTTCTAAGAAATTCATATAGATGTAAGCAGTCGTAGAATAATTGCCCAATTACACTTTCATCTCCCCCTTCGTTAAGGTAGGCAGCCAAATATTTTTCAAGCAAGGCTTTTTCCTTTTTTAAGGAGGCCATCCTTACCATTTTTTCAAGTAATTCCAATCTTTTTTCACAATTCGGGAAAGTATTAAGATGCCATTCACCACTATTAATAGTTTTAATTAATGTGTAGTGCTTTAACTCCACGTAATGCCCAGGATCACCATATTTCTCATAAAATTTTTCAAGTTCTGAAGCAGAGTCTAAAATTTTGATAAAATTCTCTACTGCCTCTTCCCTGTCACTATATATGTTTAGATAGTATTCAAAATCTGCAATTGACTTCATACAGCTTAGGCAGTATGGTTTTAATTCAGTCCTAAAGCTGTTATGGTCATTGGCAAGCTCATACACTATATTACAGTCTGAAGCAAAGTCTTTTATCTCCTCGAAGTCACCAAAGAGAACCTTATATTCAAATACCAGTTCTTTTAGAGATAGATAATCCTCGGCTTCTTTAGCGTATTTCATGGCTATCTTAAATACTTTCTTAAGAGGCGCATGATTATTTTCGTTAAAACAGGTTTGAAATACTTTGATGTGAGCTTTGCAACCATTTAAATCGGTAATAGTATTTCTTATTTTTTCTTCCAAATGACATTTTCTCATTGCCAGATTTGGCTTTTGAAATAACTCGTCAAATTCTTCCACATCAAGTATCTCTACAGCACGACCAAGAGCTTCATCTATATCAGTATCGGCAGTAAAGAAATCAGCATATTTTTTGGGTTGACTTAACATCCTTTATTTCTTGGAATGCATACTTTTTAGCAACACCTGGCATTTCATTTACCACATGCCGATATTCTTCCATAAAATCGAATAAACGCCCTTCGCCTTGGGCTATAGTCAATGCCTTCTCAAAAGATTCCTTTTTATGTTTCCCATTTGGATATTTTATTAAGTATTTTCTAAAATCCTCAATACTATTCATACACCCAAGGGCATAAATGTGTTCGAATAAAGGAACAGTAGTTCCTTGAACATAGGCTGGTGCATTATTTAATAACTTAATGACTCTCTCACAAGACAATACTCTTGCAGCCTGCAAATAAGCTTCTTCATCAGCCCACCCTTTAAAATATTTAAAGTATTCTTCAAGATCATCTTCAGATTTTATCTGTCTTGCTGCACCTTTCGCTGCGATTGTCCAAAGTTTATCTTCTTTTTGGGCTATCTGGTTGAAACCCCGATAAGCCTCTTTTACTGAAGTGAAGAATAGAAAGTACCTTTCATATCCATATTCAATAATTTCTTCGTTTTCTTTAGGCATGCTTTCAATTAATTCGAGTAAAGTATTTTGTGTTCTTGCATGCTCAAGAACTGACTTGTAAATTGTATTAGCAGCAGGATGGTCGTCTCCCAATCTTCTTCTAAAGGATTTTAGTGTAAGCTTTAACTCTCTGAAGTTTAAAATGGCTAACCTTTTTTCCTTGTTTAATACAATAATTTCTGTGACCTTCTTCTTTTTCGCTTTGAAATAAACCAACTCATAAATATTCGACTTATCGAAATCCGCAATAAATCGGACGACTGAATTATGGTCTGCTTTGACCCGCTTTCTACCAAATGCTGTTTGGTAATATGGGTTAACCAACTTCTCAATGCCGAATAACCTGCTATCCTCTATGATTTCGGAAACGTTAGCAGTTGGATAACTTTTGCTTTTTAGCCAAGTCATTTCGGTTTCACCAAACTTCGGCCAATACATGTTAGGGCTACAGATAGCATTAGGCAGTAAAAATGAGTTGGAAAGAATTAGAAGACAGGCGTAAACAAAGTGAAAATCGATTTTCAGCAATTGTCCTGTTTTGGTTTGGGAATTGAAGGTGAGTAAGACTCTTTTCATGATTTTGGATTTAATGTTCTATGGAAAATCAAAAAGCGATAGAGAATTCCTCTGGCCACACAAAAATTCCAATAACATTCTTTTTGAATTGAAAAAGATTGTTACCTTGTGAAATGTTTTAATAATAAATTGCGTGGGGTGAACACTGAATCACTCTGCGCTTTTTGTTTTCCCATGTGTAAGTAAAATGGTTGCAAAGTTTAAAAGGTCATTACCTTTCATTATTATTTAGATAAAACTTGATTCTCCAGAAAGAATTTTGGTTTCTCTTATGGAGCTTTTTTAATTTTATTTTTTAGCTCGACACTGCCATCATCACTAAGTTCAATATCATCAGGGTTGTTCCAGTTAAATTCCAACCCAGCAAAATCTTTAATGATAAGTATTAAAAACATTGCAATTATTACAATGACTACGAGTTGGAAAACAGCTTTAATAAAATTTGCTACAGCTTTCACAATTAAAAAGAATAAATAGGCAATGATAAATATTGCAACAATCCCTATGATGATAAACGTGATTTGATCCATAATAGAATATTTTGAATTGCCAAGGAGGTTGGTTCTCGTTTGTTTGGATGAGCTTCTATAAGATGTAGGAAGAAAAGAGATTTCTTTTTCGAGAAATGTTATATCTTTTTTCAAAAATATTTTGCAAGCCCACATTTATTTTTTTATTCTTCTTAAAATCACTTTAATTCGATTTATTAATTTCCTTTAAAATAAGAATATCTTCACCAAGTATATGAGGTTCAGCATAAACCTGCACATTAAACATCACTGGTTCGATTGAAGGATTTGGCAATACTTTCGTACCTGGTATTACCAAAACTTTATAATTTGAAGAAGTATCTTTTAAAGGAAATACTTTAAATAAAGCTGGCACTCCCCAGCCCTCTTCAACAATTCCTTGAATTTTGAAATATGGTAGTTTGTCAAAGTATCGAGGGTTCGATAAGACCTCTTCTACTTGGTAAACTTGAAATCTTGAATTCCATTCTTTCTTTATTAGGCCAAAATTCAAAGAGACAACAATTAATAAAATTAGACATGCAATTAATGTGAGATGCTTTTTCATTTTCTGTCGGAATTTTTGATTAATTCAGTAAGTGGTTATTGTCTACTCTTAGCTTATGAGTGCTGTTGCCAGAAAATGGGCCTTCGAATATTTCTCCTGCCAATTCTATCGCTCTTAATGGTTCTTTTGATTGCCAATGCAAAAAGGCAATTCCTTTTTCATTTGTATAAGTCGAATTGGTCAATTGGGTATTATCAAGTAGACCCACTACTCGGACATTAGGAATATAATTTTTGCCGTTTTGGACGATTATTTTGCATTGTTGTACGTCTATATTATCTACATAATCATCATTGGCTTTTGAAAGAAATGTCATTCTGTATAAGACATCTTTCAAGTCCTTACTTAGTTCGTACTTTTCGCCGTCCGATTTTGCTTTATTCAATAGTGCATATGCCATTTGAGTCTCATCTGCACACTTTTCTTTGTAATATAAAAAAGACCTGTGGCAATACTTTTTCAGATAATAGAATTGAATAAATTTGATAATATATGCAGCATAAATTCCTGTAAATACCTCTACGGTGACAACAGCTATTGGCAATATTTTTTCCAGAAGTGAGAAATCGTCTTGTCCATTGGCAAGGCTTGTGAGAAAAGATCGTTGCCAAGAAATCCCTGCAACTAATAATAGTAGAAAAACAAAAAATACAATGCCGAGCCGAAATTGAGTATTTGCTTCTTTTTGCATTTTCTCCTCTGCTTCGACTTCAATCATCTTGTTGTTGTTCTGTATGTACATGAAATTGAAGACTTCCCAATCATATAAACTTTTAGAAATCTTCTTTCCTATTAAATGGCTTACCCATGCAGCTAAACCAACAATAAAGAATCCCATCAACCATACTAATATTGCCGAGGGTTTGCCTGAATAATTTGCCAATAGTTCTCGATACATTTCATAGGAAACCATGATTTCCACAGGACATGAGATTAAAAATATTGAAGTTAACAAGACCACACCTGAGTTAATCATTCTATTGCCCCATTGCTCAATTATGAATTTATATTTTTCATACTTTTTGCGAAACTTTCTTGAATGCGAGGCAAAACCAGTAGCGATTGAAGCTCTTTGAGAAGCTTTGTTGAAATAGGAAATACCATTTAAAGATTCCATAAGTCAAAACATTTATTAGTTTGAGATAAAAAAAGAAATAAATCCTTCTGGTGATTCAAAGTGGTGTGTTTTATTTGCTTTACATGTTTTTTTATTTTTCCAACCGATGAGAAATACCTTGGTGTCCTTGTCGTTTTCAAACGAACAAGAGAGTCCTTCCTCTCCCCTTAAATCGGCATAACCATCAGAATAGATGACCACCATTTTGTTGTGATTACCGTATTGGGGTTCTTTTAATATTATGCTCGTTTTATCAGCAAATCCATTTAAATCAGTGTGTTCATGATTTTTGGAGAGGAGAATATTTTTATATTCATTTAGGAAAGATTGGATGTTTTGTTCATTGGTATTTTCTTTTAAATCCTTCTCTATGCGTTGCCGACCACGTTCACTGAGTATAGCAGTTGAATCAACTTCAGGAATTGGTTCTATATGACATCTTAAGAAAGACTCGTCAGTTGGATTGCCTATCGGAGCTATCGTGACTGTACCACCTGACCCTGAGTCAGAAAGATGGTTGCAGATATTTTTCAGTTGAGGAGGTGTAAGAGGTTTGTAATTTTTGAACGTACCACTTACATCTACACCAATTACAACTAAAACTGGTGCAATACTTTCTTTGGGAATGATAAGGGTTGGATGTTGGTCGCCTAAGCAGGCTTGAAGGTTGATGCCAACGATAATAAGACAAAGAGAAGAGAATTGAGACCAGAAATAATTCATGTACATAACAAAAGGCTTTTGTTATGTATTAGAAGAATGTGAGTGTCTACAAGAAGAAAAGTTGATTCTCTATTTAAGAAATGACCTATTAAATGAAATTTTAATCATCCGAGAATAATACCCAATTGGTAGAGTCGTTTACATGAGTTTTCTTATACCGTAGCTTAGTCTTAATGTCTAATACTCGAAGAAAATATTCAGACAAGCTGTCCGACTTGAGGCTTTTGATAGCATTTTTTATATTTTTCGTCACACGCTGCCTTGCTCGTCGTTTTTGCACATCATAATCAATTGGAAGGCTTATTTTTTTCGCCTGGGTGAGAACGTTTTTATGTAGAATATTCAACCCATCTTCAAGTTGTTCTAAATCCAAAATTATTTCATCAAGCTCTCTCTTGATAGCTTTAGATTCTTCGATGTATTTTGCTTTCGGGGCAACACTAATAAGTGAGTGATTAATATTGTACATCTCCGCTAACTGATAGGCTACTGCTTCCAAATATTTACTTTTTGATTCGAAGTCTTTTTCTCTTGGAAAATCTCTTTTCAACCTATTAATAGCTTCATTTAACTCTTTTTCACTTTCAGGAACTATAATAGGGACTCTTGCAGAGAAATTTTCTTTAATGTGTAATTCATTGTAATTTTTCCCCCTTTCTTGATAAACGCCTTCCATCTCAAACACATCAATTATCTGGTCAGGGGATCTTAGGAGTCTATGGATATAGCCAAGCCCTTTGTCATTCCTCCCCTCAGCTTTCACTATTTTCCCATTCCATCTGATATGCCAGTAAGTTGTAACCTTAAAAAACTCAAAATTAGAATAACTCCGATTCTTTAAAGTATTTTCTAATTCTATTATTAAGTCACTTTGTATAACTTGCAGCAGATCAATTTTTTCTTGAAAAGGCTTTAAATCACCGAGAAGACCAGTGATTTGAGAGATTATAGCTTTGGATTTCTGACTTTGGGTCAAATGCCATAGTTCTAAATTACTTCTGAAGTGAGCTTTTATAATTGATTTTATTTGTCTTTCAATAATGCCAAAATCATCTGTTAGGTGATAAGGGGTTGTTACAAAATCATCTGATGAGAAGAATATTTGAGGAAAACCAAAAGAGAAAGAATATGTTTCATTTAACCGTAAGCTAAGAATATAGTCTCTTTCAGGAAATGTCTTGTTGAACTGTCTCCATTTTGAGCCTTCCATCATTATCTGTGATGGTAGTAGCAGTTTAGCTAAACGATATATGTACCATTCCACAAATGTTTTTTCGTCCCTTATTTCAATTAGGGAATCTTTCTCAAAGCATGTAAGTAATTTGTTAAAAAATTCGAATTGAATCGGATGAACTAAGAGGTTGTTCATCTTTGGATCACTTTTAAACTTTTTTTCATGTATAATCCAAGCTATTGGAGTATTCAAAAGAACAATTGGAGTCAAAAAGAATTTTCTACAATTTGGAGGTAAAGCAATCAATGGAATAGAATTTCCCCTACTGATGATGAAGTCATTCCAATCAAATTTGGAATCAAGATAGTCAACTGGTTTAGAAATTCGAATTTCAGAGAATTGTTTCCTCATGTATTCAGAAATACCAGGAAAGAATATAGAATCTCGAAGTAAAGTTGGTTCAGCTATTTTTTTTTCTAACTCTTCTGAATCAACAAATGATATGGACAATGGTGAAATCGGATAGTGGCTTACATAAATTTTTTCACTTCCTTTTTGGGGATGCAATACTAATAACAAAGCATTTTCTACCCTAAAACCATTTGAATTGAATACGTTATATATATTTTTAATTATTATTTTATCAATCATTTTCTTTATGATAGATGTTCACACTGTACTGTGAATAGGCAATTTAAACTGCAAAAAACTTAGTTTGAAACAGCTTTTCTCTTGAGAGAATTGCTTTTTCTCCATTTAATTATCAAACAGAACGACTATAAAACCGATGTCCTAATAGTTTCTTTTGTTAAGGAGCCCCTAAGATAAGAATGCCTTAGGACATCAACACACTCCTTAAACTCATGAAATTTATTCCTCCCTCCCAAATTCTAGTACGTGGTGTCGTACACAAAGAACCCAAAAAAAAAATTGAAATTTTAACAATTCCTGTTTTGCCTCCCTAATGAGTCTTATCCTTTAACTATCTTACCCCCCTGTTCCCAAAGGCGATTCAAGTTCTTTACATTCTATAAAACCCAAGGTCGAAATTATTTAAATAAGGATTTAATACCTAATTTTGGGCTATCTTATTGTCTGTCAAGCTGTTTGGAATAAGAGCTGCCGAAGGCTTCTTCCTCCTTACTTCAGGCAGGCCGTACATAGTTAAACAAAAACTAAAATCCTGTGGGGTAAAACCCTAAAGAAAGACCATGAGTTTTCGAAGCCGTTTCTTAGCTCTTAACGAACACGAACAAAGACTGGTATCCTCAATACTTAATACTTGGAATGGGTGTGAAAAAAGAGTGTGTAGTAATTTGCAGAACGAGCATTTCCTCGATGACGATAGCATGGATGAAGTGTTGAAGACTATGATTAATTTTCACTCAAGTACTGTTCAAGGACATGTATTTCAAGAACACTTGATCGAAGACCTGAAGGCCAAGCTAAGAGAGGAATTTTATAATAGCCTTCAACTAAAAGGTGATTTCATTGGGTGTTCGTCTCCTATTTCTTTTGGGACTGTGCTTCCACTTGAAAGATTCAGAAACTACTTGGAAAAAAAGCACAGGAATTACTTTTTTCTAGATGGGGCTTTTGAAAATTTTATTGATGATCTCAAGGAGTGGCCAGATATAACCAGAACTTTCAAAGATTATGGTGAGTTTTTAATTAGAGAAGCAGAGCACTTAATTTGGGTGGCATGGCATCCTGTAGACCACAAAGAATCTGTTTATGACCTATTGTTAAAGTGGGACACTCAAGAAATGCGAAAACTTTTAGGTTTAAGTCAACCAATAAATGAACTTTATAATCCATTAATTGCGTTCTCATTCCAATGCCATTATTGCATAAAAGACGGATTTAAACTTTATCGCCCTACTTTTTGCGATTCAGACTTTAATCCCCAATGGCAACCTGCAAATTATAATAATGGCGAAATATTTCATGGATATATTCGCCCAAAATATGAAGGGAGTAATTTACCAGTCCCCGAAGCTGTGGGAAGAAGCAAATTTCTAAAAATAAAAAATATTACAAATTGTTATACTCTTAATGATTAACCTAACCTAAATTAAAAGCTTGTTATGTCTTATTCAACTAAATTAGAAAAATTAATAGTAGAAATTACAGAGGAAAATAATCAAGAATTCACTAATTTGTCTTCCCTTAATTCCTTTACAGATAGTTTAAATTCTTTAGAAATGAGAGAGTTTGTTGAGGATTTTCTCCTTTTTGAAAAGGAAAAAATAAAACGACTCTTCAAGCCCCAGAGGATGATTTCTTCAGAAGAAGTTGCATTTGATTGGATTATGGATTTATCTACTGCGACTTTAGATAAAGCGAAGAGGGGTTTTGAAATTGCATACGATAAGGCCACTGATGGCCTTTACAAAAAACAAAAAAATCAAGAGGTAATAGAAAAGATAAATGCAATTGTTTCAAGAAAAAAAATAGGCTTATCAGTTTCTTATCTTAAAGATCGGATAAAGAATGCAAAGAGAGCCTCTCAAGAAAAGTTAGATTTATGGTTACTCTTAAGCGGGCTTGATGAATTTGGCCAAGATAATCTATACCTTGAGAGAAATATTTCTTTACAAGAAAGTCCAGAACTTGCTCCAGTTTTAATTGCTGCTTATCAAAAAGGAAACCCTAGAAGAGTGCTTGATATACTCACTGAGTTGAATGATCTGGAGTTTAAACCTACAGCCAAGTTATTGCCATACTTTAGGGTGAGTGTTGGTTCTGCCATCTATAATTTTTTGAAAATCAATCAGACCAAAAGAGTTGAAGCTTTTGCAGAATTCAAAGATGGACTAACAAAAAATTGGATTGTTGAAATAGTTGATGCAACATTGTTGCATCCAAAATTCGACTTGGTTGTTAAAGAATTAAAAAATATCGAGCCTGTAGAAGATAAAACTGAAAAAATATTGTCAGCACTGATAAATGATCTCGAAATCAAATATACCAATGTAAAAAAAATCATTGAAAAGATTCAAGATGAAAACATTTTTAGAAAATTATCACAATTATTTAGAGAGGGGGGCGAAGAAATTCGCCAAAAGATTATGAATGCAATGACTATGCTAAATAAAAACTCTCAAAAAATTGTGCGGGATAAACTAAGGTTTAATAACATAAGTTTTTTAGATCAAAGCGAATTAATAGACTTAAGTAATTGGAATAATCGCATAGAGAAATATAATGGTGATTCGGAGGTAATAGATGCCATAATTTCCAATAGAAAAAAATATAAGAAATTAGATGAATTAATGATGAAAAAATAAAATCTATGAATTCTTTTTTAGCTCAGGAGACGATCTCAGACATAGAAGATAGCTTTTCTATTCATAGCCTTGAACAAAAATCTGTTTCTAAGTTTAAAGTCTATTTTGACACTTATGACGTGATAGAAATTATTCAGGGGATATGGGCGTTTGAGTTATATCATAAATTTGATTTTGATAGATTTCAAAACGATTCGGCTGTTTTAGTTCATAGTTTTGCCTTTAAAGGGTTTTATGACAAAATTTATATGCTCCCACCTCATCAGGATGAACTTGCAAGCAAGTTACTTGATGGAAATATAGCTCAAGAATGGAAAGTTGACAACCATTTCAAAATTGTAGAAGACGAATTTTTGCAATATTTAGGCTTAGAAAGTCTATTAAAAAAAATTAATTTATCAAAAAATAAAAAGATTGAAAAAACTTACTTAGACTCTTTAAAACATAGAGCTGACGAAATATTTAAGGCTGATTTGCTTCTCTGGAAACCATATTGGGTTGATAGATTAAAGTATCTCCGAAACGAAAAAAATTTATTGGTTTTTGAAAACGACAATTATAGAATTCATCAAGTATTAAAGACGGAAACATTTAAAAAGATAAAAAAAGCTTTTGATTTGGCGCGGCAAAGCCCTAGTTTTCAAAAAAGTAATTTTGTTGATGCCCTTGCCATGTATTATCTGCAAAAAGAACTTGAAAAATACGAAAAAAATAGGTCTAAGAATTCCTTGCCTATATTTTATACTAGCTCGGAAGGAATACATAAAGCTTTCAAAATCCTTAGAGAAAACGACAAAAAACTGCTTTGCTATAAAAAAGAAGGTAAGCCTATACCAATTATTAGAGATTCAATATATTTTATTTTGCATCCTGTATTTAGAAAGGATGCAGACAAGAACATTGAAGAAGTTTTTTCTAAGGATTTAACAAGCAAAAGGAATGAAATTCAAAATATAATTACAGGGCAATATAAAGATATTCTATTTTTAAAAACAATGGGTTTTAATGATGTGTTAAAAGAAAAATGGAAAGATTTTGAAAATGGAGTTAAAGAGTTAATTAATCTCGAATTTATTAAAAACATATGGTTTGAAGAAAAAGCATATCATTCATTAGGGAACTCTTTGGATAAATTTAGAGACTATAGAAATAAAATAAATAATTTAGACAGCTATATTGATGCGGAGTCTAAGAATATGATAAAGAAATTAGAGAAGGACTATACGCGTGCTGATTTATTAACTAAAATTTTTAATGCGTTAAGTGATGTTCATAAACCAATAAAAAAATACACTGAATACATTGGAGGCATCGATGTTTACAGGGACTTTGGACTAACTAGGTTTGGCATTGAAAGTATGAAGTGTCCTCGGATTCAGTCAAAATTTATTAGTTTAATCAATTCAATAAAGGATAGAGGGGATAGACATGAATTTCACCATAAAATATCTGAACTTGCAACCTATTTATATGAAGACCCAATTGATGACGAAAGCAATGATAACTTAGTGATTGGGATTGTAATATTATGGATATTAGAAAAGTATGAACTTATTGATGAAATTGGAAATAAAATTCGGCCTAATTATCCAAGATATGAAATCGCATTAATTCATGCGGCTGCATTGGGTATGCTTGAAACACGAAAGGCTAGAAATATCCCTGAAGTTATCAATTGTGTTTATAAGAAACAGAAGAATAATTATAAAGTATGGATTGGAAAAGCATATGCATATTATAGAATATGGGAGAAGTTGGGGGACAATATCCCAGCACTTCCAGAAAGGACTACTAATCGACATTGGAATCAATTGATAAAGAGTGATGAATATAGAAGTTATTGCTTAGTTGCCATTGATTCAGCTAAAAAAGCAGTCGACCATCTAAAAAAAATAAAAGACATAGATGTCAAAAAGCAGGATGTGCGGAGACGCCATTATCTTTATGTCTTAAATAGCTATATATATTATATTAGTAGGACTGGCACTAAAGAACAATTCAAAGGAATAAAACAACTATATGATGAATTTAGGGGATATGAATCTAATCAGAGAGATTGGCAAGGGCGGTTTTATGATACGTTAAGTTGGTATAATTTACGGAGGGCTATTTTAGAAGAAAATGAAGAATTCTTACTTGTTGCCAAAGATTACAATGAGAGAGCCAGAGATAGAATAGCTACTCCAAGAGATGAAGGGATTTATCAGAGATTGAAAGAACTTATTCCAGAAGTTCAATCTGAACTTTTTAATTTGACAACATAGTGGTAGTAGAAATGAAAATTAATTTTAGATACTATTTCAAAGTGTGATACATGAAATAATATCATTGTCTAAATGATTTTTACAAAAGGAAAGTTGTTTGGCTAGTAGAGTGGAAGCTTACAAAAGCTTCCACTTTGTTGTTTTTTTTATGACAAGGCCATGTCCTCTTCCCAATAAGCGCAACCACGGAAAATCAGAGAGTTAGCTGAATATTTTCTAACTTTCTAAAAATTTTAGTGATGCGCAAAAGTAGTTTTACCGAACCTCAACGCCTGGCGATCGTGGCAGAACAAGATGCCGGGCAAACTGTCGAAGAAATTTGCCGGAAACACCAGATCAGCCCGGCCACTTTTCACAAATGGAAAAAAGGCCTGGCTATCCAACAGGACGGGGACAAGCGCCGTCTAAAGGAACTGGAGGCGGAGAACGCCCGTCTCAAGAAAATGTATGCCGAACTGAGCCTGAACCATGAGATCCTCTCTGAAGGTTATGAGATGCTAAAAAAGTGGCAGGCCCAGGACGAAAAGAAGAAATGATAGATCATTTCAAAGAGCATAGACAGATAAGTGTCAGGCTGACCTGTTCCGTTCTGGGCTTTAGGCGCCAATCTTATTACCTGCGCAAAAAGGGTCACCGGCCAGAAGAGATGGATGCCCTGATTGCGGGATTATTGCACCAGGTCACCAAACGTTTTGTTGCCTGGGGGTTCTGGATGGTTTTTCATTTTTTACGTCGCCAGGGCCATTCCTGGAACCACAAGCGGATATATCGGATATGGCGACAAGAGGAACTTCATTTGAGGTTGCCCCCAAAACGACAGAAAATCCGCCGGGAATACCTGGGTTTACTGGCACCGGATAAAGTCAATGAAGGCTGGGCGATGGATTTTGTAAGCGATTGGGTTGTGGGGCTGTCCTCTTCCCAATAAGCGCAACCACGGAAAATCAGAGAGTTAGCTGAATATTTTCTAACTTTCTAAAAATTTTAGTGATGCGCAAAAGTAGTTTTACCGAACCTCAACGCCTGGCGATCGTGGCAGAACAAGATGCCGGGCAAACTGTCGAAGAAATTTGCCGGAAACACCAGATCAGCCCGGCCACTTTTCACAAATGGAAAAAAGGCCTGGCTATCCAACAGGACGGGGACAAGCGCCGTCTAAAGGAACTGGAGGCGGAGAACGCCCGTCTCAAGAAAATGTATGCCGAACTGAGCCTGAACCATGAGATCCTCTCTGAAGGTTATGAGATGCTAAAAAAGTGGCAGGCCCAGGACGAAAAGAAGAAATGATAGATCATTTCAAAGAGCATAGACAGATAAGTGTCAGGCTGACCTGTTCCGTTCTGGGCTTTAGGCGCCAATCTTATTACCTGCGCAAAAAGGGTCACCGGCCAGAAGAGATGGATGCCCTGATTGCGGGATTATTGCACCAGGTCACCAAACGTTTTGTTGCCTGGGGGTTCTGGATGGTTTTTCATTTTTTACGTCGCCAGGGCCATTCCTGGAACCACAAGCGGATATATCGGATATGGCGACAAGAGGAACTTCATTTGAGGTTGCCCCCAAAACGACAGAAAATCCGCCGGGAATACCTGGGTTTACTGGCACCGGATAAAGTCAATGAAGGCTGGGCGATGGATTTTGTAAGCGATTGGGTTGTGGGGCCGGGCCAGGAAAAGGTCCGGATCATTAACATCATGGATGAGTGTTCCCGCAAAGCCCTATGGACAGAAGCCTACCCCAGTATTTCGGCCAAAACCCTGACCGAAGTATTGGACCAGGCCGTAGGATGGCGGGGTTGCCCATCATACATCCGCTGTGACAACGGCCCGGAGTTTATATCTGGAAAACTGGAAGAATGGGCTGGTAGAAACAACGTTGAACTTAAGTTCATCCAACCGGGAAAACCAAGTCAAAATGGCCTGATCGAACGGTTGAACGGGACGTTGAGAAAAGAGTGCCTCAACTTGGAATGGTTTGTCAGCATCCCCAAACTCAATGAGCAGTTACAGAAATGGTGGCTTGAATATAATTCACTCAGGCCACACAGTTCCATCGGATATTCTACTCCCGATGATTTTGAAAAAGCAAATCAGAATCTCTACTTTTCAGCGGTTGCGGCTTAGGGGAAGAGGACAGGGCCGGGCCAGGAAAAGGTCCGGATCATTAACATCATGGATGAGTGTTCCCGCAAAGCCCTATGGACAGAAGCCTACCCCAGTATTTCGGCCAAAACCCTGACCGAAGTATTGGACCAGGCCGTAGGATGGCGGGGTTGCCCATCATACATCCGCTGTGACAACGGCCCGGAGTTTATATCTGGAAAACTGGAAGAATGGGCTGGTAGAAACAACGTTGAACTTAAGTTCATCCAACCGGGAAAACCAAGTCAAAATGGCCTGATCGAACGGTTGAACGGGACGTTGAGAAAAGAGTGCCTCAACTTGGAATGGTTTGTCAGCATCCCCAAACTCAATGAGCAGTTACAGAAATGGTGGCTTGAATATAATTCACTCAGGCCACACAGTTCCATCGGATATTCTACTCCCGATGATTTTGAAAAAGCAAATCAGAATCTCTACTTTTCAGCGGTTGCGGCTTAGGGGAAGAGGACAGCCACATTGACTTGCGGAGAAATTTCTTGAATTTCTCAAAGGAGTTGGAATTAATTGACATTTCTCATTAGAATTAGCCAGTTATTCCTAAACCTGCATAGTAACAGTTTACTCAAACTTTCTCAAATTTATTAAATTGCACTTTTTAATTATGATAGACTATTGTTTTTCAATGGACTTTCAAAAGGAATCATCATTAAATTTATAATGAATATAATTTCAAGATAAAATGACAATAAATTTAAATATATCGATAACAGGAAGTATTCAAGAGAACGACTCTTATAATCTAAACAACCTATCTTTTTTGATTGAAGAAGAGATTAAAGGAAAAGTATTACAAAATAAAAAATTATTAAAGGGTGCTAAAGATGGTGGACTTACTATCGGTTTATCAGTTATCGGAGTATCATTAAGTGCTGTAATTGCTACTATTAATGTCATAAATTATTGGAAATCTAATAAACCAAAATATTCAATAAAAATTATAAATGATGACTACTCAATAGAGATGAACAATTTATCAAAGCGTGAATTTGACAAATTAATTTCAACAATTGAAAGTAATCAACTAAATAAATCATTATCAATAGAGATTACAAAAACAAATGAAAATGAGTAATGATTTAATTGCAAAAAGAATCGCTTTTGTTGTTAACGCTAGGGCTGGTAGAGAATTAAAATCTGGAGAAACAGACACGAGCAATGTCATAACATTACTCCGAGATCAGGACATTGGGTGTTGTGACCCTAAAGAATCCTTTCATCTCTATAACTGTGAGAGCGAAATCCAATTACTTGATGAACTAAATACATTTTCTATAAACTGGAACGCTAATAATCAGCTAATCTTTTATTACTCTGGACACGGAACTATATTTGGTGACAAATTTGCTCTCCAATTTGGTGACAAGTTAAAATCGTATTTATTGTTCGACAACCTAATTGAAAATTTATATTTTATTAAAAAGATTAAAAATGCAATAATAATTATTGATTCGTGCCATAGTGGAGCTATAACTGAAAGAGTAAAAGGTGAAGAAAAAATCCCTTCAAAGTTTCCCAAATCAATTCCAGAAGGAATTGCATATATTGCATCTTCAAGTAGAGTTGAAAAAAGTTTTGAACTACCAACAGGAGAAGGAAGTCTTTTTACATACCTGTTTTGTAAAGGACTCAAATCTGGATTGGGAGGAAGAAAAACTGAACAAGGAATTGTTTTAATTAGCGATATTGTAGATTATATTAATAATGAATTAAATAAAACAGAATATCTTACTTTTATTCAGTCTCCTAAATACCAAATTTCTGGAGCAAAAAGTAGATTTTGGATTGCTAAGAACATTAGTGGTTCTTCGTCAATTCATACAAGTGATGAAAAAAAAATTATCACTTCTGAAAGAGAATTAAAGTTTCTATACAAAACGACAGATGAATTAAAGCATCCGTGTATTGATGCAACTATCGAAGAATTAGACTGGGATTTAGTTGAACAATATTTCAAAAAGGAAAATGATAAAATTAAGTGGGACAAAAGCAACAAGGAAAAAATACTAAATAAATTAAATTTTTTCTCCCCGATACCTTACCGAGGAAAACAATTATTACATAAAGAAGCAGTAATCTGCTTTCATAAATTTCCACATAAATCTTTTAGGTTTTTAGATACAAAAATAATAATCGGAGAGCCTGGTTCAAATAATTTTATAGTTAAAACTGTAAACGGGCCTATCGGAAATCAAATTAAGGAGATACTCAACATAGTTAAGAACAATTCGGATATATATTTTTTTAATTCAGCAGGACAAAGGTTAAATTCAAGTGTTTTAAAAGAAAGTGAATTTAGGGTTATCAGAGAATTAGTGTCAAATGCGTTTGCGCATCGAGATTACAATTTACAAGCTCCAATCCAAATCATAATACATCCAGAATACATAGAAGTAAAAAGCCCTGGCAAGTTTCCAAAAGGCTTGACATTTGATGCGTTACTTCAAAGTGATTCAATAATTTCTCGACCTGTTAATATTGCTATTTCTCATTATTTAAAAACCCAATTAGAATTTGAGGGAATTGGAAGAGGGTTTAGTGTCATAAAGGAATATATCAAAATAAAAGGTAAAGATTGTATAACGTTTAAAGAATTAGGCAAATTTATTATATCTCGCATTTCAATTGTTAATACTAAAGCATCTAATGATAGAAAAATAGGTGGATTAAAATACATCTATTTGAATTCTTTAGACCAACAGGAAATTTATGATTTCTTCGAGGGTTTCTTATTAGAGAAACAAGAAATTATCAATGAGTTCTTCGAATTGTCGGGCACTCTTAATCCTTATCAAGACACCATTGAATGGTTGTTTGATCTACCTGCTGACACTTTACATAAAGCTACTTCTTCAATTGAAAAAATCTTTGAAAAGGCAATAAATCACGAATATGGAAAAGATAGTATTAATATAAAAGAAAAAATATCAACATTAGTAGCAGCAAGAGGAATGGGGCTATCGGTTCAATATTTGAAAGGGTTAATTGCGTCTAACATTATCTCACCTATTACTAAACTTGAATTACTTTTACTCCTGACTCGGCTATACGCTTTTGACAATGATAATCTGTGGATTGAAAATCAAATAAACATCAAGAACGAACCATACCTTGCCCCAGTATTGATTACTATTTACAACAAAATAAATCCAGCTAAATCAATAAAAACCATTGAGTTTCTGAACACACTAAATGAATTTAATCCTTCAAAGGAATTCTTGCCCCTATTTAAATGGTCGATTCGATCTGCTTTATACAATTACTTAAAAATTAATTACGAAGATAGGATTATCGAATTTATGAAATTTAAGGAAAAGTTAAGCAAATATTGGATTCAGCAAATTGTGAATAATTCATTAAAACATCCAAAATTCTATCTTATCGAAGCCAAGTTAAGTGAATTATCAGAGTTGCCGAAAAAGAGCACAGAATCAATATCCCTAAACTTTGAGGAATATACTTCAATTTCTAAGCTTCTTAATTTGTTTGAATTGTCACCGAAGAGAGCAACTAAAGTTATTGAGTCGGTTATGTCTGACTCAAAAGTTTGTAGCTCTATTGTCTCTGATTTTGCTAAAATGTTTAAAAGCGAAAACCACGAAATGATGAAATTGTACTCTCCATTAATTCTTTATTTAAATGAACATTACCATGATAAGTTAAAAGGCATGTTACTTGAACATAGTATCGCAGTAGTCTCTAATAAACAATTTGAATTAATTGACATTAAAAATGAAAACATAAGAAATAAGTTTTATGAATCAGATGAAGAGGTTTTGTCTAAAATTGAAAGTCTTTTTGGTCGACATACTCACCTTCTTAAAAGCTTAATTGAATCAAACTAACTTAAATTATGCTTATACATAATTCTATTTTAGAAATTAATGAAATTTTCACAATATTTATGTTGGAAAATGAATACTCTAATTTGAATACTTATTTTGATACTTATGAAATAATTGATATTATTCAGGGAATACGGGCATTTGAACTTTACCATAAATTTGACTTCGACAGGTTTAAGGGTGATTTATCGGTTTTGGTGCATAGTTTTGCATTTAAAGGATTTTATGGGGAAATAGCCCTCTTGCCATCGCATCAAATGGAGCTGTCACAAAAAATAATGGAGGGAGGAATGTTTCGTTTTGGAAACAAAATAGACATGCATTTCAAATTAATAGAAGACGAATTCTTATGCTTCTTAGGATTGGAAGAAATTTTAAACGATTTAGATTCAGCTGATGAAAAGAAAATAACGTATAAATACCTTGAAAATTTAAAAACGAGGGCAGACGAACTATTTAAAGCTGAACAATTACTAGGCACACCATTTTGGCTTGACAGGTTAAAACACATGTACAACAGTAATCTTTTGATTCTGAAAGATGGTTCAAAAAATAATATTAGAGGAATAATTAAAACCAATTTATTTAAAAAAATCAAGACTGCCTTTGACAAAGCCCGACCTCAGTCATCCTTTCAGAAAAGTAATTATGTTGATGCTTTGGCAATGTATCATCTTCAAAAAGAACTAGACAAATATAAATCGTCCCAAAAGAATGCTCCATTGCCTATATTTTATTCAAGTTCTAAAGGCATTCACAAAGCAATTAAAATTTTGAAAGAATCAGACCGCGAATTATTTCATTATCAATTAGACGGTAGTTTTATTCCAATTATTAGAAATTCTTTATACTTTATTCTTTTCCCAATATTCAGTGACACTCCAAATAAAGAGTTAGAAAGTGTTTTTTCTGATGATCTTAGGGAAAAACAAAAAGTAATTCAAAGAATAATTGCTGGACGGTATAAGGAATTTAACTACATAGGCGAAATTTTAGAAAAGAAATGGATTGATTTTGAATTAGGAATAAAAGAACTTATTAATATTGAGTTTATAAAAAAAATATGGCTTAAAGATAAAGCTAAAGAACAGTTTAATAACTCTTTAAAAAAATTTAGAGACTACAGGTTAAAAGCTGAAAACATTGGAGAATATGTAAGTATGGAAGGCGAAGAAATTATTGAAAAGCTTAAAAACGACTACTACAAAGCAGATTTGTTAACGAAAATTTTTAATACTTTCAGGGGTGTAAAAGATGAACTATTTAAATATTTAGATTTTGTCGACGGTTTGGATGTATATAGAGATTTTGGTTTAATCCGTTTTGGACTAACTCCATTAAATGATCGCAAGATACAACAATTCACGCTAAGTCTTATTAATTCCGTCGGAGAAGAAGATGAAAGAAGTGAATTTAAAAATAGAATATCTGAAATTGCTACATTTTTTTTAGATGATGTAAATGATGCCGAAGGTACTGAAAATCTAATTACTGGCTTAGCTGTGTTATGGATATTAGAAAAGCATCAGTTAATAACACATATGTGTGAAAGGATTATGCCGAGATATCCGAGGTATGAAATAGCATTAATACATGCGGCATCACTTGGGATGCTACAGACACGAAAAGCTCTTAAAATTCCTGAAGTCTTTCATATTATAAATAATAACAATAGTCCTAATTATAAGATTTGGATAGGAAAAGCCTATGCATATTTTAGAGTATGGGAAAAACTGAGGGATGATATTCCAGTAATTCCTGAGAAGTGTTCAAAAAAGCAATGGAGTCAAATAATGGAAAGTAAAGAATATAAAGATTATTGCTTAATGGCTACTCATCTGGCCAAAAAAGCGGTAGATCATTTGAAAAAAATTAAAGATACTGATATAGATAAAATAGATACAAGAAGGCGTTCTTATTTATATATACTAAATAGCTATATTTATTATATTTGTAAAACAGGCTCCGAAAATCAATTTATAGAAATCAAGCACTTATATGACGAATTTAGAGGATACGAAACTATTCAAAGGGATTGGCAAGGTAGATTCTATGATACTTTAAGTTGGTATAATTTGCGTAGATCAATAATTGAGGAAAATTTAGATTTTTTACTAATTGCAAAAGATTACAACAATAAAGCAAGAGAAAGGATTGCCACCCCAAGAGATGAAGGAGTTTATCAACAAGTAAAAGAACTTATTGCAGAATTCCAACATGAATTTTTTAATTAAATGGTTAAGAAAATAATTTTATTCATGCGAAATGATAATATTGTTTTTATATGCACACCTATTTTCCAAAATAAATAAAGTACTGCTCTACCTATATCATACATTTTTAATAGTATTTGCCTCTGCTTAAATTTAAAGAATTCTTTTATCTTTACTCTACTCAAAAAGGCACGGACTGACCGTCCGTACCCTAAATAGCGTATCGGCAAAATTCCGACACACCGTATTTCATCAAACAGCCGATACGACATGGTACTCGACCCTCGAATAGGGCAGAAGGAGAAATCTAAGCCAACGTTCCCCTTCAAGCCCTTCCTGCTAATTTTACTTATCTTAGCATCTATACCCTTTATTGAATTCGATGAGAATCTCAAGCCGAAACTTGCGGATTGGCGGGAGAAAAAACTTGTGAAGGAATTGGATGACATGGATATGGCAGAGCAATACGTTCTGACTGCCAAGGCCAATGGCCATTATCCTTGTTATAGTTGTCAGCCTTCAGGTGTGGATTCGGTGACTATTTTTCTTCGAGTCGGAGAGGTTTGGAAATATGGTATCACGACGAAGGGAAAGAAAGGACGATATGGAAATAGCTTGGAGGCCATGCACCTCAAGTACCAAGTCCAATTTGTTGGTTCATTGGAAGCTTGTTTGCGACAGGAGAGAATCAAAATCTATCATTACCCTTTGTTGCCAGAATGTTTGAAAAGGGATTTTCTATTGATTCGGCCTCCTGGCAACAAGCAGGACAACTAACACTTAAAAATCAAAGCCATGATTTCTACTGCACCAAAAACAGGTATTAAAATAAGTGAGGTCTGTTGGCATGAGGTTAGCGACAAGGTGAATACTGAACCCATCCAGTCTGCACTGAATGAGATTGACCTCTCCAAATATGGTAGCGGCGTCCAAAGAATCCACTTCATTTATGTAGCAGTCCAACCGTCCAATACCTTGCACCCCAATGATGCTTCCTATGACCCCACTGAAAAAAAGGTCAAAATGGAGCTAAACCTCCCATTCGACCGTGTGCAAAATGCAATTAAGAGCGATTTACTAGATACTATGGCCAGATTGTTCATAGTGTCCATTGATTTGTACGAGAAATGGGAAATTGAGGATTTCGATTCAGTAAAGTTAAAAAATGACCTAACGACTCTTTTCAAATCAAAAGGACTGTTGGTGTAGATTCCTTCTTCCTTTCAAAAAAGATGCGTCGAACCGACACACCTTGAAACTCTTTCCTGCTCACTATCGCTGAGCCATGCTCGTCGGTCGTTTTCAGATTTTCTAAGCGGATGTGCCACTCAGATGGGTATTTCTCAAAAGACCTGCTGACAAAAACTAACCCTGCATGCCATATTAGCTTAATGAAAACCAAAACTAATTCAATACACCTGTGATCAATTTCGGTCTTATGATGAAGCCTAAAACGAATAGGATTCATACTTTTATAAATATTTACAGCATAAAATTTCAGAACTTATCAACATGCAAAGCGTTAGCTTACATTGCTTTTCATAAGCACTTAAAATTTTAATATTTTGCGGCCAAATCCAACCATTTATTATGGCATTCGATAGAAAAAAACTGGAAAGCGAAATTCTTGATCAATACCTTGAACAGGACGGAGATCGTCCTTGGATCATAGGATTTAGCGGGGGTAAAGATTCGACAATGTTGCTTCAACTGGTATGGTATGCCCTTAAAAAGGTAAAACCTGAAGAAAGAAAACGGCCTGTACACATTATATGTAACAACACGCTAGTTGAAAACCCCAAGATTCTTAATTATGTTGAAAAAATACTTTCCTCATTAGAAAAAGCTGCAAAGAGACAAAAACTGCCTTTTACAGTCAATCAAACCACTCCTAAGCTGGTGGATAGCTTTTGGGTCAATATGATTGGTAAAGGTTATCCAGCTCCGAATAGTAAATTTAGGTGGTGTACAGAAAGGCTCAAAATAAGTCCAACAACAAGATTTATTCTTGATAAAGTAAATGAATCTGGCGAAGTAATCATCTTACTTGGAACTCGAACTGATGAAAGCTCCAATAGGGCTAAGACGATGAAAAGGCATGAAATAAAAGGAAGTAGGCTAAGAAAGCATAACCTTCCAAGAGCATACGTTTATGCCCCCATAAAGGACGTTTCAACTGATGAAGTCTGGCAGTACTTGTTGGCTGCACCATCCCCTTGGAAAGCTCAAAACCGTGACTTAGTTACACTTTACGGCAACGCTAGTGGAGGCGATTGCCCTCTGATAACTGATATATCTATTCCTTCTTGTGGAAATAGCCGCTTTGGGTGCTGGGTATGTACAGTAGTCAAAAAGGATAAATCAATGGAAGGGTTGATTGAAAATGGAGAGGAATGGATGACTCCTTTATTAGAAATTAGAGATTTTCTTTCAATGACGATTGATCGTGAATCATCTGACTATGATCCATTAAAGTATAGGATGAATAGGAGAAGGAATAATGCCCCTGGACTGGGAGCATACCATCCAAAGTGGAGAAAGTATATATTGGAACAAGTACTTAAAGCACAAAAAGAAATACAAATAGAACAACCAGGTATTTCTTTAATCACCAATCAAGAACTTGTTGCAATTCAGGTTACTTGGTACAGAGACTATATATTTGAATATGATGTGCCAACAATTTACAAAAACATTTTTGGGAAAAAATTCAGATTTGAAACTGAGATAGATAAGAATTTGAAAAAAGAAAAAGAGATACTACTAAGGAGTTGTGGGAATGATGAAGAAGACTTCAAGCTTATCAATAAATTACTTTCTTTGCAAAAGTCCAAAGTTTTACTAATGAACAATTGGGGGTTGCAAAAAGACCTTGAAAAACAGTTAGAAGAGCATCTATATCCAACTAAGGAATATGTATATTAAAAAAATAGAAATCAATAATTTTAGAATTTATAAAAATTCTCATAGCCTATTTTTTAGCCCCGAAAAAGCTAAAAACGTATTTATAATATCTGGAAACAATGGATATGGCAAGACAACATTTCTTACAGCCTTAATTTGGTGTTTGTACGGGAAGTTTATGAGGGATGTTGATGAGATATACAAACAGCAAATTAATGAACTTGGCGGCTATCCTAAATTCATTCAATCTTGCTTAAACCGATTGTCTTACAAAGAAGGACTTCGTGACTTTTCCGTATCAATTACTTTTGGTGACATTAATATTCCAACCATAACTTCTGATGAAATAAAAATACTAAGAACTGGACATTTTAATAGGGGAACAGATGAATTAGAAATAGAGATTGATGGACAAGACAATGAATTGACCAAAGAAGTGGGTAATGACTTATTTATTCAAGATTTTATCTTACCAAAAGAAGTTGCAAAATTCTTCTTCTTTGATTCTGAAAAAATTGTTTCCCTGGCTGAGAATAAATCGTTAGCAAATAAAAGAAATCTAAGCAAAGCTTATTCTGAAATTTTAGGGATAAAGAAATATGAAGAATTAAAAAAGAATTTACAAGACTTGACATTGCGCTTTAGGAAAACATCTGCTAAGCCTGAAGATCAAAAGAAATTTGACCTATTCAAAAAAGAAATAGAAAATCTTGAAAATAATATAATAGATTACAAGATTGATTTAGACCAATTAGATGAAGAAAGAACATTGCTAAAAAAACAGTCTAATGACCTTCAAGAAAAACTGATTAGGGAAGGAAGTGCTCTATCTGTTGATGAAATTAACAATCTGAAAATTGAAAAATACGAATTAGATAAAGAGATCAACCAATTAAAAACTGAATTTAAAGAACTTTTAGAGTTTGCACCATTCGCTATTGTTGGGAATTTAATGAGTTCTCTTAATGAACAGGTTAGCGATGAAAAAGCCTATTATGAAATAAATTCACATCAAGAGATATTAAACAGTAAAGGAGAAAAATTGATAACTTCATTTAAGAAGCTAAGACCGAAACCAACCATAGGAGTAACTAAAGCTATTAGTGATTATTATGAATCGAAATTAGTCAACCTTGTAAATAAACATTTGATAAAAAACGAACAGAGCGAAGAAAAGAAACAGATGAACATTCTACATCAATTTGACGAGGAAGAATACAATGAATTTAACTCTTTATATAAACAGCTTAAAACAACATATGCCAATAGGACAAAGAATTTAGCTAAGGAATTAAGAAATAAGCGTTTACTATTTGGACAAGTATCAAGGAAATTAAGTGATGCTGAATCAAAGGAGACAGATGGAATTATAGCTAAATATAGGAATGAGAAAAGTGAAAAGGATAAGACCATAAAATCGATTGAAGAAAGGAGCAATTTACTTCATCAAAAAATAGGTGCAGCTCAAATTGAAATAACATCCAAGAAAAAGGTAAGTGAACAGTTGGCTAAAAAAATAAAAGTCCATGAACGATTTATTGAAAAAGACAAGCTGGCTAAACGCTTGATTTCAGAGCTAGATGATTTCATCAAAAAAATAAAAATTGAAAAAAAGAAAGCTTTGGAAAAAAGAATCTTGAGAGGCTTAAAAGTATTAATGCACAAAGAGTCTTTTGTGAAAACTGTCAAGGTTGAGGTAGGAGAAGAAATTATTGACATCATCCTTTACAATTCAAGGAAGGAAGAAATCAATAAGGACACTCTTTCAAAAGGAGAACAACAACTTTACGCTACATCTATACTAAGAGCTTTGGTTGAAGAGTCAAATTTGGAATTCCCAGTTTTTATTGATAGTCCATTGCAGAAATTTGACGCACTTCATGCCGAAAATATCATTTC
This sequence comes from Saprospiraceae bacterium, assembly GCA_965222975.1. Taxonomy (GTDB): domain Bacteria; phylum Bacteroidota; class Bacteroidia; order Chitinophagales; family Saprospiraceae; genus UBA6168. Next base: position 3,421 of record CBDCVJ010000052.1, on the reverse strand, counting down.
GGAATTTTACCCTACCATTTCTAAACAGGTTGTACTATTTCCGTTACTTGAAAAAGAAATGACAAGAAATGAATATGAACTGCTTAATGATAAAGTGAAATCAGCATTTATAATTCACAATGAACATGAAGATTTTTCTTCTTTTGTTCAAGTTGAACCGTATGCACTATTTGAATCAGCAAAAAAAATTCAGCAAAATGTTCTCAAGTATTAGGACTTCAGAATCAAATAAAATTAGGGTTACAGAACTAACCAATAGACTTCAACTTGGAGCAGAAAATGTTATTGCAAGATTGGCATTGGCTTATTCATTGGCAAAAAGTGATAAACTTTCTTTAGAACATATAAAAGATTCTAAAGGGAAGGAATATAGTAAGCGAGTCCTATTCGGTGACCATTTGACTTTTTATATAGCTTTAATTTGTCAAAAATATAGTTTGTATAAAACTAACCAAGAAATCTCAAAATATCTAAAACTACACATAGATGATGGACTTGAATTGATACATGAAGAAGTGATGTCAAATCCTAATTTATTGGGTACTGATTTTCTTTTAAGTTGTATCGAAGAAGGGATCGAGAACTTTAATTAACTTTTTTAATCATGGCTGAAAAATCAATTGATACTATAACGGCAAAAATTGCCGGAAATATCAATGTAAGGAATCGCCCAGATGACTTAATTGAAGTCGGCAATAATATTGAATGGCTCATTAAAAAAATTGGTGATAAAAAAACAGTAGCTAAAAAATTAGGAATATCTACAGATATGCTTAACAAATTTTTAGCTGTCTTTAAAGTAACGGACACTGTCAAATCAATGATCGCAACTAGGAAAATAGATAGTGTTTTTTCTGTTCATGCGCTTAAGTCTCTATTGCCTAATGACCAGCTATTTGTTGCCAAAGAAATCGCGGCTAAAAGGTTTAATAGTCAAGAAGCCAGGGCATTAATTCCACTGAGAAATACCTTTCCAAATGAGAAAATTGAACGATTAGTAAATGTAATCCGCACTACTAAAGACAGTAAAAACTATGTAAATCACTTTCCATATCCCGGAGAAGAAGGAGTGAAGAAAATAAAATCTAGAATAAAAAACGTAATTATGGATGAAAAATTCTCACTTGAATCTGATGGCAATATTGGCATTTTTAAAATAACCAAGAAGGGGAATAAACTTATGAGAGAAGATGCCTCAAAAATGGGGAAAGGATTTCACGAATATTTATTGACTATATTTAATCCAAGTGCTAAAATGTAAAGCCTTATGAAAAGTAAAACCTCTGTGTCAGAATGGCTTAAAAGTAAGCAAGTTCAAAAAGCACTTAAAATCCGAGCATGTGATGTTATGCATCTCAGGAAAGCGGGAAAACTAGCTTTTAGAAAGAGTGGCAATGCTTTTCTATATAGTTCTAAAGATGTACAAAGAATAAATTCTAACTCAACTTAAATTGAAGATAGGTTATCGATCTTCCATAATAATTTAGTTTTTTCTGAATTTAGAGAAGCAATTCTATTATCTAACATCTTGTTGAACTCCCTTGGGTAAATATAATTCTTAACAGTATCCATATCTTCTGTAGAAAATTGACCTTCAAATACATCATTCATCATACTATAATGTCCTTTTAAAACTTGTAATATATTTTCTCCATGAGTCAATTCAACATCTGTTACTTTTGGGTCTGGATGATACTCACTATAAAATTCATCGTCAATTAAGCCCATTTTAGTGTCAATTAATTCAATTATTCGATCATTTGCTTTCAAGACATTTTGAAATAAAATTTTCTTACTTTTTGGCAATTTGTCGATATTCTTTTTATCTAAAAAATAAACTAAGGCTCTAAAATCCTCATCAAATCCTTCTTTAAATAATTTATAAAATGTATAAGATGTGTCCAATTGTTTCTTAACAGGTTCATAGAATTCTATCAATTTCCTGTTTATTTCTTTAAGTTGCTCCTTTAATCCAGTGACGCTGAATTCTTTTTCTTTGATCTTAATTTCTCTCTCTTTAAGCTCATTTTGCATTTGCAAATTGAGTCGAGTCAACTTGTAATTTTTTATATTAGCGACTAGATTTGCCAAAACACCAAAAAACGTCCCCACTAAAGCTATGATTGCTACCCAAATTTCAGTTCCCATAACAATTTAAGGTTGAAGTGTTAGATAATTTTTACAAAAGTAATAATATTTATTCAAATAATCAACTATAAGGTTAAACTTATGTAACCATATTAGTTACATTTGCAATTTCATATATTTTTAACCATCATTCAAAACTACTGCGAAAGTGTAAGCTTCCCCAAAACTAAACCATATATATAATTATATATAATTATGCGAGATGCTTTTTCGTACTTATTTTATGATTCTATCGGGCAATCTCATATTTTCATTATTTGTGTATTTCTTGTAATTTTCTTCCAAAGCTTTTAATTGAGAGGATGTAAGTGGCAAATCTAAATGATAAAAAATATAGTCTCGTGCATATGCCTTAGAACCGATCAATTTTCCTTTTCCAATTGGTTCCCACAGGACATAATGCCAAAATTTATCAGACAAATTATCAGGTATCTTTTTAATTAATTTTAATTCATCAATTCGATTCAATTTTTCCATTTTTAGATAATATTCTGTAAATATTGTTTGTCCAATTGGCCTCAGGGAAAAAGGCCCACCATTATCACGTGCTGTTTCATCTTGTTTTTCAATGAATGATTTTGATTTTGGAAAAAGGTCGAAATATTTATCCCAATAAGAAAATATTCTTTTTTTATATCCATCTATTACTTTGTCAGATGGCCGTACTTTTACTAAATTCCTTTTTGGACCAGAATATTTTGGATATATTACTTTATGGTCAATGAGTAATTCATTAACGTTCCACAATTGAATCACAGTAGAAAACCTCTTATTATCTGTTGGTAATATTAGGTTTGCTGTTTTATTTAAAGCAATAATATCTTTACCCTTGAACTTTTGGTACTCCTCAATTAATGATCTCGTAATTATTGCTGACAAATCATCTTCATCTAATAGTATGGTTTCTCCTAAAGATACTGGTTTTGCGTATCTATTTATAGTTGTAAAAAGTCTTCGAGTTTTTTTTCTTCCTACTAAATTATTGTCATGTGATATTAAAGTGATTGCTATTTCTTGATTAAGTAGCTTATTGTTAAGCTTTACAGCCTCTCGTAATCCCATAACCCTATGTTGACCATCAAGCACAAACAGAATTTCATTGCCCACCAATTTAATTATGCCGAATGATTTACCTAATTCTTCCCAATGATGCTCTCCTTTTGCCTCATCAATCTCTAATAAAGAAGATGCTGATAAACCGATAGGTATCCATTCAGGGTCTCCTCCGAAAATAGCTATTGTTAAATTATTTACATATCTATCACTTTGCATG
>CBDCVJ010000051.1:0-48012 GCA_965222975.1 Saprospiraceae bacterium | reverse complement strand
AATGTCAATGGCAGCTTTAGTGGCACGTTCCAATCCGTTGTACAATTCCAGTTTCAAGGCAGCGTCCTTTTGATCCGCATAAGCTTTTTCGATGGCTGATGCAAAACGGGTTTTGGCATCTTCTTTTTGTGCTTCGAGTTTTGAAATCTTCAAATCCTCCTCCCGCATTTTGGCAGCATATTGTTCTTTGTGCAATGGAATTTTCACACTGGCCCTCGGCATCAGTATGTCCCGGCCGTTGCCAGGTGGATCGGCATCGCTGCGCTCGCCGACAAAAATATAATCGAGGCCCAACCCAAAATCAGGCTTTTTATCTAAATTGCTCAAGGTCTTGTTTTTCACCGCCACCTCCTGCTGCAAGGAGAACATCTGCAAAAGCGGGTGGTTGCCCTCGACCTCTGCTATTAAGTTATTTTTATCATAAGGTATTTCGGCAAACGACAATGAATCAACAATTCGGATAATTGAATCAGGATGCTGATTGAGGAGTTGGTTGAGCGATGCCAAGGGTTTTCGTTTTTGATTTTCCAAAATAACCTCTTCTGCCTCAAGTTCCTGTATTTTCAATTGCACCCGTAACACATCGGCAAGGCTGCCCTTACCGCTTTCCACCTTGGTCAAGGCCAACTGCTCCAATGTGCTGTACAAACGTTTGCTCCGACGGACAATGACTTGGAGCTGTTCCAGTTCATAGAGGTCGAAATAGGCTTTTTTTATTTGGTAAAACAGGTCAAGCTTGGCCACATCCAACTGCTGGTACTGCGCTTTTGCCTTTGCCAAAACAGCTTCTTTCTTGGCAGGTAATGTCCCTTTCCAAGGCAACATCTGGGTAGCACCCAACCGAAGGTATTGTGGCCCTAGGCGGGTTTCGACAGGTAAAGGGAAAATGCCAATGCCTAGTTCAGGGTCGGGCATTTGAGAGACTTGGGGGCCTTGCTCCAGAATAGAAAGATGCTCCTGTTGGATGGCCTTCAACTGGAGATTGTTTTGTGCCGCCTCAGAGAGCAACTGCTCCAAGGGCTGGGCATTTAAACAAAAGCCAATTGACAGAAACGACAAGGGGAAAATTATATTGAAAAATAGTCGCATACTTTATTTTGAATAACCCTGCTAAGGTAAGGCAAAATAGAGGTTTAAACTCTAGCATGGTTTGTTGTGTACATTAAGCCGTTGGCTGTCGGCATTTTGCACACCTATCCAACATCCTTACATTTGCCCGCTTTTTTCATTTTAAAGAAACACACATGTATAACACTGTTATTTTTGACCTTGGCGGCGTTCTCATTGACTGGAATCCCAATTATGTTTTTGATAAAATATTCGACGGCGACGACGAGCGTAAGCAATATTTTTTCCAAAATGTTTGTACCTCCGATTGGAATGAAAACCAGGATGCTGGTTATCCCATAAAAAAAGCAACCGAAGAAAAACTTGCCGAATTTCCAGCATGGGAAACGGAAATAAAGGCCTTTTATGGTCGTTGGGAAGAAATGCTCGGCGGAGCGATCCAACCTACCGTGGATATTCTTGAAAAAATAAAAAACGCCAATTCGCACCGTTTGTATGCATTGACCAATTGGTCGCACGAGACTTTTCCGATTGCCTTGAAGCGGTTTGAATTCCTGCATTGGTTCGAGGGTATTGTTGTAAGCGGAGAAGAAAAAACCCGGAAACCCTTTCCTGAGTTTTATAAGATATTATTTGACCGCTATACTGTTAATCCTGAAAACGCTATCTTTATTGACGATAGTTTGAGGAATGTGGAAGCCGGACGGGCATTAGGGCTGACTGGGATTCATTTTCATACAACGGAGGAATTGGAAATGGAATTAGAAAAATTGCAAATTATTACAGTGTAATTTTATAATTTTTAAAAATATCAAACCATGAGAAAAACACGTTTCCAAGCAGTACCATACCTCTGATTAGTTACTTTATCCTCTTAAAATAGTTTGCCGGGTGGAGCATTGCTCAACACCCGGCAAGGTAGGTTTAGAAAATTTTAAAAAATATTGAAAAATTAAAAAACCGAGTAAGGAAAAATGTAAAACACTAATCAAAAAGCAAATTCAAAAGAATCCTTACTCTTCATTCTTAGAATTACAGAAACCCGACAGGATGTCAATAGATAAGTCTCTGTTAAAAGCTTTAGGACACTGTATTATTTCGTGGACAAATTTATATTACAGGAAAATTTTTGTCAAGTATTTTTTTATTTTTTTTAAAAAAAAATTTTAACAAAAATCACCTTCATCCTATTGTTTATTTTTTAACACCAAATAACTGATCATTCCTCCAAAACACCTTTTACAAAATCAATCCACCCATATTTCGGGATACTGTCGTCAATGTAATAATCTGGCTGGAGGCCTTTTCCATCAATAGCCATGTCAGGAATGCGGTAGCTTTTGGACAAACAATAGTGAAGCTGAAATTCCTCACAAGGTGATTTTACAGAATACATATTGGAAATGTCCAGCATACCAATGGTGGTAGTACCGAATAATTTTACCTTTTTACTCTGTTTGGCAGCCAAGAGGAATTGTTCGGTTGTGCTGGCATTCCCTTCATTGATAATTATCCCTACTTTTTTAGGATAAGCATAAACCGTATCGTAGGTTTTAATTTCAAATGTGGTTGAATCCAAATTAATAAATTCTCCAATGTGCTGGGATAGTTTATCATAAGCTTTTTGCGTCGATTGCTTGTCCTCCTCACTCATATCATAATCGGGATTATTGATGAAGTCCAACATGCGCTGGTTGTTTAATGGGGTAGACAGAAATTCCATACCTATGGTGCGAATGGGGTTGGTGTAAAGGAAGGGCAATATTTCGAAAAAACTGTAATCGCTTCCGCCGCCGTTGTTCCGCAAATCAATGATAAGGTTTTCAGTGGCAAGGATTTTTTCCTTATTCCTCAAAATAACGCTGTCAATATCTTTTTTTTCAGAGCCTGAAAAATCGGGGATTCTCAATAGCAAAGTTTGGGCGTCCATTTCTTCCAAATATGGTTTGTTAGCCGACATGGCTTGAAAGTACCTTTCCACTTCCGGTTCATTTTTTAATTCCGGAAAAACCCGTTGCAAAGAAATAAAGCCCATTTGCAAATAATTTTTGCCCAGCAACTCCGCACTTGGGAAAGACCGCTCCGAGTGGTCTTTCATATAATAGGCAGCTGAATTATCAGGGTTGATCTTTAATTTTATTTGCCCTTTGGTCCAATATACTCCGTCCGCATCGATGATGAAACCAAGATACCCTTCCCCCTCTTTTTTTATCCCTATTAAATAAGGTGGGGACTCCCAGATTCCCTCAAAATCAATCGTCTTTTTGTTGGATAAATATTTTTTGAACTGTTCAATATCAGAGGTTGTTTTTTCCCAATTTTTAAATTTCTCCCTAATGGCATTTTCGTCAAGTTCGTTGCTCCCATTTTGGGTTGGGCTTCCCGTTAGGCTGATGCCGATATGCCCAGTTCGAAAGAAGGTCAGCCATTGGTACAAGGTCTGGGTACATTCCATTGGCTCAGAAATGCCCATTACCTTTTCCCTGTATATTTCACTATGCTTTTCATAAGCATCCTTCCCCTTCTTTTCAACGGCATAAGCAAATCCGGCGTCGTTTTCTTCGAACGTTTTTTTCAACCATTCAAAATTAGAAGTGCAGTCACAGTCTTGGGCATTTAGCGTGTAAACCAAAAGCATTAGGAAGCACAATGTGGTTGTTTTCATGTTGATAAAATTTTGTTTTCCTTTTTAAGTAAAGCATGTATGAGTAATTTTTTTTGTAATCATTCAGCAAGGTTGTTTTTTGATGAAAATTGAAAATTTTCATCAAAAAACAACCTTGCTGAATAGTTGTAAATTATTTTCTAAAATAGAATTGATTACAATCACGGATGTTTCGCTTCTGGAGTACAATTTTTATTTTAAACTTTAGTCATCGTTGGTTCTTAAATCCATATTATAAGTCACCCCCAATTGCAAAGTATGGTTCCTTTCTCTCCGATCACCATCACCTTTTATGACATAATGGTGCAGGTATCCCAACTGCACGTTCATGTCTTTATTAAAACGCCAGCCGAGGGCAAAATACAGGCGGTTTTGGTCGAGGATGTTTCTCAAGATGCCTTCTCCAAAACCGAGGAAAACCTCGTCATAAGTGCTGAAAAACAAAGTGTTATCTTCGAGAGTCTTATTTGAAATAGGAATGGTAATAAATAAACGGTAACGAGCCCGCTGTCGGAAGCGGTAGCCGTCGGTGTCAACAGCGGTATTTTCCAAAAAACGCTGTTCCAAACGGTAGCGGTGGTTAAAATAAAACCGACCGATATTTTCATTCATCATAAACTGCTGCCAAATACGGTGCTCATTGAATTTAACCGAAATAGGTTGTTCACCATAGGGAAAGGAAACGATCCAACCATAACCTGCCGTCAGCATGGCTTTTTTTGGCAAATAATAATCCAGGCCAATCCGCATGAGTGATTGTTGCCAGTCTGCAGCAAAATCATGTCGGCGAAATTGATATTCGGTATGGAGGCCGATTTTATCATTTAATTTATGGTTGCCGAAATACATGTACCATGAATTAAATTGATCAACAGTCTGGCTGTTTATATTTTTTATAAGAAATAAAAGGGAAATGCAGATTAAGGTAAGTGCTCTTTTCATTTTTTCGTTTTGTAAAAATAAAACTTCGTTACTGGGTCATTTTGAATGCTCCAGTAATTTATGAATAAATATCGCAATCACTCAGCATGGGGGAGAAAGAAAAAAAAATGAATTTTTTCTTTCTCCCCCATGAGAGGCAGTTATTAAATATCCAAAGTTAGTTTTCGGAGGCATTAGAAATGTTCCCGAAACAAGAAATTCAATTTCATTAAATAAAAAAATCCCGAATTTAGGAAATACCAGCATTCGGGATTTTATTTATTTAAAAATAACAATTAATCATACCAAGTCACCTCACCCGTACTCACATTATACATCGCACCGACAATATCGATTTCCCCTTTCGATTCCATTTCTGCCAGCACGGGGCTGTCTTGCCGTAACTTCTCTATAGTTAATTCGACATTCTTTTTGGAAACGGCATTTACGAAATCCAAATTTTTCGAACTGCGCTCTGCACCTTCCGGCGTTTTAACAGAGTCAACAGCAGGCATGATCTTACTGAGCAAGGCTGTAATATTGCCCAATTCGACATGGTCGCACGCGCCTTTTACAGCGCCGCAAGAAGTGTGTCCCATAACCACGACTAATTTAGATCCAGCTACTTTACAGCCATACTCAATGCTGCCAAGTGTGTCTTCGTTGACGGTATTACCAGCTACCCGAGCATTGAAAATATCTCCAACACCTTGGTTGAAAATAATTTCCGTAGGTATGCGAGAATCAATACAACTCAGGACAACGGAATGAGGATATTGGCCAGATGCCGTTTGTTTCACTTGCGAAATCAATTGGCGGCCAATGCGCTCACCAGCGACAAACATGCGGTTGCCTTCTTGCAAAAGCTGTTTCGCCATAGCTGGGGTGATGGATGCTTGTAACTCAGGTGTCAAGGTGGCTTCGTTCAGTTCTTGAATAGTCATTTTATTTTGATTTAGGAACGGTGAAATAATAACTTGTCAACTTTGGCTGATTCTTTTGCCCTTATTTTCCTTTTAAAATCAGTCATAGTATCAACAATACTCCTTCTTTTAAAAGAAAACTAAGAACAAAATAACCTACCCAAACTTAACAACTTATTATTTCACCGTTCCTTAAGGTTTTGAATTAGAAAAACTATGTGACTTTGAGCAAAATTAACCGATTAAAGATCAAAAGGTTTTTTTACTCAATTATAAACCATTTCCCGTTTTCCATTTGACTGGCCATTGCCAATCAATTTCACGAATTCCTTGGCTGGATACTTCGGCACTTCCTTGTCCCGTCCGATGATTTTTAAGTCAATGCCCTTGTGAGCTGCATTCGTTTTATAATCTTCAATGATTTCCAGTACATCTTGGTCAATATCAACTGAGCGGGAGGCATCAATGATGACTTTGGAGTTCTCCGGCAAATGGTTGAGCGTTTGCAGGATGGCAGCTTTGTTGAGGAAGGTTACGTGCTCCGAAAGTTGCAATACGATCGGTTCGCCTTCCTTGTGATTATCTGGTTCGAAGAAATAGGGTTTTTTGTAATTAGCCCGTAAAACAAAGAAAATAGCCACCACCATACCGAGGCCAATGCCCATCAGCAGATCGGTGAAAACGATCCCGAGGATGGTGACCATGAACGGTACAAAATGCTCTTTACCAAGGGCGTACATCTGCTTAAACAAGGCAGGTTTGGCCAATTTATACCCCACTAAAAATAATATAGCTGCCAAACTCGCCAATGGGATCAGGTTGAGGATATGGGGAATGGCCATCGCACATCCCAATAGAATGAAACCGTGAAAAATGGCAGATGCTTTTGTTTTTCCTCCTGATTGAATGTTTGTGGAACTGCGGACGATCACTTGGGTGATCGGGAGGCCGCCGATTAGGCCAGAAACGATGTTGCCGATGCCTTGTGCCTTCAATTCCTGGTTGGCAGGCGTGACTCGCTTGTAGGGATCGAGTTTGTCGGTTGCTTCCAAACAGAGAAGCGTTTCGAGGCTGGCCACCACGGCAAGGGTTACTCCAGTGAGCCACACTGCGGGGTTCAAAATTTCGCCAAAGGCGGGAAATGTAAATTGGTCGAAAAAACCAGCAATGCTGCCCGCCACAGGGATGCTTACAATCTGCTCACCATTTAAAGCAAGACCTTCCATGTTCCTGAAAAGAAGGTTCAGCAATATCCCGATCGCTACTACAATGAGTGGCCCTTGAACGATTTGGAACACCCGCTGCTTTTTCATGAAAGGCCGTTCCCAAAGAATGAGAATAGCGATAGAAATCAACGTAATGATAATAGCACCAGGGCTAATGAATTCGAGCATGTAAAACAGTTCCGAGAAAGTATTATGGCCATCCACTTGCTGGAAGGCGAAGTCACCTTCAGGGCTTTTGTCATAGCCAAAGGCATGGGGAATTTGTTTTAAGAAAATGATAATCCCAATCCCCGACAGCATGCCCTTGATGACCGATGAAGGGAAATAATATCCAATTATGCCTGCCCTTGCAAAGCCTAACAATAATTGGAAAATGCCGCCAATAACAACGGCCACTAAGAATATTTCAAAGCTGCCAAGGTCCTGGATTGCCATTAAGACAATAACGGCCAGTCCAGCCGCTGGGCCGCTAACGCCAAGTTGAGAACCGCTAAAAGCACCCACTACGATACCACCGATGATGCCCGCAATGATACCAGAAAACAGGGGTGCACCCGAAGCCAAGGCGATGCCCAAACAAAGTGGCACAGCTACCAAAAAGACGACGATACTCGCCGGGAGGTCACTTTTCAAATTGGCAAAAAAGCCTTTGTTGATTTTTTCAGTTGAGTTCATTTTAAATATAATTTGATTAGTATTTAGGTGTCAGGGGCGAGGGGCGACTGGAAGTCCAAAGGTTTGCCCAATTTTTTATATGACTTGGTACAACCTGTTCCGATGTTCAAACCTTGGCGTCTGCCGCCTAATACCTAAAGTATTAATTTGAGAATTGTTAGAGAAAAAATCAAAACTTGACCCCGCCAAAAGCGGGGCAACAAGCAATGATGGTTTTGACTTATATTTTGAAAAATTATTTGAAATGGGCGTGCCGGAAATGGCATGCCCTTTAAATCAGCTAACAGGTCGGCATTGGGTCAACGTTCAGGAGGAGGTTGAACAATGTCAGAATAACCAAAGAGCAGGGTAGCACATTTTTGTTCGGATAAATAGCATTTAATCATAAAAGGGGATTGATGCATAGACAATGAGGTGGCATCATCTTCATCAATATCAATGCTCCAAAGGACTTCTCCCTCTTCTTCTAAATGATCTTTTAATTCTACCTCTTCCACTTGTTTTCCAAACTTTTCGATTTCAGTGGCAGTAGCACCCAATGCATCTGTTAGACACAAAAAGAAGATGGTTGCCAAAACCATTTTAACTACTAAGGTACAATGTGTAGAGTTACTGACCATTTAAAATGTTTTACGACGCAAAATTATAGTATTACTATCATATTTACAAACAATACCCTTAAATGTTTAACAAGAACTACTTTTTTTTAAATTTGCTGAAAATCTGAACTCACCTACCAGCCACTATGTCAGCTTCTGTTCAAATCACCGTCAACGAAAACCTCTATCAGCGAGACCCACAGTCCTCCGATCTGGGCAAGCGGATCATTCAGGAAGGCATTGCTCTTATCAACGAACTGGGCATTGAGTCTTTTACATTTAAAAAGTTGGGAGTCCGTATCAACTCTACGGAGGCGTCCATTTACCGCTATTTCACCAACAAGCACCTGTTCCTTGTTTATCTTGTAGCCTACTATTGGGAATGGGTGCGCTTCCGCATTGATTTCAACACCATGAACGTGGAAGACCCAAAGCGAAAATTAAAAATCGTCATTAAAACCATCGTTGACACCATACGCATGGCCACCCCTGCCGAATACATCGACCGGGACGCCCTGCATCAATTGGTCATTTTTGAAGGCTCCAAAGCTTATCATGTAAAAGAAGTGGATGAAGAAAACAAGCAGGGTTTTTTCCGCACCTTAAAAATGCTGAATGCAAAAATAGCTGGGATCATTCTGGAGATTAGCCCATCCTTCCCCTACCCTAAGGCAGCGGCCAGCGACCTGCTCGAAATGGCGAACAACCATTCCTATTATGCCGAACACCTGCCGTCTTTAACGGATATTAAATTGGAAAAAGAAAAAATGGGGGAACTGGAGCGGATGATGGAACATTTTATTTTTCGGCTCATAGCGGTATAAACAAAAACAGCCTGCCCGAAGTCAGGCAGGCCGTATAAGTCCTGTATGAAATAGTCCCAAAGTTTTCACAGCAATATAATCTGAAGTCCAGATTAAAAACTAGGAGAGCGTGTCTGGAAAGGTAGTGGGATATTGGGGTGTTAGGTATTTGGACAAAACGAGAGCGAATTAATACTTAAAAACTACTTTTCCTTTAATCAGCTTTTTATTTGACCATTCACAGTTACAAAGAAAAGCCCCTACAGCTTGCCTTTCCAGCCAAGTTATTTCAAAAGTCAGGTTTCTGATTAATGGTGAAAGATGAGTGGCAAATGGTGAATTGAGTTTAATTGAAAAGGACTCAGCCAATTTTTGGCGATTCACCATTCACCATTTTTCATTTACCATTAAACTTTACCTTTGCGCCTCTTTTTTGAAAAACCATTTTTTTAAATAAATCAGAATTCAGCGGGGAAATCGGTATAATGGTGTTTCGGTTTATCGGCGTAAAGGATTTTTGTGCAACTTCCCGTTTGGAAAACTCCCTTCCGATATACCATTATTCCAATGCACCGCTACACCGAACTACATGAAAAAACTTCAATCAGTACTCATTTCCGTTTTCCATAAAGAAGGGTTGGAAGACATCATCCTCGAACTGCACAAACTCGGCGTCGCTATCTACTCTACGGGTGGCACTCAGCGTTATATTGAAACACTGGGCGTACCCGTAAAGACCGTTGAGAACCTCACCTCTTACCCTTCCATTTTGGACGGGCGGGTGAAAACACTGCACCCAAAAGTGTTCGGTGGTATCCTTGCCCGACGGGAGGAAGCGCACCGAGCGCAGTTGGAGCAGTATAACATTCCAGAAATTGATCTCGTAATCGTTGACCTTTATCCTTTTGAGGAGACCGTTGCCAGCACAGGCGACGAAGCGACTATCATTGAAAAAATAGACATCGGTGGCATTTCGCTTATTAGAGCCGCCGCCAAAAATTTCAGGGACGTGGCCTGCGTACCTTCTAAAGATGAATACCCAATGCTGTTGAAACTGCTGCAAGAAAAGCAAGGCTTCCTCAGCCTCGACGATAGGAAAGAACTGGCACGCCGGGCGTTCAAGGTATCATCGAATTACGATGTGGCCATCTTCAACTATTTCAATGAAGGAACCGCTGACCTCTCTTTCAAGCACAGTGTCCACCGTTCGGACATTTTGCGCTATGGTGAAAACCCGCACCAGAACGGTGTATTCTTCGGCGATTTTGATAAGATGTTCGTCAAGCTCGGCGGCAAGGCAATCAGCTACAACAACCTCGTGGACATTGACGCTGCCGTGCAGATCATGCGGGAATTCAAAGATGCAGAACCGACATTTGCCATTTTGAAACATACCAACTCTTGCGGCCTCGCCACTCGTCCTACCCTTTTCGAGGCTTGGCAAGCGGCGCTGGCCTGTGATAACATTTCAGCCTTTGGAGGCATTTTCATTTGCAACCGCACTTTAGATCTGACAACTGCTGAAGAAATAGACAAACTGTTTTACGAAGTGGTCATCGCCCCAGATTTTGCTGCCGATGCATTGGAGCATCTGCAAAAAAAGAAGAAACGTATTTTATTGAAAATCAAAGGATTTTTTGTCCGCCGCCGCACTTTCCGCAGCCTACTGAACGGGGTCGTCGAACAAGACACCGACCTTAAAATCGAGTCCGCCGCCGACCTTAGCGTGGTCACCAAAATCGCCCCGACAGATACACAGGTCAAGGATCTGCTTTTTGCCAACGTCGCCGTGAAGCATTTAAAGTCCAACGGAATTGCTCTGGTAAAAAACCAGCAACTTGTGGGAATGGGATGCGGCCAAACGAGCAGGGTGGATGCCTTGAAACAGGCCATCACTAAAGCTAACGCTTTCGGTTTTAATTTGGAAGGAGCAGTGATGGGCTCAGATGCGTTTTTCCCTTTTCCTGATTGTGTGGAGATCGCCGATAAGGCTGGCATCAAAGCAGTAACACAACCAGGCGGTTCGATCAAGGATCAAGAGAGCATTGATTATTGCGATGCACATGGGATGGCGATGGTGCTGACGGGGGTTAGGCATTTTAAGCATTAAGAAAGGGTTTGCAATCGTTTTACATTTTAGTACATTTGGGTAAAATTTCAGATATGGATGTGCAATTAGCAAAAAGGTTAATAGCTGAGCAGATTTTTAAAATCAATGAAGAATGGATACTAAAGGCCATTTTCAGGCTCATTGGGATAGATGAGAAAGCAGCAGATGATGAGTTTGTAAAGCAATATGAGGAAAAGCTGAAGCCTATGTCCAAGGAAGAGTTGATCAAGCGTTCCGAAAAATCTCTTCAAAGTTTTCGAAACGGAAATTACATCGAAATCGAAAAATACCTTGATGAAATTAAAGACTTAAAATGAAAATTGTCTTCTCTCCCGAAGCCAATGACTGTTTAGTTGAAATAGTCGAATACTATCGTAGGAAAGGCAAAACTGTGTTTGGTCGGAAGCTTCGAGCCAAGATCATATTAAAAGCAAATAATCTAAAAGAATTCCCCAAATTAGGGCCTGTTGAAGGTAAGCTGACTACAGAAGATATTGAATATCGTTATTTAGTCGAAGGCAACTACAAAATTATTTACCTAATCATAAAGGATTACATTTTAATTACTGATGTTTTCGATACAAGGCAAAATCCTGAAAAAATGTAACGGATTAAAACCAACGGGGCTTTCAACCCCGTTTTTTTGTTTGATATAAATGGTAAAAGATCAATTAAAATCTGTAAAACGATTTCTTCTAAAAATTCCTGCAATTATAGAAGTAGTATATGGATTACATTCAGATGGACATTGGTGGTTCAAATTCCCAATAGACATTGAGCATCCATTAGCATGGAATGTCGTTCAAGAATTTGGGCATATTTTAAATTATATTTCTATCGAAGAAAAGTTGCCAACAGATTTTTATCCTGTCTCTCCTCCTCCTTTCTTGAATGGCGGGCCAAAAGAATTTCTTTTTTGGATTATTGAAAACAGGGACGAAACTTTTACTCCAAATGACCTGAAAAAATGGTTAGAAGGTAGATTACCTGATCCAGTTTACGACGAGAAAAAATGGTATTTTGAAGAGGAAGAATAATAGCAAAAAATAAAAACTCAATGTCTATCTACGATCAATACGAAACCGTTATCGGCCTCGAAATCCACCTCCAACTCGCCACCCAAAGCAAAGCATTCTGTGGTGACGACACCACTTTTGGCGGTGAGCCAAATACACATGTCAGTGCTATCTCATTAGGGCATCCTGGGACTCTGCCAAGATTGAATAAAAGGCAAGTAGAATATGCGACCCGCTTAGGTCTGGCACTCGGCAGCGAAATTAATAAACGCAACTGTTTTGATCGCAAAAATTATTTCTATCTTGATCTGCCAAAAGGGTACCAAATTACCCAAGACAAATACCCTGTTTGCATTGGCGGGGGTTTGGAAATAAAAGTGGACAATGAAAAAAAATACATTCGTCTGCACCATATACACATGGAAGAGGATGCGGGAAAATCCATCCATGATGTTGAACCGAAATATTCATTGATAGATTTAAATAGGGCAGGTACGCCGCTTTTGGAAATAGTAACCGAACCAGACTTGCGCTCTGGCGAAGAGGTAGATGTTTTGATGACCGCCATGCGCCAGCTTGCTCGTTATTTGGAAATATCGGATGGGAATATGCAGGAAGGTTCCATGCGCTGCGATGTGAATGTTTCGGTGAGAAAAAAAGGCGAAAAGGAATTTGGCGAACGTTGCGAAATAAAAAATGTGAACTCCATGAAATTTGCACGGCAAGCTATTAAATACGAGACTGTGCGGCAAATTGATTTAATTGAAAGTGGCGGAACTGTGACAAGAGAAACTTTAAATTTCAATACAGCGACAGGCATTACCACACCGATGCGGGATAAAGAGGACGCACATGATTATCGCTATTTCCCCGACCCCGATTTACCTCCGGTTGTTTTATCAGAAAAATATATTGAAGAAATAAAAAACAGTTTACCAAAATTGCCAAATGAATTATTTGAGGAATTTATTTCAAAATATAGCTTATCGGAATATGAGGCGGAATTATTGACTATGGAAAAAGATACTGCCCTATATTTTTTGGAATTAATTAAACACACTCCGCACTATAAATCAGCGGCCAATTTAATTATCAACAAAATCAATCCATATTTATCTGAAAAAAAATTAATGCTGGGTGATTTTGATATTTCAAAAAAACGGTTAGCGGAATTTATCCAACTAATTGAGGATGGGAAAGTCAGTTCATCGATTGCTTATCAACGGTTATTTCCTGAATTAATTAAAAAACCAAATACAAATGCTATGGATTTAGCGAAAGAATTAAATCTAATCCAAAGTACCGATATGGATTTTCTTGAAAAAATCATAGACGAGGTGTTATCCAAAAATCCCGACAAAGTAAAAGCTTATCAAAATGGCAAAAAAGGCTTGATCGGTTTCTTCATGGGTCAGGTGATGCGAGTGTCGAAAGGGAAGGCGGAGCCGAAAGCAACTAATGTTTTACTGACGAAAAAATTGGGTAAATAAGAAGAAAAGTGGAAGAATAGAGAGCAGAGAGATGAAGCATGAGGTTAGCAATCAGCTTCCTGAACATGCCCATTTAAATGGAAGTCAATTAATCCAGTCTAATTATTTTCCGATGAGTACCGCTATTTTTTTCTAATAAATAATAAATCCCTTTTGGCCAACCAGTTGTATTGATTTTTAAACTACTCTCACTAAATATTTTATTGAAAACTATCCGGCCATAATTATCAAATATTTCAACATAAAATGGACTACTCATTTTATTTTCAATAAAAATAAAACCTGTAAAAGGATTGGGATATACATTAAAACTTTTTTGCTCTATTTCAGTTGCATTAGTAAACATGCAAAATGAAACATTTGGATCTAATTCTATATAGCCCTTCGGACTTAAATCTTTACCACTAAGCCCTGAAAAGTCATCTGGGTATTTTTCGCATTGAAATGTAAAATTATCGTTCACCATTAATTCAAACCCTTGCAGTACAGGTTGACCAAAACGCAAGGGCGTCCGGTACTCCCAAACAACCTCACCAGCTTTATCTAATTCAAAAATAAACCCTTGGCCGGCAGCACACATCACAACTGCCCCATCTCCTAACACCTGAACACTGGACGCATTGGATGAATAATTTTTAGTTGGGTCGGGGTGGGAAAATGTCTTGGAAAACCCACTTGGGAGGTAAATACCGTCTTCCGTGGCATAAGCCTGTCCTGCTTGATCCCAAACAGGCGCTACTATTTGACCAGCAGAAACGCCTAGCGACACTTTATTATTGAAAAGCACGATTTCTCCGAAATGCTCATAACCGGGACTAACAAAATTATCCATCCACTGTGCGTCATGCTGACTGAACAAAAGTTGATCTGTAAAATCCCCTTTTTGGTAAGCTGCAGGATTGCCCCAACGGAAAATCAGATCCCCCCCTTTTCCAGCGTTGCCACCCATATGACCAGCGGCCTCAGCTGTAGTAGTGCTATGGTCTATGATCCATATTTCATTAAAATTTCGGACGCTTATCAGCACTTGATCTTTTACAGGATCGTAATCAATCGCATTGGCGTGCATGAAATCCTTCCGCTCAAAAGAAAGTTCCTTGTAATTAATGTCTATGAGTTCAGGATGCTCAGACACTACACCAAAGTTCTTTTTTGAAGGATCAAAATCTTGCACTAAGTGATCCCAAGCATGCCACTCCCATACCCTTTCATTCGTCGAGGGATTCATTTCCAAAAGGTAGTCTGGCCACAGTTCCTCCTCAGTACTACTAAGGGTATCGAAGCCATTTTCAACCATTTCAGCAAAGCTTTTCCACTCCCAGATGATCATCAGTACATTTCCATTTTCCATAAAATGCACGTCATGGTGCTGACGGTTCAGCGAATCTGCCAAGGTAATGGACCATTCCAGTTCATTATCCCATGTAAGTATTTCTACAATTCCGCCTGCACCGCCTGCACCAAAAGAAGATCCAAAGGTGTTGCTTGTTTTGGCACGGAGCAGGTTTCCGTTTTCGAGGAGGTATGCTGTTTTTCCGGGCCTAAAACTATTATCATCTTCCCAAGTGTGTACTATTTCCCCACATCTGTTTAAAAGAAAAACGTGGGATTGACCCTCAGGATAAATCAGGTTAAAACCACCAACTGTTTTTTCATGATCGACGGAAATCAAACCCACCGTATTTTGTCCTGACACTAAAAATGGAACCAGCGCCAAAATGATGCAAATAACACTGCTATTTATATAGAAGTAAAGTTTATACATTTTTAAAGGTTGGTCGGTTAATGAGTTGGAAGACTAATTTAAATTTCTAAAATTTAAGGCAATTATAGGGCTTTCATCTGAGTCATTCGAATCAGTTCATCCTTTGCCTTTATATAACGTGAGGTACGGATTAAAAGAGTTGGCAATCAACCACTTAGCCACAGTGTGGCGACACCGTTTGTAGGAAAATCATCTTAATTCAGCAAGTAATTGGATTTAAAGAGGTGAAAGCCAAAGAACCGATTCGTTGATTTATGCAATAAGTCTCATGTAAAGAATGCGATTTGTTTCTTGTAAAAAAAGCCGATAAATGAGTTTTTGCAATAACAGAGACATCATACAACCAAGAACTTAAAGCCATAGACTCCGCCTTGTTTTCTGAGGGAAAACTCGATAAATGATTGCCTAATAATGCCTCCCCACCTACAATTATCAAATAAAAACGCTGCCCACCATTCGAAAAAGGCATTTAGCAAGAATCATAAATTACTGATAATCAATCATTAAAGAACTAATTCTCTTCGTTCCCTTAGATATATTGATGCCAATCAATTTTCTAATAGAAAATAATAACAGCCCCAACTAAAAGCCGCTTTTACTGCTAAAAATCATTTCAAAAAAGGAAATAAACCTCTGGCACTTAACAACTTATATTTTAAAAAATATGCGCAATAATTTTTTATTTAAAAAATTGATTGTAAGCAATTTATGTATAGCTTTACCCAAGATTGCAAAAAACCAAAGAAACAGCATTCTATTTGCAAAAGCATTTTGCCAACAAATTTATTTTTAGAGTTGAGGCAACTATCAAATTAATTTATACATTTGCAATTAGTGAAAAACTCTCAAGACAGTCATTCTTAAACCGTAACTAAAATTGAACAAAACTTTAATGACTTTCCTAATGGGGTCATAATTGCTTGATCCTTTTCTTGCCTATTTTTATTAAACCACCGAACAAATAACCCGACTGGATCTTTGGCCATTGGGTACATTAGTGTGCCTTGGGCATTCAAAGTTCTTGTCATTTTTTTTCTCACTTCAAATCGTTTATCGTATGAAAAAAAAATTAATTCACCATTTAATGGTGCTTGCCTTCATGGTATTCGTGGCAACCAGTTGTCATGATGCACCTATCGGAGACAGCTTTGCGGACGACTTATATGTACCCATTGGCGCCCTCGTCTCCGTTTCCAACGTACAAACTGGCTTCTTTGATTTAGGAGACCCTGACAATGCTTCCATTGCTTTCGACTTGTCCTCTACTGGTGAGAGCTTGAGTGCTGCTGATGTAGAGATGTCATTTAACGGAGGAACCCCCGTACCATTTAAGTCAGGCGCAGCTGTACCTGGCACTGTTTCGGTCACCTTTAACGAAGCCTTAGCTGCAGCTGGCAAGTCTGTAGCCGAAGTGGAAGTTGGAGATGAATTCCGCTTTGAGTTTGTTTCCACTTCTTCCAGCGGCACATTTAGGTCATCCAACACTTTAGTAGCCGCAATCAGCTGTAGATCAGAATTGGTCGGCACCTATGACTATGTATCGTCAAACTATTTTTGCACTGGCGACGATCTAACTGGTCAAGTAACTATTACAGAAATCAATGCTGGAGAATATGCTCTTGACGATTGGGCTTTTGGCACATATCCAATATGTTATGGAGGTACAGCAGCCAGCTGGGGCACCCTCGTTTTAAAAGATGT
The DNA here is from genome assembly GCA_965222975.1 of Saprospiraceae bacterium. Classification (GTDB taxonomy): domain Bacteria; phylum Bacteroidota; class Bacteroidia; order Chitinophagales; family Saprospiraceae; genus UBA6168. The sequence goes on along the minus strand of CBDCVJ010000051.1, from coordinate 31,050 downwards.
CTGTAACAAAATCTCTGTCGGAGGAGAGGATAATTATGGGGACACTTGGGAATGGACCATTAATGATGTAAGTGGGCCAACTTTAAGTATAACTTGGACCATGACCTACGGAGAATTTGGCGATGTTACTCTCACAAGAACAGATGGCTCTGACTGGCCTCCATTGTCGAACTAACCTAGATGGAAACTTGAATTGATCAAAATTAAAATTGAATGTACTGTAATTTAAGTTTTCATGGTTTTTTCCAATTAAAAAATCATATGCGATCACTTAGGCTACAGCATTAAATAAGAAAATAAAACATGAAAAAGATAATACCATTTTTGGCGTTTTTCTTGACCGTGAGCATGGCTTTTGGCCAGCGCATGGTAAAAGGGACTGTCACTGATTCAAACGATCCGCTCATCGGAGCCACTGTACTCGTTAAAGGTACAGAAACCGGCACAGTAACCGATATAGACGGTAGTTTCGAATTAAATGTGCCAGCAGATGCCACTGAATTAATAATAAGCTATACTGGATTTGCCACTCAAACAGTCGACATAGCTGGCTTATCCGAAGTAAATATTACCCTCGAAGCAGGGCAAGTACTAAGTGAGGTGGTTGTAACCGCACTTGGTGTCACACGCGACGAAAAAGCATTAGGCTATGCTGTACAGCAAGTCGGTGCTGAGACCATTCAGAATTCAAATACTGTCAGTGCAATTGATGCCTTGGCTGGTTCTGCTGCGGGTGTACAGATCACTCAATCAAATGGAGCTGCGGGTGCGTCCTCTCGTATTATTTTGAGAGGCCAAACCTCTTTCAACGGCAATAATGAGGCATTGATCATTGTCGATGGAATTCGTTTAAACAATGATGAAAACCATACAGAGCGATCTTTACAAGGTGTTTCCAACTCCAACCGTGCCATTGATGTCAACCCAAATGACATTGAGAACATTTCGGTTTTGAAAGGGGCCGCAGCTACAGCCCTCTATGGAATAGAAGGTGCAAGGGGCGTTGTCCTGATCACAACCAAAAGGGGGGGATCGAAAGAACTCAAAGTAGATGTAAGTACTAATCTTACTTTTTCAAGGGTATCCAATATCGTCGACCTTCAAGATGAATACACACAAGGCAGCGGTGGCAATTGGCAAGGACCTGAAACAGGGCAAGGCGCTAGCTGGGGCCTCCCTTTTACTGAGGCTTATTGGGATGGTGACCTTACTTATGATTGGGATAATAATGGCCGGATCACAAATGATCCTACTGCCGGCCCCAAAGCAACGCCTTATGACAATGTAGGCGACTTTTTTGAAACGGGCATCCGTTCCAATACCAACCTGGCCTTTTCTGGAGGTACCAATGCAGCTAACTACCGTTTCTCATTTGGAGCTACTAATGATAATGGGATAACACCAAACAATGAATTTGACCGCTATAATGTAGGAGTCAATTTGGGATCAAAATTATTTGACGACCGTTTGGACATTGGTATTAGTGCCAACTATGTCCGTTCATCTGGGGTGCGCATTCAGCAGGGTTCCAATACGTCAGGTATCATGCTGGGGTTGTTGAGGACTTCTCCATCTTTTGACAATTCTCGTGGACTTTCCGACCCAGTAAACGACGTAACAGCCGATGGTAATTCTGCCTACCAGTTTGCCGATGGCTCACAGCGCAACTACCGTGGTGGCGGAGGTTATGACAACCCTTATTGGACCGTCAATAATGCTCTTTTCAATGATCAGGTAAACCGCTTTTACGGCAGTTTACGGGCCAATTACTCTTTCCACCAGTGGTTCAACATAGGTACATTGATTGGTACCGATACTTATTCTGATAACCGTACACAACGTTTTGAGATTGGAAGTAGGACTGTACCGGGTGGACAGGTTAGAGAGGACAACTACAACTACCGTCACATTGATGCTTATTTCAATATAAACGGAAATGGTTCGCTCACAGAAGACCTGACCATGAGCTATCAAATTGGTTTAAACTTGTATGATGAGAAATTGAAGAACAACTATATCCAAGGCGATGGTCTGAACTTCATTGGATTTGCTGAGCTTGGAAATACATCTACCATTACATCACAAATCACCAATACTAATGAGCGCACGGCAGGTGTTTACGGAACTGTTGATTTTGGATTCAAGAATTTCCTGTATTTGACATTGACAGGCCGTAACGACTGGTCTTCTACTTTGATCAACCCATTGGTGCCATTTGATGCAGGTTCCATTGACTTCTTCTACCCATCAGCATCACTGGGCTTAATTGCCAGTGAATTGTTTGATTCAGAAATCATTTCCTACCTTAAGTTAAGAGGTTCTTATGCCGAAGTGGGTGGTGGAGCACCAGGTGCATATAGTACTTCCACTCCATGGATATTGCCTGTCCAAAATGCAGGAACTATTAATGATGTGAATGACGGCTGGACCAACGGGCTAGGTTTCCCATATAAAAGTACTTCGGGTTTTGTGTTGAATGGAGTAGCTGGCAACCCAAAACTGAAACCTTCCAGAACAAAGGACATCGAAGTTGGATTTGATCTCCGTTTTTTCAATAATAGGATTGGGCTTGATGCAACGTATTACACCCGTAATTCCACGGATCAGATTATTGCCATTAACATCCCTAACACCACTGGTTTCCAAAGGGCTTTTGTTAATAGTGGAGAACTACAGACCAATGGTGGGGAAGTCATCCTTAACCTCAATCCGGTCAGAACACCTGATTTTAATTGGGACATAGCATTTAACTTTTCCAAGTGGAAAACGACTGTTGAATCCTTGCCTCCAGGCGTACAGAACCAATACTTGGACGGATTCACCGGAACCGGTGTTTACAACCTTGCACCGCTTGAAGACGAAAATGGCAATGTGATCCAAACGTATGAATACGGCCAAATATTTGGCGGAGCTTTCCAACACGTCAATACAGCTGAAGGTACTTTCGATCCGGCTGCAGATTACAACCCTGACGGTGCTTTGGTCATCCAAGATGATCCTTCCAAAGCAGGATATGGATATCCGTTGGTAGATCCATCAAACCGGGTGATTGGCAATCCAAATCCTGATTTCCTTTTGGGCATTACCAATACTTTAAAGTATAAAGGGGCAACCTTGAGTTTCTTGTTCGACATCCGCGAAGGCGGTGACATCTGGAATGGTACAAAAGGTGCCATTACTTTCTTCGGTATGAGCGAACTAACGGAAAACCGGGGAACAGTTACCGTGTTTGAAGGTGTGAAAGCTTCTAATGGTGCTGCCAACGACATCGTAGTGCCTATCGGCCAAAGCTGGTATCAAGGAAATGGAGGTGGTTTTGGGCAAGTGGCAGAGCATTTTATTGAAGAGGCTTCGTTCAGGAGGTTGCGTTATTTATCCCTCGGCTACGACTTGAAACAACTTGTCAACCTTCCAGGCTTTGACGCTTTCAACATTTCGTTTACTGGTAGAAACCTTTTCTTGTCCACCCCCTATACGGGCTTCGATCCTGAATTGTCATTGGTCGGCTCAAGCAGTAATGGACAAGGTCTGGATTATTTCCAATTGCCAAATGTGAAGTCTTACTCCATCGGCTTGAATGCTACGTTTTAACATCAATCTCAGTGAGGTAGTTGAGGAAGGTTTAAGTGGTTGAGAGAAGAAACTCTCAACCATTTCAACCCTCCCCAACCCCTCTCAACTTTCTAAAAAATATAGCTACATGAAAAATATTAAATTTATAGCTTTTGTCTTTGCAGCCTTCCTTTTTGTTGGTTGTGAGGATTACTTCGGAAGCGATTCCAACGTGGATCCCGACAATCCCATATCCGTCACAGAGAGTGTGATCTTGCCACAAGTCCAAGCTCGTATTGCATACACTTACGGGGGTGACATGGCCAGGTTTACGGGTCTTTGCACCCATCATATTGACGGGTTGTTCCGCCAGTTTTTTGTGTTCCACAATTACGATATCATCGGTAGTGATTTGGATGCTACGTGGTCCAACGTTTTTACTGGCTCCATGCAATCTAACCGCCGTATGATCAAACAGGCGGAAGAAAGTGGCTTCAACCATTTTGTTGGTGTGGGCAAAGCCCTGGAAGCTTTTACTATGATGGCAGCCACCGACATTTGGGGTGACATCCCTTATAGCGATGCTTTTCGCTTTGACGAAGCGGCCGTTTATTCGCCTACCTTCGACTCACAACAGTCAATTTATGATGCCTTATTTTTACTTATTGATGAAGCCCGTGGAGCACTCCTAAAAGATGACGGTGGATTGCCCCTGAGTGGCGATCTTTACTACGGTGGGGATGCATCCAAATGGGTCAAATTTTGCAACGCTCTAGAAGCTAGGGGACGCCTTCACTTGTCCAAAGTCAATGGCAATACCGCATACACTGCAGCCTTGGCCGCACTTGACAAAGGTGCTTTCGAAAGTTCTGCTGATGATTTCGCTTTTTCATTTGGTACTGGTGCTACAGAGAATGCACCAATGTTCCAATATGTTGAGCAACGGGACGATGCCGAGACAGGTGTAGCTTATACAGACCTCATGACTTCACTGAACGATCCACGAATAGATACTTACGGACAGCCTCATGACGCAGATCACCCAATTTTCACGAAAGACCAAACTTTGCTAATGCTGTCTTTCACCGAGCAAGAGTTTATCCGTGCTGAGGCAGAGTTCATGTTAGGTAATGCCGATGCTGCTTATGCTGCTTACCTGTCTGGAATTGAATCTTCATTCAATGAAGCTGCCTTAGGAGGCCCGGACACCTTGTATGCTAATTACATCGCCCAATCCAATATTGGTGTTGGCGCTTCTAACCTTACACTGAATAATATAATGACACAGAAGTACATCGCCCAGTTACTTCAACCAGAAGTGTTCGTCGACTGGAGAAGGACTGGTTTGCCTAATCTTGCTCCAAATGTAGGTACGGAAATACCAAGAAGGATGCCTTATGCGCAAACCGAAGTATTGGCAAATGAAAACTTGGATGCATCTCCAAGCAATTTCATTTTCACCCGTGTTTGGTGGGATTCTCAGTAGTTTTTAAATCCACAATCTGTTAGTCAAAAACGATTGTGGCAAAAGAACCACGAGGTTTCTTCGAATAAAAATAGGATGCTGCCTCGGTGGCATCCTATTTTTTTGTTACTTTAGTGCATTGGAATAAAGAATAAACACGACCGAACCCACCCCTGAATTTTTCATATATCTCTTCAACATTCATAAAATCTTATCAGGATGAAATGTCTATTTACTTCTCTGCTCATTATCATCACCTATTTATTTTCTTTTGGGCAAGAATTTAACGAGGTGGTAAAACTTGATATATTCGGCAACCCGTCAAATTCCCAAAACCAGATGTATATCAATATGATGAACAGAAGCAACGAGCTTAAAAAAGATTTGGAGACGTCCCTGTACCCTGAATGGCAAGCTGCGGAAGTAATGGGCAAAAATGAGGTAGCCTTTGCAATTGACTCTATCAACTATAACTACTCTACTGATCAGTTCTATTTTAGCCACCATAATAATTTATACTACCTAAATTCGGAAAAAGTAAAAACCGTAAACATTGATTCAGATATGTTTAGCATTTATCGGTTTCAAACAAAAAAAGATATAAAAAAAGGGTATTTGCAAGTTTTGGTTGACGGTGATTTCCCATTGCTGAAAAGGACTTATTTAAAAAAAATGGTAGTTAATGACCACCCAATGAAGCTCCCCCAAGCCAATAGAACTGTTCTTGAAAAAACATCGGATTTATATTACCTCAATAAAAAAACCAGATTAGCTGAAAAACTCCCAAAAAGCAAAAAGAAATTCATCAATCTATTCAAGAAAAGGCAAGCAAAGTTGATTAGGTTCGCTGAAGAGCAGAAAATTTCCACCAATGATGAAATTGACGTGATCCGCTTCTTCCAGTACAACAAGACGATCAATTCAGAACAAAATCAATAAGCTATGAAAACTATTATACTTCTTTGCCTTTTCTGTTTTTCGATCCACTTTATCAATGCACAGGGCTTCCATTTCGGGGCAAATTTATCAGGTGTCACTTCGCAGGTAGAAGGCGACAAATTAAGGGGTTTTCACCACCACGGCTTCTCCTTTGGACTGATCGGCGGATACACATTCAATGCCGACCATTATCTGGTCATTAGCCCCCAATTCACTTTCTTTGGAAGCAACAGAAAGGATGAGCGGTTCTCCAAAGAAGCCAATCAAATTTTTGTGGAAATGGATCTGTCCACAATAAACACTTTGTTCGGTTATTCCTATAGGTTTGGCGACTCATGGACAGAAGACAAAAAATATAGGGTCAATGCCGGACTGCGTGTCCATCGGTTAATTAAAGCCAATACCCATATCATCAGGACGGGCCGTGTAGGTGATGTAATGATTGTCAAGGGAGATGACTTGCCCGATTTCTTTCTAACACTTGACCTGGGTGTAGGGCTCAACCTGACGCCCAATATTGGCTTAGAACTGAGCTATAATCATGCTATACAAAACTTATTGAAAAACCAAAAAGTAAATATTACCAAACTCGCCCCTTTTTATCTTTCATTAGGTGTCTCTTATTATATCTTCAAATAGGGGATCAATCAATATTTTTACAATTGGGTCCCTTTCTGAAAGTTGACATCTCACAGCCATCCTGCCAAACCCACCATCAAGTGTCTCCTCAAATGCTGGATTTATTGTTTAAGCGATACTCAATCTTTCCTAATACTATAAAGGCCGCTCACTAAGATAAATAGGCATCCTTATATTTTATCTCAATTGCCGCAAATACATCTGTATGGTGCTGCTTAGCCCATAATAAAGGGCATCGGCAACAAGCGCATGTCCTATAGATACCTCCAACAGCTCAGGAATGTTTTCTTTGAAATACCGAAGGTTATCCAAGTTCAGGTCGTGGCCAGCGTTGATGCCGATCCCGATTGAGTTGGCGAACAAAGCACTCTTTTTAAATGGTGCAACTGCTTTTTCACGGTCGTTATGAAAATCATGCGCATAAGGCCCAGTGTATAATTCTATCCGATCGGCCCCCACGTCCTTTGCCCCTTGTATATGCTGTTCCTCTGGATCAACAAAAATAGAAACCCGGATGCCTGCTTCTTTAAACTGGCCAATCACATCTGTCAAAAAACCGGCATGTTCCACCGTATCCCAACCGTGGTCAGAAGTCAATTGACCAGGCGAATCAGGCACCAACGTAACCTGGTCAGGTTGGTTATCCAAAACCAGTTTCATGAATTTAGGGTTGGGTTTGCCCTCGATATTGAATTCCGTGGCCACCAGGTTTTTCAAAACAGGAACATCTGAATAGCGGATATGCCGCTCATCGGGGCGGGGATGGACGGTGATGCCTTGCGCACCAAATTCTTCACAATCCTTGGATACCTGAAAAAGGTTGGGTAAGTTGCCGCCCCTTGCGTTGCGGAGCAGGGCGATCTTGTTTACGTTGACGCTGAGCCGGGTCATTGAAAAAAGGTATTGGGGTATTGAGGTATTTAGGTATTGGGGTATTGACTTAGCAGGGGTGAAATACCCAATACCTAAATACCATAATACCCAAACACCTCAACACCTATTTCAAGGTGCAAAATTACAATATTGAATGGATGGAACACTACCCTATTGAAGACGAAGAAAACAAGGCTGTGGTACATTCCCCAGTGCAGGTGATGCTGTTCATGGGGGCACTTATTTTCCTTTGTATGATGCTTGGCTCAGGTATTATAGCTTTGGCTTGCAACATTCAAGGCATTGACTTTCAGGAAACGGTAACTGGCTTTGGGAAAGACAGTACTTCGGAAGTCCGCAATTTCATGCGGGGCGCTTTGCTCATCAATCACCTTTTATCCTTCCTTGTCCCGGCCCTACTAACAGGCTATGTCTTTTTCCGGAAAAAATGGGCATCGGAAGTGGGCATCCGGCAAGCGCCACCTTTTGATAAATTGGCATTGGGCGTTTTGCTTACAGTGATGTCCTTTCCCTTGGCACAAGTTGCATTCGTCGCCAACCGATTATTGGTTAAAAAAATAAGCTGGCTGCAATCGTTGGTCGTTTCAGAATCAGCGACGGAAAACATGTTGGAAGGGCTACTCGTAATGCCTTCGCCATTGGAAATGATTTTTAGCCTCATTGTCATGGCCGCCATACCAGCCATTGGAGAGGAGATGGTTTTCCGGGGTATTTTACAGAAACAATTTCAGCGCTTGATGGCCAACCCTTATACCGCAATTTTAGTTACGGCTTTAATATTTAGTTTGGCACATTTTCAAGTTCAAAGGTTTTTTGCCATTTTTTTATTGGGACTAATATTAGGCCTCCTTTTTTATTGGACAAAAAATTTGTGGATACCCATCGCAGGACATTTTGTTTTCAATGGAACACAAGTAATAGCCGCCTATTTTTCACAAGAAGATTTGGACAAATTAAATGCAGGTGAAGAACTGCAATTGCCTTTTGCTGTAATTGCCTTTTCTTTAATAGCTGTTTTTTTTATTGCAAAAAAATTAAAGGAAAATTAAATGGTTTTAATGGTTTAATGGCTTGAATGGTTTTATTCACTCAAAAAGGTGAAAAACCATTTAAGCCATTAAACCATTAAAACCATTAAACCATTTATTTTGATGAATCCATCCCTCTCCCCCACCCTCATCATTTCCGCCATCGTCGGTTATTTTTTGGTATTGATAGGTATTTCACTATGGACGGGACGCAAGGCCGACAGTCAAGATTTTTTTCTGGCGGGGAAAAAAGCTCCGTGGTTTATTGTTGCCATTGGGATGGTTGGTGCTTCTATGTCGGGGGTAACATTCATCTCCGTACCAGGAAAAGTAGGTGGAGGAGGGCTTAACCAGGCATTTTCATACATGCAAGTGGTGATGGGGTATGTATTGGGATATGCGACTATTGCATTGGTTTTAATGCCATTATATTACCGACTTAATTTAACTTCTATTTACAGTTATTTAGGGAAACGGTTTGGTTTTTATTCCAATAAAACCGGCGCCGCCTATTTTTTATTGTCGAGGGTCATTGGGGCGTCTTTACGGTTGTTTTTAGTGGCTCTTGTTTTGGATAAATTCGTCTTGGGTGTTGAGCCATTCAATGTACCCTTTGCCATTACAGTGGTCGTAACCATCTCATTAATATGGGTTTATACTTTCAAGGGAGGCATCAAGACCATTATCTGGACCGATACTTTGCAGACCCTCATGTTCATCACTGCGATGGTGGCGACCATTATTTATATCGGATCGGAAATGGATAAAAGTATTGGGGAATTAATTGCGGCAGTCAGTGAAAGTGAATATTCTAAAATGTTTTTTTTCGATGGTGGATGGGGCGATGCTAATAATTTTTTCAAACAGTTTTTTGCAGGTGCTTTGATTACCATTGTCATGACGGGATTGGATCAGGACATGATGCAAAAAAACCTTTCTTGCCCGAATATAAGGGACGCACAAAAAAACATGTTCACCATGTCGGGCATTTTATTTTTTGTTAATTTGGTTTTTTTATTTTTAGGCGCCTTATTATTTATTTATGCTGCCCATTTAAATATAGATTTACCTGACCGTACCGATTATGCTTACCCAACCTTAGCCTTACAATATTTACCACCAGCCGTCGGCATCATATTTATGCTCGGGTTAATTGCCGCCGCTTATTCGAGTGCGGACTCGGCACTCACTGCACTGACGACCTCTTTTTGTGTCGATTTTTTAAATTTTGAAAATAATAAAAAAACGGAAAGCGAAAAAAAGAAAACCCGGTTAATGGTGCATATCGGTTTCTCGGTTTTATTGGCCATTGTCATCTTTATTGTCAATTCTTTAGATGACGATGCCATCATTAATAAATTATTTATTGCAGCAGGTTATACCTATGGGCCACTGTTAGGGTTGTTCACCTATGGCATGCTATCAAAAAAGAAAATAAATGACCCGCTGGTCATCCCCGTTTGTTTAATTGCCCCTTTTTTGACTTGGGCCATTGCCGTGTGGTCAAAATCATTGTTGGGGTTTGATTGGGGCTTTTTGAACCTGGCCCTGAACGGCGTGCTGACGATGGTTGGGCTGATGCTGATTTCTAAAAGGTGACCCAATTTTGGGTATGCTGAGTGCGCATTTCAATTTATTTATTTTTTAATATATTAAAGTTTTTTCAGCAGCAAATAACCTTCATTTCGGATCAGTTTATGCAGTCTTTAAAATGATTTGCCAAAAAATTATCCTATTATATTTATAAATACCTAAACCCGGACATTACAAATAAATTTATTGTTTAACCACAAGAGAAGCCACCCTAATGGACAGTCCACTTTTATCACCCGCTATCCATTTTGCGTCTTTCTCTACTAACTTTTTCCAATTATGGTACACAAACCAGTTTCTTCGCGGATAACCGCTACCCCCCCCCATGTAACAATATTGTTAAATAACTTCAAAACACTTTCGCTGGCTTTGCTGGCGGTCTTTCTGCTGTTCGCCTGTAAAAAAGACCCCGTTGTAGAGGCATCACCGGAAAGCGGGAAGGTTGAAAGGACAAACGGCCGGAACAGGGTCAGGGTCCCATCCTTCGACCTGCTTTCCTCCCGGAGCGCTGGCACCGTCTCGACAGAACTGGCGGAATGGTTCGAGGCAGTAATAGCCGAAGAGTACCCAGACAGTTCTGCCTATGTCCTTGATATGATCGGCGCCAAATGGGAAGTGCTCGACGGGCCGGATGCCGAACAGTATATCTATGACAGCCCGGACGGGCCGGTCATCACTGTTCCTGTCCATCATTTCTTAATGGGCTTCCCCGGGGTCAGCAGGATGCATTTCCAACAACAAGGAGCGGGTATTTTGGTAACATTGTCCTGCCTGCTGCCCGAAGAAGATTACTTCAGCACCACCACCGACCCGGATGCTTACCTGGATAATTTCAATGGGATCATTGCTTTTTTCCAACTGTTTGAAGGCTTTCAGGCTTCGGTTGAATATGAGGACGGAACAGGTAACGGTTTTTACCTCATGCCCGGAGCCGAGAACGCCACTGACCATGTAATTGAAGACCGTTGCTGTAACCGGCACACCCTCAACCCTTTTACAGAATTGGACGGGCCTGGTGGCGGCAGCGGCGGCGTTGGCAACGGCGAAGATCATAACGACATGTGGCATGAGGATGGCACCTGTATGAGTTGTTACTTTTCTGGTACCTGCCCTCACGAGCCACAACACAATTGCACCGGGGGCGGAAACGGGGGAACCTTTGTCAACCTGGATGACGGCAGCGTCCCCCCTTGGCTGTCCAATCACTTCAACAACGGCAATGCTTCTGGCACAAAGGGACATATCGGCTGGGGCGGCAGCGGCAGCGGCGGGGGCAATGACAACAACACCAACACTGGCCCAACATCGACCATTTATGATGAGACTGTCTTTAATATATATCGAACTGCATTAATAGGTTTGGGTTATGGCGAGTCAGAAGCTACTCAAATTACCGATGACTGTTATCACCACCTTCCCAATGAAACCGCTTTCTATAATTGTGTGGACGATCACGATGGGATTACCAACCCTGAACCTGAACCCACAGCTGACGAGGCCCTTGGCAATTCAATTGACGGCTTCCTCAACCAGCACGGCCTTTCTTTGCCTACTATGACCAAGCCCGAAATATGGGCCTTCAAAACTAGAGTGCTAGCGAAAGGGTGCGCCCCAGATGAGTTCACATGTTTTGTGAAGGCACTCTTTGATATTGATATTTCGCTGGCGGAAGCGCAGGGGCTTATTGATGATAATTTAATCAAGGAGCTATACCTTTTGCGAAAAGAAATGGAAGTTTATACTGAAGAAGTACAAGAAATACAAAATGGGATTGAAATACTTGATAGTTATTTGTATCAAGGCGACCAGCAAAATCCTATAGGAATACCATTTGGAGGTGCAATACCAAGAACTCCGGGGCCAGAAGACCCTCCAGGTTTTCCATTTTGGGATGACCTTGTCTTCGGTACAGATGGAGATATGAACAATCTTAATCCAATTAATAGACTTAATTTACCAGTAGCAACGCATCAAGATATAATGTTCAAATTATTTCGGCTCATGACCATAGGAAATAAAGATCTCAGAACCGTTAGAGATGATTATTTGGATTTATTCCATGAAAATGATGATAATACACTGAATTATTACAATGAATTATTGAGTACAACAGTAATGAATTCTACCAACATGAAAAATTGGATTAGAAGGTATGGATTAGAACTTAACACGCAACTGTCAGCAAATGATGGAGATATAGATGCTGTTAATGCCTTCACCATAGCACGTCCCCGTTTAAATGAAAGTAATGGGTTTACCATATTAATAAATGATACACAAGAAACAAACGTATTCAGGTTGGACAGCTATAACTTTGATCAACAAACGGGCGAATGGAATTGCCGTTTTATCATAAACGTAAAAGATCACTTCGGTCTAGACGATAATGATGTACGTGATTTTCAGTGGCATCATGCAGGTTTTATAAGTTGGTGGATGTTGCAGAAAATACATGCCCAAGCCCCCTTCATAACCGACATTTGGTTTGTTGTACAAATAAGTGGCAAAATCTAAATAAATTTTTTAATCCATTAGCTGGGATAAATATCCGAGCTAATGGACTAAACTTTGGAAAAATGAACAACCGTAGTTTAAAGACGGCGATAGTTATTGTAGTTTTTATGTCCATCGTAATACAAATCGGCTGTGAGCAAAGGCCTGTCTTTATTGAAAGATTTGAATTTCTCGATGAATATTCACCTTCGAACAATAAAGACCCTAATAGGAACAACAGACTGCTTTATGAGGCTTATTTAGTCCATAATTACAAAAAAAGAAACGATGAAAATATCCAACAACAGGTTGACCGATTTATATGCGACAGTATTATCCCAACGCTTGATTTTTATCACAGAAAAGAGTTTATATTTTATAGGAAAACGGGCAATACCAATAGAAAAAGTTTTCAAAAGGGTGGCAATAAAAATAAAATAATCAGGGCAAATAGTAAAGACATATTATATTCCTATAATTTTGAGAAGAACAAGGATTCTATAATATTCGCTGTGCAAAAATTCATTTATGAATTTAAGCCTATGCCTGATAGCCCACCTCAAAAATTTAAATGTAACTAAATATTTTTAATAACCGTTGCTCAAGATAAGGTTTGACAGTTTTTAATTTTTATTTTTTTTATTTAAGGAACAGAACGGTTAAAGTACCCGCTTGCGCTGGAATAAACTGAACCTGCAAGTCAAAAGCCCACTGAATACAGGGACGGAAATAATATTTTCTCAATTATGAAAGAACAATCTCATGGCTGGCCCCGCTTGTGCAGGAACAAACTGAACCTGCAAGTCAAAAGCCCCCCGTACGGCCCCAACCTGCACAACCAACCTATCATGAACAACTGGTACAACCTGTTGGAGTCGCTCGCAAGTTGCCTCTCCAATGAGGCATATGCTTATTTCGACAACAACCCACATCTCATCCCTTCTTTAGTAGCCTACAATGCCGAGCATGGCTGCAATGCCCTAGGTGTACAGAACATTTTCCAGATAATAGAAAACCAGATAGCAACAGGTGATGGTTCGGAGTTTGAATGTAGAGCCAATTACTACCAGTTCATTCAAGATTTTGACCTCGAAGGAGATTTCAACGCCCCTGAACTTTTCGAAATGATAGGCTGGCTATGCCCATGTGGAGAGTACAACGGAGTCCTGAAAGAATGTGTAATTAATTATCTAACAGGATTTTATAAAACTGGAAATGAAACAACTGTTATAGAAACTGAAAATGACGAAATAACTAATGTAACTGTAGGCATTGGACCTTACAGTTGCGAATCTTTTTATTTAGAACAGGATGGGCCTGCCTATAAAACCACTATCACTTGGTGGGAACCCAGTTTTGTAGAATCCTCCTTAATTCCTCCGACACTCAACAGGCATTCTTATCGAATCTCAATTGATATCAGGATTGTTCCTCTACCAGGAGAACTTGAATGTGATATAAAAAACCAATTGGCTTTCGTGTTTAACGTAGCAGCGTGGGCAACTGTGAACGAGATTGGGGCATCTCGCAGTTATAAGCTTTCCAACGGTGAAACCATCTGTCAAGAAATAATGGAAGGGCATTTAAAGGGAGGGCTTATGCTTCAATTTCCACTTTCGAATTTTAATACTGTCGCAAATATTCCAGCAGTTGTTGAACTGGCAGGATATCCTTTGATACCAGTGATACCTGATGGTGAAAATCCAGACGATTGTTGTAATTAAACCTTAATATAACTGAAACGGTTTTGTTATTATGCCTTACGCGAGGCATAGGTTAGGAACAAAAATTGAGACAGAATACATAAAGGGGCAAATAGGAAAACATACTCGCAATTAGTTTTAAAGCTTGGTGATTTTTTTAAAACCATTTTGTTTTATTTTGCTAACTATGGGTAGTTGATTTTCTGTTTGCCCCCTAAATACCGAAATGGTTCAGGGCAAGAACAGGTTTTCAGGAAATTAAAATTCCTAACAAGCCTTTGATTGTATTCTGTAGTAACCCCAGTCTGATTCGATGTATTATGCTCAAACCCTTGCTATTACTATTTATTGAATTGCTTTCTATGGACGGAACTTATATCCATGTAAACAAGCCCAGCTATCTTAAAACTAAAATTACTTGGGTTAACCTGTATATCATCAAGGTAGATGTTTTATCATCCACATGCAGCTTTTATGGCCACCGTGGGGAACTAATTGGTGAAACCCCTATTTCGTCAACCAGCTCTACGCAAGTAACTTGTCAAGATGGAAGGATCACCTTACAAAAAAGAGAGCAGGATTTGGCATTGTATAAAATAACCGATGACCCCGGCCTTCAAGATATTTATTACCTGAAAATTAGCGGACAAAAAATACTTTGCGAAAAGAGCGAATGTTTACATTCTGATAAAATAAAGGAAATAAATGGAATTTATTATTTCCTAAAAAATGATATGAATAATCGGGAACATTTATTTCCCATCGAAATAATGAGTAAAGAAAAAATACAATATTTTGATTTATGGACATTTAAATCAATGACCTATCCGAATTGACTTTAGTCGATTTTTTTAATTTTGAATTACCCAGTTGTTTCAAGTTTTAAGTCGAGCTGTAGCGAGACGTAACTTGAAACTTGCCATGCCTTTTTCTTTTAGCTGATTAAGGTTTTTATTTAATAATGTGCGGATAGGGTTGCAAGTGACGGCTCCATAAATTTCGCCTTAACACTTGCAAGGACTGGTGGTTCTTTTGCGACCATTAATACTTATAATTCTAAATTTAAGAATCATTGGGAGGAAGTGAAAGACAATATTGGGCAAGTTCATCATGCAGTACCTCAATGGGCAATTAACAGATATCAACATCTTGGCATTACTCAAACGCAAATGCATTCGCTTGAAAACCTCAGAGGAATACCCAATGATGGTTCCTTAGACCATGCTACCATAACGAATTATTGGGAAGCTTTTTATAATGCAAATCAAAACGCAACTATGCAAGAGGTATTTGATTATGCCCAATTCATTGACAATGAATTTGGCCATTTATTTATACCTCCCGTTAGGTAATATTCAAATATAATTTGGTAATTGATTTAGCTTAGACTAAATCAATTACCAAAATTTAAAATAAATAATTATGACTGAATATTATTATCTACATCTCCACGCATCAAACTTGTTATTGTTAAATGCCCAAAAAAAAACTGTATTGTTAGACTCTATTCCAAAAGATTCAATTTTTCAGGCGGGTGGTTTTTGGGGCTTACCAAATTTAAGTACAAGTTTTTTAAAAAATCAAAAACTGAAGATAGGGTATGAAAAAGTACTAAATATAAGATTTGGAGAAAACATCAAATCAAATCTTTCAATAAATGTCCAAGATTTACCTACATTTTTGTATAAACTAAATTTTAAAGGAGTAGCAGGACAAGATGAAATTGGAGTATATAAAAATTCACACTTAATAGTCTCTAATGGTGCTTTAGATATACTAAGAAAGGAAGGCATAGTTAATGCGGAGTCCGATTTAATAGATATTCCAATTGAGGATTATTTCTTCGAAAATCGTCATTATTTTTGGATGCCAGATAAGATTAGAAAAAAATTTGTTGAAAGATTTGCTAACAAGACACCCAGGTGATTACAATTTCCTGCTTGCGCCGGACTGCGTCCGGTGAATGAACTGACGACCTCGGGAACTACTCCCCGCTTGCGGCGGAATAAAACAAACTTACAAGTCAGAACTCCGCTTGTGCAGGAATAAACTGAACCTGCAAGTCAAAAGCCCACTGATTACAGGGACGGGAATAATGGTTGCTCAATTATGAAAGAACAAGCTCATGGCTGGCGCAGCGGCTGTGCCCTGTGCCGATCCTTCGGCAAAAGCTCAAAAATTAAAAAACACCCAAAACAACCTAATTCGGTTACTGCCACAATTGAACAGTCCTGTAATATGTTAGAACGGTTTGCCAAAGGCCTGATGTTAGGCACAGGGCACAGCCGCTGCGCCAGCCCGTGGGCTGTGCTTGATATCGTTGGGAAACCCGCTTGCGCCGGAATAAACTGAACCTGCAAGTCAAAAGCCCACTGAATACAGGGACG
This sequence comes from Saprospiraceae bacterium, assembly GCA_965222975.1. GTDB lineage: Bacteria > Bacteroidota > Bacteroidia > Chitinophagales > Saprospiraceae > UBA6168. The sequence continues at coordinate 14,357 of CBDCVJ010000051.1, read as the reverse complement.
GGAATAATGGTTGCCCAATTATGAAAGAACAAGCTCATGGCTGGCGCAGCGGCTGTGCCCTGTGCCGATCCTTCGGCAAAAGCTCAAAAATTAAAAAACGCCCAAAACCGACTAATTCGCTTACTGCCACAATTGAACAGTCCTGTAATATGGTCGAACGATTTGCCAAAAGCCTGAAGTTAGGCACAGGGCACAGCCGCTGCGCCAGCCTGTGGGCTGGGTTTGATATCGTAGGGAAACCCAGCGCAAGCGGGTTGAATTATTTTTTACTTCATCATGTTATAATTCAATACTTCGGTAATTTTTTATTCAGTAAAATATTGACCAAAATTGAAAGACTATTGATAATCAACCTTTTATGCAAAGTTCATATTTGAAAAACAATTAAATGAAACTCTGGGGAAGCCCATATCCACCCCTAAGTTGCATAAAAATAAAATTTGCATGTTTAAATAATTGATTCTCAATTGCCTCTAATTGAAAAAAGTTACCGAACTATTGATAATTAAAAACATAAATAAAATGGCAGAAAAAGAATTCATTATAGCCTTGCATAAGGGTCATGGAGTCAAAAGCAATAAATTAGAAACAGATGTAAATTTTATGCTCAATCCACATGGTGGATTTTCAGACACTATTGACATAAAGTTAAATATCGATGATTGCACATTTGAAAACATGTTGGGGCCGTGTCTTCATTTTAAGAAAGCAGTAGTTTTCGAAAATTGTATATTTCAAAAAGATGTCAATTTTCATGGAGCCTTTTTCCACGAAACTTTATTGATCCAAAATTCTCGCTTTATGGGAAAGGTTGATTTTAGTTCTTGCAGTTTCATGTCAAGTTTCAGTTTAATCGAAAATATATTTAATGGATTTGTAAACTTTATTGGATCGGATTTTATGGAAAAGGTCGTATTTGATAAAAATGAATTTTTACAAGGAACAAATTTAATTGATACTGACACTAATAGGATATCGTTTTTGAGCATGCCAACCCTACAAGGTAATAAAGGGAAATTGAATTTGAAACTTGACCAACATTAAGCTCGGTACCATGTTCCACCCTGTCTCGTCCTGAAATAGGTTTACACAAAAAAACGGCGTCCAAGCTTTTGGACGCCGTTTTGAAAAAAGGCTGGCCGATCAGTTTCCTGGACGGTTCACCCTCAGTGTGTGTAATCAGTAAGTTAAATAGCCGGACACTGTTTAGTCCGGTTGGAAAATAGAGATCACAGCTTTTACTTCCGAATCTTTTGCCATCATCGGCAGCAAGCTGAACATAGAGCCGTGTGCATAAAAATCTTCGCAAAGTGCTTCTTCGAGCACCAACAGAGCTTCCCGTCTTTTGCCCATCTTAAAGAGGAATGCGCTGCGGTAGTAGAGGATTTCTGAACCGTAAGTGTGTTCTTCGGCTTCATCCAATACGCGCAGGGCTTCTTCGATGCGTTGGGTGTCCATGTAAAATCGGGCAAGCCTGATCCAGTAGTCGGCCGTTTCCGGTGCAGTATCAGCGGCAGCTTTTAGGTGGATCTCAGCATCTTTGAAATTTCTTATTTGGTAAAATGCCTCGCCCAGAGCTGCGAAATAATTTTCGTTGAGTTCGTTGAGACGGACGGCTTTCAGGTAAAAGACAATGGCCTTCTTCCAATTTTTCTGGCCTGCATAACAAGAGCCGATATGGAACAGAGCCTCATCATTCAGCGGGTTAAGGGCAACTGCCCGGTCTAAAAAAGTGCGGGCTACAGGATAATTTCTTTCTTTTTCATAGCAGATGCCTATGTGAAGAAACAGGTCGTCGTCGGGTTCACATTGTTCGAGCAATTCCTGGTAACATTCCAGCGCTTTCCTATAGTCTTTCACATCCATGCAGACTTCCGCACAGGCCCTATAAGCGAATTTAAAACCGGGGTTGGTGAGGAATGCATATTCGTAAGCCTCGATGGCCTCTTCATGGTTGGCAAGATATTGTTGCGAAGCACCAAGGTTGTACCACGCCAGGGAAGAGAAGGGATCGTAGTCGAGGATTTGTTGGTGGAGATCTACACTTTCATAATGCTTCTTGGCGAGTTCCACACAGTACCACATTCTCGACAGCGCTTCCGAATTGTTTGGGTCTTCGAGCAGGGAGGCTTTTAGCATGAAGAACTCTTGTTCGTATTCTTTCAAATGGTGATGAACCAGCCCTTTTTGCATATAGATCAAACTCAGCTCTTTGCCGTTTGCGTGCAATTCAAGGCTTTTCAGCAAGGAAATCGCTTCGTGGGGCATATCAAGTTCAATCAAACCCTCTGCCCTTAATATCGAAGTAGTAAGGTATCCTGGAACAAGCAATTCTGCTTTATCCAGAGCAGCGAGTGCCCGTTCCGCATGGCCGGTCTGCAGCAACAGTTCTGCTTTGCGTAAATAAAATTCAAGGGAAAGGCCAAATTGAAGAATAGCATACTCCGCAACTTCCAGCGCCCTCTCGAATAAATATTCGCCTTCGTAGTAATTGATTAGGTCGGTATATTGACCTTCATTTGGGAAGAAAACCCCTCCTTTGTCTGTCATATCCTCCAGTTTGGATATTAGGTGAAAAACGGCTTGGCGATCCAAAGATTTTCTCTGCCTCATAGCCAGCTTGTTTAAATTAGTTTGAATAATCAGGTTAAAGTTACTGGTAACCCTTGCAATTGTTGCATGTAAAGACTGGCAATTATGGAACGGTAGGATTTCGGAAGGGAACGGTCGTTTTTTTATAAGTTGTTAATTTTTAATAATTTATGAATATTTTTTATTTAAAATTATACTTATAAAACAAATTTTAATAGATGGAAAAACCGTATAAAATTTAATCCATTCCAAAGACGCCCAAAACGCGGTGAAAGCCAGTGCATTATCCATCTGATCTTTAAAAATTTGTTTTTTTCCTAAGATCAATGGGTGCAAAATCAAGGATTACTCTTTGCTAACAAGGAATACCCCGGCAAAAATCATCAATCCAGCTGCCAACTTCACCATAGTAAGTTCGTCTTTGCCCAACAACAGGGCGATCGCTGTAGCGATGACCGGTTGCAGATAGACGTAAATACTTACGGTTGAAGCGTCAACAAGTTTCAGCGCGGTGGTATTCAATAAATAAGCGAGGAAAGTGGTACAGATGAGTACGTAGCCGATGGCCATCCAGATGTGGAGGGTAAAGCTGTTCATGGGTGTATTGATTAGTTCATGGAATCCGAACGGCAGCACAAAAAAGAACCCAATGCTAAAAATCCATTTTGTTACCGTGATCGGGTGGTACTTGTGCATCAACGTTTTCACCAAAACGAAAAACGTCCCGAAAGAACAGGCATTGATGAAAATCATGACATCTCCAAGTAGGCCACCTTTTTCATATGCAATTTTTTTGCCATAAAGTGTTAAAATCACTACTCCGGCTATTCCTAATGCTATCCCGATCAACTTTTTATGCGTTATTTTTTCTTTCAATATAAAATAACCTGCCACTAAAGTGGCCACTGGGATGGTGGTAGCTATTAATGATGCATTGATATGCGAAGTGAGTTTGAGGCCGCCATTGAACATCAATTGGTTGATGACTACTCCTGTAATGGCACATAAAACAAAACGGGGAAAATCCTTCCGATCAATCTTTTCTTTAATAAAAAAGACATGGAAAAAAGAAAAAAGGATAATGCCTGCGATGACCCGGAGCAGGGTGAGGCTGTTAGGGCTTAAATAGTTATCGTCAAGAACAATTTTCGCCACGGTGTAATTTGCACCATATATAAAGGCGACAATGGTGAGGTAGAAATGAGCTTTGATATGTGACGGCAAGTGAATTGGTAAATTTGTAAATTGGCAAATTAGGTGAGCAAAGAACGGGTTTACAAATAGACTAATTCACCAATTTACCAATTCACAAATATTTTTCCCTTGCCCAAAGGAATAAAGGGAAGGTGCCTGCCAGTCCGAAGAGCAAGGTGAACACAATATACTTCCACGTATTTTTCATGCCCAGTCTTTTCCCTTCAATAGTCAGCCAGATGAAAAATATCAGCACGGCCCATAGCAGATCCATGGCAAAAATGGTGGAAATACGATTGATGAATAAAGCAGTAATGGTATCACTAGGTTTAGTCCAAAGGAGGATGTTCTTGTTTTCGAACGATTCGAGCAACATCAACAAATTTGGAGCTATGTAGCCAAGGACGGCGAGTAGGAGGTATAATTTTCGCATAAAAATGGACGTTTGTTTTTCAAAAAATACACTTCTGCCAATTCTCCTTCAACCATTTTTCCTTCTCCTTATAATCGGGCATTGCATTTTCCACCAACGCCCAAAAACGGGGCGAATGGTTCATCTCGACGAGGTGCGCCAATTCGTGGATAATGACGTAATCAACTACATCGCCAGGGGCAAAGAGCAAGCAGGTGGAGATGTTGACATTATTTTTTGTGGAACAACTTCCCCAGTTAGAGCGATTGAATTTGAGGTTAACGGAGTTGACCTTTTTTTGAAAATGCAAATGGTTCAATTCCATCACCCGGCGGGTGATCTCAGGTTTGAAATCTTGTGCTACCAATCGGCTTAAAAGATGCTGAGTAGCTTTTTTTTGTTGTTGTTCATTTGATCTATTGGATAGTTTTAGGCTGATGATTCTTCCTGCTTCTATTTTACCCGAATGGGTTGTGTTTTCTGTTGTTTCTATTTTTAACAGATATTGCCTTTCGCCCACACGAAGAATGTCCCCATCCTCATATAATTTCCCATATGCATTTTCACTGCCGGGCCGGGCTTTGATCTGTTTCTCCACCCATTTTGTGAATTGTTGCCATTGAACTTTTTGTTCAGTAGCCGCCAAGTGGTTTGGCATACGCAAGATGGCCGCTCTTTTACCTAACGAAAAACGGATGCCGCGACGAGACTCATGGTAAACCTTCACCGGGATGGTCTGCCCGTTCACTTCGATGGATGTGTGCTGCAATTTTGATCTTGGCATATGCAACCTGGCATCTGGGAAACAATTAAAGTGATCAGTGAGGTTAAACAATTTCATTTAACGTTTTGCCCCCAACCAATCACCACACATAAGTACATACGTGCAAAGCCCGGAGCGAAGATAAACGCCCCGGGCTTTGTAGCAAAAAATATTTGAGTGCCAAACTACTGTGATAGAATCACAGCCAGACAGATTTATTTCGTGTGCTTCTCGTCAGACACGGTCAAACTATGACGGCCTTTTGCACGGCGGCGAGCCAAGACCTTACGGCCATTTTTCGAACTTAACCTTGCACGAAAGCCATGCTTGTTGACTCTTTTCCTTCTGGATGGTTGATAAGTCCTTTTCATTATTATGCGGATTTAAATAAAGTCAGATGTTGGATTTTCAAAAGGAGCGCAAAAGTAAGTTTATTAGGCTCAAATTTCAAAAAGATGATAAAAAGAAATTTTTGTTGAAATATTTGCTGCTCATTGCCACAATAATTTTTATCAGCAAATGAAAAAAGCAACAATAAATGTTACCTGTTTTTCAAAAAAATCTATCTTTGCGCTCCTTTTAAAAAAATGTAATATATTCAATTACAGGCAATGGTAAAATTACGTAGCCTGTCCGTAAAAATAATCAATCATGGTAACGTTAACTATAAACGGAACGAACAGAGAAGAAGTGGGTAAAAAGGCTACAAAAGCTGTTAGAAAAGCAGGATTGGTGCCGTGCGTACTTTATAGCAAAGGAAGAGAAACCATCCACTTTACGGTGCACCCACGCGATGTGCGTGACATGATTTATACACCCGACTTTAAACTGGCAGAAGTCAACATAAATGATAAACCCCATCGTTGCTTCATCAAATCTGTAGACTTCCATCCGATTAAAGATACGGTGGAGCATATTGATTTTATAGAATTGCAGGAAGGACACCCTGTCAAAGTGGAGGTGCCTTTGCGGTTTGAGGGTGTATCCCCGGGAGTGCGCAACGGAGGCAAATTCATTCAAAGTGTAAGAAAGATAAAAATCAAAACCACGCCCGAACTTTTGGTTGATGAAGTGATAGCCGATATTTCAGAATTGAAGCTGGGTGATTCGATACGTGTCAGGGACGTTAAAGTGGTAGATGGCGTCGAGATTATGAACCAAGGTGCCTTACCCGTTGCTTCCGTAATCGTGCCAAGAATACTTAAAGGAGCTGATGAAGATATCGAAGGAGAAGAAGGTGCTGAAGGAGAAGAAGGTGCTGAAGGAGAAGAAGGCGCCGAAAGCAGCAGCGATGGCTAAAATAGTATCCACTGGATATGCAACAGGGCATAGAGATTTCACATCTTTATGCCCTGTTTCATTTTTATGAGTTATGAAAAACCTCCGCATCACCACCGTGCAAAGCATTCTTCACTGGGAAGACATTTCCACTAACCTTGCTATGTTCGATGAAAAACTATCCAACCTTTTGGGGAAAACAGACTTGGTCATTTTGCCCGAAATGTTCACTACAGGGTTTAGCATGAATGCTACTACCCTTGCAGAAAGGATGGATGGCAGGACGTTTCACTGGTTGAGTTCAAAAGCAAAAGAATTGGAGGCAGTAGTCACAGGCAGTTTTGTTATAGAAGAGAATGGCCGATTTTTCAACCGCCTCATTTGGATGCAACCGGACGGAGACTATAAATGCTACGACAAACGCCATTTGTTTACATTGGCTAAAGAACATGAAACCTACACTGCCGGAATAAAAAAATTGGTGGTCGATTGGAAAGGCTGGAAAATTTGCCCAATGATCTGCTACGACCTTCGCTTCCCGGTCTGGAGCCGCAATATTGAAGGATATGATCTGCTGATTTATGTAGCCAATTGGCCCGAAACCCGTAGCTATCATTGGCGGCATTTGCTCATCAGCAGGGCTATCGAAAACCAATCGTTTGTAGCGGGTGTCAATAGGGTAGGTAGTGATGAAAAAGGGCTGGGGTATACAGGGGACACTTGTGTTATAGATTATTCCGGTGCCATCTTGTATCAAGTTGCGAGTTTGGAAGATATTTTCACCTGTGAACTGGATTCTGAAAAAATGACGGCTTTCAGAAGTAAGTTGAATTTCCTCGGTGACCAAGATAAATTCGAAATTTTAAGTGTATAGACATTAAAAAAAATAATAATTTGTTTAATTTTGCCCTCCCTTCAATTAAATACAAATCAAATGAGTTGTTGATAATTTTTTTGATAACTTTCACGTTTTCACTCTCCCATCGAACGTCTTTTATTCCGGTTACATTTTTTCTATAATCCAATTTATAATTTAGGCAAAAAGCTTTACCCGAAATCGATTGACTAATAACCTGTTGAGCTTATGAACAAAAGAAGCTTGTCTGCCAACATATTGACTTATTTATTAATTATGGCCTCTGGCTGTGCGCTCCACAGAGGTATTTCAGGGTCATCCACGACCCCTCACACTGGAACACATTCTATTAGTAAGGCGGAGGCAGCGCTCCGCTCCGACATCACAAATTACGCATCGAAGCACGTGGGCACCAAATACAGGTACGGCGGGAAATCGCCCACGGGCTTTGATTGTTCTGGCTTTGTAACTTACATCATGCGCCATTTTGACGTCCCAGTGTCGGGCCCATCGTACTCGCAGGAGAATTTAGGGAAAAAATCTTCGAGGGAAAACGCCAAACCCGGCGACCTCGCATTTTTCAGGAAAAACAAGGGCGGTAAAGTTTTTCACGTATCCATCGTTTATGCTAATGACAGAGGTGATTTAACGCTGGTACACAGTACCTCCAGCCGAGGGGTAGTGATGGACAAAATGAGCGAGTCGTCTTATTGGAGTTCGAAGGTGATGACGGTAAGGGATGTAGTATCAGGGAGGTGAAGAGTTTTTATTTAAAGCCGTTGGTTTTCCATTAAATTTCTGAAAGAGTGTTGATCGGAGGGTTTGCTTTGCTATGAGAAATCATAATGCCATTTCGAATGTCATTTGCTTTCTTAAATAATATTCCACGTTTTCTTTCACGACGATATCAAGGGGGAGGTATTGGTTTTCTTCCACCTCTTCTTTTAAAATCAGATGCTTGAACAAGCCCATGACACCCAGAAACCCCTGCCCTACCGGGTTTTGATTGATCAGGAAATTGATTTTGTTTTCTTGCAAATATTTGAGGTTCGCTTCAATAAGGTCAAACCCGACGATCTTGATTTTCCGATCCGTTATTTCGTCAAAACAATCTATGACCCTATAGGCCCGGGAGTTGGTGACAAAGATGCCGTTTAGTGAGGGTTCTTCATGCAAAAGGGTTTCTAAAAATTTACAAAGTTGGCCCCTATCATTAAATCCCTCAAAATCCTTTCTGATTATCTCCACTTGTTTGTTCCCAATGTTGGCAAAATAATCCCTAAACCCCTGTTCCTTGTCGAGCAGGTGATGGGCGGCTTTTGTTCCAAAATCAAGGTTGAGGATACAGGCAACTTGTCCATCATTTAATCCAAAATTCAGCAACCTTGCACCCAATACTCCACTTTGATAGGAATCTTGTCCAATGTAGCAAAGGGGGCTGATTCCTTCAATTCTCGTATTGATGATGACATTTGGAATGTCCTGTTCCCTGCAGCGACCCAATAGCCACTGCGCTTCATTTGAGAAAAGAGGGGGGAACAATATCCCTGCTGGTTCTTTTTCCAGAGCTTTATTTGCTTTATCCATGAAGCCCTGAGGGCTGAACAAGTCAAAGTGGAACAGCTCGACCAATAATCCATAATGTTTTACCGCTTTTGCTGCTTTTTTTACCCCGTCATTAGTTTGTTTCCAATAGGGGTCAGCTTCCGGATTGGGCAAAAGAGCAGCAACCCGCACCGCTTTATTATAAGCCAGCGCGCTTGCTAGTAAGTTTCTCTCATAACCTAATTCATCCACTGCTTCCAGTACTTTCTTTTTTGCACTAGCAGCAACATTGCCCCTGTTGTGCAACACCCGGTCAACCGTACCTGTGGATACGCCTGCCTTGTCAGCAATGTCTTTTATGGTTACCCTTTGTTTCATTTTCTTTGAATCAGATTGCGACTTTTTATTTGCCAACAACTCTGATAGCGCATAAATACCAAAATTGTTTCAATTATTAAAATAGTCGGTACAAAATAAATGAATGTTGTGTAGGCGCACATTATTATAATATATTGCCGTGTGCCTGCACATTTTTTAAAAATTTTCTGTGTGCGTACACAGAATTTCAATTTTTCTTTATAATTTTATCCCCGAAACGGAAAAGCCCCTTCCTTACACCCCGAATTCCACTCCTTTAAACCTGGTCAATAATCGACATGCAAACAGCCATAGGAATAGATATAGGTGGAACAAGCACAAAATTGGCAGCAGCCAACACCGAAGGTCAGATATTGGCTAAAAATGCTTTTCCGACTAATAGGAAAGACGGGGAATCCAGTTTCTTTCACTCTTTATTTAATGCTGTTTCATCTCTCTTGGAAGACGTAGCCGAACCATTTGACCTAATTGGGATTGGCATTGCCGCACCAAGCTGTTTGCCCAAAGAAGGCATCATCAAGCAAGCTGCAAACCTTCCATTTTCTGAAGAAGTTGAAATTGTACATGTTCTCCAAAACAAATATGGGGTTCCCGTTTCGCTCATGAAAGATGCCAATGCAGCTGCGTTGGGAGAAGGCCTGTTCGGTGCTGCGAAGAAGATGGAAAACTACATCGTACTCACACTGGGCACTGGCTTCGGTTGCGGGATTGTTATCAACAACGAAATTGTAGCTGGAAACAAGGGTCAGGCGGGAGAATGGGGGCATTCAATGATCGAAGAGAATGGAAGGGACTGTGGCTGCGGCAAGAAAGGGTGCCTGGAAACATATGTTTCCGCAACAGGGATCAAAAGGACATTGATTCAGTTGCTGGCCTTATCTACTGAGGACAGTGTGTTCAGGATCATTCCATTCAATTCAATAAGCCCGAAGATGATTTATGAGGCCGCCCAAGGCGGTGACATACTGGCTACTAAAGCATTTGACCATACTGGTCGAATATTGGGGAGAAAACTTTCAGAACTGGTGGCCTTGTTCGAGCCAGAGGCTATTTTCCTTGCTGGGGGATTAGCAGAAGCAAAAGAACTGCTGTTTCGTCCGGCAATTGAAATGATGGAAAAATGCATGCTGGATTTATACAAGGGAAATGTAAAAGTCCTCCCCTCTTCCCTGAAAACCAACGAAGCTGCCATGCTTGGCTCTGCATCCTTGGTTTGGAAAAAGTCAAAAGTCAATACACCATGTCAACTAATGTAATACCAACAAAAAGTAATCTAAAATACCAGCTTAAAAGCTTGGAAAAACTGCCCGTAAAAATCTGGGATGATTCCAAGGAGGCCTCTTTACATGTAGCCCGCTCTATTGCATTGGCCATGCGCCAAAAGCAACAGGAAGGAGAGCAAATTGTATTGGGGCTGGCCACGGGTTCTTCTCCTATTGGTGTGTACAAGGAATTGGTGAGGATGCACCGGGAAGAAAACCTCAGTTTTTCTAATGTTATCACTTTCAATCTGGACGAATATTACCCGATGGAACCTGGCGCCCAGCAAAGCTATGTGCGGTTCATGCACGAATACTTGTTCGACCATGTTGACATTGACCCTAAGAACATCCATATCCCGGATGGCACTATCGGCATGGACGAAGTGGAAAGTTACTGTGAGAAATATGAAAAAATGATAGATCTCATCGGGGGAATTGACATTCAACTCCTGGGCATTGGTCGAACGGGTCACATCGGCTTCAATGAGCCGGGGTCTTGGAAAGATTCCAAAACCCGGTTGGTGAGGCTGGATGGCATCACCAGAAGGGATGCTGTAAAGGATTTTATCAAAGCAGAATACGTACCCTATCGGGCTATTACAATGGGCATTGCCAGCATCATGAAAGCCCGCACTGTTTACCTTTTAGCATGGGGTCAGCACAAAGCACCAATATTGCAAAAAGCTGTTGAAGGCCCTATTTCTACTTCTGTTCCAGCTACCTTTCTACAAGACCACCCCAACGTAAAGGTGATAGCAGACAAAGATGCAGCGGCAGAACTTACGAAAATCAAAACGCCTTGGTTGGTAGGCATGTGCAACTGGGACGATGACCTTATGACAAGAGCGGTTATCTGGTTGAGTCAAAAAACCAACAAGACCATTTTAAGACTGACTGACAAGGACTACAACGACAACCATTTAAGCGACCTGATCATTGAACATGCTTCTTCATACGACCTCAATATTAAAGTCCACAACCGCTTGCAAGATAGCATTACCGGATGGCCGGGCGGGAAGCCCAATGTTGATGATAGCCGCCGTCCTGAAAGAGCTAATCCTGCAAAGAAAAGAGCTATCATTTTCAGTCCCCACCCTGATGATGACGTCATCTCCATGGGCGGTACTTTCCTGCGGCTTGTGGAGCAGGGCCATGAAGTGCATGTGGCTTATCAGACATCGGGTAACATCGCTGTGCATGACCATGATGCACTCCGGTTTGTGGAATTCATGAATGAATTTGGAGGGGCGCAAGACTTGCTGAATGATGAAAACCAAAAGGCGTTAACAAAAGCCGAAAAATTTATCCGCAATAAAAAACCAACTCAAAAAGACACCCCGGAAGTCCGTCAGATCAAGGGCATGATCCGCCGAGGAGAGGCCAGGGCAGGGGCTCGCTTCTGCGGGCTTGGCGATGAAAACGTCCACTTTCTCGATATGCCATTTTATGAAACTGGTTCTACTCGTAAAAATGCTATCAGTGACAAAGATGTGGTAATAATCAAGGATTTAATGTTACGCATTCAACCTCATCAGGTTTATGCTGCCGGCGATTTGGCTGACCCGCATGGCACCCACCGGGTCTGCCTGAACGCCATCTTCGAAACCTTTCACCAATTAAAGGATGAACAATGGATGAAAGATTGTTGGCTATGGCTCTACCGTGGCGCTTGGCACGAATGGCCTATCCACGAAATTGAAATGGCTGTTCCACTCAGTCCAATGGAGCTTTACAAGAAAAGAAAAGCCATATTCATGCATCAGTCACAAAAGGACAGCCCACCATTCCCCGGCGACGACGAGCGGGAATTTTGGCAAAGGGCCGAGGACCGCAACAAAGCCACTGCCAAGGCATACCGAGACTTGGGCCTTTCGGAATATGAAGCTATCGAAGCATTCCGCAGATGGAAGTTTTAAAACGGTTCCATTGCTCCATGGCTACATTGTTTCATAGTTGCCATCATGGTAAGTACACGCAAAACAATGGAGCAATGAAACTATCTTAAAAACTCTTTTAGCGTCAATCATTCATTTTTAAATTTTTATCATGAAAAACTTTTTCACTTTACTCTTGCTAGTGTTGACAGCCTACAGTTTGTCAGCGCAAAAAACAATCAAGGGAACTATCGCCGACTCGAACGGCGAGCCTTTGATCGGGGTAAATGTCGTCGAAGCAGGCACCAGCAATGGTACTGTCTCGGACATTGACGGTTCGTATGAACTTTCCGTCGCCGATGGCGCCTCCGTCGAATTTACCTATACTGGATATGCTACAAAAACAATCGTTGTAGGAGACCAAGCCTCTTTTGACATCGTCCTTGATGAAGGGGTCGATCTTGATGAAATTGTAGTCACGGCTCTTGGTATTTCCAGAGAGAAAAAATCACTGACTTATGCTTCGCAGGAAGTCGGTGGTGATGAACTGACAGATGTCAAGGATGTAAATGCCATCAATGCCCTTACGGGAAAGGCCGCTGGTGTTTTCATCAACAGGAACGGTTCCGGCGTCGGAGGTTCTACAAGGATATTGCTCCGTGGCAATAAGTCTTTGACAGACAATGAACCTTTGTTCGTAATTGATGGTATCCCAATGCTCAATTCCCGGGAAGGCGATCAGGAAAACCTCTTTGGCGGTGGGATTGATTCCGGTGACGGGATTTCGAACATCAACCCGGACGATATTGAAAGCATGACTGTTTTGAAAGGTGCTTCTGCCGCAGCCCTTTACGGTAGCCAAGCAGCAAACGGTGTTATCCTGATTACGACCAAAAAGGGGAAAGCTGGGGCTGCCAGAATCAACTTTTCTTCTACTTTGATTACCGAAAGAGCAGCCTATGGCCCTGACCTCCAATTCAAATATGGACAAACCAGTGATGGGGCTGAATTCAGTTGGGGCAACGCTGTGAACGCTCCTGACCATGTAGATGGGTTCTTCGATACAGGTGTCAACTGGATCAATTCATTGAGCATCAGTGGAGGAAATGAGAACTTACAAACTTTCTTCTCCTACTCTAATGTCAACGCCAAGGGCATTGTCCCGACCAATACACTGGACCGCCATAATTTCACCCTGACCGAATCCGGGAGATTCTTTGACGGAAGATTAGAAATAAGGGGGTCTGCAAGTTTTATCAATCAGGAAGTCGCAAATAGGCCAGCTTCTGGCCTTTACTTCAATCCATTGACCGGCCTCTATTTTTTCCCAAGAGGACTTGATTTTAATGAATACAAAACGAATTTTGAAGTTTTTTTCGGAAGACCGGAACTTTAATGTACAAAACTGGATCGCCGACCGGGATATTCAACAAAATCCCTACTGGATAATCAACAGGAACCTGAACAACCGGACGAGGAACAGGGTCATTTCGTCCCTTAGCACCAAAGTCCACTTCACTGATTGGCTCAACCTACAGCTCAGGGGAAATGTGGACAAATCAGTTGACAATCGCGATCATAAAATTTACGCCACCACCCAAGCAACACTTTCTGATGGAAATGGACGCTACCACTTGGACAAGTCCGACGACTATCAACTGTACGCCGATGCCATCCTTGGCCTCAACCGCGATATTGGGATGTTTCGCTCAACGCCTATTTGGGTATGAGCCATCGCCGGACGGAGTTTGCCCTTGACCACTTTGACTCGCAGGGGGCTAATTTGCAATTCGCCAATATTTTCAGTTTACAGAACATCAAACAGCCTAATGCCAATATCCGCCAAGATCTGACAAGGAATAAGCTGAACGCTGTTTTTGCCAGTGCTTCGTTGGGCTACAACAGTACTTATTACTTGGATGCCACTGTCAGGAATGATTGGTCGTCTTCCCTTCCAACTGAGTCTTTTACCTATTATTCTTTTGGCGGTAGTGTGGTGCTTAGTGAGTTTATGGATACTGATGCTATTGACTTTGCCAAGCTCCGTGCTTCTTATGCCACGGTGGGCAATGATGTGGATGCTTATGAAGCCAATGCAAGGACTGACAACCATGTTGTCTCCTCTGTGAATGGCCTCGAAGTGAACAGGGTTGGCCCAATTCCGGGCAGCAAGTTGGAACCTGAATTGTCAAAATCATTTGAA
>CBDCVJ010000050.1:0-501835 GCA_965222975.1 Saprospiraceae bacterium | reverse complement strand
CATTATGAATCCAAAATTGACTCTTAATTACACCCCACAAAAGGTGATGAACCAGATGCTTGTTAGGAGTTTTCTAACAGTTGCACTTTTTTTGATAGGAATTTTTAGCTCATCAGGGATTTATGCTCAGTGTGCCACAGTCAGCGTAGTAGGGACTCCCAGTACAACTGGAACTGGACCTTGGGATCACTCCATTACCGTAACAGTTTCGGGTAGTACAAATAAAAAAGCTTGGTTGATACCTAAGTGTGATGGAATGACTTGGCCCGGTTTTCCTGCTTGTTATGGTATAGGTACACATATTTTGACTTGGGACGATAGCCCTTGTGAAGAGCCAATAACATTTGATTTTGAAACATATACAAGTGCTGCTACTTGTGGAAATGGAAACCCATGTTCTTGTTCAACACCTTCTGGCTCTATTGATCCACCATCTTCTGTCTGTGATGGATCAAGTGTCACCTTGACGATATCCAATGCGCAGGGTGACATACAGTGGCAAAGAAGTATAAACGGAGGAACCTATACCAATGTTGGAACTAACAGTGCCACCCTGACTGATGGACCTCTTGACATAGCCAATACTTATGATTATCAGATTGTATTATCAAACCGATGCTCTGATGATCCAGATTTTACCACTCCTTCGGTCTCAGTAACCGTAGATGCAACTAGTGATGCAGAAGACATCAGTTTTAATGCTGATCCCTTAGCAACAGAAATAACAATATGCGTTGAAACGCCAAATACTACTGGCCAGATGGATTTAGCAGGTGGTTCTGTAGGTACTACATTATGGGAAAGAAGTATAAATGGAGGGATGTTCATGAGTACTGGTGTGGTCGCAAATAACCTAACGGAGAATGACCTGACTACAGTAGGTACTTGGGAATACCGGGTAGCAGCCACTAATAACAGTTGTCCTGCTGATTATTCAAATGTGCTAACTGTTAATGTAGTTGACTTTCCCAATGCTGGAGCCGTTTCGGGGGGTAGCACTCCAATTTATGAAAACCAAACAACCGGGGAGATGACACTTAGTGGTCATGATGTTTCAGCTTCAGTTGTCAAGTGGCAGTATTATTATACTCCTGATAACACACCTCCAACTGACCCAGGTGATTGGACTGATATAGCAAATATGACGACAACGTATGAAGAAAACCCAGGAGGAAACGGAGCAGGAGAAGGGTACTGGTATTATCGGGCATGTGTGATGAACGAGGCCTGCACTGATTATTCTGATTATCAGGTAATTCAGGTGCTTGCAGGAAGTCTTCCGGTTTCGTTAACAGACTTTTTTGCTGTGATAAAACGAGATATTGTTCAACTTTTGTGGCGCACTGAATCTGAGCAGAACAACGAAAAGTTTGTAATTGAAAACAGTTCAGATGGAAGGGCATTCAAGTCAGTTGGGGAGGTGCAGGGCAATGGCACAACTACTGAAAAAATAGAATACCAGTTCACGGATAAAAATCCTTTGTCTGGCTTTAACTATTACCGCCTGAAGCAGATGGACTTTGATGGTTCTTATGAATATAGTCCAATCGTTACGGTTAACTTGAAAGGTGAAAGCCATAGCCGCATTTTGATGAACCCTGTTTCGAATGAACTGACGATTCACCTCGGTGAAACAACCACAGAGGAGAGAAGTGTTTTGATATACAATTCTTTTGGAAAATTGATCAAAACCTCCTCTATAGGACCAGAAAATGCTGGAATTTCTATCCCTGTATCTGATTTGGTATCAGGCCATTATTATGTGGAAATACGTGGAAAGCAGACATCAGAAACCCATAGGTGGGTCAAGTTATAATGTAGTCAATGTGTTGAGCATGAAGCAAAGCGGCCTTGGGATAGTATTTCCGAGGCCGCTTTTATTGTAATCCTAATTTTGGCCTGTTCTTTGGACTGATCTCTGCCAAGTTTCATTTTAGAGATTAATATTATCCTCTTATCCCCAACCTTTTTATACCTAATTCCCCTTCGTTTTATACCTAATCCCCTTCTCCATTTAAGACGACCTTCACTGTGTTCAAATACTGTTGCTGACTAATTTTCAAAACTGAACATTCCCCAAGTTCTGAACACACGTTATAATGAAGGCACTTCCTTTACTTATAGGTTTATTGATTTTTTCAACAATCGGATTCGGCCAAGATCACTTTTCTCCGCTTACCAATAAAGTAAAAGCATTGAAAAGCTTGGGAAAAAACTTCCATAAATTCACGCTATTTGAAAGAGGCGATAATGTCGAAGCAGATAGTGACTTCTCTAATCTGCTTGTTAATGGACAAATTCTAACCTTAAACACATCATCGTTGCAAGTATTGTACAAAAGTAAATATGAAGCGGTCTTGTTGGAAATCCCTTTTGGTGAGAACAATAAAGTGACGTTGGAATTAGTTCGGCAAGAGATGCTGACCAATGATTTCAAAGTGGTTACAAGCCGCCAACCTGAAAATCCTATAGAATATCAACCTGGGGTTTATTATCAGGGCATCATCCAAAACCAACCCCAGTCATTGGCAGCTTTCAGTATTTTTGATGATGAAATAATGGGAGTTGTAAGCGAAAAAGGGGTCGGTAATATGGTATTGGGAAAAATTGGCACAGCAAGGAGTGATTCTTATATTTTTTACAAAGAAAAGGATTTATTGGTCACGCATGAATTTGAATGTGCAGTAGAAGAACCAGAGCTGACACCAGAATTAATGAAGTATATGAAAGGGGTTTCTTTAAACAATACTAAATCATTGGATGACTGCATTAATACATATTTAGAGTGTGAGTACGATTTGTTTTTGGAAAAAGGAAGTGTTGAAGCATCTGTGGATTTTATGACTGGCTTGTTTAACGTCGTTACTGCTATCTACCAAAATGAAAACATAAATGTCAATATTTCAGAAATATTTGTTTGGACAGAACCTGACGATTATCCAATTTCTACGACTTTAGACGCCCTTGTTTATTTCTGGGAAAATAGGGCTTCTTTTAATGGTGACCTGGCTATCCTGGCTTCAAGAGGGAAGCCTAAGGGAGCAGGCCTTGCCGGATTAACGAAGTTGTGTACTGACACACCTCACGCCTACACCTTTTTAAATAGTAACTATGGACCACTACCGACTTATACTTGGTCTGTTCATGTTGTAGCACATGAAATGGGGCATCTCCTTGGTTCTTTGCACACGCATTCTTGTTTTTGGAATGGGAATAATACTGCGATTGATGCATGTAAGACACCTGTTGGTTGTACAGCAGATATTCCGGAAGCTGGCACCATCATGAGTTATTGCCAGAATGTAACTGGAGTAGGCGTTGACTTCAGCTTAGGCTTTGGCCCGCAACCGGGTGACCTTATCCGAAGCAGGGTAGCAGATGCCACATGTCTTTCAGCCTGTACTCCGGCTTTATCCGTTCAACTTCAAAAAACAGAAATCGATTGTTTTGGAGGGGTAGGAAGCATAGAAGTTCTGGCAGAAGGTGGGACTGGTAGTTATCAATATTTATGGTCAACTGGGGATACGAGTTCTATTCTTCATGATGTACCAGCAGGGGAGTATTCAGTTACAATAAATGGTGAAAACGATATGGAGATAAGTGCGTTGGACTCTTTATTACAACCTGATGAATTGCAACTCACTTCTTTGCTCGTTGACCAAACCTACCCCGGCAGTTCAGACGGTGTCATAGAAATAGGCGTTCTTGGAGGCACTGGGCCATACAATATTGGTTGGTCGAACGGTTTCGGGACGGAAAGTGCCATTGGCCTTGAAGAAGGGGTATATCACGTAACCATTACCGATGCAAACGGCTGTGAATTAGTAGAGGCTTTTAGCGTCCGCACCGCATTCTGCCCTGATATTTTGACTTCATTTCCACTCTTTGATAGCATTGAAAGCAACATTGAATTTGGAACACAGGATATAGATGATGATTTTGATTGGACGGTCAATGCGAAAAATACGCCCACTAAGGAAACTGGGCCAGAGAATGCTTATGAAGGATCATTTTACCTATATGCAGAAGCTACGGACAATGAATTTAAAACGGCTGTAATCACCAGTAGGTGTTTTAAGCTTTCAGAAATAAACGACCCGACTTTGAGTTTTGCTTATCATCTTTTTGGCAACGAAATGGGTACATTAAAGATAGATTTGACTGAGGATTTTGGAGAAACATGGACAAATCTCTGGTCTCGTTCAGGAAATCAAGGCAATGAATGGCATACAGCAACGATTGATCTTTCCTCCTATTCAAACGCTGTTGTCCAAATTCGGTTAGCTGCAACTACCGGAGGCGATAGGAGTGATATTGCCATAGACGCTATCCAACTTGGAAGCATAGGGGATCTTGTTTCATCAACTACATCTATAGACCATGATGGAGAAAGCAACTTTTCAATTTTCCCAAACCCTTCATCAGGAAATATTTCCGTGAGTTTGGAAGGTGGGATTATCTCGTCAGGAAATTTTACTTTCTCAGACGTAGCTGGAAAGGTGGTGAAACAATCGGAAGTGAAGATTAATGGCGGAAAAAACGATTTTAATTTTGACTTGAGCAGCTTACATGCAGGAATTTACTTTTTGACCCTTGAAAGAAATGGGAATGTTCCAGTAACTAAAAGGTTTGTATTAATAAATTAAGCAGTCAACAAAGATTATATTTCGCTACAAAAGGTTCTCCTTAATTCGGGAGAACCTTTTGTCTTTTGAGATAGCCAATAAAAATCAGACCATTGGAAATCTTATCCAATAGTTATGAGAAGAAATACTTAGACTTATTTATAACGAGTCTTTTGAAGTTATTAACTCTAACACATTACCTTTTATATCGGTAAGTGATCCTGCCTCTTGTCAGGTCATAAGGTGACATTTCCAGTGCGACTTTGTCGCCTGGCAGGATACGGATATAGTGCATCCTCATTTTTCCGGCAATGGTAGCCAACACTTGGTGATCATTTTCGAGTTTTACACGGAACATGGTATTCCCCAATGCTTCGGTGATGACGCCATCTTGCTTTATGATATCTTGTTTAGCCATAAAATGGATTAAGTGAAAAATATAATGGATTAAGTAAAAACTAAAAGCATTCGGCTAAAAAAGGAAAGAGCCAAATAAGCTTTAATTGGTGACTTGATCCTGTTACAATTAAAATGATAAAAAAAGAAAGGAAAAAAAACAGGTGGTAAAAAAGCAAAAAGAAAAAGTAGGTAAGCTGAAAATCAATGGTTTATAAAGACAACTTGTACGAATCTAATCCTGCTGTTCTATTACTGGATACATTTCCCATCCATCTATAAAGATGCATAAATAGGCAAAATTTCATAGAAATGGAAATTGGAAAATTAGTAATCAATTATATTTGGTTCTTTGACAAATCCCGTGGAAGCCACTCAGAATATCAGAGTATTAGGGGGAAAGAAAAATTTTTTCAAAATTTTTCTTTCCCCCTCTCTTCCTGTTTTTTTTCGCTCCACGAAAATTGTCAAAGAACCTTATATTTTTGAGCCAAATAAAAAAAGCGCAACCAGATTTGTCTGACTGCGCTTTGTACCCGGAGCGGGAGTCGAACCCGCACGGCCATATGGCCACAGGATTTTCTTACCAACTACAGCTTTCGCTGCCACCCGAATGCACAACGGGATTTGTGGTCTGGACTTTCTCTTCAACTTATCCCGATTCACATTGGGACTTAGTTGCCTCCCGTCAAGTCTCTACACCTTCCCCGATACAAGATCGGGGCTTGGCTCGGGATTGCCATCCCGACATAAAGTCGGGAAGAGGTTTCCCCGAATTTGAGAGGTTCTACGCTCCGAATTTCTTCGGAGGCACTCAAATTATTTGTTCTTAGCCCTGAAGTTATCAGTTTGGCTATGACAATTTGGGCAAAGTATTTTTAAATTGCCTATCAGTTGATTAAATCTATTTCCATCAACATGATGCAATTCTTTTTCAAGGGGTTTTCCATTCCAACAATCAATTCCGCAAATCTCACATACATTTTCCTTGATTCCTTCAAGGATCAAACGTTTTTTGAGTTTATAGGATTGATATTGAGGGTGAAGCCCTTTGATGATAATATCGGTCAATGGAACCTTTGGCTTATTTTTTCTAATTCCAATTCCTGCTTTGTTAGGTTTGTAGCAACCTAATTCTAGAGCTCTCTTTTTAAAGGAATTAAAATGTAAGCCTAATTCCGAAGCTGCTTTAGCCATAGTTTTGGCATTATTGCATGTATCGACAAAAATTTTGTCTGGAATTCGGTTCTTAATTAACCACTTTCTTTTCATCTGAAAGTTTTGCTCAAATGTACTAAGTCAAAGAACAAATTGTTTAAGTCCGGCGTGTCTACCAGTTCCACCACCCGGGCTGACAATGTCAATAATAATGTAAAAGTAAAAAAAAGCCCCGACAGTCAAACTGTCGGGGCTTTGAGCGAAAGACGAGATTCGAACTCGCGACCCCGACCTTGGCAAGGTCGTGCTCTACCAGCTGAGCTACTTTCGCAAATTTAATATCGCTTTCTTTACAAGCGGGTGCAAATATAAAGTGGTCAGTAGTAATATGTCAACTTTTTATTGGCAACTTTTTTCAAAAAAATATTGATCCTGAAAAAATGCTGGTTCTGGTTTTTTTTATTGGTTGGCATTGACAAATTGGCTAACATGCCTTTGCTTTTTATCGTTCCGGGCGCAGGGCGTATTTGCTAAATTTTGGAAATTTAGCAAACCTGCCTTGCACTTATCATTCCTTACTTGACTATGCTTTGAAGAAATAACAAGTTGTACTTATAAAGCAAAAGTTCAAATTTCATACTCCTTGTAGTACTCAAAACCATACTGCTCCCCAAGGCTGGCCATAATGATTCCCGCCTCGTTCTCGCTTACAACTTCGTGGATTAAAGTTGATGCAAGTTCAATATTTTTGGTATCCAAATGACTGAAAGGTTCATCGAGCAACAGCAGGTCAAAAGGTTGGCATAGGGCCCGGATGATGGCGATCCGCTGCCGCTGGCCATAAGAAAGGGTATTCGCTGTTTGATCGAGGAAGTCACTCATTTCCAGTTGGTTAGCCATTTCGAGGATACGTTCATAGGTGGTTGTGTCCGTCAATTTGGCTTTAAGGGTTAAGTTTTCCAAAGCAGTCAATTGGGGAAACAGCCTCAAGTCCTGAAAAACAATAGAGATCTGTCGTTGGCGTAGGCTTGCCCAATCATTAGCCCGCCAACTTACCGTATCGTCGCCACTGATCATGAGTTTGCCTTCAAAGTCCTTCCGCAGCCCATAGATGATATGTAGCAAGGTCGATTTCCCCTTGCCAGAACTTGCAGCTGCCAAATAGTTTTTTCCTTTTTCAAAATGGCAGTCTATCCCAAACACATCAGAGGCAGGGTTAATGCCACTGGGTGTTTCGAGCAGTGGGGTAGGGCAGACATTAGAAAGGTGGATCATTTATAAATAATAATTGAAAGAGGCCGATTTTAGCCGAAAGGTTACTATAAGAACAGAACACCTCTTTTTTCTAACGACTTCGTGGCTTCTTGAACCTTGGCCTCGTCCTTCCATTTAGTGGCATTTTTTATGATTTGGACTACCAACCCTTCTTTTATCCCGTCCAATGCTGTTTGGTAAACACCCTCCTCAAAAGGAAGCCCTGCGAGGTATATTTCCCCAACTCTATTGTTGGTCAAATAATGCTTTAGCCCAGTGTCCTGCTTGTGGTTTTCATCAAAAAAAGCACTGCGGGGCATAAGCCGTTGTTCTGTGCCCATCCATACTTTATGGGTGATTTTGTTGTGGTCGAAGCCCACCATTAATTCTGCTCCGAAACTATTTTCAATGCAATGATAATTTTTCAAAATAATCTTTTCACCCATCAAGTCGATTTCCTGACCTGGACGTCGCCAAGGGTAATTAGCCACAAACATTTTGTGATTGGCTGGATGGGAAAAACAGGCTGCAACCACATGCTCAAACTGAGGAATCCATTCATTAACCACAGGTAGTATTGAATCACTACCTTCTATGCCAACTGCTCCCAATGGGAATAAATCAACTTGTAAACCTATGAGAATCAGTGCTTTCATGAAAAGTAAATTAGGGTATTGGGTATTAGATATTGAGGTATTTTTGAAGCCAAACATCCAAACATCCAAACATCTAATATCTCAATACCCAATCTTCCCTGTAGGCTGTCTTACTTCTTTTCTGAGGGCAGCCATTCGTATGGCAGTTACTGCTGCTTCGATGCCTTTGTTACCATGTTTACCGCCTGCCCTTTCAAGGGCCTGTTGGTGATTGTTAGGGGTGAGCACCCCAAAGATACAGGGGATGCCACTGGTGACACTCAAAGTCGTAAGCCCTAGGGCAACGGCGTTGTTGATATATTCATCGTGCTTGGTTTCGCCTTTTATGACGGCTCCTAGGCAGATGATGGCATCCAGCTTCTTTGAGGAGGCAAGCAGTTTGGCAGCTACTGGCAATTCAAAGCTGCCGGGTACTTGCATGGTGTGTATGTTATTCTCTGTTGCACCATGTTTTAATAGTGTTTCGTGGCAGCCCTTGTAGAGGGCGTGGGTGATGTCGGCGTTCCAATCGGATACGGCAATCCCAAATTGCATGTCGGAAGCAGAGGGGACGTTTTTTTCGTTGTATTTAGACAAGTTATTAAATGCAGTAGCCATTTATAAATTTGGTTGACGGTTGTACTATTTGGTTTATAAGATGGAACATTCAAATACCTCAATTTCAATTCCCAAAAATAAAAAAGGCAACAGGGTAAAAACCATATTGCCTTAAAGATTTATGTAGATTGTTTTGAATTTAGGTTATTTTAGACTGATAAGGTATTTAGAAGCTTCCCTTGCTTCATTGGAGTTGGGGTAGTCGGTTTTGATGCGTTCCCATGCTTGGCGGGCTGCATCGGTTTTGCCCAACTTTTCGCTCAACATGGCTACCTTTTTCAGGTAGTAAGGTGTAAGCAATTCATTATTACCAGTACTAACTGCTTTTTCGTATTGGTTAAGCCCCTTCTCTAGGTCACCTTTTTCCGACCAAGCATCGCCTAACGTACCTTGTTTCATTATTGGTAGCAATTCACCGGAGGCCTTAAAGTCTTCCAGGTAAGATATAGCCGCATCGTATTCTCCTCTGTTCAAGGTGGATATTCCCGCATAATAAAGAGCTGCGTTGGAGGCGTCAGTGCCACTATATTGTTTTACAATGTCTGCAAAACCAGGATATCCATTACCCGGGTTGGCCAGCGCAAGACCGAAAGAATCCCTTTCGAACTGGTATTCTGCCTCAGCCATCTGTTCTACGGCATTTGCCTGTCGGGGGGCTTTATAGAAATTTTGGTAGGCCAAATACCCACCGAGCAACACTACAAAAAGGATGGCGCCAAGCATGACTGGTTTCTGGTTTTTTTCAAAAAAGTCTTCTGCTTGTCCAGTCACCTCGGTAATGTCGAGGAGTATTTCGTCTTGATTCTTCTTTTTCCTAATTTTCTTCCGTTTAGCCATTGAAAAAAACTTTAGTTATATTAATAATTGATTGCATCAATAATTTTTACTTGCGTACAGCGAATAGTTTCCAGAAATCATTTCCTTAGAACATTCGACAAGAAAAGCATTAATTGATGATTGAGTGAAAAATGGAAGCAGGATTGAAATTGGTTAATAAATTTCATTGTCCTTTTGCCATTTTGCCAGAACATCCTTTGCCTATACGGTAGGATTTTCAAAAAGTGGCGCAAAAGTAGGGAAAGTTGATTGCTATGAGGTGTTCCAGATAGAAAATTATTTACAAACAAGAAATCAAAGTGCTGGGTAAAAGTCCGGTCAGGATCGATTACAGTTCATTGTCCAGCACCTGATCATTAGTTAATCCTTTACGAAAGGATAGTCTTCTTGCATATAATTATCCGTATATAACTCAGAAGCTGGAGGGAAATCAGATTCCTCTGCAAATTTGACCGCAGCTTCTATTTCCTCTTTGATCTTAGCTTTGATTGCCAGAATTTCTTCTTCTGTAGCAATCTTGTTGGTCAAAATTGTTTTTTCGGTCACTTTGATCGGATCTATCTCCATGTATGATTTCAATTCCTCACGAGTGCGGTAAGTTCCGGGGTCTGAGACAGAGTGACCTTTATAGCGATAGGTTTTTATTTCCAAAAAATAAGGCCCTTTGCCAGAACGGATGTGTTTCACAGCCTTGCTAATAGCTTCGTGAACCGACTCTGGCGTCATGCCATCAATGGCCTCGCTCGGCATATCGTAAGCATAACCCAATTTGTAAATATCCTTGATATTGCTGGTACGCTCTACCGACGTACCCATGGCGTAATGGTTGTTTTCACAAATGTACAAGACGGGCAATTTCCAAGTCATTGCCATGTTGAATGCTTCGTGCAGCGCACCCTGGCGGGCGGCGCCGTCGCCAAACATGGTCACGCAAAGTTTGCCTGTTTCCTTGTATTTTTCTGCAAATGCGATCCCTGTGCCGATAGGAATTTGTGCACCGACAATGCCATTGCCACCAAAGTAGCGGTTTTCCTTGGAAAAGAAGTGCATCGATCCACCTTTACCTTTATTGACACCTGTTTCCTTGCCATATAGTTCTGCCATGCACGAGGCGGTACTGCATCCTCGTCCGATGGCAATCCCATGCTGCCGATAGGCAGTGACGATAGCATCTTCTGATGTGATAGCCGATTCGATGCCTGCTGATATTGCTTCCTGACCAATATATACGTGCAGAAATCCTCTGATCTTTTGCTGACTGTAGCCCATCAGTGCTTTTTCTTCAAAGCGCCTGATACGGAGCATGAGTTCGTACCATTGGAGGTATTGATCTTTGCTGTATTTGGTTTTTTTTGTGGCAGCTTTTTTCGCAGTAGTTTTTTTTGCGGCGGCTTTCTTCGTGGTAGGTGTCTTTTCTGCTATCATGGTTGATTGTTAATCTAAATGAAAATTAAAAAAGCATCGATTTTCAATGAATTGTGATTTTACCAAAACCATCTTTCATTGCTCAACACTTTAAATTTGGGTGGATTGAAATAGCGCTGCAAGGAGACTTTATTAAAAAAAGCCATAATTGCATGTACAAACTTTCCTTATCCTCATTCTAGGGAACGCAAAGTTCATCTTTTTTACTGCAAACCAAAAACCCATGACCGACTTACCTTCCCGACCGTTCAATCATGGTCGCACTGGCTTGCTGTGTTCCATACATGTAAATATCCTGTATATTGACATGGGGTGGGCGGGTAGCGATGAAATAAATGGTTTCGGCCACATCGCTCGATTTGAGTGGTTGAAAGTCCTCGTAGACTTTGGATGCTTTTTCTGTATCCCAATCAAAGCGAACTCTGGCAAACTCGGTTTCTTCCACATGGCCGGGCGATACTTGACTTACTCGGATATTGTACTTGTGAAGGTCCAATCGCATGGAACGTGTCAGGGAACTGACTGCTGCTTTTGATGCACTGTAAACATTTCCGCCTGGATAAACTTCTGTCCCTGCTATTGAGGAAACATTAATGATATGGCCATTTTTGCGTTCAACCATGCCGGGTGAAATAGCTTTGGTTATGTACAATAGCCCTTTCACGTTGGTGTCAATCATGGTATCCCAATCCTCCATATTTCCTTCATGGATCGGGTCGAGTCCTTTTGAAAGACCTGCATTGTTGATGAGGATGTCCACATTTTTCCATTCTTCTGGCAAATTGTCGAACACTGCTTTCACCGCTTCCTGATCACGAACATCGAATGCCAGGGTTTGAATTGGCGCTTGATATTTTTCCGACAGGGTTTCTGATATTTCATTTAAACGTTTCTGTCTCCTGCCTGTAATAATTACCCGATGACCGTTGCGGGCAAAAATTTCGGCGGTTGCTTTGCCGATTCCTGCCGTACCGCCGGTGATAAGTATGGTTTTGGTTTTTATTACAAGTCGATTTTCTTCTGAAAGGGCAGTTTTAGGAAGTAATCCATTCTCACTTTCCTCCTCCTTTTCTTCTAATTCTTCTGGTTCTTTCTTTATTTCAACATCGGAAGCAGGGGCTATCGCAACAGATTCGGGAGGTTCATCCCCTGTTGCCAATTCTATTGCCGGGGCATCTGGCATGTCGGTATTAGAAGGGGTTTCTTGATCAATGGTTTCATTTTGGCCAGTTTCAACCACTTCTTCCTCTTCCAATACATTAACCCCAAAAGCAATATCATTTTGTTCGGTCTTCAATTCAGGGTTCACGGCTATTGCTCTGCCATAGAATTCAACCGCTCTGGTTTTGTCACCCAGCAAATGATAAATAAGGGCGAGGTCATAATTGGCGAATGGGTGGTCGGGCTGTAATTTGACTACCTTCCTAAAATGTTTCACTGAATTTTCCGGTTGATCCAACTTTTCACTCAAAAGGATGGCCAACATATAATAAGCATCGGTGTTTTCTTCATCATGTTGAATAGCTATTTTCAAATGGACGGCGGCTTCTTCTTCTGTGCCGGGCAGGTAGTCGGCAAGCAAAATACCCAGACGGTAGTGGGCCTCTGGGTATGAAGGTTGGATTTCAATTACTTTTTCAAAACACTTTTTGGCCTCTTCATATTCCTGTTGGTTTTCAGCCAACTCTGCCATAAGAAACCAAGCATCTGGATGCTCATTATCCTGTTTGAGCAGTATTTCCAATTGCGTCTTGGCAGCTTGATAATCGGCGGCGTAACGTGCCAGTGCATAGGCATGATAGTAGCGCAAGGTTGTGTCAGAGGGTTTTTTCTCAACAGCCTCCTTCATAAAAGTGATACCTTCTTGGATTTGGTTGTCGCCGAAATAATCCACTGCCCGTTCTAATATTTCCTCTGAGGAAATGCTTTCATTGTTCCCTTCCTCTATATTCAGCAAAACTTCATTGTCCCCAACTGGAATATCTTCTTGATTTTCAAGGCCAATGGAGGGGGTATTTGCCTTATTACCATTTTCATCTAAAAGTGAATCTATATTGAAATCTCCCGGATTATCGGGGTCATCCCCTACAAAATCTTCGTTGTTGACATTTTCAGACACCCCCTCCTCCTGAAGGACTTCATCGAGAATGGACATCAATTCGTCATTCTCTGCATTGAGCGCTTCCAGTTCTTTTTGAGAAAAATCAGATGGCGATGACTCAATGTCTTCTTCAAAGGGATCATATTCAGGAACCTCTTCTTCTTTTCCGGCAGCCTCTTCTATTAATCCCTCAAGGGGGGCTTGGCTTGGAGTTTCGCCCAGTTCTTTTGACTCTTTATTAATATCGGCCATTTCTTCACGAGGCATATCAGGGTTTTCGGCTAATAACTCTTCTGAAGAATTTTCTATCATCTCGACCAAAGAGTGTTCACCGGATTGGGTAGGTTCTTGATCGTCCACAACTGAATTCGATTTAAGAATTGATGCTCCGTCTGGCAGTTCACTTCCACTGTTTTCATCAGTGGCAGGCACACCAAATTTTTGTTTGAATTCCTCTAAACCGTAAATCCCCTTTCCCCTTATATAGCGGAGGAACTCGCCAATATCTGCTGATATTTCTTTGGTAATGGCAATTTGTTCATCCAGTTCCTCATCCATTTCCCTGGTACGTTTCTCTTTACGCAAGGCGAGGTATTTGTCCTGCCAGTAGTTCATGTATTGGATAATGTTCCCCACTCGCTCAAAATTTGTTGGGACTGCTTCTTGTTCTCCATCTTCATTGATTATAGTGCCTTCCGTCACAACGGTATTTAGAAGGTCCTCGTCGCCCCATTTATGCGCCATTTGCAAAATACCGTTCATACAACCATAGGATTTCAAAAAGTTATCCGTCACCAAAAAAACCACTGAACTATCATCGGGGATGCTTATATGACCCACTTGTTCCGACATATCCGTTGCCGACCTTTCCAGGATCACTGCCTCTTTGTCGGCTTCTTGTAGGGTTTCAGCGAGCTGTTCAGCTATTGGCTGGTTTTCAGAACTATATATGATAAGATGTCTTTTAAATTCGGGCATGTGGAAATGGTTTGTAATTGGTCTTAAATTTTTTAAGAACTGTGGATCAATTGTTTTACAAATTGGTCGAAATCTTTTGTGAAGTCTTCATATTGTTCGGTGGCTGGGCCATAAAACCCCGTGTGTATTCTTTTTACCTGATTGTTTTTATCTAGAAAAATCATAGTCGGGTAGGAGAGGATATGGTTTAGCATAGGCAATGCTTTTGCAGCTTCCTTTTTGTCGGAAGGGCCAGCGAGGACTGCCTCATAGTTTATTCCAAATTTTTCCTTGTAAATATGGATGGCCTTAGTAGCCATTTCTTTATCCTTGTGTTTCTCAAAAAAAAGCGCAATGACTGCCAAATCCTCCATTTTGTTTTTGTCTAAATAATCTACCAGGAAAGCCGTTTCATCCCTACAGTTGGGACACCAAGTACCTAAGATTTGAATGATCTTCGCTTTGCCTTGATATTCAGGGTCGTCGAGCGATATGGTTTTCCCATCTGGGTTTTCAAAAGAAAAATAGAATGAGTCGTAACCTGGCAGCAGATAGGTAAGCGAGTCGGGGCTGGTCAGGGTTGCATCGGCATTGCGGGTCGCTTCCCAGGTGGTCAGATAATGTTTGCCTGAATAAAAAGCGCCGGTCAATTCGTTCTCGTCCAGGATTTTCCCCTCAAACAAAAAGGCATGTGCCCCATCAAAAACGGAAAGCCAAAATTTATCGCCTTGAACGGTACCTTCTAAAAATCTATAATCCCCGGTCTCGGTCATAAATGTCCCTGTGAGGTGGTTTCCCTTTTGTTTGAAATCACCGATGGCAGGGTATGGTTCGTTTTCTTTCAAGCCAAATGTGGTGGCCCATTTTCCAGTCAGGTCGGTGAAGGGTTCTTTTGTCAGGGGCGTGAAACGGTAAGGTTTTCCTTGTTTGGCCACGAATGGAATAGCATAGTTGTCCCTGTTCTTAACGACCCATTGACCTTGAATAACGTTCCCGGCAAAGGCGCCTGATATATAAGAATCGAATACCGGGAATTCGATTCGAATAGTGTCTTGAGCACGATGTCGGCCCCTTCCAAAAGAAATGTTTTCAGAAAGCACCTGGATTCGCTCCTCCCCGTTAATGATTTCGATGTGAAAAGAGGAATCGTTATCATATATTACTTCAAAATTAAATGGGATGATACCAGGTTCGACTTCGTCATAAGTCATGTTGACCTTTTCTGGTAAGGGTTTGGCTTTTGGGTTAGGCGAAACGAACCGGGGGTCTATTTTCAGCTCGGCCCGCCAAATGCCTGGTGGTAGCGCATTGTACTTGCCTTCTACCACAACACATCCTTGAATAGATGAATAAAAGGTAAGGAGTAAAAAATAATATGGTAAGCGGCTGAAAGGCAATAGTTTATAAATATGGATCGGGCAAAATTTTAAAACATCATCTCTTTGAAGCCGATGTGTTACACGCAATATTTGCAAAAGCAGTTTGCCCATTAGACCAGTTTCTTGTTAGATGAACGGACGTGGTTAATACACCATCAATTTGCATCCACCTTCTATATGAATTAAAAATATTTATGAAAGGCCAAAAGTAGTAAAATGTTATTAAAAGGAGGAGGCTAAAATGTGGTGCCGAACTCCAGTTCGGCACCACATTTTAGCCTCCTGAACAGATGCTTGTTTTTTTGCTTTTTATTAGACTTGTTGCCAAATAACAAACACTCATCTGAGAAAATCTTTTTGCGCTATTTTCCCTGAAAAAATAAGCCCGTAGCTACGGCTATGCACTGATTTTTTAAGGAAAACTATCACAAAAATCTAATTCTCATATAAGCATTTCTTATTTAGCAACAAGTCTATTGTGCAAAAAAAAAAATGCCGACGGCAAAAGCAATCGGCATTCTTAATTTCAAGCCAAGATAAATTACCTTGTAAATACGGTCTCTTGCGTATAGCCAAATATATCGGAACGAAGTTCCATTCGACTACTTGTTATGGAAATAACTTCGAAAGCAAAGCCAAATCCTCCAGATGTCACCGTAAAGGTTTTTTCATCAGCTGAAAGTGCCCAAGTACCCGCTTCGGTTTGAGGGTCGTTGGGATCGCATTTAGTTGCGCCTTCGTCAAAATTCAGGGTACCGTCTTTTTCGAAGTCGTACTCGTCGTCACGATCGCAACTCTCAAGGTCATCGTCCAAATCACCATCTCCATCAATATCTGAGCGTGATTCTGTGATTTTCCATGTGCCACCAGTAATGTGGTCAATAGCACTTTCGTCGTCCTTGCTGCAAGAACTGAGAATGAACAGCCCCATAAAGGCTACCATTAAAATTTTAGAGATTTTCATAAAAGTTAATTGATTATTTGGTAAAAAAATTAAGTGACAATATGATAGGGAAGGATGTTCAGTAAGATATAATATATGGGCGATCGGAATACTGTTGGCAAATATATTATAAAATTATATTGGAATGCAAATATAGGTATTAGGACTGTCGAAAAAAATGACAGGTCAACCTTTTTGTTGAATAATTAACTCGAAAATATTAAAGTTGGAGAATGTAAACTTTCTAGTTATCTCATAGGCTTATCTCGTTTTCTCTCCTTGAAATTGCTGCTCCTTGTATCTAAACAGCACATTAAAAGTTGTCAAACTGCCGTAAATGCGGGTGATGTATTGTTGGAGGTTCACCTTCTCCTCATCTGTCAAACCTTTGCTGGCGTTGATGCGCTGCTCCATCACCCGGAGGCGGTCACGAACCATCACAATTTTGTGGAAGAAGGTATCAATTGGAATTTCCTTTGATTGCAAGGTATCGTCTGCAGGTTTGAGGATCATGGTACCACCATCCCAACGGTCACCAAGCGGCACGACTTCGGAAATATCGGACCAGGCGCGCAAAACCTTCATCAAGGATTTTTCCATGTCGGTAAAAGAGACGCTTTGCTCGGCAGGGATGGCTTCGATGACCTGCCATTTGTCGTAGTCCTTTCCGACCATTTTGATGCCGTAGGTCATGAAGCTGCATTCATAAGCGGCCTTGTGCAGGCGAATAATGACGCCGTCGCCGTAAGCTGGGTGCTTTACCCTTGAGCCAATACCAAGGGTGTTATTGTTCGTTTCACTCATATATTGAAATTTTTAGATGCAAATTTGAGGATTGGAAATGAGAAAGTAAATACGAACTTACATTTTCATTGTTCCAAATTGATTTTGACAAATATTGCGAAAAGCTACTTTTACGCCCTAAAGCGTTGTATAGTACCCCATATTTATACAAATACCCAAATACCTCACTACCCAATATCAATGTACGATTTCATCATCATAGGAAGCGGTTTTGGGGGCAGCATGGTCGCCCACCAATTGGTCAATGCAAATAAAAAAGTCCTAATGCTTGAGCGGGGCGGATGGGTTGAACGCAGTTCCGAAAACTGGACCATGAAAGGCTCGCTTGAATTGACGCCCAATTATGACAAATCCACACCGCTCAAAGTCATAAAAGGCGGCCATAAAAAAATAATGGGGTTGTACTCCTGTGTAGGTGGGCCATCACTGTTTTATGGTGGTGTTTCTTTCCGATTCAGGGAGGGAGATTTTGAAAAAAACGAACTTATCGAAGGCAAAAGGGCAATGGGCTGGCCGATTAAATATGATGACCTTGAACCTTACTATACGCAGGCTGAGAGCTTGTTGAACATTTCAGGAGAAAGTGGAGTAGACCCGACTGAGCCTTATCGCAGTACTGGATTTCCACAAGGGCCTCCGCCATTGGCCGATATTTCCAAAAAAATAAAGAATGGTGCAAAGGCACTTGGCTTGAATCCTTTCCAGTTACCGCTGGCGATCAATTATGAGGATAGGTCAAGGAATACCTGTGTGAGCTGTACGACCTGCGATACATTTGCCTGTGCCATAGGTGCAAAAAATGATCTCGCTACTATGGTTATCCCAGGGCTCTTGGAAAAAGGAATGCAATTGAAGCACGGAATTGTCGTAAAACAATTGAAAGAAGAAAACAGAAGAATAACTGAGGTTATCGCCACTGATAAATTGACAGGTGAAGAGTTGGTCCTCAAGTCAAAAAACGTCATTCTCGCAGCGGGTGCATTGGGTTCGCCGCATCTGTTACTGGCCTCTGGCTTGAGCGAGCTAAATCCTGGCGGGCAAACGATTGGGCGTTACTTAATGCGCCATGTGAACTGTATCATTTTTGGCATCTTTCCGGGTGTGGCAGATAAAGAAGGCCGTTTTCACAAGCAATTGGCAGTACTGGATTATTACAATGGCCATTCATCGGCCAAAGTGAATGGCAAGCTCGGCAGCCTGCAACAAGTACCCACGCCGCCGATTGGGCTGGTGCAAAATGAAGTGCCAGGGCCATTGGGAAAGCTGTTGAGCCAAGGCGTACGATTGCTAACTGGGCTGTTGGCCATTGCAGAAGACCAGCCTCAGTTCTCCAATTATTTGACCATTGATAATAATCAGAAAGACAAATACGGCTTGCCACAACCCATTATCAGCCATGAATATTCCAAACGAGATTTAGCGGCTTTAAAAGAACTGATAAAACCTGCAAAAAAAATACTTTCCAAAGCTGGAGCCTTAACCCATTATGTCCACCACATCCGTACTTTTTCCCACGCAGTTGGAACGGTAAGAATGGGGAACGACCCTGCCTCTTCTGCTTTAGATGAGAATTGTCAATTTAGAGGATTGGATAATTTATTTGTTTTGGATGGGAGCTTTATGCCTACGTCCGCCGCTGTGAATCCAAGTTTGACGATTGCGGCTAACGCGTTAAGAGTTGGAGAAATACTGGCCAAATAAAATCATGTTTTTTGAAAAACTTTTTTCAAAAATGCAAATAAAAAAATTAAACGAAAGCGAACCTATCCGCCTTGCCTTTATTGGCTGTGGCAACGTGACCATTAAGCATACAAAAACGTTAAAAGGATTTAAAAATATAGAATTATTTTATGCCAGCCGCTCTGAAAAAAAAGCAAAAGAATATTGCGAAAAATGGAGAGGGGCAGGTTTTTTCAGTTCTTATGACGATGCTATTTTGTCTGAAAAAATAAACACGGTATTAATTGCTACCCCGCCTGATAGTCATTTAGAATTAACATTAAAAGCAGTGAAAGCAGGAAAACATGTCATCGTGGAAAAACCACCTTTTTTTAAATCAACCGATTTTGATTTAATTGATGTTGAAAGAAAAAAAACAGGCGTGCAAGTAATGGTTGCGGAAAATTATTTTTATAAACCTGTATTAAAAAAATTAAGAAAAATATTGGCGACTGATATTATTGGCGGGATTAAATTCATGTATTTTAATGCCACTAAAAAACAGATACAAGATGATTGGCGGAATGAACAAGCGGTAACGGGTGGCGGCGCCTTGTTTGAAGGGGGTATCCATTGGATTAATTTTATTTCCAATCTCGGATTTAGAATAAAAAAAATAACTGGTTTTCAACCGCAAAAACCTGTTAATCAATTGGAAAGGAGCATGCAGGTAGTGGTAGAATACGAGGAAGGTATGATCGGGACATTATTGTATTCTTGGGAGATAAATGCACTAATAAATGGTTTGCGGCTTTCTCGCATTTATGGAACTGATGGGTCAATAACTTTTGAATCAAACGGTATATTTATTTTTATTCGGGGAAAAAAATGGCGATTTATTTTTCCGGGTTTTGCCGATATAGGCGGGTCGAAAGGAATGTTCAAAGATTTTTTTAATGCAATAAAAAATGGGGTAGAGCCAGCATTTAATTTTGAAATGGCAAAAAGAGACTTGGAATTTGTAGAAATGGCATATAAATGAAAATAAAATAAAAACCAAAAAACGCCTGACCCTCAAATTAAAGTCAGACGTTTTTTGAAATTGATTTTCATTTTTATTAAAAACTATAATCCATCCTCATGGTAAAATTTCTTGGTGAGTCCAATTTTCCCGGTCTGCTGGCGTATTCCCGGTTGGTGAGGTTGTTGACCAAAAAGGATGCTTTTATTTTTTCGGTGAAATTGTATGCACTTCGAAGCCCAATAATTAAATCGCCATTATTGTGTTCTTGCCTAAATTCCTTCAGTCCGATATTTTGTCTTTCCATATTCTGCAAAAACAATTCGAAAACGACATCTATATTTTCCATGTAACTCGTGTAAAGGGCAGCCACTCCGAATGAGAATTTTTTATATCTTGATTCCAGGTCAAATTTTGCAGTGTGACGGTATCTGTATTTCAGCACATTTTTACAATCTTCTGGATTACTTGTACTACAGATGGAAGAGTTGCGTGCGTTGATGAGCCCACGTGATCCTTCTGGCAGGTCAAGGCCAAATTCTTTAAACTTTGGATCAATGCGAGTATAGCCAGCCATTATGTTTGTCTCTAGCCCAAATAGACTGCCCTTTCCATTAAGGCTTATCTCATAGCCTTTGATCCGTGTATCGCCTATGTTCTGGGATTGAAACGAAATAGGGTTGAGGATGAAAGTAAATTCCATCATGTCAGAATACTCAGACAAAAAAGTGGACAAATCAAGAAAAGCATTAAAGTTACTGATCTTAAAACCTTGGCGAAGCCCAATTTCAGCCGTCCAACCGGTTTCTGATTGAAGATCAAAATTGGGTACTATCGGTAGGCCACCAAATTGAGTGAAAATAAATTTTTCAGCTATGGTCGGGAATCGGTAACCTTGGCCCCAGGATGCCCTCAAGAATGTAACAGGGTTGATCTCATAACTTGCACCCAAGCGAAGAACAGGCTTGGATTCTTTGATTTTCCCATTAGGCACAGCTCCTTCTACTGTGATCAAATCTGATTCATAGTATAATGAGTCAGGAGTTTTAAGCGTGTTATCTTCATATCTAAAACCTGCAGAAAGATTCAGCCGGTCGAACATCTTCTTCTCTAATTGTAAATAGCCAGCAAGGTTATTTGAAACAAATGTGGTGTCGCCGTAAAGTGGAGCACGTACCCTTGTACCATTATATACAATTCCAGAAGTCAGCACCAGTCCTATCTTTTCCATTTTCCGCTGGAACTGGTATTCTCCATAATAAACTTCTGATATATTTGATTGGTCGGCTTCGGCTGTTCCAGTTTCGTTATCAACATTGAAAAACCGGCCAAGCAATTTATGACGGTTATTGGCCTTGTCAAAATAAGTGACAAAAGGGTCAATATTATATCGTAAGTTTTTGGAATTGGAAACGCTTGCCCCCGGCCGATATAGGTTATCTGTGTCTTGCCAGAAGAAAAATGAGCTGCCTTTTGACCTATTGAAGTTACTGTTGATGCCAACTGACAAACGGTCGGAAATCCGGTAACGAGTGTTTATCGTCAATCTTCCTCTGCGGGACATGGAGCTATCCTGAACACTGTTGCTGTGATGATACCGTCCACCCAATACAAGATCAAATTTGCCGAATTTTTGACGATGCACTATTGTACCTCCTGTTGTGAATGGGCGTGAGTCGCTGTCCCACCACTTT
The DNA here is from genome assembly GCA_965222975.1 of Saprospiraceae bacterium. Lineage (GTDB taxonomy): Bacteria > Bacteroidota > Bacteroidia > Chitinophagales > Saprospiraceae > UBA6168. The sequence continues at coordinate 480,329 of CBDCVJ010000050.1, read as the reverse complement.
AATTCTTTTCTTTTTGGAGAACCAGTGGCATTGTAAAACATAGCGATGCGGGTTTCAGGTTTTGATTTGGCGTAAGCCGTTCGTACATTAATGATACCGTTTAGGGCAGAAGATCCGTATAAAGCAGAGGCAGCTCCTTTAACCACTTCAATTTGCTCGATATTTTCAATTGGCACGTCCTCCCATTGAGGAAAACCCGCATCTGCCTGATATATAGGCATATCATCAATCAATAGCAAAACCCGGCTACCAGCTCCATAGGAGAAACCAGATCCACCCCTGATATTGGCTTGGTCGCCTATCATGTTGATGCCTGGCACTTTGTCGAGTAAACCATCAAGACTGGTTTGGTTAGTACTTTCGAGTAAACGGGGCTTGATAACGTCAATAGAAACCGTGACTTCACCGAGCGCCATCTCGTGTTTGCCGCTTGTTACAGTTGCTGTATTGAGGAGGTTTATGCTTTCAGAGAGAGAAAAGTTTATGATGTTTTCTGAATTAGGTTTAACGGAAATATTTTCTGATTTGGAGTCATAGCCTACATAACTTACTGACATGGAGTAATCACCTGGTTTGAGACTTAATTCAAAATTTCCATCCAAATCAGTAGTTGTTCCCAAGGTACCGATAGCTACAGAAGCTGCAATGAGTGGAGTCCCGTTTTCATCTGTAATAGTGCCTTTAACAACAGTGTCTTGTGAGATTATTATTGGTGTGAAACCCAATAGGAACAAAAATGTAAATAATATTTTGTGCATAAAATAATGTGGTTGGTGTTAAAGAATGAAAGATCGTAAAAATGGGTAGAACTTTGATCCTATTCAATTTCTTTTGGATCAATTGCTACAGCAAATACTCAACTATGTTATCATACTGGAAATGTTCTCAGGAAGGTGTTGCAATGCTAAAAACGGTACAAAGAGTGGGTGTGAACGGGCTTTCCACAGTGAAAGACAAAGTGTGTGAATCGCTGCAAAAGTAGTTCAAAGTGACGGGATTATCGGAAGATGAGTGATTTTTTAGGAATTTAATAGGTGGAAATAGTCTTCTTTAAAGCAATTTTATAGAGATTTGCCAAAGAAAAAAGTGATGCAAGTCTTTTTTCCTATCCAGTCTGCACCTTGCCCAATTGCGATCAACTTGCAATGTTTCATCCTAAATTCTATATCTATATGAAGAAAGTACTACTAACTTTTGTGGCTTGTTTGCCATTTGTTTTTCTGAATGCTCAAAACTGTATGCCCGACACTTCGTTTATGGACTCTACAGGTGTATTCCCTCCTCCATTCGATGCCGACATTGCTCCCAATGGGGGCATTAATGATTGTGCTATCATAGGGGAAGAGTTCAATTTTCCCTTTACTATTGGAGTTGGGGATAGCATTACAGTCCCTTTTGGGGGGGCGTCTGTAACATTTGCACTTGATAACATTGTTGTAAATGATGTCTCGGGGCTTCCTGAAGGTATTGCGTACTTGTGTGAGCCCAATGATTGCATTTACGAAAATAGCACCGTTGGTTGTGTGGCTCTTAAAGGGATTCCAACGGCGACTAACGCTGCTGGTGCATATGATTTGGAGATTAATGTTACCATTAACTTTATTGGTTTTCCTTTCACCTTGCCATTTACATTTCCAAATCCTGATATTGCTCCCGGAAAATATACCATTCATTTATTGAACGACGCAAGTGAACCATGCGATGTTGTGGCTACAAATGAACAATTAACCGATCATGTACAATTGACCCTCCAACCTAATCCGTCGGCTGGCCCTGTCAATATTAAAATAAACTCGGATGTCACTGGTGAATTCAACTTCCACGTTGTAGATTTGCTCGGCCAATCCGTCCATCGGGAAGCTGTTAGGATAAATCAAGGCTTGAACAGTTTAAGTTACGATGGCAGTCATTTATCAAACGGATTGTACTTCATAGTGCTGGAAAACAAACTGGGTAGAATAGCCCAAAAAATGACCATACAACAATAATTAAGAATATTCTTTGTTTTTTTAACAAACCTATGTACAAACGCTTGGCGCCTGCCGGGCGTTTTTTTATTGGTAAAAAAGCGAAAAGGAAGGAGAGTAGATTGGTAAAGCCTTGACATTCCCCATTGAAAAGTGTCACTTTTTGAATAAACACTTGTCCATGTAAGCTGTTAATGGGAAGTTGGATATAAGGAAAAGAGGTTGTGTAAAGTGTATCATTCCTCTGATTTTGAACGTTTCTACTTCACTGTTCAAATGTTACTTTTGCCCTCATTTTTATAAAACAAAAAAAAGAACCAAGTATTTGGTCTGCATTATGCACTAAATAAAAGTAAACAACATTATGATTGCCCTTCCAAATAAGCATTTTAAACTCACAATAAAACATAAAAACATTAAATAAAATGAAGTTAAAAAATCTTTTTTCCATTGTCTTTCTGATTTTGCCCATGATTGGCTTTTCTCAATTTTCTATCAATACACCGCCTGAGAATTGGCAACATCTCGACAAATTGAAAGATGGCATCATGGGGGTTAGTGCTGATAAGATGTACAGCGAACTTTTGAAAGGAAAAAAATCCGAGACTGTTATCGTTGCTGTGATCGATGGCGGGGTTGACCCCTATCATGAGGACTTGAAAGATGTGATGTGGGTCAATCCGGGCGAAATCGCAGGGAATGGAAAAGATGATGACAACAACGGCTTTGTTGATGATATATATGGATGGAATTTCATAGGAAATAAAAATGGAGAAAATGTACACCATGACCAGTTGGAGGTGACTCGCCTTTATAGGCATTATAGGGAAAAATTTAAAAACGTAGATCCTTCCTCTTTGTCGAAAAAGGATAAAAAGTTGTATGACAAATACCTAGAAATGGGCGAAGAAATAGAAGAAGAAAGAAAGGAAGCAAAGTCAAACGCTGAATTCTATGGTAGCATTCTCAATGCCATCAATAGTGTTACAGATGCAGTTGGGAAGGAGGAACCTACTCAGAAGGATTTAAATAAGATAGATACCAATGACGAGAAATTGGCTTATGCCGTTCAGATGGTTTCAGGAATGCTGTCCGAAGGACAAAGTATTCCTGAAGTCAAAGGTCAATTGCAAGAGGCCATAGATTATTATGGCCCAAAGGGTGATTACCATTACAACCCGGACATTGATCCAAGGAAAATTGTGGGCGACAATTACGCTGATAGCTATGACAAAAATTACGGAAATAATGATGTGAAAGGGCCCGATTCTTCTCATGGTACGCATGTGTCAGGCCTTATTGCCGCTTCCCGCAACAATGGGATTGGCATGAATGGTATTGCTGATAATGTAAAAATCATGGCCTTGCGCTGCGTCCCAGATGGTGACGAGAGGGATAAAGATGTTGCCAATTCTATTATATACGCGGTTGACAATGGTGCTTCCATTATCAATATGAGTTTTGGGAAAGGGCATTCATGGGATAAAAAGGCGGTTGACAAAGCAGTGAAATATGCGATGAAAAATGATGTACTTATTTTTCACGGTTCCGGCAACGACGGTTCAAATACAGATAAGGCTTCCAATTTCCCAAATGATAAATTTGAAAAAAGAGGTTTATTCGGTCCCAAAAAGGCCAAAAACTGGATGGAGATAGGGGCGCTTTCTTGGAAAGGCGGCGAAGATGCAGCTGCTGATTTTTCAAATTATGGGAAAGAGAATGTTGATCTCTTTTCACCGGGTGTTGATGTTTATTCCACTTGGCCAGAAAATGAGTATAACGCAATAAGCGGAACAAGTATGGCATCTCCAGTGGCCGCTGGTGTCGCGGCGGTCATTCGTTCCTATTATCCTGATTTATCAGCACAACAAGTGAAAGATATCTTGATGAGTACTACTACCATGACCAAAAACGCAAAAGTCAAAAAACCGGGTAGTCCAACAGAAGTTGTTTCATTTAGTGACCTCTGTGTTACTGGCGGAACAATCAATGGATATGAAGCTGCCAAAAAAGCCAATACGGTGAAACCTAAAAAAAAGAAAAGCAAGTGGCGTAGTGAAAGTAAAAAAATTAGCGGTTCTTCTGGAGGTAAGAAAAACCGGGTATAATATCTTATTTCTTCAATCATATAAAAGGGCGCTGAATCAATCAGCGCCCTTTTACATATTCTTCAATTTTTAATAAATATTTCACTACCGTACACCTCTCTCCCTCTAGGTTTCTTCGCCTTAGGCCTGAAAACGGATATAAAACAAAAAGTGTACGGTAGTGAAATAAATATTAACGGATGATGACATCAACGACAAAATCACCTCCAAGTTCATGGTTCATCATGTCCTTGATCTTTTCCCTTTCATAGCTCAGTTCTTGTTTTAAGGAAGATGATTCTATACTTATGAACAGCTTTTTGTTTCGCAACTTGACCTCTTTTGTGTAATGATTGATGGTAGTGCCCATCTTTTCTTTCCACGTTTCCCTGATCTTGGTTTCGTTCAGTTTTTCTTTCCATTTCATGGTGTCAACCATTCCCTTTAAGACATCCCCTAATTTTTGTTCTTTTTCCAGCATGGCTAAAAAGATGATTTTTTTGCATAAATAATAATGAAATATAGTAATGGTTTTTTACCTTTGCACCACTGCACAAATACCCATCCCTACACTATTTCATTTTCCATTTCATACCTGAGAGAGCTTCAACAATTCTAATTCCGTTTTACTAAAGATTTGCTTTTAGGCAAGGCATGTTTTCATGCTCGTATTTCCCAATTGCCTGACCCATTCAGAAATCATTCCACACACATTAACCGAGCCCTTTCTTGCTTTGTCTAGGAAGGGCTTTTTTATCTTACCGTCTTTTCCGTTTATTGTTTTTATAATCAAGAAAAATAAATTCTCCAAGTCCTTGCAAACTGCTATAGAATGCCTTACCGTTATTGGCTCTGGTAAATTGGTCTACGAACTTCACCAAATATGGATCCCTTGCGATCATGAAAGTGGTGATAGGAATTTGCAATTTCCGGCAACGTTGTGCGAGGTTCAACGTGCGGCTAACGATTTTTCGGTCCAGGCCAAAACTGTTTTTGTAATATTTCTTTCCACGTTTAATGCAGGTTGGCTTACCGTCCGTTATCATAAAAACCTGTTTGTTCGGGTTTCGCCGCTTTTTAAGAATATCCATAGCAAGTTCGAGTCCCGCTACGGTGTTGGTATGGTAGGGACCGACTTGTAAATAGGGCAGGTCTTTGATGTCTATTTGCCAGGCATCATTTCCGAATACTAGTATGTCGAGGGTGTCCTTAGCGTATCGGGTGGTGATTAATTCTGAAAGTGCAAGCGCTACTCTTTTCGCAGGCGTGATACGGTCTTCCCCATACAAAATCATGGAGTGGGAAATATCAATCATCAGCACCGTGCTTGTCTGGCTTTGATAAAATGTTTCCCTAACTTCAAGGTCATCTGGGGTGAGCAGGAAATCATCTATCCCGTGGTTGATATGGGCATTCCGAAGGCTTTCTGAAATTGCGATGTTTTCCAAATTGTCGCCAAACTCATAAGGTTTCAATTCTGACGACCGCTCGTCGCCTTTGCCACTAAACTTAGTTGAATGGTTACCGTGCTTGGTTTTTTTCAATTGACCAAATATATCTTCTAAGGCTTGCCTACGAAGGGCAATTTCCATTTTTGAGGTAGGCACAAATCCAATTTGTCCATTTCTTTCTCCTTCTGCAATTAAGCCCTTGTCAATCAGGTCTTGAATGAAATCGGCCATGCCATATTCTTCATTGGTAAGTCCATATTTTCGGTCAAGTTCTGTTAACCATGACAAGGCTTCTTGTACATCGCCTGCAGTGTAGAGGAGCAATTCTTGAAACAACTTTAATAGCTTTTCAAAAATCGAATCGCCCTCATCTGGCACATATTCTGAAAATTGCCAACCGATCATTGTCTAAGATTATTTAAATGGAATTAGTAGAAATACAAATATAAAGGAGATTGGTTTAGGAAAGTAAGGCAGTGCTTGATTTGTGGCAAATAAAAAAAGAGAGCTGCCAAAAGCAGCCCTCCTACCATTTTACCAAAAAACTTACTTAGAAATAATGAGTTCTTTAGGCGCGTCTCATAGTAAGGGCATTCCCTAATGGAAATAACCAATAGTTTTTATCCAATAGATGGATATAAAAGAAAAACAGTGAGTGAGAACAATAAAGTTAGGTTGGAAAATGACTGTGAAGTGAAAACAGGTAGAAGAACGGGTGCAAATTTAACATGCCCGTTTCAATTCAAGAAATATTTTATCATATAATATTATTAACTAAGCGTAACTTGCTGTATGTGTTCGTATTTGATGAGAAAAAAGATGCTGATTGAAATCCCAATAATTTGGAAACATGCGCACATTTTGGACTTTGGGCTTGTTTAACAATTGTTGATAGCAAGCTGATGCTGTTGAAATTCAGGGAAAATGCAATTTTGTCTTCCTACATATCAAAACTTTTTTGAGGATCAATTGAGATAATATTAACTTTCCAAGCGAAAACTTAAACTAAAACTTTTAACATGAAAAAATTTTTACTTTCTATACTCACGACTTTTCTTGCTTTCATAAGTTTAAAAGCACTTGACGCCAATATATCATACGCCGTTTTTAAAAGCGATGAGGGCCCATACGTGGAAATATATATGCATCTAGTTGGTAAAACGGCTGAATTCGTTTCCCTATCTGACACTTCGGTTCAAGCAAATATGGAAGTGGTCATTCTATTTAAAAGAGAAGGGGAGATTATCAAGTTTGATAAATACCGGCTCAATAGCCCTGTATATCCAAATCCACAAGATTTTTTTGATACAAAAAGATATGCTCTTGAAGAAGGGGGGTATACCCTTGATATTTCGGTCAATGATTTGAATAAACCTGAAAATGGCAAACGTTACAACCATAACTTTAGAATTGATTTTAGTGAAAACAGGGTGTACCAATCGGACATACAATTGATTGCTTCCTTGAGGAAATTAAAAGGCAGCCAGCCTGATAATCCAATGGCTAAGGGAGGCTATGTTTTTGAGCCGTTGCCTTCCCAATTTTATGACCGGTACTGCGACAGGTTGATATTTTATACTGAAATTTATGATACTGATAAATTGGTTGGTGATGATTTCATGGTCAGTTACTTTGTGGAGGCAATTTCGGGAGAAAAAAAATCCACTGTTATTGGTGCGGTACATAAAAGACGTACTCCAAATACAGTAGTGCCTTTTTTACAACAGTTGGATATATCCAAATTACCAAGTGGCAACTATAATATGGTTGTGGAAGTAAAGAACAAGAGCGGCGAATTGCTTTCAAAAAAATCCATAGCCTTCCAGCGAAGCAATCCATTTATTGACTCAACGAGGGAGGAAATAGCATCTCAAACCAGTGGCCTGGAAGAAGAATTTGTATCGGAAATGACTGTCCAGGAGTTGCGGTATGCCCTCAGGGCCATTGCGATGCAGGTGGATGATACAGATGGGGAATTGATCAACACCATAATTGCAGAAGAAAAACCCGAAGCTATGCAGTTGTACCTTTTTAGTTTTTGGGCGACAGAGGATCCAGTTGACCCAGAACGTGCTTACAATGGTTATATGGTAATTGCGAAGGCGATCGATGAAAAATTCAGGAACGGCTTTGGGTATGGCTTTGAATCGGATAGGGGCTATGTTTATATGAAATATGGAGTGCCCAGCGATATTGTGTCCGTAGAGACAGAACAAAGTGCGCCACCATATGAAATTTGGTTTTACAACCAATTCCCACAAACTGGTCAGAACAATGTGAAGTTTCTTTTTTACAACCCTACCTTGGCAAACAATGGCCATGTGCTGCTGCATTCAACTGCTAGGGGGGAAATCTCCAACCCGCAGTGGGAAGTGGAACTGTACAAGGATGCCCCCAATGAAATAGAAGGCAATAATTATTTTGAGGCAACCCAAATCCAAGAGAATATTGGACGGCATGCCCGGAGGCTATTTGAGAGCTACTGATTGGTCGCGGTATAATTTTTGGTTTTGTCGCAACGGCCAAAAGTTGTTGGCCAAAAAGATAACGGAAAGGGCATTAAATATTAATTTTCCGCCTTCGTTTATAGATGCAATGTTTATAAATCGTTCTTCTCATTGATTGGAGCGCCCGAACTTTCCTATTAATTTTGTGTATTAAAGTGATAAATTATCGACCTCTTACTCAAACTGTTTTGACAAATAACCTAGTAATCATACCGACCTACAACGAGCATGAAAATGTCCAAAAGATGATTCGTGCTGTGCTTTCTTTACCCATTCCTTTTCATATCTTGGTAGTGGATGACGGTTCGCCAGATGGAACTGCAGCCCTTGTCAAAGAAGAACAGGCAAAGCATCCTGATAAAGTTTTCCTAAAAGAACGGAGTGGTAAATTAGGGCTGGGTACTGCCTATATTGCTGGGTTCAAATGGGCCTTGGACCGGGGCTATGATTTCATCTTCGAGATGGACTGTGATTTTTCCCACAATCCAAATGATTTGGTAAGGATGCAAAAAGTGTTGGCTTCCGGTGAGGCTGATGTAGTGGTGGGTTCGAGGTATGTGAAAGGAGGGAAATGTGTGAACTGGCCTATTGATCGTAAAATTCTTTCTTATGGTGCTTCCATTTATACCCGGCTGATAACATGGATGTGGGTGAAAGACCCTACTGCTGGATTCGTTGGTTATAAGAACATTGTACTCTCTAGCATAGATTTAGAAAAAATAAAATTTATTGGGTATGCTTTCCAAATAGAAATGAAGTATGCTTCTCGCCAATTAGGATTCAAGATTAAAGAAATACCAATCACCTTTACTGACCGGATCATCGGCATCTCAAAAATGTCGAAAGGCATCGTGAAAGAGGCCGTTTGGGGGGTCATTCAATTACGTTGGATGAGCTTTGCCAAGAAAAAAGACCGGGCCATCTCCAACATCAAAGTCGCTGCAAAGCTCAAAGACTGAAATTTCTTCCATGTCCAAGTTTGACCAGTTCCACTTTTTACCACCACAATAGTGGCAGGTTTCTTTATTCCTCTCATTCAGCTTAATTGTAATTCACTACCGTACACTTTTTGGAAATGACTGATTTTCCTTCTTTCAGACATGAAAATCAGTCGTTTCCAAAAAGTGTACGGTAGTGAAAATTGTAATTGAATGGTACTGAATAGTGCTAAAATTTAGATTTTTTGATGAATATGTGTCAAGAAGTGGGAAAGTGATATAAGGAAATAGTTATAACAAAAAATATATTTTTTTATATAAGTAAATTTTTAAACAATTTTGTTTTAAATTTTAAAACAAATGATTTCAATTGTGTTGAAATTTCTGCATATTGCAGATATGTGGAAAACTTTTCTCACAAAAAGTGGGAGAAAGTGGAAGAAAATGGAGAGAAGTGACTACTTTTGGACTGTAATTTGACAATGATTGAGATAATATGTACCAAATCCTTGGGGAATTCCCCTGTAAAATTGACAATAAGGGAAGGCTTAGGTTGCCTTCGGGTTTGCTCGACCAACTACCGAATGACGAGCGTGACCTTTTTGTCATCAATAGAGGTTTTGAGGGTTGTCTCAATCTTTATCCCAAAAAAGTTTGGGATGAAAAAACGGTGCAAGTTAACAAACTAAATGATTTCGACCTCAACAGCCGCCGCTTCAAGCGGGCCTTTCTCAACGGGGCTTCCCACTTGAAAAAAGACGGTGCCGACCGCGTTAACCTTCCTAACACACTATTGGAGTTTGCAGGTATCAAAGGCGATGCGATACTGGCGGCGGTTAACGATAGGGTAGAGGTTTGGTCGGCCAAGCAATGGGAGGCACAAATGGAAATTGATCCTGCCGAATTTGCAACGCTGGCTCAACAAACCTTGGGCAATACTGGGAAGGAAGAATCGTCAACTGCACCACAATGAAAACTGGCTGATGAATTATCACCAACCCGTCATGGCCAATGAATGCATCGAAGCACTTGCCATCAAAAAAGATGGTTGCTATGTTGATGCGACATTTGGAGGTGGAGGGCATAGTCGGTTGATTTTGAAAGAGTTAGGAAAATCTGGCAAGTTGGTGGCATTTGACCAGGATGATGATGCGCTTGAGAACCTTATCGAAGATGAGCGTTTCATTTTTTGTCATCACAACTTCCGTTTTCTCAAGCGTTTTCTTCGCTTGCATGGCATCCAACAGGTGGACGGGATTTTGGCCGACCTCGGTGTTTCATCTCACCAATTGGACGTGGCCGAGCGAGGGTTCTCCTTCCGTTTTGAAGCCGATCTTGACATGCGCATGAACCGACAGGAAGGAAAAACTGCGGCGAGTGTTTTGAATAATAGTACTGCAGCCGAATTGCAAAAAGTGTTTGGAGAATATGGGGAAGTAAGGAATGCCCGGACATTGGCACAAAAGATCGTCGAAACTCGTGGAGTGAAACCGTTACAAACCATCGCCGATCTTTTGCAGGTAGTTGGCCCGTTGGTCAGGGGGCAGCGAAACAAATACCTCGCTCAGGTCTTTCAAGCGCTTCGCATTGAGGTCAACGACGAGATGGGGTCTTTGAAAGAGTTTTTAAAGGTAGCACTTGAAGTTTTAAGGCCTGGTGGCCGCCTTGTGGTTATGTCCTATCACTCACTTGAAGACCGTTTGGTCAAAAATTTATTGAAAACAGGGAATGTCGAAGGAAAGGTCATAAAGGATTTTTATGGAAAGATAGACAGGCCTTTTGACACATTATATAAAGGTGTAAAAACCGCCTCGGAAAAAGAGAAAGCAGAAAATCCGAGGTCAAGAAGTGCTAAACTAAGAGTTGGAATAAAAAAAATAGGTATGTCGGTATAATGGTTAGTGGTATATCGGGTCGTTAAACCGAAAAACCAATATACCGATGTACCTGACAAGCAAGTTTGATGGCAAAGAAGAAAATAGCATACGGGAACTATTTAGCTTTTGGAAGTATGGGTGCTTCGCTCATACTGAAGAACTTGCCTTTCGTGTTGTTCCTGGGATTTCTCACCGTCATCTACATAGCCAACGCACACTTTGCGGAAAAACAAATCCGGCAGATACAGACCCTGCAAAAAGATGTAAAAGAATTGAAACGACAGTACAATTCACTCAAATCGGAAAACATGTTCAATAGCCGCCTTGCCGAAATCGAAGAAGAGGTCAAAGGGCTTGGCTTGATCAAAAAAGCAGGTAGAGTAAAACGGATCGTTGTTGACAAATAATAGTTGGTGTTTGGTTGATAGTTGTCCCGAATATTGGGACACCTAATAGCTAATTTCCAATATCATTATAAATGGCTTTCACCATCAAAAATGAAGTTCTGATCAGGGTCTATGTCGTATTGGTAGTGATCCTTGTAGTCGCGGTTGCGATTGCTTACCGCACTGTCCAGATTTCTGTGGTTGAAGGAAAAACATGGCGGGAGAAAGGTGAAGACCTTTATATAAAAGAAGTGCCTGTTGAAGCTGAAAGGGGAAACATCCTGACCGAAGATGGCAACCTACTGGCTACTTCGATGCCGTACTTTGACATAGCTTTTGACCCGAATTCAACAGCCATGGATTCGGCTGATTGGAATCTGAACATTGACAGCCTGGCTTTTTGCATTGCCACATTCGTTGATCCGTCATTTACTCCGGGCGGCATGCGCGAATTTCTCGAAGAGAAAAGGCATGAGATCAAGACCTATTTGGAAGAATCGAGAAATGCAGGTAAGCGGTATCTTATGATAAAAAAAGATGCAACCATCGAAGAAATGGAACTTATCAGCAGTTTTCCACTCTTCAACCTGGGGCAATTCAAAGGAGGATTGATCATTAGCCCTAAATATAAAAGAGACCGCCCATTTAAGTTATTGGCGAACAGGACGGTTGGGTATGTTCAAGGGGATTCGATCAATGTGGGTTTGGAAGGGTATTTCAATAATGTCCTGAAAGGAGAAGAAGGTACACACCTAATGTACAAGGTGGGCAATGGCGTATGGATTCCATTGGCAGATTTAGCAAAAATAGAACCCAAGCCTGGCCTCGACATTGTGACCACGCTCGACATGAACATCCAAGGCATCGTCGAAAATGCTATGTATAAAGCAATGTACAGGCACAATGCTGAGTATGGGACGGCCATTGTAATGGATGTTAAAACAGGGGCAATCAAAGCCATAGCCAACCTGGACTGGAAAAAAGATGGTACGCTTTGGGAAAATTATAACCATGCTGTAGGTACCATCGTAGAGCCCGGCTCTACCTTCAAGTTGGCCTCGATGTTGGCCTTGCTGGAAGACGAACTGATTAATCTGCACGACAGCATAGACCTTGAACAGGGGAGGACCATTTATTATGACGTGGAGCTGGAAGACGCCACCCCTCACACACTGAATAACACGACTATAGAACGCGCGTTTGCCATGTCTTCCAATGTAGGTGTTTCAAGGTTGGTATATAATAAATACTACACTAACAACAGCGCCGATAAGTTCATTGAACGTCTAAAGGGTTTTTATCTCGACCTGCCGACCGGAATAGAAATCAATGGTGAACCATCTCCCTATTTTAAGAGGGCCTACAGTGAGGAAGATGATTGGAGTGGAACTACATTGCCTTGGATGTCAATAGGTTATGAATTGGCCACCACCCCTTTGCAATTATTGAGCTTTTATAATGCAGTGGCCAATAATGGGGCGTATGTTAAGCCATTTATTGTGACAGAAGTCCAGCAATTTGGAGAAACAATTGAACGATTTCCGGTAACGGAGGTGAAAGGGCGCATTGCCTCCAAAAAGAGCATCCAATCGGCACAGCAACTTTTAAGTGCAGTGGTGGACAGCACTTATGGTACTGCCTATAAGTACAGATCCGACCGGTTCAGTTTTGCTGGTAAAACGGGTACCACACAGCTTGGTTATCAGCGTTTGGAAGACAGGACAAAATTAAAGGGGTATCAAGCATCCTTTGCTGGCTATTTCCCAGCGGAAAACCCAGTTTACTCGTGCATTGTGCTCATCAGCAAACCAAAAGATGGTGGGTATTATGGTAGCCAAGTCGCCTTGCCAGTTTTCAAAGAAATTGCAGAAAAAACCTACCGCACCAATTTGGAACTCTACCCAGTGGTTAATGACCAACCGATAGCTGATTTGACCAAAAAGGGAATGCCAGACTACGATGCGGGATTTTTACCAGACATTAAAACTGTACTGAACGAATTGGACGTCCAATATCACAATCGGTCGGATAACAATTGGGCGATCATCCGTGCCAACGCGCCTGACTCCTTGAAATTAATAAAACGTCCAATTTCCCAAAAACAAGTACCAAATGTACTGGGTATGGGACTTAGAGATGCCTTGTTTTTATTAGAGAATAGGGGGTTAGATGTGCAAGTGAATGGCAAATATGGACGGGTAAAACGACAGTCCATCAGACCTGGTACGAGGGCGAATGGACAGACCATATGGATAAGATTGGGATGATAAAATTCACTCATTCTATCATTCAATCATTTATTCATTGAAAAGATTAGAAGAAATACTAAAAGACATACTACCCGAAACAGTCGTCGGCTCAAAGGAGCTGATCATCAGTCGAATAGACTTTGACAGTAGAAAAGTAAAGCAAGGCAGCCTGTTCGTTGCCGTTAAAGGTACAAATGTGGATGGCCACGAATACATTGAAAAAGCCATCAGTTCTGGAGCCGTAGCCATTATTTGCGAAGCGCTACCTGAACATCTCGTGAAAGAAGTAACCTATGTGCAGGTTTCCAATAGTGCCGAGGCCCTTGGTTGGGCAGCCTCCAATTTCCACAATCGGCCTTCTGAAAAATTGAAGCTTATTGGTATTACTGGCACCAACGGCAAAACGACTACGGCCACCTTGCTTCACGAATTGTTCCTGTCGCTCGGTTACAAAACCGGTCTGATTTCGACGATTGAAAATAAAGTGAACAAACGCAGCACTAAATCCACCCACACAACACCTGACGCGGAGTCTATTAATTTACTGATACAACAAATGGTGGAGGCTGGCTGCGATTACGTCTTTATGGAAGTCAGTTCACATGCTATTTCACAAAGACGTATCGCAGGTCTTTTTTTCGCCGGAGGCGTTTTCACAAACATTACACACGAACACTTAGACTATCATAAAACCTTCCGGGCATATATAAATGCCAAGAAGATGTTCTTTGACAAACTGCCAAAATCTGCTTTTGCACTGACTAATGCAGATGACCGAAATGGCGACATAATGTTGCAAAATACGGAAGCCAAACGCTTTTCGTATGCCCTGCGCAAACCTGCCGATTTTAAGGCGAAGATTCTTGAAAATTACTTGACGGGCCTACACCTCGATCTCGATGGGGAAGACTTTTATGCCCGACTGATCGGTGATTTCAATGCGTATAATTTATTGTCGGTTTATGCAACTGCAATCCTGCTTAGGCAGGATAGGCAGGAGATAATGGCCTCTTTGAGTAATTTGAAAGCAGCCGAAGGTCGGTTCGATTATGTGCAAAATCAGGAGCGGAAAGTGATTGGTATTGTGGATTACGCCCATACTCCAGATGCACTTGAAAAGGTTCTGAACACCGTTTTCAATCTGCGTAAAGGAGGTGGAAGAGTTATCACTGTGGTTGGATGTGGCGGGGACCGGGATCGAAAAAAACGGCCCTTGATGGCTAAAGTGGCTTGCAATTACAGCGATCACGTTATTCTTACATCGGACAACCCCCGTTCGGAAGACCCCGATGAAATCATTGCAGAAATGGAAAAAGGCATCCCGCCTTATGCCGCCAGAAAAGTGGTATCAATTGCAAATCGATTGCAGGCCATCAAAACTGCCTGCCAAATGGCCGGTAGCGGCGACATCATTTTGGTAGCGGGAAAAGGCCATGAAAAATATCAGGAAATAAAAGGGGAAATGTTCCCTTTTGATGATAAACAGATTTTGATTGATAATTTATGATTTGTGATTGATTTGGCTTTTACATGCTAATAAACCACAAATCATAAATCAGCAATTACAAATAATAATTTTCCATTGCGCTGATGGAGGGATCATCGCAAATTCCCGAAAGGGAAAAAGCAGCTAAAAGTAGCGGGGGAGAAAAAGTAGGAATGTAAAAAGTTCCATTAAATATTTTCCCATGACATCCCTTTTTACTTTTTACTTAATAAAGGGAGGCACCCGCTACTTGAACTGTTTTGTGAAAAAAGAATAACAGAAAAACGAAAAATCAACGGCATATTTCAAAATGAAATTCATTTTTTAGAAAAGAAATATTTGAATTTGAGTTTGAATTTGTTTTTGGGTTTTCCTCAGTAATGGCATGCTGTACGAACTGTTTACATGGCTGGAAAATGAATTTCAATTCCCGGGGGCGAGCCTTTGGCAATACATCTCCTTCCGGGCGGGAGTTGGGATGGTTTTCTCACTGATAATCAGTATGTTGTTTGGCGGAAAGATCATCCGCTTTTTGAGAAGCCTTCAAATTGGCGAGGACATAAGAGACCTCGGCCTGGAAGGGCAGATGCAGAAAAAAGGGACGCCAACCATGGGTGGCATTATCATTATCATGGGCATTGTGATCCCTGTTTTATTGGTGGCCGATTTAACAAATATCTACATCCTTGTGATGCTACTGGTAACGACCTGGATGGCTATCATAGGGTTTACGGATGACTATATAAAAGTTTTTAAAAAAGACAAACAAGGATTGAGCAGTAAGGCCAAAGTAGTTGGGCAAGTGGGATGTGGATTGATAGTGGCGCTCTCCATGATCTCATCGGATGAAGTGGTTGTACGGATGGAAAAAGAGAAAGCGGTAGATGAACTGAAATATGAAGCGGTTGGCGAATCTTATTTGGACGCCGATATTAGAGGGGATACAGTGGAGATGGTTAATGCCAAGGCTTATGTGACGAATTTGCCTTTTTTTAAAAACAACCAAATTGATTATGCAAAACTTCTGCCTTTCGAAAGAGAAACGGCAGTGAAATACGTCTGGCTGATTTTTGTGCCGCTGGTAATAATCATCATCACTTCGGTCAGCAACGGCGCAAATTTGACTGATGGGTTAGATGGCCTGGCAACAGGCGTGAGCGGGGTAGTGGGAGTGACTCTGGCCATTTTTGCTTACATATCGAGCAACATTATTTTGGCCAAATATCTCGGTGTACTTTACCTGCCCGGCACTCAAGAACTCGTGATTTTTGCGATGTGCTTTTTGGGCGCTTGCATCGGCTTCCTTTGGTACAATGCCTATCCGGCACAGGTATTTATGGGAGATACGGGTAGCCTGACTATCGGAGGGATCATTGCAGTCATGGCGATTATTTTACGGAAAGAATTATTAATCCCGGTTTTGTGTGGGGTGTTTTTGGCTGAAAATCTTTCCGTGATGTTGCAAGTCTCCTATTTCAAATACACCAAAAGGAAATATGGAGAAGGACGGCGGATATTTTTAATGTCGCCCTTGCACCATCATTATCAGAAAAGAGGGATGCCGGAAATGAAGATCGTGACGAGATTTTGGATTGTAAGTATTCTTTTGGCAGTAGTTACAATATTGACTTTGAAAATCAGGTGAAAAACACTTCAAAAAAAAGGATTTATTAAAAATTCAAATAAAGGAATATTAAAATTCACTCATTCGAATATTTTTTAGAAACAGTCTATGAGAGCTTTTAAATACAGACGAACAAACCATGAAAATAACAGTATTGGGGGCAGGCGAAAGCGGTATAGGAGCCGCGCTTTTAGCTCAACAATCAGGCTATAAGGTTTTTGTTTCTGATGCTGGTATTATCAAGGAATGTTACAGGAGAGAACTTGCAGATAATAGCATTCCAAACGAGGAAGGCAAACATACATGGACAAACATCTGCGATTCGGATTTAATTGTTAAAAGTCCGGGCATTCCCGATGCAACCCCCCTTATCCTCAAACTGATTGCTCAGGGAATTCCGGTCATATCCGAAATCGAATTTGCGTGTCGCCATACATCGGCACCAATCATTGGCATCACGGGGAGTAACGGGAAAACTACAACGACCAGGTTGACTTACCACCTGCTCAAAACTGCTGGTCTCAACGCCGGAATCGGCGGCAATGTCGGCTACAGTTTTGCCCGGAACATTACTGAGAATAAGTACGATTATCACGTGCTGGAACTGAGCAGTTTCCAGTTGGATGGCATTACGTCTTTCCGACCGAAAGTAGCCATTTTGCTCAACATCACGCCTGATCATTTGGACAGGTATGAGTACAAAATGGAGAATTACGTTCGGTCGAAATTCAAGATAGCCATGAATCAACAGGAGAACGATTTGCTCATCCTCAATGCAGATGACATTGAGGTTCAACGATTTGCTAAATCCCGAAGATTTAGTGAACCTCAGGCACGACTGATAAAGGTCTTCAACCGCTTTGAGAACACCCATTCTCTCAAGGTAGGGGAATCAATTTTCGATATGCAAAAGTGTGTATTGAAAGGCCAACACAATTTTTTCAATGCGACTTGTGCTATCATCGCCGCCAAGTTTTTTGACATAAAAGATGTAGTCATCCAAAAGGGGTTGGACACCTTTGTAAATGATCCACACCGCCTCGAATTTGTAGCTAATATCAACGGCATTGACTACATCAACGACAGCAAGGCCACCAATGTTGATAGTGTTTTTTATGCATTGCAAGCCATGGAAAAACCAATCATCTGGATTGCAGGTGGCACTGATAAAGGCAATGATTATTCACCATTAATGCAACTCGTAGAAGAAAAAGTGAAAGCACTGATCTGCCTCGGAGTTGATAACCAAAAACTGTTGGAGAATTTTTCTCCCATTTTGAAAAATATTGAAGAAACAAAAGGCACAAAAGAAGCTGTAAACCGTGCAAGCATTTATGCTGAAAAAGGAGATGTTGTTTTATTAAGTCCCGCTTGCGCCAGTTTTGATTTATTTAAAAATTACATGGACAGAGGTGATCAATTTAAAGAGGTCGTTTTTAAAATGAAAAATAATTTAATGAAAAATGGGAAATGAAAAATGCAGAATGGGAAAATATTTTTCATTTTTCATTATTAATTCTTCATTAAAATAAAATGAATATTGGAGCTAAAATATATGCAGAATTACAAGGTGACCGGGTCATCTGGATGATACTGGCAGTGCTTTCTATGTTTAGTATATTGGCGGTGTACAGCAGCACAGGGACTTTAGCTTGGAAAATAGGTGGTGGAGATACGACGGCCTATTTAATGAGGCATGTATTTATTTTAGGTTTTGGATTGTTTCTCGCATATATTGCTTATTTGACTCCCTATGTTCGATTTAAAATGTTGTCACCCTATTTATGGGCCATTGCGTTTATATTGCTGGGATATACATTATTATTTGGAGTAGAAATAAACGATGCTCGTCGTTGGATAAGGATACCGTTTACTAAGTTGACTTTTCAAACTTCCGATTTTGCGAAATTGGCATTGATACTTTTAGTGGCAAGGGAAATGACCCGACACAGGGACTATATAAAAGACTTTAATAAAGCTTTTGTGCCAATCATTGTTCCGACAATATTGATATGTGGATTAATTGCGCCAGCCGATTTGTCGACATCAGCCATATTATTTGCCACTTGTTTGATTATGATGTTTGTGGGGAGGGTGGATTTAAAGTATATAACGCTGACCATATTTTTAGGGGTTGTTGTTTTCGCAGGATTAATCGTTACAGTCCAATTAATCCCTGAATTTGCAAACGTGATAAGATTGGAAACTTGGGTGTCGAGGATTTCTGAATTTATGAACCCGACCCATAGTGGGAATTTCCAAGTGGAGCAAGCGAAAATTGCAATTGCCAATGGAGAATTATTTGGATTGGGACCTGGCAATAGTATTCAAAGGAATTATTTGCCGACACCTTATGCTGATTTTATTTATGCCATTATTTGTGAAGAATATGGATTGATCGGCGCTTTTTTGATCTTGTCGTTATATGTCCTTCTGTTTTTCAGGACTACCCGTTTGGTGACCATTTCTGAAAAATCATTTGGCGCTATGGCCGCAGTTGGTTTGAGTTTAAATATTGTCATCCAGGCTTTGGCGAATATGGCCATTGCCACCAACCTGACACCAGTAAGCGGCCTGACGCTGCCGATGGTCAGTTGGGGGGGGACATCAGTTTTATTTACCTGCATCTTTTTTGGGATCATACTCAGTGTCAGTAGCAATATCGAACAAACAAGCGCCAGGGGTGCATCTGCTGAGGCACCAACTGGAAAAGACGATAAAAAGCAGAGCAACAAGCAGTTAGGTCAAGGTGACAAAGGACAACAAAGTGGAGACGAACAGAAAAGATATGATAAAAGCGGTGGTGGAAGAGATCGGAAATACGATAATAGGGATAGGCAAAGTGGTAGTGATCGAAAAGGAGGTGGAAGGGACAACTATAAGCGGGACAGAAGTGGTGACAGACGAGGTGGTGGAAGTTATAATCGGGACGATAGAAACCGGGATGGCAGGAATAGAAATTACCGGGATAATAGGAATCGGGACAATAGAAATAGAGATGATAGAAACCGGGACGACCGACGAGATAACCGTCCACCAAGAAACTAATTATGAAATTAATTATTTCAGGTGGTGGTACAGGAGGGCATGTTTACCCTGCAATTGCCATTGCCAATGCAATAAAAAAAATAAAGCCTGATGCCGATATATTATTTGTTGGGGCAAAAGGCAAGCTGGAAATGGAAAAAGTTCCAAAGGCTGGCTACCCAATTGAAGGTTTAAATATAACTGGCTTCCAGCGAAAATTGACATTTAGGAATTTGCTTTTTCCTTTTAAATTGTTTTTTAGTTTAATAAAAGCAAATAATATTATCCGAAATTTTAAACCGGATATTGCTGTTGGTGTGGGTGGATATGCGAGTGGGCCATTATTAAAAATGGCAGAACGAAAAAATATTCCAACCGTCTTGCAGGAACAAAATTCCTATCCCGGTGTGACAAATAAATTATTGGCAAAAAATGCAAATAAAATATGTGTCGCCTATGATGGTATGGATCGTTTTTTTAAAAGAGAAAAAATTGTTTTAACGGGTAACCCAGTGCGTGCGGATTTTTTTAGAAATTTAAATAATAAAAAGGAAGAAGCATGCCGCCATTTTGGTTTTGATAACGATAAAATATCAGTTTTTGTATTTGGTGGCAGCCTTGGAGCGAGGACAATTAATCGGGCGATGGCTGCCAATTTTGAATTATTAAAGAATAATCAAAATATACAAGTGCTTTGGCAGGTCGGTAAGTTATATATTGAAGAATATAAAAATTCCGATACCGCTAATTTACCAAACGTAATAGCCAGAGTATTTATTGATCGGATGGATTTGGCTTATGCAATGGCAGATGTGGTAATCGGTAGGGCTGGGGCATTGACAATTTCAGAATTATGCCTCGTTGGGAAATCGGCCATTTTAATTCCTTCACCAAATGTGGCGGAGGATCACCAGACAAAAAATGCAATGGCTTTAGTGGAAAAAAATGCAGCATTAATGGTACATGATGCTGAGGCCAAAGAAAAAATGATTTCAACTGCCATTGATTTATTAGGTGATGAAAATAAAAAAATGGAATTGGCCAATAATATTAAAAAATTGGCCAAGCCAAATGCGGCGGAAGACATTGCAAAAGAAATTTTCACCGTAGTCGGGAAATTTATTTCCCGATAATTTAATCAGAAAAAAATCAGGAAATAAATTTCCTGACTACGAATGAATTTCAGCGAAATAAAAAAAGTGTACTTCCTCGGAATCGGGGGCATTGGCATGAGCGCCATCGCCCGCTATTTCAACGGCCGGGGAATGGAAATTTTGGGTTACGATAAAACAGAAACGACCCTGACCAAAAAGTTGGTCAACGAAGGGATGACAATACATTACGAAGAAGACCTGTCGCAAATACCCGACGGTGTTGACCTCGTCGTGTGGACACCTGCTGTGCCAAGGGATCACAAAGAATTGCAGTACTTTTTAAGTACTGATATTCCAGTGAAAAAAAGGGCCGAAGTGTTGGGCATCATTAGCCGCAACAACAGGACGGTCGCCATCGCAGGCACGCATGGGAAAACAACTACATCCTCGCTCGTCACGCATTTATTGCGGACGGGCGGGGTTGATTGTACTGCCTTTTTGGGTGGCATTGCACAGAATTACATGTCCAATTACGTCGAGGGAAGAAGCGATTGGGTAGTCGTTGAAGCGGATGAATACGACCGGAGTTTTCTCCACCTCTCGCCCAACGTGGCGGCCATTATGTCGATGGATCCTGACCACTTGGACATTTATGGGGATATGGAGAAAATGCACGAGTCGGGTTTCAAAGCGTTTGTGCAAAAAGTAGATATTAATGGAAGTATTTATGTGAAAAATACTTTGGCACAATTCTTTGAAAATCAAAAGGTTGAAACGTTCGGCGTAAACGAAGGAGACTACCGGGCAGAAAATGTTCGGGTCGAGGATGGATGGTTCGTATTTGACTTCGTAGCTCCGGTTGCTGGCATTTGTTGGGAGGCTTTTCCCGATGTAAAAGTCGGGAGTGTTGGCAACCGGAGCCACGGAGAAATACGATGGAAAGGCATTAAGACTGCCATGCCCGGCAGGCACAATGTTGAAAACGCCGTTGCTGCAACAGCCATTGCCCTACAGCTCGGCGTAAGTGAAGATGCCATCAGGGAAGCACTCGCCACATTTAAAGGCATCAAACGCCGCTTCGAATTCATTCACCGCAACGACAAGACGGTCTTCATTGATGACTACGCACACCACCCGACTGAAATCAGGGCTGCCGTAAGTGCAGCCCGTGAGCTATATCCCGGCAAAAAGTTGTCGGGCATTTTTCAGCCCCATCTGTTTTCCCGTACGCGGGATTTTCAAGATGGGTTTGCTGAGGAATTGGATAAATTGGACGAAATATTTTTAATGGACATTTACCCTGCTAGGGAATTGCCCATGCCTGGTGTTACTTCCGAAATTATTTTTAAAAAAATGAAAAATAAAAGTAAACATCGGGTGACATTAAAAAATGTTTTAGCCTCTTTAAAAGAAAAAAAAATAGAAGTGTTGATGACCCTTGGTGCAGGGGATATTGATACGGTGGTGGAGCCAATTAAAAGCTTTTTAGAAAAAAAATAAAAACAACAAAATTGATTTAAAGAATAAATGCAAGTCAATCAGCAAACATATCAATCCTTCAAACGCCTGGCTTTCGTCGGTGGGGCAGCTTTATTGATATTGTTGATTACAGTGGCAGCCTCTCGTAAAAAAGAATTGCCGATCCAAGCTACTGTGGTTAAAGTAGATCCATTGACAGGTGGCCATTGGCTGATTGATAGTGCAGATGTGATAAAAATAATCGAACGAAGCTTTGGGATGCCCTTAAACGAACAAGCAGCTGGACTTATTGACGAAGATAGGGTAGAGCGCATTCTAGAAGAAGATTCTTTTGTGAAAAATGCTGAGGTCATGATAACGGCCAACAGCCAGATAAAAATCAGAATACAACAACGGGAGCCGATCCTCCGCATTTTTGATAACTTGGGAGCAACCTATTACGTGGATGAGAATGGCCATCGCATTGAAACATCACCCCACTTCACCGCAAGGGCTTTGGTAGCTACTGGAGATATACAACCTCATACGCCGGAGTTTATGGAACGCGGCAATCACGAGTTCAAGGACTTGTTCGATTTATCCAAGATCATTGTGGACGATAAATTTTGGAGAGCTTTTATCGAGCAGGTTTATGTCAACAAAAGGGGAGAGTTCGTGCTGATTCCGAAAATAGGAGATCAAACGATCATCTTTGGAAAGTACAAAGATGTAGAAGATAAATTTTTCCGCCTGAAAACTTTTTACGAAGAAGCCATGAACCGGGAGGGATGGAAAAAATACCATTCCATTGACTTGCGGTACAAAGGCCAGGTGGTCTGTGAAAAAAATTAGAATCGGTTTGAGGTTTATGGTTTGAGGTTCTTAGCTAAAACCAAGAACCTCAAACCCGAAACCCGAAACCAAATAATATTGAGATAATTAACCATTTTAATCATGAATTTACCAAACAACCCTCAACAGCAGGATCTGGTAGTTGCACTGGACATCGGAACGACCAAAGTATGCGCGATTGCTGGCCGTAAAGACGAACATGGCCGCTTGGAAATTTTGGGCGTCGGAAAAGTGGACAGCGAAGGCGTAATGCGCGGTGTAGTTTCGAACATCGAAAAAACGGTGCGTGCTATTTCAGATGCTATTGCTATTGCCGAAAGGGCAGCCGACACGGAGTTCCGTATTGCCCATGTTGGCATTGCAGGACAGCATATCAAGAGCCTCCAGCATAGGGGTATGCTGACCCGCGACAATCTTCACACTGAAATCAGCCAGACCGACATTGACCGTTTGGTGAAGGACATGTACAAACTCGTGTTGCCTCCAGGCGATAAGATCATCCATGTGTTGCCGCAAGAATACACTGTGGATGACGAGCAGGGTATTGTTGACCCTATCGGTATGTCAGGTGTGAGGTTGGAAGCCAATTTCCACATCATCACTGGTCAGATCACGGCTACACAAAACATTGTAAAATGTGTCCAACGTGCTGACCTACAGGTTGCCAATCTGACTTTGGAACCAATTGCCAGTGCTACTTCAGTGCTAAGTGAAGAAGAAAAAGAAGCAGGGGTTGCCTTAATAGACATTGGTGGAGGTACCACTGATATCACCATTTTCAAAGATGGCATTATCCGCCACACGGCCGTTATTCCTTTTGGCGGAAATGTTATCACCAAAGACATCAAAGATGGCTGTAATGTCATGCATCAGCAGGCAGAAAAACTGAAAGTGAAATTCGGTTCTGCTCTTGCTGAAGAAGTATTTGATAACCGCATCATCACGATACCGGGCCTAAAAGGCCGTGATCATAAAGAGATTTCTGAAAAAAATCTGGCTCGTGTTATTCAAGCCCGGGTTGAAGAAATTCTCGATTATGTGATCTGGGAAATTCGCCGGAGTGGATACGACAGCAAGCTCATTGCCGGCATTGTATTGACAGGCGGCGGTTCATTGCTCAACCACATTGAAAAGCTCACTGCTTTTTACACTGGGTTGGATACTCGAATTGGTGTTCCTGTTGAGCATTTGGCACATGGTTATAGCCAAGAGTTGAGCAGTCCTGTTTATTCCACGGCGATTGGGCTGTTGCTCAAGGGCATCAAAGATGTAGAAGAAGGGCGGGTGGTTTACAACCATTATGTGGAAGAGCCAAAGAACGACCCAGAGGAAAGAGAAATGATGGAAGAAGTAGAAGAAGTAGGTGCTTCTGGGAAATGGTTCGATTCGATTTTTCAAAAAACAAAAGAATGGTTTCAGGCCGAGCCTGACGCTGAATTTTAAAAGTTTTGAGTTTTGAGTTAGTGAGTTTTGAGTATGCATAACCTGCAAAATACTTAATAACTCAAAACTCAAAACTCAACACTCAAAACCTAAGCAGTTATGATTTTCAAGCTAATGGACGAAAAAAACGAAACCCCCATTATTAAAGTAATCGGCGTCGGCGGCGGGGGAAGTAATGCCGTCAACCACATGTTTAAACAGGGTATCATTGGAGTGGACTTTGCCATTTGCAATACCGATAAACAATCAATGGAACAAAGCCCTGTACCTGTTAAAATACAGCTCGGCCCTACCCTTACCGAAGGCCGCGGAGCTGGTAGCAAACCAAACATCGGCAAACTGGCCTGCGAGGAAAGCATAGAGGAGGTGAAAGCCTACCTCGCCAATGACTGTAAAATGCTTTTCATTACTGCGGGAATGGGAGGCGGCACTGGCACTGGCGCAGCACCTATTATTGCCAAGGCAGCGCAGGAAATGGACATTTTGACGGTAGGCATAGTGACATTGCCGTTCACCTTTGAAGGCAACAAACGGGTCACCCATGGAACGGAAGGCTTAGAAGAACTGAAAAAATATGTCGATACCATCATTGTTATTTCCAATGATAAACTGAAAGCAATACATGGCAATTTGACCATTTCAAAAGCCTTCTCGGAGGCAGATAACATCCTGTCAACTGCAGCCAAAGGCATTGCTGAAATCATTACCGTTCCAGGCTATGTGAACGTGGATTTTGAAGATGTTAATACAGTCATGCGTGGCAGTGGGGTGGCTATTATGGGTACGGCCATTGCTGAAGGTGAGAACCGGGCTAAAAGAGCTGTGGATGAGGCGTTGAACTCTCCTCTTTTGGAAGACAACAATATTAAAGGTGCTCAGCATATTCTGGTTAATATTACTTCTGGCACTAAGGAAGTAACGATGGAAGAGATTTTTGAAATCACTGAATTTGTGCAAGAGGAAGCTGGACAGGGCACTAACCTCATTTGGGGTAACTGTTTTGAAGAGTCCCTTGAAGAGGCTATAAGTGTTACGATTATCGCGACAGGCTTTGAGCGCAACCGAGGCAATAAATCCTTGCGCGGAGGCAAGCCTGCCTCAAATGCCACACAGGTCAGGGTATCTCTAGACGATGAAATCCAACAACGGAACGTGTTTCAAGCATTAGGCATTGATGATGACAGCTCAAATGCCAATACGATTGATTTTCCTGAATTAGGTACTAACTATCGAAACAGGGAGCCTTATTTGAGAGAAACACGTGATACAGAAGACGAAACCCGCCGACATCGTATGGAGGCTGAGCGCCGTAGAAAGGAGCGATTGGCACAAATCAGTCAAAAGCCAAAGCTCAGTAATCCACAGACTGTCAATGAGTTGGAGAACGAACCGGCCTTTGTACGCAAAGGTATAGACCTTGATAATGTGCCAGACTCTTCTGAACCCGCCTATTCCAAATATGTAATAACAGGGGAAGATGAACCACGCATTAGGGAAGGAAATTCCTTCCTTCACGATGAAGTGGATTAACGATAGACAGTAGACGGAGGATGGCAGACAGAATGACACTGTCTTCCGCCCACCATAAACATGCAACTTAGTTTTAGCCATCATAACTTGCTAAACCATGATCGGGCTTGGGCATTCATTTGCCCAAGTCTTTTTTGGTTTTGGTACTTAAATTTCACATAAAAATCAAACAAGATGTTGGCATAGAGTTTGACCAAAAGTAAACCTAAACCCTTCTTGTAATTCCCCACAATTATTGGCCCTCCCGAAGATTTTCATAATAAATAAATTGATTTGATCTATTAAATAGTTGAAAATCAATGTTTTAAGAAACAAAAACTACGGACATGAGGTATTTCTTACCTTTAGCTAATACTATCTCCTTCTTATTTCAATTCCATTTTCAGAATTGCTGTTTTACGACACATTGGAATCCTGTCCGTTTGAATATGCTCCCAATGCACAAAAGTTGGTGAGTAAGTTCTTCTGTCATCGCCCCGTTTTTTGATTGCCAAAAAAACCGACACTGTACCCAAATTTATAAGTAGGAATAAATCATTCAATTTTGAATATACCTGTTTGAAGAAGGTTGTCGGCAATAATTCGTTGCCGACCTCAAACAAGATACTACATCAATTATGAACAAAGGGTTACTCACTATTCTAGGCATTCTGATTAGCACCTCATTTTTATTTGGGCAAAACCCAAGTGGGGATTTGAGGATTGAGATGTTGAAGTACTACAATTTGGTAGTTGACCACAACATCCAAACACCTGCCGGGGCAAGTCCAAAATCTGTTTACATTGGGATAAAAATCTGCAACGATGGCAACAATGATATGGAGGATGTTTTTGCCTTCATTGGCGACTATGACAATGTGACGCCAGGCATATATCCCACAGAAACACCATCGGGTATGCCTTATTCAGGCACCTTCTCTTTTACACATGAAGGAGGAGTGAAAGATGCTACTCGTTTTATTGGTACTATTCCAGCAGGGGAATGTATAACTCAATACTGGCTTGTAAGTTATCCGCTCGTAGATGCCAATAACAACCCTGTTTTTGGTGACATTCCCAAACAAAATGACGACCTACAGTTAACATATGATGTGTGGGCTTACGGTAATGACAATGGTAGCTTCTTGGAAGCCAATGATACTAAAACAGTGCAGCTTCGAGCTGAACAATCTGCCAGTGCCAATAAAATATGGCCAAACACTACAAGTAAAGTACCCACACAATTCCTCAATGCTTTTCCTGATAAAGAACTTGGCTGGCGTCAAACGACCAATACCACTCATCCAGGAGCATCGGTTGTTTTAGAGGGGATCTGGTTTGATCTGGGAAATGTCAATAAGGGTTTTGACAATGATGGAGATTATCAGAAAGACTATAATTTTTTGTTGCAACCGGTTGGTAACCCTAGTGTATATGACCCTAATTGCTTCCGCCTTGTAAAAGTGTCGGGGCTTATTGTCGTTAAGCCCAAACAAGGAAGCGATTACAGTTTCGAATTTGAAGACCAATTGCACTTTGAAGACATGCCTATTAATACCGGTATCGTGGGTATGGTTTTTTATGAGTTTGCAGTATTAAATGGCCCATGTTCAGCAGAGCTTTCACCTTATCAAGAGGCAGCATCAGGAAAGAATAATGAGAAATTCAATTCCGATTATGGAACCCCTGGAGGCACTTTGACATCGCCGACACCAACAACTGAAATAAGTGTTTCAGCACCTCCAAGGGCAACCCCAGGTGACATAATTGATATGACCATTTCGACAGAAAATACAAGTTCTGTCGAGTTGGGCAACCCTCAATTAGCTGCTCCCATAGTCATTGAGCAGGAAATCCCATCTGAACTTTATTATGTTGCTGGGTCGGCAGAAACTGGCAATACGTTACCATTAGGAATGGCTGCCGGAGTTTTATATTCAACTGACGGAGGAAGTTCCTGGTTAACGACAGAACCAAACCCGACTACTTCTGTGGACAAAGTGATGTGGGTATTTAACTCGCCATTGCAACCAGGTGATTCGGTAGAAGTGACCTATCAATTGTATATACCTGTCGATTACGATGGTTCAAATATTACAACTGAGTCTGATTTGGCAACAGGAGGTGCAGAACCTTTTGGAACAGGTACTGCATCCATCATCGTAGAAGGAAGTACCTCTTTTACGGATGTCGTATTCCTTGATAATGGTGATGGAGGTGGTATCCTTGGAAATGGGGTACAAGATGGGACAGAAGCGGGATTGCCAAATGTTAAAGTAACGATTTATAATGATATTGATGAAAACGAGGAATTAGATAATTCGGATTTATATGTTTCGGAAACAGAGTCAGATGTTGACGGTGTTTTCTCATTTACTGACCTTTCAGATGGATCATATATTCTGGCCATAGATTTAGATGACTCTGATCTTCCTCTTGGGCTTACCAATACTACACCTGCCTTATATGCTTTCAGTACAGATGCAGTGCCTAGCACAACTTTTGGTCTGGCTCAAATTATTGAAGTGACCAATACTCTGGTGAGTGCTGACACTATATTTGAATCTGATTATATTGACTATCAATTGCAGATTGAAAATATGACTCATGCTGAAGATACAGACAACTCAAGTACTGTAATAGCTTGGGCGAGTCAACTGGACGCTGATAATGAATTTAACAATTTTCCAAATAACCTTTTGGGCGAACCTGATGATCAATTATCATGGGCAAGTTCTTGGTTGGATATAGCTAAAGTAAATGGTTTTGATTTTAGCGGAGAAACTGGGACAATCGAAAAAGTAGAGATTATTCTTTCCATAAGTTTAGATCAGTCGATCAATAATGATTACTTGAGGGTTTCATTCGAAGCAGAAGACGGCTCGACCGTTTATGCTCCAAACCCTGTTTTAGGCAAAAATTCAACGCCGAGTTTAAACGATTATGTCGGCTCGCAAAATCATGGCTGGATCATTATAGACGTTACCGATGATCAAGACTGGGACTGGAATGTTTTTGATGCCCAGTGGGCAGTAACTGTCGAGGGAAAGAAAGTCGGAAGCAACGACAATGTTTTATTATATGCCGATGCTATAGGTGTGAGAGTAACTTCCGAGTGCTGTGCAAGCAGCAATGGAGAACCAGGTAGTGTTTGTGCAACCGTTACTCAAATGCCAGTCATATATGAGTATGACAATAGCCAGTTTGAATTTATCTCCTCCTCCGTACCTGCTGACCAAGTTTCAAACGGGCAGGTAGTGTTCAGCAATCTTGCTCCTCTTTATCCTAATGAAATCCAAACCGTTGATCTACGTTTCCGTGCGTTGCAACCTGAACAAGGCTCAGTTGGAGGGTCAGTTGTTACTAATGCATCTGTTTCCTTTCAAAATGATTGTACTGGCGTAGAAGCAACGAGCAGTGCACTCGCTGATACTGTAACTATTATTAACCTTGGTTCTGTTTCGGGATTTGTTTTTGGTGATGCTGACGGTGATGGATGGGTCGGAACAACTGGCTATGAACCAATTACCGACGTCTTCATTCCGGGTGTTGAGGTTTTTCTATATGGATGTTACTCAAGCACGGGAGACTTGATATACCCAGCCTCCAACGATTCTGAGTCCTGCACCCATGCTTCAAATAGTGGTCATTGGGAATTGGTAAAAATAGATACTACAGATGAAAATGGATACTTTTATATGTCGGGTATAAATAACGGATTCTATTATATTGAAATTGACGAAACAAGCTTGACCAATAGTGGAGAGCAAACTGCTGATCCAGATTTCACCAGTGGCTTGGCAGGGTCTTTTGCTGATAAACGTTGGAAAGATCCTAATGCCGATTTGCGTGATGGAGGAATTATTGGGATTGGAAATGACCATACCAATGTCAATTTCGGTTACCACAACAATTCAACCATCCAAGGGTATATTTGGAACGATTTGAATGGGGATGGAGTAAAAGATGCCAATGAAGGTGTTGTTACTTATGTTCCAGTTGAATTTAACCACAGTGGTTGCACATCTGGGGTTGACTGCGACATCATTTTGACGGATGGAGATGGATTGTTCACATACAATACGGTTCTGGCTGACGTGGAATATACCCTGACCGTTGACCTTAGTAGTATAACAGGTGCCGATAGTTGGGCGATTACTTACGAGGCCGATGGTACAGCTGATAATTCATCTTCTATTTCATTGTCGGAAGATGAGTCAAGGTTCGATGTACATTTTGGCATACAAGCGAGTGGCCCAATAAATATGGGTGGTACAGTTTACTATGATTGGTCGGGAGATGCCCATCAAAACTCAGGTGATGAGGGAATTCCAGATATAAGGATGAGGCTGTACCAAGATGTTAACGGAGATGGTACTGTTCAGACTTCCGATCAATTAGTAGGTACTATTTCAACAGACCCAAATGGAGATTACCTTTTTGCAAACAAACCATCGGACAATTATGTCATCACCTTGGAAGAAAACGATTTGGTCATTTTCCCGAGACAAACGGAAGATCCTGACGAAACTGGCCCATGCACTGTTTGTGACGCAAAGACAGCCATTACAAATCAGGAATATACCGTTTCAGTAACTGACATTTGGACTTATCACAACGCAATAAATTCAAATTGTGAAATATGCAATGAAGATTATACTTCAACTGATGACCCTACTTATTCGAGTAGTAATTTGGACGAAATTGATTTTCAAGACCCGATCGTTGACCCTCTGGCTTGTGTCACTGAATTGGAGGTGACATTTAATTTGTCTGCTTCAGATTTTGACAAAACATATTATACATCTGAAGTGCAAAATGTTGATTATTTCTATCCTATCGAACTGAATGGGGTTCAGATTGGGACATATAACCCTGAAGAGCTTCCTTATTCGTGCGGAATCTGCGAAAGCATTACTGTTAGTTTTTCTGTGGATCTTAGTACTATTCCATACAACTTTGGTGGAACAAACACCCTGGATCTAAATTTTTATTCATTCAATCAAGCCCTGCCAGTTGGACAGCGTCAGGATATTTGTATAGCAGATATCCAAATGGTATTCACCGGTGCTAATTGTACTACCGACTACCTATCTCTTGACTTTGCCTACCAACCCACTGGAGGTACAGGTGAAATTGAAGGGTTTGTTTTTCTTGATGAAAACAGTAACGGACTTGCCAGTAATTCAGAACAACGTCTGAGCAACGTTGAAGTACGCCTTGAGGCTGACCTGAATAATGATGGAGTTTTCTTTTGGATTGAAACTACTGTTTCTGATGCAGATGGCAATTTTAATTTCGATGAATTAATTGATGGTACTTATCAGGTCATTGTCAATGAATTGGATTCAGATATACCTTCGGATTACAACGGTGAAATAGCCCTACTCACCACGCTTGGTTCTCAAACTATAGTTATATCAGATAGTGAAATAACGGAAGTCAATGGATCAGCGTGTGACGATGGTTGCTATGATGAACGCCCGGCATTTGGATTCTCAATGCCCGGCACAGTAGTGGGATATGTGTTTTCAGACGATAATGGGAATGGAACGACGAATGAATATGAGCAAGGAATTTCGGGTGTGCAGCTATTTATTTGCAACGCTGTTGATGGTTATTGTGATGCCACCAATGCACTCGACACTGTAACGACTTCCAGCGGTGGTATTTTAGCATTGGGAGTATTTCAGTTTACGGGGTTGACTGCTGGTAGTTATACTGTTGCAGTTGATGAAACGACTTTACCGAGTGGTTATACTTTAACTGCCGATCCAAGCACCAATGGAATTGCCTGTTATTCTCCACTTGACCCGCTGGATGAAAATTACGATTTGCTGAATACTGGTTGCGACCATCAAGACAAAGGCTTTTCAGTTTCACTGGGAAGCCAATATGCGGGCGCTTATTTTGGGTATCAGCCCCCCGGCGTAGTGGGAGGTATGGTCTGGTTCGATGATGATGGGGATGGCCAGCTCGGAGATACCGAAGAAGGGATCGAAGAAGTGGAAATTGAAATTACTAACCTTACGCCCATTACCATCGGTTCTGATAGTTATAACGCAGGTGAGTACACTGATTATGTATTTACTGATGAAGATGGCAATTATGTATTTACCAACTTGCCAGATGGGACTTATGATGTGCGGGTTGACGTATTGACAGATTACGTCTTAACCTATGATGTAGATGGCGTTTTGGATAGTGTTACCCAAGTAACCTTAAGCGCAGGCCAAGTAACCAGTGCAGGTAATACTTGGTGTTCAGCAAGTGATTGCTCTCAAGACGTTGATTTTGGGATGTCTCCAAATTTTGTCAATACCCTTGCAGGGGTGGCTTGTTTGGATGGTGACGAAGATGGTCGTTGTGATACTGGAGGGGAGGCTTTCCCAGAAGGAACAATAGTAAATATTCTTGATTTAAATGGAGAAGAATATGGTGAAACAACTGTAGCTGCTGATGGTACCTTCTTTTTCGACAACCTTCCAACAACCAACATGGTGGTTTCTGTGTCAAAAACTGTAGCGCCACTTCATTTGACTTCGCTGACCACTTCTTTGGGTGATACGCCCGCATATGATATTCAGGATAGTGATAACAACGCCATACAATTTGTTGCAGTAAGTGGCAATGTAATGGATATGCACTATGGCTTCACCTTTAGCGATACTTTTGATTTAGGTGATTTACCTACACCTTACTTGACAAGGGCAGATGGGGCAAGTTCAGGCCCTGCGCATATCATTCCTGCTTCCCCATCCCTTTATTTAGGAGCGACTATCGATGCTGAATCCTCTCCTGTTTTACAATCAGATGCTCTTGGCGATGATGCCAACGGTATAGATGATGAGGATGGAATTGTATTCTCCGATGCTGGTACTTGGACGGAAGGTGCCGACGGGGGCAGCCTAACCGCAGAGATAACAGGAAATGGTTACCTTATCGCATATGCTGACTTCAACTTCGATGGGGATTTTGACGATGCTGGAGAAATGATAATTAATGAGGCAGTAATAACTGGTATTATTAACTATACTTTTGACATACCATTAGGAACAGACCTGTCTGGTGGTCAGGATATTTATTTCCGTTTCCGATTGTTCAAATCCGCACCATTTTCGCCCTTAACTTCCTATAACGGGATTACTGAAGAAGGAGAAGTTGAAGATTATATGGTATCTGTCTGTAATAACCTGACTGACCCGGGCACTATTACTGGTAGCGAGACTGGCTGCGATGGCTATGATCCAACAGGGATTAATGAATCTGTTGGGATTACAGGTGGAGGAGGCACAATAGAATATATTTGGGAGGAAAGTACAGACGGTGGCCAAAACTGGTCTGTAATTGCAGGAGCTAATAGCAATACCTATGATCCACCCAACATTACTCAGACAGTTCGCTACCGTCGGGGTGCCCGCCGTTCTCGTTGTTCAAATTTTGTTTATTCCAATTCTGTCATCAAAACAGTGGTAACCAACTATACGGACGCAGGTCTGATAGTAGGTGATGAAGACAATTGTGGTATTTTCGACCCAGAGATCA
Organism: Saprospiraceae bacterium; assembly: GCA_965222975.1. Taxonomy (GTDB): domain Bacteria; phylum Bacteroidota; class Bacteroidia; order Chitinophagales; family Saprospiraceae; genus UBA6168. The sequence goes on along the minus strand of CBDCVJ010000050.1, from coordinate 446,829 downwards.
TCTTAAATGTAGTTGCCCCAAGTGGCGGTTTAGGAACTTCTACTCCATTTTATCAGTGGGAGCAAAGCACAGACAGCGTAAATTGGGTGGCAATATTAAATGCTCATGATGAATACTTTGATCCAGGGAATATAAGCCAAACTACTCAGTACAGGAGGGCAACCCGCAAAACACCTTGTGGTGATTGGTTGTACTCAAATGTTGTGACCAAAATGGTATCTGTGAACTATATTTCAGCAGGTACAATTGATGGTGATGAAGAATTTTGCGGCACCTATGATCCTACACCTATCAGCAGTACTTCATTGCCAAGTGGGGGAATAGATGGCTATGAGGTAATGCAGTGGGAATACAGTACTAACAATCAGGCTTCATGGACTGACATTTCTGGAGCGACGGGCGCAACCTTTGACCCGGGAGTTATTTCTCAAACTACTTGGTACAGAAGGAAAGCAAGACGCGTCCCATGCAGTATATGGGTTAACTCAAATGCAGTTGAAAAAACGGTCAAGCCGTTTCCTATTGCCAACATAATTACCTATCCGACTAGTGCCAGTGGTTATCTCTGTGAGCTGGAAGCCTTTGAGTTTGATGCAGAGGATGCAGGAGCAAATGTGGATTACACATGGGATTTTGGAACCTATGCTTCTCCATTAACAGCTTTGGGACAAGGGCCCCACCATATAACTTTTGATGTGCCAAATGCTAATGCATTGACGAACACAATTGTTACTTTGACAACAGAAAAAGATGGTTGCGTTTCAACGGACAACAGGCCATTGTCATTCCGGCCTGAAATAGTCATTGACAGTGTAATCACCACTGACCCATCCCAGTGCCAACAAAGCGATGGCATCATTGAGATTTATGCTACCCGCCCTTCAGGTACAAGCATTGAGTATAGTGTAAATGACGGTCTAACATGGTCCACAATGGGACAATTCTCCGGTCAGGGTGCAGGTGTTTACGATATCCGGGTTCGTTATCTTGGTGGTGATTGTATTGAATCTTACGGTGCTGTGGCTCTTTCCGACCCACCTCCACAATCTGTTTTGAATATTTCTTCAATCGAAGAGTGTACTGGACAAACAATTGTTATCGAAGCCATTCCGATTGCTAGTAACCCTGTGTTTACTTGGACATTTGGCAATGGAGCTATCCCGAATACGATTGCCGGAGCGGGGCCTCACAGCGTGTATTTCACGCAAGGAGGATATGCAAGCATCGCAGTGACCATGGAGGAAAACAACTGTATTGGTGTTCGTGATACGGCAATTGCAATTGTTGAAAATTACACAGAGGGCGGAACAATACTTGGTGGTGAAACACTTTGCAGTACATTCGATCCTGCCAACATAGTCGCTGGTTCTAACCCATCAGGCGGTATTGGTGGATCATTGGTTTACCAATGGGAATCCAGGGAAGATGATGGATTGGGTGGTTATACAGCTTGGCAGGATGTGGTAGGAGCAAATGCTGCGTCCTATGATCCAGGTATTATTTCAGCAACCACAGAGTTCCGGCGTAAAGCTCGAAGGGCACCCTGCTCCGACTGGGTGGCTTCCAATAGCGTAATAGCAAGGTTGGTTCAAAAACCAAACCTCGGCGATGATACTTATTATACGGTTTGCCCAGGGTTTCCACATGCCGATAATGTGAGCGATAATGATTTCAATTTGGTCAATGCTGAATATACCCTTTCTGTTTTTCCAACAAACGGGATATTGGATTTTGAAATAGATGGAGAATTTATTTATGATCCAAGTTCTACTTATTGCGGAACGGATGAGTTCCAATATGTAGTATGCAATGATGCGACGGGTTGCTGTGATACTGCGCATGTTTTAATTGACCTGACAGATATTAATCCTCCTTCCATTCTGAATGTGCCGAATGATATTGTCATCAGTTGTGATGACCAAATCCCTGTAGCTGATGCCGTTGATATAATGGAAGATTGTCAAACAGTTTCTATAGGTACAGATGAATTTACCACACAAGGTACAGATAGTTGTGCTTTGAATAATTATCTAATCAGTCGCATTTGGAACGGGGTGGACTATTGTAGCAATTCTGCCGCTTCTCAACAGACCATTGCCATTCAGGACAAAACTGCTCCTGACATTTACCGGATTTACACCTTACCTAATGGAAAACGAATGGTTGCAGGTGTGATGGAAAATGTTTCAAATCATTGGAAGACAGTTGGTTTGCCTATCCAGTTCTCTGGTCAACCTGTAATATTTACTCAGGTGACAAGTAGGAATGACATGACACCTGTAGTAGCGAAATTGAGGAACGTTTCTACGACCCAATTTCAATTAAAGCTACAAGAAGAAGAAAACAATGACGGAGTGCATGCCGTGGAGAATGTTGCTTGGATTGCATTTGAAAAAGGGACTTATTCTGGTGCAACCCCATTTGAGATCGATACGTGGTTGATGAATAGTACACCATCCAACCATGCATTTGGACAAAGTTATTCAGCAACTCCTAACCTTTTTGCTTCTATTCAGACCAACAACGAATCAGATCCTGCAACTGTCAGGTTTTACAACCTTACAGACAATGGCGTCGATACTTGGGTGAATGAGGAGGTTTCTGCTGATTCTGAAGTCGACCATGACCTTGAAACGGTTGGTTACATGGCTATTGAAGGATCAGATATTATTACCAACGATAAAGGTGAAGTGATCGGAGAAATGGGACGGATTGACTTGTCAAACAGCAATATGTCTATTTCATTTGACCAAGAATACCATAATCCGGTAGTAATTATTAGTGCTGTGACATCCAATGAGAATGAGCCAGTCAATGTCAGGGTACTTTCCGTCAGCACTACAGGATTCAGTGTCCTTCTACAGGAATGGGATTATCAGGACGGAGTACATGCCATCGAAAACCTCTCATATATGGTCATCGAGGGAAGCTTGCCGTTGAACAAGACAGTAGATTGTGATAACATTCCTGAATCATTAAAGATTGGTTCAGAAATTATTGCCATGGACAATTGTGATGCAACGATTCAATTGATTATGACTGAAGATGATTTTAGCTTTGATTGCATGACTGATACCACTTTTGTCCGTTCTTGGTACACGACAGATGATTGTGGAAACATAACTCAGTTGTCAGAGACATATATCTTAAAGGATACCATTGCGCCTACTTTTACTGTTCCTACTGATGTAACAATTGTATGTACGGATGATAAAGATGATTTGGATCTTACAGGCCAAGTAATAGACGAGTTGGATAACTGTTCAGTTATAGTCACAATTAGTTACACTGATGATGTTTCCAATCTGGTTGGGTGCAATGGACATATCATACGAACTTGGAAAGCAACTGATAATTGCGGAAATGAAACTATAAAAGAACAGTACATCTACGTGTCACCGGAAGAAGATACTGACCAAGACGGTGTTGTAGATTATTTTGACTTGGACGATGACAATGACGGAATCCCTGATTTGGTAGAGACATCTGAAGATTCCGATAATGATGGGATTCCAAATGACAAAGATTTGGACAGCGATAATGATGGGATACCTGACATTATTGAAACAGAAGGTGAGGACTCAAACGGTGATGGTATTGTTGACATTATAGGCGAAGACAATTGGGACAATGACAATGATGGATTGGCCTTTGGGTTTGACGGAAATGATATTGACCCGAGTGAGGAAGCCTCTGTTGTCTTTGATAAAACAAGTTCAGTGAACGATAGAGACGGAGACGGAATCCCAAATTTCCTTGACCGCGATAGCGACAACGATGCTATTCCTGATCTTATTGAGATTGGTGGAGTGGATACCAACGGAGATGGTGTGATTGATTACCCTATCTTGGCCGATCCTTCGTCAATGGAAGATAATGACCACGATGGTTTCAATGATGTTTACGATCCAGATGATGATAATCAAGAAGGGATTGAGGATCCAAACGATCCATTGGTGGTTTTCAATGGAGAAGAATACACCGGAGGTCAGTCAACTGACCAACTTGATGCAGATGGCGATATGGTACCTGACTTCTTTGATATTGACAGTGACAATGATGGAACAGGTGACCTTATAGAGATAGGAGGAATAGACCTTAACGGCGATGGCCGCCTCGAACTGACTGCTAACTTTGTTGATCTAAATAATGATGGCTTTAGCGATATCTACGTAACCTATCCACTGATCCTTACTGATGATGACGGATCAAATGAAGATGGCCGACCAGAAGATACAGATGGCGATAACACAGTTTATGTTCAAGGTGATACAGATTTCGATGGTAGCCCAAACCATACCGATACAGACAGCGATAGCGATAATATTAAAGACATACTCGAAACTGGCCAGTCAGAGCATGACGGGGACAATGATGGAATTTGGGACAATTGGGTAGATACCAACAATAATGGTTTTGATGACATTGCAGAAGCTTCGGCCAATATCATGACTGAAGACGATGGTGTTATACCTGACGGTAAACCAGAGGACAGTGGAGATGCTGATGAATCTTCTTACCTCAGTGCCCAGCCTGACGGTTCTTTCGCAGAGACAAATGGTACACCTGACATTGACGATGATGGGGATGGTTTGCTGAATTTTCTGGATTCCGATTCTGACAATGACTTTTTGCCTGACTCTGTTGAGGATAGTAACCATAATAACGTCCAAGACGATGGTGAAACTGGCATTTATAATCCCGATTCGGATTACGATCAGATCAAAGATGGCATCGAGGATAAGGACAAAGATGGCATTTATGATCCGGGAGAAACAGATCCATTGAACCCCAACACTGACGGCGACGGGCTTCAAGATGGAGAAGAAGATCTTGACTTCGATGGAGTGATCACCGCTATTGAAAGCGACCCGACAAATGCGTGTGACCCCATTCTTAATCAAGCATGTAGGGGAATCGCCCTTAATGTAAAGATTCAACTAAAAGGAGCTTTAATTGATCAGGATTCATTTACCATAATGAGAGATGACCTTCGTTATTATGGGAAACTTCCAGAGAATGAGCCATACAGCGAATTGCCACATTTAGTACATATTGGAGTGGACGACTTTGACGATTTTACCATCATTACTGGAGGGGGGGTCGCAAACGACACAACAGGGAATAACGGTTCCAATGGTAACACAAATGGCAATGGCCCATACAAGGAATTCTGTGATCCAGGAAATTTCTATATAACTGGTTTCGACGCTCCCGTTGATTGGGTAATGGTCGAGCTGCGTTCTGCTGAAAAGCAGGATAGCGTAATTGCAACCCGAGCTGGCCTTGTACAAAGAGATGGGGATGTACGGGATATTGACAATATTTCCTACTTGACCTTTGCTAATGTACCAAGTGGAAGCTATTATGTGGCCATTCGACACCGTAACCATCTCGGTATTGTTACTGCCAATACCCATCTCCTGTCACCTTCGGTAACGACAATTGACTTTACCGACCCTGCAACAGAAGTATATGAAGATGATGCAATGAGCAATACTAACGGTAAAATGGCACTTTGGGCTGGTGATCTGAACGGGGATGGTAAAATTATTTACCAAGGCCCTTGGAACGATATTCTTACTCTTTTCCAGAATGTTGTCTTGTCAGAAAACAATGAAGATGTATTAGCCAATTACATTGTTGATGGATACAACATCTCCGATTTCAACATGGACGGCTATGTGATCTATCAAGGCCCAAGAAATGATAAAGCCAAGCTGCTCATTCATTCAATTTTGTCTGCACCAGAAAACATTCTTGGGTTGGCCAACTTTGTGATCATTGAAAGGCTGCCTTAAGGCCTCTATTTACAAGGAATTATGAAAAACAGCATAAACCAAAGCCCTGATAGCGTTCTGCTATTAGGGCTTTCTTGTGGCAATATTCCCAATATTTGAGCAAAGAGTACACATTTTTTACCAGAATAATATGTTACTCATTCAATGATTTCTTAATAATATTTATTTAACAAAATGAGAATTTTTATTGTTGGAATAATATAGGCCTTGATGTTTTTGAATTCCCATACCTTAAAAAGCAAAAGGCAATACTCAAACCAGAGTATTGCCTTTTGGAAATACCATTTAATTTTTCTTTATCTTTTCATAACCCTTTGTACTTCATTTCCTTCTGATGTAACAATACGAGCCATATAAAGCCCACTTGGCCAATCGGCATCCACATCCAGACCGATCAGATGCTGACCAGCTGATAAGTGATCGAAATATTGCTGCAACATCACTTGGCCATTCAATGCAAATACCTCTATAGTCAAATCAGTAGCCTTGGCCAATACAACATTAGTAGTTAAATCATCATAAAAAGGATTGGGAAAAACATTCCACTCGTAAATACCCGCAAATGCTTCTTCTGTATCTGTCAAGCAGCCTGTTTTGACGGTAAATTCAACATATTCTGCAAGTGCAAAATCACAAATAGACCGGAAGCGGAAGTCATATTCTGTGCAGACTTCAAGGCCAAAAAAAGTATGAGTCGGATCGGTAACGGAGATGGTCTCATAGTCGTCCGTAGTTCCCGTTTTTCTATGCCCTACCTCGTAGCTGACAAAATTGGGTGGACCAAACCAATTGGCGGTGATAGATGACAGTGTTTTTTCAAAATCAAAATCAAAAGCTTTGGCACAAGGTTCTTTTGGAATAAAGTAGGCCGTGATGAAATCACCTAATGTGTCGGTGAGAGCAAGTTGCATGGTATCAGCAAATTCGTCTGGCGTAAAAACATTGTTGTCTACTTCCCAGTGGTCAAATGCCCATCCGACAGCAGGCGCAGCAGCAAAATCCAAAGTGGTGCCCACGAAATAGTCACCAACATACGGGAAGGCATTCGGGATGAAAGTATTCACCTTCACTTTGTTGGGGATATTGGGCGGTTCGACGTTCACGGTGACAGGATAGGGGCCTTCCACATCATAACAATCTTCAATGCCTTCATTGATCTCTGTGCAACGAGTATCAATAAAATCTTTCAGTGCTTGGATATTGCCCTGCCATTCGGTATAACTACCTCCCCATCTGTCGATTTGCCTCTGCATTTCTGGTTCTATCACAGCAATCATGGAATCAAGTAAGCCATGCATATAATCACAAGTGAAAAAACTATTGTTCATATCAGCATAACGGTTCACATATAAGGAGTGAAATTGCTCGTTTTCCATAAGTGAGGAGATAAGTTTTCCATGCCCTTCAAAATCATCGAGCAGGTTTTCTGCATAACAGGGATCCGCATCTGGATTGGTATTTGGAATATTAGTGTAATTGATATAATGGCCAAAAGTAGCGTCCATGTCCCAAAGGGCATACCTCCATTTTTTCGCTTCTCCGTTAGGGTTCCGACCTCGCCACCAAGAGGTGTTCCAGTTTAACCAATCCATGCAAACAACATGTGTGTTGAGGATCATATAGTCAATAAGACTGAGAACGTTCAATTCCTCAGTTACCATTTCATAATTAGCATCAATAGACATATCTTCCGAGGTAATAAAATTGGTTAGAGCATCCCAGTCCGCCCGACTGCCGTACTCCTCCCAGGTGATGCCCCAGGTTTTGATGTAATCAAGCCATTTTCTGCCTTGGTTGTAGTATCGGTTTGTAAAGTCAGGGTCGTCTACTTTTTCCCGCATTTCATAAACACCCCAGTAATTCCCATTTAGATAAATGACGCAAGCACGGCTTGTTCGTTCGTCCAATTCCATATTTGCCAATTGCGACAGGGTATGGACGTAAGCATCCCTGATGTTTGCTCCCCCAAATTCAAAAGGATAATTATCGTTGGCTGCAGGTTTAAGGATCAGGCGCTGATAGCGGTTTCGGTCTTTGATTGGAAAAATCTTATGGTTTAATGAACTGGTATAGCCCATTTGATCGCGTGTTATGTAGTCAAGGCCTCTTTGCTGGTAAGCCCATGAATCATTGCCATGTTTATTGAATTCCCCATAGGCTTCATCAATCAACTGACCATTTTCAAAATATTCAAATGAACCCCTTGGCTCAAACTGTGTTCCGTCAAGTAATTGTTGCAAAGTAGTTCCTGCTATGGACAGCACCACTACGGAGTGAGTTTCATCAATAAAATAAGTATTGACTTCGGTGAAACTCGGCAGATTGGAAGGGTCACTGCCAAACACTTTTGCCTTAATCACTGTAGTCTGGTTGATTGTTATCGGATTTATATACAAAGTGGAAGAGGAGGTTGGTTCAGAACCATCCAGGGTGTATCTGATTTCTGTTCCTGCCGAGGAAGTGACGGAGACAACTACACTTCCTGTATAAAAACCAGCCTGTTCAGAAAACAGCGGTTTGTCCTCATATTTCACAAAAAATCCAGTGTTCGGAGTCCCAGGTGTCGGATTATCAAAAATGCCCCAATCCACATCACCATCAATTCTACGCCCCGTTGAGTGGTTTATTTGATTGGGTGAGGTTATCTGGATGGCATCCACTAGGCTTTGATTTTGGTCAGACAAAACAATGTATTCTTGTTTGGTCTGGGTTAGTTTAAATCCAGAATGGATGTTAGGGCCAACCACGATGTCAAGATCAGAGCAATAGATCAAAAGATGCTCCCCGGCGTCAATTGTGCTCCCTGCTGGAAATCCCCATTTATCAGGGTTATTGAGATTGTCGCTGAGAAAATAGCCGCTCAGGTCAATAGTTTGAGAGCCAACATTATACAACTCGACCCAATCTTCGTATTCCATAAAATTATCAAGGTGGTCGTCCATGTTTGCAGCGGAATATTCATTGATGACGACTTGGGCTGGCAAACCAAGGGAGAGAAAAAGGGAGATGGCAGCAACGTGGAATTTGAAATGCATATTAAAGTGGTTATATGATTTAAATGGCCAGATGGAACAATGGCCGTACAACCATTTAACCATACAGCCATTTAACCATTTATCTTATCAAAGTTGTGTGTCCTTTGTAATTTTCTGAAAACCCATCAATAAAATCAACTTCAGCATACCAGATATAAACCCCAGCGGGCATATCTTTTCCTTTGAAAGTACCATCCCAGCCTACATTCAAATCATTTACCTGAAAATCAACAGCTTCATATAGCAGTTCCCCCCAACGATCGAAGACTTGGAAGGATTTGACTTTTTCCACTAATTTGGATTTGCCGTGGATGTGCAAGAGGTTGTTTTCTATAGGGCCATTGCTATTCGGTGCAAAGCCAGTCGGAACGGTTATTTCCCGGAACGTCAAAACAAAAATATTGATTTGGTCTTCTTGCACACAGCCTGTTTCGCTCGTCACTGTGAGTGAGGTAGTAGTAAAGCTGGTTGGGTTGAAATAGGTGGTCAACCAGTTGGGGTTATTTGGCTGCACTTGTGGGTTATTGGAGAACCACTGATAAGTGTAATCATTATAATCGGCCGGGTCAACATTGACGAGGGTTGGTTGCATAAAGACCGATTCCCCGTAAAGAACGGTAATGTCACTTCCCAGATCAACCGAGAACGGTTGCGGCTCCTCAACGAGGATGTCAGGAATTTCAAGCAGACAGCCACTATTGTCTTTAACAAACACATTGTAGAGTCCTGGAGATAATGCTATTAAATTTGGATTTCCCAAAAAAACATTATTGTCCAAGCTGAAACTATAAGGGGGAGACCCGCCCATCGGCTCCAAACTTATAGAACCGTCAGAATTACCAGGGCAAGAAACATCATCTACGGAAAATGATGCATCCAAAACATCATTTGGTTCAAAAATTTCAACAGCAGCACTGAAGGCGCAGCCATCCGTATCTTCGATTTCAAGGGAATAAATACCTGCAAAAAGGTCAGTAGGATTAACGATTGAACTTGAATAACCATCAGGGCCGACCCAATTATAAGAATAGCTGCCTGATCCGCCAGTTACATTGATTTGAATACTGCCTGTGTTTTCCCCGTTACATAAAATGTCTGTGGTTGAAAAATCAACGGCAATGGCCGTTGTCTCCAAAATGGTTTCTGAGAGCGAAGAAGAACAATTATTGGCATCTGTAACTGTAACAGAATAGTCGCCTGGCAACAAGTTCGATGCGTCTTCTGTATCCAATCCATTACTCCATAAAAATTGATAGGGAAAAACGCCGCCAACAACATGCAGGTCAATCATTCCTTCTGCACTGTTGCATGCAGCATTGGATAAAGTGGCAGTCAATGTCATCCCAATTGGTTCGGCTACATTCACACATTCCGTAACCAAGCAATCATTTGCATCTATAATGGTCAGACAATAAGTGCCAGCAAAGGCATTTTGTAAGTCAGGGGAACTCTGTCCGTTATCCCATTGATAGGTATATGGAAGTGTCCCACCCAACACTTCGCCTGAAACACTTCCAGAAGGGTCATTAGCACATAGAGCATCAGTTGCCAATAAATTGAGTTCCAAAGGAGGTGGCATGCCAATCGAAACAGAATCAATTCCAGAGCAGCCAAAAGCATCCGTAATAGTTACGATATATGTGCCTGCCGAAAGCCCTGTTATATCCATAGAACTTTCACCATTATTCCAGATATAAGAATAGGGAGTATTTCCACCAGAAACTAAAACAGATGCAGTTCCATCATTGCTATCAAAGCAGCTAACATCGGTACTGAAAAAGGAAGTGATTAAGCCTGCCGTTTGATCAATGTAAATATCAGCCAAGGCTATGCATCCATTTGCATCATTAACAGCAACAGTATAAGTACCCGCGGCCAAGTTATTGACAGTAGAAGTGGTTGCATTGCCAGCATTGGCATCCCAAGTAAAAAAATAAGGAGCAACACCTCCTTCCGCTTGTACTGAGGCTGAACCTGTGTTTGCGCCGTTACAACCCACATTTTGGGCAAATGTGGTTAGGATGATTTCTGTTGGCTGGGATATTTGGAAATTAAAATTCTCTGTGCAACCGTTATCATCAGTCACGAAAACGAAATGTGACCCAGGCAGCAAATTTGTCGCAGTGTCCTGCTGCTGCCCATTGCTCCAGTCAACCATGTACGGAGCGGTGCCGCCCATAATAGTAAGAGTTGCAGAACCATCTCCTGCGCCAAAGCAAGAAACATGATTCAATATCTCTTCCACCGCAGTCAGATTGTCTGGTTCATTGATCGTAATATTGATAGAATTGGGGCATCCCCATGAATCTTCAACCGTCAATAAATAATTGCCCCCAGAAAGACCAGAGAAAAGGCCATCTGGATTAGATAAATTGTTATCAAGGGCAAAAACATAGTCACCTGCACCACCTATAGCAGATGCTGAAATCAATCCATTTCCATCTCCAAAACAGTCAACATGATTTAAAGTATTGATAGTCAAAGCAGGGGCATCACAAATGGGGGTAGCGCAGGTCACTGAACCGATGAGTCCACCACAATTACCAATACCAATTACTTCTATCATAATTGAGTCGCCCATGTTCAGTCCTGATACATTGTGAGCTAATTGACCATTATTAGGAGAAATAAATGGCATGCCGTTGATACTTACCTGATAACTTGTTGCGCCAAGCACTGTTTCCCATGCGAAATCAATACTGTTATTGGTGACAGAGACACAATTGACGATGGGTGCGTCTAAAGGTTCTTCTACTTCGAGGGTAATTGTATCATAAACCTCACATCCATAGGTGTCCCAAGCCGTCAAAGTGTAGGTAGTAGTTTCGGAAGGTGAGGCAACAGGATCGGGACAATCTGCACAACTAAGTCCCTGCGTTGGCTCCCAACTGTAATTAAGTTGGTATAGTGGTTCAAAAGTGATCGTCCAATCAAGGATTTCCCCGTCAAAACCATTGGATTCATCAATTACCAAAAGTTGCCAAATGCCATTTGTCGGATAGTCACCATCCCAAAGGTCTGACCAGACGCCTTCTGGTTGATAAGTCCCGTTGGAGAAACCAGGTTCTTCACCTGACGAACAGGTTGGCCATGGAAAGACGTAATTGATCGGGGTGGTCGCAGCAGGAGAGAAACAAACATTATTATAGTCATCACAATTAGACCCATTCATGCTACTGAGTTCAATGAATTGCCCACCCGGGGAAATGAGATATAAATCAAGGTCGTCCACCCAGTTATGTTCAATGTTGACACATACAGATTGAATAACTCCCGGCCCCAAAGTTGTAGGCTGTACCCCAACGACCTGTATTGGAGAATAAACAGGTTCTGTTTCGTCAACAGAATAATTTTGATCGTTGGTAAATGAAGGAGGTAGGGGAAGTGATAAAGGGAGGTTACCGTCCAATGAAGTGGAATCCCCCTGACAAATTATTCGATCAGGGCCAAGTGCTGGGGGCAAGATTTGATTGTCCCTGATATAAAACCAGAATGTATCCCGGTTGCAAATATCTCGTTGTATATCAATGCCAATGCCTTCAAAATCATCATCAATGCCGTCAGAAAAAGCAATGACATCCACTGAAATGGAACTCGAACCTTCAGGGATGAACAGATTACCGTCGATATATTCATAATCAACGCCATTGACTGCATCACCGATAATAGTATAATCGAGATAAAGATCTTGTTCTGCTTCTTGTGGAATGGAAAAAGTAACTGTCCCATTTACACAACCTTCCATAATGACTCCATCTTGGCTGATTGTAGCCGCATCCACTTCGATCGTTCCAGTACCAAAGCTTTTGGCTTCCAGAAAAACACCAGAATCAAAGCGTTGGTCAGTTACATCGGCTATCATGATTTTGATGGTATAAGTCTCACATGGGATAACGACTGCCTCTGCTGTAAGAACTGTTGTAAAACCATCATAAACAGGTTGTAAGCTGAAACCAGAATTATCGACATAGTATTGAGAATAGGCCAGAGAACCTTCAGGAGGAGTGCAATATTGAAGTGAAGTGCCTGGTGCTGTTCCCACCATACCAGAATTTACATTGTTGATCGTCACAGGTAGGTTAGTGTTTGGGATGGAAGCCATGTTGGCACCGTTGTTTTGAAATCCTCCATTTATGCCGGGTCCTGAAATAAAGAAACCAAAAACATCATTAAACAACCCGCAAGTATATTCTGGATATTCTTCCGAAGCGAAAACATACCGAAATCTTAGGGTGTCAGCAAAGGGCTGGAACGTTATGGTATATTTGGTAACATCTTGTGGGATGCCGTTGGCAATTGCACTTAAATCAGAGTCTGCTGCAGTGCTATTAATATCGTTATCGGCAAAGTCGGTACCAAGGCAGTCAGCCCCAAATGGCCCACCATTACAACTTTGAGAAGCGGCCCGCCCACTTGTAAGGATAATTCCTCTGTCAAGCCCAATGGCATTTTCACCGTCTTTGAAATATCCGACTGATAACGGATCGCCTTCATAACTAATGTCAAGTATCGTAACGCCATCGCCCAGAAAGATATTCGAAATAAGGTTCTCAGGAGTAAAAGGTGCGGTAGCAGCATCTGTTACTTCCATTTGTGCAGAAATTTCAAACAGACAGCAAGTGAAAAACAAGGCAACTACAGTACGTATATAATTTTTCATTTAATATTTGAAGGTGATATTCAGTAGATTCAATTGGCAAGTTTTGTTGAAATGCCAGTGTTTAGTAGAAGCGTTAAAAGTAGGGCAGTTGGGCATTTATTTAAAGAAAATGAATTGATATTTAAGTTTTTGCTTCCTGTGTTACACTTGGAATTAACTGACATCAACTTGCAGAAAAACCTTGGCAAGATATAGGCTGTCCCGCTTTTACTTTCGTTTATCTAAAAAAAAAAGGCGTCCATCAAAGGCAATTTATTTTCGCTTCGTAAAATCATCCGTCTATTTTCAAATATACTTTTTTAAAATATTTTTCATGAACCAGTTTTTCAAATTTGTTTTTGCTTCCTGTTTGGGATTCTTTCTTGCGAGTGTTGCCTTGACAGCCTTAAGTTTCATTATCATGGTAGGTATAGCAGGCAGTGGCAGCAAGCAAAAGACGGAAGTTAGTTCCAAATCGGTACTTCACCTCAAATTGAACAAGCCAATCCCTGAGCAGACCAATAATATCGAAATGAACCCCTTCGATTTTAATAATCAGGAAATACTTGGGCTGAACGACATCATTTCAAGTATTGAGCATGCCAAAGATGACAAGAAAATTGAGGGCATTTTATTGGACTTGGGCATGGGCGTATCAACTGGCTTTGCCTCAGCAACTACCATCCGGGATGCTTTGAATGATTTTAAAGATAGCGGAAAATTTATCCTTGCCTATTCAAAAAGCTACAGTCAAGGCACTTACTACCTCGCCTCCACAGCGGATAAAGTTTATGTTAATCCATTGGGAGGAATCGACTTCCACGGTATTGCCGCCACTGTTCCATTTTTTAAAGAGATGCTTGACAAGGTGGGTATTAAAATGCAAGTGTTTTATGCAGGTCAATTCAAAAGCGCCACTGAGCCTTATCGCCGTAATGATATGAGCGAACAAAACCGCCTTCAACTCAGGGAATTCCTTGACCCTCTGTATGAAAATTATTTGACGGCCATTGGAAATTCAAGAAATAAATCTGTGCCTGAATTGAAAGAAATGGCCAATGGGCTGAAACTTAGTTTAGCTCATGATGCCCATAGATTGGGGATGGTGGACGAAGTAGGCTATATAGACAACGTACTTTCTGACATTAGGGAGCGGATCGGCTTAAAAGATGATGATAAGTTAAAAACTGTTAGCCTTGAGGATTATGCTAACAGCTATAAGAAGAAAACAAATTTCAAAATAAAAGATAAAATTGCCGTCGTTTACGCTGAAGGGGGCATCTTTCAGGATCAGGGCGATAGAGGTACCATCGTTGACAATGAATATGTCAAGATCATTCGCAAACTCCGCAAAGATGATAAGGTGAAAGCCATTGTGCTTCGTGTGAACTCTCCCGGGGGCAGCGCCATGGCTTCTGAAAATATTTGGAGGGAGTTCGTATTGGCTAAGGAAGCGGGCAAACCTATTGTTGTTTCCATGGGCGATTATGCTGCTTCCGGCGGCTACTATATAGCGTGCATGGCCGACAAAATATTTGCAGAACCCAATACCCTTACCGGTTCAATTGGTGTCTTTAGTATGATACCAAATGTGGGGGAACTTTACAATGATAAGTTGGGGATACATTTTGATACTGTACTAACTTCCAATTATTCCGTGGGCTTAAACGCCGTTTTTGAGATGGATGATTTTGAGAAAAAGCACTGGCAAGAAAGTACAGATAAAATGTATGAGATTTTCTTAAAAAGGGTTTCTGAAGGAAGGGAAATGAGCCGTGATCAAGTGCATGAAATAGCACAAGGTAGGGTTTGGATTGGTGGCAAAGCAAAGGAGATTGGCTTAGTGGATGAAGTCGGTACTATTGATGATGCTATTGCTTCAGCTGCTGATTTGGCTGAACTGGAAGAATTTAGACTAACGTCTTATCCAAAACAGCTTGACCCGATGCAGGAATTAATCAATGAACTAACTGGGCAAAAAGATGATGATGCCATTCGTGGACACATTCTGCAAAGGGAATTAGGTGATCATTATCAGTTGTACAAACATCTGAAGGAAATGATCCACACTAAAGGGGTACAGGCACGGTTGCCATTTATGGTTCAGTTTAATTAATTGCAATTTCGAATTCAAAAGCAACATGAGTCATCCCGAATTTTGAGCGAAGAGAAAAAAGAGGCAATTGGAGATGGCCATCCTTAACCTGTAAAGCGGTATCGAAGCATTTCGGTACCGCTTTCCTGTTCTATGGCACCAACGGTTAAAAAGAAGCTGTACAATGTTTTTACAGTTTCGTAAAATGGACAGTAAAAAATCATAGGCCAAGGTAACGATTGCCATAAGTTTCATGTGATTGTCCCAAAACCAAAGCCGTGGGGATTCCAGCCCCATTTCAGATTTTAAAAACCGAAACCCTTGCTCCGCCTCCCATCTATGCATATAACTGAACAGGATTTGCCAGGCTTGGTTCGCATTTTCGATTTTTACCGAAGTGATCAGGTACATCGGGCTGTTAAAATTTTTCTTGTCCCTGGCGATCACCAGAAACAACTGGTTGTCAGGGTGTTCCGTATGGCTTACCGCTGCCCATGCGATGCTTACCCGCTTATTTTGTTTCCGTACTTTGTCCTTGACAATCTTATTTTTCCTCCCTTTAAAAGACCGGGCCAGCAAGTGCGTTCTCTTCCCTCCTTTTTCTTGGTGACGAAGCAAATGGTTTTTCTTCCACCTGATCACGAAGTCTTGATTAAAACGGAACAGATACCGAAGCATCTTTTCATTGGCATAGCCCCTATCTAAAACATGCAGGACGGACTGCCCAACATGTTGCTCCAATTTTTGCAGCAAGCGCCAAATAACATTGTCCGGGTCTTCTTTGAATTTGCCCCTGGTCGTCCACCAACTCATTTGACAAACGCTTGGTATGCCTCCCAAGTGGGACAAAAACACACCGGTCCACTGAAAGCCCGGAACACATATCCGTTCCTTGGGAGGGTTGAAAAAGCCAGGACGTATTCTTGTCAACCGTTTTGCCTTGCTGCTCCACACACTGCACAAACCCTCGCAAACCCAGCTCTCTGGTTTTTCTGCCCGACTATCATCCCAAAGCATTAAAGCTTGTATGCCTTTTTCTTTTAATTCCCTGATTCTTTCCTTTGTCCGTTCAAAGAAAAAACCATCGATAATTGATGATCCCCATTTATTTGACCTCAATAGATTACTGATCCGCTTGGTGCCTGCAGGGGCATGGTCAAAACCACATATATAGCCTCCTAATTCACTCAGAACCAAGCCCATAACTCGATTCCTGAACATAATGATGGTGATAAACAAATCAAAGAAGGTTCTTACAGGCCGTTTGTCGATCTTTGAACACAATTGGGATTGAAGCCTATCCAAATACTTATCCGATTGACGTAAAATAAATTGACTTGATTTTGCGGAGCTTAATTTGGTTGACTTATTTTGTAAAATGTTTTTAAACATGAGTCTTCCTGTTTTTTTGGTGTGGTTGAATACCCAAATTTACAGGGAGACTTTTTTAATAAAGAAATCCCGAACTTCCTTTCGAAAATTCGGGATGACTCATGTTATGTTAGGCGCAGGACGGATTTTCTTAATTTCCAAAATTTAGTAAATCTCACAGGGATAAATTCTTAAATTTTGGAAATTCAGTAAATCTGTCCTGCACTCTTGTGTTTGAATTGAATTTGAAAATAACCAACTTGCCTATCTTCACCACCCGCCGTTGGCTTATATTTGCCGAAAATAAAAAACAAATTAATGGAGGAAACTGACGGATGCCAAGATTTTGAAAAATAATTGACCTCTGATCTTTGACCTCTGACTTTTCAATTATGATACAACGGATTCAAAGTATTTTCCTTTTGCTGGCAGCTGCGGCTGGGTTTGGCATGCTGGCTTTACCATTTGCAACAACTGCTTCTTCAATTGATACATCCGCATTATTTGCAGACGCACATTATTCGGTGAATGATAATATAGGGTTATTGGTTCTTTTTGCTGTGGCAGGGGCACTGGCTCTGGCCGCTATTTTCTTGTTCAATAACCGGTCAACTCAGCTAAAAGTTGCCCAAATTGGAATTGTTGCAAATGTGGTCGGCTTGATATTAGCCATCATCCTTTTTTGGCAGGATGGATTGATTGGTAGCGACGTGGTGGTCAGCGACGGGGTAGGGGCTTACCTTCCATTTGCATTTTTACTTTTTGGCATATTGGCCTTACGAGCTATTCAAAAAGATGAAAGTTTGGTGAAATCAATGGATAGGCTTCGTTGAGAAATTTAAAAGAAAAAAGCCGTCAAGCAATATTTTGCTTGACGGCTTTTTTAGACAGAGAATAGGAATAGGTCGGAAACCTATCACTTTCTTCTATCCACTCTTTTTGTGGCTGCATAGTTCAATTTCAACTGACCTATTTTCCGTAGCTGCGTTTTGACATCTTGAACGATGCCCATTGTAATTTTTCCATCCACCCTCATAGAAGATGTGACTCTTTTTCGAAGGCCATCAGGAACACCTTGCTTATGATTTTCTACAAATATCGGCAGGTCAGAGACGTTGGCGAATTTATCATCCAATTGGATACGGGGGGCTGTTCCATAAATCTCTTGGTAACGAGCTTGTGGCCGACCAATATAGATGTAATGGATCAATGACTTTTGCTCCAATTTTTCCAACTCAGTTGCTTTCGGGACAACTACAGATACCATCAATTCCGTTTCCCTCATTTTGGTGATTACCATGAAAAAGAAAAGAAGGATAAAAACAATATCTGGAAGGGAAGCCGTCGAAATGGTAGGCTGTGATTTTCCCCTTTTTTTCTGAAATTTAGACATAGCTTTTAATGATTAATGGATAAAGCATTGACAACCAACACTTACACCAAATGTTAATTGGATTCTTCACCGAACGCAGTTGGCTCAGCTTCGGAAATAACAAAGGGTATTTTGCTCCTAATCTTATCCTTCTGGGCTTTCGGCAAATCTTCACTGTAATGTTTGCCAAGTGTTGCCATAGCTTCTTCGTCCCACAGTTCATTGTATGCAGCTTTCAGTTCATTATAGACCTCGATATAGGTTTCATAATTAGTACCCCTATCGTTTTTTAATGAAATGATCGCCGCATTCGGAGACTCCGAAAGCTCAGGGTTGCCAGTCGGGTTCATGATGAACTCTTTGGCCGATTCTCTCAAATCGCCTACATCGGCAGGTTGATTTTCAACCAACAATTGGTTTTGCGCATTGACCAGCACATTGAACACGTTCCTCTGTTTTAACTCCAGTTCTTCCGGCGGTTCTTCCGACCATTCAGGCAAGCGGACAGTGATGCCCCGCTCCACATCTATGGTTGTAGTCACCAAGAAAAAAACCAAAAGCAGAAAAGCGATATCAGCCATTGAACTGGCATTAATTTCAGGAGCATCTCTTTTAGCCATAATTATGAGTTTTTAAAGAAGTTCCAAATTTCTAATAATATCATGGAGGCAAAGGCAACTCCCATTAAAATAAGTGTTCCGTTGATACCGGCACTTATAAACTTGTAAATCCCTAAATCCCCATTAACCTTATATTCTGGATTATTGAGAATTTCGGACATTCTAGGTGTCAGGTCTGTATTGGCCGTTGCATTTAACACAATAAACAAAACTGCAAGTACAGCGAAAGCAATCAATGCATACTTTGACGCTTTCAAGTTGGTAAATACACCAAATATGCCTAACAAAACAGCCAGGCCAAAAGCGATGATCCCAAAGAGGAAGGATACATAAATCCCAGAATAAAAGATGCCACTTTCCTCTGACATGGATAACCTTGTCACGTCATCACCCACAGTATCCGCCACAGAATTGAATGCATCCAATCCGGAAAATACTGGAATCATGGTAGCTAAAATACCGATCAAGCCTAACACAAAGGCTAGGGTCAACCCGTTTTTTGCTAAAAATTTATAATTCATAGCAGATAGTATTATTTGATTAATTACTGAAAGAATTGTTGCTGACCATCATATCCACCAAGGCTACGGAGGCTTCTTCCATCTTATTGGTGATGCCGTCAATTTTAGCAACAATATAGTTGTAGAGCAATTGCATGATCATCGCAACGATCAAACCGAACACTGTGGTCAGGAGTGCCACCTTGATACCACCTGCAACGATAGTTGGTGAAATATCACCCACTTGCTCGATCTTATCGAAGGCTGCAATCATACCGATAACCGTTCCGCAGAAACCAAGCATCGGGGCCAATGCGATGACAAGTGAAATCCATACAAGTCCTTTTTCAAGCAAACCCATTTGGACACTTCCATATGAAACAATCGCTTTTTCAACTGCATCGGGGCCATTTCCCGCATTTCGGAGACCTTCGTACAAAACACTTGCTGTTGGTCCAGCAGTGGAACGACATACTTCCATAGCGCCGTTGATGTCACCGTTTTTAAGGTTGTCATCAACTGCAGTCAGTAATTTTTCAGTATTGACAGAAGCAATGTTGAGAGTGATGATTCGCTCAATACAAAGCGCCAATCCAATGATCAGGCAGATGAGGATCAGCATCATAAACTGCCAGCCCCCCTGGACGAATTTTTCTTTCAGTATTTGAGAAATACCGCCGTCTTGAGCCATAAGTGGATCTCCAGCAATAGCTACCAAGCCGAAGACAAGCATAAGTGCTAATAATTTGCGCATAGTCGAAAGGTTTTATGTTTAAAATTAGTTGTTCGTGTATGTCTGTTTGAACAGACAAATGTTAAAAGTATAGAAGATTCCGTTTTCCACTGTTTGTTCAACCCTGAAAAATCCGGGCGGAGAGGGAGGGATTCGAACCCTCGATACCCTTTTGGAGTATACACACTTTCCAGGCGTGCGCCTTCGACCACTCGGCCACCTCTCCGGATAAAATATATTCTTGGAATTTGTTGGCGAAGTTGAATAGGCTTGAGTTTCATTCAAAGTGCTGTTTTTCCTGATATATTTGAAAATCAATAAATTAAGAACTTCTTAACATTTTGTGCCGCCGCAAAAATTGCAAAAAGAAATTACAAATCAAAAAAAATTGCAGCGCTAAAAAATTAATCCTCACAAAGCATTATTTTCTTAGGTATTTATGGACCGGAAAGGGCATTGTTGGTTCTCTCAGTAGTAGTAGATGGGGCAAGTTTAGTAAACAGTTGTGTAAGTCAAAGAATTTTTCCCAAATATTTTTTTTGCATTCGCAGTTGTGACGACAGCAATTTCTTCCAGATTTATTCCTTTTACCTCTGCCAATTTAGCAGATACATATTTTATATAGGAACTTTCATTGCGCTTTCCACGGAAAGGTATTGGTGTTAAATAAGGAGAATCCGTTTCCAAAACCAACCTGTCCAAAGGAACATCTTGTAAAGTTTTATCCAACCCAGCGTTTTTATATGTCAAGACACCTCCAATGCCCATGTAGAACCCCATGTCCATTATTTCAACCGCTTGTTTATAGGTGCCAGTAAAACAATGGAAAATCCCGTTTAGCCTATTATCCTTCTCATTTTTTACAAGGTCAATCAGAAGTTCAAGCGATTCACGGGCATGGATAATGATGGGGATGCCCAGTTCTTTTGCCCAACCTGTTTGGGTAATGAAAGCCTTTTTCTGTTCTTCAAAAAATGTTTTATCCCAATAAAGGTCTATACCTATTTCACCGACCGCACAAAATGGACGTTTATCCAACCATTTTTTGACAAGATTCAATTCTTCATTATAATTTTCTTTGACCGAACATGGATGCAGTCCCATCATGGGAAAACATTTATTAGGAAATTTTTCTTCTAAAGACATCATTGGACTAATAGATGAGCTATCAATGTTCGGAAGGTAAAATGCTCGAACCCCCTCCGATTCAGCCCTTTGGATGACTAGTTCAATATCATCTTTGAAATGATCGAGATATAAATGGGTATGTGTATCTATCAACATAAACAATCATTATTTGAAAGGCAGCAAAGGTAGTCTCTCTTATTGCAGTTATGTTTATCTATAACCAATTTGTTGATTATTTTTTGCGTGCATAAACACATATCCTGACTTTCATTTTTTTTAAAACTAAATAAATTATATTTGCATCTTTAATTTTTCCCTCCACACACACGCAATACCTTTTAACCTGGCTTACTTACTCATTGCCAGCCCCTACTTATAAAAAGGGCTGCAATATTGGAACGCAAGTTCTTTGGCCCGATCCAATTTCAAAGGCCATACTATTCGGAGTTCTACACAAAAGGTAATGTAGGGGCATGCGTGTGACATACCTTTCTTTTTCAACTACTGGTTTCGGACAGATCTGCTCACGTCTTTATAATACAAAATACTTTTTATAACCAAAACTGGGAGGCAGCACTATAAAACCCTGCTGATATTACTATGAGCAAAAGCAACAAAAACAATCCTCCTTACATGATTATTTACAAACATTTTGAGCAAACGACTACTATGCAACCCAAAATACTTTTACCCAAATTGCTGCCATGGCTGATGTCAGCAACGCTTGTTGCATTTGTACCTGTTATTATGATAGCAGGTCCATTCTCTAGTGACCTATTGATGGATGATTGGTGGGTGGTTGATGCCGGAGCTGACCAAAATATTTGTGTTGGCGACAGCGCCCAATTGCTGGCTACTGGTGCCAATACTTACACTTGGTCACCTGCTACTGGTCTTAGCTGTTCACTTTGCCCGGACCCAAAGGCTTCACCTTCCGTAACAACAACTTATTTTGTTATGGGTGATGACGGCACTGTTGATTCTGTTACAATTTCGATTATTGCAGAACCGCAAATCCAATCGGTGAATGCGGGAGATCCAACGGATTGCAACCTGCCAAATGGAACCATAGTAATAGATGCACAAGGAAGCGAACCGTTAGAATATAGTATCAATGGCGGCATGTTCTGGCAAGGCAATGCGTTTTTTACTGCATTGCCCTCTGGAAATTACGCCATCATGGTTAGATATGTGAGTGGTTCATGCGAAGTACAAGGCCCTTCTATCACACTTCAAGCTCCAACAGCACCCGAAATCCTTAATGTTTCAGGCTCCGATCCAACGCTCTGCGACACCCCGAATGGAGCTATTATTATTTCAACCGCTGGCGGCATTCCTCCTTTGCAATATAGCAATAATGGCGGGCTTACATGGCAAGGCTCAAATACTTTCCAATTGCTAACTTCAGGTAATTATGACGTCAGGGTTAGGAATTCTGACGGTTCATGCGAAATTTCAGGCGGCGTCATTAGTTTGAGCGGTTCGCCCCGATGAACCTGATATTACTCAGGTTATGTCGTTTGGCCCCACCAGTTGTACTGCATCAGATGGCTCGATTACTGTGCTATTGGGAAATAACAACGGCAATTTTGAATTTAGTATTGATGGTGGAATCACTTTCCAAGCGAGCAATAGTTTTCCTAATATTCCAGAGGGCTTATATGAAATTGTTGTCAGGAGAAATGATGGTACTTGTTCCAAGAATGGAGGGTTCGTCAACCTATTAAGTTCTGTTCACCCAATTTTTATTGGTACATCAGTCATCCAACCATCGGATTGCGGCTCATCAGATGGAAACATAACTGTCTTGGCTTTTGGTCAAAGTTCATTAGAATTCAGCGTTGATGGAGGCACTTCTTGGCAGACTTCGAACATTTTTGGAAGCCTTTCAGGCGGAGATTACCAAGTAGTAGTTCGAAATATTGATGGTACTTGTTCAACAAATGGGGATTTTATTCGCTCACTGAACCTTCGTCGCCTGAAATAACAAATGTAGATTTCAGTGACCCTTCTGATTGTGGCATTGCTGATGGGGAAATCAGCATTTCTGCAACTGGAAGCGGAACACTTGAATACAGTATAGACAATGGTTTTTCTTGGAGTCCGAACTCTTCATTTGCAGGGCTTGCAGAAGGCAATTACTCCATCCAGGTCAGGGTTCAAAATACAGCTTGTTCAACTATTTACTTGAACAACCCAGTTCAATTGGCAAGCGCTGGCAACCCTCCAGTAATTGGTTCAGTAGATGTCGTTCAGACTTCAGCTTGTGGTGTAGATGATGGAAGCATCGAGGTCACAGCTACAGGAAATGGGACTTTGGAATACTCTATTGATGGTGGCGCTAACTGGACTTCCAGTTCATCATTCAATGGCCTGGCTATTGGTGAATATCATATCTCAGTGAGGCTACAGGGAACTAATTGTACTGCCAATTTTCAAGATAACCCCGTCCAAGTTACAGATCCGGGTAATACGCCCTTTATTGAAAATGTGGTTGTCTCAAACCCATCTACATGTGCAACCTTTGATGGGGTTATCACAATTGTAGCTTCTGGAAGTCCAGACTTTATTTATAGCATAGATGGTGGGTTTTCATTTCAATCCCCGTCCGTGTTTACGGGCTTGACCGTTGGCACATATAATATTGTAGTGGCCTTGCCCGGCAATGATTGCCCTGTATCAACTACTGCCCATTTGGTTGGCAGTCAAACTTGTGTGGACACGGTTTCGTTCAGTATTCCAGCGAATACCATAAATACAGTTTGCCTAGACCCGACAGTCTTTAATTTCTCTGGCCAACCGACCAGTGCTGAATTTTGTGGGCAGGGTAATGCTTCCACCGTCAGGGCAACGTCCATTGTAGGGGAATGTGTCACCGTAGAGCCTGCTATTGGGTTTTCAGGTGTTTCACCTGATATGATTTGCGCAGTCCATTGTTTTAACAATAACAGTTCTCAGTGCGATACCACCTATATTCAAATTACAGTTGAATCTTCTTTTTTGTGTGATCCTGTTTTCCCAGTTGATACCGTAAAAGTGACTTTTTCAGGCAACCCAACAAGTTATTGTGTCCCTATCTCTTTGACGAGCATTTCAAACTATGATCTTGTTTTTCAAGGAACGCCGTTAAACAATCCATACGTTTGCAATCTTGGCCAAACAGTCGCATATTCCTATGGATTCCTTCCCGGCGGCGGCTTTGATGGGCCTTATACCTTAAATTTTTGGTTTATAGATGGGGTTGCCTACAGCGGTACTTTTAATAACCCAACTGAATTGACAGCATTGATGAATGACATTGACCCTGCGGGTTTTTGGCAGCAAGATCCTCAAGGGAGTATTATTTTTGGAGGGGATGAAGGCACTCAATATGGCAATATGGAAATCGTTCAGGTATCTTCTGGGATACCAACTGTTTTAATGACTAATTTCACCTTTCAGCCTCAGGGATTTACCGTTCAAATGACAAATCCTGGTGAACATTTGCTGATTGTCACTGACCCAGATTCTGGCTGTTCAGACACTTTGGTCATCAATGCTCCTTCCAATACACAGCCGCCTTCAACAGAGACAATAACACTGAATACAATAGTCAATATTCCGACTTCCCCCCATTGCCTCGATGGATTTGAACTGCCCAGTGGCGTTATCGAAAACATTGGATTTTGTGGCAACCCATCCAATGGCTCAGCTCCGATAACTGGCGACTCATGTGTATTCTATGTTCCTAATTTGAATTTCGTAGGCCAAGATGAGTTTTGTGTAATAGTATGCGATAGTGGCTTTCCACAAGTATGCGACACAACATTTTTTATTGTAAACGTACTGCCAGAAGTTGATACGGTTTTCCTTGAAATACCTCCAGGGGCAAACAATGTGGATACTTGTTTGTCAAACTTCATAATTGAACTTCCAGGACCAATTGACCAAGCGTCGTTTTGTGCTTTCGATCTCAATGAATTGACTGCAAGCATTAATGGCAATTGTCTTGATTTTAGTGCTGTCAACAACTTTGTGGGTATTTCTGAAGTATGCGTAGAATTTTGCAGTGGCGGTATTTGTGATACAACCATAGTATTCATCAACGTAGCTCCTCCTATTATCTGTGATGAAATTTTTTCAGAAGACTTGATCATCGTTCCTTCTGTAATTGATGAGGGCTTTTTCTGCATCCCTATTTCACCCGGCGACATCGTTAATTTTGATGTAGATGTTGATGGAAATCAGGTAACTGCCTTTGCGCCGTGTGATTTTGGCGACGTGTTGATTTACAACTATAGTGTGCTACCTGTAGGCCCATATACCCTCGAATCATGGATCATAAATGGAGTGACTTTCATGGGGGATTTTGTTGACATCCAAACTTTGGTTGATTCTATGAATGTGTGGGATTCGGCTGGGAATTGGGTGAACAACCTTTTGGGATTGACAATTAACGGTGGGTCACCGTCCAATAATTATGGTGACCTTGTTATCATTGAGAATCTTGGTGACACGGTTAGTATTTCTCCAGATGTTGTCGTGTTGCCGTTTGGGTCGAATTTGCAGATAGATGGATTTGGAACACATGAATTGATAGTAACTGAATCAAACGGTTGTGCTGATACCATAACAATCAATTTGGAACAACGCGTAGTAACGCCAGAAACGTTGTTCTTCGAAACAAACATCAATACCACCGTTGTCCCAATTTGTGCCAATACCTCTGAATTGCTTGGTGATCTTCAAAATTTCAATTTCTGTGGCCTGCCAGCTAATGGTTCGGTAGGTATAGTTGGTGACTCCTGTGTTTCTTACATGCCAAACCTTAATTACACTGGGTCGGATGAATTTTGTCTAGTGGTTTGTGACGATTACCAACCTACTGTATGTGATACATTCTATGTAGTCGTTCAGACTCAACTCCCGACGGATACGGTGTTTGTGGATGCGGATGATGTAGCGCCTTTTGAAGAGTGCCTTGATGGGACAGTGTTACAACTTCCAAGTGCCATAGATACAGCTTTTATATGTGGCTCGAACCCGGCTGAAGTTGAGTTGGGTTTTGTGGGCAACTGCGTGACCATTGATCTCGAAGATACATTTGTAGGAACGACCATAGCATGCGTGGTTCATTGTACCGACGATGTGCCTCCAATTTGCGACACAACTTATTTAGTCATAGAATTTGATGGCGTCTTTCCCTGTGATGATATATTTGACCCTGATATGGTGAATGTCATATTGGAAAACAATGTTGGAGAAGTTTGTTTGCCAGTGCCAATTGGTGACATTAGTGATTATACAGTCTTATTGGACGGTACAGTTTACCCTAACCAATTGATTGGATGTGATGTAGATTCAGTTTATACTTATTTCTACCAACAGGTCTTTGACCAGGGTAATTCTGGGCCTTATAGTATTTCATGGGATTTGAACGGAAACATGCAAACGGGTACTGTCAACAACATGGTTGAGCTTGTAAACCTTATGAATGGCCTTGACCCTGCTGGCAATTGGATACTTGACCCAATCTTGTTAACTATTTCTTCTTCCAATGATGCAGGTAATTATGGTTTGTTGGAAATCAACCACCCGGCAGGAAATGCTGGGCTTTTGCCAAATTTCAATGGAATCCCATTCGGTACTTTAGTGACATTCGTAGGGGAGGGGCAGCATGAAGTTGTTTTGGTGGAAAACTTTACCAATTGTGATGACACCTTATTTATCAATGCAGTACCTTCATTAGATACCCTTCCAGTCACCACTTTTGAAAATACACCTAGTGCTCAAAACTGTATTGACACAACTGGGCTTCCTGGCAATTTTGACACAATGACCGTTTGTGGAGATCCATCCGATGGATCTTTGGTGTTGGATGGCAACTGTTTCATATACACACCTAACACTGGTTTTGTAGGAAATGATGAAGCCTGTTTGGAAATATGTGATGATCAAGGCAATTGCGAAACGTGGATCATAGAAATCACCGTCGTGCCACTTTGTAGCCAATTCAATTTTTTCCCGGCTGGAGTGATCGACATAGCAGCACCAGATTGTGCCGATTTCGCCGAATATTGCATTCCCATCGAATTGGATTCGCTGGTAAATTTTGGTGTACTTGACAATGGTGTGCCATATACCAATTTCACTCCTTGCAATGGAAATTTTGCAGAAATAGCCTTGGATACAGGATTTCATGAGGTAATTGTTGTCCATATGCAGACCCAATGTGCCGATACCCTTCGGGTAAATGTTACATGCCAGCCTGATGATGGATGCGGCATAGAAGCCTTGACGCCGCTTAATTTGGTCGTTCTGGATTGTGATAGTTTAGCAGAATTTTGTGTTGACATAGCAATTGGAGATCTTCCTAATTTTTTGGTTACAGATAATAGCAGCCCACCAACCCAAATTGGGCCTTGTTCTTTTAACGATCAAGTTGTGGGGATGCCGTTGGACACCGGATTTCATGAGTTGGTTTTTGCAGATACGGTAAAAGGTTGTGTGGACACCTTCTTAGTTTCCGTCAGTTGTGACCAAGTGGAAGACTCGACCATTAATATTCAGGTTATAGTCGATGACTCATTGGAATTGTGTTTAGCGGACTATGATTTTCCGGTGGCCAATATTGACAGTTTAGTAAATATCTGTGATAACCAATCGAATGGCGAGGCAGTATATGTAATTGATACCACAACTTGGTGTATCACAATTTTTGGTGAAATGATTGGGCTGGACACTTTTTGTTTTAAAGCCTATTTTGGTGATACTTGTGCAGTATTGACTGTTAATGTGGATGTTATAAGCCCCTGTCCGGACTTTTTCCCTGACGACCAATTGTTATTTTCCACTTCTTGTCAAAATGATTCTGTTCTAGTTTGCCTGCCTGTAAACAGCTCTATGCTTAACGGTTTAATATTAGAGGCAAACGGGCAGGTTGTCACTGATT
This sequence comes from Saprospiraceae bacterium, assembly GCA_965222975.1. Taxonomy (GTDB): domain Bacteria; phylum Bacteroidota; class Bacteroidia; order Chitinophagales; family Saprospiraceae; genus UBA6168. Next base: position 418,604 of record CBDCVJ010000050.1, on the reverse strand, counting down.
CTCTTATACCATGTGAATTTGATAGTCTATTAGTATTTCCCTATTTTGAACTGCCTAGTTCAGGTGTGATCGGACCCTTCTCGATCAATCAATGGGTAATTAATGGAGATACTGTTTCTGGTTTGTTTAATACAGCCAATGAACTGGCTTTATTGATGAGTTTTTGGGATTCAACTGCAGATTGGACTGTCGGAACTGACATGAACGGGAATACTATTATTATAGGTGGAAATCTAAATTCAACTTATGGGACAATAATAGCTGAACAAGTTTTATTTCCAGGCGAAGTGTCCATTGACATTTCTTTGGTTTTTGTACCTACCAATTATGGGCTTGAAGTACCAGTTGGAGCATCTTCCTTGTCATTTATTGATACATTGAATAATTGCTCCGAAACAATTGTTATTGATGTTATTTGTGTGGAAACAGATACAATATCAGAAACAGTGGTTGTGAATGAATCTGACACCATATGCCTCAGTCTAAATGAGTTATTAGGCAATGTTATCAGTGTCGAAAACATCTGTGAAGACTTCGGCGGTACTGATGTTTCGTTTGAAATAGTCAGCGAATGCATCATTTTCTCGGGCCTTGACCCAGGAGCTGATACCGCTTGTTTGGTTATTTGTGATGATATGAATATTTGCGATACGACCATCTTGATTGTGACAGCTGAATTGGATGGTTCAGACACCCTATTGATTGCCGTAAATGACAGTGTCGTCACTGGGGAGGGTCAGGTTATCCTTATTGACGTATTGCAGAATGATACATTTACTACTTTGAACGATTTTAACGTATTGGAAACGCCTAACCACGGGGATGCAAATTTCACACCTTTAGGTGAATTGAATTACGTACCTGATGATGGCTATTGCGACGATGAAATTCCTGACAGTTTGACTTATGAAATTTGCAATGCGACAGGATGTGATACTGCAACCGTTTATATCTTTATTCTATGTGACGATTTGGAAATATTCACAGGGTTTTCTCCCAATGAAGATGGTAAGAATGATTTCTTTAGAATTAGGGGATTACAAAATTATCCCGACCATCATCTGTTTATCTACAACAGGTGGGGTAATCTCGTACATGAGGCGACCAATTACCAGAGCGATTGGTTCGGCACTTGGAATGGGAAAGACCTACCTGACGGCACCTATTTTTATGTACTTGATCTAGGGAATGGGGATAAGCCACTGCATGGATATGTCCAAATAGGAAGGTAACATTTTCATTCGTACTTCGCATTAAAGCAGCGGTTGGGCTATTCAACCGCTGCTTTTTTATTGGTATCAATGACAGCTTTACGATATAGCAAGCTTTGTAAAAACCATAAATAAAAAATAAGGTTGAAACGCTTTAAAGAGCAGATTTTTGGCAATCATCGGACTGCTCAAACGAACATCAAATTAATCAATGGTTGCCATTAATTAAATTCTCCAGTTACCATGTCACATAAAGAAGATCAATCTGTTTGAATTCAGGTAGGGCTTTTATTTTGGAATAATTTTCGCCTAAAGCAACAATGTATATCCCTCCATTTTATTGTCTCCTTCTTTATATAAAAACTGGTTAAACTATAAACAACTGATTGCCTTGTTATTAGGGCCGGCAATTTATGGATGTCGCTAATGAAGGTCAATTATTTTGTTTACCCTCCATTTTGAAGCCTATCCTTCCCCTGTCTAGGTTTCTTAAAAAAACAATGTTCAAGCAGCTAATGAAACCCAACCGGACAAACACAGTATTCAATGAGTACACATCAACACAAAATTCTCATATTGACATTAACCCTTTTTGGGATAGTCCCTGTAACATTCAGCAATACTTTTGCGGGAAGACTCCTACAAAACTGGAAAATGTCAAATACCCTATTCATGGAAGAAACCATGTCTAGGGCTTCCTATATATTATTCCAACCTCCAGTAGTTGCATCTGTATCTGTTCGAATAAGTGCCAGCACCGATGATGCGGAAGAAAATATTTCTTCAGGAGCCATAGCTTTGACAAGTTCCGACTTGGAACTGGGCGAAGATGGGTCCACCCCACAGTGGTTGGGCTTGCGTTTTTTGAATGTGACTGTCCCTCAAGGGGCAACCATCACGAACGCCTACATCGAATTTGAAACAGACGAAATAGATTCCGAGGTAACCAACATGACTTTTTATGGAGAAGACATTGACGACGCACCTACTTTCAGTACTACAGTTTATAATATTTCCAGCCGAACGAGAACAGTTAATTCTGTAAGTTGGAACAGTGTACCTGCTTGGAATACGGTAGATGAAAAACATCAAACACCTGACCTGTCATCCATCATCCAAGAAATTGTAAACAGGGGGGGCTGGGTCAGTGGAAACAACCTCGCTATCGTGGCACAGGGAACGGGAGAAAGGACAGCAGAATCTTATAATGGGGAAGCGGCCAATGCGCCGCTTTTGGTAGTTGATTATACTGTTGGTTCTGGGTCTTCTTTTTCCTGTGGCAGTGGTCTGCTTGCCAATCCCGATTTTGAATCCGGCACCTCCAATTGGGCAACTTCCGGCACTACCAGCATCACCACGGATGCACATTTCGGAAGCCAAGCCATAATCAACACCGCCGTTGATGGTGGCGTATGGCAGGAAGTGGCGACTACCGCTGGCAACCTGTTTTCTTTGAGCGTTTTTGCAAAAAAAACAGGGACGGCCATCCCAGCTATTGGCATCAAATACATGGATGCCTCTTGGAACACATTGGAGGAAATCTACATCAACGTCACCTCGACCACATATCAGGAGTATCATGCCTCCTTAATGGCCCCGGCCAACACCGCTTGGGTTCAGGCCTTCGGCTGGAGTAGTGTCGGCACTGGTAATGCTTATTTTGATGGTTTTTGTCTGGAAAACTGGCCAGTTTCCTCGCCAACCTGTTCCAATTCGAGTTGTTTATTGCAACCCAGCTTCAACAGGTACATCTGGGCTATGGACGACTCAGGCACCGACGCCAACTGGATGGACTGGGACAATGCTGACCTCATGCTCTGCGACAATGGAAATGGTACCCTTGGCGTAAAAGGGAACATCATCCGGGGCAGGGATGCGGATTGGCACGTGAGCAATGGTAGCCCATGTGGCCCACAGGATGGCTGGTACGTTGACTTAACGCTTTCCGATATGCAGTCATGGAGGCAGTTTGGTGGGAGCTATGTCGTGGAAGCTGGATGCCCCAATGCTTTCCTTGACCTCGACTATTGGGATGTTTCAGGAACGCTTACAGGTACTGGTTGCAATAGTGGCCGCACCGTAACCATTGATGGGCCATTTGGCGATTATAGATTCCAAATAGGTAGGGGCGGCAATTCCCAGTCCTGTGGATATGGCATGTCCACATGGTTCGATGCCAGCACGGATGGGCACGATGTCTGGGCCGATATTTATGCCCACATAGATTCGGCCTGTTATTATTCCATGCGGCCAGTGACCAGCCCTTGCGACAATTCCATTGTGAACAGTGAGTTTGACAGTGGCACCAACAACTGGGCAATCTACACCCAAGCGGGCAATTTGGGCACATTGAACATTGACAATACAAGTCAACTTTCTGGCACCAACAGTGCTTTCGTTGACATTTCCACAGTGACAGGCACCAATTGGGAGTTACAATTGGTTCAAATCAACAAGACCATAGAGGCCGGAAAAAACTATAATATTTCTTTTGAAGCTAAAGCTGCCGCCAACCGGAACATGGCCGTCTCACTCCAACGGGATGGCGCACCATACACGACTTACTGGTGGCAAGATTTGGCTTTGACTACTTCAGGAAATAGCTTCTCCTTTGATTTCACAGTGGATAGTACGAACTACGGTGCAACGGCCTTGCTTTTTCATTTGGGCGAGACTTCGCAGGATGTTTGGATTGACAATGTTTCGTTTACGGAAATCTGTGGAAATGAAATCTGTGGCAACAGCATTGACGATGATGGCGACGGCCAGACCGACTGCGCCGACAGTGAGTGTCAAACCATCTCACTTTCCACACCGACTGTTAGCGCATGCATTGACCATCCACTGCGTGATGTGGCCACTGTTTCGGTAGATGTCAGTTGGACAAACGCACCTGCCAACGATATGATTGAAGTGGCCGTGGGCGATAAAATTGAACGCATTGACGTGGCAAGTGGTGCGACCTCCCCTCAAAACGTCGTTTTCATCGTGCCGGCCGATGGGGCGGCTAACGTTGGACTGACAGCCTCATGGCGCACGAATACCTCATACTGTTCGTCATCCACTTCTTTCAATGTTCCTTCCTCCTGTTCTTCCTGTGTCTTGAACAAGGACATCCTCTACCTCTGTGGGGAAGAAAAACCTTATGACGGCGACCCTTGGGACCATGGCTGGATTGAATACTTGGATGAAATGAACGGTGCTTCAACAGTAACGCCCATTTTGACCAAACCTGACGCTTCGGGCATGGGGACCTATGACCCGATGAACACCTCCACTTTTGTCACCGTCAACTTGGCCGATTATGATTTAATCATCGTTTCGGCGACGACGGAGGCGCATATCTCGAATGACCTCGTGAATGCCCTCAAAGACGTGACTGCCGGGCTGTTGAACGGCAATTACCAGTTGATAAATGACTTCGGCATGTCATCCGTGGAAGGGGGATATACCTGGGGCACTTCGGCCTACACAGATAATACCACGCTGGTCGAAATGACCAATTACGACAACATCAATCCTGACTATTCCTACGTGACAACAAGGGGCGATTATGCCTCCAATGCAGACGCTTACCTATGGGCGTATGCCAACAATCAATCCTCAGGCATCAATGGATACTTGTTTCACTTTGAGGCTTCGGATGCTATGACGGGGGTCTCCTCTTCACATGGCGAAAGGGTTTATCTGGGTTTTCACATGAACGGCCTTTATGCCAACCCCGAGAATGGGGGGGCATTGCCCGCTCCAGTCTCCAGTTGGTTCAGCCCAGAGAAGCATTTGACACTTGAGGGAAAATACTATTTTGACCAGGCCATTTTTATGGCGGCGGGAGGGTGCAGCATGGCCGTTGCCGAAATCTGCGATAATGGCACTGACGACGACGGTGATGGACTGATAGATGGCCTTGACCCCGATTGCCCTAATTGCCCCAACGTGGTAACCAACTACGAATTTGACAATGGGACAACAGATTGGTTCCATTATCAACAAACAGGCAACACTTCCACATTTACTCAAGATAATACCAGCCAACTCTCTGGAACAAATGCCGGACGGGTAGATATAACTACGACTACTGGAACTTACTGGCACATCCAGGTTGGTCAAGGCGGGCATTCCATTGAGGCGGGCAAAGATTATGTCATTTCCTTTGATGCAAAAGCTGCTGCCAACCGTACTATGTATGTGATGTTGCAGCTCAATGGAGGAGCATATACCGAATATTGGAACACGACCGTCAACCTCACAACTTCCTCGGACAGCTATACATTTAATTTCAATGCCGGAGCTACAATCACCAACAACTTGAACCTCATTTTCAATATGGGGGCATCAAGTGAGACGGTTTATATTGACAATGTTTCTTTTAGCGAGGTTTGTAATACTGCCGAAATCTGCGGCAACGGCATCGACGATGACGGTGATGGCCTGACCGACAGTGCTGACCCAGACTGCTCAAGTGCCTGTGCCCTGACCAACCCATACCCAGGTTTCCCCATTGATTTTTTAAACAACAATACTGGTTGGCTGGATTATGATTTGGGCAGTGACATGGTCATCGTGGATAATGGAGACGGTACCAAAACCATCACAGGTAGTATTGGAAATGGAACACCAGTGGACTTTGGTGCTGGTATAAATGGCTCCTCTTGCGGCGCAAACGATGGATGGGAGGTGACCCTCAACTTGTCTGACCAAATGGACTGGACAATGTTCCAAGCAGCGGGCGGAAGCGCAAATGTCCATGCAAATTGCAATGCCCAGATTGCCAATCTGGAATACTGGGACGTGACCGGAACCTTGACAGGAACAGGTTGTAATGCTGGACGAACTTTGACCATCACTGGGCCAAAGGCTCCTTATCGTTTCCAAATCGGCTATGGCGGAAACAATGGGGACAGTGGATGTGCCTATGGCATGTCAACTTGGTTTGATATTAATGAGGGAGGCACCGACCTTAATGCCGACATCTATGCTTTTGTAAATGAAAGCTGCTACGACCCGCCTGTAGAAATATGCGGCAACGGAGTGGACGACAATGGCGATGGCCTGGTGGATTGCGATGACCCCGACTGCGGTACACTGACAGACCCCGGCACAATCGCTGGCGACGAAAGCACCTGTGTTGCTTTCGACCCATCTGAAATCACCAACGTAACTTATCCTTATGGAATGGGAAGTTGCAATTCAGTATTGAATGGTGAGTTTGACAATGGTACTAACGACTGGTGGCATTACAACGGTTCGGGAGGGTATGCTTCCACATGGACGATTGACAATACTTCGCAAATCTCTGGTACAAATTCGACGAGGATAGATGTCACTGCGCTGGGTAATCCTTATTCGAATATTGAATTGGGACAAAGTGGCTTCAACTTGACCGCTGGAACAACCTATGCTTTGAGTTTCAAGGGCAAAGCGAGTACGGACAAAGCCATGAGAGTTCAGCTCCAACATGCAAGCAATTATTTTACCTTGATGGAGCATGATGTGACTTTCACCAGTTCCATTCAGCAGTTCGGCCCCTATTTTTATACTGTGCAAAATGACCAGCCTGGGCGCATCATATTCAAGTTCGGTTCGGATTTGACCACGGCTTGGCTGGACGATGTGGTTTTTGAAGAAGTAGGCTGCTACCAAGACTACCAGTGGCAGCAAAGCACCAATGGTGGTTCCACATGGACGGACATAAGTGGTGCAACGTCAATCACTTACGACCCGCCGTCCATTTCCCAAACGACCCTGTACCGTCGGGCGGCCAAGTCCACCACTTGCGGCGGATGGCTCTATTCCAACACGGTAACGAAGGCTACCAACGGCGCATGTACGGAAATTTGCGGCAGCGGAAACGACGAGGACGGCGACACTTTTACCGATTGTGCTGATAGCGACTGTTTCCCCATCCAAATCACCAATGTGGTGGAGAGCTCCTGCATCAATCACCCCTTCCAAGATGTGGTTACGGTGGACGTGACGGTCAGTTGGGTAAATGCCCCATCGAACGACACCATTGAGTTGAGCATTGATGCCAAAACGGAATACATTGACGTGGCGGGCGGCGTGACTTCACCGCACATTGTCCAGTTTACGGTCGCTGCGGATGGCGTTTCCAATCAAAATATTTCCGCCGTATGGCGAAACCAAAATACGGTCTGTCCGGCCACGGCAACGTTCAACGCACCAGCAGCTTGTTCCAATGAGCAAATCAACTGCGATATCCTTTACCTCTGCGGCGAAAATAAACTCATGGATGCCGATGCCTGGGACCACGGCATCATTGAGTACCTGCAAGGCTTGACGGGCACTGGCACGCTGACCCCTGTCCTGACAAAAAATGATGTGAGCGGCCTCGGTATGTATGACCCCATGAACGGTAGCGCACCCATGTCGGTGTACTTCGAGAATTATGAATTGATTGTCGTTTCTGGTTCGACCAACAACCAAATGGCGGCCGAATTGATTGACTCGCTCAAAGGGGCGTCTGCTTCCATCCTGAACATGAACCGATACATCGTTGATGATTTGGGAATGACGGCTGCAGATGGTTCCTATCAAGAACAAATCAACGCATACACCGACAATACCACTTCGGTAGATATTTACAACTTCAACAACCTCGACCCCTATTGGGGCGAAGCCATCCACTATGCCGACTACAGTGCGGGGGCCGATGTGTACCTCTGGGAAGGCAATGGAGATTTCAACAATGGCGTTCAGGGGGTTTTATTCAAATTCGATGCGGCAGATGCTTTGACGGGCATCCCTGCGGGACATGGCGACCGGGTATTTTTCGGTTTGTTCATGGACGGTGTTTATGCGAACCATGTCAACGAAGGCATTTTGCCCACACCCGACTCGCTCTGGTTTGACCCAGCAAAGCACCTGACTTTAGAAGGGAAACAGTATTTCGACAATGCGCTGGCTCTTGCCACCAACAGCTGTTTGGTACAAGAAATCTGTGGAAACAGCATTGACGACGATGGAGACGGCCTGGTTGATGAAAACGATTCGGACTGTGGGTGTTCGTCGCAATCCATTTCCTCGCAAATAAGTGCGAGTTCCGACGATGCCGAGGAGAGCCTTTCTTCCAATGCGGTCAGCCTCACAAGTTCCGATTTGGAATTGTGTACTGACGGGGGAACCAGCCAAATCGTCGGTATGCGTTTCAACAACATCAACATCCCGCAAGGGGCGACCATCACAAATGCTTTCATCCAATTTGAAACGGACGAAGTAGGCACTGACGCAACCAATCTCACTTTTTGGGGACAGGCTGCCGACAATGCTGCTACCTTTACTTCTTCCTCCGGAAATATTTCTGGACGGACGAAAACGGCTGCTTCGGTTGCATGGAACAGTGTCCCGGCATGGAACACGACCAGTGAAAAACACGACTCTCCAGACCTCACTTCCATCATTCAGGAAATTATCAACCGCCCCGGTTGGGCAGCCAACAATAGCCTCGCTGTTTTGGTGGAAGGCACGGGAACCCGTTGGGCGGAGGCCATTGACGGGGAAGCAGCTGCGGCAGCTGTTTTACTGATTGATTTTGAGGATTGTTCCAGTCCAGAAATCTGTGGCAACGGCATAGACGATGATGGCGACGGCGATATTGACAACAACGATACGGACTGTGGCCTCGGCTGTTTGTTGAACAACGGCAGCTTCGAACTGGGCAGTTTTTCTGCTTCCAATCAGTTTGTGGATGCATCCAATTCATTGGCTATCAACACCCCTGAGAGCGCCCACTCCACGACGACCATCACGGGATGGGGCCACGATGGCGGCCAGTGGATTAACGACGCCACACGGGCCACGGACGGGAACTATTTTGCATGGTTGCCGGGAGGCAATACTTACTGCTATGGCCAAGAAATGTCCTATGGCATCGGGCAGGCGATTGAGCCAGGTGCTACCTACGAATTCTGTTATGATGTCGCAGCAGTGAACTTCAATGGAGGCGTCCCCGGAGATGCCAGTTCACTAGGCACAACTGGAACGGCTGCCCCACGTCTCGAATTAAATTACATTGACAATGGCGGCAATATCCTCAGCAATATTGCCCAGTTGGACTACCCTTCATTTGTTGACCAAAATGCAGGCGGGGCAGTGACCCTGCAAAATGCGGTGACTTGGAATTCATTGACCATTCCTCCGGGTTCGGCAGGTTCTGGGTGGAGAAGGGTCTGCGTGACGAGTACCATCCCTTCATCTGGCGCCCCAGCAGGAACGGTCGGTGTATTGGTCTCATTTTCAATTTCCAACTCCGCTACTAACAACACTGGTTTGGCAGTGGACAATGCTTGCATTACAGAGACTACTACTGTTGAAGTCTGCGACAACGGCATTGACGACGATGGCGACGGCCTCATAGACAGCGCTGATGATGATTGCAACTCATGTACCTACACTGGGGACATTTGCAATGCCATCCAAAGTTTTGTCTCTCCAGATGAGGCGAGCAATACAACTCACCGCACCAACTGGCTGGCAGCGCTCGGTGAAACTCCAGACAATTTGATTGACTTTGAAAGTTTTTCCAATGGACAAGACATCAATGGGGTGGCCATTGGGCCATTGGGCCTGACTATGACCAACTTGGATGGAGGCTACATCATTGCTTCAAACGATATTTCTGGAACTGCCCCTATTGGGACAATGGCCTCCGAAATAGAATCTGGCAACGGGCCATTGGGCGGGTCTGAAGGCGACAACTCGGCCATCACTTTTACCGCAGGGGCCTTGGTCAACTACATTGGATTTTACATGCTTGATTTTCAGGAACATTCCGGGGCTACCCAAAGCTATGCCCGACTTGTTTTTGACGATGGAAGCCAATGCGATGTACCAATTGACTATACAGAAGCTGACTGTTGCCCAGAATTTGTGGGGTTGATAGCCCCTCTTGGCAGGTTGATTGATTCAATGATGATAATTACAAATAGTGGTAGCGTTCACGGGTTGGACAATATTGAATATGGATATGTGTCAATTAACTGCCCCGAAGTTTGTAACAACGGCATTGACGACGACGGCGATGGCCTCACTGATGGAGCTGACCCAGACTGTGGCCTCGACCCAAATGTCTGTTACCTCATCTCTGATGGTTTTGGTGATGGCCATAGTACAGAGGATACTCTTTACACGTTCGACCATGCTAATGGAAACGTCACTGTAGTTGGCGGAACGGGTACTATGAACATTGAAGCTATGGCCCTTGATGTGGCTAACGGACTCATCTATGCAGCTTCGAGGGACTCGTTTGGAACCATCAACCCTGCAACAGGGGCTTTCAACTTAATTGCATTGGACATGGGTGACTTGAATGGTTCTGTCGGAGTAATGGATGTCAATGGTATCGATGGGATGACCTTCGATGCCACTAATAACATCATTTGGGCAACAGAACGTGCATCCAGCGTTGATGGCTTGCCAGACGATTTGCTTTTGCAAATCGACCCTGCCACCGGTTTGGTTATCCCAAATGCATTTGGTGCAGGTGTCGGCTATCTCGTTGTGAACACAAACGAACATGACCTCGACGACTTGGCCATGGCCAGCGACGGAACTTTGTACGCCATTTCGAATTTTGGCGGCAGCGGCAACCAACGCCTAGGCATCATTGATAAAACGACGGGGGTTTTCACTGAGATAGGAGATTATGGTGTGGAAGATGTGGAAGGCTTGACCTTCACAGGTGTAGGACAAATGCTTGCCACTACTGGTGATGATGGTGACCATAAAAACCGCCTTTATTCCATTGACGAATCCACTGCCACGGCATCTTTCATTGGCAGTATTCTGCCTGCACATGACGTGGAGGCTTGCGCCTGTGAAAGCGGCAGTTTCAGCAACCTACAAATTGGTGATAGGGTATGGGCTGACCTTGACGGAAACGGTCTACAAGATTTGGGAGAACCCGGTGTAGAAAACGTGGCCGTCAACCTGCTTGACGGAAACGGAAACCCAGTGTTGGATGGTTCGAGCAACCCAGTTTCGACTACCACAGACGATTATGGATTTTATAATTTCAACCGTCTATCGGCAGGCAGTTATATCGTTGAGTTTGTTTTGCCTTCTGGTGCTGTTTTTTCCAGCCAAAATGCTGGAAACGATGGTACCATCGACAGTGATGCGAATACTTCTACTGGTCGTACTCCTGTCATCACCTTGACTAATAGCACCAATGATATGAGTGTGGATGCGGGGCTTGAAAACATCACCGTTACCACCCGGGACTGCGACGATGATGGACAGCTTTTCGTGGCCGACGGCAATGGCCACATCCTCCGTTTCGACCAGAATACAGGAGCACTGATTGACACGTTCATAATTGGACTTTCGAATCCAATGGAAATGATAGTCGGGTCAGACAATTGGTTGTATGTGAGCGATGAAGGGACACATGAGATCAGGAGGTACAGTCTCGTTACGGGTGCATTTATCGATGTACTGGCTTCGGGCCTTAACTATCCAAATGGGATGACATTTGGCCCAGATGGGCATTTATATGTAAACAACCGAAGCAGCGATGAAGTCTTGAAAATTGATGTAGCCACAAGAGCAGTTTCTATCTTCATCCCAAATAGCACGGGTGGCTTGGACAGTAACAATGGTGGTATCACGTTTGGCCCCGACGGCAACCTGTACGTAGCCAGTAGAAATACCGACGAAGTACTGAGGTACAATGGTACTACGGGGGCTTTCATTGATGTCTTCGTTGACTCTGTTGATTCTCAAGTGAACGCTCCCGAAGACCTCGTTTTCGGCCCGGATGGAAACTTGTATGTTTCGGGCGCCCACAACGATAAAGTGGCCCGGTACGATGGCACCACAGGGGCTTATATGGGAGGATTTGTCGATTACCAAAGTGGTGGCCTGGAAAACCCGACAAACCTCGTCTTTGGAGAGGACGGGCATTTATACGTCAGCTCTCAACAAACCAATATCGGTGTGCTCAAATACGATGGAACCACTGGTGCATATATTGGAGCATTTGCGAATGCACCCATTCCAAACGGGTTGCTATTTGCGCCAGTGCCGGGTTGTGGAACTGAAATCTGCGACAACAACACCAACCAAACCCCTCTCTGGGTAATAGACGAAAGCGAGACAGGTACTGACCATCTTCGTTTATGGGCCTTTACTGATTATGACAATGCCACTTCTTCAGCCATTGACTATGGAAGGATAAGTTATTTCGACCCATCAACTTCCACCATACGGGATATCAGCGATGCAGGCGACTTGGAAGCAATGGCAGTTAACAAATACACAGGTCAGGCTTACTTCTTTTCAAGAAGCGATGCCAATAACGGTCCTGGTTCTTCCATGGCGTTGTGGACTTATGACTTGAACAATGCCGAGAATCAGAAAGGCAATATAGTCTTCACTTTGATGGGACATATATTCCGGCCCAACAATGAATCAATGGAAGGGTTGGTTTTTGACCCTGTGACCAACAGGTTATACACTGCCGACCCGGTAGATGGGAATGGTAATTCTGGTACTTCTACGGATATTCTTTATTATGTTGATATTACAGCTTTGAATGCTGACCCACTCCAACATTCTTACGCTGTTCAAGTTGGGCCTATCAGTGGATTGGGTGAAACCAACAACTATGTGGACGGAATGGAGATGGATGATAGTGGCAAACTGTACACCATTGATGGGACTGATGATCATTTATATGAAGTCAACCCAGCCACAGGGGCAATTATTGCAGTAGTAGATAATACTTTATATGGAGGAACTGGCCACGGTTCAACTGACATTGAAACCATCGCATGGGACAATGTTAATTCAAGACTGATTGCTATTGATAATGATTCTGACCACCAAGAATTCATCGAAATTACTTTGGGTTCGAACGGGAACAATAACGTTCGTTCATCTTACACCAGCACTCCTGGGCTGCCTGCCGATGCCGATTTCGAGGCATCTGCCATGTTCGATGCTTGTCAAAATACGAGAACCTCAATTGGAAACTTGGTTTTCTTTGATTCCAATGGTAATGGTGGTTTTGATTCAGGTGAAGGTGTAGACAATGTGCTTGTCGAATTGTTCCAAGCAGGTGCGAATGCCCAAACGGATATTCCTGCTGACAGTACGCTTACCTCAAATGGCGGTCTTTATATTTTCGAGAATTTAACTCCGGGTGATTATTTTGTCCACCTTCCTGCTGTCAATTTCGGAAGTGCTGCACCCTTGGAAAACAAAACTTCCTTGCCAGGAAATGGTACTGATAATGGCACAGATGATGACAGCGATGAAAATGGTATTGATGCTGCAAATCCTTCTACGGAAGGAGTAAGCAGTGCCACCATTTCACTTCAAGTTGGGACAGAGCCTACTAATGGAACGACTGAAATCGGACAGAACAATACAGACGATGACACTGCTGATAGCAATGGCGATATGACGGTCGATTTTGGATTTGGTGATGCTGAAATCTGCGCTAACGGAATCGACGACGACAATGATGGCCTTATTGATTGTAACGACCCTGATTGTTCTTCTCTTTCCACTACCAATGGAGGCAGCATTGGCCAACCATTCGTTCCATGCCCGTCAAATGATCCAGACATTATTGCCAATGTGGAATCACCTTTTGAACAACTTCACGATAATTGCAACCTAATCCTTGGACATGAATTCGACAGCGGCACAGGCGACTATGTACTGTATGGTTCGGGTGTGGCCACCATGGGTGTGGACAATTCCGGGCAACTTTCTGGTGCCAACTCCTGCTTGCTTGGTATCACCTCTACTTCTGGCGGCTATTCAGATGTCGAATTTGGACAAATCAACCTCAGTATTGATTCTACCAAAACCTATTCGGTGAGCTTCCGGGCGAGAGCAGCGGCGATTCGAAATTTGGGGCTGTCCATCCAGTTGAGGCAACCACCTTACGATACCTATTGGTGGCAAGATGTGACATTGGGTACAACCGATAGTACCTATACCTTTCATGGCATCAGCCTCGACTCGACCGTTGTGGGCAATGTCGGGCTGATGTTCAAGGCGGGTCAGACATCTGAAAATGTCTGGCTGGACGATCTTTACTTTGGTGAACAGTCATGTAATGCAGGTACCTATGAATACCAATGGCAATTACGTACTGACAATGGAGTAGGGGGATGGACATCTTGGTCAGTCATTGCTGGTGCATCAAGCGCAACCTATGATCCACCTGTCATTTCCCAAAATAGGCAATATATGCGGCAGACTAGGCTGCTCGGCAATTCTTGTTGGGTTAGCTCAAATATATTAACGGTAAACACCTGCCCATCTCAATTCATTTGCGACAGCAAATTTTACCAGACCTTAGAAGTCGCAGGCGACTATTGGCTATACGAAATACAAACCGATCCAGTCAATATGGTGCCTTTAAAAAACATGACTCAAGCAGGTGTGGAAGGTGGAATAAACAATGCGGCTTTCAATAAATCGGATGGCTATATTTATTTCATGAATATTGAGGCTCCATTTCGGATGTACCGGATCGGTGGAGATTTTAATCTGCAATATATAGGTGATGTTACAGGGCTACCTGCTGGGTCTGCTTACAATGCGGCAGATATGGGAAGTGATGGAAAAATGTATGTACGGGATTATAGGAACTCTGATATATACGATATTGATTTAAATACATTGACAGCCAGTTTGGTCTGTAATTTCCCTTCATGGGATGGCCAGATAGATAATATCGGTGACATTGTTTACAATCCCCAAGACGGTCAATTCTATGGTACAAGGGATAGTTCCAATATTATCATTGCACTGGATTTAAGTACTTGTGATACAACGATAATCACTGCCTCGCAAAACTTCGTCGGAGCAAATGGCGCATTTTTCATTTCTGTTGATGGTACTGGATATGGCTATGAAAACAATACTGGAAATTTAAATCAGATTGATTTATCAACTGGTCAAGTTAGTATTATTGGAAATGGGCCAGCTACTTCTCAAACGGATGGTTGCTCATGCGAGGGGTTGAAATTTACTAAAATAGTGACGCCTGATACCACAAGTAGTGGAACGACAGTAACTTATACATTCACTATTTACAATAATTGGTACGCCAACTTGACCAATGTAGATTTCAGGGATACGTTGATTGATGGGCTGCTTTGGGCATCTGAACCTTACAATTTTACTGGTGGCGTCACCAGCGGCGCAAGTTCCATTTCGGGAAATGCAGAGGCTGGTTTTACACTTACCAATATCCCGATCGGTACTTCTACTTTCCAAATTGATGCCTCGGTTCCATCAGGTTATGCTGGCAGCAATCCACATTTATCTCAAGCATTTTTGGAAAATTTGCCTGCTTTGTTGGCACCATTCAAAAAATCCGATTTTCCGTCGACACCTGAAATTGACGACCCAACCCCACTTTATATCATTGAAGAAATCTGTAGCAACGGTATTGACGACGACGGTGATGGCCTCACCGATTGTGCGGATGATGATTGTCCTTCTCCGGTGTTGACCGTTGTTAATGCCACCATTTGCAGGAAATCTTCTATTGATATATCCACTTTGGTAACAGGTAATACCTTTTCAGGTGTACTTACCTATCATACCACATTAGCAGAAGCCAATAATGGTGTTAATGCAATTTCCCCCAGTGTAACACCCATCAATTCGATGAAATACTATGTAAGGAGCACATTAAGCAATTGCTTTGATGTGGCTGAGATTACTGTAAATATTTTTCCAAAATCTTGTGCTGATATTATCGTGACAGGGCCGAATTGATTTAGATAAAATGACACGATAATTCTTTGAAATATACACTAAGACAAACACTGCATGCCAAAAAGCATAGCTTGCAATTCAAACATCATGAAAAGAAATTTTTACAATATAGTTACCTCAAGCTTTCCCGATTTGCGGAGGATTAACGGGCTGTGTATTTATTTCTATACAGCAAGTATTTTTCTTTTTTTCAATCAATTAGGAGTGAATGCACAACCCCCTGTGGAAGATAGAGTAACTCTTAACCAAACTGCCGTCAAAGGAGTTAATTATACTGGTAATATTGAGAAAATCCTGCATCAGGATGCACAATCTGTTAGTTTTGAAGAAAACCAAGGACAGTTTCAAAGGGAGGTTCTTTATCGTTACAGCAATGGGCAAGCTACCTTCCAGTTTTTGAAAAATGGCGTCAGTATCGGTGTTTTAGAATCGGTCGAGGAATCGCCAGCGCCAACTAGGGATAAGGACGGACAATTGAGGAACCCAACTACTGAAGCAAAGCAACAAGGGACGAGAAAGGGGGCCGTATGGAACATCGAATTTGTTGGAGGGAATCAAGATGCCATAATTTTCGGAAGAAAGGAACGTGACAAAGTCAAAAATTACATCAAGCCGGGGCTGCACTTGAAAGGGGTGGCCAATTACGGTGAGGTATGGTATGAAGGGATTTATGAAAACATTGATGCCCGCTTTTACGGCAAGAATAATTCTGCACTGGTGGAGTATGATTTTGTGGTTTACCCAGATGGTGATTACGAGGACATCCGCCTTCGCATGGATGGCATCGAAGGCTTAGAAATAACGCCTGATGGGCAGCTTGTTTTCCAGACGCCATTGGGTGAAATGAAAAAGGGCAGACCATATTGCTACCAGGTCATCAATGGACAAGAAGTGGAAGTGCGTTCTTCTTACGTCATCATCGGTGGAAACAATGAGATAACCTTCCGTCTTGAGGAACCTTTCGACCCCAATCTTCCCTTGGTCATTGATCCGATCATCTTGGAATGGAGTACCTATTTGGGAGTTTCGGAAAATATCAACATGTTGAGTGTACAGGAAGGCCCTTCTGGGGAGATTTTCGTTGGAGGGTCGGTTTCGGTTAGCAGTTATCCGACAACACCCGGTGCCTTTCAGGAGAATTTTGCCGGGCCTTACGAAATCTTTGTAAGCAAGTTGAGTGCCGATGGTTCCACACTATTGGCGAGTACCTATATCGGAGGCTCAGGTACTGAGGGAGGTGGGTACATCCGCTTGGACAATGCGGGCAATGTACTTCTGGCAACAACCTCCACTTCCACAGATTTTCCCACCACACCTGGTGCGTTTCAAACTACCTTGGGCGGGGATAAGGATTTGGTTGCTGTAAAATTGTCTTCTGACCTTAGCACCCTTTTGTACAGTACGTACATAGGGGGCAGTACTGGGGTGGAAACTTTTGAAGAAATATTGGCCTCTTCCACGGGCGAAATGATCATCGTGGGTAGGAGTTCCTCAGATGATTACCCAACTACTTCCGGCGCATTTCAGAATGTTTACAACGGGGGCTACAGTGTGGTCGTCACCAAAGTCAACGGCACGGGTACTGCACTTGCTTACTCCACTTATATTGGTGGAAACGGTGGGGCTACTGACGTAAAAGCAGCCATCAATACGCTGGATGAGGTACTAGTGGTCGGGGAAACCAATGGAAGCCATCCCATCACTGTAGATGCTTTTGATTCGGAAACTGAAAGAAGAGAAGCCTTTTACTCCCGCTTGAGTACGGACGGCAGCTCCCTAATTTATAGTACTTATCTGGGAGGTGAGTGGTACGAAAGCGACCCACTTATTTCGGTGAACAATAGTAATCAGGTATATATAGGAATTTATACAGATTCCTATAACTATCCAACTACTCCGGATGCATATCAGACAACTTATAATGATTACGGTGCATCTGGTTCGGTGGCCATTACTGGTTTTGATGCTTCCAACAACGTGATTTACAGCACTTATTTTGGTACGCAAAACACAGATTTGATTTATGCAATGGCCGTGACCGAGAGCGGCGAAGTGGTATTCGGAGGAGAAACTTACGGCAACCACGATTTTCCATTGGTCAACCAAATTACCGGAAATCAGGATTCCGGTTATGAGGGATATGTGGCCAAATTAAATGCAGCGGGCAACGACCTTGTATTCAGTACCTTTTATGGCTATTCATTGTGGGCACTTTGGGACCGCTCCAACAGCTTGAAAATGACCCCAAATGGGGATGTGTATATTACTGGCTATTCCATAGAACCATTGAATGTTACCCCCGACGGGATAGTGACCAGCAGTGCAGGCTACACACCTTCATATATCGCCAAAATTTCCCCAACGGGTAACCTCCTGTATGGCACCTATTTTTGGGGAAGCACCAATACAATGATGGTCAACGATGCAGGGGAACTAATTGTGCTGGGCTACAATTCCGCCACCTCTACGGGACATGAATATACTACGGAGGGGGCTTACAATACCATTGCTGGGTCACGGAATTTTATATCAAAATTTTCTTCCTGTTTGCCTGCTGTCAACAATACCATTTCGCCCGCTTCGCAAACTGTGTGTACCAATGGCACACCGGATACCTTGATTGGTTCTGCATCCAATTTCATCTTGCCAAATTTGGTTTTTGAAGGCAAGATTATTCCTTATCCAAACGATTCCTCCTTGCCTGGTTTCCAATGGCAGAGTAGCCCTGATGGTGTGAGTGGGTGGGTAAATGTCCCTAACGGGCAGGAGAAAGATTATCAACCACCTTCTTTAACCACAGATCAATATTTTAGACGCATACTTAATATTGGTTGTGATGGCACCGGAGACACCTCCAACGTTGTTCATATACAAGTTAACTTAGATGTAGCGCCTACCATAGATATGGGTGGAGGTACATTCACCATTTGTCCAGGTGGTTCGGTCACTTTAGGTGGAAGCCCAACTGCTTCAGGAGGGGCAGGAGGCTATGCTTACGAATGGTCACCTTCATTTGGTTTGAGTAATTCAGCAATTGCAAATCCATTAGCTTCCCCTACAGCGAGTGCCATTTACACATTGAAAGTAACTGATGGATTGGGGTGTGTAAAGAAGGAACAGGCCCAAGTGACTGTCCTGCGAGCGGACGCGGGTCCAGATAAAACTTATTGTACAGGCTCGCAAGGTGTTCAAATTGGAGCCGTACCTGCCCCTTACGTTACAGGACTCACATTTTCATGGCAAAATATACTTGGCGGGGCAGCAGGTATAGATGATCCAAGCCTTCCGCAGCCTTTTGTTTCACCAACATCAACTACAACCTTTGTCCTTACTGTAACGGGCCCGTCGGGTTGCCCTATAACCGATACAGTCACTGTAACGGTAGTTTCTGCTCCAGTTGCTGATGCAGGTTCAAATCTGTCTCTGTGTGAGGGGGAATCTGTAATGATAGGGACTCCTTCTGTTGTTAATACACTGTACACATGGACTTCCCCGTACACATCTTGGTTGAGCTCTACCAGCACGGCACAACCATTATTTTCAGCGAAAACTTCCAATGCTGATTTTAATCCTGTACCTCTTTACCTGATTGCTCAATCAGGTAACTGTTTTGACATGGATACATTGTTTATACAGGTTGACTCAATTCCTATAATTGACCTTATAAATATTAAGTGCCCAAGCCCTGCAACTTTAAATTACAGTGTAACTCCTCAACCTGGACTGAATTATACTTGGTCAACCATCAGTCCAACCCCTCCGGCAAGTACAATGCTTTCAGATACGACTGCCCAAAGTCCTATCGCAACGGTGACAGATTTGACTACTTTTTATCTATCTGTTTCCAATAGCTATGGTTGTAATGCCAATGATTTTGTAAATGTTTCTAATGACTGTGGATTTGCATGTGAAATCCCCAATTTCACTCCAGCTGAGACAACAGTCTGTAGTCATTTAGACTCTGTTGAATTAAAGCCAATTGAGACTTATAGCCATTACAGATATTACTGGAGAACACAGAGTGGTACAACTGAAGGGATATTAACTGACCCAGATTTGCCCGTTATTTATGTTAGGCCAACGGTAAATACAACTTATGTGCTAACAGCAGTAAACCTACTCGATACTACCTTTCAATGCTCAGCATCAGTAGATGTTTTTGTGGAACCGCCGCCATTTGCAGAGGCTGGCCCAGATACTTCTATATGTGCAACAACGCCTGTGCAATTAGGTGGATTGCCAGTTCCAGGGTTCAACTATTCATGGTCTCCTGCTGATTATTTGGATGATCCTTATGCTGCCAACCCTATTTCTACCCCTTCCTCTGCACAGCGCTATATATTGACAACTACCTTTAATTCCAATGGCTGTAAAGCTTTGGATACGGTTACGGTCACGATCCGAAATCCATACGTGAATGCAGGTCAAGATGGGACTTTCTGTGAAGGAGCAGTCGTTGTAATGGGGGATTTAGAAATGCCTAACCACGCATATGACTGGAGTCCTGGGATTGGCTTGAGTGATAGCACTGCATCTATGCCCTCCATTGTACTTTTTTCTACGAGTACTTTTGATGTAGTTGCAATAGATACGGTAACAGGGTGTACAAGTCGAGATACAATCGTTTTTACAGAAACTTTTCCACCCACTGCGGATGCAGGGCCAGATAGTTATTCCACCTGTTCAGGAGGAGCAGTGGTGCTTGGGACCACAGACAGCACTTCTTTTGGATATTCCTACCAATGGACACCTACACTTGGGTTAGATGACCCTTCTTCTCCTAATCCAGTTGCAAATCCTCCATACACTACCACTTATACGCTAACTGTCAACAATGGTCAGTCATTTGGCTGCAATGCAATTGATATGGTTACAGTGGTGGTAGATGGAACAGCCAGTTGCCCCACTGTTGATGCTGGTTCAGATGTAACAATATGTGAAGGTGCTTCTACTTCGATCGGTACATCTGGATCGGGTGGTACTACTTATTCATGGGCTCCTGTAAATGGTCTCAGTGACCCGGCTGTTCCAAATCCAACGGCATCCCCAATAACCACTACTACTTATTACCTGGCAGCAACAGAGACTGCAACTGGGTTTACTGCTCTGGATTCTGTTAAAGTTACGGTTTTGTCGGCTCCAATTGCAGATGCTGGTTCAGATGTTGCGAATGTTTGCTATGGGTCAACAATAAACATCGGTTCATCGGCAGTGGATGGACTTGTTTATGCTTGGTCTCCTTCTACAGGATTAAATGACCCAAATATTGCTCAGCCTATTTTGACTGCTGTGGCTAATGAGACTTATACAGTGACAGTAACCAACGCAAGTGGCTGTACGGCTGAGGATAACATGAGTGTGACATCAAAAGCAAAAGAGGCAGACGCGGGTTCTGATCAATCCTTTTGTACTGGTTCTGTGACTATTGGGACTCCAGGTCAATCAGGACGATATTATTATTGGTATTCGTCAAATGGTTACTTGGGAAATACAGCACAGATTAGTGTCAGCCCAACAGAACCAACCCTTTATTGGGTGCGTGCGATTTATAGTGGCTGCTCTACCTATGACACCGTGTTAGTCACACCTGCTGCTGTTGTGGATATAGGTTTTTCAAGTCCTAAAATTGTATGTGAAGGGGAACAGGTGCAGTTGGGCAATGATGCCCAGCCTGGTTATACATATAGTTGGTCGCCATCTACAGGACTCACTGCTGCCAATATTGCCAACCCCATCGCCACGCCAACTGCTGACATAACCTATACCTTAACTTCTACCAATACTGCCAACGGTTGTGTGAGGTCGAATGCTATTGATCTCGTCGTAAATATGGCTGAAGTAGATGCTGGTGTAGACAAGACTGTTTGTTCCGGTGCATCTGTGCAAATTGGTACGCCGCCCGTCAGTGACTATGTATATACTTGGAGTCCGAGTACAGGCCTCAGCAATTCGTCTAACCCAATGCCTTATGTGAAGAGTGTGACAGAAAATAAAACCTACATCCTCACAGCGATAAACACTGCCAATGGTTGCCAGAAGTCTGATACAATGAATGTGTTTGTGTCTAGTGCTTCGGCTCCAATTGCGGACGCTGGTTCAGATTTATATTTTTGTAATAATTCTGATGGTGTAACAATAGGAACACCTGCCATTAGTGGTTTGCAGTACTCTTGGTCTCCAGCAGTTGGACTAAATACATCAAATATAGCCCAACCCATCGTGGCAGATAATGCGTTAAATGGAGAGCCAACAGAATTTACACTAACAGTATATGATCCAACTACGGGCTGTAGCAATACTGACATTGTCAAACTCAACTATTTTGAAATCAATGCTGACGTCACCGAAGTAGAGACTATTTGCTTAGGGGAGTCTGTAGATTTGGACATTGACTATCAAGCTTTTGCTGGAAGTGCTTTCAATTTGGATATTTCCCCAAATGAAGGCTTGACTATATCTCAATATTCTGTTACAGCAAGTCCACTTGAAACGACAGATTACTTCATCACAGTAACACATATTCCTTCAGGGTGTACTGCTACTAATAAAATTACAGTTAATGTAAACCAAAGTGAATCGCCAACAGCCAATGCAGGCGATGATGTGTATCTGTGTCCAGGTGAGATTGCACAACTTGGTACAAATTCAAACCCTTCTTACACTTATTCTTGGAAACCTACATCTGCCTACTACGGACTATCTAGCACTTCAATTTCTAACCCAACTGCCAGCCCAACTGGCTCGGCGGCTACTTATACTGTTACCGTAACAGATGCTTCTTCGGGTTGTTCGTCTATTGACAAAGTGGTGGTAAGAAAGGTGAGTACGCCTGTTGCTAATGCAGGAGAAGATAAGTATTTGTGCAAAGGTGATCCTTCTGGGGTTCAAATAGGAACCCTTTCAGTTGATAATGATTATGTATTTAAATGGGAACCATCTTTAGGATTAAGCGATCCAAACATTGCACAACCAGTCGCTTCCCCAGAACAGACCACTCAATATACTTTGTTTGTGACAGGTGCAGGCAATAATTCAAACTGTACTGCTACTTCAACAGTGACAGTATTCGTTGATACGCCACCTTCAACAGAATTGGAGGCTTTTGCTGGTCAGGATGCCACCATTCTATCGGGAGAATCAGTCACTTTGGGACCAATCAACAACATGCCCGGCTTTACCTATGAATGGTCACCCCAAAATGACTTGTCCTCTCCAAAGGTGGCAAATCCTATTTCGTCACCAACTATAACTACGGCATATACACTCGTGGTGACCGATGTAATAACTGGGTGTACTTCAGTGGATCAGGTAACAATAGAAGTGTTAAATGGCAGTGATTATGGTGATTTACCAGATATTTCAGTGGGCACGGCCACTGGTGATTATCAGACCCTTTCGGCAAATAACGGCCCAAGTCATATTTCTTCGGCCTTTCTTCAAATTGGCGGCCTAACAGACATTGAGCCTAATGGCCAACCTGGGGCATTGGCGGATGTGGACGATAACAGTTTTACATCGGACGAAAATGGAATAGCTTCGTTCCCGCCTTTTATTCCAGGTAACTCATCAAATGTTGATGTCTCTGTAAAAAATATAACAGGGTCAATGGCATATTTATATGGTTTTATCGACTGGAACAATGATGGGGATTTCGTAGATGCAAACGAAACCGCCACCGTAAATGTCCCTCACTCAACCAATGGGGTAGTCAATTTGAATTTCTCAGTACCCAATACCGCCATAACCGGTACCAATCTAGGGGCTCGGTTCCGATTAACTACACAGAATGCTTTGTCAGCAAATGGTGCTGCACCTGATGGAGAAGTAGAAGATTATATGGTACAGGCCAATAGCTGTCCAATATCGGTTAGTTTGACAAGTGACGGGCCTTTCCATTGCAACAAAACTACTTCTACACTCACGGCATTACCTGCATCTGGGGTAAGCTACGTATGGAGCAGTGGGGGTACGACACAGTCTGAAGTAGTTAACGCACCAGGCATTTATACAGTCACCGTAACTGAAACAATCTCAAGTTGCACAGTGGTGAATAGCATCTCTATATCAGAAATAGGGCCTCCCTCCGTAGTGGCTATCCAAGATGACTTGGTATGTGAAAATGGCGAAATCCAATTGGATGCTGATGCATTCGGAGGAACAAAGCCGTACTCTTATAGTTGGACGGGGCCATTGAGTTTCAACTCTACTAAGAAAGACCCAAATATTCTGAGCGCATCAATAGCAAATGGTGGCACATATAACGTTGTCGTGACCGATGCCAACGGATGCACTGGCACTGATGCTACACAGGTATTGATCCAAAACCGGCCAGCCCCTATTGAATTGTGCAACGGGGAAAGTTATACCTTGACCGCTCCTTCCGATGTATTTAATGTTCAATGGTACAGAGATGGGGTATTAGTAGGAGTAGGTGTCAATTATTCGGTGACCGAGGGCGGGGCTTATACTTTTATCGGTGAAGACGCCGATGGATGTGATTATGTGTCTTGTTGTCCAGCCATATTCAATGAAACTACATGTGTAGAAATTTGTGACAACGGTATTGACGATGATGGAGATGGCCTCACGGATTGCGATGACCCAGATTGTCAGTATATCGAATTATCGAATATCAATGTTGGCCCTTGTATCAACCATCCGTTGCAAGATGTAGCCACTGTTAGCGTTGACGTTTCATGGGTAAATGCACCGGCCAATGACATCATCGAAGTGAGTATTTATGGGCAAACAGAATACATTCCCACTGCCTTATTGGCCTCTCCGCAAAATATCACTTTTACAGTGCCTGCGGATGGCAGTATGAACAATACAATGACAGCTAACTGGCAGGTAAACAATACGTTGTGTACCGCTTCTGCCACGTTCAACGTGCCGTCTGCCTGCTCTGCTGATGCCATCGTTTGCGACATCCTCTACCTCTGTGGTGAGGACAAGCCTTACGACGGGGACGCTTGGGATCATGGCTGGTTGCAATATCTCGATGGCCTGAACGGCGCTAGTACACTGACAGCAGTTTTGACAAAACCCGATGCCAGCGGCCTCGGTATGTATGACCCGAACAGCCCGACGACCCCAGTTGTGGTCAATTTTTCCGATTATGATCTCATCATCATTTCAGCCACAACGGAGGCACATATTTCCAATGACTTAGTAAATGCGTTGAAAGATTTGCCGCAGTCGATTTTGAACTCAAATTATAAGCTGATAAATGACTTGGGCATGAGCGCTTCGGAAGGTTTTTACCAATTCCAGACACATGCATATATTGACAACACGACCCAAAAGGAGGTTTATAATTACAACAACGATAACCCCACTTATTCTTATGTCTTTACAAAAGGCGACTACGCCACTGGAGCTTCGGCACATCTTTGGACAAACGCTGGCGAAGCGGCCGCAGGGACAGACGGTATCTACTTTGTTTTTGATGAAACCGATGCCCTGAGCGGCATTGCTTCGACTCACGGTAAGCGCATCTACCTCGGCTACCACATGAACGGTGTGTATGCCAACGCCGAAAACGGTGGTGTTTTGCCTGCCCCTGTTGAAAATTGGTTTGATCCGGCTAGGCATTTGACTTTGGATGGGAAATACTATTTCGACCAAGCATTAGTGGAAGCTACTTCTACTTGCGGTGGTGCTGAAATCTGCAACAACGGCGTGGACGATGACGGCGACGGCCTCGTGGACTGCAACGACCCAGATTGCAACGACATTCCAGTTGGGGCAGTGTCGGCTATTTACCGTACCATTGCTGATGGCAACTGGACGGATGCGGCCACTTGGCAGGGAGGGAGTATTCCGCCATCTCCTTATGTGAACAATTCGACCATCAGCATTGAGCACAGCGTGACAGTAGTTTTGGGAGATATTACTTTGGACAATAACACTACCCTTTGGGTTACAAATGGCAGCCTAACCCTCAACGCAGGTAATTTCGGCATCAACAGCGCAGTGGCCACGTTTACCAATGCTGCATTGAATACTACTGCAGGTTTTGATGTTGACCTGACAGGTAACAATCCTCAACTTTACCTGACCAATTGTAGTGTGAACATTGGGAAAGATTTTAAAAATTCCAATGGAACACGGCGGTTGGAAAATGTTTGCCTGACTGTGGGTGAACTTTACAAAAACTCAGAAAAAGATTCATTGATAAATGTCTGTGCAACGGTAGGGACAGGATTTGAAAACACCCTTTTCTCTCAAATTTACTCGAAAGATTCTGAGATAAATGTCGTGTCAGGCAATTTCTCCAACTCCTTGCTGGCCTACCTCGGCGGCTCCAACCTCAAGCTCTGGGTGCAAAATGGCGATATCAGTAACCTCGGGTTCTGGACGGCTGATTTGACTCACTACTGTGTGTCAGGGACAACTTCGTTGGTGCCAAGTTCGATGCTTCCGGCCACCGAAGAATGCGCTACCATCCCTTGGTATTTCAGCAATTGTGATTGTGGCTGTACACCAACTCCCGAAGCCTGTGCTGGCGGCATTGATGAAGATGGCGACGGCATATTCGATTGTGAAGACCCTGATTGTGGTGGGGCGGTTTATGCGGGCGAAGATGTGAATTCCTGCGCCAATGAAAACGTTACCCTGACCGCCACCGCAACTGGTGACACAGGGCCATACACCTTTGCTTGGTCACATGGACTGGGTAGCAATGCTAGCGTCATCGTAAGCCCATCTACCACGACGGTGTACAGTGTAACCATTTCAAACCCAGCAGGTTGTACTGCTGTGGATTCGGTAGCTGTAAATATTGGCGTTTGTGCTGAAATCTGTACCGATGGCATCGACAACGATGGTGACGGCCTCATAGACTGCAATGACCCCGACTGCCGCCTCTACTTGGCTGGAGTACCAACTTCGCCTGTTTGCCAAGGTGGAAATGATGGTTCCATCAATGTCACTACGACTGGCGGAAAAATACCATACAGCTACATTTGGTCAACAGGTACCACCTCGGAAGATCTATCAGGCTTGACTGCTGGCATTTATCAAGTGACGGTGACCGATACCTACGGTTGCTCTGCCACGGCATCTTATGTGGTGGACGATGGCTACTCATTGGTACTCAGCGCCGATGTCAGCCATTCCAACTGCTATGGCGATTCCAATGGTAATATTAACCTGAGCGTAATGGGTGGTGTACAACCATATTCCTACGCATGGTCGAACGGGGCAACGACGCAGGACATTTCGGGTCTTGTTGCTGGTAATTACGGTATTACCGTTTCCGATGGGAATGGCTGTACACAATCTGATTTTTATACCGTTTACCATGCACTGAATTCGACTTATGACCGCTATTACATTCCAATACCGGAAACGAACATCCGCAGCAACTTCAAAGAATTTACCGACTATATCAATTTCTCTATCAGCAACAGTGTGCGTGCCATCATTTCGATGGTGGCCACGGAGGATGGAACTTTGCTCTATTACGACCACTGGGAAGATGGTTACGAGACGGACATTTTCAACCCGACCCAAAGCACGACAGAAGTGTGGGGTGATGGCATCAACTCTAATGGCAAGCCGCCGGGGTTCAGCTCCGATCAGTTGAATGCAGGCGACGTTGTGGGTATTGACAACACTGTTTCACTGCCCCGGAACCCCAGCCAAATCTATTATGATGGGCGAGACAAAATCGTGGTGAGCCACCAGTTAGCACTGTCGAGGGCAGCTTGGTCGCCCACCCCCGGGCCTGTGCTTTCGGGTGCGGTGGATGTGATGGACGTGAACGCCTTCGGCAAATCCTATGAAGTGCCCATTGGTGAAAATATCTCCTCTGATCAGATGTTTGAACTGACTTCTTTGTTTGTGATGGCACAGGAAAACAACACCATCGTTTGGATTGACACCGATGGGAATGGAACAGCCAATATCACCAAGACTTTGCAAGAAGGTGAGACATATCAAATGGGAAGCGGAGTGCAGGCAGGGGCCAAGATCACTTCGTCGAAGGCCGTACAAGCCCATTTGTTGACGGGTGATTTAGGGGGACGTTTTGAGGCTCGCTGGTTTACGCTGTTCCCTTCGGAAAAATGGGACAACAGCTATTTTGCGCCTGTTGGTTCGACAGTGAGCAGTGACCCGACGGATGTTTTTGTTTACAATCCAAACACCTATCCGATTACGGTAAATTTTGCAACGAAATCTGGTTCGGGTACTTTTTCGGTTTCCTCGAAAGGTGTGCACCGTTTCAATATGCCCATGCACTCGGGCGCCCATTTTTATACAAATTCTGAAAACGACGAATTCTACGCTATCTCCACTATAGATAGCGATGCTTCCGACAACGACGCCCACGACTGGGGCTACAACCTCGTACCGGAAAGCTACCTGACCGTTTCGGCCGTGATCGGCTGGGGGCCAGGCAATGCGGATTTGAGCGGCAACGGTAGCCCGGCTTGGGTCATTTCCAGCCAGCCCACAACGCTGTATGTTGATTACGACGGCGACCCGGCCACTGGCCCTAAGACCGACCCTGCGGGAAATAAATACGATGTTGATTATGCCCTGACGGCTTACGAATCAAAACGCATTTTCGACAACAACGACAACGACCAGACGGGCATGTACCTCTACACCCTCGACGGTACACTGATTTCCGCCGCTTGGGGGCAAGACCCGCTGACGGCAGCGCCTGGCAACCCCTACCTCGATTTTGGTACGACGGTGCCACCTATCCGCAAAATTTTTGGCTGGAAAGGATATGAACTGACCACCGACGTGAACGGGAACGGCCAAGTGGAATCAGGTGATGAAATCACATTTACCCTAAACCTACAAAACTCTGGGAATGCGCCCGTGCTTGGCCTCACCATTTTCGACAACCTCCCCTCGGAAGTGACTTATGTGCCAAATACGACTTATTTCAACAACTCCTTGTTGGCGGACAACACCAGCGGCACACCATTCCCAGTAGATGAGTTGGGGTATTATATTGCAAGCATTCCCATCAACTCGACCTATACAATAAGTTTCCGGACCCAGGTGAACACCATGCCGCCGATGTTTGATGAAATCATCAACGAGTTCAGCACCCTTGTTACCACACCATGTAAAACAGTGGTGAGTGATGTGGTTATCCCTGTAGTACCAGCAGGGTCTAATTCAGACAATTGCATCCTTTCTTTTACCGATGGAAGCGGAAACCCAGTAAGCAATTATGCTGAAGGCAATCAAGTTTGCTTGCAGGTACAAGACGATGATGTAAATGAGAGTGCCACTTTGGTTGACTTTTTCGCCATTACCATTTTCAATGATAATAACGGAGATAGGGAGACCATCAATTTGATCGAAACGGGTATAAACACAGGCATCTTTGGGGGTTGTGTATCTTCGTCACCTTCTATTGGTACAGGAGTAGAAGATGGGATTTTGTTTGCGCAAGGCACACAGACCGTCAGCGCCAGTTTTACCGATCCGAAATATGGGGAAACCTGTAACGATAATATTTCCTTCGTTTTAACTACAGATACAAAACCGCTCTATTTGACATCTCCTGGTCAAAGCCTTGATAGGGTTGACCCAGTGGCTACCAATGATATTACAATTTCAAGCGTCACATTAGGGGCTGTTGTCACAGACACCTGTTCAATAGCAGATGGTTTCAATACCGTTTCATATAACAACAATGATGGAACGATCAACTGGACAAATGACTGGCAGGAATTGGGTGAATCGAATGGCCCAAGTACTGGCGAAGTCAGGGTGGCCTCCAATTCATTGCAGTTTGGTGGAAATGGAGGCGATGATGGCAAGAGCATCACAGGTCGTGGCCTTTGGCGGGATGTGGATTTGAGCGGGGCAACGACTGCCACCTTGAACCTTGATTTTACCGAAAGTTATTCCAGTGGCTTTTCGACCACCTTGGCCATTTCCAGCAACGGTGGTTCCACTTACACTGATCTTGAAACGTTTACTTTTTCCACAGGAACAGTTTCCCGTTCTTACGACATTTCTGCCTACCTCGCTGCCAACACCCGCATTCGGTTTTTGGTCAATGGCAGTTTGCCAGAAGAAGCTTCCCGAACCATGTTATTTGATAATGTGGAGATTGATTATGGTTGCGGAGGGAGCGGCGGAAATGGAGGAAGCGCTAGTGGGGCAGAACTTATCAACAATGGTGGGTTTGAAAATGGTACAGGCAATCTTTATAACTCCACTGATAATTGGTTTAATTATACTGGAAACGACACAGAAAATGCAAGAAACACCACTAGTCCATACGCAGGTAGTTATAGGGCTGCCATTACAAGTGTGAGAATTTCGGCTCAAAATACAAGTCATAGTATTGCTTTGAATGAAAGCTATACTTTGTCACTTCAACATGCTGGGGCATCAAATTGGAATTTAGGGGTTGACCAAATTACGGCCATTATCTATTACCTCAATGGTGTCACCCCTGTAAGCTTGGGCACTACGGCAATTACCCCTCTCCAAGACTTTGGTACTGGTTATGATTCTTTTAGCCACACTTTTTCTGCCGTTTCAGATGGATCAGCTGTAGGGAAGGAATTATATATCCGATTCGAATCTACAGCAGGGGCGGGTATTTTTGCTTCAATTGATGATGTTTCTCTGAAGGTGTCAACTGGAGGTGCAAATACATACCCTGTGGCCGTTGATGACAATGAAAGCACGGCCATAGATGCAACAGTTGCCACAGCAGATGTAACAACAAACGATACAGATGCTGAATCAGAAGCGCTATCAGTAATTGATTTCACACAGGCATCAAATGGGACGGTAGTTGATAATGGCAATGGTACTTTTAATTACACACCAAATGGCGGTTATTCTGGCACCGATAATTTTGATTACCTGATGATTGATTCAGGCTCTGATTTATGGCATCATTGGGGTCTGAATGGCAATGGTACGGATGGAGCAGGAAATGCAAATGGGGCAGTCAACGGTACGACCACTGTCGTAGGAAAGTTTGGCAATGCTTTGAGCTTTAATGAATCTGCCAGCGATTATGTGCAGATGCCTGATTTTCCTTACAGCAACCAATTCACCATAACTTTCGATTTTAAAATAGATGACAATACGGGTAGTTTATTTCAATATATTTACAGCCATGGAAATATCAATTCTACAAATAGTGTAAACGTCTTTTTGAATGAGGCTTCACATGGTACTGATCCAAATCAGTTCCGCACAGTAATTAGGGATACTGATGATGGCTTGGATAATTTTGCTCTTCAATTTGATGCAAGTGCCTTTATAGGTGACGGACTATGGCATAGCTATACCTTGACCGTAAGTTCGTCTGGTTCTACTGTTTATATTGATGGAGTTCAAGTAGCATCTTCTACTCTTTATGGTGGCGATAGCTTTAATCCGGCCGGAAGTCTTTACTTAGCTGCCAGACAAGACTTTACCTCGGATCGCTTTTACGGTGGCAACCTTGACAATGTACAGGTTTACGGATCACCTCTTAGTTCAAGTGAAATAACAGATCTATATAATGAATCCAATCGGGGAACGGTAGTAGTGGATGTAGGAGGTACTGTTACAGACTCGGTAACATTTACCCAAATAACTCCTATGTGTACGAATTTGGAAATGCCAGCGGGAGGGGTGATCCAGGTGACGACCCATGTAAGCGAAGTTTCGGGTTCAATTCCAGCGAACCCAAATATTTCGGCAGTTTTGAAACATGGTACTACGACCTTTGTCACTATGAACAATCCAGTTTATAGCAGTGGGGCTGGTACGATGACATGGAATCAGGTGTTAGGAAGTAATTACACCCTGCCCGCTGGCGAAAAGGTCAATTGTGAATTTATCAAAAATGACACTGGCTACAGTTTCGACATTCTATACGATAGCCAGACCAAGCCTTCGAAAATTGACTTGCCCACGCAGACCATCATCAAGGTAGAAGAACTGGCCATTTACGACAGTGCCTTTGTAGATGGTAGTATTATAGAAGGGGCTGAAAACGGCCAGACGGTATATGTCCGAACAACTGTGAGCGATCCATTTGGACCAGAGGATATTACCAGCCTTGATTTGGTCATTACTTCACCTACCAATGTTGTTTTGGTTAATACAACTTTGGTGGACAGCAATGTGGTGGCGACCTCTGGCTGCAATAAGATATATGAGTACGCATGGACAACGGGAGTAGAACAGGGCATCTATCAAATTGATGTGGTTGCTCATGAAGGGTACGAGGGCATCACAGACGAGGCCAGCACAACTATTGAAATTCAATACGATGATTTTGGAACTCCTTGCCAAGTGCAATTTACCGATGGTACGAATCAAGAAACTACTTACGATCCAAATGATCAAATCTGTATTCAAGTCATTGACATTGATGAAAATGAAAATGCCACAGCTGTCGAAACTGTTATTGCTGTAATTTCTTCAGGAAGTGGTGACGATGAGTTGTTAACATTGACTGAAACTGGAATAAATACGGGCGTATTCACAGCATGTATTTCTTCTACCAGTTCAGTTGTTGGTAGCGATAATAATGGATCTTTATACGCTCCAATGGGCGATATGCTCATGATGACCTATGTGGATAAAGATTTATCAGTTGATGAATGCAACACTTCTGCCTCTATTAATTCGGTCAATCCTGACGTAGATATTGCTATTCAGTTAATAGAACCAGTTGATGGAGTAGCAGTGGTAGGAGAGGATATACGATTTGATATTACGGTCACCAATACAGGGCCGACTACGATTACAAGTTTACTGTTGAACAATACTTTCACTGCCGCTGAATTAAACTACGTTGGTTGCTCCTTGCCACCTGATGTAGTTATGAGTGGAAGTTTGATATGGAATATTGCTGCTGCAATTCCCGCTGGTTCGAGTTTCACTATTGAAGTTTATTTCACTGGATTAATACCAGCCAATCCATCTGTTGCCAATGCCTCTGTGTCAGGTAATGATGAAAATACAGCACCTGTCTCTGCAGGTCCTGTTTCAGATGATGTTATCATTACCAATCCATTGGTTTCTGTTGATAAATATTTGACACTTCCTGCAGTAGGGCCTTATTTGGTGGGAGATACATTAACCTTCCAAATTGATATTGTAAATACTGGTTCAACGGCAATTGCAACTTTGCCATTATCTGATGAATTCAGTGCCGCTTGTCTTGAATTTGTGGATGCCATTCCAGCTGCTGACGGTTCGGGAGCAGGAGCAGTCGTTTGGAACAATTTAGGGCAGTTGCCAGTCAGTGGTAACACATCTGTAACTACTCGTTTTGCGATAGTGGGCAATTGCAGTCCTATTGAAAACCTAGCTTCCATAGCATTAGCTATTGATGAAAATGGTGATCCAGTACCACCAGTTGATGATTTGGAATCATTGACAGTTGAGTCACCGCCTGTGGCAGTAGATGATACTGACTCAACAGGTGTTGCTACCGCCGTGACAATTGATGTAGTTGCCAATGATTTTGATTTTAATGATAATCTTGATACTTCCAGTGTAACAACAGTAGGAGTATTGCCTCCTGGCAATGGATCGGTGACAGCTATTGATCCAAATACTGGAGAGGTCACTTATTTGCCAAATGGGGGATTCACAGGAGTTGATTCTTTTGAATATATTATTTGTGATTTGACGGCTCTTTGCGATACGGCATTGGTAACCATTACCATTATAAATGAAGACTGCACCAATGGAATAGATGACGACGGTGATGGGCTGATTGATTGTGACGATCCCGATTGTACCAATTTCACAGGTGGTGGTTTGCTTGGAGGGAATGAAGAAGAATGTGGGGCTTATGATCCTTCGGAAATTTTATCCATTACCCTTCCATCAGGTGGAGCAGGCGGCGGATATGAGTACTATTGGGAGTACAGTGTCAATGGCGGGTTGTCATGGCTGCCTATACCGGGAGCATCGGATGTGACTTATGACCCACCACCGATCAGCCAAACCTATTGGTTCAGGAGGGCGGCTCGCCGCTTTGCCTGTGCAGGATGGGTGTTTTCCAATTATTGTGTTAAGTCAGTAACGGATTGTCCTGAAATCTGTGACAATGGTCTGGATGATGATGGAGATGGACTGATTGATTGCGAAGACGATGAATGTGTGCCAACCCTAACAGCAAGTGGTAATATCTCGATCTGCATCGCTGACAGCACTACCATCTCAGTATCGGCAAGTGGTGGCACTGGCCCGTATGAATATATCTGGGATAATGGCCTGGGCGAAGGGGAAAGCCATATTGTTTTTCCTGATTCAACCACTACCTACAGGGTAATGGTACTCACTGCCACTGGTTGCTTTGCAGTGGATTCTGTTGTCATCTCAGTAGTGCCTTGCCCAGAAGATTGTACTGATGGTATTGACAATGATGGAGATGGGCTGTTAGATTGTGACGATCCAGATTGTTTGGCCTACGGTCAACCAAGGCCAGAAAGGGATACCTTTTATGCTTGCCCAATAACGGACTATCACGATCAGGTGACCGATAATGATGATAATCTGCAATTCCCCAATTTCAGCATATATACTAACCCGACGAGGGGTAGTGTAACCATTAATTTTAAAGGGGAATTCATTTATGACCCATACAATGCTTTTTGTGGCCTTGACAGCTTCATTTATCAAGTTTGTAATCAAACAACTGGATGTTGTGATACGGCCAGTGTCATTTTAAACATTGGTGATAGCCTTCCTCCAACATTGGTAAACGTACCTGCCGATGTAACCATTGGATGTGACGAGACAGTGCCGGAAATCCCCGCATTGGTTTTTGGGGTGGATGGATGTCCTGGCATTTATGTTTCATTCAAGGAAGAGTCCACGCAGCAATTGGGCAACAGTTGTCAGAACTACAGTATTTACCGGATATGGGAAGCTACAGACTTATGTGGGAATACTACCCGTGACACCCAAACCATTACGGTGCAAGATGTTTCGGCACCCGAGATATTCAGGGTTTATACTTTGGATAATGGAAAACTCATAGCCGGAGGTATTTCAAAAAGAACATCGGACAAATGGAAGTACATTGAATTCCCACTGAATTTCACGGAAGTACCGTTGGTTTTTCCACAGGTAATCACCGAAAATGAAAGTTCGGCAGTGACTGTTCGGATTAGGAATATTTCAGAAGAAGGCTTTGAAATGAAATTGCAGGAAGAGGAAAATGCAGATGGCGAACATGCAATGGAGGAAGTGGCTTGGATGGCCATCGAACCGGGTAATCTGACTGGTGATTTTGAATTGCAGTCGGGCCTCTTGTTAAATGTCAATAGTGGTTCCACAAATGTCAATTTCAGTCCAGCATTTGGAGGGTTGCCAGCTTTTATAGCTACTATGCAGACCTATGAAGAGGATGACCCAGCTGCCATCCGTTTTTCAAGCTTATCGAATAGTTCTGTCAACTTATTTATCCAAGAAGAAGGGTCTTTGGATGGGGAAATCATCCATGCCGATGAGGAGGTGGCTTATTTGGCAATGGATTCAGGTACGCTGTTGGATACCGATGGGACTTTTGTTGGGGAAACGGGAGCATTAAGCATGGATCATAACTGGCAGACCATCAACCTCAGCAGGAATTATAATAAACCTGTGGTTATTTTGGGAGGCGTAGAAGCCGGAGGTGACCCAGCAGTTATCCGGGTGAAAAACGTCACCTCCAATAGTTTTGATGTCAGAGTGCAGGAATGGGACTATTTAAATGGTACTCATGCCAATGGTAAGGTTGCTTATATTGTCATCGAAGGCAATATTCCCGCTATGCCTGAATATTTCTGCTCTGACGACCAAGTGGAAATGATACCCGGGGTTAACCTGTTTGCCGTAGATAACTGTGACAAACAATTAGCTTTCGAATATACCGATTCCTCTGAATATACGTCAGGAGGGCTCCATATTTACAGAAAATGGACAGCCATAGATGATTGTGGAAACAGCACAGATGTGACGAGGACGGATACCTGTGGGGTGGCTGGCGTGAAACTAAAAACTTATGTCTATGGGTCGGCATTCCAAAATAATGGCGATGTACTCATGAGGGACGATTTACGCTCGTTAGGTTTTCTTCCACTGGAAGAACCCTACTCAGGGTTTGGTGGGTTTACCCAATATGGCGATGGTGGAGGGGAAGAAACCACTCAATCCATCATGGACATGACTGGACCGGATGCCGTAGTAGATTGGGTATTTATCGAAGTAAGGGAAGGGGCTGATAACACAAATATTTTGGCGACATGTTCTGGCTTGATGCAAAGAGATGGAGATGTTGTATCCGCAAATGGCGATACTATTATCTATTTCCCAACGCTACCTGAAGGGGACTATTATGTCAGTATCAAGCATAGGAACCACCTGGGGATTATCAGTGAAAATTTTGAATACCTCAGCACCGAGAACCCCATTGCCGTTGATTTCCGAGATCCGGACTATGCAGTCTTCGGCCAAGATGAAGCCGGCACCCAAACGGATAATGGGAAAAGAGCGCTATGGGTAGGCGATGTAGATGGAGATGGTCGGGTGATTTTCCAAGGGCCTGGCAATGATTTATTTGGAATTTTTTCCCACATCCTTGCACATAGCGAGAATACTGACCACTTGGCTAATTATATTAGTGTTGGCTATCTCAAAGAAGATTTGAACATGGATGGGAAGGCTATCTATCAAGGGCCGAACAATGATCGGAACATCATGTTGTACCGTACCATTTTAGTTCACCCGGCCAACACTGGTAACTTGAGCAACTTCATTACGTCGCAAAAGCTGCCGTAAGAATATTGCTTAAAATCATTTTGATTTTTTTTGAATAAATAAAATGATCAAATGATGATAAAATTGAAAATATAAAATGTTGACAATTAATTATATAAACATGAAATTGGA
Source organism: Saprospiraceae bacterium (assembly GCA_965222975.1). GTDB lineage: Bacteria > Bacteroidota > Bacteroidia > Chitinophagales > Saprospiraceae > UBA6168. The sequence goes on along the minus strand of CBDCVJ010000050.1, from coordinate 381,744 downwards.
CCAAATGGCAGTTAAAGGTAAAATATTTTGGCCGTATGGCTGAAGTTTGCCATGTCACACTTTCCACGATATTGGAGTGGAAACTTATTTGTCGGCCAATTGGCATGAATTATGTTGTTTTACATTAATTGAACACGACACTTATTCTCTCATTTTACATCTCCTTCTCAAAAAAAATTCCCCCTCCTTCGGTTTTGATATTTCTTGGATTTTCAATGCATGATTCATGTATTGGGCAAAACTCGAACTCATCATTTTACCAACAAACACAAACAGCTTAAACGGCTTGAAAGATGAGGACAAAACAAACACTTATTTTTACCTTAAGAAAGTTGCTTTTTATTGGGATGTTCATCCTTATTGGCATCACTTACCCAATTTATGTAACAGCCCAACCTTGCCCAGCACCAACTTTTGATTTCCAAAATCCAATATTAGTTTCCGGTACCTATGGAGCGGTTGGTTCCGTATATCAGTTCGATGATGTGTTGACCAATGTGGATGCATTGGTAACCATTGTAAACAAGTCTCATAGCGATATTGTGATTGTGAGTGCAGATGAACCAGCGCTAACCAATGGTGGTTATGATTGGGCATTTCAGCCTATAATTGATTATGATTGGTATAACAGTAATGGCACTAGTGACCCTATGGGTGACAGGTCGGTAACTTTCCAATTTGACTTTGTTGATGCGACAACAAGTGCTGCGGTCAATGTTGCGTTAATGCACATGACTGCAGTTGACATAGATGGGAATGGGTATGATCTACGAGAATTTGTTGAGTCAAGTGAGTTTCAAGCCTATGAAATAGAGTCTCCGTCAGAACTTAGTTTAAGCGGTAGTTTGCGGGCGATGGGCGACTATCCAGCCCATGATGGGGTTCAGGAAACTGCTCTAACTACAATGATTTCCTATGTTTTTGAAAACAAATCTTCTATACAAGTTACGTATGGAGCGAATATGAATGCAATTGCTGATGATCTTACCGCTGAAGAGCGATTGAATTGCCTTTACTTTAAATGCTACGATTTTAATACCACAGTTTCTTGTCCCACTGTAAATGCAGGCACCAATATAACAATGTGCAGCGGCTCATCTGCGACATTTACTGCTACAGCGCCTGGAGCCATTTCCCCTTATACCTACGCCTGGTCGAACGGCCTGGGGACTGGCGCAACAAAAACCGTAACTCCTTTAAGCACAACCACCTATACGGTGACCTTAACCAATGGCAATGGGTGCACGACTACGGACGATTTAACAGTATCTGTAAATCAAACGCCAATAGCAAATGCGAGTACAGACGAAACCATTTGCAGGTATTTTGATACCAATGTATCAGTTTCTGCAACAGGGGGCACCACGCCCTATAATTACCAATGGAGTAATGGCCTCAGTGGTAACCTAAGTTCTTTTACGGTATCTCCGCTAAATACCACAACCTACACTGTTACAGTTACCAGCGCTAATGGTTGCAACGATACCGACCAAATAACAGTCACGGTACAAACCTGTGTAGAAGATTGTAGCAATGGGACGGACGATGATGGTGATGGGTTGGTTGATTGTGCCGATCCAGACTGTGGCCCAACAGCCGATGCGGGCAATAATTTAAATAACTGCCCAGGCGAAAATATCCAGATTGGTGTCTCTGCTTCAGGCGGCAATGGCGCATTGACTTTTAGTTGGAGCAATGGTGCCTCCGGCCAGAGCCAAATCGTAAACCCTTTAACAACAACTACTTATACAGTTACAGTTTCAGCTTCGAGTGGGTGTACCGCCGTAGATCAGGTGACCGTCAATGTGGTCACCTGCGGCGAAGATTGCACCAATGGCATTGATGATGATGGTGATGGCTTGGTGGATTGCGCAGATCCAGATTGTGTGGCGACTTCCGCACCTGATTTAATGGATGATATTTATACATCTTGTCCTGCAATGCCTTATAGCGAGCGGGTTACATACAATGATAATAATCTGCAAAACCCAGTTTATAGCATTTACACCAATCCGGCCAATGGAACCGTTTCCATTGATGCAACTGGCAAATTCACCTACACCCCCTCTGGGAACGATTGCTTGGTTGACCAGTTTATGTACCAAGCCTGCAACCAAGTATCTGGTTGCTGCTCACAAGCGACCGTAACGATTAACCTTGCAGATGCTACCAGCCCTGTATTGAACAATGTACCTGCGGACATTACCATTGGTTGCGACGATGCCGTCCCTACACCTCCAAACGTAACGGCTTTTGATGAGTGCCCGGGTATTTTCATTGATTTTGATGAAACATCTTCCCAACATTATTCAGGGGCTTGTGAATCATACACTATTACCCGCACTTGGGTGGCTACTGACCTTTGCGGTAACCAAACCTCTGCAACTCAAGATATTACAGTAGTTGACAACACTAAGCCTGAAATTTTCCAAGTATATACTTTGGAGAATGGTAAAAGGGTAGTGGCTGGTGTTTCAAAGAATGTGACCCATGATTGGAAATACGTTCCATTCCCGATCACATTTAGCGAAACACCTATGATTTTCACTACTGTAAATACAAACAACGAGCAATCGGCAGTGACGGTTCGACAGCGGAATGCCTACTCGCAAGGGTTCGAAGTCCGTTTATTTGAACAGGAAGCGGCCGATGGGCAGCATCAGGGAGAGAATGTATCGTGGATCGCCATTGAGGCAGGGACAAATGACGATGTGTTGAAATTGGAAGCTGGCAGGTGGCAGAACGTCGATGACAATTTAGCTACTTTAAACTTCAGCAGCTTGTTTGGCAGCAACCCGGCAATGATTACAGCTATGCAATCCACCAATGATACTGATCCATCAGTTATTAGGATAAATAACTTGACGAATGGTTCTGTTTCACTAAGTATTCAAGAAGAAGCTTCCTCAGATGCTGAAACGGCCCATAGTCTGGAACATGTTGGTTTTCTTGCTTTTGAGGCTGGTGAAAACCTGATAGATGAACGAGGACATGCGTTCGGTGAAACAGGCAAAATTAATTTGACCAATGCCTGGACGTCAGTAACGTTGAATAATTCCTACACCAAACCAGTCATTGTATTTGGAGGCATTTCAGCCAATGATAATGAAGGGGTGAATGTGCGGGTTCGTAATGTTGTTGGCAACAGTTTTGAAGTGCGCCTGCAAGAATGGGATTATTTGGATGGCAACCACAGTCCCGAGTCGGTTTCATGGATCGTTGTGGAAGGTGCAATACCCGGCAATATGGGGTATTACTGCTCAGGAAGCGTTTCTGATTTGCAAATAGGTGTCAATATATTCGCACTTGATAATTGCGATGACCAAACCTCCTTTGGCTATACAGAAACTCCGTCTGCCACAAGCGGTGGTACTTTAACGACCCGTGCCTGGATGGCAATTGATGATTGTGGAAATACCAATTTGATTACCCGTTTTGATACCTGCTCGACGGCTGCGCTGCAAGTCCGTGCTATGTTACATGGTGCTACCGTCAATAATGGAAATAGTGGTTTGATGAGGGACGACCTGCGAGCGTCTGATTTTGTACCACTGGAAGAACCGTTTTCCAGTTTGCCAGGTTTTCCACATATTGAAGATACTACCCCGAATCATGATCCAGGAGAAACTTCAGGCGGAGGGGATAATGGAGCTAACCAAGCAGCATTGCCGACAAATGCAGAATTTGCCTATTTCAAAACCATAGCCGATGGCGATTGGGATGATCCGGCAGTGTGGGAAAATGGGGTAGTTCCTCAATTGTATGATACCATAATGTCATCCATCAGCATCGAACATTTTATCACTATTCAGACTGGTAACCTCTGGATGTCCAACAATTCTGAGCTTTTCGTGACCAATGGAGGCATTGACATTCTGGATGGTAGTTTGACGGTATATAAAGCAAAAGGAGTATTCAACAATTCTATTATTAACGTCAGCAACACGCTTTCAACATTCAAGATTTTAACCGGGCATTCCGAGTTATATATAAAGGATTGCCAATTGAACGTGGGGCATGATTTTACAAATGGAAATGGAGTTCGGAAATTGGAAAATGTTTGTATGACAATCGGTAACAACTTCAACAACAGCGCTGGTAAAGATACTTTGATAAATGCTACAATAACAGCCGACAAAGGTTTTTATAACAACCTGTTTGGGAACATGTACTTACATAATTCCAAACTATCAACAGTGACTGGTAATATCTGGAATTCCCCCTCTGGTCAGGTTGAAGGCGATAGTGTAACACTTTGGTCGCAAAATGGTGACATCACAAATAGCGGACAATGGAATGCCCAAATCATCCAGTACTGTGCTGCTGGCTCTGCTTCTAACTTAGGCTCTTCTTTGCCCATTTCGGAAGATTGTGCTGGCATGCCCGATTTGTTTGCTGATTGTGAATCGCTTCTGACGCCGACGGCTATCGATAATGAAAATAACAGTGATCCAGTCGTAGATGCAGCGTTCATTTCTTTAACAGGTACAATGGATCCTGTGCTTTTAGCTGTGGAAGGGACGGAGGCAGTTGTTGATTGGCTGTTACTTGAAATAAGAGATCCGATCACAGAAGAAGTTTTGGAATATGCTACGGTTGCTTTACAGCGGGATGGGAACATTGTATCGGAAGATGGTCTGGACATTATCAATTTCCCCACCCTGATCGAGGGTGAATACATCGTGACTTTGCGCCACCGCAACCACCTCCCCCTGATAACGGACGTTCCAATGTATCTTTCTATAATTGATCCACCTACCTTGGATTTCACTGACCCAGCTTTACCCGTTAGGGGAGGGAATGTTGGAGGTAATATCTCAAATGGTGTTCGGTTGATGTGGGGGGGCGATTTCAACGAAGATGACAAGGTCATTTACCAAGGGCCAAACAACGACATCTTTTACCTCTTTTCCAGAGCGTTGAGCGATGCAAATAATACGGATTATTTGGCAAACTTTATTGTCAAGGCATATGACTTGCACGACTTTAATCTGGATGGAAAAGTGATTTACCAAGGGCCAAATAATGATCGGGCAAGTTTGCTCTATCATACTGTTCTGGCACATAGTGGCAATGGTGGCTTTTTGGCGAATTATATTGCGAAAGGTTATTTGCCATAAATTAATGTTATGGTAAATAAAATTGAGGTTTTAATTCTTAAAAAAAACGTAGAAATAAATTGAATTAATTAATGCTTTAATTGGCAGATAATTAATTTGATTTATCGCTGCCATATAATTTAAAAATAAAATAAAAAATTTGAGCCACTTAATGTTTGCTATGTTTTTTTAAACATGGTAAATATGAGTTGCAAATGTTAAATTAAATAAGGCTATTTGGTTTATAAAAAATGGAAACGATTTTTATAAATAAAAAATACGCCAAAAATATTCTTCTGGTTTTGCTCACATAAAAGGCTGTTTATATTTTTTAATAAATGGCCAAAAATTCAATACGGACATTAATTGGTGCTGTTTTACAGTAGGTGAACTGCTATTTGCTATTGGTTGTTGGCCAACAACAAATGGCTAATGTTCAATTGGAAACTATTTATTAAAATAGTTGATCAAAAAAAATAAACATTTAAACGCTTTAACAATTAATTCAAACATCATGAGGCCAAAACAAACACAAAAACAAAAAGACGCAAGGCCAGTATCGACAGAAGAAGTTCTCAGCTTTAATAAAGTTATTAAAGAAGAAACTAATTTGCCAAAAACCACACAGCAGTTGCAGACTGATAAAAGTCTTTTTAAGATTTTTATTTATTGCTTTTTGTCGTTGATTGTGGTTCAAGATAAATTAAACGCACAACTAAGTCCAGATTTATGCTGGATGATAGCTGACGGGGATGACGACGAGGGAGGGGATGGCATGGACTCCTTATTCACCGTTAATCACATAACAGGAGCAGTCCAATTCATAGGGGCGACGGGTGTTTATAGCATTGAATCAATGGCTATTGATCCGGTCTCTGAAACAATCTATGCTGTCTCAGGTGATGAATTTGGTACCGTTAATCCAACAACAGGAACCTTTACATTGATTTTAGGGGAAATTGGAGATGTGGATGGGTCAGCGGGCACGATTGACATTGACGATGTGGACGGGCTTACATATGACGTTACCAATAATATTTTATGGGCTTCGGAACGGAGGGACACTTCCGGTTTGAGTGGTGTCTATCTGCCAAATGACCTTTTGTTCCAAATTGATCCGGCGACTGGTCTGCCAATTTATGATGCATTTGGAGTTGGTGTTGATTATTTGGTCATTGTTACAAATGAAAATGATCTGGATGATATTGCCATAGCCAGTGATGGCACTTTATACGCTATTTCTAACCAAGGTGGCTCTGGTAACCAGCGGCTTGGTACAATCGATACTTCAACTGGTGCATGGACTGAAATCGGGGATTACGGTGTAGCTGATGTGGAAGGGCTTGCGTTCACATCTTTGGGGCAGCTCATTGCAACGACAGGTAAAGATGGCTCCAATGAAAATAGCTTTTACTCAATTGATCCTACCTCAGCACAAGCCAATTTTATCAATAATATTATTGGCGCAAGAGATGTAGAGGCTTGTGCGTGTATGACTGGGAATTTTGTAAATTCCATCATCAGGGGTAAAGTTTGGTCAGACTCTAACAGCGACGGAATCCAGGATGCCGGAGAAACAGGTATTTCAAATGTTTCATTGAGCCTGCTCGACGCCAGCGGCTCACCTGTATTGGATAACCTTGGGAGCCCCATTACTACTTCTACCGATTTAAGTGGTAACTATCAGTTTGACCGATTGCCATCAGGCACTTACAGGGTCGGATTGACTTTGCCTGCTTCTATGCAGTTTTCTCCTATGAATGCCACACTTGACAACACTATTGATAGTGATTTTAGCGCCTCAACAGGTCAGACCATCCCACTTCAATTGGTGACAGGTCAAATAATTGAAAACATCGACGCAGGCCTTAAAATTGAGGAGGTTTGCAATAATGGCATTGACGATGACGGCGACGGCCTGACTGATTGCGATGATCCTGAATGTGGGACTGTAACGGTGGATGTTGGTACTGATGTCAATAATTGTTCAGGCTCATCGGTAGTCATAGGAGCTTCAGCCATAGGCAGCTCTGGTCCTGTAACTTACGCTTGGAGCAATGGCTTTACTGGCGAAAGCCAAACCGTCAGCCCAGTAACAACTACGACCTACTCCGTTACAGTGACCATCCCAACTGGGTGTACTGCCTCTGATCAAATGACAGTAAGCATCGTTACCTGTGGGGAAGATTGTACCAATGGACTGGATGATGACGGCGATGGCTTGGTAGACTGCAATGACCCTGACTGCACTGCAACTGCCACCCCTGTTTTGGTGGATGATGTTTATACTACTTGTCCTGGCATGCCATATACGGATCGGGTTACCTATAATGATAACAACCTGCAAAATCCTGCTTTCAGCATATTCTCTTCCCCGACCAGTGGAACTGTTTCGATAGACGCAACAGGTAAATTCACTTATACGCCTTTTTCCAATGATTGCATTGTTGACCAATTCATGTACGAGGTTTGCAATTTGGCTTCGGGCTGCTGTTCACAGGCAACTGTAACGATGAATATGGATGACACAACGCCTCCGGTTTTGACCAACCTGCCGGCCGATCTGACTATTGGCTGCGATGACGTTGTTCCAGTGGCACAAACAATTATTGCTTTCGACGAATGTCCAGGTATTTACATCGATTTTGATGAAACTTCTGATCAAAGCTATGCAGGTGCATGCGAAGCTTATACCATTACCCGGACATGGACAGCTACCGATTTATGTGGCAATTCTGTTACCGGATCTCAAGTCATCTCTGTAGTGGATCAAACCAAGCCGGAAATTTTCCAGGTCTATACCTTGGAAAGCGGGCAACGGGTCATTGCAGGTATTGCAAAACGGGTAACACATGATTGGAAATATGTCCCGTTCCCCATCACGTTTGATGCAACGCCTATGATTTTTAGTTCTGTCATTTCTGAAAATGACCCATCCGCAGTGACGGTCAGGCATCAAAACCCCTATTCTCAGGGATTTGAATTGAGTCTTTTTGAAGAGGAAAATAACGACGGCGTTCATGCAGCGGAGGATGTTGCTTGGATCGCCGTTGAAGCAGGAACTAATGTGGGAGACTTGGTGCTGGAAGCAGACCGCTGGCAGTTCATCAGTGAAGCACAACAGGTGGTCAATTTTACGGGATATTTTGGTAATAACCCTGGATTGCTTACATCCATACAATCAACAAATGATCATGACCCAGCTCAGGAAAGGCTGTTTTCTGTGACAGATACGACGGCTAATGTTTTTGTTCAGGAAGAACAATCTGCCGATGCAGAAATAGCCCATGCTCTGGAACACATTAGTTATTTGGCTTTCGTACCTGGCGTAGATTTGACTGACAACCGCCAACAAACATTTGGAGAAACCGGAAAAATCAACTTGACTGATACGTGGACAACCATTACGCTGAACGGTAACTATACCAAGCCGGTCGTCGTGTTTGGCGGTATTTCCAATAATGAGAGTGATGGTGTGAATGTTCGCATCCGAAATTTGACTTCTAATAGTTTTGAAGTGCGCCTGCAAGAATGGGACTACTTAGATGGCAGCCATGCACCAGAAGAGGTATCTTGGATAGCTATGGAAGGTTCTATACCAGGTAATATGAGTTATTACTGCTCTGGCAGTGTATCTGACTTACAGATTGGGGTCAATATTTTCGCTATAGACAATTGCGACGATCAAACTGCATTTGGTTATAATGAATTTCCGACGGCAACTCCTGATGGTACTATGACTACCCGAACATGGATGGCGATTGATGATTGTGGAAATACCAATTTGATCACTCGCTACGACACCTGCTCCACAGCAGCGTTGTCTCTGAAAGCCATACTTCATGGGCCTTTGGTAAATAATGGAGCATCAAGTTTAATGCGGGATGATCTAAGAAGTAAGTCTATTATCCCATTAGAAGAGCCTTTCTCCAGCCTGCCGGGCTTCCCACATGTAGAAGATACGACTCCTAATAACGATACGGAAACTCCAGATACTACTGGGAATAGTGCAAATCAAGCACCTGTACCTCCTAATGCAGCTACGGCTTACTATAAGACAATTGCCGATGGCAATTGGGATGACCCTTCTACATGGGAGAATGGGAATGTACCTCTATTGAACGATACCATTTCTGTTTCAATCAGCATTGAGCATTATGTGACCATCCCAGTTGGCGACCTTTTGATGTCCGACAATTCTGAATTGTTTATTACCAATGGTGGTTTAGACCTTCTTGATGGGTATCTTGGAATTTTTACCGCTAAGGCATTCTTCGACAATGCCACGATCAACGTTAGCAAGTCATTTTCAAATATTAAATCGTTGTCGGCCCCTTATTCAAATTTGACAATAAAAAATAGTGATATAACAGTCGGTGAAAGTTTCATCAATGGAGGAGGGAAGAGATGGTTGGAAAACGTCTGCCTTACAGTAGGCGATAATTTTGACAACAGCGGAGGACGTGATACTATCCTCAATGTGACATGTACTATAGAGAATAGTTTTCTGAATAACGTGTATGGAAAAGTGTACATCCATGATGCTCGGTTTAAAACCGTAAACGGGATATTTTGGAATTCTCCGAGCGGGCAAATAAATGGCGACAGCTTGCTCCTTTGGGCACAGAACGACGGTATTACCAATAGTGGGCAATGGAATGCATCAGTTCTTCAATATTGCGCAGCTGGATCGGTATCAGGCTTGGGGGCATACCTGCCTATTTCTGAAGATTGTGCTGGTATTCCAGATAATTTTATTGGTTGTAGTTCCTTGCTAACTCCAACTGTTGTTGGCAATTCAGGTGGCAGTACTAATGTAAATACTACCAATATCGCTTTGGAAGGCACCTTGGATCCAGTCCTGTTGACAGTGGAAGGTAATGCTGCTGTAGTAGATTGGATGCTATTGGAAATCCGTGACCCTGATGATGATGAAGTCATCATCGATTATGCAACGGTCGCTATGCTAAGGGATGGGAGTATTATCAGCGAGGATGGTGCAAATGTTATAAATTTCCCCAATTTAATCGAAGGGAATTATCTGGTAACCCTACGCCACCGCAACCACTTGCCTATCATGACGGATGTTCCAATTTACCTTTCTATCATGAATCCACCAATGGTTGATTTCACTGATCCAGCTTTACCTGTAAAAGGGGGCAATGTTGGAGGACGCATACAGAATGGAGTCAGGTCTTTATGGGGTGGTGATTTTAACGAAGATGAAAAGGTCATCTATCAAGGTCCTAATAATGATGTGTTCTACCTTTTTTCCAGAGTGTTAAGTGAGCCAGAAAACACAGATTTTTTGGCCAATTACATCATACTGGAATATGACCTCCACGATTTTAATTTAGATGGCAATGTCATCTACCAAGGTCCCAATAATGACCGGGCAAGCCTTTTATACCACACGGTTTTGTCTCATGTGGGCAATGGTGGCTTTTTAGCAAATTACATAGTGGAAGGTCATTTGCCATAATAGATGTTTGGAATTAGGTATTGGGTATTGATAAAATACCTAATACCTAATGCCTAATACCCAATATCCCCTTTTTTATTTTTAACCAAAATCAAACAAACACTATGGAAAAAATTATCACACTATTGGGTTCCCAAAAAGAAATTGCTGCTGAAATTTTTAAAATGTTGATATCCGTTGGATTGATTATTTATGGAACTGCATTATTGTATTATTTTTATTGTTCTGTTGATAAATTTATCCAGAAAATAAATGGTATAAATTTCTTCGTAAATTTTTAATCGGGATTATTTTTCTCCTTTTCCCTTAGATAAATTTTTGACTTTGTATAAAATATAGATGCGGTTTTAAAATAAAAATAATTGTTGCTTATGTTTTATACTGTCACAAAATATTTAATCTAACAGTTTTAATGTAAATAATGCTGATTTTTAGCATTATTTTTGTAGAAAATAAAATAGAAAAATATTCGGACTGCGACTCTTCCTTCTTATCATACTGTCTTACTCAATTCGGTTTTCACACACACACAATAAGTTTGGAATTCTTGTAAACCCTTGACCAATTAAGCCAATGCATGCTGGCAATCAGTAATCGAGGTTGCGCTTAATGTATTCTGTTTCAAGGATTTGTAGGTTGTATTTGTTGTTGCCTAAAGGGTATGGCAATTAAAACCGGATCTTTTAATTAAGGTTGTCAGGCAAAAATTAAAAGCCAAATATTGGCGGCGCATTAAATAAATTACACCTTTTTTGATATGGTTTTCTTACAATTTTTATAATTAGTTTTTTTGAAAAGCAAACATTTTCCCTCTCATCAAAAACTCTACAATTTTGTAATAACCAAAACTTTAAATACAGAGTAATGATGAGAAAAATTTTACAAACACGGCGCATTGAACAAACATCAAAAAATTATTTAAAATGGAGACAACTTTCATTGATCTTGTTATTGATGACCCCTCTTATAATTCAGGCGGGGCCAAATTTCAACAAAGAGAAATACAAAAAAAGTTATTTTTCAGAAATGAGGAAAAAACTGGCGAACCGGACATGGGAAGGGAAGTTAGCTTGTTTTTGGTATTCAACGAAAACCCTTTCTGTTTTTCCTGATGAAATAAATAAATTAAAAAACCGCAATAAACAGGAGTCGCTTACATGGATGCCTTTTTCTTGTGCTTCAGGTCTGATTTCTAATCCTGAATTTGAATCCGATTTCACAGGATGGGATTTTTTTAGCAATTCCGTTATTACCAATGATGCCAATTTCGGGGTGAAAGCGGCGGTTACATCTGGAGGAGCAGGTGGTGTAGGTAAAAATATAACGGCCTATGAAAATGAAATATATTCATTGGAAGTATATGCTAAAAAATCCGGCTCTGAAAATGCAGTGGTAGGGATCAAATTTTTGGATAGTGGTTATAACGAAATAAATGCTACCTATAACGATGTCACCTCTTCTTCCTACCAAGTTTATCAACTCTCCGCAGTGGCTCCCGAGGGTACAGCGTACGTACAGGCAATGGGTTGGAAAAATGACGGATCAGGTACTGCCACCTTCGATGGGTTTTGTTTTCAAAAATGGGGAGTGGATAGCCCAACCTGTGCTGGAAAAAGCTGTGATATTTCGCCTTCATGGGATAATTATATCTGGGCGATGGACGACTCAGGCACTGATGCCAACTGGAAAGACTATGATACTGGTGGCCTCGTGTTATGCGATAATGGCAATGGTACATTGGGTATAAAAGGCAACATCATCAATGGCCATGATTCGGACTGGCATGCCAGCAATGCGACCGTTTGTGTTTCACAAGATGGTTGGTATTTGGATTTAACTTTATCCGACCCGCAAACATGGGCAGAATTCGGCGGAAATTATGTACAAAATACGGGATGCGGCGCTAACCATGTGGGTTGGGATTATTGGCAGATTGCAGGGACATTGTCGGGAACAGGTTGCAATGCTGGCCGGACAATCGCTGTCAGTAGTTCGGCAAGTGGATACCGGGCACAAGTAGGGTGGGGAGGTAATTCCCAGTCCTGTGCCTTTGGTATCTCCACTTGGATGTCAGCTACGGAGAATGGAAACCCAGTGAGCGCTGATTTATATGCTCATCTGGATGCCACCTGCTATAACGATCTGCTTCCCGAAGATTGTGTGAATGGAGTCGATGACGATAATGATGGGTTGGCCGATTGTTATGACTCAGACTGCGCTCCCCAAATCCTTCAGAATGAAAGCTTTGAGGATGCAAGTGGAATAACTTTTAACTCGACATTCGAGGGAAACCCAGCATTTGCGCTGCCAGACGGGTCAACCCTTTTGCCCAATTGGCAAATGGACTATGGTTGTGGTGGTACTTGCTTCGACTCTTATTGGATAGATGACACCGCCGATAATGTCAACAATCCGAATGGAGATTATTTCCTCTGGATTCCAGGATCTTCATACTGCGCACGTCAGTCAATTGCAGTGGATTTGGACAAGTGTTATGAAATTACGTTTACCGCAGCAGCATGGTCGGTACCTTCTCCTCAGTCGGCTGCAACTATTGCTTTTGAAGCATTTGGTGGTGGCATTGAAGATAATGGTAGTCTCCTATCCATTTTTGAGACGGAATTACCTGCCAGCCCCAGTTGGAATCAATTGAATTGGAAGACCGTGACTTTTACATGGTCTCCGCCAGCCACAGCTACCACAAGTTTTTACATTTCCCAAAACAATGGTTCGACTACTGCAAAAGGTGTTGCTATTGACCAAATCATGATCAAAGAGATCTGTTGTGCCAATGGAAGCATCATCCCTGAAATTTCATGTGAGGATGGTAGAGATGTGGAATTGCAATTTGTTGGCATCCAAAATGATGTGCCCAATAGCCTAAATATCAGCGATTTATCGACGGTGGATTCCATTATTGTAGAAGTAGTTTACAAAGGAGGTCATCCGGGAAGCACCATTACGGTTGAAGATGCGAACAATACCAGTTACAGTGCATCGCAGCAGACAGTCGGTTCGGGTGCGTACGTGTACCGGACTACTTTGCCAGCTACCAGTTCTGTCTCCTACTCCAACACGACAAATGTCAATACTGCTCAATCTTTATCGGCCTTCATTTTTAGAAATAGCCAACCTGGCAAAACGGTCGTAACAGAGTTTACCACACTTGGTGGATATAACAATACCTACACCCTTGATTTCAATATTCCGAAAGGCATTGCCCCACGGAATGTGAAATTATCCCTTCCGATTAGTGAAATTACTTATGACGACCGGGGGCTTGATTTTGTCGCTACTGCTGGAAGCATTACAACCTCTGTGTCGAAACTATGGGGCCCCAATGGCCTTGGTTTTCCAAATGGATGTTGCATTGACACTGTTGACTTTTTCTTGGAAAATGTAGCGCCGGAAGTGGATCTGGTTTCCATAGATGTGATCTCTGGCGGAAGTGGGGTAGGGCAGTCTTTTGTGATAGCTGCTACCATTGCAGTGGAGGTTTTCTGTGATGAAATATGCGGTAACGGTATTGACGATGATGGGGATGGATATGTTGACAATGAAGATCAGGACTGTCTTTGCCCTGAAATTTTCACAGAGGACACTACCACAATAACAATCTGCGAAGGCGAATCCATTACTTTTGAAGCAGCTACTGATGCGCCAAACCCGCCATATCACTACATTGAATTTTACCGATTTGATGCTCCACAAACAAACCCATATACTTCCTCCGATCCAAAAGTTTGGTTGGATGCATTTTACATTCTCAATACTGGGCCCAGGAGCATTACTACTTCCAATTTTCAGGCGAATGGCAATTCTGATAAAACTTACTATGTCTATGGGTGCTTGAAACCAGAGCCTCAAGATCCAACCACCTGTGCTCCTGTAATTGAATATACCGTCACAGTAAAACCAGGTGTTGATGTAACGGCAAGTGCCGATGCAACAATCTGTTCAACTACCTCAACTACCATAAGTGCAACCGCTATTGGCGGCCCAGCTCCATATACCTTTACTTGGGATCAGGGGTTGGGTAATGGCAGCAGCCATTCTGTAAATCCTACCACTACAACAACATATACCGTCACCGTTGCCAATGGCAATGGCTGTACGGATGAAGATTTGGTTATTGTTAGTGTTATGGAGTCACCAACTGTTGATGCCGGACAAGCGGTGACAATATGCCAGACCGAGTCCACCACTCTCACAGCCACCGGCATAGGTGGTACAACACCTTACTCCTTTTCTTGGAGTCATGGCTTGGGAGCTGGTGACACAAAGACTGTATCCCCTTCTGCTACAACTAATTACAGCGTTACACTTACCAGCGACAATGGATGCCTGGACACTGATGAAGTGGAAGTTACAGTTAGTTCGTGCGTAGAAAATTGTACGAACAGCTTAGATGACGATGGAGATGGATTGGTCGACTGTGATGATCCTGACTGTGCTCCTGTACCAGATGCAGGAAATGATGTGACTATTTGCAACGGTACTACAACTACTTTGGCGGCCAGTGTGCCAGATGGAGTAGGCTCATTCAATTACGAATGGAGCCATGGACTTGGCTTTGGTGCTGTCAAAAATGTTTCTCCAACTTCAACTACTACTTTCACGGTAACCGTTACGAATGCTGCCGGCTGTTCTGGCACTGCTGAAGTAACGGTGACTGTGAACAATTGTCCGGAGGTTTGCGCCGATGGCATTGATAACGACGGTGATGGACTCACTGATTGTGAGGACCCAGACTGTTATGCCATTGGCGCACCTTCATTGTTGGATGATGATTTTACTACCTGTCCGTCACTGCCATTTACGGAAAGGGTTAACTTCAATGATGGCAACTTACAAGATCCTGCCTATAGTATTTCGGTGTATCCTTCAGGCGGTACGCTGACAATGGATGCTACTGGTAAATTTACCTATACACCATTCTTGCCTTCCTGTGGATCGGATGTGTTCATTTATGAAGTTTGTAATCAAGCTACTGGCTGTTGTGCGACTGCTGCTGTTACCATTACGATTGGGGACTCTACACCACCAGTTTTGATGAACTTGCCACCTGATATTACGATAAATTGTGATGAAACAGTGCCTAATCCAACCATTGTATTGGCATTCGATGAATGCCCTGGTATTTATGTCGATTTTGATGAAATCACCAACCAATACAGTAACGGGAGTTGCGAGGGGCATACGATCATGCGTACTTGGACGGCGGAGGACTTGTGCGGCAATACAGTATCAGGAACGCAAATAATTACTGTAGAAGATTTGGAGGGGCCGGAAATGTTTCGTTTGTACACATTGCCCAATGGTAAAAAACTGTTGGCGGGAGTAAGTCAACGAGTCAATTTGAATTGGAAATACATCCCCTTTCCGGTCAATTTCACCAACCCGCCGATCGTATTTAGCCAAGTGGTAAGTGCCAATGAAAATGATGCAGCTGTGACCATGCAGCGCAATGTATCCACAGAAGGATTTGAAATAGCACTTAATGAACAAGAGGCTACCGATATGGTACACCTTCCTGAACAAGTGGCATGGCTGGCAATGGAGTCCGACACCATGAATGGAATAATAGAAACAGGCTTGGTCAATTGGGCCAGCAGTACTTCGCAGACATTGAATCTGGATCAAACATTCCCGTCTTCCCCTCATTTTATTTTCTCGACTCAAACTGTCAATGAAGCAGATCCTTTTTCGATCAGGGTACAAAACGCTGGCACGAATGGCCTCGACTTGTTTTTAGATGAAGAGACTTCGAAAGATAGTGAAACCGATCATGGTGCTGAGTCTCTCGCATACCTTGCCTTAACACCAGGAATTGACCTGTTGGATGAGCACGGTGATTTTATTGGGGAATCAGGTGCTGTCAATTTGACAAATGCATGGGCAACCGTCAATATGGGCCGCTCTTTCACCAAGCCTGTGGTACTCTTTGGCGGTATTTCCAACAATGATCCCGACCCCGTCACCGTGCGTGTAAGAAATGTTACGGCAAATAGCTTTGAGGTTAGATTGCAAGAATGGGATAGCCAGGACGGAGTACATGCCATCGAGAATGTAGCATACTTGGTAGTGGAAGGCAGTCTGCCTGATGATGTGAATGAATTTTGCTCTACCGATGATTTCAAATTTCAGGCTGGGGTCAACGTTTTTGTGCGTGATAATTGCGACAACCAACTTAATTTGGACTATGATGAAACTTCCACGCTCATGCCAGATGGCCTACAGCTTAACCGCTCCTGGTCGGCTGCTGATGATTGTGGGAATGCCTTATCTTTTGACCGGGAAGATCATTGTACCGTAGCATCCATTCGGTTGAATGCCCTATTGTATGGGGCTTTAATGGACAATTTTGCGGATACCCTAATGAGCGACAAATTGCGGAGCAATGGCTATTTGCCATTGACAGAACCTTATTCCGATCTGTCTTTTTTCAACCATAAAGGAAAAGGCGGAGGCGAAACAGCTACTTCGTCACTTTATAATGTGACCGGCGAAAATGCGGTAGTGGATTGGTTGTTCCTCGAAATTAGGGATTCCGCTGATGCTTCCAATGTTTTGGCAACGACCTCTGTGCTGGTCAAGAGGAACGGCGAGGTAATGAATGCAACAGGCGAGGATGTCGTCTATTTTCCAAACCTGCGGGAAGGCTCTTATAACGTTGCTTTCAGGCATCGCAATCATTTAGGCCTTATGGCCGGGCAGCCCTGGTATTTATCCTCGGTCAATATTCCGACTTTGGATTTCACCGATGTCAATGTAGCTGTTTTTGAAAAAGGCACTTCTTCAACCATTTCCAATGGAAAACGGGTTGTTTGGGCTGGCGATTTTAATGGTGACCGAAAAGTAATTTACCAAGGGCCAAAAAATGATATTTTTTACCTCTTTTCCAGGGTATTGGGGGATCCTGCCAATGTTGATTTCCTGGCGAATTACATTTCCTTCGGATATGATCGAAACGATATTGATATGGACGGGAAAATAATTTATCAAGGCCCTGATAATGAGCGGGCAAAACTGCTTTATCATACGACCCTCGCACATCCCGTGAATACAGGTTTTTTGGCTAATTATATAGTCGCTGAAAAATTGCCTTAATATTTTTCTTTACCGTACACTTTTGAAAACGACCGATTTTTAAAGTGTACGGTAATGAATAATATTTACACTACCGTACACTTTTTGTTTTATATCCGTTTTCAGGCCAAAGGCGAAGAAACCTATAGGGAGAGGGGTGTGTTTTTTTGTTTTTTCGCAGAAAAAACAAAAAAACACACCCCTCTCCCTAAATTTTCCTTCTTTCAGACATGAAAATCAATCGTTTCCAAAAAGTGTACGGTAGTGAAATAATATTTAAGATATTTTATGATGTAGGACAGCGGAAATGAGTTCCGCTGTCCTATTTTATTTCAATACCCTTGGCATTATTCTTGACCTTACCCTAAATTATTGTTCTCCCCTCCAAATAAGAACATTTTATTCCTCCCAGATTTTATTGATTTAGAAATATTCCTCACCCTATCTGCATTTGCTTTATACCGCAAATCCGCATCTGAAATTTTTATACATTCTTAAAAAGCGAATTTCTAACACCTCACCTCACCTCAACGGATCGAATTCCAAAAGGCAAACCACTTACAGTTCCCCCCAATAATATCTGCATGTCTGGATAAGGATTCATGTTTTTGCATGTTGTCCGGATAGGTGCTGGGCCCGTTTAAAATTTGTTTTAATGAAATCCATTTTGTTTCCCGTAGTTCTAACGGCAGTATTTGCCGTGGCAGGAGTATATGCTATTAATCCCGTCCAATCATCAGCGGTTGGTGGTTCCCATGAGCAAGGGCTGCTTTATCATTTGTACCAAACTCAGGTGCAAATATTGGATGGTTTATTTTTCAATAATTCAAATCAGGATAAAAAAGGAACGCTTTCTCCCCAGAAACTGGTCGAAAAAATGCCAGCCAATCAATACTTTTTTGTTGGCCCAGATGATATCAGCGGGAGCGTGTGGGAAGACTGGAATTACAACGGGAAAATGGATGAGATAGATACGGTCGGGATAGCAGGTGTAGAAGTACAACTGTTTGATTGCGAGGGAAATATGATCGGTTCGACAACGACCAACGCTGATGGTGTTTATCTTTTGAGTAATGGGAATACGGTTTTTGGTGCAAACGCAAATGACGTTTACAGGCTGGAATTCATTGTCCCTGATTCTATTTCCAGTTGGGCCAAACCAACACATGCAGGGAGTGATAATGGAACTTCCATTCAATATGTGAAAAAAGCAGACGTTGCAAATCTCGGCCTCTCTGCCCCCGAGGATTTTTGCCAAAGCAACCCTTTTCTCGCCACCAATTGTTTTATAGAAGGGGATAATAGTGGCACGGGAGATGTCCTTCTTTCCTACCGCAGCCAATCACCTGTCTCCTTCCAACATGAATCCATTGCAAGTCAGATTGGGACTACTTTTGGATTGGCTTATCAACGCGCATCTAACAGCCTTTTTGCCAGTGCTTTTATGAAAAGGTTTGCCGGGCTGGGTGGAAGTCCGGGTTCTGTTTTTATCATCTCAAACCCTGAAGATGGAATGACCTCTGGGGTTGAATTTGTTGATTTGAATACGCTATTTGGCAGCAATGTTGCCGGAGCCGATCCACATGATTTTATTGATACGACCGCTGCTGGTGACATCATTGACAGTGCGGCTTACAGTGCCGTTGGGAAAATGGCATTTGGCGATTTGGACATAGCCAGCGACGAAAGAAGCCTTTGGACAATCAACCTGTATGACCGCTCTTTGTATAATGTCCCTTTGGGAAATGACCCTTCCAATCCAACCGCTCCAACTTCTTCTTCACAAGTGAAAATTGTTCTCCTAACCGATGGAAATATTACATCTCCAAATCCACTTCCAGATCTTCCAGCAGGCATTTCAGAAAATGAAATCAGGCCATTCGCTTTAAAAGTAAAAGATAATAATGTCTTTGTTGGGATGGTTACAAATGGAGAGGATGGAGGCCCATTGTATGCACTCGTATATAAATATGATGTTGATAATGAGGATTTTACAAAAGTTCTTGAGTTCTCGTTGAATTACGATAGAGGGTGTGCCCTCTCGTTCGGGACTACTTGCTGGGGATCAGCCAATTGGAACGCCTGGACGGATACCTACCCTGCTTCTCCGACTATGGTTTTTGGGAATGAAGAATCCCACCCTCAACCCATGTTTTCTGATATAGAATTTGATGCGAGCGGAAATATGATCATTGGCTTGAGGGATAGGTTTGGGGATCAAACAGGTTTTCAAGTACCGAAGCCGGACGGAAACACAAGTTTGTACAAAGGGGATGGATATGGAGACATACTCTTGGCTACCCCAAATGGTCTGGAAAATTGGGCAATTGATATTTCCCAATTTAATGATAATACACTATCAACCCCTGCAAATGGAACGACTGAAACGGAGGCCTTTTTTGGCAGTGATTATTTCAAAGGTTCAAATGACCTGCATGAAGAAACAGCAACTGGCGGCCTTGCAGTTTTACCCGGTACCCAAAAGGTCGTTACCACCAATATTGACCCCATTACTTCTTTCAGCGCAGGAGTTGATTGGTTCAATACAATTACAGGGACTCATTCTTTTGCATTTGAACTCCTTGCACAAAACCAACAATTTAACAAAGCAAATGGATTAGGTGAAATAGAAGCCCTTTGTGATCCTGCCCCAATTGAGATCGGCAACTTAGTCTGGGAAGATCAAGATACCAACGGCGTACAAGATGCATGTGAGTCAGGTTTGGCGAATGTAAATATTTCCCTATATGATAGTGCGGGTGACTTAGTAGCCACTACTACAACTGATGCCAATGGTCAATATTATTTTAGCCATTCTGATTCTACCAACCAAACATGGGTTTCTTCTCCTGATAGTGTCCGAGCGAATTCCATGTATTTTATCGTATTTGGGCAAGGGCAGTTCACAGGTGGAGAATTAATGGTAAACGGCGATGGTTATTCTTTGACAATTGATAGTACAAACACAGGCACCAACCGCTTTGCAAAAGACAGTGACGGAACCATAGCTTTTTCCATTGACAGTGACTTTGACGGTCTTCCTTTTGTAAAAATATCGACCGGGGATTGGGGGGTAAGTGACCATTCTCTCGACGTTGGGTTTTATGACTGCGTTTCTGTGAGTACCGTCTTAGATGAAACGATTTGTGATGGAACAACCTATTTCTTTGATGGCCAAAACCTTGGAACAGCGGGCACTTATTATGATACCCTGCAAACGGCGGATGGCTGTGACAGCTTGCTAACTTTGAACTTGACAATAGATGATTGCTCCAGTCCGGTTTTTGATTTAGCGCTCCGTAAAACATTGGCAAATAGCCAAGTAAAATATGTTACTATTGGTGATACGGTAAAGTTTACGGTCTATGTCTTTAACCAAGGGAATGTAGATGCGTATAATGTTTTAGTTATTGATTATCAACCAATTGGACTTGATTTCAATAGCTTTCTAAGCCCTGGATGGTTGAATTTTGGGGCAGGCCCAACTTGGTTTGTTCCTTTCTTGCCAGCAGGTGGAATGGATTCCCTTGACATCACCTTTACGCTGAATGCAAATGCTGGGGAGGCTGACTTACACAATTACGCTGAAATATCTGCTGCTGACGATGATCTCAATGGTAGCAATGCTCCTCCAACGGATATTGATTCCCAACCAAATGCCTTGTTGTTTGATGACCCCGGCGGAACACCAGGTACTCCGGCCGACGATATAATTACTGGCGATGGCACTGGCGGTACGGGAAGCAATGATCCGCTAACGGATGAAGACGATCACGATGGTGCAGAGGTGATTTTGACCGAGCCTATTCTTTCATTGGGCAATCTCGTTTTTATTGATTTAGAGAATGATGGAATTTTCAACAACAGCGATTATGGCGTGGAAGAGGTTGAAGTTCAATTATACGAGGCAGGTCTTGATGAAGTAAAAAACACAGCGGATGATGAATTGATTGGCACACAGGAAACCAATGGTTTTGGCGAATACCTTTTTACCGATCTGATCGATGGCTTGTACTACGTAAAATTGACTGGCACGGGCATTCCTGTTGGTCATCGAAGCTCAACTGGCGACGGCATTTTTGACAATGATGGCTCTGGAACTTATGAACCTGCGCCCTCGCCTGACGACAACGTGGACAATGTAGATGACGGTACGCAAATGATCACCATGATTATCTCTGATACGATCCGTCTTTCTCTAAATGACGAGCCGGGCGGCAATCAAAACTTGACCCTTGATTTTGGCCTGTATGCTCCACAGCCTGAAGTACTCTCATTGGGCAACCTTGTTTTCCACGACAATAATAATGATGGCATTTATAACAATAACGACTATGGCTTGGAGGATGTCGAAGTGTTTTTATATAACCTTGGAACAGATGGTATAAAAGGGACAATGGACGACAATGAACTCACCATGCAAACCACCAATGGCTTTGGCGAATACCTGTTTTCCGGTTTGAGCGAAGGGACGTACTATGTCCAATTGAGCGGCGTCGGAATTCCTGTTGGCTTTATCAGTTCTACGGGCGATGGGGTAACCGATATGGACGGCAGCGGCCCCTATGAGCCTGCCACTGGCACTGATAGCAATATAGATGGTACAGATGATGGAACTCAAATGGGCAGTGTTGTAATGTCGGAGGAAATTATACTCAATTTCAATGATGAAACAAATGATGGCGACAGTGATCCATATAATAATCCTTCCGTGGATTTTGGGTTTTACCTGCCTGAAGCTGTCCCGACCGTAAGTGTGGGCAATCTGGTTTTTTACGATGAAGACAATAATGGAATTTTTGATGGCAGTGACTATGGGTTAGAAGATGTTGAAGTTATTTTATATGACCTCGGCTTGGACGGGATAAAAGGTACGGTAGATGATAACGCATTGGATACTGTACTTACCGATGGTTTTGGCGAGTACCTTTTCAGTGGCCTGACTGATGGCTATTACTACATCAAACTCAGCGGGGTAGGCATCCCAAATGGCTATATTAGTTCAACGGGAGATGGCCCATACGATGATGACGGGAGTGGAGCGTATGAACCTGCTCCAAGTGCGGGTAACAATCTGGATGCAGTAGATGATGGGACTCAAATGGGGCAAATGATCATGTCCGATTCCATTGAATTAACGGTTGGCGGCGAAACAGGTGATGGAGATACGGATCCTAATCGCAATCCATCTATTGATTTTGGCTTGTATGAACCCCAAGAGGAACCATTTTTTGATTTGGCCCTTCGGAAAACACTGGCAGTTGGTCAGGCAGAAGAAGTATCCATAGATGACCCAGTTACGTTCACAGTTACCATTTTCAATCAGGGAAATGTACCTGCTTATAATATTTTAGTAGTGGACTACTTGCCTTTGGGTTTTCACTTTCAATGCTGCTAATAGCCCCGGATGGGTCAATTTTGGGCAAGGGCCAACTTGGTTTTATGCTGGGCCATTAATGCCAGGTGAGTCCGATTCTTTGAATATTGAATTGACGGTGAACGATACTGCCTTGCCGGGCGCACTGGATAATTATGCAGAAATCTCTGCTGCCGATGATGATACGAATGGCTCCAATACAGGTCCAACCGATATTGATTCCACTCCAAATGCTTTCTTTGGCGATGACCCAGGCGGAACACCCGGATTTCCTGCCGATGATGTAATTACTGGGGATGGCACCGGCGCAATTGGAAGCAATGATCCTTTGACCGATGAGGACGATATGGATGGGGCAGAAGTACAGTTGGACATTCCAACCCTTATTTTAGGTAACTTGGTTTTTGCTGATTACGACAACGACGGCATTTTTAATAATAGCGACGAAGGGATACAAGGGGTGACTGTGAAACTGTATGATGTAGGCAGTGATGGGGAAAAAGGCACAGCCGACGATGGCTATTTGGATATGAAAGTCACCAATAGCATTGGCGAATATGCCTTCCAAATCTATGATGAAGGGTTGTATTATGTGAAACTTACAGGCGATGGGATTCCTGCCAATTACGTCAGCTCCACAGGTGAAGGCGTCAATGACACTGATTCAAGTGGTCCTTATGAACCAGCCATAGGCACAGACAATAATATTGACTTATCGGATGACGGTTCGCAGATGGGGGCTATGGTTATGTCTGACACCATTCGCCTAACGTTTGGGGGTGAACCATCTGGAATGGAAAATAACGATAATTATACTGTTGATTTTGGCCTGTATGAACCCATCCTTCTTGAAGTTTTAAACCTTGGAAACTTGGTTTTCCACGATGAAAACAACGATGGTGTTTTCAATAATAACGAACCCGGTATTGAAGATATAGAGGTCAAACTGTTTGGAGTTGGGCCTGATGGGGAAAAAGGCACTATAGACGATGTAGAAATAGCTACCACGTTTACCAATGGTTTTGGCGAATATCAATTCAGCAGCGTTGACGATGGACTTTATTATGTGAAATTGAGCGGTGTTGGCATACCGACGGGCTATGTCAGTTCCACTGGTGAAGGCATCTACGACGACGACGGTGCGGGTGCATTTGAACCTTCTTTAAATACCGACAATAACCTTGATAATGTTGACGATGGCACTCAGATGGGGGCAATGGTCATGAGTGATACCATCAGATTAGTGTATGGCGAAGAACCGGGTTTTGACGAAAACAATACGGTGGACTTTGGCCTCTATCTACCTCAGGATGAACCGACTTTGACTCTGGGCAACTTGGTGTTTCACGATGCAGATAATGATGGTATTTTCAATAACAGTGATATGGGCATCGAGGATGTTGAGGTGGTACTTTTTGAAGTAGGCCTCGATGGCGAAAAAGGGACAGTTGATGATGTAGAGATTTCAACCCAACTCACTAATGGCTTTGGGGAATACCAATTTTCAAACCTTATTGAGGGATTGTATTATGTAAAACTTTCTGGTAATGGCATTCCCACAAATTTCATCAGTTCAACTGGTGATGGCATTTACGATATGGACGGCTCAGGTGCCTACGAGCCTTCGTTTGGAACAGATAATAATTCGGATAGCATTGATGATGGAACGCAAATGGGTATTGAAATTATGAGCGATACCATTCGCCTTACAATTGGCGACGAACCAGAAGGCGATATAAACAACACCGTTGACTTTGGCTTGTATGAACCACAGGATGAGCCAACTATGTCACTGGGCAATTTGGTTTTCCACGACAGGAATAATGATGGTTTGTTTAATAATAGCGATTCAGGCATTGAAGATGTCGAAGTGGTTTTGCATGAAGTTGGTTTCGATGGTGAAAAAGGGACAGCAGATGATATAGAGATTTCAACCCAACTCACCAACGGCTTTGGAGAATATCAGTTCACAGGCTTGCCCCAAGGGTTGTATTTTGTAAAACTTTCAGGAGTGGGCATTCCTGCTAATTATGTCAGTTCGACTGGTCAAGGCATGTACGATGACGATGGAGCTGGCCCATATGAACCTTCTCTTGGAACTGACAACAATATTAACAATGATGACGATGGCACTCAAATGAGCAGCATGGTCGTGTCTGATACCATTCGCCTTATTTGGTTCGATGAACCTGAAACCCATATCAATAACACCGTTGATTTTGGCTTCTATGAACCACAGCAACTATCTCTTGGCAATTTAGTATTCGCTGATTTGGAAAACGATGGCATTTTCAATAATAGCGATGTGGGCATTGAAGATGTAGAAGTCATTTTGTATGGTGTAGGTGCTGATGGTGAAAAAGGGACAACAGATGATGTTCAAGTTTCTGCTCAGATGACCAACGGCTTTGGTGAATACCAATTCACAGGACTGGTAGAAGGACTGTATTATGTGAAATTGTCAGGCGTAGGCATTCCTGCCAATCATGTCAGTTCCACTGGGGATGGCATTTTTGATATGGATGGAGCGGGGGCATATGAACCTTCCTTTGGAACAGACAACAACGTAGATGGAATTGACGACGGAACGCAAATGGGTGCAATGATTATGAGCGATACCATTCGCCTGACATTGGACGGCGAGCCATCTGGCGATGATAATTACACGGTTGATTTTGGCCTGTATGAACCTCAAACTGAAATCCTTTTATCCTTGGGCAATTTGGTGTTCCTCGATCAGGACAACGATGGTATATTTAACAATAGTGATGCAGGTGTTGAGGATGTAGAAGTAGTGCTTTATGAAGTAGGCCTTGATGGTGAAAAAGGGACATTTGATGATGTAGAGGTGTCAACCCAACTTACGAATGGCTTTGGCGAATACCTGTTTACTGGACTGTCGGAAGGGCTGTATTTTGTAAAATTATCAGGCAATGGCATCCCAACAAATTATATCAGTTCGACTGGTGATGGTATCTACGATATGGATGGTGCCGGAGCTTATGAACCTTCACTTGGCACTGACGGTAATGTTGATGATATAGACGATGGTACTCAAATGGGGGCAATGATTATGTCTGATACCATTCGTTTGTCAGGTGGCAATGAACCTGATGGCGATGTCAATTTGACCGTTGACTTTGGATTATATGAACCACAAGAACCAGCTATCCTTTCTATTGGGAATTTAGTGTTCTACGATCAAGACAACGATGGTGTTTTCAACAATAGTGATGCGGGAATGGAGGATGTAGAAGTAGTACTTTTTGAAGTAGGCTCCGATGGTGAAAAAGGGACAGCCGATGATGATGAAATAGCCACTACCATGACCAACGGTTTTGGTGAATACCAATTTACCGGACTTATAAAAGGTTTGTATTATGTGAAATTATCTGGGACAGGCATTCCTACAGATTTTGTCAGTTCTACAGGTGATGGCATTTACGATATGGATGGATCAGGTGCTTATGAACCTTCTCTTGGCACCGACGGCGATGTTGATGGCATAGACGATGGCACTCAAATGGGGGCAATGATTATGTCTGATACCATTCGCTTGTCTTTAGATGGAGAACCAAATGGCAATGACAACCCCACCGTTGATTTTGGCCTTTATGAGCCGCAACCACTGCCAACAGTTTCAGTTGGTAACCTCGTTTTCAATGACTTTGATAACGATGGCTTTTTCAACAATAATAACCTCGGTATTGAAGGGGTGGAAGTTGAACTATATGACCTCGGGGCAGATGGCATTAAGGGAACTGCTGACGATAATTTGATTGATACCCAAACCACTGACAATCTGGGTGAGTATCTATTTACAGGGCTGGATGAAGGCGTATATTTTATAAAATTAAATGGCAATGGTATCCCATCTGGTTACATCAGTTCGACAGGAGATGGTCCCTTTGATATGGATGGCGCAGGCATGTTTGAGCCTTCCCTCGACACTGATAATGATGTGGATGGGATAGACGATGGTACTCAAATGGGCAACATGATCATGTCTGATACTTTCCAGTTGATGTTAGGAGATGAACCGGAAGGAGATATAAACAACACTGTTGATTTTGGCCTCTATGAACCTCAGATCCAACCAACCTTGTCACTTGGAAACCTCGTATTTGAAGATTTTGATAACGATGGTATTTTCAATAACGATGATATAGGTATCGCTGGCGTTGAGTTGTTTTTGGTAAATGTTGGCCCTGATGGCACCAAAGGCACCACTGATGATTTTAATGTGGATACCCTGCTCACCAATGGTGCAGGCCAATATTTATTTTCAAATATTTTGGAAGGGGTTTATTGCGTGAAATTGAGCGGTAATGGCGTCCCGTCCGGCTATCTTAGCTCCACTGGCGATGGTCCATATGATGCAGACGGAGCAGGTGCTTATGAACCATTTTCAGGCACAGACAATAATGTGGACAACGATGACGATGGCACAGAAGTCATGCCCAACATGGTGCTGTCTGATACCATTCGCCTGACCATTGGCGACGAACCTGGAGGTGATGTGAATACCACTGTTGATTTTGGGTTGTACAAACCAACTACTCCACCAATCATGGCTTTGGGCAATCTTGTCTTCCATGATTTGGACAACGACGGTATTTATAATAATGTAGATACAGGATTGGCAGATGTGGAAGTAGAACTTTATCAATTAGGTACTGACGGAATCAAGGGTACTGCTGACGATGAATTGATTTCTTCGCAAACCACCAATAGCCAGGGCATTTATGTTTTCAATGGCATTTTTGAAGGATTGTATTATGTGAAATTATCTGGTACAGGTATTCCTTCTAATTTTATAAGTTCGACTGGTGATGGCCCTTTTGATATGGACGGGGCAGGTACTTATGAGCCTTTTACCGGAACGGATAATAATATTGATTTAGATGACGACGGCACCCAAATGGGCAGTATGGTCATGTCCGATACCATCCGATTAGTCATTGGTGACGAGCCTGCAGGCAATGTCAACTCAACTGTTGATTTTGGCCTCTATGAGCCAATGGTGCAGCCGACTCTCACACTTGGTAATCTTGTTTTTCATGACCTCGACAATGATGGTATTTTCAATAATACGGATACTGGTTTTGCAAATGTAGAAGTCCTGCTTTTCGATCTTGGTATCGATGGTATTAAAGGCACAGCTGATGATAATGAGCTTAATTCCATGTTCACATCGAATACAGGGGAGTATTTGTTCACAGGGCTTTCAGAAGGTTTTTATTATGTAAAACTAAGTGGAAATGGCATACCCGCAGGATTCGAAAGTTCAACTGGGGATGGCCAATATGACATGGATTCAAGTGGCACTTATGAACCTGCAACAGGCACAGATAACAATGTGGATGCAACTGACGATGGTACTCAAATGGGTGTAATGATTATGAGTGAGTCTATCGAATTGACCTTTGACGACGAACCAGATGGCAATG
The DNA here is from genome assembly GCA_965222975.1 of Saprospiraceae bacterium. Taxonomy (GTDB): domain Bacteria; phylum Bacteroidota; class Bacteroidia; order Chitinophagales; family Saprospiraceae; genus UBA6168. Next base: position 353,247 of record CBDCVJ010000050.1, on the reverse strand, counting down.
TAAATACAACCGTTGACTTTGGCCTCTTCAGTCCACAAGTACCCCCTGTTATGGGATTGGGCAACCTTGTTTTCCATGATTTGGACAATGATGGCCTTTTCAATAATATGGACACTGGTTTAGTTGATATTGAAATAGAACTGTATGATATTGGTGACGATGAAATAAAAGGCACTCCCGATGATAATTTTATCGCCTTTCAATTGACAGGTAACGATGGCAGTTATTCCTTCCCAAATCTATTTGAAGGTGTTTATTACGTGAAACTGACAGGAGTTGGCATTCCCACAAACTACATGAGTTCCACTGGCGACGGCATTTATGATCAAGACGGAGCAGGGGCTTTTGAGCCATCCCTAGGAACGGATAACAATGTGGACGGTAATGACGATGGTACACAAATGGGAAGTATGGTCATGTCCGATACTATTCGGTTGACTTTTGGCAATGAACCAGAAACGCATATAAACAAAACGGTTGATTTTGGCCTCTATGAGCCTCAGGACGAGCCCACCATGTCCTTGGGCAACCTGGTATTCACTGACTATGATAACGATGGCATTTTCAATAATAATGATATGGGACTGAGTGGGGTGGAAGTGGAAGTAAATAATGTTGGAAGTGATGGGGAAAAGGGAACAAATGATGACATATTGGTTGATACAAAAACGACTGATAACAACGGGCAATATCTTTTCACCGGATTGGAAGAAGGAGTGTTTTATGTAAAATTAACGGGCGTTGGTATCCCTGCCAATTACGTCAGCTCCACAGGTGACGGGGTTTTCGACCAAGATGGTTCAGGTACATTTGAACCAGCCGTTGGAACGGACAACAATATTGACCATGAAGATGATGGCTCGCAGATGGGCAGTATGATTATGTCCGATACCATTAGGCTTGCTTGGTTTAGTGAGCCAGATGTCCATGTAAACAACACGGTTGATTTTGGCCTATACGAGCCACAGACGCTGCCAACATTGAGTTTAGGTAACCTTGTTTTTGACGACCTCGACAACGACGGTATTTTCAATAATAATGATGTTGGGTTGGCAGATGTGGAAGTAAAATTATACGACGTTGGCCCTGATGGTTTGAAAAATACCAACGATGATGTAGAGGTTGCCACCCAATTGACGGGTGGACAAGGCGGCTATTTGTTCACAGGACTTTCCGAAGGTCTATATTATGTGAAATTGACGGGCAATGGTGTGCCGAGTGGTTACGTCAGTTCCACAGGCGATGGTCGTTTCGATAATGATGGCAATGGTGCTTATGAGCCTATTGCGGGTACTGACAACAATGTGGATCATGAGGATGATGGTTCGCAGATGGGCAGCATGGTCATGTCCGATACCATACGACTTACAATTGATGATGAGCCTGATGGAAACATAAACACAACCGTTGATTTTGGGCTGTACCTGCCTTTGGAGTATGCCTCGGTAGGTGATATGGTCTGGTATGATGAAGACCGGGATGGGCAACAAGGAGGAAGTGAATCAGGAGTTCCAAATGTTACTATTCAAATATTTGACCTCGGTCAGGATGCAATAAAAGGCACGAATGATGACAACTTGATTGATACAAAACAAACCGATGGTTTTGGAAAATATAGCTTTAACGGGTTGACTCCTGGTGATTACTATGTAATGATTGACGTTTCGAGTTTACCACTCAACTACCATGTCACTGATCAAGACCTGGGAGCGGATACTTCCGACAACGACTTCAATGCGATGGGCATGTCGGAAGTGTTCACTCTCGGCTCCGGTGAAAACAGCAATACAATTGATGCAGGCATTGAACCAGATTTTTCTTCACTGGGGAATTTCACTTGGTTCGACATCAACCACAACGGACAACAGGACAACAACGAACCCGGTGTACCTAACATGCCTGTTCACTTATTCGACCTTGGGCCAAACGGCGTGAAAGGTGGTGGGGATGATGCCCTCCTTTTTTCCTCTCAAACTTTAGCTGATGGGTCTTATTTGTTCGATAGCCTTGAGGCTGGCAGCTATTGCGTCATTTTCGACATGTCGGCCTATTTGGGAACGCATTTCCCAACTCAGCAAGATATTGGGGATGACGCCTCTGACAGCGACGGCAATTCTATCGGTGCAACAGAGCCTATCATACTTGGGGTTGGTGAGGAAAACTTGACCATTGATTTTGGGCTTGACCCAGAACTGGCCTCCCTTGGTGATTTTGTTTGGTTCGATACTGATCACGACGGCCAGCAGGACGCCAACGAATTGGGGGTTCCCAATATGTGGGTTACTTTGTTCGATCTTGGCAATGACGGCGTAAAGGGTGGGGGAGATGACATGCAGGTACAGACTATGCAGACAGGCGCTGACGGTTCTTATTTATTTATTGATTTGGAGCCTGGTAGTTATTATGTAATGTTTGACCTTTCACCTTATAATGGAACTTACTATGCGACGCTGCAAAATGCAGGTAATGATGCAACAGATAGCGACGCCAACCAAAACGGTATGACCAATGTGATTACCCTTGGCCCTGCCGAAGATAATACCACTATAGATTTTGGAATTGAACCAGAACTTGCCTCCATTGGCGATTTCGTTTGGTATGATGACAACGTGAACGGGCAACAAGATAATGGGGAACTGGGTGTTCCCGATGTTTTGATCCGCTTATTTAACCTTGGAAACGACGGCCAAAAAGGTGGCGGCGATGACCTCGAAGTGGGGTCGGTTTTCACCAATGCCAATGGCTTTTATGGATTTACTGACCTCGAACCGGACGATTATTATGTCCAATTCGATTTAAATTCTTTGCCGGCCGATTATTTTACCACTACACCAAATAGTGGAAGCGATGCCACGGACAGCGACGCTGGTAGCATGGGCATGACCGATGTGGTAAGCTTGTCACCTGGCGAGAACAACCCGACGTTGGACATGGGGATTTACGACCCCATGTTCGACTTGGCTTTGATCAAATCTCTTGCCCCCGGTCAATCCAACATGGTGGATATCGGGGACGAAATCCATTATCAGATCAGAATTATCAACGAAGGTTTGACTGATGCTTACAATGTGGTGGTGGCCGACCACCTCCCGGCAGGTTTAATATTTAGCAACAACAATACGCAATGGGTTTTGGTAAATGATTCAACAGCAACGTACAACATTACAGGCCCTATTGTGCCAAATGACGAAGTGGTGTTGGATATTTATTTGATTGCCCAATACGGCGCTTCCGGTGCTACTTTGGAAAATGTAGCTGAAGTTGATAGTGCTACTGATGCCAATGGGGTAACAGTAAGTGATATTGACTCCACACCCAACAATGAAGACCCCAATGAGGACGACATTGATGATGAGGAAATCACACTGTTAGATCATGACCCAACCGGATATATTTATTGTGAAAAAACAGGAAGGATAGTAGCAGGAGGAACGGTCCAAATAACTGGGCCAAATGGTATCCCCAATAGCGAAGTTGTAATTATTAATGATGGCTCAACAGGTTATTATGAATTTTATGCTGTCGGTGCGACAGGGACATACACCATCCAATATACACACCCGAGCGGCTTTCCACTGAGTGTGGACTGCCCGCCGGGCGGTGTTTTTGATCCAACTGGTATGGCCAATCCCGTGACATTGGGTTCTTTGGAAAATAATGGTTACCTCATAGATACCGCCTGTACTGCCAACCCTTATTATTTTGATTTCGATTTGGAACTGGGCGACCCGGCTATCCATGCCAACAACATTCCGCTGCAATGTAGCTTCATCGGCTCCATCGTTTGTGAGGACACCAACAATAACGACCAAGTGGATGCATCAGATCAGCTTTTAGTAGGAGCAACGGTCAATCTTTATGATTGTAGTGATATGGTCAATCCTATTGCAACAGTATTAACAGATACACAAGGAAGGTATGCTTTTGATGGCCTGACCCCAGGCAATTATATGGTTGGGTATGTGCTGCCATCTGGGCAGAGGTTTGTTTCTAATGGAGCAATGAATACCAATGGCTTCTCCGATTGTATTTCCTTGAATTGGGGAGAATGTGATACCACAAAAACCATTTGCCTTTACACCTGCCCTGACGTGACAGCGGACGACGAAACGATTTGTTTTGGAGGAAGTGCCCAACTTATGGCCACAGTGCCTTATGGCAGCGGGACATTCAGTTGGTTGCCGCCCAACAACCTTAGCGACCCTAGCATTGCAAACCCAACCGCAAGCCCTTCTGTTACGACAACTTATCTCGTCTCATACATGGACGGCCTTGGTTGCTTGGATACAGATGATGCGACTGTTAGTGTTTTGAATACGACCCCTTATCTTAGTTACACCCCGTTCTCAAATCAATCAGTGGCATGTGACCAACCAATCCCATTTGATGCCCCTGTTTTTGCCGATGATTGCGATTTGAATTTAACTATAACACTTGATAGTGTAGTGACTGCGCCCGGCTGTGGCATGACCATTGAGCGAACTTGGACAGCTACCAATGCACAAGGCAATTCCATTTCATTTACTCAAACTGTAAATGTTTTTGACAACACGCCACCCGTCATGATGGCATCGCATAATTTCTTTGGAAATATCAACCACGGAGATACTTTGTATGCTGATTGTTCACAAATTCCTTCACTCGACTCACTTGGGTTTTCCGCAGTGGATAATTGTTGCGCTGTCACCAGAACCTTTGAGGAAAATGTAACCCGGGGCGATTGCAACCTAGATGGCTATGTGGAACAACGCTATTGTGGCTGGACAGCGACAGATTGCTGCGGCAATACCGATAGCCTTTATTTTACCGTCTTTGTTACTGATCTGACGCCGCCTATTTTAAGTGCCACCCCTGCCGATGTGACGGTTTCCTGCGGAAATGTGCCAACCCCACCAACAGTGACAGCCTTCGATGAATGCTTTGGCGATACATCGGTAGACTTTGAAGAAATGATTTGGGGTGATACTGCCAGTGGTTGCCAGGTGATTATGAGGACATGGACGGCTACTGATTCTTGTGGTAATTCTTCTTCTGCTTCGCAAAATATTTTAGTGCAAGATTTTGTTCCTCCAACTTTGATAAATGTCCCAGCGAGTGGAGTAACGGATTGCAACAATCTCACCGCACCAAACGTGACAGCAGTTGACGACTGCGATGGGAACATTCCCGTCACCATGACGGAAAATATAACCAGTGATGCCAATGGATGTGTAACCCATATAGAGCGCAGTTGGACGGCCTTTGACGGTTGTGGGAACATGGCTTTTGCCACCCAAATGTTGGCTGTGCAAAACAATGATGCACCCCAACTGACCATCACACATCCTATGTTTGCAGGTTATCAGCATGGGGATGTGATTTATTTGGAATGCAATCAGATAGCAGTGCTTACGGAAAATGATGCAGTGGCCACTGATGATTGCTGTGGTGCTCCAACAATTCAATTCCATGAGTCCGTTACCAATGGGGATTGCGTGGAAGATGGCTACCTGATGAATATGACCTGCGGCTGGACAGCTACCGATTGCTGTGGGAATGTGGACAGCTTGTTTTTAAGCATAGTGGTTATCGACAATACGCCGCCTTCTTTGCAGAATGTGCCTGCCGATATAATGTATCCGTGCATTGGAGATGAACCTGCTCCTCCATCTATAGTTGCTGTCGACAATTGTGATGACAACGTTGTAGTCACATTTTCCCAAATAGACGAAATAGTAAATGGCGGTCTGCAATCTACCCGCACTTGGACAGCTACGGATGATTGTGGCAATATTGATATTCAATCGCAAGTCATCACCTACATGCAAGAGGAGGCACCCATTATTTTGAATGTGCCTTCTGACATTACAGTTCCATCTACTGCTGATGTACCTGCACCTTCTGCAAATGTCACTTCGAATGACGACTGTGATCCTGATCCTTTATTGACGGTCATGGATGAGCCTACTGGTAGCGGATGTTGTTATTTCATCACCCGTACCTGGACAGCGGAGGATAATTCTGGTTTGGTAACAACTGCCAGTCAGATTATTACTATTGAAGATATTGAAATGCCTGTAATTACAGGCGTCCCAGCTGACTTAACTGCTCAATGTGAATATGTTGAAATAGTCACATCGCCCATTATTGTTTCTGATAATTGTACCGTCAACCCAGTCAGTACCTTTACCCAAGACACTACATTCAATGCATGTGGAATGGAAATAACCCGTACTTGGACGGCAACAGATGAATGCGGAAACACTTCCGCCGAAACGCAATTGATCACGGTTACCGATGAGGTACCACCAACGCTTTTTGCCACCCATGCTTTCTTTGGTGAAATCGAAGATGGAGATGTCCTTTTTGCTGATTGCTCCCAGATCGCATCTTTGGACTCTATTGGTTTTTCAGCAACGGACGATTGTGGTGGCCAAGTTGTCCGCACTTTTGAGGAAAACGTTACTCCGGGATCTTGCCTGGTAGATGGTTATCTTGAAATGAGGTACTGTGGTTGGACGGCTACCGATGAATGTGGAAATACTGCCAGTTTGTTTTTTACTGTACTTATAAGCGATTATTATGCCCCTGAATTGAGCGGAGTGCCAGCTGATGTGACGGTTGATTGCAATAGTGTTCCGCCCAATGATGCGGTAGTTATGGTTACTGATAACTGCAAAGATGATTTAGAAATATTTATCACAGAAGATACGATAACTTACACTTGTTCAGGTACATATGTCATTGAGAGAACTTGGTCGGCCACTGATGGCTGCGGCAATACAGCTCTCGAAACGCAAACAATTACAGTAGTTGATGAAACACCACCGACCACATTTGCCATGCATTCGTTTTTTGGTGAAATAAAACATGGGGATGTTCTCTATGCCGAGTGCAGCCAAATTCCATCGCTTGATTCCATTGGTTTTGCCTCCACTGATGACTGCTCAGAAGTGACCCGGACCTTTGAGGAAACAGTGACCCGTGCCGATTGCATCACAGAAGGCTTTGTCGAACAACGATACTGCGGGTGGACTGTGACCGATGAATGCGGCAATTTCGACAGTCTATATTTCACCGTATTTATCATTGACAATACGCCGCCTGTATTGATAGATGTACCTGCTGATATCACTGTTGATTGCGACGCTGTACCTGCCAACAATGCTATTGTGACTGCCCAAGATGACTGCTATGATGATCTCGATGTGTTTTATTCAACCGACTCGATACCAGGCAGTTGTATTGGCTCTTATGTTTTGGAAAGAAACTGGACAGTCTATGATAGTTGTGGAAATGGTACGACCGGGACGCAGCTTGTAACCGTGGTCAACGACACACCTCCAACCCTATTTGCCACACACGCATTTTTTGGTGAAATAAAACACGGCGACACCTTGTACGCTGACTGTACCCAAATTCCTTCGCTCGATTCCCTTGGCTTTGATGCTTACGATGATTGTTGTGAAACAACCAGAACGTTTGAAGAAAATGTAACTCAGGGCGATTGCGATGTCGATGGTTTTATTGAAAAAAGGTACTGTGGTTGGACTGCCACAGACTGCTGTGGCAATACCGACAGCCTGTTCTTTACCATCTTCGTACAAGACCTGACCAGCCCAGTGATTACTGGCGTGCCGCAAGATACGACCGTTCTCTGTGGGAATGTTCCTGTATTGGTTGATGTGACAGTAACGGATAATTGTACGGACAGTCCTTTTTATTACCCCATCGAAACCATTGATCGGCCGAATTGCCCGTTCACCATTACCCGCATATGGATTGCGGAAGATGATTGTGGCAATGTCACTACGGACACCCAGTTGATTTTTGTGGTGGAAAATTTCGCTTTGGACTTTGAATTCACCAACCCTGATTTGGTCGGGGCATCCGATGGCGATACGATCATTGTTCAATGTGATGACCCAGTTGTATTCGGCTTGGAAGATGCCCATGCAGAGACGAACTGCGGCGGCCTTGAATTTACTTTCGACGAAGACTACGTGGAGTTTGGTGATTGTCAAACCGATGATTACATCGCCATTTTAGCTAATGTTTGGTCAGCCTCAGATGATTGTGGTCATGATACGGTAGTCACCATTTATGTTCAGTATGTGGACAAAGAAGGCCCTGTTTTTTCCAATATGCCTAATGATACGACCATTAATTGTGGTGGTGAAATACCTGAATTTGGGGTGCCGGAAGTGTCAGATGATTGCGGCAATGTAGAATTGACCTTTACTGACTATATCACAGCCTCGGCTGAAGGGGAAGACCATACCCGGGAATGGACGGCAATAGATGAATGTGGCAACAGGAGCTATTTCTACCAAACCATTTATGTGCTTCAGAACCAGATGCCAGAAGTGGAATTCATTTCTATTTCCCCAGAATCCTGCGATGATGAAAATGGGATTGCTTTATTTTATGTGGTTGGCAATGAATCCGATTTTTCTTTCACATGGATTCCCGATCTCGGTACTCCATTAGGTCCAGATGGCAACAACCGGGAGCATTTGCCTGCTGGCGACTACCAAATCGTCGTGGCGGATGGCCCTTGTGTCGATACGTTTGAATTGACTGTTTTAAATGAATGCAATTGTGTGCCTGCCACCGTCAGCGGTCTTGACCTGACCGATGCCACATGTGGTCTCAACGACGGATCAGCACTCATCGAATTGGAGCAGGATGTGGCGGATTATTCTTTCACTTGGATTCCTAATTTAGGCAGTCCCGTTGCTAATAACAGTGGCCGAACCAATCTGATGGCCGGTCACTATGTGGTCATTATGGTACATGACGGAGATAACAATTGTGTGGAAACAGTCGAGTTCGATATTTTCGATGATTGCAACCGCTGTGCGCCCATGTTTGAGGAAAATTCACTTTTCGTTCAAGTGCCATATGGCGAAACAGAAGTTTGCTTACCCATCCCTTACGGGGTGACTATGGGGAATGAGATTTTGGTAAATGGCCAACCCTATCTTGGAACAATACAAGGCTGTGATGAAAAACAAGTCATTGCTTATGACTATTCCATCGTACCAGACTCAGCTCAATCTGGGCCTTTTTCTGTTGTATGGGAACATTATGGCAAGTTGTTCAGCACGGTTATTTATTCGATGGATGAATTGGCGGGCGGCATGAGCCAAGTGGATGATTTTAGTGATTGGAAAAATGATAAAAACACATTTCAACTAATAAGTACTAATGCAGGTGGAGACTATAGTGGTTTGTACATTTACACCATTCCGACCAATGACAATTCTTATTTGTCACCTGAAATTGGTATGGCTGATCTGGGTACAATCATGGAATTGCCTATCGGCCAGCATGAAATTGTTGTGTCGAACCCTACCAATATTTGCAGTGAAACTTTGCAGGTGACTTTGGAAGAAACGGTTCAACTTACCTTATTTACCGAAGATACTTTGATGTTATCCGTACCCTGCGACAATGGCGTTTTCGACTATTGTTTTGAAATGTCTATTGCGGAATTTGATGAATATTCCTTCATCTTGAATGGCGAAACTGTGGATGACATTCTGGAAATATGCGATTACAAAACTACTTATACTTATGGGGTTTCGATTGCCCTGCAAATGAACCCACCTTTTTCACTTGAACAATGGGAAGTGAATGGGCAATTCTATTCAGGCGCCTTCGACACATTTGATGAATTGGCCAATATGATGAATCAATGGGATTCAACTGGCAATTGGTCGTATGATGCCGACGAGAACATTTTGGTAGGCGGAAATGAGATAAATATCTATGGAGGACTTTCCTGTAGAGAAATCAATACTGGAATTGGGTTTACCGCAGGTGTTAATTTCGCTTCAAAGCCTTCTTTATATGGCTTTCCAATAGAACCCGGTATCCATCACCTGTCTGGTACACATATTCCAAGTGGAACAACTGACGAACTGGTCATAATTTTGGCCTGTATCACTACGGACGAAGTGGTCATTTCCTTGCCTGTTGGTGCCATAGATACTTTCTGCCTCAACGTTGGAGAACTCATCGGTGAGTTGAACGATGACGTTGAAATATGCAACAACAGCTCCAGCAACAGTTTAATCATAGAAACCATTGCTGGAACATATTGCCTATCGTTGGAGGGCGTATTTGAGGACTCTTCCGAAACCTGTTTGGTTCTTTGTGACGACTACGGCTTCTGTGATACTACTTACCTGTTCGTCAATGTTGGATCTGATGACCCTCTTTCCCCGACCAACGAGTTCAACGCAACTGAAATCCAAATCACCAACAGTATCACACCAAACGGTGATGGCATCAATGATTATTTTGAAATAAAAGGCATTGAGCGACTATATGATTACCAACTTTCCATTTATGATCAGTTAGGTCGCACGGTCTATCGCTCAAAAGATTACAAAAATGACTGGAATGGCTCCTACCAAAATGGCCAGGTGATGAATAGTGTTTACTTCTATGTGCTGGAATTGGAGGATGGAAAGCGATTGACGGGGTCAGTATTAGTCGTCAAATAAATGGTTAATGGTGAATAAAGGCAATATTCACCATTAACCTCTCACCATTAGCCATTCGGGCATCTGCCACAGCGTTTCCCTTTTTTATATTTTTTACAGCACTTCTTCTTTTTCTTGGGCTGAACGATGGGCAACCAATAGGGTAGGTGAGTGGTGACTTTGGTGGGGTTCTGACCTTCTTCGGAAAAAGCGATGTGCTTGGGCTTAATCATTTGAACGTTATTTAGAATAATTCCAAGGCAAAAGTAGGGAGGAAAATGATGCCAGTCAAATATAGATTGTCAACCTTTGGTCAAACGATCCCTTCTGAATTATTTAGAGGTAGGTTATCTCTTTTATGAAATGACCATCAATCACTGTAATTTTGCAATCAAAGAACCATTTTCAATTCCCTAATCATGTGAATGACGGGTTAAAAATGAAAAGGTATTGATAATCAAAAGATTAAATCATGGTGATTTTTAAAATCACCATGATTTAGAGCTATAACTTGCTGAAAACCAATGATCTGATTTAACCCGTCATTCGCATTAATCATTAATCATTAATCACTAATCAACTAATCACAAAGAAAATGATCGCTACCCAACTGTCGTCCCAAGACCTCATGAATCTCGAAGATAAATATGGTGCCCACAACTACCATCCGCTGCCTGTCGTGCTTTCCCGTGGCGAAGGCGTATATGTTTGGGATGTAGAAGAAAAACGGTATTATGATTTCCTCTCTGCGTATTCCGCTGTCAATCAAGGTCATTGCCATCCCCGCATCATAAATGCACTTAAAGAACAGGCCGATGTTTTGACATTGACTTCGAGGGCATTTTACAATGACAAATTAGGTCCTTATGAAAAATACGTCACCGAATATTTCGGCTACGACAAAGTGCTGCCGATCAATTCGGGAGTAGAAGCAGTGGAAACGGCAATGAAGTTGTGCAAAAAGTGGGCGTACAAAGTGAAGGGCATTGCCGAACAGCAAGCCGTAATCGTTTTTGCCCACGGCAACTTCCACGGTCGCACCCAAGCCGTCATTTCTGCCAGTGTTGACCCAGATGCAACCAAAGATTATGGGCCATACCTACCCGGTATTAAAGTAATTCCATACAATAACCTCAATGCCTTGAAAGAAGCATTAAAAGATTCCAATGTGGCAGGTTTTCTTGTAGAACCCATACAGGGAGAGGCGGGCGTATTTGTCCCTGATGATGGCTACATCGCTGGAGCAGCCAAACTTTGCAAAGAAGCCAACGCCCTTTTCATCGCCGACGAGGTGCAAACAGGCATCGCCCGTACTGGTAAATTGTTGGCCTGCGATTACGAAGATGTCCACCCTGATATTTTGATTTTGGGAAAAGCCTTATCTGGTGGTGTATTCCCCGTCTCCGCAGTCCTCGCCAATGACGACATCATGCTTACTATTAAACCCGGAGAACATGGTTCGACCTTCGGAGGCAACCCACTCGCCTGTGCCGTCGCCATGGAAGCTCTTGAAGTGGTCAAAGATGAAAAGCTTGCAGAAAATGCTGCCCATCTTGGCAACCTCTTCCGAGAGCGCATGAACCGCATGATCGAAAAAACCGACTTAGTGAAATTGGTACGTGGAAAAGGCCTGCTCAATGCCATTGTCATCAACGATTCAGAGGACAGCAAAACGGCTTGGAACATCTGCGTGGCTCTGAAAGAAAATGGACTACTCGCCAAACCGACCCACGGCAATATCATCCGCTTTGCCCCACCGCTGGTGATGACGGAGGAGCAGTTGCATGAGTGTTGTGATATTATTGAGAAGACGATCTTGGCATTTGAATCATGAATATAAGATTTTTGAATGATGGGATTACCAAATGTGTAGTAATCCCATCATTTTAATTCTCCCTTTAAACTGTTCTACCATCTAGTAAGGATTACAGGTAGCCCCGAGAGGGATCGAACCCTCAGCCCAGGTTCCGGAATTAATTGCCTGCCCAATGATCTTCTTCATTTCCAGCTCACCTCCATACGAATTCACCTTCTCAAACCGTTATTTCCCCGAACCCCCACCTCTCCAAGTCCTTCACAATCAAAAATTTTATAATTTCACCGCTGTATCACTATTACTTTCATAAAGGGATTTGACATTTGCATCCAGATAACAGGGAAGACTGTTATTGTTTTCAAAATATCTGAACAACTTACCGATTTAATAGATGGTCATTTAAAGTTAGATGGTTGATTGTTAAATGGTTGAATGGCTGTGGAAGCCAGATTGCAATCTGACATTCATCAGTTAACCATGTAGCCATCAAACCATTTAACCATTCAACAATCAATCATTTCAATTGAAATACCAAGCAATGATGCATTTAATAAGAGCATTTCTATTTTTTGGGCTGGTTTGCCTCACAGGGCAAATGATAGCTCAGAAGACGACGGTTTATACCGAGGCCAACCTTGCTTACAAAAGGGGCGAGGATTTTTTTCAACAAAGGGGTGTACGGGTATGCCATGTCGGAGTACAAGCAGGCCATCAACCTGTTGCGGCCTGCCAATGAGCCGGAGTGGGAGCAGTTGCGGATGGAGTCGGAGCTGGGTTATGCCAAATCAGCAGTGCGGCTCGACAAGCCGGATGGGGAAAAACTGATCCTTGATTTTATTAGAAAATATAGTCCCGATCCGCTGGCCAGTCAAGCGCTGATGGAGGTGGCCAATTATTTTTACAATGCCAAAAAGTATGACAAGGCATTGGAATTTTACAAGGAGATCAATCCCCGTGGACTGAATTCTGTGCAGCGGGCAGAGGTCTATTTTAAAACAGGTTATTGCTATTTCGTGCAAAAGCAATTCCGGGAGGCAGAGGCCAATTTTGTGCATATTAAGGATGCACCGGGCGATTATTTTTACCCGTCCAATTACTATTACGGCCTGTGCAAATTTTTCCAAACAAAATATACCGATGCAATCAAGGCTTTCCGCTTAGTGGAGCGTTCGCAGTCGTATAAATCACATGTGCCTTATTACATCGCCCAAATCTATTTTGCTCAACGTGATTACGATGAACTGATTAAATACACCGTTCCAAAACTGAAAAACAAAAAGCTGAGGAACTTGAAGGAAATGAACCGCTTGGTCGGGCAGGCCTATTTTGAAATGGGCGAGTACGATGAAGCATTGCCATACCTGGAAGCTGGTGTCACCCGGCAGATGAAAGAGCAGGATTTTTACCAGCTGGGCTACTGTCAATATCAGGCAGGAAAATACGGTGACGCAGCGGAAAATTTTCAGCAACTCACTTCTATCAATTCGGCTTTGGGGCAAATGGGATTGTATTATTTGGCCGATTGCCGCCTCCGCTTAAAAGACAAAGAGGCGGCTCGTAATGCTTTTGCCGCATGTAGCCGTATGAGTTACGATCCTGATTTGCAAGAAGTTGCACTGATCAATTATGCCAAACTGTCTTACGAACTTAAATTTGACAAAGATGCTTTGACGGCGTTACAGAGGATTCAGCCTAATTCCATTTATTATACTGAGGCGCAAATATTGATGAGCGATATTTTTGTCAATACCCGCAATTACGACGAAGCCATCCGTACTTTAGAAGGTATGCCCAATAAAACACCGCAATTGAAAGAGGCCTACCAGCAAGTGCTTTACTTAAGGGGTGTTCAGCATCATCGGGATGAACGATGGACTGCTTCCAAAGAATTATTTACGAAGTCGGTGGCCAATTCGGTAGATTCCCGCTATAAAGCATTAGGATTATACTGGCTGGGAGACATCTTGCATCAGGAAAAAAATTACGATCGCAGTATCGATTACTTAAACCAGTTTCTTGCGCTCACAAGATCACAGCGGAACTTGCCTGACGAATCCTCTATCTATACTGCCAATTATTTGCAAGGCTATAATTATTTAAAAAAGAAAAACTACAATACTGCCGAAAAGTACTTTAGGGATGCAGTAGATGGCATCCGACGCAACAGTTCTTTCATTACGAATAAAACAGTCAAAGAATCTGTGCTGGGTGATGCGACGTTGCGGGCAGGGGATTGTTTGTTCAAGCGAAACAAATACAACGACGCCATCCGTTTTTACGACGCGGCAGTGAATGCCCGTTATCCGGGTTTCGAATATGCGCTGTTTCAAAAAGCCATTATAGAAGGTTTGCGGGGAAGGAATACAGATAAAATCATTGCATTGGAAAGCTTGATTGATCGGCATTCCAAGTCACCTTATGCCGACGATGCGCTGTTCCAGTTGGGCATTACATATCAGGAAATCAAGCAATCCAGTAAGGCAACGGAGTCGTTTAAGAAATTAGTGGGAGATTATCCAAATTCGGATTTGGTGAACGATGCACTGCTTCGCCTCGGCCTCGTAGCATATAATCAAGGCAATCGACCAGCAGCCATTGAATATTACAAGCAGGTGTTTTCCCATTCCCCCAATAAAGAAGAAGCCGATGCTGCTTTGACTGCCCTTCGGGAAATTTATATCAAGGACATGGGCGATCCCGATGGCTTTACTGCGTTTCTGGAAACCATTCCTGGTTACGATCTGGAGGGTTCTGAAAAAGACCAATTGGCTTTTGATGCAGCTGAGACGGCCTATGAAAATGGACAATACGAACGTGCCATTACTTCTTATACCAACTATATCAATCGATATCCCAATGGTATTAATATGATAGCGGCCCGTTATCATCGGGGTGAGAGTTATGCTGTTTTGGAACAATACACCAATGCCCTCAAGGATTATGAATGGATATTGGCCAAAGGTCAGGGCCGTTACTATGTGGATGCGCTTGGCAAGGCAGCTCAGATTGCCTATCACAATGAGCAGGATTTTAACAAGGCTTATGATTACTACACAAAATGGGAAACTGAAACAGATGTGCCGGAAGACCGTTTTGAGGCGCAACTCGGCGCTATGCGTGCCGCTTACCGACTCAATAATACAGTAGCTGTTCAGTCGTCTGCCCGCAAGGTGGCCGGTAATCCGGCTGCGACAGATTTGCAAAAATCGACGGCTGAGTTTTATTTGGGTAAAATAGCTTTTGACAAAAAGGACTATGCCACGGCCATGACTTCATTTAATAGAGTAATGCAACTCAGCGACAATGAGCAAACAGCCGAAGCCCGCTATCTCATTGCTGAAATACACTACTTCAACAGGGATTTGGACAAGGCAAAAAAACGTTGCCTTGATAATAATAACGAGAGCTCAGGCTACCCCTTCTGGGTTGGCAAAAGCCTACTCTTGCTCTCTGATGTTTTTGCGGAACAAGGCGATACATTCAGTGCCAAAACGGTATTGGAAGCCCTTATCCAAAATTACGAGAATCAAACGGACGAGATCATCCCTACAGCCCGTAAAAAATTGGAAACCCTCAAAAAACAAGAAGCAGGCAGTAGCCGGATCGATACGGGGGATAAGTTTATGGATGATGGAAATCAGTGATTAGTGATCGGTGATTAGTTGATTAGATAGATTCGTTCATAGTTCATTTTACGGGTCTTTTTAAAATATTACCAATCAATTGATCACTTATCACACAATGACTAATCACTAATCAACTAATCAACTAATCACTAATAAAAATGAGATCATTCTTTTTTCTGACCATATTATTTCTTTCCGCTGGGCTGCTGGCGCAAACAGGAGATCCTGACCTGCCAAGCGAACAGGTGGAAGTAATTAAAATATTTGAGGCGCAGCTTACTGAAAGTGAAAAGCTGCCATTATCGCCAGTACTTCCTGAGGTGGACAATACGGTTAAGGAACAACGGTACGAAGTGCCATCCCGTACTTTTAATTTGGAATATCCAGCACCCCGCATACGGCCCATTTCCTATAAAACGGATGAGGAAATTCCGGATGTTTATAATGCCTATGCCAAATTGGGAGGAGGACTTCCAAAGGCTGTTTATGGTGAAGGAGCCTATCATACATCCATCAAACGGGACGGAAACAGTTCTTATGATTTGGGATTAAATGTTCTCCATCATTCGGCGGATTTGTCGAGTGGGGATGTGGAAAACCAATCATTCGGCCTGACCAAAGCAGAAGGTACTGGGACATATTATTTTCAGGAAGGATTTGCAGTTGGGGCAAATTTGGGCTTTACTTCTGACCGGGTGAGTTATTACGGCTACAATTTTGTGGACAACAATGAATTTGAAAACATTACAAAAGAGTCGGTGAAGCAATTGTTCAGCATCTTTGATTTAGGTGCGAAGATTTTTAATGGCGAACAAACCGCTGGCGATTTGAATTACAGTGCTGGTTTTGATTTCTATGCTATGGGAGACGAATTTGCCTCCAATGAACAGGGATTTGACCTTAAAGCAAATGCAACCAAATGGATTAACGAAAGGCATTCATTTGACATTGGTTTACGGACAGACTTCACCTGGTACAACGATACTATGGAGTTCAGCCAGACGCTTCATAACTACACCATCTCTCCTGCATTCACTTATCACGCCGATATGTTTAAGGTGAAATTGGGTGGACGGATCATTTCACATGATGATGAATTCCAGATTTTCCCTGATATTGAAGCAGTGTTGAACCTGACAGGAAATGAACTGGCTGTTTTTGCTGGCATAGAAGGAGGGCTGAAAAAAAACACCTTCCGTACTCTGGCTGATTACAACCCATATATTCATACCCGTTTCCCCGACAATACCTTGCGGAATACCAAATATTTTAATGTTTATGGCGGAATCAGGGGTAATCTAAGCATACTGGAATATTCTGTTCAAGGAGGATACAAGCCGACCAATGATCTGCCACTTTATCAACTCAACTTCCCGGCATTTGGCAATCAACAACTGATCAATGACTTCAACGTAATATATGATGATGTTAACGTCATTAGCTTTAGTGGATCATTGAGCGCAGAACCGATAAGAGGTTTGGTGCTGACCGGCACTGCAAGCCAAAGCTTCTACGAAAACCTCAGTCCTAATATTGATAAATCCTGGCATATTCCTTCATTGGAAATCAATTTCCAAGCGGTATATACTTCAAATGATGGTAAGTTAAAAGGTACGGCACAGATGTACCTCCAAGATGGTGTTTGGGCTGAGTTCAAAAGCCCGCCTAATGTTTTCTATGATCGATTGAATACTTTGTATGATTTGAATGTCGGTGCGGAATATTGGTTTGTTAAAAATTTCGGTGCTTTCCTTCAATTGAATAATTTATTGGATAATACCCGGGCTCGCTGGTTGTATTATCCAACATATGGCATTAATGTTTTGGGGGGGATAACCCTTAGGTTTTGACATTTTAAATCAATAGCAAGTAGCTTTTCGTCTTGGAAATTTCAACTTAAAGGGTAACTCAGAAACCTCTTAAATTTTCTTTTTCAAATTTTATGAGAAAGCCTTTCTAACCACTAATCAACTAAAAAAAAGTGCGGGTTGCGAAGGTGTTTCACCTTGCAACCCGCATTGAATAGTGTCTGGATATGATCTTGAAATTAAGAGATCATAAATAAATGCTTCTTATCTTCTTATCTGTACATACCCTTTCTTCATTTCCATTTTCCCGTCAATTTCAACTTCGAGCATATAGAAATAAGAGCCATCAGGCAGAATTTGTTGGTTATAATTACCCCGCCAGGGATCGCTGTTGGTATAGGTGTCCTTTTTATATATCCTGTTGCCCCAGCGATTATAGATCGCTATATGGTTATTCGGATATTTTTCAATATTTTTTATCTTGAAATAATCATTCTTATTATCGTTGTTAGGGCTGAAACCATTGTAAATGAACAATTCGCCATCGCCAGTTACATCCACAATTACATGTGTCGTATCACATAAACCGTTGTCATCGCATAGTACTAAGCAGAGTTCTTCCGTACCTTCATTCACTCCTTCTAATTCGAAGCACTCCGTACCTGATGCTAACCACAGCGCATTATTGGTTGGAGAGACACAGTCGTTGGTCAATGATTCTGGAACACCATTTAATTGACTTATGTCGAGGCAAGTATCAATTACCTCTCCTACTTCGATTTCGATAGTAAGCGTGTCACTAATAGGAATACCATCTTCCAGTAAGTTAATATAAAGGGTGTCTGAACAGTCTGGGTTAAGTGGATCAGAAGCTATAAGTACATGCGTCCTATCGTCATTGACTGTTATACTTGGAGTATTTGAAACATATGGATCTGGAGCCATACTACCCGATGAACTAGTGAGTACAGCAGTGATATTCATGTGTCCATATACCCTGTTTGGGTCACCGCCTGTTATACGTTTGAGGTCTTTATCATTCACCCAATTACCTGTTGGGTCTTCCTCTTTCATTTTTGCAACTAATTCGTCTAAAGTCTCAAATTGGAAACCAGCTAAATCTCCTGATGGGCTAATCCATTCATCTACTTGATAGGGTGGAGGATCATTAGTGAAAATGATCGAATACGGGTAGTAGATAATCATTTCACTACATTCATCAATGTTGTTATTGGTTTGGATACCATCCAAGACGAGATTATAGGTGCCAAAATCAGGAATGCTCAAATCGGTTGGCAAGCAGATTTTTGTAAAATTGCCTGCCACTGATTGGTAAATTGTATCGTTGTAGAAAATATGATCACAATCGCACTGGAAAGGATCCATGGCATCTACAAATTCAGACACAACGAAAGTACAGCCCAAATCATCGGTGATGGTCACTTCATAATCGCCTGCGCTCAAATTTTCAGCGCTAAGAGAAGTGCTTACGTTGTTTGACCATTCCAATTTATAGTCAGGTGTTCCTCCAGAAACCAGCAGAGAAATCGTTCCATCCTCTCCATCGCAAGTCTCATCTTCAACAGTAGGCGTTACGTCCCATGGGTCTGGGCCATCAATGGTCACATCCATTGTATCGAAACATTCGCCGTCTTCTAACCGAAGTTTATAAGTGCCTTTTGGCGCATCGTTCCATGGGGTCAATTTAACATTCCCTCCTGCATCCTCAATGAAAAATTCATAAGCTACATTCGAATTGATGCTGCCAAAATCAGTAGGGCAGGTCAAATGGGTCAATTCAAAATCCCCTATGTTGATCTCTGGCTCAGGTTGTTCTCCTAAATCGATAATAATCTCTTCCGTACAATTAGTCAGTGGATCGGTCATGCTAATGGTAACATCACCATCGTAAAGGTCAGTGACGGTTACATTGGACATGAACTGGGCAGGAGCATTTCCTTTATCTGTCGTTAGGTTCAGCATGTTGGGGAAATCAACATTGATTTCAATAGTTGCATCATGCACACCACATTCACTTGGTAGGGTAGTATAGGTATCTAAATCACCTACGTCGAACCCACCAGCTATTTCAGCTACGGCAAAATTACCGCAGTCGCTATTTACAAGGTCAGTAACTTCTATGATCCAGTTATCTGCTTCCAGGTTATTGATTGCAATCGGCTGATCTGGCGAACCTTGACCAGTAATTACTTCTGTTCCAATGATGCGGTATTCAAAAGAATTGCCGCTGCTCACTTGGAAAATAAGGCCACCATCGGCATTGCCGCAGGTTGCTGCATTTTCTGCTAAGATTTCGATGGCTGGGCCGTCAGTTGAATTTACTTGTATTTGTAAATCGGCTTGGCAGCCACTTGCATCCAATATGGAAACATCATATATACCTTCACCAATATCAGGGAGTGTTGGATCTGAGCATGTTGGGCAATCAATCCAACTTACAAAAGCACCTGACGGTAACCCCTGCAACTCAATACTACCATTGTCGGAACTACAACTTGGTTCGGTCACAGTAGAACTAATGTCACTCAACCAATCCGGATCATTTTCTCCAATCACAAAACTGGCTACATCCATGCACCCGTTTGCATCAATGATCATTACTGTGGCACTTCCTGAAGCTACACCTCCAATATCTAGAGTCGAACCGTTTACGTCTCCACTATTAATAAGAGTGTTATTGCTAAAATATTGGTATGTGTATGGATCATCACCCGATTCAACAGTTACTGAAAGGCTTCCATTTTGGCCAGTGCAATCAGCATTGGTAAAGGAAGTAGATGTGGTCACACCGCTATTGGTGGATTGGATGGCTACTGTCTCTACATCGGTACAGCCGTTGGCATCTGTGACTGCGACAGAATAAGCACCCGCATTTAAGTTGTTAAATGTATAGGAGCTGTTTCCAACGGAAATTGTTTCCAAAGCATTGTTCAGATCGTCAAGGTCAAATATTTCAAAAGTGAAATTGCCGTTCCCTCCGCTTATTGTAGTTGTCACTGTACCGTCCGCTGCACCTCCTATACAATCAGGTACTGGCGTTGAGGTGGAAGAAATGCTGATACCAGTAGGGACGTCCAAAGTAATATTATCGGTCGCTTCGCAACCTGAATTGGTATCAGTGATGGTTACTAAATAAGTTCCACCGGGAAGATCATTCTGGTCTTCAATACCTGGAACAACACCTGGGCCACTCCAATTGAAGTTGTAGCCACTACCATTTACATTCAAATCAATTGCTCCATCGCCACCTACACCGCAACTTGGATTAGTGCCGATGAGGGTAAGCCCTGGATCGAAGTCGGTTATGTCCATGCTGTTGGAAGTGCTTATTTCACAGCCATTTTCAATTACGGTAAGTGTGACATCAAAGCTTCCTGCAGCTGCCCAAGTAATCTGAGCCACTCCATTGCCATCATCAAAGAAAATATCCCCACCGCCATCTGCACTCCACTGGTATGTAGCACCTGCACCTGCTGTGCCTGTGAAATTGAATGTAATATCTCCATCCACACATAGGGTAGGAGAGGAGCTGAAACTAACGGTTGGTGCTGCTGTTCCTGTTATACTAATTACATCAGTGAGGGAGCATCCATTGACCGTCCTGAACTCTATGGTATAGTCGTTGACACCCAAATCGGGATCAACATCAAAATTTAATACGTTTCCGTTGATAGTTTGGTTGGCGAAAGCACCACCACTAATATTCACATCTTGAATAGCTTGATCCAGAGCAATAGAAACATTGCCCATGGCATCCGCACAAATCTCGCTTTCAAAATTTCTACTGGTTACAATGGGTTCGCCACCAGTGTCAACCAAACTTGCAGTCGTTGTTTGCAAACATGAGCCATCAAAATTGGTTACCTCAATGGTATAATCACCCTCTGGCAAGTTATTGAAAACATTGGAATCCTGTGGGCCAGCAACACCTACAAGTGTATATTGCAATGGAATTTCACCCCCGGTCGCATTGACCGTAATTGAGCCATTGGCAGTGCATGCCGTTGGATTTGTAACATCAGGACTGCCTAAGGTAAAAGGAGCAGGCTCCGTTATCGTAACTGGATTGAAAGGAGATGCAACAGGGCAATTCCCCCCTGCATTTCTCACAAAAACATTATACTGGCCTGCGGCCAAACCTGTAAAGATGGAATCAAGCGTCCAGGGGCCATTGGGATCAAGGCTATACTCGACATCCCCAAGTGCTGTTGCTGTGGCGTGGATACTTCCATCCTGCAAACCACAATCAGTTATTGGAAGCGGATTTACGTTTTTCCAATCGGGTTTGGAGTCTGCCACAACAGTTATATCTGTTTCAGTGGAGCAGCCATCATCAGTGGTCAATGTAACCGTATAAACGGTTGTTGCCATTGGATGGGCTGTTACAGTTGATTGATTGGTAGGCGGGGCTGGCTGAAGACCATCTTCTGGCGACCAAGTAATATTGGAAGCGCTGGGAACAGTAATTTCCACTCCCGATCCGCAATCGGTATATTCCGTAATAGCTGGAACACCGGGGGAGGGAAAAACGGTGACGAATTCCGAATAGGTGGCTTCGCAGCCGCTATCGGTCGTCACCGTCAATGAAACCTCAAAATTCCCGGAATTGGAAAATGTATGAGAAGGAGATTCAATATCCGACGTCGGAGAACCGTCGCCGAAAGTCCATTCCCAAGAAGCAATGGCCTCATTAGAAGTTGTTGTGTTGGTAAAATCTATAGAAGCACCTTCGCAGGCCAATCCGACCTGAAAACCCGGTGATAAAGACTGACATGGGTCACCCTGACATTCGACAGAAGCATTGCTGGAAAGACATGCAAGAACAGTTGAACCGAAACCGACTATTGAGATAGATTGGTCGAAGTTTATGTTGTTTCCTGCCGCAACAGCGTTTGCAACTGGGTCATCATTATCAATAAGAGTAATATCGCCACTCACACAAGGACCTACATTTTCGAATGTTATAAAAGGAATGAATTGACCAGCAATGTAATCAGGGTTAAGAGAAGAAGGTTCTTGGTATATATTGTAATAGTCAAACATGGGGTCTTCTGCTGGTTGGGCTATTATAAGGGAACTGGAAAAAGAGCCGCCAACAAGCGTAGTCAAATTACTTATTTCAAATCCTCCAGCAGGTACTTTAAAAGCAACTAACATCCCACTGGTAAATGCGTTTAAGCCGGAAAAGCTCTCGTTGTCTGTCATCACAGAAATGCGGTATTCCCCAGAA
This sequence comes from Saprospiraceae bacterium, assembly GCA_965222975.1. Taxonomy (GTDB): domain Bacteria; phylum Bacteroidota; class Bacteroidia; order Chitinophagales; family Saprospiraceae; genus UBA6168. Next base: position 330,274 of record CBDCVJ010000050.1, on the reverse strand, counting down.
GGCAGGCGGTCTATTTCGTAGGTCACATCACAACTGCTTGGAATAGTTTCACAAGCCACTGCTCCCTCACCTATGCAATCATTGATTGTAGTTGCACCAGCCAATACAAATTCATGGTTGACATCAGCACCCGTCATCAGGTATGGGTCATCCATTGGAATGAGATAAATGCTATCTCCTTCGCAAGTTCCCCCATTTTCAAAAGTGAACAAAGGAATTTTAGTAGCTTGGAAATATGGTATGTCCGTTGTATTCGGTGTATCAAGTAAAATACTGATATAGTCGAAGCCGGGTGATGCAGCGGGGGCCACTGTTATTGTTCCCATAGCGAAGTCAACATTTGTTACTTGGCTTACGAGATTGGTTACATCAAAACCTCCAGTTGGTACTTTCAATGTAACTCTTAATGACTCGGTAGTATTGTTAGGAGCATTGATCGTTTCCCCAGCTGTCAAGCTGACTTGGTACAAACCATTGCCCATGTTTTCTAAATCCAAATTAGAACAAGGAACGTTCATGCAATCCTCCAGGAGATAACCAGGCACATTGGATGTACAGCCAGTTGTTACGTCCCTAGCCCAAAGCGAAATTAGGCCAGCTGATAAATCTTCAATTGTATTGGAGCTTTGGTACACAGGTGGATTGCCAGCTGCATACTCCAAATCATTTCCTTGTACCGAATATGCTGCAATGGTAATAGTACCATTGTCCATGCCACAATCGGGTGGCGTGTTAGTTGTGTTTGCTATATCTATAATTGGTTTGAAAGGTCCTTCTAATTGACGATCATCCAATTGATAAAGGCATGCACCCCCGATGTGCCGAATTCTAAGGGAAAAGATATCTCCTGCTCTAAGTCCTGCGAAAACAGGGGTAGTTTGCCAAATTATTGGATCGCTGTTTATTTTCAATCCATATTGGAGTGGTGGCCCAGAGGTTATTGCGTCTATTTCCAAACTACCATCTGTTGCAAAGCAAGTAGAAGGAGGAGTTGGAATAATGTCGAGAATATCTAGGTATTCAGTCCCACAGGTTTGCGTCATGTTACAATCTGCAGATATTGCGCTATAATTTCCAAGATAGGCGTCTGGCCCTATGGTAGTAATGTTCATGGAGTTGGTAAGTATAATCGGAGGCGGGTTTGGCGAGTTGACTACAGGATCGTTCTCGTTGTCTATGAGTTCCATTGGACCCGTGCAAGTTCCTGCATTTTCGAATGTGAAAAGCGGAAACTCTACTCCGCCCTCCAAATTTACACCAGTGATAGGGCCAGAGGGGGTCAAGAAAAAATACTCAAACCCCGTGCCTTGGTCTTCATAGGAAGTGGAACTATTCCAAGTGCCAAGATGGTTGGTGATAGTGCCAATTTCAAACCCTCCAAGAGGAACCCTCAAAGTAATTTGGGAGTTGACAATTATTACGTCGTTAGCTGTGACATTTGGCCTTGCCAATACTTGGAAAGAAGAATTATCGGCCAGGATTTTTACTTTGAACTCCACACCCTGTTGCCCAAATAGAAAAGAAGAAATAAACAGCAACAGAAATGCAATTGTAAACTGAGGCTTCATAATAACAAGAGATTATTGCATCTTTAATAAAAAGACATCACCTGAAAAACTGGGGAATTTCTTGGATGGGGAGAAGATGACCAAGAATTTTTTTCTTGTGAAATCTGAATAATAAGGGGGAAGAAATCGAGGGGAAAATTTCTATAAATGATTGATAGTTAGGTGATTTTCAAAAACAAAGCCAAAATCATTTTGAATGGCTAATAGGTAACCGATTTATTTCATCAAGTTGATATCACCGGCGAACAGAATAATTTCGCCATCAATAAATTCTACATTCATAGTATATAAATATGCGCCGGGATCGAGCGGCTTGCCATTGGAGGTGCCGTCCCAACCAATCTCTTTATCTTCCAATGTAAATGCTTTTTGCCGATTATAAATCAAACCGCCCCATCTGTCGAAAACCATTAGGGATTTAACCTGCACAATTTCAAAACCTCCATAAGGGCGGAAAATATCGTTGATGCCATCTTGGTTAGGGCTGAAGGCACTTGGGATATAGATATCCCTTGATTTGTTGACTGTAATATTGATTTGGTCTTCCACCACACAGCCCGTCGAACCAGTCATCCTCAATTGATAGGTAATTGTTTCCAATGGGGCAGCCGTAGGGTCTGGACAATCAAGACAGTCTAACCATAAAGATGGGGTCCATTCTAAATCAACATCAAACAATGGAAATACTTCTGAATCTATATAAACCTCTTCACCATATTTGATGGTTTTGTCTTCACCGAGGTCGATATACATTTCTTGTCGGTCAGGAATGATAAAATCTTCGGAAACCTCACACCCCTTGCTATCCACAACAGCTAGGTTTAAAGGAACACCTGCGTCCACTTCAAAATCAAAATCAGTGAGTTGGGTATGCCTACCTGTAAGTTCAATATTGAAAGCCCCTTGAGCATTTTCAACAGCTAAAATCTTTAGAAATGCCTCATCACCATAACACTCAGGTTCTATCATTTGATAGTCCACTTCAATTTGCTGCGGCTCTTCAATGAAAAACACTTTTGTTTGAGCACAGATTTCTGCTTCATCTGTCACTGTGACGTGATATTCGCCAGAGCCAAGCATCCATGCAGCAGATTCGTTACCAGTATTCGCATTTGGTGACCAAAAATATTTATAGGGAGGTGTGAGTCCTAAAGGGGTGATATCTATAATGCCGTCGGTTTCTCCATAACATGAAATGGGGATGATGTCTTCAGTTATGAATAAATGGTTAAACACGTCTACAAATATTGATTTTTCTGTTTGGCAGCCATTGGCATCAATTACTGTAACGGAGTAGTCTCCTGTATACAATGAATCTATCTCAATATTGGAATTAGCTGGATCTACATCCCAAAAATATTGGTAGGCGTTTATGTCTGGCCCATTCAAGCCTGAAACACTTTGTATTCTCACAGCTCCATCCTTGCTCCCAGAACAAGTGGCGGGGAAAGGCTCCAGTTCCACTTTTAATGGGTTAGGTTGCAACAGGTCATAATTTGTCAGCTCTGTGCTATCTTTTATATCGGTAATTGTGAACAGGTAATTGCCAGCCGGAACAGCGTTAAAAGTAGCGGTTCCTTCAAATACAGGGATCACTGTGGTTGATGTAACTCCTGTGGTTGCATGCTTATATACTACTGTGTAGGGGGCTTCTCCCTTTATGGCCTTGACAGTAAGGGAAGTGGCATCACCATGACACTTTAGAGGATTATCTACTGCGGATATGGTTAAACCGAGGCTGGGGCAGTCAACAAAGGAACTATTGTCATTCCCTTCATAAATATTTCCCATCAAAGTAGAAAAATAATTTTCAGCGTTGACACTCAAGGTATTGTTAGAAACAAAAGGGTCGGATACATTATCCACCAATTCGACCCTCGTGCAAGGGTTGTTATTTTCAAATGTGAAAAGAATAATTTCCGATCCAGTGATATATTCTATGGTTGGCAATGGATTGATCATGAAAAACTGGAAATAGTCATGGCTTGGAGCTTCCACAGGTGCTACATACTGGTTCTGCATTTGCCAGTCCCCCGTAATGCTTTGGAAATTGATCAAGTCCAGTTTGGCGGAATTGGCGCGCAAGGTAATCTGCGCACTGCTGGTGGCACTTAACGGAAGGTTCACATCCATCGTTGGTATAATTGAAACCTGATAGGTTTCCGTTCCGGGTAGTTGCTCTAATTTGCCCTGTATCTGTGAAAATGCCGGAAATACAAATAGCAGGATGGGGGGCACGAACGAGAGGATTCTTTGAAAGCTTGACATAGTTCGTGCTTTAAAAAGGTGTTTAACTGGTTTCGGGTTTTGCAAGAACTATGCTAAAAATTTACTGGCCTTCTTGCCCGGTTCGTTTTAATGGATTTTCAGGGCAGTTCGACTTATTTTGCCCATTTAATGTTAGCTCTTGCTATTTCTTCGAATTTTTGAAAAAACATCCCCACATATTTACCGTCCACTAAGGCGTGGTGGGCTTGCACGGACAAGGGAAGTAGTGTCCTTCCATTTTCAACAAAATATTTGCCCCATGTTATTCTGGGCACGCTGTCGTGTGGATGATAGGACATAGCATGTGTAATAGCAGTAAAACTTACCCAAGGAATGGAAGAAAGAAAGAGGTAATCGTCCCTGTCTGGTTCATCTTCAAAGGATGGATCCGTCTTCATTTTCTTTATTTTTTCTCTTGCTGCTTCGATAAATTGCTGATAGTCGTGGGTAAACTTCACTTCGCAAAAACTAAAAACGTCAGCAGTTTCTGTATCCACAGCAAATGATGGGTGGACTAGGTCATGCTCCACTACTTTGTCATTTCTTATCCGTTGCCTGAAAGGAGCAAGATCATTTGCAGTCGAGCTTACTGCCCAAACGATTGTGGGCATAAAAGGCAGTTGATGTACTTTGATGGTTTCAACCAATTCTCCAATTTCAACATTGGCAGTGATGCTGAAATGTGGATGATTCATATTTTTAAAAAATTCGAAATGCTTTTTCCTGTGATTGTTGTTGAAAGTGATGTATTTCATTTTGGACAAAAATAAAAGGCCAAAGGTAAAACCCTCTGGCCTTTCAAAGAAGTGGCTCCTTCTAAACATTTAGGAGGCCTATTGTTGCTGTGGAGCAAGGGTCATAGAGACTGTGGCAATTTCTGCCTGTGAGGCATCAGCAGGCATACGCTGCGTTAATTCAATTGAAGTACCCGTGCAATTGTTGATTTGAAGTACATTTTCGACACCTTGGTTGGCATCCTTCCATTGCAGGGTTTTTTTGTCTGCATCCAGAGTATAAGTGCCTGGTGTGGGTTGCCCACCAGAAGAAGTTATGGACATGGTGCCATCATTATTGAATTGATAAATGGAAGCTTTGTATTCAGTTTCCATCATTTGGATCATGGATGCAGAAAATTTCGAAGACTCTAATTTAACATCAGAGACTTTCCATGCTCCTTCAACTGAGCAGCCACCACCTTCACTCCCACAAGAGGCCAAAAACAAACAAACATTAAGTGAACAGAAAATAAAAAAGATTTTTTTCATGTGTAGTTGATTAACTCGGTTAGCAATGGTGAAAAGCGAATGCCCGGTTTTAGATTTCACACAACTCGTAGGTTTTCCAAAATCTAAGGTGCAAACTTGGATATTTCTCACCGTTGCCCAACAATTTTGATGAATAAAAATTAAAATGTTTTAAAAATTTTGGTGCAAATAAATCAAATCTTTGAATTATCTCCACTTTCTCTTATGAGGTCGGTACATAAGTTACTATACACTTTTTGAAAAGGCTGGTTTTCATGCCTGAGAGGAAGGTCAATTTAGAGAGGGAGGTGTTTTTTTTGATTTTTTCTGAAAAAAATCAAAAAAAACACCTCCCTCTCTATGGGTTTCTTCTCCTTTTGCCTGAAAATGGATTTGAGCAAAAAAAGTGTATAGTAACTTAGTCGGTACATTTTAATATTAAAAAATAAAACAAATTAATAAAAAATATCATGCCACCTCTAGCACCGCATCGCCCTGTTCTACCAATGTTTTTTCTTTTAGATAAATTTTCTTCACCACGCCATTGACTGGGGATGCCACAGTGCTCTCCATTTTCATGGCTTCAATGGTAAACAATGGTTGGTTGACAACGACTTCTTCTCCTTTTTTTACAAGGATGCTTCCGAGGTTCCCTTGTAATGGTGCGCCTACTTCTCCAGGTTCAGTTGCTTTTTTGTGCCTTTCAATGCTAGGCTTCACATTTTTATCCTGAACTGAAACAGATCGGGCTGTTCCATTATATCGGAAGGAGACGGTGACCTTGCCCTCCGCATCGGGCAAGGTTTGGTTGAGGTATTGCACAAGGAGGGTTTTTCCTTTGTCTATTTCGATCAGGGCTTCTTCATTGTCATTTAGACCATAGAAAAATAATGGCGTTGGTAGCCTGCCAACGTTGCCATAGCGTTCGTTGAAGGCTGCATAGTCAGCAAATACTTTTGGGTACAACTCATATGATAGGAAATCTTTTTCGGAATACCTTTTCCCATATTTTTTCTGAAATGCACCGAACTCCTTTTTGAATTCAATGGGTGGCAAATGCGCATTGGCTGCTCCGCGCATCGGTTTTTCTCCTTTGAGCACTAACTCTATCATTCTTTTGGGAAACCCTCCTTCTACTTTGCCCAGTTCACCGCGGAGCAGGGATTTCAAACTTTCGGGAAATGCGAGGTTTGCACCTTTTTTCAAAATATCTTCCGGCGTAAGGTCATTGGATGTCATGAACATGGCGAGATCACCGACCACTTTTGAACTAGGAGTAACTTTGACAATATCACCGAGCAGGAAATTGGCATGGCGGTAATTCTCTTTTATTTTGTCAAATTTGGCTTCCAGCCCAAGCGAGCGAGCTTGGGGTTTGAGGTTGGTGTATTGGCCGCCCGGTATTTCATGTTGGTAAACTTCTGCTGTACCCGCCCGCAATTCACTTTCAAAGGGATAATACATTTCACGCACTGCTTCCCAATAGTTCGAAAAAGCGTTTAGGGAATTAAGGTCAATAGGGTTTTCCCTTTTATGGCCTTCAAGTGAGGCAGCCAAAGAATTAAAATTGGGTTGGGCGGTAAGGCCGGACATGCTGGCGATGGCTACATCTACCACATCAACTCCGGCCTCGATAGCTTTAAGATAGGTGGTGGATTGGATGCCAGCAGTATCATGCGTGTGGAGGTGGATCGGTAGATCAACATGTTTTTTTAATTCACTGACCAAGTATTTAGCGGCTTGTGGTTTGAGCAGGCCAGCCATATCCTTGATGGCAAGGATGTGCGCTCCTTCGTCTTCCAATCTTTTGGCCAAATCAAGGTAATAGTTCAGGCTGTACTTTGGACGAGATGGGTCGAGAATGTCTCCAGTATAGCATATGCAGGCTTCTGCAATAGCGTTTGTCTGTTTTATTACTGTCCTGATACTTGTACGCATGGACGGTATATAGTTCAGGCTATCAAAAATCCTAAAAACATCTATCCCAGATCTGGCCGCTTGCTCAATGAATTTTTTAATTAGGTTTTCTGGGTATGCCTTGTAGCCAACTGCATTTGTACCCCTGAACAGCATTTGCAATAGTGTATTGGGGATGGCCTCCCGAAGCTGTTCCAACCGTTCCCATGGGCATTCATGCAAAAAACGCAGGGCTACATCAAAAGTAGCGCCTCCCCATACTTCCATGCTGAACAATTGATGGCCGTGAGCAGCGGCAAAGGATTCCGCCACCTGCATCATATCGTAAGTGCGGACCCGGGTAGCCAGCAATGATTGATGGGCATCCCTGAAAGTAGTATCTGTGTACTGGATTTTTTTCTGCCTTTTCAACCATTGGGCAAATCCTGCTGGCCCTAATTTGTCCAGCAGTTGTTTGGTGCCGGGAAGGCAGCCGTTGAGTTTGAGTGGAGCTTTTTCATGAATAATTAAATCTGGAACTGCTGGCCTTCTTAGTTTAATGCTCTCTTCCACAAACGGTACATCAGGGTTTCCATTGACCATGACTTCCGATAAGTAACGTAGGAATTTAGTTCCTCGGTCACGGCGGATCGGCATTTTTAACAGTTCAGGATTTTTGGAAATAAAATTGACCGTGGCATTCCCTTTTTGGAAATCTTCATTTTGGATAAGGTTGACCAAAAACAAAATATTTGTTTCTAATCCTCTGATTCTAAATTCCAACAAGGATCGAAGCATCCGGTCACATGCTCCTTTGAATGTGTTGCCCCATACCGTGACTTTTACCAAAAGACTATCGAAGTAAGGAGTGATCTGGGCACCCGAATAGCCGTTGCCACCATCGAGCCTTATGCCAAATCCGGCAGGGCTACGGTAGGCTATTATAGTTCCATAATCAGGTTGGAAATTTTCTGCTGGTTTTTCAGTAGTGATGCGGCACTGCAAGGCAAAGCCTTGGCATTTTATGCTTTCTTGACCTTTTATTTGCAAATCACTGCTATCAAGTGGATGCCCAGCGGCTATCAAAATTTGGGCCCGCACAATATCAATGCCTGTTACTTCTTCCGTGACGGTGTGTTCCACTTGGATGCGCGGGTTGACCTCAATAAAATAAATATCTTCGTGGTCATCCACTAAAAATTCAATTGTGCCAGCATTGTTATAACCAACATGTTTCGCAATCTGAATCGCATAATGGTGAAGCTTTTTTCGGGTTTCTTCTTTCAAGTTCAAACTTGGAGCTATTTCTACTACTTTCTGAAAACGCCTTTGAACGGAACAATCCCTTTCAAAAAGGTGGACAATGTTTCCATAGTTATCTCCAAGAACCTGCACCTCGACATGTTTAGGGTTTTCAATGAATTTTTCCAAAAAAACCGTATCGTCACCAAATGCTGTCCCTGCTTCTTTTTTTGCTTCTGCGTAATTATTTAATAGGTCATCTTTTCCCCTGCAAACGCGCATGCCCCTTCCGCCACCCCCAGCAGCAGCCTTAATGATAACAGGGTAGCCGATTTTGTCTGCCCATTTTTCAACATCCTTTTCCGATTTGAAATCTTTACTGCCTGGAATCAGTGGTACATTGGCAGTTTCAGCTACAGTCTTGGCTTGCATCTTGTCGCCAAGCGATTCCATGACTTCGGGTTTTGGTCCTATAAAAGTGATCCCTTCTTCGGCACACCGCCTCGCAAATTCCACGTTTTCAGAAAGAAAACCATAGCCTGGATGGATGGCATCCACCTCATGCTTTTTAGCCACTCTGATGATTTCGTTGATGTCCAAATAAGGTTTTAGCGGATCATTGTCGGCCCCGATCTGGTAAGCCTCGTCTGCCTTAATGCGGTGGAGTGAAAAACGGTCTTCATATGTATAAACTGCGACTGTGGGGATTCTAAGCTCGGTGGCAGCACGTAGAACCCGGATGGCAATTTCGCTCCTGTTGGCAACCAAAAGTTTGTTGAAAATAATGGTTTTCTTTTTTTTCATAAAACATCCATGTTTTTTCACTTCTGTACACTTTTTTTAAACCTGTTTTAGGCCAAATGAGAAGAAAATCGGTAGAGAGGGAGGGAAGTGTTTTTTCCCTTAAGCCTGAAAATCGAACATTTAAAAAAAGTGTTCTGTAGTAAATGTTTTTTAATGAGTGCGATGCTTGATTGGAATGGGCTTGTTTTTTACTTAATGATTGGAGTCGTTGGTGATTTTATTGCTTTCCCATGAAGATAGTCGGCTCATTTCAAGTTGGCAAGATAGTCGCAAAGATTAAAAATTGCTCCACATTTTGCGGTTGTTTTTTCAAAGAAATATAATTTGCTTGAAGCATGGTTATTTCGGAATAATTCATCCTGGTTTTTAAAAAGGCTATCGTTACTTTTTGCAGCCCCTGCGTTTTAAAGAAGTTTTGCAATGTTTTTGACTTCCATGTAAAATGAGATTATAGCAACCTGCATATTAAATTCACCTATCTTTGCAACAAATTCCAATGCTTGGTTGTACTAAACGGATAAAACACCACGTTGATACAGCATTCAAAGACCGACTCATTTTTCACATATCCAAAATTCTTATTAAAATGAAAAAAAAGACCCTCAAGCAAGTCATCGTATTGATCGCATTTTTTGCATTTGCAGCTTCCATTTCTTCTTGTAACAAGGGGTATGGCTGTCCCAATAATTTTAAGGTTTTGACGACTGCGGTTGATGTTTTAAAATAGCGAAATATGTCAGTGGTAAATAGGTCTATCCGCGGAACTGCCCAAGCACCCAATTGCCACTGACCGATGCATTTTTTTTAAATGAACTGGACACCTCTTACCCAGCCCGAGCAAGTAACACAGGTAACTGAAAAATCTCACCAAGTCCCTTGTTTCATTTTTAAGCATAGTACTCGCTGTAGCATCAGTTCAATCGCCAAATTCCGTTTGGAAAGCGCCTGGCCTTTTTCTGACAATGAGCTATTGCCCTATTTTCTTGATTTGATTGCTCATCGTGAAGCTTCAAATGCGGTGTCCGATCATTTCCAAGTTTATCATGAATCGCCCCAAGCCATATTGGTCTGGAAGGGCGAAGTTGTTTTGGATGCGTCCCATTTGGATATTTCAGTTGATGAATTTAAAGAGGTGTTGGAGTTTGCAAAAAAGTAGGTTGCTTCTTTTAACTCCTCAAATAAGAAGCACCGTTTACATCGATAATCCCACCTGTTACAAAGCTGGCCTTTTCAGAAGCAAGGAAAAAAATAGCATGTGCTACTTCTTCAGGTGATGCTACCCTTCCCATTGGGCTTTGATTTTTAATCGTCTCTCCTGCTTTTCCATTCAGTATACCTTGGGTCATATCAGTTGCAACAAACCCAGGAGCAACTGCTGTAACGGAAATGCCATGTCCCCCTAATTCTAAGGCGAGTGATTGAGTCAGGGAATTGAGGCCGGCTTTGCTGGCACCATAGGCAGTATGGTTGGGTTCACCCCTAAATGCGCCCCTGGAGGAAACATTTATTATATGGCCAAACCCTTGCTGTATCATGGTTTTTGAGGCAAAGTAGCAAATATTAGCTACGCTGAAAAGATTTAGGTCGAGTGTTGCTTGCCAAGCATTTTGCCATTCTTCATAACTGCATTCCGATATGGGATGAGGTAAGTAAATACCTGCATTGTTGACTACGACATCGAGCGTTTCGAATTCTTCACAAACAGTTTCCATAAGTTGCTGCACTGCTTCGGGATCACTCAAATCGGCTTTTATGGCAAAATGACCGGCCCCCGGCAATTCCTCAACCGCTTTCGTTGCCGCCTTAGTGTTTTGGACAAAATTGATGCACACTTGGCCTCCTTTTTCCGCAAAGGCCATGGCAGTTGCTTTTCCTATTCCCCTGCTGCCACCGGTTACCAAAATGTTTTTTCCCGTGAAATCCATTGGTGGGTTATGAAGTTAAAATTTGTAAATGTTGTGCCGCCGAACTCCAGTTCAGCGGCACATTTTATCCATATCAATAGAATTGCTAAAATTTAACAATTTGTTTACGATCAATTACCTGTATTGAACAAATCCTTACTGATATAGATAATTTCTGGGTAAAAAATGATCAGTGCCAAAAGTAACATTTGAATCACTACAAATGGCATGATGCCTCGATATAAATGCCCCGTAGTGATGGAAGGGGGAGCCACACCTTTTAAATAAAATAAGGAAAAACCAAAAGGCGGGGTCAAAAATGAAGTTTGTAGGTTTACTCCAATCAGAATTCCCAGCCAAAGCAAGTCAATTTCGTATCGAATAAAAATGGGGAGGACAACAGGAACGAAAATGAAGATGATCTCAATAAAATCGATGAAAAAACCAGAAATGAACATGGCCAGCATTACTACAAATAGAAACCCCTCTGGTGATAATTGCGACTGCTCTATGATGTTTACTAAAAAAATGTCTCCACCCATTTCCCTAAAAACCAGTGAAAATGTCGTAGCTCCCAAAAGGATGATAAATACCATGCAGGTCAACAGGGTCGTTTCCCGCATGACCGATTCAAGCACTGGGAGTTTGAATTTTCCTTGCCCGGCAGTCATCAAGGTCGCTCCCATTGCACCTACCGCAGCAGCTTCCGTAGAAGTGGCCCAACCTAAAAAAATAGACCCCAGAACTGCCAAAATCAACAACATCGGTAAAATAAATGCCTTTATCACTTTGGGCCAAAAGTCTTTTTCTGTGAATGCCTTTATTTCTTCTGAAGGTATCCGAGGGGCAGATTTTGGGTTCAAACGGGAAAAGGTAAATATGTAGGTTATATAGGCAACCACTAAAATCAAGCCCGGTAGTAACGCCGCTGCGAACAGGTCTCCAATATTAACATTCATGATGCTGCCCAATAATACGAGTACAACCGATGGCGGTATGATTTGCCCAAGCGTTCCCGATGCTGCGATAGAACCAGTAGCAAGTTCGGGTTGATAGCCCCGTTTCAGCATCGTGGGAAGACTAATGAAGCCCATGGTAACGACTGTAGCACCTACAATGCCTGTTGACGCTGCCAACAATGCCCCAACAATTACCACGGAAATGGCCAACCCTCCGTTGATTTTCCCAAAAAGCATAGCCATCGTTTCGAGCAGACTTTCTGCCAACCCCGATTTTTCCAGCATAATGCCCATAAAAATAAATAGAGGGACAGCTATGAGGTTATAATTGGTGAGAACCCCCATGAATCGAGAGGGTAGCGCCTCCATTGAGGTAGGATCAAGGAAACAAACCGCATACATAATAGAAAGTCCTCCCAACGTGAAGGCCACTGGATATCCGTATAGAATTAGGATAAAAACACAGCAAAAAAGGACAATGGCAAGGGTTTCTATTCCCATTTTTTTATTAAAAAATATGTGCGGCTAAAAACCACTGTTTCCTATAGATTTATTGCCACCCGCATCTTCATGGTTCGTTTTGTCGAATATTATTAGTCCAGAATCAATAAGCCCGGCAATAGCTTGAAACAACAGGAGAGCTGCGCCAATTGTGATACAAAATTTAATAATATATCTCGCTGGCAAGCCGCCCGGTTCTGCCGATCCTTCTCTCATGGCAAAGGACTCCATAGCGTAGCCGATAGAATAATAAATGACCATCATGCACCATGGGACAAGAAAAAGCAAATGACCCCAAAAATTAGTCAAGGCCTTTTCTTTTTGTGAGAATTTATCATAAAAAAGGTCGACCCTTACATGGCGGTCATGCTTGAGGGCATAACCTGCTGCTAATAAAAAAACCAGAGCATAGAGATGCCACTCTAAGTCCATGATCCATATTTTTGAAAAATTGAATAACTTTCTGGCTACCACATCAAAGCAAACGATCACTACTAAAATGGCAGTTAGCCAAGAAGTAGCCTTTCCGACCCATTCATTTACCGCATTGATTGATTTAGAAAAATTTTGCAAAAAAGTGATCATAAATTGAAGATCTTAAGAGGATGTACCAATTAGGTTCAACATATGGCCACAAGAAATCAATTTTAGTTCAAACCACCAATTTTATCTAAAACAGAAAAGGCAGGCCCGACACCGGGCCTGCCTTTTCAAGCAGACTGATAGAATAAACAGATCAGTTGTTAAAATAAGAAGCTTCATTAGTGCCCCCATCTTTCAACGTCTGCAACCTCTTCTTGAACTCACCCGATTTTTCAAAATCATTCATCCTTGCAAAGATTTCACCCAAAGCTATCAACGTGTTCATATCATTTGCATTTAAGGATTCTGCATTTTTGAAATAAGGTAATGCAGTTTCCATGAGGCCATTTGCCTCTTTGGTCATGGCGTCGTATTTTTTGCTTTGATCCAGGGGAAGCTCATTCGCTACTTTGATGATTTCAACTGCTTTATTGAAGTAGAGGGAACCAATGCTGTAAAGTGCGTCAAACTGTTTTGGTTCTAACTCGATTGCTTGGTTGAAATAATCAAGGGACTTTGCGAAATAATCTTTCGAAAGGTCACTCTCGTTCTCAACGGAATATTCATCTGTAAACAAGTTCATATAAACATTACCCAAAGCAGAACGGACGGAAGGGTTGTTGGGCTCTGCTTTGACTGCATCCTGGAGGACTGTTTCCAACTTTTTATAGTCCCCCTTTTGAATCAGATGATTAATTTGTGCAAAAAGTATTTCGGTATTTTCAGGGAATTTGGTTCTACCTTCTTCCAAGACTTTCAGTGCTTCAGGATCCTCTTCTGCGTTTAAGATGTTGAAGTATTGTGCATAAACACTTGGTTCATCGGTGCCTGCTTCATATAAATCTTTGAACAACCCTTTGGCGGCGGCGGAATTGCCGCCTGCTTGCGCGCAATAAGCCATTACGAACTTTTGGTTGTTTATTTCCTCTGCATTAATCACTGCTTCGCCTCCCTTTTCTAGCAATAAGTTGTTAACTTCATAAACTTTGTATAAAGATTTAAAAGCACCAGCATAATCCTGTTTGTTGATCTGGTAGTTGCCAATTTGGTTGAGCTTCCGGGCGGCTTCATTTAGGCCAGACAAAGCATCTTTCTTTTCAAATTTCTTCTGTGCAAGCGAAAGGGCTTTTTCAAAAGATTCGGCAGCAGTATAGGGAGCATCAATATGTTTTGGTGTGAAATTGGCTTCGGCGCCCATTGACAACATTGCCATGTCCTTTTCCGAGTATGTATTGTAGATTTCTCCTCGGGTCTGCCAAGTTTTAAACTGGCCAGCCATTTCATCTGAAGTAGCGGCAATTTCTATCATTTCCTTTGCCTCGTTCAATTTGGCATCGTTGTCGGTCGGGTTGAGGTTATATGCACCAAGTGCCCTTCCAGCTTTGCTCAAAGCTTTTTTCGGATCTTCTTGTGAAAATATAAGGGTAGAGAAAAAGAATAGTGCAAGTAAGCTAAAAAGCAATTTTTTCATGATATAAATGGATTTAATTTTTGTTGATTTGGCAGCTGAAATTTATCTGTTTAAACTACCGATGTATAGACTTTCTGATTTGTTTATCGCCACGAATCAAAATGTTAAGATTTCCTTGGCAATTTATTAAAAATTAGTTGTCAGTTTCGTCGGCTGGAGAGCTGGTTTCAGTTAGGGATCCATTTTCAGGAGCATCATTTTCGGGTGTTTCCATAATGCTTTCCATATTATCCTCAGGTGTCACTACTGCCACGTCTGCTATTTCATCGTCATCATCTACTCTGATTACCCTGACTCCTTGGGTGGCTCTTCCCATTACCCTAATATCACTAACTGGCATTCTGATCACGATACCAGATTTGGTGGTAATCATAAGATCATCCTCATTTGATACAGCTTTAATTGCCATAACGGCACCTGTTTTTGTAGTAACTCCCATAGTTTTTACGCCCTTCCCGCCTCTATTAGTCAATCGGTAATCTGCAACTTGCGAGCGCTTACCTGAACCTTTCTCAGAAACGGCCAAAATGGTGTATTTCTCCTCATTTTGTTCCACTACAGCCATGCCTACTGTGAAGTCGCTTTCGTCATCCAAAGAAATTCCTCTAACTCCAGCAGCCAGGCGACCCATGTGGCGAACCTTTTCTTCATGAAAACGAATGGCATTTCCAGATCGGGATGCAATGAATATTTCATTGTTTCCATGGGTCAGCTTTGCCTCCAAGAGCGTATCACCTTCGTTGATCGTGATTGCAATGATTCCGCCTTCTCTAGGGCGGGAATAGGCTTCGACCCGGGTTTTTTTAACAACGCCAAGCCTTGTGCAAAACATGATGTAATTGTTTTCCAAAAACTCTTGGTCTTTCAAGTCTTGTATAATGATATACGCTTTAACACGGTCATCACTTGGAATGGACAGAATGTTTTGGATAAACCTTCCGCCTGATGTTTTGGAAGCTTCTGGAATTTGATAAACCCTTAACCAATGACATTTTCCTCGTTCTGTAAAGAAGAGGAGATAGTTGTGGTTAGTAGCGACGAACATGTGTTCGATGAAGTCTTCGTCTTTGGTTCGGCTGCCCCTTGCTCCTCGTCCGCCACGTCCTTGTTGCCGATAATCTGCTACTGGAGTGCGTTTGATATAACCTGCATGGGAAATAGTGATAACCACCTGTTCATTAGGGATAATGTCTTCAATGTTTATTTCGCCATCTTCAAAAGTGATTTGGGTGCGGCGTTCATCTCCATATTTATCTTTTATTTCAATAAGTTCGTCCTTGACAATGCCTCTTTGCAGTTCATCGCTTTCGAGGATGGCTTTTAGTTCTTGGATCAAAGCCATGACTTCTTCGTATTCTTTCTTCACCTTGTCTCTCTCCAGTCCTGTCAGCTTTTGCAAGCGCATTTCGAGAATGGCCTTCGCCTGAATTTCTGACAGGCCAAACCTTTCCATCAAGCCATTCTTAGCATCCTCCACCGTTCTAGAAGCACGTATCAATTTGATGATTTCATCTAAATGGTCGAGGGCGATGAGGTAACCTTCTAGGATATGTGCTCGGGCCTCTGCTTTTTTCAGTTCAAACTTGGTTCTGCGGACAACTACTTCGAGCCTGAATTTTATAAACTCCTCTATGATCTGTTTCAGGTTTAGGATCATTGGGCGTCCACCAACCAAAGCGACATTGTTCACCCCATAGGAAGTCTGAAGCGGAGTCAGTTTATACAGGTGGTTCAGGACGATGTTGGCCATAGCGTCCCGCTTTATTTCGACGACTATTCGTAGGCCATTGCGGTCACTTTCATCTCGGACATCACTAATACCCTCCACCCTCTTTTCATTGGCCAATTCAGCGATTTTGGCTACTAAGTTAGCTTTGTTGACTTGATATGGAATTTCGGAAACTATAATGGTTTCCTTGCCCGTACTGCTTGTTTCAATATTTGCAACACCCCTGACGACCACACGGCCACGCCCAGTATCAAAAGCTTCTCTGACCCCGGAATAGCCATAAATGATCCCACCTGTTGGAAAATCGGGAGCAGTGATATATTTCATCAGGCCTTCTGTATTGATATCAGGGTCTTCAATGGTTGCAATTATACCGTTGACTACTTCGGTCAAGTTATGGGGCAGCATATTGGTAGCCATACCTACTGCAATACCAGATGCACCATTAATTAGAAGGTTTGGTATTCGTGTAGGTAAAACAGTTGGCTCTTTAAGCGAATCGTCAAAGTTGAGGGCAAAATCAACTGTATCTTTATCAATGTCTGACAGAATTTCCCCTGCAATTTTTGACATTCTGGCCTCGGTATAACGCATTGCTGCCGGGCTGTCTCCATCCATTGAGCCAAAGTTCCCTTGCCCATCTACCAACGGGTATCGCAACGACCATTCTTGGGCCATCCTGACCATGGTATCGTAAACGGAGGAGTCTCCGTGCGGGTGGTATTTACCCAAAACTTCCCCGACAATACGGGCTGATTTTTTTGGCGGTTTGTTGTAGGAGAGCCCCAAGTCCTCCATGCCGTACAACACCCTTCTGTGGACAGGTTTTAGCCCGTCTCTTACATCTGGCAAGGCCCTAGAAACGATAACCGACATTGAGTAATCAATATAGGCGGATTTCATTTCATCCTCGATGTTGATAGGAATGATCCTTTGTGCTGAATCCATTAATTATGATGTGTTATTTGTTCTTAAAAATAAGGATGCAAATGTAGGAAAAATAGGGCGTCTAAACAGGGAATTAATAGTGGAAAATAAGAGCTTTTGCCAACAGTTTATCGGCATATGAAATAAGAAATAATTGTTGTGTATAATTGATTGATAAACAATTATTTGTAAAATGTAATTCGATCTAAAAAATAAGAAGATGGAGATTTAAGACGATAAAATTTCAATCTATTTGAAGATTTTCTTTTAATAACTTTTATGCTATATATTTTTCTGTTGATTTTTCACACTATTCATAAGGAATTCTCGAATGGCAATCTAATTTTCTACAGATTCGATCTGAAACATTTCGAGCAGTTGGGCCAATTTGGATTTTAGGTCCTTTCTGTTTAATATGAAATCAAGAAAACCATGTTCCAATAAAAATTCGGAGGTCTGAAACCCTTCTGGCAAATCCCTCTTTATGGTTTCCTTTATGACCCTCGGCCCGGCAAATCCAATCAATGCTTTAGGTTCAGCAAAATTGAGGTCGCCCAACATGGCAAAGGAAGCAGTTACACCTCCAGTAGTTGGGTCGGTCATCAACGAAAAATAAGGCAGGCCAGCTCTCGAAAGTTGGGTGAGTTTTGCCGAGGTTTTGCCCATTTGCATCAAAGAAAAAGCAGCTTCCATCATTCTGGCTCCACCTGATTTTGAAATAATCAACAAAGGCGCTTTGTGCTCAATACATTGGTCAATAGCTTTTGAAATTTTTGCACCAACAACAGACCCCATTGATCCACCTATGAAAGTAAAATCCATAGCGGCTACGACCAATTTTCGGTTATTTAAACTCCCATATGCAACGGCAATTGCATCGGATAAAGCCGTCTTCTTTTTAGCACTTTCCAGCCTCTCTGAATAAGGTTTCAGATCAGTAAAGTTCAGGAGGTCTTTTGATTCATATTCCATAAAGACCTCTTGGTATTCTCCATCAAAAATTAAATCAAAATAATCATGTGAGCCGATCCTGATGTGATAGTCACATTTAGGGCATTTGTAGAAATTGGTTTTCACCTCTTTCATGGTACTCATCTCGTTGCAGTCTTTGCACTTGTACCATAATCCGTCGGGCGTTTCCTTTTTGTATTTGGTAGCCGTTTGGATGCCGTCTTTTAACCTTTTGAACCAACCCATGTGGTAGCGTAATGTTTATTGTTTCACAAGCATATTAACTTGTTGGTTTTTAGATCGTCGTCGGGAAAAGTAGGCAAAAGTAACAATCCTAATTGAAAACATAAGCATTTAGGGGAATCAAGCATAGCCATTGTTTTTGACTGTATTTACGAAGCACTTGACATTTTCCAGTGGGGTGTCAGGGTAAACCCCATGCCCAAGGTTGGCTATGTGTTTTCTGCCAAATTCGTTGATCATGCCACAAACGGCATTTTCTATTTTAGAAGGGTATGAATAAAGCAAAGTAGGGTCTAAATTGCCTTGTAAGGCTTTTTCAGGCCCAACCCATTGTCGTCCTAACACAGGCGGAACTGTCCAGTCCAAACCAATTGCCTGACAGTTTAGGTTGCCAATCTCCTCTAGAGCGAACCATGCATCTTTGGCAAAAACTATAACTGGAACTTCATTTAGGGCATCACAGATTCTGGAAATGTAAGGCAACGAAAATTCCTTGTATAAAAATGGCGAAAGGATGCCCGCCCAAGAATCAAAGATCTGGATAACATCTGCACCAGCAGCTATTTTACCCTTTAAATAAGCAATAATGGAGTCTGTAATTTTGTCCAGCAATTTTGTAGAAAAATCGGGTTGTGTATATAAAAATTTCCTTGCTTTTGAAAAGGTCTTGCTACCCCCACCTTCGATCATATAGGCCATAAGCGTCCATGGAGCGCCTGAAAATCCAATAAGTGGAACTCGGCCATCCAATCCTTTTTTCGTTAACCTGATTGCTTCATAAACATATTCCAATTTTGATGCGGCATCTTGACCTGAAACCAACTTTTGAATTTGGGAAATATCTTTAATTGGATCGGGAAAAGAGGGGCCTTTCTTTTCGATCATTTCATACTTGATTCCCATTGCTTCTGGAATGACGAGTATGTCAGAAAAGATAATGGCAGCATCAACCCCCAGCTCATCTACTGGTTGAATAGTAACTTCAGCGGCAAGCTCTGGCGTAGTGACAAGTTCGATGAAGCCAGAGAGTTTGTTCCTGATGGCTCTGTATTGCGGTAAAATGCGACCAGCTTGGCGCATGAGCCAAACTGGCGGACGTTCAACGGCCTCTCCGTGTAAAGTTCTTAACAGCAGATCATTTTTTAGATTCATATAGCAATGATAGACATCGAATGGTTAGCCGTGTAGCACTTGTTCTGGATTTGACTGTTTTTTTACACAGAGATTAATTGTGGTAATGCTCAAATATTGAGAAACAGGCCGTTCACCAAACCTAAATAGAAAGGTCTGACAACATGAAAAACGCAATTTAAACGTCGTTTTTTAATTGTTGAGAAAGGAGGAATTTATTTGATAACATTCTGTTTACCGCTGTCACCATAAACCTCCTTCGATTTTTTATTGTAGGCAAGAGCCGCTTCCTCTGGTGTATCATACATGCCGATATGAACAGATTTCCGGTTGATAGAAATGACGGCACGATACCGGTTGTTTTCTTGGTAAACACCGGTGTAGCCTGTTTTACTGCTTGTTTTACGCTTACGGCTTGAAATGGCCCGTGAGCGGTAAACAAGGTTGTCCAAACGGCAATCCAGTTTATTTCCGTTTATTGCTCCCACTAAATTGTTCTCTTTGGATTTCGTATGGCTTAGGAATTTTTCGGCGATCAGCTTATGAAGGTAGATGGTTTCAGTTTTGAAATTGCCATCTTTTTTCTTCCAAGTTTTTTGGAAGACAGCACATCCACTGGAGTGTTTCCTAAGATTGTTCACAAAATCTACCTTGGTAAGATATGAATCGGAGGTGAGCCATTCATACACATGGTCATCGAGCAGGACGTTATCGTCCGCATTTTTAAGTTTTACTTTGTAAAGCACGTTCTAACGATTTTTGTTGTTGTATAAATTCTTGTTTGTTTTCATCACGGTGATGCTCGTCGGGTTAAGCATTTTAGGTTTATTAAAAATAGACTTGGTTAAAAAGGATACAAACCTGATGAAGGAGATTCAGGGAAATTTTTCCAAATTAAACCTTGGAGAGTTTTGTGAACAAATGCCTTGTCGATAGGGTAAAACTACTTAAGAGCGGCAAAACTATTAAAAACCCTTTCTATTGCCATTATAGAGTCTTAATTTTTTTTCGAATCAAAGCAAAAGTAAAATATTGGAGGTTATATTGTTAAGAATATTAATGTTTTATAAAAAAATGGTTTGTATGAAGAAGAACAGGCGGTAAAATCATATGGTTTTAATCGCCTGTCTAATAGCAATATTTATGTAACGAAATTACGGCTAACCGTACCAGCCTAAATAACCTTGTCAGCACAAGAGGTACTTGCAAAAGCATCAGGCTTGGCCTTAAACACAAATCCCATGCTTAGGATGTAACCCATTGCCTCTTTCAAAGCAGTATTTGATTGGAAGGAAGGATCGGTATTGATATCGGCATGAACCTCCAGTTCGATATTGTACTTGTCAAGTAGGTCACAAAGGGCATAGGCGATCTCTATGGATTTGGCCACTTCCAAGATCATCCGTTCTTTCAAGCTCATTTTCTGCTCTGTTTTTGAATTATGGATGAACATGAACCCCCCTTTTTGTTCACGCACAAATACGATAACGGTCGCAAATTCGACCGTTCCACCTCTAACCTGAGAATCAGAGCCAATGCAGATTTTGAGCTTGTAACCTTCATTCTGTTCACGAATTATGGCTTTTTCAACTGCATCTTTGATAGGTAATTCTATCCTCTTTCCACTTAGTCTTCTCCAATTTTTCATAAGTTGTTCTGTTTAAATGTTTAGTCAAAGATAAAGTTTTTCACCTAACCCAAATTTGGAAAATATTAAATTAACCAATAGTTAATGTGTTATGTGGAGTGTTTTAACAAATGAAAACTTGAAGAAAGTTCCCTAGCGAGAAATATAAGATTGGTTTGAAGATAATTCAAAAAGGTAGCTATTTAAACCGAATTGCTTTGACTGGGCTGATCCTAGTGACCAACCAGGAAGGGATAATCAAAAAAAGCATTATCACTATCATAGCCCCTATATTTAGTAATAATATGGTTAAAACATTTATTTCAATTGGTGCAGTTGACAAGTAATAATTTTCCTCTGAGAGCTGGACAAGTCCTGTTTTTTCTTGTAAGATGCAAAAGCCAATACCTAATAAATTTCCCCAAAACAGCCCTGTCAAGATGATATGTCCGGCATGGTACAAAAAGGTTTTCCTGATCCCCCAATTGGTTTGACCGAGGGCCTTGAGGATGCCAATCATATTAGCCCTTTCAAGGATCAGGATCATTAATGCGGTTATCATGTTGATAAGCCCAACAATGACCATAAGGACCAATATCACTACCTCATTGATGTCCTGCAATGCAAGCCACTCGAAAATGTTTGGGTATTTACTACGGATGCTTTCAGCATAGAGTTCACCCGGGATTTCTTCAAAATATATATAATCGGTAATGACCTCAAGGTCGCTCAAATCCTCAATAAAAACTTCAAAACCAGTGACTTGATCATTTTCCCAACCCAGCAATTGCTGCACTTCATTGATATTGACCAAAGCAAATTTAAGGTCATATTCTTCCAATCCTGTTTTGTAAATGCCTTGAACTTTGAACCTCCTTCTCAACGGCTCTTTGTCCTTGACATAATTGAATAAGAATGGATCTCCGACCTCTAATTGCAGTCGGTCTGCAGTCTGACGGGATAGGATAATGCCCCGTTTTGAGTCGGGGTCGTTGGGATCAAGGGGTTCCCCCTCAATGAGGTATTTCTTAAAAAAAGACCAATCAAAATCATCCTCGATCCCTTTCAAGACAATGCCTTCTATTTGGTCTTTGGTTTTAATGATGCCGGGAATCAGGGAAAAAGCTTGAATGTGCCTGACTCCCCCCTTCGTAGTTCTTTCAACCTCAAAAGGGAACTCCATGCCAAATAAAGTGAAATTTTCCCTATAACCGATACTTGCAATGGTGTCGAGGCTCGGATAAAACGACTGGTGGATATTGATGGGAACTGCTTCACCAGTTGTTCGGTTTATCATCGTGCTGGTAATGTGGATATGCCCCCAAAAACCGAAAATTTTTTCACCAATCTGGTGCTTGAACCCCGCAATGACAGATGTGGCGATGATCATTACAGCCAAACTTAAAGCCATTGCAACAATAGCTATTTTGATTATTAGCCCTGAAAAAGATTGTTTGTTGCTGGCTGCAACCCGCTTGGCAATGAATCGTTCGAGGTTCATAGCGGCAAATATATTGGCTTGCTGGCTTATGTTGGCTTTTGTTGCCTATTTTTGGCGTCCAAATCAAAATAGTTTTGAATTAATGAGTTTTGAGTTTTGAGTATTGTGGTGGAGGTATTGCTTAATTACTAATCCTTTAGTCCCCACTTTTTACTTTTTACTTTTTACTTTTTACTTTTTACTTTTTACTTGTTTCAAATGAATTTTATAGAAGAACTACAGTGGAGAAATATGCTCCATCAAATGACGGACGGAGCGGACGAGCACCTTAAAAATGGAGGGAGGACTGGTTATATTGGTTTTGACCCTACTGCGCCCTCTTTGACCATCGGAAATTATGTCCAAGTCATGCTCCTCAACCTTTTCCAGAAAACAGGTAATACTCCTATCGTCCTCATGGGGGGCGCTACAGGTCGTATCGGTGATCCTTCTGGCAAGGACAAAGAGCGTGAGCTAAAAACTGAAGATGAGTTGGACGCCAATGTGGCTCGCCAGCTAAGGGAATTGAAGCGTTTTATAAATTTTGACGAAGGCCCAAACAAAGCCATTTTGACCAACAACCTCGATTTCTATAAAGACATGAACGTCTTGGATTTTCTAAGAAACGTTGGTAAAACGCTGACAGTCAATTACATGCTTTCCAAAGAAAGTGTAAAAAGGCGTTTGGAAACGGGCATTTCATTTACTGAATTTAGTTACCAGTTGTTGCAGGGCTATGACTTTCAGTGCCTCTTTCAAAAATATGGTTGCACCGTGCAGATGGGAGGAAGTGATCAGTGGGGCAACATCACATCAGGGACTGAATTTGTTGGTAAGAATCTAAGTGCAAAAGCGCATGGAGTCACAACACCTTTGTTGGCAAAGGCAGATGGGACCAAGTTTGGAAAGTCAACTGAAGGAAATATCTGGATGGATGGGGACATGACCTCACCGTACAAGTTTTACCAATTTTGGATCAATGCATCTGATTTGGACATACCCAAGTTCACCCGCTATTTTACTTTTAAAAGCAAAGAAGAAGTAGAAGCTGAGGAAGCTCAATTTGCAGATGACCCAAGGGTATTGAAAAAACTTTTGGCAGAAGAACTGACCATTCGTATACATGGTGAAGAATCATTTCAGGCAGTACAAAAAGTATCGGAACTGCTTTTCAATAAAAAAGCAAAAAAAGATACGCTGCTTTCACTCGGGTTAAAGGACCTTGCTACAGTTGCAGAAGAAATTCCAAGTTTCAATATTTCCAAAGATGCGTTGGCCAATGGCCTGAATATCATTGACTTGATGGCCGAAAACACTGCGATAGTTACTTCTAAAAGTGAGGCTCGTCGAGCCATTAAAGGGCAGGCTGTTTCAGTGAATAAAGATAAAGTGACAAATGAGGAAGCAACCATCAGTCACGAATCACTTCTACATGGGCGTTATTTGATGGTGGAAAATGGGAAGAAGAATAAATTCATGGTGGTAGCAGAATAAATGCGATGATGCTCTCATAACGTAACGCAGCCTTTTGCTGTCGGTCACCTGGCTCGACGGCAAAAGGCTGCGTTACGTTTGACTATCCCTCAACATTTCCAACACCTCCATAAAAACTTTATCAAAACCTGCTTCGATCAATATTTCTTTTTGGGTTATTGGATGTGTAAAAGACAATGAAGAAGCATGTAACAGCATTCTCGTTATGCCCCATTTTTCTTTCCATAATCTGTTTTGTTTATTGCACCCATGTGGTCGGTCGCCAATGATAGGGTGAAAAATGTGAGCAGCATGTTTCCGCAATTGATGGAAGCGGCCAGTTTCCGGAATCATTTCCACAAAAGAATATCGGGAGGAGGAGTGTTTGCCAAAAGGCACATTTATTTCAAAGCGTTCGATGGTTTTCAAAACAGTAACAGCAGGTTGCTCAATTCCCTTTCCATTTTTCAAAACATAATCAATCCTTTCCTTCTCAGGCAAATAGCCCCTTACAATAGCATGGTATATTTTATGAATTTTCCTTTCGGAAAAAAGTTGTTGGGTAATCGTGTTTGCCAGTGGGGAAAGGGCAAAAAGCAATACTCCACTGGTTTTTCTATCCAATCGATGGGAAGGATAAACCATCTGTCCGATCTGGTTCCGCAGTAATTGAACGGCAAATTCAGTGGCATTCGTGGCTATTGGCGAGCGGTGAACCAACAAACCTGTAGGCTTATTGATGGCAATGAGATGTTCATCACGGAAAATGACTTCCAGTTGCATTTATAAAAGCTCTATTTGTCCCCAAATGAAATCCCCAGTTTTCTTGCCGTATTTATCAGGTAACCGTCTAAATTCAGGATTTTATATTTACTGATTGCCTCTTTGATGGTCACAATGGACATTCGATGGTTCTTATAAGCAACCATTTTCCCAAAGTTTCCATTTTCAACCAATTCAAAGGCTTTTACGCCCATTGCAGACGCCAATATGCGGTCAAAAGCAATAGGAGTACCGCCCCGTTGGGTATGACCAAGAATGGTCGTTCGTATTTGAGAAAGGCATCCTTTTTCTTCAAGGAGCCCTCTTAGGTGATTGGCTATTCCTCCCAGTTTAAGGTGCTTGTCACCAATTGCTTTGGCCGCATTGCCCACTACTTTGCCACCAATAGGTTTGGCTCCTTCGGAAATAACGATATTGACAAATCCCCGGCCTTTGTGGTAGCGCCTTTTAATTTTTTTCAAAATAATATTTACGTTAAAGGGTATTTCCGGGATCAGGCAAATTTCGGCCCCTCCAGCGATGGCAGTATGAAGGGCAATCCAGCCAGCGTCACGGCCCATTACCTCCATGATCATTACCCGGTGATGGCTTTCTGCAGTCGTAACCAAGCGGTCAAAGCTTTCTGTAGCGATTTGCACCGCAGTTGAAAACCCAAAAGTCAAGTCAGTGGCAAAGAGATCATTGTCAATGGTTTTGGGTACGCCAACGATGTTCAGTCCTTTTTCAAAAAGTGCCTGTGAAATGGCTTGGCTGCCATCCCCGCCGATATTTATGACGGCATCGAATCCTAATTTGTTGATTTTATCGATCAATTCATCCGAGCGGTCAATTGTTGTCCAAGTGCCGTCTTCTGCTTGCACTGGGTAGTCCAAAGGGTTGCCCTTGTTAGTAGTTTTAATGATCGTGCCGCCTCTGACATGAATGCCTGCTACTCTTTTCTTGTTCAGCTTAACGATATCGGGTGTATCCTTCAAAACGCCATTGAATGCTTCAATACTTCCCCATACTTCGTACCCTCCATGTTGCCGGGCTGCTTTTGAAATGGCCCTGAGAACTGCGTTTAGCCCTGGGCAGTCACCGCCACCTGTTAGCACCAATATTTTTTTCTTTTTGTCCATAATTTTTAAAAGTTGATATGAATAGGCATAAACGAATAAAATGTTACCTATTCTAAATGTACTGTAATGTTTACTTTCGCCGCCAAATCAAACTGTTTTTTTTCTCGGCCGCCAAGCTATTCAAAAAAATGAAACGGATAAAACTATTGCAGGGTGATATTACAAAAATGGAGGTAGATGCCATTGTCAATGCTGCCAATTCATCTTTATTGGGTGGAGGTGGGGTAGATGGTGCCATTCACCGTGCAGGTGGTTACGGCATATTAGAGGAATGTAGAATAATCCGTGCTAAGCAAGGGGGCTGCCCGACAGGGGAGGCCGTCATCACAACGGCAGGCCATCTACCGGCAAAATTCGTTATCCATACTGTCGGCCCTGTTTGGGATGAAAGCAAGGAAGAGGAACTGAAAACATTATTGGCCAATTGTTACAGCAACAGCTTGGAAATTGCTGTAGAAAGAGGTTTTAGGACGGTTGCCTTTCCAAATATCAGCACCGGTATTTACCGTTTCCCAAAAGA
Organism: Saprospiraceae bacterium; assembly: GCA_965222975.1. GTDB lineage: Bacteria > Bacteroidota > Bacteroidia > Chitinophagales > Saprospiraceae > UBA6168. The sequence goes on along the minus strand of CBDCVJ010000050.1, from coordinate 303,853 downwards.
ACTGGCTGCTGAAATAGCCATTCATACAGTAGATGCTTTTTTGAAAAGAAACCAAAAACCTGAATCCGTTACCTTCGTTTGTTTTGACGTCGAAAATTTCCGACTTTACGATGATCTGTTAAAAGTGGACCACTCATCAAGTATTCACTAATCAACCAATCACTGCTTTCTATGAATATAGCTGTATTTCCCGGGTCTTTCGACCCCATCACTGTTGGGCATGAGCAATTGGTGAAAAGGGCATTGCCACTTTTCGACAAGATAGTGGTGGCCATCGGCATCAATTCCCAGAAGAAATACCTTTTTTCTTTAGAGCAGCGGTTGAACTGGTTGAACGAAGTGTTTTCCAATGAAGCCAAAGTGGAAATTGACAGTTATACTGGCTTGACTGCCCATTATTGCAATGCAATTGGAGCTGGATATTTGATCCGGGGGTTGAGGAATTCATCCGATTTTGATTATGAAAAAACCATTTCTCAGATGAACAACATCGTTGGGAAAAAACTCGAAACCGTTTTTTTGATCAGTGAGCCGGCCTATTCACATATCAGTTCCACTATTGTCCGGGAAGTCATCAAAGGTGGGGGTGATGCGAAGCCATTTTTGCCTGAAGGACTGAAACTGCCCAAACAAAACCATTGACCGGGAGAATGTTGACCCGTTAAACACGAAAAAATGCTTTACGGCAAATAGATTTATGCTCGATATTATTTTTCTGATAGGAGGTTTAGTGCTCACCTTATACGCCGCAAACTGGCTCGTTGAAGGTTCCTCTTCTATAGCGAAACGGCTGAATGTCTCCGACCTTGTTATCGGGCTTACGATTGTCGCCCTTGGCACCTCTACCCCCGAATTGGCCATCAATATTTTTTCTGCCATAAAAGGTTCTACTGACTTGGCAATAGCAAATGTTTTGGGAAGTAATATTGCTAATATTCTTTTGATACTAGGGACTGCCTCTTTGATTTCACCTTTGGTCATTTCAACCAATACCACTTGGAAAGAAATCCCTTTTGCCCTATTAGCAGTTATTGTTTTAGGCCTGATGGCCAACGATTTGTGGCTGGATGCCAATGCCAGTGGAAACTTTATTTCGAGGACAGATGGAATGGTCATGCTCTGCTTTTTAGCCATATTCATTGTTTATACATTTGAAATATCAAAATTTCATCCTGAGGCAGCAGGCGAAGTTCACGTCATGTCGGTCGGGAAAAGCATATTTCTGACAATTTTTGGAATAATTGGCCTTTTTATCGGAGGTAAATTATTGGTAGAAGGCGCGGTCGGTTTGGCGCAACTGGCTGGCATCAGCGAGCGGGTCATTGGTTTGACAATTGTAGCCATTGGCACTTCCCTACCAGAATTGGCCGCAGCGATAGTTGCGGCAAGAAAGGGTAAAACCGACCTCGCCGTGGGCAATGTGATCGGCTCCAATATTTTGAACGTTTTCCTCATCCTTGGCGTCACTGCCACCATACATCCTATGCCATTCGATGCCGAATCTTCTAACCACGACCTCGGGTTGGTGCTGCTATCTTCCATTTTGCTATTTGCTTCTACTTTCTTTTATAATCCTCGACGTATCGGGAAAAGGGAAGGTGTTATTTTTGTTTCCCTTTATACTATTTATTTGATTACGTTGGTTTTTGTGAAGTAATTTATTTATTTACCTAAAATTTATAACCATGCTTTTTCGGTCAATCCTCTCATTTATCTGTTTGTTTTTTGTTTTGAATATTCAATCACAAACCACCTCTTTTGGTGTTCATGCTATTTCGAATTATTCCTCTTTTAAAGAGCCGGAGTCCAAAGTTCTAAAAGGCGATTTATTTGAATATAAATTCGGCTATGGCATAGGTGGAAGTGTTACAAGAAATATAGGAAAACATTTTGATGTGCTTGCCGAATTGAATTTTGAAAGAAAAGGCACAAAATATGGATTCAACTTTACTGATGAAAATGGCAATCCAACGTCTGGTAAACCATCTCTTCGCCTCGACTATATTTCACTTCCGCTTCTAATTCAAATGAAATTTGGAGAAAATATTACTTTTAATTTCCAAATTGGAACCGCTTTCAATTTCCTGGTAAATAGTACTTTGAAAATGGATTTGGTGGGGGAATCAAATGTTCTTTTCCCTGAGGTGGATGACATAAAAGATTTTAACCGTTTTGATCAATCTGTTTTAGGGGGAGTCGGACTTGCGGCCCCGCTTAACGATAAGTTAAATTTTTATATCAATAGTCGGTTCAATTATGGTTTGGCTGAAGTGACAAAAAAAGAATCCTTTTATGCAGATAAAAACTTAGCCTATATGCTGATGGCAGGTGTGCAGTTTTAATTGCCGATCCTATACTTTAATTATCGCCATTATTCCTAATTGTTGAAGTCATTGATAGAAGTTGATTGGACGGGAATTGTTGATTTCATATATACTTCGGATTAACAGTGTAAAGTGAATTTTTTTTTAAATATAATTTGCTTCGCCCTGATTGTTTTTCCCAATGCAAATATGTTTGGGCAAACCAAATATATAAGTATAAAGTCTGGTGTTGCTTTTTAAACTATTAAAGAAAAATTAAATGGAGGACATGGCTGGTTAAACTATACAGTCAATGGTGAATATGGGGAAAGGGGCTAATTCATGTAGGCTTTAATATGGCTTTTGATTATTCTGTTGACTTTGATGAAAGGTTTGGTGCGGGTTTAGGTTTGGGGTATTTTAAATTGGGAATAAAAGGAAAATCCCCAATATTTGATAGTGAACACAATTGGAAACGCATCCATAGTTTTGATTACATTAGTGTGCCAGTGTTTTTAAAATTCATTATTGATAAATCCAGAAAAGGTTTTTTCTATTTTGGTTCTTCTTTTGATTTATTGCTCCATCACAAAACTGTGATTAAGAGCAAATGTCCAAGATGTAGTTTTCCCTCAGGCAATAGCCAAATTGAAAATTTCGTAAGGACAAATCATTCACTTTTTATAGGGGCTGCTTGGATGTTCCATATTGAAAAAAAATTAAGTTCACTTTAGATGTTCTTTTTCATCAGTCCATTTTGGATTTTAATAAAAGGAAATTTGATAAAGTCGAATTTTATCACAATTCAATCGCCTCCTCAGTAGGGATGGCGTATTTGCTGGAATGAGATTTTTTTGGAATCAAAATAGTTATTTTTGCAAAAAATAATTTTGCACAAAAAAAATTGAGCTGCTTTAATTCACCTTGAAGAATGAATTACCAATGGATTTTTTTCGATGCTGACGACACCTTGTTCGATTTCAAGAAATCAGCGCATCATGCCATGAAAAACACTCTGGCACATTATAAAATAAACCCGCCGCCCGATTATTATCAAATATACAAAGACATCAACCATGAAGCATGGTCGGCATTTGAAAGAAAAGAAATCACGGCCGAAGAATTGCGTTTTATAAGGTTTGATAAATTTCTCAAAGCAATTGGCGAATACCGTGATCCTTTGGAAATGAACAGTCATTATCTCTACCAGCTTTCCCAAACAAAATTTATGATAAATGGGGCTCGGAAAATAATTGAAGAATTATTGGAAACGGGGCGCCGTTTGTGCCTTATTACCAACGGCTTAAAAGAAGTGCAACGCCCCCGTATCGCAAAAGCGGAAATTGGAGGCTATTTTGAAGCCATTGTCGTGTCGGACGAAATTGGTGTTTCCAAGCCTCATTCAGGTTTTTTTGAACATGCTTTTTCTGAAATTGGCCATCCTGAAAAGGAAACGGTCATTGTAGTTGGTGACAGCCTCAGTTCAGATATTCAAGGTGGAAATAATTATGGCCTCGACACTTGTTGGTACAACCCCGAAAAAAAGGATAATATTAGTGGTCATTCGCCCACTTACGAAATCCATCAATTGGAACATTTAAAAAGGGTTATAAATCAGTGATCAGGCTTACCTATCAGCATCCCATTCCTTACATTTGCGGACTTTTTGAACTTGCAACATCTGCATTTCATTAATTAACATCACGTCAAATAAAAAGAATATTCAACCATGTCAAATGCATTCTTCCATGTCCCCCCAGCAACCAACGAACCTGTGTTGAGTTATGCCCCCGGATCTCCAGAGAGAGAAGAGGTCAAAGCAGCTATAACCGCTTTTAAAACTACAAAAAAAGAAATCCCCATGACGATTGGAGGGGAAAAAATAACAACAAGAAAAAGACATGCTATACATCCACCACATGAAATTAAGCATGAACTTGGGCATTATAGTAAGGGCAATACAAATACTGTGAAGGCAGCTATTGATGCCGCTTTGGCAGCAAAAGAAGATTGGGAAAACATGCCTTGGCAGGACCGGGCTGCAATTTTCTTGAAAGCAGCAGATTTGCTTGCAGGGCCTTACCGGGCTAAGATGAATGCCGCTACAATGCTTTGCCAATCAAAAAATGTTTTTCAGGCGGAAATTGATTGCGTGGCCGAACTCTGCGATTTTTGGAGGTACAATGCGGAATTCATGTTGCAGATTTACAGCGAACAGCCTGAAAGCTCAAGTGGTACTTGGAACCGCATGGAGTATCGGCCTTTGGAAGGCTTCATATTTGCACTCACACCTTTTAATTTCACCTCCATTGCTGGCAACTTACCAGGAGCGCCCGCACTGATGGGTAACACGGTGGTATGGAAGCCAGCCGAAAGCCAAATTTATTCGGCAGCCGTCATCATGGAAATTTTGGAAGAAGCAGGACTGCCGCCAGGGGTTATTAATTTAATTTTTGTGGATGGTCCTGTTGCCGGTGATGTCATTTTTAATCATCCTGATTTTGCAGGTTTACATTTTACGGGAAGTACAGGCGTATTCCAGCACCTTTGGAAAACAATTGGTAACAATATTTCAAAATACAAATCCTATCCACGTATTGTTGGAGAGACGGGAGGAAAGGATTTTGTCATAGCTCACCCATCAGCCGATGCGAAGCAAGTGGCTACAGCCTTGAGTAGAGGTGCATTTGAATTTCAGGGGCAAAAATGCTCTGCGGCATCCCGGGCCTACATTCCTAAAAACCTATGGAAAGATGTGAAAAAATATTTGCTGGAAGATCTTGAATCCATGAAAATGGGATCTCCAGAAGATTTCACCAATTTCATAAATGCAGTGATTGACGAGCGGGCTTATATCAAAATATCCAGTTATATTTCAAATGCCAAAAAGGATAAAGATGCAACGATCATAGCAGGAGGCGGGTATGACCGCTCAAAGGGTTATTTTATAGAGCCAACAGTTATCGAGACCAAAAACCCTAATTATACCACTATGTGCGAAGAGATTTTTGGTCCTGTGCTCACCATATATGTCTATAACACCAGGCGTTACGAAAAAACCCTTGACCTGCTCGATCAGTCCTCCCCTTATGCTTTAACCGGTGCTGTTTTTGCCAAAGACCGCCAAGCGGTTATTTTGGCAGAAAAGAAACTCCGTCATTCGGCAGGTAATTTCTATATCAACGACAAGCCAACAGGCGCTGTAGTAGGGCAACAGCCGTTCGGTGGAGCAAGAGCATCCGGCACAAACGACAAAGCTGGCTCGATCTGGAATTTATTGCGTTGGGTCTCACCAAGGGCTATAAAGGAAAATTTCCTTACACCTACTGATTACCGCTACCCATTCCTCGGCGAAGAATAGTTTCACTGTTTCATGGTTTTATTGCTTCACTGCTACATGGCTCCATTACTGGCTCTGAAACCATGAAGCAATAAAACCATTTAACACTCAACCATTTAACCATTTAACAATCAACCATTTACCCTCCTTGCATAGTTATATAATTCAAGCTACCTTTGCTGTTTAAAATATTGAAACACTTAACACCCTTGCTTCAATGAGCAAACTTAACCCATCAATATCAGGTATTGTCTGTTTCTTTTGGATAGCCGCATGGTCTTGGTGGCTCTCACGGGAAAATGGAGCATTATCAGTTTCCTCCAATCAAACTCCCTCTTCCTCCATTTGCATAGTAGCTCCAGATACTGTTTTCACTTCAACAGAAATTTTTTCTTTTCACAAATCGGATGATGTTCCTATCATCCCACAGGACAACATTGGTTTTTTGAAAGCATTGGCCACTTATTTAGTAAAGCACCCAGATCAGTCGTTGATGCTTGTTGGCACGTATTTGTCTATGCCGTATGAAAGAAACCAATCACCACACCCTAACTTGGGTATAGCACGTTCCAATGCCATTAAAAAGATACTGGTTGCTGAAGGAGCCAACCCAGATAATATTCAAACATCTGGAAAACAGATAGAATCTTTTACTTTGACAGAAGACAGGATTCTTGGCGGAGTTGATTTTATATTTGGCGAAATGGAGAAGAAAATAGATGATGAACCTGAAGAAGTTGCCGAAAATAATTTAGCTGAAAAAGAAAAAACCCCTGATAAAAGATCAGCGGAGATAACCGAAGAAAATCAAGTTATAATCTTTGAATATTTGGAGAATGAATTTGCATTATCAAAAAAAAGCAAGCCCAAACTTGATGAGCTACGGCGATTGGTTAGGAATAACCCATCCTATAAATTAATCATCTCTGGATATTCTAATAAACAGGAGGAGCAAACTATTAACAATTTGGCAGAAAGAAGATCATTGGCAGTCCGAAGGTACTTGGTCGATACGGGGGTTAGAAGGCGGAATATTATTGTAGAGTCGTATCCGGGTGATGCAAAAAATGAGAAACAGAGGAAAGTTGAAATAAGCATTGTAAAATAATCAAGCATTAAACAGGAGACGAATGGTGTATTTCGCCGTTTTTATCTTGCTTAAAATATTTTATGGCATTTACTTTTTTAATATTCATTGCATTAATTGGGGCAGCCATCCTTGCCTTTATTTGTGCTTGGTATTTACAACAAGGAAATGTTGAAAAAGGCCATCGGGAAAATGAAGATATAGCATCTAAATTAAAGGAAAAGCAAACCAGTCTGGATGCCTCGTTGAAAACAATCAGCACACAAAAGATGACCATCGAAAACCTTCAAAAACAATTGCAGGTTGCAGAGTATGAACTGATTCAATTACAGACCGAGTTGAGAGTAAAAGAAGGGGATATCAGCATGTTGGAAAAAGAAAAAAGTATTTTGGCCAATGAAAACGCACTTTTGGAAGAAGAACTGAAAAGTAATATAAATGAAATAGAAATTGTCAGGGAGATACCCCCAGACCCACCACAAGAAAAACAACAAAACGAACTTAGCGAAAAAGACCTTTTGGTCAAACGGATAGAAAAAGCAAAACGCCTTGTTTCTGCCTTTAAAAAAGGTGTTTCTGAAAATACAAATACCCCTGCAAAAGGGAGTTAGGGAGAGCTGGGAAAAAAATGAATAAAAAACGCCTGTTCCCGAATTCGGGAACAGGCGTTTTTATTCATTTTTTTCATCCTTCAATAAATATTTTGAATTTTTTATCTAATGGATCGAAATGGGTTTTTAATGTTTCAAAAAAACCATTTCCGTATTTCAGGTAAAATGGCAGAAAATTATCGTACCGCTCTTGCAGGCCGTTATTGGGGAACAGTTTTTCTTTCACAGAACGGATTTGTGAAATAGCATTTTCATGCGCTTTTTTTTCAGCACGTAGTAGGCGTGTTTCTATTAAGTCTAAGCTTTTGCTTGCTTTGGCATGTTCGGCAAGCACCATTTTTTCGAGGTTGGGATCGGCAGCTTTAGCCTTAGTGGACAATTCTCCGAACAATGATTCTAATGTTTTTCTTTCTTTTTTAAGTGATATTTCAACTTCGCCATATTTAGAAATATATTCTCTAATTAATAAATCAGTATCTTTCCATAGGTCTTCCAATTGGAGTTTGGCTTTTTGCATTTTTTTGACAATAGTTCCATCTATCCATAATGCAGAATCCCTTCTTATGAGCATGGGGAAATTGATCCCAAAATGGGCAAATTGACTTTTCCTTTCCAACCAATAAGCGATTTCTCCGCCCCCCCCCACGTAAGCAAGGTTTGGCAAGATCAATTCCTGATAAAGGGGCCGCATGATAACATTGGGACTGAACCGCTCAGGGTGTTCATCAATTTCTTTTTCCATTTCTTTTTTGGAAAATACAAGGTTGGTGTTCAATATTTTATAGCTGTCATTTTCTAAAACGATTCTTTCTCTAATATTTTCAAATAAATAGAAAAAATTGATTTCACGAGGCATCGCCTGAGAGGGAAACCCAGCTTTCTCCAATTCCGAAAATGTTGCCTCAACCAATGGCTGGGATACTTGCTCAAATATTTCTTCTTTTATAATTGGGGAAAATAATTTTTTTAATTCAACGTCATTTGTATTTAACACAACAAGGCCTTCCGATTTAAATAATTCATGCGCCAGTTCATAAGCAGCCCTTGCATATTGACTATTACGGGAATGAGTGATTTCAATTATTTGGAAAATAGCTTTCGCATTTTCATTTTCACCTAATATGGATTTTAAGTCCTTCAAAACAGGCTGTAAGGATGCAGTATCCATATGGCCAACTGGCCCTGTTTCCCCACTTTCCCATGTGAGGGTTTTATTGAATAAGTGCAGGTGGTTTACCTCTTCAAAATCATGGTCTTCCCCACTGGTGATGAATACTGGGATAAATTCATTTTCTGGATATTTTTCAGAAAGTTTTTTTGCCAAATTAATGGCAGATATTATTTTAAATATGTAATACAATGGACCCGTAAATAAAGAAGGTTGATGAGCCGTGATAATGGTAAAGGCATTTTCTTGCTTAAGTTTTTCAATATTTTTTAAAACCACTTTTGGTGCATCCAACCCTTCATGTTGCCGCTGCAATACACTGACTAAAGTTTGCCTATCCGTATTGTCCTTTTTTTTATCGGTTATTACTTGCAGAAATGATTCTAAAGTGACTGGATATTTATAAAATGGCTTCAGCGCTGGGATTTCCTCAATGTATGCTTTGTCCCTTGCAGAAAAAAGTGGGACGTCGGTGTAGTTTATTTTTTTAATTTGCATGAAGGACAAAAAAATTTAAAATCGATGTTTAACGAAAATAATTGTAAATGAGCACCAAAGCCTCTATCCTAAAACCTTTTCAAACCTTTTTACCTTTCATTGCCTCAGCAATGTTTATGTCCATGGCCCGATGGGCGAGCGGAGCAGTAAAATCATTTAGGTCTTGGATAGCTTTATTGATGAGGTCTTTGTCTGCTTTTTCAAGACAGGACTTCAAATTTGAAAGTAAAGAAAGGGTCATGGATTTTTCCTCTTTGGAGAGGATCTGATCGTTTTGTTTCAAAAATTTTTCAGATGAAAGAACAATGTGCTTGCCTTCATTACGGGCTTCCAATAACCCACGTGTGGCCATGTCCTCTTTGGCATGTTGAATTGAATCAACGAGCATTTTGGCCATCTCCTCTTCTGTGATGCCGTATTGAGGACGGATTTCTATTGCCTGTTCTGTACCTGAACGGAGTTCCTTGGCTTTCACTTTTAAGATACCGTCAGCATTGATGATGAAGTGGATTTCAATTTTTGGAAGGCCCGCAGGCATCGGGGGTATGTTTTTCAAAATAAATTCACCGAGTTTTCGGTTGTGCTGTACCAGATCCCTTTCCCCTTGATAGACAGCGATTTTGAGGTTTTTTTGCCCATCTACAGAAGTGGTATACTGCCTGCCTGCCTTGATGGGTACTTTACTGTTGCGAGGTATAATTGCATCCATCAACCCACCCATGGTTTCAATGCCCAATGAAAGCGGAGTAATATCCAATAGCAGAACGTCCTTTTGGTAACCCGCCAACACATCTGCCTGAATGGCCGCACCCAATGCCACCACTTCGTCGGGGTTGATTTGGTCAAATACCTCTTTATTGAACAAAAGACTGACTTCTTGTTTGACCAGCGGTACCCTCGTTGAACCGCCTACCATGACCACATGGTCTATATCGTTAGGCAGGAGATTGGCATCGGTCAATGCTTGATAGCAAGCATTTATTGTCCGTTTTACCAAAGGGGAAATAAGAGCATTGAATTGTTGTAGCGAAATGGCAACTGATTTTCCGTTCAATTTTCCTACAAAAGCATCTTGTGTGGACAAAACCATTTTCGCTTTTTCTGCCAATAATCTGGCCTGTTGGCCCAAAGATTTGTCGTAGGTTAAATCTTCTTTTGAAAAAATGCCTTCTTGCATCCAATGGTCCACAATCGCTTTGTCGAAATCATCACCACCCAGAAATGTGTCACCATTGGTAGATAAAACTTCAAATATACCGTCCTCAATATTTAATATGGAAATGTCAAAAGTGCCCCCCCCAAGATCATAAACTGCGATGGTCTGGGCATTTTCTTTTCCTATACCGTATGCCAAACTGGCTGCCGTTGGTTCGTTTACGATCCTCAGCACGTCCAATCCTGCAAGTTTTCCGGCATCTCTGGTAGCTTGCCGCTGTGCATCATTGAAATAAGCCGGTACGGTGATAACTGCTTTGGACACGGGTTTGGCCAGAACATCTTCTATCCTGTTTTTGAGGTATTTTAAAATTTCAGCCGACAACTCAATGGGCGTATAAAATTTATCCTTAACCCTAATTTTAACCAAACTCTCCGTATCATCGTCGATGATCTGGTATCCGAAGTATTGGGCATGGTCATGAATGTCCCCATACGATTTGCCCATGAGTCTTTTTACAGAGTAAATGGTATTCTTCGGGTCTTCGATCAATTTGGCTTTTGCTTCATCGCCAACTACGATCCCACCTTCAGGGGAAAAATGAATGATGGATGGTACTAGGGTGCGTTTTCCATCTTTGCCTTTTACTGCTGCTGCTTTACCGTCTTTTATATAAGCCACTAATGAATTGGTTGTTCCGAGGTCAATGCCAATGATCTCAGTGCCAGTATCTTTTTCAACTTTTCCCTCTTTAATATTGATTGCTATTTTGGCCATAATGATTTTCTCTATCGTTTTGTTTTGGGGGCGAATATCCTTATTTTATTCTAAAGGTAAGAGAACAGGTATTAATGTGATTCGTTGAACTAAAGCCAAAACATTTTGATTTTCTCTCGCAAATCATATTGTTAGCAAATCATATATTCACTGGTACTTCCTACTTTTGCAGGCAAATAGTTTCAATTTCAAAAACAATCCCATGCTATTGGTCGATAAAGGTTCGATTCTGTGTGAAAGTGAATAAGATGGTGGTTGGATAAATTGAACCAACACCAATAAACAAAAACAAGAATACTTCTCAAGTAATGCTTTAGAAGTGATAATGACTTTAAATGAAAAAGCTTACTTTCCTCACCTTGTTATTAGTTTTTTCCAATTTTTTATTTGCTCAAGAAAAAATTGAACTCGGAGGCATCGCCGGATATTCCAATTATTTGGGAGATTTGGTCGAACCTACCTTCACATTTAGTCATGCAAATTTTGCAGGCGGACTATTCCTGCGTTATGAGGTGATAAACCGAGTTCACCTCCGTTCAAATCTTTTGTTGGGGAAGTTGGAAGGAAACGATGCAAATTACGCATTCAATAAAGATCGAGCAGCCATGTTCGAGACCACTTTTACAGAATTTGCCTTGATGGCTGAATACGATTTTCTCAAAATAAAAAAGGCTGGAGGTTTCAAAGAGAGTTATTCTCCCTATGTTTTTGCGGGGGCGGGGTTCAGTCTATTAAGTTTGGATGTAGAAATTGGTTCTTCTTCCCAAGAAGTTTCCGCTGATTTGCGGGAGGATATTTCTGACATACAACCTATCGTGGCTGTAGGTCTGGGATTAAAGTATGCTTTTGCCAAGAATTGGAAGATTGGTGTTGAACTTGGAATTCGAAAAACGTTTACCGACTATTTGGATGGCGTATCAAAATCTGGGGATCCTAACGATAAAGATGCTTACGTATCTGGGGGAGTAACGGTATCCTATCTTTTAGGAAATACAGATGAGGACAACGACGGAATTGTCAATAAGAAGGATCATTGCCCTAATGAGCCTGGCCCAGAAAGATTCAATGGCTGCCCTGACACGGACGGTGATGGGTTGAGCGATGCGGAAGATGAATGTCCTAATGATTTTGGCAAAGCATTATTGGAAGGTTGCCCCGACGCTGACGACGATGGTGTGCCTGATCATTTGGATGATTGTCCGGACGATAAGGGTATTCGTAGGTTCGGAGGCTGCCCTGACTCTGATAATGACAATATTGTTGACTTAGAGGACAATTGCCCTGATGAAGCTGGAATCCCATCTACAAATGGTTGTCCAGATTCTGATAGGGATGGCGTGATAGATGCGAAAGATGAATGCCCACTTGAAGCCGGAAGTTTATTTTTAAACGGTTGTCCAGATTTTGACAACGACGGAATACCTAACAAAGATGACGACTGTCCTCGTGAAGCTGGAAAATTGGAAAATAAAGGATGCCCACACAATGATATGGATAATGATGGCATCGTGGACAGAATAGACAGCTGTCCTGAACTGCCCGGCCTCCTGGAGAACAATGGCTGCCCTGAAATTAAAAAGGAGGATCAAGCGGTGCTTGATTTTGCCATGTCAAATATTGAGTTTGAAACAGGAAGCGATGGTATCCTTAGGTCTTCTTTAAAGCTTTTGGACAAAATAGCCGATCTATTGAGCAAGTATAAAGGCTACCATTTACAGATAAACGGCCATACAGACAATGTAGGAGCACCTGAAGATAATAAAGCCCTATCAGAAGATAGGGCCCGTGCCTGTTACGATTACCTTTTCACAAAAGGCGTCAATCCAACTGTAATGTCCTATAAAGGGTATGGAGAAACAATGCCTATCTCAGATAATGAAACTGAGGAGGGTAGGAGACAGAACCGAAGAGTGGAATTTGTTTTGATTACTATAGAAAAATAGATGTTTTAGAGATCAGAAGTCAGACCGCTTCGCTGTCAGATATCAGATATAACACTTCTGGCATCTGACAGCGAAGCGGTCTTTTAATTACTCCACTTTGAAGAGTTCCTCACTGATATCTGTATTGATTTGAATATCAGAAGTCTTCAGAACTAAAGGGACGGGCATCATACCTGTTACCGTGTTGTTATGGGGAAACAAAATGCCGTTTACTTCTTTATAATCAGCTATATCCTTAGTTAAAGTCATTTCATTTTGAAATTCCAATTCACGAACTTTGAGTTTTGATTCTTTATCAAAATAAACAGTCTTCTTAGAACCAGAAGGATATTCAATATCAATCCGGTAAGCTTTTTTACCGTTCACCAATTCAATTCCTTCTAATGAGGCTTTGACGCCCAATTTTTCGTAATACCTTTCTGGAAAAAGCCGCCCATCAATTTTCATGTCGGCTAAGCGATCGGCATCCATTTCTGTGGCTTCACCCATATTTACAGTGATACCTTTTTCGCTATCGTAAATGGATTGCTGAACAATATTACCAAGCATTTTGACAGAAGTAGAAAACTTATTTGGAGCGCTATGATACAGTACAGACTCAATAGTGACACCCTGAACAACAGCTTCCATAACAATAATTACACTTTCTACTTCATTCAATTTTGAACGACCACCTATCGCTTCCAAGTAATCATTTAAGACCGTATTTGCAGTGACTCCCTCTGGCACTGGCATGCTCATTTCTTCCACAATATTTCCATACACGTCGTAATAGTTGACTTTGCCTTGTTTTGAAAAAGACAATAATTTTTCTGCTACTTCATCTTTGTTCCCCACTACAACGATATTAGCTTGTTCAGTGGTCAGATACTTACGGGCCATTTCCTGTATGTCCTTTGCCGTTACCTTACTGAGCTTTTCGAGGTAAGTTGCATAATAATCTTTAGGCAAGCCAAAACGTGCTGTGTTCAACGTAAACCTTGCCACAGTGGAAGGATCTTCCAATGAACGGGCAAAACTCCCAGTCATATAATTTTTGACCATGCGCAGTTCATCTGCCGGGACTTCTTCTTTTTGCAACTTTTCCATTTCATGCAAGAACTCAACGATGGCGCTATCGGTCACTTCATTTCTCACACTGGCATAAGCGTTGTAATATCCTATGACTGGATCAACATCAATTACTGATCTGGCTCCATATGTAAATGCTTTATCCTCACGCAGATTGGAATTGAAGCGGCTGCCAAAGTAGCCACCAAGCAAGGTGTTCATAACGCTGGCTTTTATAGCGTCAGGATTTCCTGGTTTCATTTCAATTGGATAGGTTATATTGATGACAGATTGAACTGCCCCCAGTTTGCTGACAAAATTGACAGATGTCGCTTCCGGTTTTTGCGGTGTTTCATATACAGGTTTTCTAACTGGGGCATTCTCCCAATCAGAAAAATGTTTTGAAGCAATACCAAGCGCCTCTTCCGTACTCAAGTCGCCAGTAATGATGAGATAGGAAATGCCTGGCTTGAAATAGGTTTCATAGAACTGTTTACATTCCTCTACTTTAATAGCCTCAATTGTTGCCTCCGTTTCGATCTCGCCATAAGGATGGTTGCGTCCATTTCTAATGCGGGACGACACGTTAGAAGCTATCTGGTTAGGATCATCTTTAGCTTGGGCCAGTGCCGAGATAGCTTGTTTTTTCAATTTTTCAAATTCATCTTCTGGAAAGGACGGATTGAACAGTATATCGGTCATCACACCCAACAGTTTGTCTTTATGTTTTGTCAAACACCTTCCCGAGATGCCGTTTGCACTGGTATTGAGGGAAGCTCCGATAAAATCAATGGACTCGTCAATTTCTGCTTTTGTGCGGGTGGTTGTGCCTTTACTCAGCAGTTGCCCGGCCAGATCAATGAACCCTGCCGATGGCCCTTCCAGAATAGGTGGGTAATCAACGAACAATTGAAAATTGACCACTGGCAATTTGTGGTCTTCCACCACGATTACCTTTAAGCCATTTTTGAAAGTTATTTCTTTGGCTTGGCCCAAAACGATTTTTGGGGCTGGCCCAGGCGTTGGGGCCTGTTTTCTGAAGTCGTCCTGTGCCAATACATTTATTTGCGAGGCAAGGAACAGGACTAAAAATGGAATACTATATTTTTTCATTGGAATATTTTGATTGTTGATTGTTAGTTGCTGATTGTTGATTGCTAAATTCTTGCAGAATTTTAAAATACTGCCCAACTGCTGCCAATATTATGGTTGCGATTGCTCCGGCAGGTAATACAGGACAACCCGGTTGTTTTTGTTGAAATATTTTTTGGCTACTCGCTGAATGTCCTCTCTTGTCACTTTCAGGTATCGGTCGATTTCTGTGTTGATCAAATTGGCATCGCCAAAATAGGTGTGGTAGTTGGCAAGGCTTTCTGCGATGCCCACCACTTTCGAATTGGCGGAGATGAAATCGTTTTCGACCTGATTCCGTAATTTCTGAAATTCCTTCTCTGAAATAAGTTCGTTTTGAACCCGCTTAATTTCTTCGTCTATTGAATTTTCAAGATCCTTTGGGTCAACACCTGCATTGCAAATACCGAATGCGATGGCAACACCCGGATCTTCCATGGAAAACGGGAAGTTTCCAACAAATACCGCTTTTTGTTGCTCATCCACAAGTGCCTTATAAAGACGGGAGCTTTCCCCTTGCGATAGCAACTGGGCAAACATGCTCACGGCATAAAAGTCGTCAGTGCCTTGTGCTGGAATGCGGTATGTCTGGATGACACCTGGTAGTTGTACTTTATCAAATACAGTATCCCTGACTTCCTTGGCCAATGGTGGTTCTACAATTTTTGACCGATATGGGTCTTTGCCTTTCGGGATGCTGCCAAAATATTTACTTATCATTGCCTTTGCTTCCTCAATATTAATATCACCAGCTATGGATAATACTGCATTATTGGGTACATAAAACTCCTTGTAAAACCCTTTGTAGTCTTTCTCTTCCGCTGCATCTAAGTGTTCCATTGAACCAATCACTGGCCATCGGTAAGGGTGTTTCATAAAAGCCCTTTTCAAAGACTCCTCCACCGCCGAGCCATAAGGTTGATTGTCCACCCTTTGACGACGCTCTTCTTTTACTACTTGCCGCTGGGTTTCAATGCCAATGCCCTCGACTTTTGCATGAAGCATCCGCTCTGATTCGAGCCAAAGGCCAAGGGACAATTGATTGGACGGAAGCACTTCATAATAAAAGGTTCGGTCCCAAGTAGTATTGGCGTTGTTCATACCTCCAGCTTCTTGGATGTAATCATCAAATTCGCCCCGGTTGATATTTTCTGAGCCTTCGAAAAGGAGATGTTCGAAAAAGTGGGCAAAACCAGTCCTATCAGGATTTTCATTTTTTGAACCAACATGATAAAGGACCGAAACGGCAACGATTGGTGTAGAATGGTCTTCATACAGGATCACATGAAGCCCGTTATCGAGGTCGTATTCAACAAAATCAATTTTATTGAGTTGGGCAAAAAGGTTAAAGCTGCCTGCGAAAAACAGCAACAAAGGAAATATGTATTTTTTCATATTTAAAGATTGAATTTTTGAAATGAAGGTGCGAAAGTCAATAATTTTTGGATGAGAATTTTCGATGTTAGATAAAATCTTGTTATTTCATAGACAAAAACCAATTTGGGGAGTTGTTTGGCTTAAATATCATAAAGATTTTTTCTTGATGGATTTTCATAAAAACTGCTAAAATTGGTTTTGGCTGGAGAGTTGGATTCAGGTTTTTATTTGAAAATAACGTACCAGCCTCCAATAAATTTTTCCTAAAAAATGAATCACGAATGGTACATGCAGCGCTGTTTTCATTTGGCTAGGTTAGGAGCGGGCAATGTTTCACCCAACCCATTGGTAGGGGCGGTATTGGTTCATAATGGCCGTATCATTGGAGAAGGTTGGCATCAACAATATGGGAAGGCGCATGCCGAAGTCAATGCTGTCCAAAGCGTCCGTGAAGAAGAGCGGTATCTGATACCAAAATCCACATTATATGTTTCGCTGGAGCCCTGCAACATTCATGGCAATACACCACCTTGCACGGATCTTATTTTAAAAGAAGGAATAAAAAAAGTCGTTATTTCCTGCATTGACCACACGCCACAGGTAAAGGGTGGAGGGATGGCTATATTGGAAAATGCGGGCGTGGAGGTAATTCATGGGGTTTTGGAAGAAGAAGGCAAAACTATTAGTGCTTTTAGAAATACCCATACGAGCAAGGGGCGTCCATATATTCAGTTGAAATTTGCCAAAACAAGAAATGGGTTTATGGGAAAGCACGGCCAACAAGTTTGGATCAGCAATTTGTTTTCCAAAAGGCTGGCGCACAAATGCAGGGCTGAGTATGATGCTATCTTGATTGGGACAAATACAGCAATAATCGATAATCCTAAATTGAACAACCGCCTCTGGTTTGGAAAATCTCCACTTAGGATCGTTTTGGACAAAGACTTGAAAGTCCCCCTTGACAACAATGTATTTAGTGAAGATGCCCGTTCTTGGATAATTACCGAAAAAAGCCCTTCGGCTGGGCATCCTGAAAACCTTACCTATCACATCCTTTCATTCAATGAAAAGCTTCCAGGAGAAATTTTAAATTTGCTGTATGAAAGCAGAATCACTTCCCTCATCATTGAAGGAGGTGCGTTTACCCTAAACCAATTTATCAAAAAAGGCCTGTGGGACGAGGCTTGGGTTTTTACAGGGAGCAAACTCGTCGAAAAAGGAATTCCAGCCCCATCTGTTTTTGGAGAAATAATAGGTCAGTGGCCATTGGCAGATGATCTTTTAACGATTTACCAAAACAAATGGAGCCCAACCGTTAAACTTCCTTTAAAGTCAAGAGGGGAAACCACATAAGGTCTTTTATTACTGTTACCCTGATGCTATTTTTGCAGTCTTAAACATAAAAATGTTACAATGAATAAGCCCATATTTCTTTTAACCTTTCTTGCTGTTAGTTTGCTCGTGTTTTCGTTTAAGAGCAGCAAAGAGATGCCCCCACCTATTTTACTTGAAAAGCCTGGGTTGATAAATTGGCTCACTTGGGAGCAGGCAATTGAGAAATCCCAAAAACAGAAAAAGAAAATTTTGATAGATGTTTATACCGATTGGTGTGGATGGTGCAAAAGGATGGACGCTGCAACTTTCCAACAACCGCACATCGCTAAATACGTCAATGAAAACTATTACGCCATTAAATTTGATGCGGAACAAAAAGAAGAAATTACTTTTAATGGCAAAACCTATAAATTCGTGAAAAACGGGAGAAGGGGCTATAACGAACTGGCCGCTGAAATTACCCGTGGCCGCCTCAGCTTTCCAACCATCGTTTTTATGGACGAAAACCTTAATGTTATTCAGCCTGTCCCTGGGTATAAAGATCCCGATCAGTTTGAACAAATCATTACCTATTTTGCGAGAAATGAACATCTGAAAACTCCTTGGGATAAATACCAAAAGTCTTATCAACCCTTATCAAGGGAGGACTGATCGGCTTCAAATAAAAGCGATTATAAAGCAGAAATAAAAACCACCTCGGTATATTTGCCGGGGTGGTTTTTTGTTGTGCAGCATTAACCAAAAACCGCAGACCAATATGACCTATACTTTATACGAGTTGAATGAATACATCCGTCAGGTACTGGCTCTGAACTTGTCGGATCCCTTATGGATTAAGTGTGAACTTTCGCAGGTCAAACTGTCAAGGGGGCATTGCTATTTGGACTTGGTGCAAAAAGGCGGTGAAGGGGAAGAAATTATCGCACAAAGTCAAGCCGTTATTTGGGCACTTCAATTAAAAACATTGCGGAATAAACTGGGGCTTGAACTGGATGCTATCTTGCAAGAAGGAATGGAAGTATTGCTTTTGGCGAAAGTTGATTTCCATGAGCGGTTTGGATTGAAACTTATGGTGCAGGACATTGACCCTGCTTATACTTTGGGCCAACTGGCTTTGAAGCGAAGAGAGACCATCCTGAAATTGAAAAAAGAAGGGTTGTTGGAAAAAAACAAAACGTATAGGCTGCCGACCGTTATACAGCGAATTGCAATTTTATCTTCTGAAAATGCGGCTGGTTTAAAAGATTTTTTGAATGAAATTGGGAAAAATGATTTTGGGTATATTTTTCAATTTAATTTATTTCCGGTAGCTATGCAGGGTGCAAAAGTATCAGAGGAAATTAAGACCGCTTTAAAAAAAATAAAATCTGAAAAATTCGATGCTCTCGTAATTATACGGGGCGGGGGATCAAAATTGGATTTAGCTGCATTTGATGATTACGGCCTTTGTGAAAATATGGCACATGCACCGCTCCCTGTCATCAGTGGCATCGGCCATGAGATAGATGAAACTGTGCTTGATCAAGTAGTGCATACTTCCCTCAAGACGCCGACTGCAGTAGCTGGTTATATTATCCATCACAACATGAGGTTTGAAACACAGGTGCTCCAATTAGGGTTAGAAATAAAAAATAAATCTATGGAGTTGATCACTGAAAACAGCTTGTCCTTACAACGCCAATGGCAGACCGTTCGGCAATATGTTCAAGGTCAGCTTCAGCGGCAAAAAATGATGATGGGTTATATTGAAAATGAAATTCCTGGATTAATAAAAAATAATTTGAAATTGGCTTCAACCAATTTGAAGTTGTTGGAAAAATCAGTAAAATTCCTTGACCCGATCTCAACATTAAAGCGAGGATTTACAATAACTTTAAAAGATGGAAAACCTATTACAGATAAAGAACAATTAAAGGATGGCGATGAATTAGAGACTGTATTTTATAAAAATAAAATAACCAGTGTTGTTAAGGGAAAATAAGTAATGGTGAGTGGTTAATGGTGAATGAACACAACATGCTTATGAGCGTAATTTGTGCGACTCCCTTTTACCCAATTAATTAACACGAGCTACTTAAGAAAAATAATTATTGCATTTGAGAATATTCCTGAGATTATTTTTGGAGTCTGTTTTCTGCAAAAAAATAATTTAATTAAATGAGCAAAAAAAAAGAATTAACTTATGATGCGGCATTGGCTGAATTACAAGGTATTGTAACCCAGTTGCAGGAAGATGTTGTTAGTATTGATGATCTGTCAGAAAAAGCAAAACGTGCAGCATGGTTGGTAAAATATTGCCAAGAACGGTTGCGGAATATAGAGGAAGAATTGGGTGGGTTATTTGAAGGTAAAAGTGAAAATAATTCCAAATAAAAATAAAGGAGAAATATTTTTTCCCAAAAAATAAAAAAGGGCATCATAAATTATGACGCCCTTTTTTATATTATCAAGCGGGTCGGGTTAAATAATCGAAACCCGCTTGGTCAAAACCCCTTGGGCAGTTCGGAGGGTGACCAGATAAATCCCAGCAGGGAAGCCAAATGTATCAATTGTGAAAATACTTATACCATTGGCAAATGTTTGGTCTTTATAAGACGAAACTTTTTGGCCTGTAATAGCTGTCAAATTAATATCGAGGGAAATGGTTTGACTTGATTCAATTTTTATATTCAAAAGTTCCCCACTTTTCACTGGGTTCGGTTGAATGGCCCAATCCTTCAACTCGGGTATTTCGTTGGTATCATTAATCATATCAACCCCGGTTTTAAAAAACTTCTGATTTGAATCTCCATTGCAAATGGAATATTCATTGAACGCTTTCACCGTCCAAAAATAAGTGGTTTGGGGTTCGAAAGTGGTCACTGTATAATTAGTGGCGCCATCAACAATAAAACATTGAGGTTCATCGCCGGGCTTTTTGACTTCCAATAAATACATATCAGCATTAGCTACAGCAGTCCATTGCATATTGACTGAATTGTAGGGCATTGGAGGGTCTTGTGTAAGGGGATAAAGCAAAGTTGGTTTGCCCGTTATTCCATTTGTATTTGGGAGGTAATTCTTGGGTAAATAGTCCCTGGTGGATGAGTTCAAACTGTTCTGGATTACTTCTTTTTGCTCTTCTGAAAAGTACAGGTTAGGGATGCAAGAGGGGGTATTATTGTAGTTCATAAAATTGTGTGGATCGGGGGCGAGTGGAACCCCCAATGGATCCTTTGCATTGTCTTTGTACTCACAATTAGTTTCAGGGTCATCAAAGTGGTTATAATCGAACAAGTAATCAGCTGGGGTGTCGCAGATGCGATCACCAGCAGTATGGCAATTACTGCCATCTACTCTTTCATTTTTTATGAAGCTACCAGCAGGTGAATTGACTCCGACTGGGGTGCCGTCACTGTACTGACTATTCTCCCATCCCCCGGTGGATTCCCAGCCATAGAAAGTATGGCTCAGTGTGAAAAAATGCCCTATCTCATGCGTCAGTACTTCAAAATCGTCAACATAGGTTTCTGCTGCAACCAACCAATCATCTCCATTCGGACCGGCGGGTGGTTTCCAATAAGCCAGAGTAGTTCCATTCGCATCGGATCCGATTTCGCCGACTACAAAAATATTGATTGCATTGTAATTACCTGCCATCTGGCTCTCAAGTACACTTTTAGCGTTTTCAGGATCTCCGTACAAGTTCGTATTGTTCACGTATTTGAACTCTTTAAGGTAAAACTGGATTTCCTGATCGGCATAGTTTTCATTCAGATAACAAAGTCCTTCAAGAGCCGCTGATTCTGAAGTGCGACCAGATCCATCGGACTCTGCCACAAGGAAAAATCTTACTGGTAAATATATAGTCGTGTTCCTCGTACTTACGAAGTCCCTCATCTCGTTTCTGTTTTGGAGCATTTGGTCCATGATCATCTGACCCATTTCGACGGTGACACCACATCTTCGGTCTTGCGAAATTAACTGGGTGAAAATGAGTAGCAACACGAATGTTAGATAAATAGTCTTTTTAAGCATGGTAATTATTTGATAAAGGTTTTAGAAATAGGAGTATAAATTAAAATGCCGGGCAAAATTAGTTATTATTTATGGGAATGCTTGTCATTGTGCAGTCAATAAAAGCTTTGAAAAAAAAGGAAAAAACCTACATTTGCGGCACTTTTTAAACATCTAAGATTCCATTGAAAAGCCGAACCTAAATTATTTCCAAATTCACATATTAAGTAACTGTTCAGTTATAGGCAAAGTTGGCAGAAATAGAGTTTTTTTCTAACCACACTTTCCTCCAGAACAGTTGCCATACCAAAAAGAATTCCAACATGAGTAAAGTGACCGTAATCGGTGCAGGTAATGTGGGAGCTACCTGTGCAAATGTTTTAGCCCACAAAGACATTGTTAATGAAGTAGTCCTCCTCGATATTGTAGGTGACCTGGCAAGGGGGAAGGCTCTTGACAGTTGGCAGCAGGCCCCAATTGATTATTACAGCACCAAACTAAAAGGTACTGATAACTATCGGGATACTAAAAACAGCGACATTGTTGTGATTACCGCTGGCATTCCCCGCAAACCCGGTATGAGCCGAGACGACCTCATCTCGACCAACGCACGCATTGTAAAATCGGTAACGGAAAGCATTAAAAAACATTCGAAGAAACCAATCATTATAGTAGTTTCCAATCCATTGGATGTAATGACATTGGCTTCGTGGCAAGCCTCTGGCCTTGATTCTTCTAGAGTATTTGGAATGGCTGGAATCTTGGACACTGCTCGTTATCGGGCATTCATTGCAAGTGAGCTGAACGTTTCACCTAAAGACATTCAAGCCCTGTTGATGGGCGGTCACGGCGATACGATGGTGCCTCTGCCTCGTTATACAACTGTTGCTGGAATCCCCGTGACTGAGTTGATAGAAAAAGATAAATTGAAAGCCATTGTTGCACGTACGGCAAAAGGTGGAGGGGAATTGGTTAAATTAATGGGTACATCTGCATGGTATGCCCCTGGCGCCGCCGCTGCCCAGATGGTAGAGGCCATCTTGAAAGATGAAAAGCGGGTATTCCCTTGCTGTGTTAAATTGAGCGGCCAATATGGGCTGAAAGATATTTTCCTTGGCGTACCCGTCAAATTGGGCAAGAACGGCATCGAAGAAATCATCGAGGTGAAATTGAACCGCACCGAAATGAAATCGCTTCACAAATCGGCCGATGCAGTCCGTTCCGTGATTGATACTTATAAAAAAATGAAACTTTAGTTTGAAATTGGCAACAGGCTGTAGGCAGATTGTCGGTTTATGATTTAGGGTACTGTTTATTTGCCAATGAAATTTACTTTTTTTTAAATGTCAAAAAACCCTTCTGTTATGTACGGAAGGGTTTTTTTAATAAAACCTAAGTAGTTAGTCATTTCAATTCTGGTAAATCCAAATAAAATCAAACGCTTGAATTTCAGCAACTTATGACTGCCAACTGTATATTGTAGACTGACTATTTAATCGTTATTCTTCAATTTTAATCAAAAAGCGCAACTTGGGAAATATCTATATTTTGTTCTGGTATTACATCGTCCGAAACTTGTTTCCCCGGAGGCTTGATTCGTTTGATGACCCGAAGTCGATGGGTATATTTTTTTAATTCTTCACTAAAAATACCGTAATGGTCAACTCTATCGATGCGCACTTTTTCCGCAGTATGGATGATCCTTCCTTCCGGTAAAAGGATGCCTACATGGGTGATTTTGCCAACTTTGTTTTCAAAAAAGGCTAAGTCTCCAGGAACGGATTGTTCAATAAAATTAATCAGTTCCCCTTGATGAACTTGTTGCTCGGGAGTCCTTAGCAATTTGATACCAACCAACTTAAAGACCATCTGGGTGAAACCTGCGGAATCAATTCCCATTGGGGAGCGGCCACCCCATTGGTAAGGTGCGGATAAGTAGCGTTTTGCAATTTTGATTACCTTGTCAGTGGCTGGGTCAAGGTTTTCAGGGAATACGGCTTGACCACTATAATGGTAGGACTTGCCGTCGAACTTGAATTTCATCCCATCAAAATCTGGCAGCCGGGAGCCGATGCAAACAGGCATGGCTTCATTTTCGGTCATAAGGGGTTGGAATAGGTCGAGACAATAAGCATACTTTTCTTCAAACAACTCTAGCTCTGAAGTAGTGATCGGCATGATCTGTCGACTGATAACCCAGCCAATGCAATTGTCCCAAGTACAGCGCACTTTCGTCCAAGCCCTCCCCTTCAATTCCAATAGCTCAACGACTTCACCAAACAACAACTGACTTATCTGCTCGCTCCTATTGGAAGTTCTGTTGCGGACTGGCACCACACTGTTATGACATATGGCAAATTTCATGTGGTCAAAGATGGCGTTTTTGTTTGATATTTTAGGCAGATTTTTAAAAGTACTTCGCTAGAATTCTTTTCATTGTCTATTTCTAATATGAATTTTCACTTTTATGCGTGTATTGTATTTAGTCATAATCTATCACCTTCTCAATAATCTGTGTTCAACAAATACTATCAACTACCCAACTTCCGTTCGGAATTCTTGTAAATCCGTTTACCTTTGGCGCTATTTTTTAGAAATGACTGTTAGACCCAAAAGGGCAGATAAATAGAACACGGAAAAAGTCACAGTGCTGTCCACCACTTAATTGAGTTGTTAGGCCATAACTTTTTTCTTTCGTTCTAAACAGGAAAGATGATGAAGAAATTTTTAGTAATATCCTTTCTTTTATGTTTTTTGATAAATGCTCAGGCCCAGGATCGCCTGTTCAGCCAGTTCTATGCATCTCCGCTGACACTTAATCCTGCGTTGACTGGAGCCTTTGAGGGAAGGTACAGGGTGTCGGCCATCTATCGTGACCAATGGGCAGAAGCACTCAAAGATCCTTATGCTACTTTTTCGACTGCCCTTGATCTACGTTGGCGTATGGGTGAGGTGAAATCAAAATACAAGGATTTTGCTGCTGTCGGCCTATTGTTTTACAATGACAAAGCTGGAGCTTTGGAATTTAGTACAACTTCCATATTAGTGAGTGGGGCCTATCACAAAGCATTGGATGACAAGAATACTCAATATTTATCATTAGGGTTTCAGTTAGGGGTGGCGCAGAAAAACATTAACTACGCAGATGTTACTTTTGAAGATCAGTTCAATGGCACAACTGGCTACTCAAATCCAACCAATGAGCGGCTTCCAGAAAACAATTTTGCATTTGGTGACTATTCAGTAGGCTTGAATTATGTTTTCTCTCCTCAATATTCCAAGACCCGGTTTTTCGTAGGTGGTGCCATGCACCATTTTACGCAACCTTCCGTCTCTTTTTATCACAACAGCAATTCCGAATCCACCACTCCAGATAATAAACTGGACGCCAGATACTCAGCCCAGTTGAGTGCTTATTTACCTGCTACTGATGGCGTCCAACTCCAGCCAAGAGTCATTTTTGACAAGCAAGGCGGGCATATGAAACTGGACGCTGGTCTCAATATCCGTATTAATACCAGTGAATATAGAAACCTTGCCATGCACATTGGTGGTTATGTTCGTCCTGTGCAGGATTATGATGATTCATTTCGAGTGGATGCTTTAGTGGCCCTTTTAGGCATAGAATTCAACAATGTGCTGATCGGCATGAGCTATGATCTGAACCTTGGGGAACTATCCAGTTTCAATAGAAGGACATTTGAATTTTCAGTTGCCTATCTCGGAGAATATGAAGATGATGTGATCCTTTGCCCAAAATTTTAAACTGGGTAAGATTATTTTCTATCCAAGCTAAATTTTTTCGGATTTTTTTTCCACAAGGTTTTCCACATATGCCCTAGTTGACTATCAGCGAGTTTTTAATTTAATTTATTTTAATAATAATGAATTCGTTTTTGTAAAATGCTGATAACCAGCTAAATAAATGTATCAATGTCTTTGTTAATGTTAACAACTCCTATCATATCCGATTTGCTGCATTCATGATTTGTCATTACCTTCGTTCTCCCATTTTTGTCTCTGGGATTTGTACTTAGGACATTAATGGACATTCCTGTGACAACTTCACTGTAACATCCATAGATTAGGTACGTATTAATTGCTGCACTAAGTTGATGAATTGACCTGATGCAGGAAAAATGTGCAGTTCCTTGTGAAAAGCTACCGTTTCGTAAAAAGTAGTGACCGTTAACTAAATGTGTATTAAAAAAAATATAATAGGTTCATAACTTTGAGCGAAATCTGAAAAATATCCTTTTGTCTATAGTATCAGTAAGTTAGATAGGCTCCTGCCACATGATGTTGTGGCAGGACTTTTTTTTCCCCAAAAATCAGCCTTTCGGATTCTCTTCTCGGCGTTTATTGATCATTTCATTTTGAATAAGGTTTTCTGTTCTTTAAAACTTTCCCTTCCTATATATTTGCGCCTCCAATTAAATAAGGTAAAGGTTGTGTTTAAACAAATACCTTTTGGGGTTTAGTTTGGCGACCTTTTGTTACCTAATAAAATTTCAACATCTATGAATTTCGATCTGATAGTAATTGGCAGCGGACCAGGTGGTTACGTAGCAGCTATACGTGCTTCTCAACTGGGAATGAAAGTGGCAGTTGTGGAAAGGGAAAATCTCGGCGGCATTTGCCTCAACTGGGGCTGCATCCCCACCAAAGCCCTACTGAAAAGTGCTCAAGTTTTTCAATACGTTCAACACGCAAGTGACTATGGTATTGAAGTAGGCAATTCAAAAGCAGATTTTGGAGGGATGGTCAAGCGTAGCAGGGGAGTGGCGGATGGCATGAGCAAGGGCATCCAGTTTTTGTTTAAAAAGAATAAGATAACCGTGATTGATGGACACGGAAAGTTGCTCCGAGGCAAGAAGGTGGAGGTGACTGGCACAGATGGTAAAAAGACAGAATATACTGCCCCGCATATAATTATAGCAACAGGTGCTAGGGCAAAAGCACTACCGAACTTGCCGATAGATGGAAAAAAGATAATTGAATATCGTAAGGCGATGTCATTGGAAAAACAGCCTAAAAGCATGGTTGTTGTGGGGGCAGGTGCCATTGGGGTCGAGTTCGCCTATTTCTATAATGCTATTGGTACGGAGGTTACGATTGTGGAATTTTTGGAACAAGGGTTAGTGCCCCGTGAGGATGCTGATGTTTCCAAAGAGCTTGGACGCATTTTCAAAAAGCAAGGCATGACCGTGAAAGGGAACACCTCCGTTGAAAAAGTGGACACCAAGGGAAAGACTTGTAAGGTGACTATGAAAAATCGGAAAACTGGTAAGGAAGAAACGATTGAGTGTGATGTCGTGCTTTCCGCTACAGGAGTTGCACCGAATACAGAAGATCTTGGCTTAGAGGCACTTGGTATTCAGATGGATGGAGGGTTAATAAAAGTTGATCCTTATTATCAAACCAATGTGGCTGGCATTTATGCCATCGGCGATGTAGTGCCGGGAGCAGCGTTGGCACATGTGGCCAGTGCAGAGGGCATTATTTGTGTTGAAAAAATAGCTGGGCAAAATCCTCACCCGATGGATTATAATAATATTCCGTCTTGTACCTATTGCTCCCCGGAAGTAGCTTCAGTTGGGTATACAGAAGCTGCTGCAAAGGAAGCTGGTTTTGAAGTTAAGGTTGGCAAATTCCCATTTTCCGCTTCAGGAAAAGCCAAAGCTTCTGGCGCACCACAAGGTTTTGTCAAAGTTGTTTTTGATGCAAAATATGGAGAATTCCTCGGCGCTCATATGGTTGGTATGAACGTAACCGAAATGATCGCTGAAGTAGTAGCCGCTCGTAAATTAGAGACTACCGGCCATGAAATTATCAAATCCGTACATCCTCATCCAACGATGAGCGAGGCGATTATGGAGGCGGCTGCAGCTGCTTATGGAGAAGTGATTCATCTTTAGAACAAATGGCTTAAGCACCCAGGAGTTGATGCCCCACTTCATTTTCACAGGCCTGAACGATGGGTTTTCACCTATAGGCTTTCATCTAAAAAGAGGCTGTCTCATAAGTACCTTCGGAGCGATAATTTGCTAAATCTCAAAGATTTAGCAAATTATCGCTCCGAAGGTACTTATGAGACAGCCTCTTTTTTATCGAATGAGTGAATATTTTTAGTTTTTAAAATTTATACCTAATCGGATGCCTGCGAATAGCTGTTTAGGTGAAGTTTTGTAAGAAAGTAATTCTGTAGTTGCAGTATCGTCGTGTAATACCCAATCAGTGTTTGGAGAAAGATGAAATCTTATCAAGGGGGTGATTGTAATAAAATCTGAAAAACCGAGATCAAGCCCTGCCCCAATACCTATATCAAAAAAAGTGACTGTCTCTCCGTCTATGCTATTTTCATCTTTCACTTTTACATCAAAATTGGTGATACCGGGTGATAACTGCAAGAAAAATCCTTTCTCAAGAATGCCTCCTTGCTTCGACCAGGTAGGACAATCACAATCACCCTCAAAATCGAACAAGTAAAAATTAGTATTGAAATGAAAACCCAATAATCGAACATCCATGTTGCTATTGTTAGAGCTCTGATCAAAAGCACTATAGCTGAGGGTAGGAAAAAATTCAACCCTTTTATTTTTTAATCGGAACCAATAATCTAATCCAACTTGATAACCTTCAAGGTTGCTAAAATTTTCGCCCGTAGTAGCATTTATACCATCAATCCATTCATCCGCATTGAAGCTAACATAACCACCACTCACACCTACTTGTCCAAAAATGCAAGCTGAAAAAAACATCAAAGTCCCAACAATTATTGAATTTTTCATAAAAACTAATTTTTTGATTCTTTGACAATTTTTGTGGAACAGGAAAAAACAGGAAGAGAGGGAGGTGAAAAAATAAAAAATTTTCAATTTTTTATTTTTTCACCTCCCTCTCTAAAACACTGATATTTTGAATGGTCTCCACAGGATTCCTGCTTGTCGGCAGAGGTGTCAAAGAACCATTTTTTCACCATTCACTCACCGGTTTAAATATCCTTGTAAAAAGCCTTGTTGAGTCACTTGAAAAATAGGACTCTGGAAATTGATTGGATTGGATGATGAAGGGTTTTTCCGCAGCATCATCTTTCCAACAACGAACGACAATAGGCTCAGCCATATTATTGCCAGTGATGGTTAGCTTTTTCAACAATTTGTCACTATTCAAGTTTTCATCGAATTCAACAAATGTTTCTCCATTCATGCTTCGCAGGTTCATCAAGAAATTTTGCACTTTGGCAGTGTCGAGGGCAGCATCTCCGTCAAGCAGCCACATATTATTTGATTTAGTGACCTGATACACCGCATCACCCTCATAGTTCAATGATTCAACGTTTGAAATTTCAAATTCGAGGATTTGTTTATTGCGGTAAGAAGCACTGCCTTGGCCGAGCATCATTCCAGCCATGCCAGTCATGGCATACACATCATCTTTTCCTGCCAAGCGAAAAAAAGAAGTGATTTGTTGTGCTTGCTGGTTGACGGAGAATTTACCAACAAAAAAATCGGCCAATACTTTATCCCCTCCATAAACAGTGATATGGGACGACTGGTCATCGTTGAGTTCGTAATCAGGCCACTTGTCAGAACTTTTGGCAGCAATATAATTAGCCTTTACAGATGCCATATTGGTTAGCAAATTGTTCACGGCATCGGCTGATGCCTGGTAGGTTTTGCCGTTTTTTGAAATGATCCAACCGCTATCTGTTTTAGATAAAATGGCTTCTTCTTGGTTGTCAGATTTTGCCCTGATAACCACTTTCGTAACAGCTTCTTTGTCGACTTTAATAAATTCTGGATCGAAAGAACTGTCCGCATTGCCGGATAGTATTTTTGATAAAGCAAATACGGCCAAGAGACCAATGAGAATGAGCAATAATACCTTGTTGTTCATAATTAGCTTTAGTTGTTTTTAGTAAAAAAAATAAAGCTGCGAATTTCGGCGTTTCGTAAAAAAATGAAAAGAAATCAGTACAGTAAAGAAAAAACACCTTATCGGTTTCCCCCGAAGGGACTCTATTGGAGAAAACCTATAAGGTGTTTTTTCTATATTAAATCATTACCCCAGCAATAATGGCAGTAAGGAAAGCTGCAATCGTACCACCGATCATTGCTTTCAATGCAAGGGAAGTCAGATTTTTCCGCTGCCCCGGTGCGATGGCACTGATACCACCGATCTGGATACCTATAGAGGCAAAGTTGGCAAATCCGCAAAGGGCGTAAGTGACAATAATCAAAGATTTTTCCTGCATCATATCTTTCAGGCCAGGCAATTGGGCATAAGCATAAAATTCATTGATGGCCGTTTTCATGCCAAGCAATTGGCCAACGAGGTCGCTGTCCTGCCAAGGTACACCAAGCAGCCAAGCAATTGGGGAGAATAGCTTACCCAAGATATATTCAAAATTGAATCCACTGAAACGTCCATCAGTACTGGCCACCACATATTCGTTGAGACCTGTCCAAGAGCCGATCCAATTTGTTAAGATGAAATTTAAAAGTGCAATTAAAGCGGTGAATACGAGGAGCATTACCCCCACATTGACGGCCAACCTGAACCCATCCGTTGCTCCGTTTGTGATAGCATCCAAAACGTTTGAACCTGAAGCATCCTTAGGGACATCCAGTTTTTGGGATTCGATAGGTATTTCATTGGGTTCAGGCAACAATATTTTGGCAGCTACAATGGCAGCAGGTGCGGACATAATAGAAGCAGTCAACAAGTGTCGTGCAAATTTTTGTTGTTGCACAGGATCATCCCCACCAAGAAAACCAATGTAGGCTGCGAATACACTACCAGCTATCGTTGCAAAACCACCTACCATAAGGCACATCATTTCCGATCGGCTCATCCTTTCAAGATAGGGTTTGATGACGAGCGGTGCTTCCGTTTGCCCAATTAGTACATTGGCAGCAGCGGCAAGGCTTTCAGCTCCTGTTAGTTTCATCGTTTTACTCATTACCCATGCGATGCCCTTCGTGATCATTTGCAGGATGCCAAAATAATAAAGCATAGAAGTAAGAGCAGAGAAAAAAACAATGGTGGGAAGCACTGTAAAGACAAAATTGTTGAGTGCCCCATCAATTTGGGTGGAGCCGAATGGTGCGAGTAAAAAACTTGTTCCTGCGTTGGTAAAGCCGAGCAGCACCACAAAAAAATTGGCTATTTTATCAAACCCATTAGTGATGAAATCAACTCGCAACACCAAAAAACCAAAAATCAACTGAAGCAATAACCCACTACATACTAATTTCCAATTGATTGATTTTTTGTTGTAACTAAGAAGATAAAGAAAGCCGACCATCGCACCGACCCCAAGCAATCCCCGCAAAATAGAAAGGATAGTTTCCATGTTTGTTCAAGTAAAAAGTAGAAATGAAAAAGTAAAAAGTAACAACTGGTCCTTATCCGATACTTTTCCCTTTGTTCAAAGTTGGTTTAATATTTTGGAAAAAATAAAAGTAAAAGGTGAGACCTCTATTGGTTTGTAGGTCGGACAAAACTTTTTACTCCCGATTAAGATACGGGATTCCATTTTTACTTGTCACTTTTTCCTTCACCATATCATGGGTAAATGTAGTGAAATCTATGAACTAATCATTTTTGGCGGGATTTACCAATTAGTAAAGGCTTTATTGAATATCCTGTCCACGAGTTCGTCTGTAATGTTTTCGATGAGTTCTTCTTGAACGTCGAGAAGGTTCTGATCAGGCGAAAAGAAATCATCAAAAGAGAATTGTTGTTTCCAGTTGGCCTTTTCGTTTTTGTTGTTGGTGAAATTGACATTGACAGCAATAGTCAATTTGTTGAAGCCAATTTGTTCATCAGCCTTTGGAGCTTCGGCTGTCACCTGAAATCGGGTGATAGCGCCTGAAAATTCTATATCGGGTTCAACGTCATTGTACTTGAGGTTAGATTCCTGTCTGATTTTATCTTTCAATTTTTCGGTGAGGTCACGGGGCAGGGTGGGTACGGCTTCCGCATCTTGATTATCAAAAAGGTCTACGTAAAAAGTTTTTACGTCGGCCGGAATACTGATACCCTTGAAGGAGTAGCCGAAAGAGGGGTTGCAACCGTTGTTGGTTAAATAAAAAATAAAAAGTAAAATATAAACAATAGTGCGGTTGACGGTCATAGCTTATTTATTAGCATTTTAATTTACAAACGGAAATGCAAAAAATTGCTCTTGGAAAACAACGGGCAAACTTAACATTGTTGGATTGAATTTACTTTTCTTTAAAATTGCAGTATGATTTTTCTCGCATTAATCATAGTATTCGTTTTCCTGTTATATGTTTTCGTTCCAAAAGGTTTTGTTCTGTACGAAGGCATGCGATTTCCAGCATGGTCATTTAAGATGAAAAGATTTCCAGGGAATGGCTTAATACCTGAAAAGCATGCATTCGGCGACCACAACCGCCAATACCTAATCCATTATCGGCCCCAATTGGGAAAGGTGGTTCAAGAGCAGGTTGTGGTTTATATACATGGCGGTGGCTGGCAATTTGGCAACCCTGAAATGTTCCGCCCCAACGCTCAGGTGCTGGAAGAAATGGGCTATCATTCCTTTTTTCTTTCGCACCGCCGGATTCCTTTGCACAACATCCGATCAATGAAAGAAGATGTGGCAGGTGCAATGAACAAGGTGTGGGAAATCATGACTATAGAAGGCATTTCACAAAAAAAAAATAATTCTCGGTGGTGTTTCTTCTGGGGCCAATTTGGCCGCACTTTTTTATTTTGATAAAAAATTAAAGTATGGGGCAGGATTTACCAAAGAGCATTTTGCTGGCTTATTTCTGATGGCGCCGCCACTCAATTTGCATGGGATGTGGCACAGCCCAACTTTGATGTGGCTGACGGGCAGGAGGAAAAGTGAGTTATTTCAAGAGGCAAGCCCCATCAATTTTTTACGGGAAAAAGAAGACATTGACACACTAATTGTTCACCCTGAGAAAGACGGGATGGTTCCTTTGCGCAGTACTAAGGCTTTTATCGAAAAAACGGAACAAATGGGGTTTGAAAATATAGAATTTCACGTGCTAATGGAAATGACCCATATGGACGCTGCGAGCTGGTGCTTTAAAGATCACCCTTCCCATAAATTAGTTAGGGATTGGCTGGAAAAAATTCAATGAAGTATTTTGAAAATCAATTCTTTTAGCAATTCCCCGTCTTCCTTTCCTACCGTATTATAATCCACCCCTTTGGCTTTCAAGTCATAGATTTTCAACAAGCCGATAATTTCCTCAGTTTTGGCCAAAGGGAAATGACGGATAGCTGATCTATATTCTCTCAATGCATAAGTAGATCGGAGTTTGAGAGTTTGTTGGATGTCCCTATCGGGTTTGTTTTTCAGAAAATGGAATTGGTAAACTTTGGTGAAAAAACCCGCTAATGAAGCCGTGATCATAATGAACGGGTTCTTTTTTGGATTGGAAATAAAATTGTGGACGATCCTTGTTATCTTGTCCATATTGCGAACTGCAAGCGCTTTTTGCAATTCGAATATATTGTACTCTCTACTAATGCCGATATATTCTTCGATATGTTGAGTAGTGACCTCAGTGCCAGGGGAGAGGTGTAAGACCAATTTTTCAATTTCATGGGAAATGAGTGAAAGGTCAGTTCCAAGATATTCAGCCATCAACCCAACCGAATTGGGATTGGATTTTAATTTATAGCTTCTAAGTTGCTCTGTGATCCAGTCCGGCACTTGGTTGTCATAGAGTTTTTTGCCTTCGAAAAAGACTGTTTTATCTTTAACGAGTTTGCCAAACTTGGAGTTTTTGTTAAAGGACTTGTGTTTATGACAAATGACGAGGATAGTAGTAGGTGTGGGGTTTTCAATATATTTATCTAAGCTTTTCAAATCTTTCATGTCTTGAGCCTCTTTTACAATCAAGACTTGGTGCGATGCCATCATAGGGTATCGACGGGCGTTATCAATAACAGCTAAATGGTCAACATCCCTTCCATATAACACCATTTGGTTAAATGCTTTATCCCCTTCCGGAAGTGCGTTTGTTTCAATAAAACCTGAAATGGAATCAATGAAAAAAGGTTCACTTCCTGCCAAAAAATAAACAGGCTTGAATTTTTTCTGCTTGAGGTCGGTGAGTATCTGTTGGTAGGTCAAGAAGAAGAAGGTTTCATGGTTTCATTGTTCTATTGTTTCATGGCTGCATTGTTTTTACTTTACGATCTGGAGTCAAACAATGTAACCATGAAACAATAGAACAATGCAGCCATTTAGCAATCAATAATTACTTGCAAAGAAAGGTTTATAACCAATCAGTGAACCGGAGCGTACTATTTTTTCATAATTGGTTTTGGAAATGGCGAAGTAATCTTTTGTCATTCCCATTTGCAGGAAGTCAGGTCGGTTGGTTTTTAGGTTTTTATAAAAATTCATGGCCGCTGCCTTGTTTTCAAATTTTTGGATGTGGATGATAGGTACATCCACCAATTCCCCTTCCACCTTGATCTGGGTGATTTTCAATTTGGCTTTTGGATGGTATTTCCAGATATATTTTGTGATTTCACCTCGCACTTCTGGCAAGTCAGCTGGACGATTGTTGAGGATGAAAAGGAAATAATGTTCTTCGGAAGCATTCATGCTGAACCCACCTTTTTCCGTTAACTGATCTTGTTGGGAGAAAGCTGGGTTGATGAAACATAGCATGAATAGAGCTGCGATTGGGATGATAAATTTATGCATGATGATTTTTTTTTCTTGGAAAAAGATTCAAATTATTCAATATGTGATTCTTGAAACCTGACCCTCCATAAATTATGCCCGAAAGCCCATCCACAGTAATAGGGATAGGCTTCGAGTTTCTAACCAAAAAAATGTTTCTTTAGATTCAGTTTCATTTTAAATACTGCCCCAAAAATAGCTAAAAAAAACTATTTTGGCTTTTCTATTTTTGATAGACAAACCTATTCCGCAATACGTGCCTGACCAAATATATCCAGATGCCAAGTTGATCGAAATGCTCAAAGCTAATGATGAGCAGGCTATTTCCTTGATCTTCAAACAGCATTATGCATTTCTTTGCCGTGCGATCGTGCGGGTCATAAATGATAACCATGTCGCCGAAGATTTGGCCCAAGATGTATTTCATGACCTATGGAAAAGACGGGATGCCCTTGAAATTTCCACATCGATCAAAGCATACCTTCGAAGGGCAGGCATTAATAAAACACTCAACTATATTAGGGACAAAAAGGTAAAATGGGATGATGAGGATAAATTGCCCATGATGACTTCCATGACTCCGGATGTAGTACAAGAATTGGAAGGCAAGGATCTGGAAAAGCTGATTGATGACACTATCGATAAGTTGCCAGAACGATGCAGGCTGGTATTTACATTAAGTCGTTTTGAAGAAATGTCGTATTTAGAGATCAGCAATGAAATGGATATTTCCATAAAAACTGTTGAGAATCAAATGTCCAAAGCGCTTAAAATTCTTCGGTCAGCATTGGCATCTGTGCTAAAAGGAAACTGAACGACACTAATTGGATTGCTTTTGGCAATTAGTCAAACGCGTTACAAATGGTGTAGCTTATGTTTCTGATTTTAGCAATTGGAATAGGGGGATAACTTGGTTTAAGTGACTATTCTGATACCTAACCATAAAATCTAAAAAACAGGTTTATATAAATGAAGGGATTAAATGATTGGATAAATACCAACCCGAAAGAAGATGGCCGTGAACTGCGCCATCTTTGGGACGCAACGGCGTCTTATAAGAAGAGGTATGGTCCAAATGTGAATGGTGCCCACGAAAAATTTATGAAGAGGATCGGTGGTGGTATTGAAAACGATATCGCAGTGGTCCCAATGAGTAATAGGTTTAAGGTTTGGCGGATGGCTGCAATGATTGCAATTCTCATCGCAGCAGGGGTAGCCTTGAAACAGTTATTGGTTTCTGACATGGAAATAGAACAGATTGTTACTTCTCCATTAGAACAAAAGGACTTTAGCTTGGCGGACGGGACAGTCGTGAACCTGAACAACAATAGCCAAATTGATTTTCCAGTTGAATTTGGGACAGAAGAACGCAAAGTCAACTTGAGTGGTGAGGCGTTCTTTCATGTAGCAAGGGATGAGTCAAAACCATTCATCATTGCCACTGGCAAAGCTGAAATAAAGGTACTGGGGACTTCATTCAACGTAAGATCTTATTCTGAAGAAAGTTTCATTGAAGTATTTGTCGAAACCGGATCGGTACAAGTTGACATTCAAGAAAAGGAGAATCGCCATGTCCTCGCCCAAGGAGAGGTACTGACTTATCATTATGATAATAAATCTATTGAGATATCGAAGGCTATCCCTGAAAACGCCAATGCTTGGAAAAGTGGAAAACTTATATTCAAGAATCAGCCGATGGGCGAAATATTCGAAGCTCTTGAACGGCTACATGATATTTCCATTTCTGCAAAGAATGAGTCATTGGTTGCCTGCCCTTTTACAATAAGTCTTAATACAAAGGATTTACAATCAGCTTTGAATGGTTTAGAAGTTGCCTGCGATCTGAAATTTACCCAAAAAACTAGCAACGAATATAACGTACACGGCTCATGTTGTGATTGAACCAAGTACAATTTTCCCGCATCATTTTTCCATTCAATCTAAAATAATTGAATTCTCAATCCCAAGCGCTAACAACGCTTGGGATCGTTTTTTTACCTCCATGCCCACATTTTTATTTTTCGAACGTTTTAAATAAACCCTTACATTAGCTGCACAATAATTCAAAGCCCCCATTTTGTTTTCCAAAAAAATGCTTAGGCTATGCGCTCAAAAATTAATATTTTCTGGAATTATAGGCTCATGAAATTTTAGAATTCTTTTCCTTATTAGCAAAATAGAAACTGTAGCTTGGAATGAAAAAACATTGGCTAATACTCCTTTTATTGGTTGCCATTGCTGAGGTCAATGGGCAATCATTATTGGATCAAAAGGTCAGTGTTGTTTGCGAAAACCTTCCTTTGGAACAAGCGATTTTCAAGTTAATAGATCAATCGGACATAGCTTTTTCATTTAGCAATAGAATTATTCCAAAGGACAAATACATTACTTACCACGCTGTTGAACAATCCTTGAAGAAGGTGCTTGACCATTTTTTTGACGGCACTCACATTGCATATCAAGTTGTTGGTCAGCAGATTATACTTACAAAAAACAAAACATACGGATCATCAAAATATACTGTCAGTGGTTATATCACAGACAAAGAGAGCGGGGAGAATGTGATTGGTGCAGTCATTTATGACCCCGTTCAAAAAATCGGAACTTATACCAATAGGTTTGGATATTTCAGTCTCACATTTGAAGAAGGACAAGCTCAATTAACAATTTCTAACCTTGGATATCAGCCAATCAACAAAACCTTTTACCACGACAAAAATCAATTGCTCAACATTGAGCTGGAGCCTTATTGGTTGGAACCGGTGCTTGTGAGCTTTTTCAATGATTCCATTTTTATAGAAAATGCTCCAAGTATCCATGACTTAAATATAAAACAAATAGATAGGATGCCTGCTTTGGGTGGAGAAACTGATTTGCTCCGTATTTCTTTTACCCTGCCCGGAATTCAAACAGGGGCTGATGGTTTCGGCGGCTTAGCGGTTCGGGGAGGTGGAATTGATCAAAACTTGTTCTTGTTGGATGGCGTACCGATTTATAATGCCATGCACGGCATTGGGTTATTCTCGGTGTATAACAGTAGTGCTATCAGAAGTGCCAAAATCATGAAAGGAGCGTTTCCTGCAAGGTATGGTGGAAGGATGTCCTCAGTTTGGGATATTCAAACCAAAGAAGGAAATAAGAAAGAGCTATCCACGGAAATTGATGTGGGAATTACCTCTGCAAAATTGACCATGGAAGGCCCAATCATCAAAGACAAAGCATCCTTCTTTTTTTCTGGAAGGCGGGCGTTGTTTGATTTTTATAGTGAACCAATCAGTCGAAAACTAAGGGACAACGGCGGATTTGTCAGTTATCATTTTGAAGACTTAAACATTAAATTAAATTATGACTTATCTCGCAAGGACCGACTATTTTTGAGTTATTATGCAGGCAGTGACGACTATGACGACCTGAGGGTATTGAAGCAACCATACGGTGATACCACATCTGCCTTGTTTGATTCTGAAATTGTGAATTGGGGCAACCAAATTGCTTCTTTGCGATGGAATCATATTTTTTCAAAAAAGATATTTGGAAACACAACTCTCACTTATAGCCTTTACAAATATACTTCTCAGGACTTGGTAGACCTGTTGGTCAGTACTTCTTTGGATACATTAGGACGTGATATTATTTTACAGTTGTATTCTTCTAAAATAAAGGACTTTTCCGTCAGGTCTGATTTTGACTACAC
This sequence comes from Saprospiraceae bacterium, assembly GCA_965222975.1. Classification (GTDB taxonomy): domain Bacteria; phylum Bacteroidota; class Bacteroidia; order Chitinophagales; family Saprospiraceae; genus UBA6168. Next base: position 265,681 of record CBDCVJ010000050.1, on the reverse strand, counting down.
TGCTTTCAATAAACATAAGATAAAGTTTGGAGGGTTATTTACCAGGCATGAATTTAAAGCCAAAATTGCTTCTTTCGAGGATGCGGACAAAGTGGATTATATAAATCGGGACACGGTAGGGGATTCTTCGAATTTGCCCTTATTGGCCAATGAGTTGGAAGGCTATATAGAAGACGAGATAGTGTTCAGTGAGGTTTTGAAGTCAAATATTGGGGCCCGTTTCTCAGCCTCTGAAACAATGGGAAAATGGCAAGTATTGGTACAACCAAGGGTTCTTATGACTTTTTCCCCCAATCTCCTAACCTCTTTTGATTTCTCTATAAACCGGGCAACCCAATTTCTTCATTTGTTGAGTCCCAGCCGACTAGGCCTTCCTAAAGATTTATGGGTGACAGCCACCGATAAAATCCCTCCGCAAGATTCTTGGCAATTTGTAACTGGTGCTAAAAGAAAATTGAGCCATGGTTTTTCTTTCAATATTGATTTGTATTACAAACGGCTATACAATCAATTGTTTTTCAAAGGTCCTATTGATCGGATTACTACCCTTAACTGGCAGGATCAGGTATTTATAGGAAAAGGCAAATCTTATGGAGCTGAAATATTGATACAGCGTCAAGGTGAAAATTGGGGCGGATGGCTAAGTTATACCTATGGGCGGTCGAACAGGCAGTTTTCAGAGGATATCAATAATGGGGAAAGTTTTTCCATCAAGCTAGATAGGAGGCACAACCTAAACTTGCAGTTTTTATACAAAATGAATGATAAATGGGATTTTGCTTCTGGTTTCTCCATAGCTTCTGGGGCTTATTATAACCTTCCTTCTCAGGAATATTCAGTTCAACAATTTGAGGGGATACCAGTCGGGATTGAACCAATCCCAATCCCTGAAGGTGTTAATAACCTAAAATTACCTGTATATCACCGTTTTGATGTTTCGGCCAATCATTATTTTACTAGTAAAAATATTCAGCACACCTTTAAATTTGGTGTGACGAACCTTTATAACAGATTGAACCCGCTTTTCAGGACACTCCGCGATAAATTCGATTCTGATGGAGTACTGTCCCAAGAATTTGTAGAGGTAAGTCTGCTTCCTATATTCCCATCTTTAAGGTATGTTATGCAGGTTAAATAAGCAGGCAGGTTTCAGTTGGCAAGGCTATTCAACTAGCCTTGCCAACTGAAACCTGCCTGCTCTAATCTGAATTTAATCTAAATAATGCTATGAAGGGCGTAAACTAAGATTTACCTTTGCAGACTTCATAAAAGGAATTTTCATTTAATGAGTGACGTCTCCATCATGATCGCCGATTCTCAGTACCTTATCAGGGTAGGGTTGAGGCATATCCTTCAAAGTCAACCATTGTATAAAATAGTGAGTGAAGTGGCCAATGAGGAGCAGCTTTTCGAAGAACTCGACACCAAGAACCCAGATGTGGTTGTTCTGGACTATAATCAACCAGGGTCTTTTAATACCGAGACTATTGATAAATTGAAAAAGGGGTTTCCTAAAATCAAATTGCTTGTCATCAGTAGCGATAACGATAAAAAGAATATTTATCAGGTCTTGGAAAACGGTGTGAACAGTTATCTGTCCAAACAATGTGATGAAAAGGAAATAATTGACGCTATCAATGCCACCTCAAAAAATGAGAAATATTATTGCACTAATGTCTTAAACCATCTTTTAGAAAAATCTTTCCCAAAAGAAAATTGTGTTCCTATACCGTTGACTCCCCGTGAGGTTGAAATAGTTCGGTTGGTGGCAAAAGGACTTATTGCCAAGGAAATTGCAAGTGAACTCAACCTAAGTACTCATACCATATATACCCACCGTAAAAACATTATGAAAAAATTGAAGATTGGCTCTACCTCTGAATTGGTGCTTTATGCAGTTAAAGAACGAATCATATAGATTCCTGCTACTCATTTTCTACAAACTCATATCCCCAAAGCCCCTTTTTTACAGGCAATTGTATTTCATCTCCTTGATTCAGGCCGGTATAAGAACATTTCTTGCGCTTAAGCCGATGAATAGCCCCTTCATAGTAAACAAATAAATAACATCCGTCCGGCTCAATTTTTTCTCCTTTTAAAAAACCATAGGCACTTGCTGCAAATGCCTTTTCTTCTATAAATTCAACGGTTTTATGTTTTATTCCTGACCTCGGCAATAAGCGATTGGTCATGCTACCGATCAATGGAGCAAAAAATAATGAAAAAACAATACTCGCCGTCCATATCCTGATTCGGTCCACTTGTTCTTTTCCTTTATTTTGCATTCGCCACCCTATACCGAGGCCGATCAGCAGTCCAATCAACAAAGACATTTTGATCAACCCTTCCACACTGATAGTGTTTCCAATATGGTCAAATTCGAAAACATACAGGACGATAATTAAGACCAAAAGACTTACTAAAGTCCAAGCTACAACTTTGTAATTTTTAATGTTCATATTCCGAGTTATGAGAAATCAAAAGTAATTGCCCTGCCGCTGTTCATGTTCCCAATTGAAGCTTTATCCAGATTTGCAGCGTCCAAACAGTTTACCTACATTTGGCTCTCAATGTAAATAAAACTAAAATTATGAGAAACGATTTGTTCAATTTCTCACGCAAAGTGGCACAATATAAAGAAACCCTTGCCCAAACCAACGCTTACCGAGAGGCGTGGAAAAACGGTTTGAAAGATAAGCTGATCAAATTTCTTGAAGAATCAATCAACGAGGTTGGCCTTGAAGCCAAAGTGGAAACGAGAACTCAGTTGGAAAACATGGAAGCCATTGTTTTGTCATTGGGCGATGTGAAAAGTGGAATGTACCAAAAAGTCAATACTGATATTGAACGACACCTAATCAAGCACAATGGATCATTGATTTATCAGCAATTGTTCAATGGAAAGATCATCGTTATGATCCAATATCCTTTCATTGAAAATTATGGCCAGCCAAAACCACCAAAGACAATCGCCATATACAGACCAGAAGAATTAAAAGACCCATTTTGCATAAGGCATTTGGAAGAATTCATGCAAGATATCACAGACTGGGAAGATTACGACGATGACGAACCGAACAAGAAAATAGGTTTTGAACTCAATTTCAATCCCCCGAAAGAAAATTGATTATAAATTGTTTGGATGGCTAATTGTTGGTTGTAACCCAACTAAAAAACGTTTGGCAGAAACCTGCCAAACGTTTTTTAGTTGGGGCAACCGACGGCAATCAGCAATCACTAATCCTGCTTTGCAAACACTTTCCGGAGCAGGTCGGTATTCCTCAAACTAACATCGCTGCGGATGCCTTTCTCCTTTTCTTGCACCAGACTGAACATGCCGTCAAGAGCCTTTCTGTTCACATGGTCATCCAATTCGGGATTTGTTTTATCCACGAAAGGGATTTTGTTGTAAGCATTGACACCACTTCGCCAGTATTCCCGAGCATTCACCTCATCCAAGGCTGATTGTATGATTGGCATGAACTCTCCGTAAAGTGATTTGTATGTATTGCTTTTAAGGTAAGAAGTAGCCGCATTGTCTTCACCCATCAGGATGTTCATAGCATCTTTAAAGGTCATGTTTTTAATAGCATTGATGAAAATAGGCTTGGCTTTTACAGCAGCAATTTCAGCAGCTCGATTCATTTTTTCTATCAAATTGGCTTCAAAATTATCGAACCCAGGAACAGCCTTAAGTTTATTAGAAACCTTTTGGGCTTCTTCTGGCAGTAAAATCTTATAAGCAGATTTGTAATAACCATCTTCAGCCGAAAGGAAGTTGACAGCATCGCCGACTCCATTGTTGAGGGCTTCTTTAAGGCCTTTTCCAACTTCTTCCTGTGAGAGGCTACCTCCACCGTCGGTGACTTCTTTGACTTTTTTCTCTGCATCTTTGATGAGTTTGCCTAATTGAGCATCGGCAGAAGAGAATGCGAAAAGTAAAACGAAAAGCGGTAATATTTTTTTGATCATTGTTAAATGGATTTTATTTGTAAAAGATGTGCAAAGAAAACGCCAATGGCAGTTGCTTTATGTTATGGAAACGTTTTTTTGAATTTTGTTAACGAAAGTGTCATTTATACCTCCAGCTATTTAAAATATTTTCACTACCGTACACTTTTTGTTTTATATCCGTTTTCAGGCCAAAGGCGAAGAAACCTAGAGGGAGAGGGGTGTGTTTTTTTTGTCCCGATTTCAATCGGGACAAAAAAAACACACCCCTCTCCCTAAATTTTCCTTCTTTCAGACATGAAAATCAGTCGTTTCCAAAAAGTGTACGGTAGTGAAAAAATATTCCTCACTCTTAATTAGGGCGAGGTTTTTCATCGTGAATTTATATTTGAAAAAATATAGAGCAATAAAAATTGGCCTAAAGATAGCAATTCATTTTACCGAAATTACCTATATGTTTTCTCTCAAAATTCTATGAGAGGCATTTACTTTGCAACTCAAAAAAAATTACAATGAAAAAGACATTATTTATTGCAGCTGTCAACCTTGCTATCCTTTTTTGTGCCTGTGGCGGTAATCCGGATCTTAAAAATCCAGAAGAGGTTAAAAATCGTTCTGAACAACAAGTTGTAACAGGTGGAACTGCTTCTGAGGACCTTAAAGCCAATGCTATTGATGTAAATGATACCGAAAAACTGATCAAGTGGTCACTTGGACGGGTACAGGAAGAACTGAAAAAATCGGAAGGTACTATTGAGGAACTGGGAGAGGTGTCTGTTCTGTTGGACGAAAACATGCAAATGGTCATCCGGAATAATAAAGATGGCAATGTATATGAAAAACGGGTAAAACTTAGCAGCCTCAACACAGACATCAATTCATTTCAAATCGTAGTTGATAATGATACCAATCCATACCCTGGTTTTAAAATGCCTGTCGTAGATGGCCAACCTGGTGTGGATCATTATGAAAACGGGAAGAAGAAAGAAACAAAAAAGGACTTAGAAATATTCCTTGCTGAAAGGAGGCAAGTACAGCTGGTCATATCAGCAATGATACAAGCTGCACAGACTGCCAAAGGCGAACTTTGAAAAGTTTCCTTGCCTTTCTTTAGGAACGATCAAATAATAACTTCCCCCTAAAATCGGGAAGTTATTATTTGATCGTTTCTTATTTCAGCAGTTTCCCTAAAATGATTGAGAATAGTCAGCAAAAAACAGGGTTAGTTTTTTTGCGAACCGGTAGCTCTCAAATACCTTTTGTATTCATCGAATTGCTTGTCAACCATAGAGTCCATTCTTTTACTTTCTTTAATGGATGATAAAATGTTCTTCTTGTTCACCCGATATGGGTCATTAGATGGGATATTGGATAAATATTGTTCGGTAAGTTGTCTTTGAATGCGGAACTCTACAAGTTTTGTTTCCCATTTCTCCACCATTTCCCAGGTAAGGGGCTTCTTTTTTTTCAACACCTCTTGCGATTCGTTTTGATATACCTGCCAAAACGCTTGTGCCTTGTCATAATGATGTTTTGCAATAAAATTATTTGCGTGGCCATTTGTAGGGTCAAATGATAAAATCCTTTTACAACCATTTAAAATTTTCTCTTCTCCAACAAGGCTCGAATAAAAGTTGAGAGAATCAGTAAGATTGTCAAAAGTTATATTTTGGTTTGTGTTTTCTGAAACAGCAATTTTATCATGATTCTTAAACTCATCAAAACTGATTGGATTATTGACCAGTTGGAAGAGCGGATCTTTAGGAAAATGGTTTTGGATGAAATCCACCGGGTCGCTCAAGAAGAATTGCTCATTGAATCTTTTAACAAATTTGTTGTTTTCATCGGAAAGACCGCCTGCTCCCCAAGTCACATCCAATGGATACCATCTGCCATCTGCCCTTACCACATTCCATGCATGCCCGATTGGGGCAATCTTCCCATCAACTTTTTTGACCTTGCCTATAACTACTTCCGAAGCAATACCTGCCGAACTGCATAGTTCATGAAACAAATTGGAATAGCCTTCGCAAACAGCCCATTTCGACTTCAAAACCCGTTCGGCCTTTTCCTTTTTTAATCTTTGTTCAATGGAAATGTTATTGTTGTTGATGACCCGATGGTTGTACTTGATGTTATCTGTCATCCAGACATAAATAGAACGGATCTTTTCTGTTTCGGAGTCAAAATTTTTTGTTAGGTATTCAGCCAGTTTTTCAATGGATTGGGCTTTCGACGCAGGTGCTTCTTTGGCATGTTTGTCCACTTTAGAAAAATCCATCTGCTGGCCAAACAAAAATGTAATACTAAATAGAGCGAGAAATAAAGAAAGGGTGGGTTTTTGAAATTTCATGATGGTTTTGATGATTGATCGTTCCTTATATTACTTTTTTATTTTCCAAGAAAGATAAGGCGAGTTTGATTTGACCATAACTGATTTCCTCGTTCATGGCATCAAAGATTTCTTTTAAACGGAATGGTTGTTCCATGCCCTTAACCTGCTCGGCAATTCGCTTGATTTCGGTCTTGCCAACAAATTTTTTAACGTCAATGTTTTCCCCTTTATCATATAAATAGGTGAAATGACCCAAGATGGTATCAGGTGAAAGCTCTCTTTTTGCTGCTATTTCATCTAACGAGAACCCCTGCTGGTACATTTGAAAGGTTTCTAGATAAGTTGACCCCTTCACCGTTATGCCGGCTTGCTTTTTTGACAGAAGGAAGTCCTGGATGGCTTTTAAGAACAGGTGCCCGTAGTCACTCATTTTTGCTTCTCCAACGCCGCTGATCCGTCTCATATCGGCATCATTTGCAGGTCGTTCGGCAGCCATTTCTTCCAGCGTGGCGTCGGAGAAAACGATGTACGGGGGCACGCCTTTTTTTCGGGAAATACCAAGCCGGAGTTGACGCAGATGCTCAAACAGTTCATCCCGGACACGATTACGGAGCGACTGCTTTTTCTTTTTAGCATCTGCTTTCGCTCTTTCCTCATCTTTTCGTTTCTTAACTGTTTCGGCCTGAACGAGTTGTACTTTTTGACCATCAAAAAGAATGGCTTTACTGGCCTCAGTCAGTTTCATTTTATTGTAGTCATCGTATGCAATTTCAAGCAACCCTTGATTTACTAATTGTTCAAGATAAAAGTACCAATCCTGTGTTCCTATATCCTTCCCGGCACCATAAGTTTTTATTTTATCAAACCCTTTTGAAAGCACACCATAGCTTCGAGAGCCTCGCAGCACATCCACTACCATGCCTTTCCCGACACTTTCCCGCAGACGGGCAACTGCAGAGAGAGCTTTTTGGGCGACAATTGTTCCGTCAAAATATTTAGGTGGGTTGTTGCAGACGTCACAATTACCACAATTATCGAACTGCACTTCATTAAAATAATTGAGCAATATTTTCCTCCGGCAAATAAGCGAGGTGGCATATTGGTACATCCTGTCCAATTTGGCGCTGTGGATTTCCCGATATTCACTTTCGCTCTGCCTGATAAACTCTTTGTAGGTCACCACATCGGCTGCGCTGTAGAAGAGTAGGGTAGAGGCCTTCGCCCCGTCACGGCCTGCCCGCCCTATTTCCTGATAATAGCTCTCGATGTTTTTTGGCAAATTGTAATGAATGATCCAACGGACGTTGCTTTTGTCAATGCCCATACCGAAAGCGATGGTTGCACAAATAATAGGCGTTCGATCGTTGATGAAGTCCTCTTGCACTTTCGAGCGCTCTTTTGAACTCAAGCCAGCATGATAGAAATCTGCCTTAATTCCATTTTCCAATAATTTCGCTGTTACTGACTCACATGTCTTTTTGGCCAAACAATAAATAATGCCTGATTGATTCGGTCGCTCATTGATGAATTCCAATATTTGCTCGATGCGCTTACGCCCAGGCCTTACTTCAAGCGATAAGTTGGGCCGGTCAAATGAAGCAACATGCATAACGGGGTCGTTCAGTTCCAACTGCACTGCCATGTCTTTGCGGGTCAATTTATCAGCAGTAGCTGTAACAGCTATGATAGGCTTATCGGGAAAAGTCTTTTTCAAAAACCGCAGTTGCCGATATTCTGGTCGGAAATCATGTCCCCAAGCCGATATACAATGTGCTTCATCAATCGCAAAAAAGCTGATTTTACTGGCCTTCAACAGCGGCAGGAAATCTTGCGAAGCCATTTTCTCAGGCGAGGTATATATGAGGTCGAGCCGCCCGTGATATAAGTCGTTTTCGACCTCTCGCTGTTCTTTATAGGTTAGGGAGCTATTAATAAAAGCTGCTTTAATGCCATTTGCCCGTAGCGCCTCCACTTGGTCTTTCATAAGCGAAATAAGCGGCGACACCACCACACATGCACCTTCCGTAGTCACAGCAGGTATTTGAAAACATATGGATTTCCCGCCGCCTGTCGGCATGAGAAGGATCACATCTTTTTTGTCATAGATAGCTTGGATGGTCTCGGCCTGGAGCGGTCGGAAAGCGTCATACCCATAGTATTTTTTAAGAGCATCTTTTGCAGTGGTGAGGTTCATGTTTCTTCCCTTACGATTGGTGTTTGACAAAAGCGGATGCTAAGGTAGGAAAAGAGAGGTCAATATTTCTCTTTTGAAACCACCTCCACATTTTCCACTTCAAACCCCCGATGGTCAGCAATCATTTTTAATTCAGATTCGCTCAAATAAACTTTGGTGTATTTAACCCGATAGATATAACCCTCTTCATAATCAGGAATGGAATAAAGGTCATACATTGCCTTCCATGTACCATTTTTATCCAATTCCCCATATTGCACTTGGTGTCGCATTTCTTTGCAATCGGGAGGCGCCATCGGACTGCCACAACGAGCTTCGATTTTCTGTGGGCCGATCCAAACTGTATATTCCCTTCGTTTTTGATAATGCACATCTTTTTCTTTTGAAAGAATTTCCAACAATTTCCATTCAGCAAGTTCTACGTCTTTTGTTCCATAGTTTTCTACGTCTTTTATTTTTTTAATTTTAATTCTATAATAATTCCCTTCTTCGTAATCAAATCCATTGATAATTCCGCAGAGTGGCTTCCATTCTGCCTCGACGTATCCAAATTGATTCATATTTAATTTCTCCTTATCATTTATTCCTAAACAAATGGATAGATATAAACCTGAATTTGCATTACCATACGAAACTGTATCGAAGTGAGTAGATTTGATCCAAACAGTTTTTTCTTCGTTTACAGAAGAACTTTTTTTTGAAACATTGCATGCAAAAAATAAACTGATCAAAACCAGCATCAAGCACTGAAAATGAATTTTTTTCATGAATTTATATTGATTTTTAATTGTGAATAAATGAATTTATAATTGTTAACTTCTGGCTTAGGAATGGTGATTAAATAAATGTGCATTTTTGAGTGAGTTATTTTGTTCTTAGTTTTTGCTTTAGTGAGGGATAATTGTTGATACTTTGACTGAATTAAAGTGAAAAATAAGGGCAAAAGAGCCGCTCAAAAATGTACATTTATTTGGTCACCATTCCTTATTGTCTCCATACGCATCCAATAATTCTTCTGGGATAAACAAATAAATAATAATGCGAATCAGAGGTTGAAAATTAAAAACCATTGATTTTCAAGGATTTAAATCATGGTGATTTTCAAAATCACCATGATTTCATGCTCCAATCAACTGAAAACCAGTCAACTAATTCAACCCCTGATTCGCATTAATAGCATTTCTTTCCTCTTCATCTTTAAAGTCCTTCACCGCTCCTTCGAGCACTATCGGTTCATTCTTTTTATCCGCTTCTTTTAATTCATCATGACAATTGTTTTTCATCCAATACTCTAAATTCAATCCACGACGGCTGCTTTCGAATCCATCCTCCATGAAATTGCTCGATATACCTGGTTGTTTATCTATAAAATTCTTAAAATCAGGATTCTGCGAATATTCGTGAGCAAATTTTGACTCCAGTTGAAACATATTTTTGAATATTTATGCAAATGACGGGTCAGCACCCACAATGCCCCTTCACCTGCTTGCTGCCCAATAACTGTCCATCTTTTGATTTCACCTCCATCATACCTTCATAGTAGTTGCCTCCCCCATCATCCCGGCCTGTGGAATTGACAGTAAAATGGACTTTATAATCAGCGTTCTGAAAGCGCAACTCAGAAGGTGAGCCTGTTTCCCCTTTGCGCTTGGCTTCCTTTGCCATTTGTATAGCTTCACTGCACATATCCCTCACCTCTGCGCGGTATCCCATGCCGACCGTTCCGTTCGATTGGTAGGAAATTTCACCGGGCATCTCATCCATGACCAAAAGCGTCTGTACCAGTTCGTCTCGATGCTCATTGTACCTTGAGCCCATTTCCAGTCTTTCACCAAAAATAAAGTCATCGCCTTTTTCATTCAAAATGATCCAATGTTTGCTTTGCGATTGTTTGACAAGTTTGGTGTGTTTGTCCTCAAAAATCACTTCCGTTACCGCAACGGTTTGTCCATCAAGACTTAGGCATCCATTTTTATAATCAGAGCGAAAGACGTAATTGCTACCAACTTTAAAATCGCAGGAGCAACCGCTATCATTGTCCGCATTAGGGCAAGCTTCAGGGGCATTTCCAATGCTGACTGCTTTAGGAAGGGCATCGGCGACGCTTTCTACCCAAGTGCCATTGGCCATGATCGGCTTTTCATTTAACTGCATGAAATGTTTGCCGAGCTTTTGGGTACGGGTGTATTTTTTGGCGGGTCGGAAGTGTAAATGTTGATTGTTTCTGTTAGTTCATTCATTCCGTCACCATCGAAATTAAACTCCCTGGTTCTCAGAACTTTACCATTGCTTTCCATCAACTTGTAACTCTGGCTATAACCATATTCTCCAACATCTGTGGTGGTTATTTTAAACAAACGACTTCCTTTTTTATAAGTGGAAACATCCACTTCTGCATCGCCTCCACTTTCGTCCCTACTTGATACTTTGTTCCAAGTGGATAGATCGAAGCGACCAAAATGCGGAAAGAAAAATTGGTTGCCGTTTATGGGGTCGTTTCCTTTGGTTTCACTCCTTGCGTTTCACGGCGCCGCCAAAGACCCAGCCTTCTTTTCCATCTTTGGTTTTGACTTTTAAGCCATGGTTCGCCGTATGCGACGCCGCGCAGTACAATAACCTCCGTGCCGATTGACTTTTCACCCGTAAATTCCAATGCTTCTTGCTCGGTCGCAGAGGCCACTACCTTTCCTGTGAGCGCAGGTTTTTCACGGGTATTGAGCCTGTCCACCCAAGCATATACCTGTTCCTTGGCATTTAAGGAAGACATGTTTTCAGGTGGCGCTTCCAGAGAAACATTGTTGGCATTATCATCATTTTGCTCAGAGGCATTTTCTGTCTGATCAGATTTTGACTGTTCGGTGTTTTGATTATTGTTTCTACACGAGCAACAAAAAACAGCGAAAATCAATAGGATAATAAATGGTTTATGAGAATTGGAAAAAGACGTCGTAAAAACCATGTTCAAATAATTTTTATGTTTAAAAAGGTAGATTTTTTGGCATGTCAAAAATTTTAATTTTAGGGTATCAATATTCATTTAAAATAAATGGTTGGAGGGACCAGATCGTAATGTGGCGAAGGAAATATTTACTGTGGTGATATTCTCTCTACTTTTCTCGTCATTAATTTGGTGGGGCTAAGATAGTTAAATAGAAAAATTGAAGCAATATTCTGATGATTTCTGTTTGGAAAAATAAAATTGAACAAAGACTTGGAAGAGGCATCCTTATAGGTTCGCTTCGGGGCTTCAATTTGTGAAGCCTCATAGCTTGACATTTTGAGGGGAAAAAAATTAGTAGTCAGGCTGGCAAATATACCTTTTGGGAATAAAAATACAGCAATTCAATTCGGATTGGATGCCGTGAATTAAAGAAGAATGAAAACAGAGTTATGTTACGCATTCAAATAAAATCAGTCTTTCTAAAACAAATGGAATGTTGGTACGATTTATTAAATAGGTGTGTAATCTCAGTTAATATTGCATCCATTTTGCGTTAGCAAAGCAAAAACCAATAAACCGATTAAAACTGGTTCAATCAATATGAAAATCCTAAAAAAAATCCTCATTGCAGTCGTCGTGGCTGCTCATTTTGGTCATCGGTGCTTTGTTTGCCATTCCTTATTTCTTTGGAGATGAAGTGGTAACAGAAGTAAAAAAAGCTGTCAATGAAAACCTTAATGCTACCGTTGATTTCAAAGATGTGAACATCTCTTTGCTCCGTGACTTCCCCGATGTCAGCTTCAACCTGATGGACTATTCCGTAACGGGAAAGGATGAATTTGCGGGCCTCAACCTCGTTTCCGGAAAATCCCTTGATGTATCTGTTGACTTCTGGTCTGCTTGGAATTTTGGTCAAGCCCCATTAGAAATCCACTCTGTCAAGATGGTTCAACCAGATGTAAATATTATTATTTTGAAAAATGGCAAAGCAAATTTTGACATTGCCAAACCCACAGAAGAGGCCTCCGCCGAATCTTTTCCTTTCCAAATCCAATTGCAATCTTATTCCATTACCGAGGGCAATATCGTTTATGATGACCGCCTGTGGAGTACATTTGTGAAAATGACTGGCCTAAACCACAGCGGCAAGGGCGATTTCACACAAGACGTTTTCGACCTCAACACAAAAACGACTATTGACGAACTGACTGCCTCCTCGGGAGGCGTGACATATTTGAAAAAAGCAAAATTGGACTATGATGCAGGCTTTAATATTGATCTGCCCAATTCAAAATATACGCTTAGGGAAAATGACCTGAAAATCAATGATTTACAACTTAAAACAGATGGTTGGCTGGCATTGACTTTAGAAGGTGACTTGGACATGGATATGACCTTTAACGCCCCCCAATCCGATTTTAAATCCTTGCTCTCCATGATCCCCAATGCCTACATTGAAGGCTATGAAAATGTGAAGGCTAATGGAAAATTCCAATTGGACGGCTTTGTGAAAGGGAAATACAGCGTCGCACCCGAAAGCTATCCTGCTTTCAAATTTAACCTAAATATTGCCGATGGTGATGTCAAATATCCCGACTTGCCGATGGGTATCACAGGAATCAATACGGATGTGGTCATCAACAGCCCATCTTCAAACTTGGACAAGATGTTGGTGGATGTTTCAAAATTTGACCTGAATGTAGGCAACAATCCAATTGAGGGTTATTTCAAATTGAAAACACCTATGTCTGACCCTGATGTGGACACTAAAATAAAAGGCATCCTTGACCTCGGCGATCTCGCACGTGCCTTCCCCATGGAAGGGGTGAAAACCCTCAACGGCATGATCAATATGGATATGATCGCCAAAACAAAAATGTCAACCATTGATAAAGGCGATTATGCCAATGTGGATATGAGTGGCCAAGCCTCCATCGAAAAAATGGACTATGTGGCCGATGGCCTTCCGCCTGTGCGCATTGATGCGATGCGCTTGTTTTTTACCCCTAAAAATGTGCAGGTGCCTAATTTTGATATGCGCCTTGGAAAAAGTGATTTGAGCGGTAGCGGTTCTATCGACAATGTCCTTGCTTACTTTTCTCCCGATGCTACGATGAAAGGGGATTTTAATGTCCGGTCTAACTACTTCAATGCTGATGAATGGATGACGGAAGAAGAGGCCACAGTAAGTAGTTCGGCAGTCGGCAGTGCGCAGGCGGGTGAAGATGAGCTTTTCGACCGCTTTGATTTTACAGTTGATGGGGAAATAGGGAAAATGGATTATGATATTTATGAATTAAATGACCTTAAAATAAAAGGCCATATTACTCCCAGTAAACTGACTGCCAGTAATTTAAGTGGAAATATTGGGAAAAGTGATTTTGCCGTATCGGGTGTCCTGACCAATGTCTGGAATTACCTATTTAAAAATGAAACACTTGGTGGTGATTTGAAAATGACTTCTCGCTATTTAAATCTCAACCAATTCATGACTGAGGAAGAGGCAGCATCTGCTGACCCTGTTGAGGCGACTGAACCATTCCTCGTTCCTCCCGGAATGGACATTGATATGCAGGCGGATATCGATAAGGTCATTTACGATGATTTGGAATTGAACAATGTAAATGGAGGATTGAAACTGGCCAATGAAGCCGTTGTTTTTGAAGATGTTACTGCCAGAACACTGGGTGGAAAAATGGCCATCAAAGGTGGCTACGATTCAAAAGATCACGAAAACCCCAAATTCGATTTTGGGATGCACTTGGAAGAAATGGATTTCCAAAAAGTATTCAATTCTTTCAATACTTTTCAAATCATTGCGCCTATTGGCAAATACATCAACGGCAATTTCAATACGACCTTCAACATGAGCAGTATCTTGGGCAAAGATCTCATGCCTGATCTTTCTACGTTAGATGCTGAGGGCTTTTTGCATACGATCAATGGTAAGATCAGGGGGTTAGGACCATTGGAAGAAGTTGCCAATAAATTGAATGTGGATGAGTTGAAAACTTGGGACATCACTAATACAAAGAACTGGTTCAAGATAAAAGAAGGCGGCGTTGAACTGGAAGAATTTAAGCATAGCTTTCAAGATATTGACCTGAAAATCAACGGCTTCCACAAAATTGTCGGCGATGGCATGGAGTATTTTATCGATACAAAAATACCCAGGGATAAGATTGGTAAAAATGCAATCGGCGCTGCAGCCAATACCGGATTTGATTTGCTCGCAGGGCAAGCTTCCAAATTGGGGCTAAATCTTGATGCCGGGGAATTTGTGAATGTTCGGGTCAAACTTACCGGCAAGATCGCTGATCCGAAAATTGCCCTACAATTATTGGGTACTGAAGGCGAAGCAGCAAAACCATCTGAAGTTTTGGCCAGTACGATAAAAAAAGAGGCTACAAAGAAAGTGGATCAAGCAAAAGCCGAAGCCGAAGCCAGGCTTAAAGCAGAAAGGGAAAAACTAGTAAATGAGGCCAAAACCCGAGCAGATAGCCTTGTCAAAGCTAAAGCCGATGCTGCCAAAAAGAAGGCGGCAGAAGAAGCCAAAAAAGCGGCTGATGATGCAGCTAAAAAAGCCGCTGAAGAAGCCAAGAAAAAACTGGACGAGGAGGCGAAGAAAAAATTGGAAGAGTGGAATCCGTTTAAGAAGAAGAAAAAAGGAGGGGGAGGATAATTTAGAACCTGCCATCCAATAAAAGGGAACAAGCCCATTTACTTTTGTAGATGGGCTTGTTCATTTGCAAAAGACCTACTCAATCATATACCTTTGCCTCTCCAAACCAAATTTCCCTACCTGTTCACCATTTCAAACAAACAAAACGGCTGTTCAAGCATTTACTGAATTCAAATCAAATTTCGACTTCATGAGTAAAACCCTGCAAGACGTTATCAAAAAACGCATTTTGGTGCTTGATGGTGCTATGGGCACCATGATCCAACGCTACAAACTTTCCGAAAAAGATTACCGGGGCAAGCAGTTTGCTGACTGGCATACTGATATTCAAGGTAACAACGACCTGCTTTCCATCACCCAGCCTCAAATCATTGAGGCGATCCACAAGGAGTACCTTGAAGCTGGGTCGGATATCATTGAGACAAATACCTTTAATGCTAACGCCTTTTCCCAAGCGGATTATGAGATGCAGGAATTTTGCTATGAAATGAATTTGGCCTCTGCAAAAATTGCAAGAAAAGCAGTTGATGAATATTCAATGAAGACGCCTGAAAAGCCTCGTTTTGTTGCAGGAGCATTAGGGCCAATGAACAAAACATTGTCCTTGTCACCAGATGTGAATGATCCGGGCTATCGGGCAGCCACATTCGATGAAGCAGTTCAGGCATACTATGATCAAGCACGGGGCCTCATGGATGGAGGAGTAGATATTCTTTTGGTAGAGACCATTTTCGATACTCTGAATGCGAAAGCAGGTTTGTTCGCTATTGATAAATTATTTGAAGAAAGAGGGGAGCTATTGCCCATTATGATTTCAGGCACTATTACAGATGCAAGTGGTAGAACTTTGAGTGGACAAACAGTAGAGGCATTTTGGATTTCAATTAAACACGCCAAACCTTTTTGCGTTGGGCTGAACTGTGCATTGGGAGCAAAGGAAATGCGCCCTCATTTGGAAGACCTTGCCGAAATAGCAACCTGTTATGTCCATGCCTACCCTAATGCTGGTTTGCCAAATGAATTTGGGGAGTACGATCAGACACCTCATGAGATGTGCGATTTCATAGATGATTTTGTGGAATGTGGTTTTGTCAATATGGTGGGCGGCTGCTGCGGAACAACACCTGACCACATACAGCATATGGTTCAGCATATTGAGAAATATAATAAACCTCGGAAATTGACTTCAAAACCAGGTTATAGCATGTACGCTGGCTTGGAACCGTTAGTTGTTCGGCCCGACTCAAATTTTATCAACATAGGTGAACGGACTAATGTAACAGGCAGTCGAAAATTTGCCCGGTTGATTAAGGAAAATAATTATGATGAAGCACTTTCAGTAGCTCAGAATCAGGTGGACGGAGGCGCACAGGTCATAGATGTCAATATGGACGAAGGCTTGCTTGACAGCAAGGCCGCAATGGTGAAATTTCTTAACCTCGTGATGGCCGAACCTGATATAGCCAAGCTTCCTATAATGATCGATAGTTCAAAGTTTGAGGTGATTGAGGCGGGTCTTAAATGTGTCCAAGGAAAGTGTATTGTCAATTCTATTTCGATGAAGGAAGGTGTGGACGAATTTATTCGTCATGCGAAGTTGGTAAGGCGTTATGGAGCAGCGGCCGTGGTGATGGCTTTCGATGAAAAGGGCCAGGCCGATACTATTGAACGTAAGGTTGAAATCTGCGAACGTGCCTATGACATTTTGGTGAAAGAGGTCGGCTTTTTGCCAGAGGACATCATTTTTGATCCAAATATTTTTGCCGTTGCCACTGGCTTGGAAGAGCACAACGAATATGCAATCAACTTTATCGAAGCAACTAGGCCAGATTAAGGAAAAATGTCCAGGTGCCAAAGTCAGTGGTGGCGTTAGCAACCTTTCATTTAGTTTTAGGGGGAATAATAGGGTGAGGGAAGCGATGCATTCAGCTTTTTTATACCACGCTATTAATGCAGGCATGGACATGGGCATCGTAAATGCAGGTATGATGGAAATTTATGAGGAAATACCAAAGAACTTATTAGAAAGGGTAGAGGATGTCCTTTTTAATCGGCGGGCAGATGCTACCGAGCGTTTATTGGAATTGGCTGAAACCGTTAAAGGCAATGGTAGTTCGGGGGTGCAAAAAGATTTGTCTTGGCGGGATGCACCAGTCGCTAAGCGCTTGGAACATGCTTTGGTAAAAGGCATTACTGATTTTATTGATGAAGATACAGAGGAAGCACGGCAACAATTCGATCGACCACTGCAAGTGATTGAGGGCCCATTGATGGACGGGATGAACGTGGTAGGTGACTTATTTGGTAGCGGTAAAATGTTTTTACCACAGGTAGTCAAGTCCGCTCGGGTGATGAAAAAATCAGTTGCTTATCTAACTCCATTTATCGAAAAAGAAAAAAGCAGAAAGCGGCAGTAGTTCGGCCAAGGGGCAAGATCCTTATGGCCACCGTCAAAGGTGATGTACACGACATTGGAAAGAACATCGTCGGCGTAGTGCTGGGTTGTAACAATTATGATATTATAGATCTTGGTGTAATGGTGCCCGCTCAAAAAATTTTGGATGAGGCCGAAAAACATAACGTGGACATGATTGGCCTTAGTGGCCTTATCACTCCATCGTTGGATGAAATGGTGCATGTGGCGAAAGAGATGCAGCGCCGTAGTTTCAGCATGCCGCTGTTGATTGGTGGAGCAACGACTTCTAAAACCCATACTGCCGTTAAAATAGAACCACAATACAAAGGCCCGGTGGTACATGTACTGGATGCATCGAGGAGCGTGGCCGTTGCTTCTTCACTGACTTCTTCTGATGAAAATGCAAAGAACAATTTTGTCCTTGACACCCGTTCCGAGTACGAGCGAATCCGGGTGCAGCGGGCAAACCGCATTTCTTCCAAAAAGTATTTGAGCGTCAAAAGGGCAAGGGAAAACAGGTTGCAAATCCGTTGGGAAAATTATACGGCCACCGAAGCCTAAATTTTTGGGCGTTAAGGTGTTCGATAATTATAGCATTGAGGAATTGTGCAATTATATTGATTGGACGCCTTTCTTTTCAAGTTGGCAAATGAAAGGGAAGTTCCCGGCCATTTTTGAAAATGAAAACAATAGGGGAGGAGGCGAAAAAACTCTACAATGACGCCCAATCCATGCTGCGTCGAATCATTGATGAAAAATGGCTTACAGCAAAAGCGGTGATAGGCTTGTTCCCTGCCAATGCTCTTGGAAATGACAGTGTGGAGCTGTATTTTTCGGAAAAAGACAAAGAGGTGCAGGCTACTTTACATTTTTTGCGACAACAGGCAGAATATGCGAAGGGCAAACCGAATCTTAGCCTTGCGGATTTTGTCGTTCCGGCAGGGGATAAATCAGCAGCCGACTACATGGGGGCATTTGCTGTCACAACTGGGATTGGTATTGAGAAATGGGTGAAAAAATTCGAGGCAGATCATGATGACTACCATGCCATTCTTTTGAAATCTATTGCTGACCGCTTGGCCGAGGCGTTTGCAGAGCGGATGCACGAGCGAGTGCGTAAAGAATTCTGGGGGTATGCTGAAAACGAATCGTCTGACAATGCGGCGCTCATCAAGGAAAAATACCAAGGCATCCGCCCAGCGCCGGGTTATCCTGCTTGCCCAGAACATACGGAAAAAAGGACGTTATGGAAGTTGTTGAATGTGAAAGAAAATATCGGTATGGAGTTAACTGAAAGTTGTGCTATGTACCCTGCTGCGTCGGTGAGTGGTTGGTATTTCTCACATCCGGAGAGTAAGTATTTCACCATCGGACAAGTTTCGAAAGATCAAGTTGAGGATTATGCGGAAAGGAAGGGAATGGGAGTAGAGCAAACGGAAAAATTGCTAGGAAGTATTTTGAATTACGACGTATAAATTTTATTCCCACAGCCAACTCCTGCTTTTTTTGATGTATTGTTTGATATTTAACCAAAAAGCAACAAAGAGATAAACAACTATTGGCGAGCCAAGTGCTACAAAAGACAGGTAAATGAAGTACACCCTTACACGAGCAGAAGCTATTCCCATCTTTTCCCCAAGATAGCTGCATACGCCAAAGGCAGAACGTTCCATTAAATCTTTGAATGATTGCATAAGGACAAAAGTAAAGAGTAAAAATCAAAAGGCAAAAGTGATTCCGAATCAGCTTTTGCCTTTTGATTTTTACTCTTTACTCAGGATTACTGCAACTGCACTTCTTTCTCTTCAATCATCTTCCTGATATTGATCAATGCATAGCGCATACGGCCCAGTGCAGTATTAATGCTAACTCTGGTGAGTGCGGCAATCTCCTTAAAGCTCATATCAGCATAATGACGGAGGATTACCACTTCACGCTGTTCAGGAGGTAGCATATCCACCAACCCCCTGATTCGGTTATGGGTCTGACTACGCATAATGAGTTGTTCTGCGTTTGGTTCGTTGCTGCTGAGTACATCAAAGATATCAAACGTGTCAGTTGGATTGACGTGCTGGCGGCGTTTGCTCCTGCGGAAATAGTCAACACAGAGGTTGTAGGAAATACGCATGGCCCACTGGCTGAACTTGCCTTCGTGGTTGTATTTTCCACTTCTTAAAGTGTTGATGATCTTGAATGAAAACTTCTTGGAAAATGTCCTCAGCGAGCGAGTCGTCCTTAAACAAAGAGGTAAATGGACGTGTAGATTTTTTGCTGGTAGCGGTCGAGTAAAGTCTTAAATGCCCTTTCATCTCCATTGAGATATTGAGCAATGAGTTGATGATCATTAATTGGCGTAACTTGCATAACTAAATCAGAAGTTTAGTGATTAAATATGTTCGGTTGATTTAGTGTAGAAGTTTTATCGCCTATATAATCTTGTTTTAGTGAAAATTTAGATGAAAAGTTGATTCGGAACTCGTGTCTATTTACAAAGACGAAGCCAAAGGTATTTATTTCATCGAAGAAAATGCACTTTTTATCGCTTTTAACAATTATTTATTCGAGAATTACCAGCTTAAATGACAAATAAGTGACGAATTGAGCGGCAAATAAAAGGGCTTCTCACAAATAAAACAATATAACTGACAAGATTTTTATCTTTCAAGTATACATGAAATTTTTATTGGCAATCTGATCCTGTTGCAAAATATTCGATTAGATTTAAAGCCTGGCCGAACATAGGTTTTGATAAATATTTTCCAACAATTTTGAACTTTGCTACCTATTTTTGTTGAACAACTCTTTCTCGCTACTTTTGCCTGCTTTGGACGAAAAATATTCTTAGAACACTTAAAAAATTCAATTTTAATGAAACGAAAGCAGATTGTAGCAGGGAATTGGAAGATGAACATGGACTTTGATGAAGGAAGGGATTTGGCCATTTCAATCATCAGAAATTTAGGACCACTTGAAGCCTCTGTCATCTTTTGCCCACCTTTTATTCACCTTAATTATTTATCCGTTCTTACAAAAGGGATTAACAACCTTTTCTTAGGAGCCCAAAATTGTAACGAGAAAAGCAGTGGTGCTTACACTGGGGAAGTGTCGGCTGGTATGTTGAAATCCGTTGGCTGTACCTATGTTATTCTTGGGCATTCAGAAAGACGGGAATATTACGGAGAAGACGAAAACCTTTTGGCAAAGAAAGTAGATGCAGCTTTATCTCAAGGTCTTAAACCTATATTTTGTGTGGGTGAAAAACTGGAAGTTCGAGAAGCGGGAAAGCAGAATGAATTGGTTGAAAAACAACTGAGGGGTGGACTTTTCCATCTGAACAAAACTCAATTTTCGAGTATTGTAATAGCATATGAGCCAGTTTGGGCAATTGGTACCGGAAAAACGGCATCACCAGATCAGGCTCAGGAGATGCACTCTTTTATCAGAAAGTCCATAGCTGAAAAATATGATAAAACGACTGCGATTGGTACATCTATCCTCTATGGTGGAAGTGTTAAGCCCAGCAACGCCAAGGAAATATTTAGTCAACCTGATGTTGATGGAGGCCTGATTGGTGGTGCTTCATTAAAGTCATCTGACTTCGTGGCACTTGTAGAAAGTTTTCCTAAGGGTTGATTATCCAATATTTTGGAATAAATCCTTTTATCATGAAAAAACCAATATTCTTTGTGTTGGCATCAGTTATAAGTTATTTTAATATTTTTTGTCAGCCATGTTCTAACCCAACTGGACCTGCCGGAGATGACTGTATATCTGCTACTCCAATATGCGATCCAGTTTTAGGGATAGATGAATATTGTGATATTTTGGATCCTAACATTACTGGGCCGAGTGCTTTCCCTGGGTGTCCGAATAATGTTTTGAACAATGATGAATGGTTTACTTTTGTTGCAAGTGGTAATATTTTGGATATTACAATTACTCCATCCAATTGCGGGCAGGGCAATCCTACCGATCCTGGAATTCAGGCAGCTCTATATGAAGGGTCATGCTCCGGTGATGCGATAGCAACTCAATGTGGCTGTACTACTGCACCTTTTAATTTGACTGCGCCAACAACACCAGGATTAACATATTATATTGTGATAGATGGCTGTGCCGGGGATATTTGCGATTATGAAATCCAAGACAATGCTGGTACATCCATACCTGTACCTCCACCTGATGTAGTTCCTGATGGCCCTATTGAAGTTTGTCCCAATATTACTACTTCGTACACTTTGATTGATTTAAACACCAACGCACCTATTCCAAATGGTGACATCTATACATGGGAAATTTCTGATCCGACTGTTGGCACCTTCCAAACATTTCCGCCTACAGGGGTCGAGATGGATATTTTGTGGAATACTGAAGGAACGGTTCAGTTATGTGCTACTGGAACAAATTCATGTAATCTCTCATCTACGATGCCTCCACCTGAATGCCTTACCATAATAGTTGAGTCACCTCCTCCTGTCATGGATGCCACGGAAGGTTGTATGTTTGAATTGGTGGAATGTCCTGCTGCGCCTGGTAGTTTATATCCGATTACTCAAGTATTTGAAACGATAAGTATTTCACAAATTGATCCAGCTGGTTGTACCTATGAAGTAATATGCGATATCTCAGCTATTATCATCCCGCCTACTGACCTAGGACAAATCGAACTGTGTAGTCCAGCTGAATATGAGGTTTGCGGGCAGACTTATTTTGAGACTACTATAATATATGAAACATGTACGAATGTTGATGGCTGCGATAGTTTAGTCATAGTGGATTTGGCCATATTCGAACCACAGGCAGTCATTGCAAACCCACCTGAGTTGCCTTGCAGTTCAACAATTATGCTTGATGGTTCCAATTCTACGTTGTTTTCCGGTGCTCCTGGCGCATCTGTTGATTTGAGTTGGACAGGCCCTGGCATTGTTGGCATAACAACCGGCCCAATCATAACAGTGAACGAACCCGGCGAATACTGCTTAACTGTTAACATGTCAAGAAATGGGACTGAATGTACTGATATAAAATGTGTTACGGTAACTGAAAACTCAAATGAACCTAATGGACCGACGCTTATCGGGGAGGATGAACCATGTGAAGGAATGGCCTATCAATATGATGCAGCGCCTGTCGGTTCACCCGCCCCCACTGGATATGGATGGATTACTCCGAATGGCGAACCTTTTACCATCATAGCTTCAAATACAATAGAAATTGATTGGACAGGCTCATTGGGTGGTGACCTATGTGTGTTTGGAACAAGCACATGTGGTAATGGTGATACTACTTGTATTGCTATTGTTGTTGGAGAAATACCAAACGTTCCAATGGTAACAGGCCCAGTTGATGTATGTGCAATCAATCAGGCAGATACTT
The DNA here is from genome assembly GCA_965222975.1 of Saprospiraceae bacterium. Taxonomy (GTDB): domain Bacteria; phylum Bacteroidota; class Bacteroidia; order Chitinophagales; family Saprospiraceae; genus UBA6168. The sequence goes on along the minus strand of CBDCVJ010000050.1, from coordinate 242,786 downwards.
TTTTTGTATCTAACCCACAAGCAGGAGTAACTTATACTTGGACCATACCCAATGGGGCTTCATTCAATGGCTCGGGCGATACAATAACGGTTAATTTCGATGGGGCAAACCTTGGCACAGGGCAAGTTTGCGCTACAGCAATAAATGCATGTGATACGAGCAATATTGGTTGCTTCACTGTCAATATTGATTCTTTGCCTCCTTCTCCAGCTTTAACAGGGCCTATTTCGGTTTGTTCAAATGGAATTGTATACAATTATTCTGTATCAAATGGCCAAACGGGGGATACATATAATTGGACTGTTCCGGCTGGAGCTACCATCATTGGTTCTGGGTCGACTGTTGGGGTAGATTTTAATGGATCACAAAGTGGACAGGTATGTGCCTCAATTACAAACGAGTGTGGAACAGGTTCACAATCTTGTGAGAATGTAGCCGTTCAGCAGGTTCCAATAGCTACAATTGAGGGAACTGGGGAACTATGCGAAGGTATGCCTGAAGATATTGATTTGACTATTACCGTTACTGGTGCGCCCCCTTGGGTTGCTGAGTACACGAGAGATGGAACTGATACTACTATGGTTGCTATCCCTAACAGCCCTTTTACATTGACTGTAAATCAGGGAGGTGTGTATGAATTGGTGTCTTTAAGTGGAAATAGCGGATGTGATGGTTCTGTGAGCGGCCAGGCAACAATAATTGAAAACCCGCTGCCCACAGCTGTTTTAAGCGGGACAGACGATATATGTGAAGACAGCAATGATCAGGGAGAACTTACCATCGAATTGACTGGAACTGCTCCTTGGACAGTAGCCTGGGAATCAAACACAGTTCCTCAAGCACCGATAGTAATCAATGCTTCTCCTTATACTCTGATGATTACCGAAGCACAGGCCGGAGACATTATTCTAACAAGTGTAACTGATGACAAAGATTGTGTTGGTACTGTTTCTGGATCGGGTACAGTCAGTGTTATTCAAGCTCCGATTGTAAATAATGTTGAGCGGGTATGCGACCCAACCAATACGACTTATACTGTAATAATTACGATAGAAGGGGGCGATCCAACATCCTACTCGGTAACACCTGCAAATGGGATGCTCCTAGGTAATACATTTACCAGCAATTCTATCTTTTCAAGTATTGGTTATTCTTTTATTGTTTCAGATGCTAACGACTGTGACCCAGTATTGGTGGAAGGCTCATTTTTATGTAATTGTGAAACAAGAGTAGGTAATATGGACTTAATGCCTATTGATATTTGCGGCGATGGCCCTTTCTCAGGTGTTTATGACAATACAAATGAATTTCTGGATGGAGATGATGTATTGAATTTTATACTTCATAGTGGAAATGGGACGTCAATTATTAACCCTGTAGTAGGTACCTATACATCCCCTATTGATATTTCTTTTGATCAAAACACAATGAACTATGGAGAAACTTATTATCTCTCCGCGGTGATAGGTAACGACGACGGTAATGGGGGAGTTGACCTTAATGACCCATGCACTAGTGTTTCTTTAGGAACCCCAGTCACTTTCTTTGATATACCAACTGCAATTCTCAGCGGGTTGGACGCTGTATGTGAAGGTGAGGAAGCCACTTTGGGAGTTTCTTTCATAGGTGAAGCACCTTGGAATATTGGTTATGACGACGGGACAGGAGTTCAGATCGTGACAGGAATAACCACCAATCCATATAATCTGATCGTTTCACCACCAAGTACTGGCCTGAATATTATTTGCCTTACAGAAATGAATGATAATAATTGCTCTGGTACTGCTGTTGGTTGTGGTGAGGTGACTGTGCATACAGGTATTGCCGTGGATGGATTAAATGTTATTTGTAATTCAACTGCCGATGGATTTGTTTTTTCATTCAATATTTCTGGAGGCGACCCAAATTCTTACGCTGTGACAGGAGCAATAGGAAGTATTGTTAATGGTGTTTTTTCCAGCGATGAAATTGCGACAGGCATGGGCGTAGGATTCTCTGTGGTAGTAGATGATATCAATGGCTGCGACTCACAAACAGTTTCGCAGACTGAAGTTGTTTGTGATTGTGTTTCTGATGCTGGCCAAATGGATGCGGCACAAGTTGATATATGTGGAAATGGCCCTATTACAGTACCCAATGTAAATAATGAAAATCTGGATGGCGATGATATTCTTATGTATTATTTGCATACTGGAACAAGTAATAACCTTGTCGGAGTAATTGATAACAATACCGCTCCAACCTTTTCATTTAATCCAGCTGTCATGTCTTACGGAACGACTTATTACGTTTCTTCTGTCGTTGGAAATATAGGCATTGGTGCGGGTATAGATTTGAGTGATCCCTGTTTAGGCGTAGCAGAAGGAACTCCTATTGTTTTTTTTGAAGTACCTACAGCCTCTATAAGTGGAGGTACTGAGATATGCCCTGGAGATGCGACTGATTTATTAATAGGCCTTATGGGCGATTCTCCTTGGTCTGTTACTGTAGATGGGCAAGTTTACGACAACATAAATGGTTCTCCGTTCATTTTGCCAGTTGAACCTGATGTGACCACAACCTATCAATTGACTGCCGTTGCTGATAGCCATTGCGACAATATTGTAACGGATGAAGAAACAGTTACTGTTCATGATCCGCCTACAGTGAATTTGGATAGTGAGGATTGCAACGCAACAGGGACTGCATATACAGTTTGTTTCACAATATTCGGTGGAGATGCATCTGGATATGCAGTTACTCCAAACACTGGTATTTTAACCGGAAATCAGTTTTGCAGTGATTTGATTGCCAGTGGCGATGGTTATGCCTTCTCTGTTACCGATGGTCATGGCTGCCCCCCCGCTGAAATAAGTAATCCGATATTGAATTGCGACTGCCTTACTGTTGCTGGTGACCTTGACTCAACAGCTCTAAGTGTTTGTAGAAATGAAATGACACCAAGTGACATCTTTTATGATAATTCCAATGAAGCACTTGATCCAGATGATGTTTTGTGTTATGTTTTGTTCAATGGGGCGGTTGTCTTAAACACCAATCCAGATGAGCCTGTGTTTGGGTTTAATCAAGGTAATATGGTTTTAGGACAACCTTATAATATCTGCCCAGTTGCTGGAAATGATGACGGCAATGGGTGTGTAGATTTTTCTGATCCATGTATAAATATAGGTGGTTGCGTGGAAGTAATATTTAACCCATTGCCAAGTGCAACTTTAAGTGGTTCAGTAGAAATTTGCCAGGGCGAAATTCCAAACCTTACAATTGACTTTACGGGTAATGGGCCTTGGGAAATTACATATGAGAATGCTACAGGAACAGTTTTTATTGAAACGGCGGCCAGTACTCCATATACCTTGGAAGACATAGTTGCTAACAATTCTACGGAAATAACTTTGACCACCGTCACGGATGAAAATAACTGCACAAGCAATATTTCCACAAATAATACAGCAACTGTTTTTGTCACCTTACCTCCCATAGTATCAAATATTGTAGAAGATTGTAATGCTTTAGAAACAGAATTTACAGTAACATTTGATATTTCAGGTGGTGGGCCTTCTGCTGATTATACGGTTGACCCATCTGGCGCATTGGTTGGGAACACATATACAAGCAACCCTTATCCAACAAATAGTTTTTACAGTTTCCTTGTTTATGTCAATGGGTGTGGACCAACTACGATTAGTGGAGATCATGCTTGTAGCTGCTTGTCGCAGGCGGGTGAAATGGTTCCAGCTTCTTTATCTATATGTGGAAATGACCTTACCACAGGTGCAGTGTATGACAACACCAACGAAGTGCTTGACCCAAATGATATTCGGATTTTTATATTGCAGGCGGTCAACTCCAGTGTGATAGATACTCAGAATATAATTGAAATTAACCCAAATGAGCCAGTCTTTGGATTTGATCCTACTGATATGCAATACGGGGTCACCTATTTTATTACCGCTGCCGTAGGAAATAGCAACGGTTCAGGCAGCATTGATTTTGATGAAGATTTATGTGATGTGGCATCCAACAGCATTCCTGTTGTTTTTTATCCGTTGCCAACAGTTTCCATATCAGGGCCAAATGCCATTTGCGAAGGCGATTATGCTGAATTAGAATTGATTGTTTCAGGGACAGCCCCTTATACCATTGATTTTTTGGCAAATGGAATTCCAGGCCAATTAACGTCCGTTTCTCCTCCAGTGGGTAGCGATACAATTACGAACAGTATTCCATTGCCTGTTACAACAACTTTTTTACTTGCTTCCATTCAAGATGCCAATGGTTGTATTAATTCATCGAATCAAAGTATTACGATTGAAGTGAACCCTATGGTAGAAGCAGGATCATCTTTATTAACACTTGAATTTTGTGAAAACGAAAATGAAACGGTATCGTTATTCGATCAATTGACGGGAGCCGACCAAGGGGGAACTTGGACAAACCAGTCCGGCCAGACCGTTCCGAATTTATTGAGTGTTGGGTCATTGCCAGTTGGATTAAACACATTCACTTATACGGTCACCGCCTTGTCTCCATGTCCAGATGATATGTCTGAAGTCTCAATAGATATAACGGGCAGTCCGGTAGCTGATGCGGGTTCGGATCAGTTTCTTGATTGTAACATCACCAGTGTCACATTGGGAATTGGCAATACTAGTGCTGGGGCAACCACAGCTTGGTTTGGTCCAGGTATTTCTGACCCGAGTAATCCAAACCCTGTTATCTCAAACGCTGGTACATACACCTTAACTGCAACAATTGGGAATTGTACTGATGTAGATGTGGTACAAGTGGAGAACAATGAAACAGTACCTCACGCAATCGTTAACGCTAATCGAGTAAGTTGTTTTGGCGAAACGGATGGCTATGTTATTGTTGAATCGGTTGTAGGTGGTAAACCTCCTTATTTGTTTTCATTAAATGGAGGCCCCTTTTTGGCACAGCAATCTTTCCTTAACCTTGCACCTGGTACTTATACACTCGTCGTGGAGGATGGGGCGGGGTGTACCTCTGCAATTGATTTTGATATAGGCGAGCCTATTGAGGTAACTGTTGATATTATTCCTACTCCCATTGATGTTATTGATGACCCTGTCCTTCAATTGGGTGATTCAGTAAGGCTTACCGCCAAATCAACCCCTGGGTTCAGCTCTTTGGACACTATAATATGGTCTCCTCAAGGCATTGATTCGCTGTGTCCCGGTTGTCAAATGATCACAGTTTGGCCAACCCTGCAGACTGCCTATTCCGTTTTTGTCGATTCAGCTGGTTGTACTGATTCAGATATATTTACGTTGTTTGTCAGCAAAGAACGGCCGGTTTTTGTTCCAAATGCTTTCTCTCCGAATGATGACAGGGTCAATGACCTTCTCCAGATTTATGGAGGTACAAGTGTTGCTGAAATAAAATCGTTCTTGATATTTAGTCGATGGGGCGAAGCCGTCTATGAATTGCACGATTTTCAACCTGTGCCGCGTAACGAAAGTTTGGGATGGGATGGTAAATTGAGGGGAGAATTTTTAAATCCCGGAGTATTTGTATGGTTTGCTGAAGTTGAATTTATTGATGGCTCCACACGCATTTATAAAGGTGAAATTAACCTAATTCGGAATCAGTAACCGACACAAGTATTGTTAGAAATAAAAAATCGAACAGTTCTATATTCTGGAAATCAAGACCCAAAAAGGTACTTAGGAACTTATTATTTGATCGTTCCTTATTTCTTTCTCATGCCCACACCTATGTTTTCACTTACCCTTGCCTCTTCCCGTTTTCCTATTGAATGCAGGTCGAATGTTTTATAATCAGAATCTGCCTCTGCATTTATATTCTTTTTTGGAGCAAATGGGACTCCTATAAATTTGTGGCAAATGAGGTTGAAAAAATGTTCAATTTCACTATCCTTACCTCCCCATATCGGAATTTTGGCGCCAATTTTAGCACTAAATGAATAGGTCATAAATCTTCCCAACAGATTTCTTTTGGCGGTACTTTGATACAATAGTTCCAATGGGTAAGCCAAATTACCGATTATCGGCATTGCTCCAACAACCAAAGCTATAAAGGGGTAGTGGTTTCTTTTTTTGACCAAACTGTTGGCCATCCTCCATAATGTATAAACCGTTCTAACCAAAGGGCCCGTGAAAAGGATGATTATGGCTGCTGTCCCAATACTAAAAATACTTACAGCAGTCAGGATGGGTACAATCACAAATTCAAAAGTTTTTACAAATGGCTTAAGCCCCAAATGCATGCTAAAGTCGGTAAGGTAAGCACTGATATCATCTTTGTGCAGTTCCTCCCTTAGAATATGCCGTTCATGTTTTGAAAGAAAAGCACGGGAGTACCATTTGTCTATCTCCTTTTTAAGGAACCAGCGGATCACGCCCCATCTATAGAAGCTGTCCATGAAATAGAAATAAATCCGCCGAAAGAGTTTTTTGTATTTAAAATCAATAATATTCTTGATGATTTTTTTCACCTTGTTCTTAAAGCTAGTGGCAAAGGCCGTCAAAAACAGGGTAATATTTTTCAAAAACCACCTTAAAGGTTTGTTTTCATAATAAGCGTTTTCTTCCGTTGTTATTTTATCTTGAGAATATGCGTACTGCAAACTCCTTTGATGCCTTGACAAACCTTTCCATGCTTTCTGAGAACGGGCTAAGGATTCACAGTCACTAAATAATTGGAGCAGGACATCAGCCCCCATTTCTTCCCGAATTTCTTCCTGGTTGTTCTTTAGATAGTCTTTTAATTTTTCGGAATCAACATTGTCAAAAAGCCAGTCTTTGTGTTTTACACATTTTGGTAAATAATAGAAGAGCGTTGAAAGCGGGTTCATGGCAAAGAGTGCTGGCAATCCAGATTCCAAGTCAATCCAAATCCATTGATGAGTGCCATCTTGGTTGAACCGGATCATAAAATTACTGGCTCCTACTGGGTTCCCTTTACCCGCCTGCCAAACCAAACCATCAAATCCCGACTCAATTAACTTCTTCTCAAGTGGCTTCATCACCTCTTTCTTTAATAAAGCCATGTAATTGGTAGGTGCCTCTTGCGTAGGATTGAGCAAAGGGGCATGGCTTCCACTGATGAATTCAGCATCAATTTCAAAAGCCTTTTCATGCGGATTCCATCGGTAACTATAAGTATTGGGAAGTACAACTTTATCTTTGAACCAAAATTGGCAAAGTTGGTACAGCATACTACGTCGGAGCATGGCAGTTTCAATGGCATCTTTGCACCAGGTATAAGGGTTGGCTGATCCGGTGAGAATAAAGAGAATAAATTTACTTACACTTTCACCTGTAAACGTTTTCGTGGCAATCCTTTTTTCTCCATTAATGGAGAGAAAAACTTTTGCCGACCTTCCATTTCCAATGAATTTTTTTTCCGACAACACTGGGTTCATCATGGGTATAATTTTTTATTCATAGTTCCATCATCGAAAGATGGTAGTCTTATGGGATTGTTCAATTGACCGTAATGTTCTGTTAGTAAGTGATTGATTTGAGTGTGTTTTGTAAACGATCACTCATGGTTAAGTATGGATAATAACTGTGTAGCCCTGTTAGTTAGCCTTATTTGCAGGGGCTGTTATTAATTAGAAATGTAGTCTTCCACCTAACCAGTTCCTGTAATAGATGTTGCAAGTGAGATTAGGATTGTATGTCAAAAAGTAGAATTCTCTTCGCAGGTAGCAAAGTCAATATTCAAGTGCCTAAACTCTTATGATTTGAAACCAAAAACACTTGAAGTAATAACTTCTGGAACAATCAGCTTTGGGAAGGCAGTTCGAAAACTCTCTGCCTGCTTTTAAGGAGGGTAGTACTCAATTTTAGTTGTTTTCTCAATGATACGAGCGGAAAGATAGCGCAATAAAAAATATAATTTGCAGTGTTGATATAAATATTTTCAATTTAAGAGGTTATTTTACCCAAATCTTAAGGTAGCATTTCGAAATGTAGGCGCTCATTTTGTCCTTAAATTACAGAAGCCTTGACATTGGACAGGTCTATGTAAGGCGTCTTGAATATCTTTCTTATGTTGTGTTTCAGCTAATTTTTGAAAAGTTGAAATGGCATTTTTTCATCCTTTTTTTCGGAAAAACACGCCTATCTCTTCCCAATAAGTTTCTGCGTCCATCAGCTTGTTCCATTCCTCCAAGTCATCTGCCTGTATTTTTGCCAACCAACCTTGCCCATAACAATCCTTGTTGACCAATGCTGGATCGTCTAGCAACAAATCGTTCACCACTACAATTTTTCCAGAAATTGGCATTTCAACTTCATTGACAGCCTTGCTGGATTCAATAGAGCAAAAAACCTCCGCTTTTTTAAAGAATCGGCCTTCCTGTGGTAAAAAAACTGCGTGTATGTCTTTCGCAACTGCCTGTCCAAAATCGGAGATGCCAATGGTAACAAGGTGACCATCTGGACGAGCCCATTCGTGGTTGTTTGTGTAACGGGTAAGGGGGTCGGTTTTTCGCATTTCTAAATATTTTCAATGTTTAAATGGTAGCAACAGCCCATATTTAGCTGATAAAAAATACGATCGCAGTAGCGAACAGCGATAAGAAAATTCCCGTAAGGAAAATATTAAATGCCCGCCTGATCCACGTCATTTTATAGCCTAATCGCCTGCCAACATAATACAGGTCTTGAGAAAGATGGTGTACCAGGTTTTCGTTTTTTTCCAATTCTTCATCCATGTAATTGTAGAATTCATCAGGTGCCATTTTATAATAATTGCCAAAGAAAAAAGGGCTGTGCCGACTTTTTGGGTTGTTCTCATCTCGGAGGTTATCGAAACGAGTAGGTTTGAGTACCACCGTAGAAATATATATCGTTGCAAAACATGTTAAGGCCAAGATAACCAGAGGTATATAGAGATGCCTTACCACAATGAAGTCTGTATTAGCGACTACGGTTGGGATGAGGAAAGTGATCATAATGGCATTGAGGCTTAGAAGGACATTTGCTTTGTTATCCGCGATATGGGTTAGTTCCACATTATTGCGTTGTGTAGTTCGGATTATATTGATCGTTTCTTTGGTCAGTTTGTCTTTTTTGTTCATTGTTTGTTGGAGGATTAGTGAATTGGTATATTGGGGAATTTGGAAATTGGTAAGTGAAGTGGCAAAACTAATGGAAGGATTGTAATTTTAAATTGAAATTAATCATTTGGTTTCTCTTTTAACCTTAATCCCCCAATCCCCCAATTCCCTAATAAATCCATCATGCAAATACCTGAAATTAATTTTAAAAACCGAAAAAGAAAGGATTATGAATTTGAAATTATATCCAATAGGGTGTTTTTCAAAAATGTAAAAGACAATGAGGTGCCTTTTAGGCCTCACCGAATTTTTTATTTTGGAATTTTGTTTACCATGGAAGGGGAGGGGTTTCATTTCATCGATTTCAAAAAATATCCTTATAAAAAGGGTACGGTAATTTTCCTGTCAAAGGAGCAGGTACATGCTTTTGAGAGAAATGAAAACCGGGAAGCGTATCTTATGACTTTTACTGAAAAATTTTTGGAAAAAAGCAGTATGGGGTCGAACCTGATGCATTTATTGGGGCTGTTTAATTATCATCTATACAGTCCGTTTTTACAGCTTGATGAGCGTCAATATCAGGTATTAAAGGACATGGTACTCCATATCAAAAGGGAATATGATTCGCCGAATGATGACTTTACGGAAGAATTGATTCAATCTTCTTTAAAAATATTCCTCTTCCTTTCGGAACGGATTAGCAGAGCGAACCGAGAAGGGCAACCAAGGCATTTTTATCAAGATGAATTTGTTCAGTTCCAGCATTTAATTGACAAAAATATCCTACAGAAAAACCAAGTTCAGTTTTATTCAGGGCAAATGGGTATTTCTTCAAAAAAACTGAATAGAATCACTCAGGCCATCATGGGCAAATCGGCCAAGAATTATCTCAAAGACATGTTGGTATTGGAAATAAAGAGGTATTTAGTTAATACCTCTCTGAGTGTGAAGGAGATATCTTACCAGACTGGATTTGATGTGCCGACCAATTTTGTGAAATTTTTTAAGAAAAATACGGGGATGACACCTGTGGCATTTAGGAAACAATATTGAGGTATTGGGTATTAAGGTATTTTATATTCAAAATCCTAATACCTCAACACCTAATACCCAACATCTCAAATCGATATATTTTCAACTATTTCAAGTCCATATCCGATAAGGCCCACCCGCTTCCGGGGGTTATTGGTGAGCAGACGGATTTTACGGATGCCCAAATCGTGGATGATTTGTGAGCCAATGCCAATATCTTTTTGTTCTGTTTCTATTTCCCTTTTCAAATAAGGGTTAAGGGTTTTGCCATTCTTTTTTTGTTCTTTAAAAACTTGTATTGTTTTGAGCATCAAATCTTCATCTTCGGCATATCGAAGCATTACAAGTGCGCCTTTACCATTTTTGGAAATAATTTCCATGATGCTGTTCAATTTAGTAGCACCATGTTTGAGCATCATGGCAAATAAGTCACTGGTGTTGGTGGCTGCATGCACTCTGGTCAATATAGGTTCATTGTGTTCCCAATTTCCTTTTTTGAGCACGAGGTGTTGGAGGTTGGTATTGGTTTCCTTGAAACAAATCAGATCAAAAATACCAAACATGGTTTCTATTTCGATTCGACTCTCCTCTTTTACCAACCGCTCTTTATTCATCCTATAAGCGACGAGATCTTCTATAGAGATGAGTTTAAGGTTGAGTTTTTTGGCAATTTCTATCAGTTGAGGCAAGCGTGCCATAGTGCCATCCGGATTAAGGATTTCAACCAATACACCTGCTGGGTAAAATCCTGCCATTGTGGCGAGGTCAATCGCAGCTTCTGTATGTCCTGTACGCCTCAGCACACCACCAGTTTTTGCTATCAATGGGAAAATGTGACCTGGTCTTGCAAAGTCTTCAGGTTTCGTTTCAGGGTCAATTAGTGCTTTAATGCCAGTGGATCTATCAAAAGCTGATATGCCGGTAGTACAACCCTTTAATTTGTAATCAATCGAAACAGTAAATGCTGTACCATGAAGGTCTGTATTCTCAGTCACCATACGGTTTAAGCGCAGCTCTTTAGCTCTTGACTCAGTGATCGGCGAACAAATCAACCCCCTCCCATGGGTAGCCATGAAATTGATGATTTCAGGTGAGATGCACTCTGCAGCACAAATGAAATCCCCTTCGTTTTCCCGGTCTTCGTCGTCCACAACAATGATGACTTTTCCAGCCTTTATATCGGCAATGGCTTCGTCAATAGTATTGAGTTTGATTTTAGTTGGAGCAGCAACTGGCATTTCAGTTAGAGTCATGATTTTGATAAATTGCTAAATGATTTGTCCGTCTTCATTTCGGCAAATATGGGATAGTTTACAAACAGTTGAAATTAAAATAGGGTTTATTCCTCGGAGTTTGGGCTTTAATGGCCAATCTCAATAGGCCGTTTTCCGTTTGCAATCCATTCACTCCAAGACCCTGGAAAAAGTTTCGCATTGGAAATTCCTATGTGGTGCAATGCTAACAAATTGTGGCATGCTGTTACACCAGAACCGCAGTAGAAAACAGTCCTCTCAATAGGATGGGATTTAACGATTTTTTTGAATCGTTCTTTTATTTCGTTCTTGCTGCGAAATATTCCATTCTCATTTAAATTTTCCATAAAAGGTGCAGAAACTGCACTTGGTATGTGCCCCGCAATTGGATCAATATTTTCGATTTCACCGCTATACCGTTCCGCTGCCCGAGAATCTATCAATAAAAATTCTTCGTCATTGATCATCCTTTCGATAGCTTTTACAGAAACGAGTGCATCGGTTTTTTCTTTCGGATGAAATACTTTTTGCGAGGGTAGGGGAATGTTATCGGAAACAGGCATTTTTTGCCCCAACCAATGTTTCCAGCCCCCATCTAACACCGCGACCTGTTCATGACCCAGCCATTTCAATAAAAACCACAACCGTGCGGCAATGCCTCCGCCTCCATGGTCGTAGACTATAACCTGGGCATTTTCATCTATTCCCCATTCGCCACATTTTTTCGCAAAAACTTCTACGTTGGGAAATGGGTGCCTGCCCGTTTTTCCTCTAATAACCTCACTTGATAAATCTCTATCTAAATGAGCATAATGAGCATTGGGAATATGCGAGGCAAGATAATCACGGTAGCCTGCTCCTGTATCAGCCAATGAAAAACGACAATCAATTATAACTGTATCAGGAGCATTTAAAATATTTTTTAATTCATTTGTGGAAATGAGTGTTTGGTACATGACTAAGAGTCTTTTTAATTATTTTAGAATCGAAAATAAAAATATCTTTTAAATCAATCAATAATTAGCAATCAACGATTATCTTTTCAGTTCCATACTCTGTTTAAAATCTTTTTTGAGCAATAATTGAATGTTGGTCAAAACGATTTCGCCCATGGTTTTGCACGATAAAAAAATATTGTTCTTATGGTGCTCAGCTAATTCTTTTTTTAATTGCATGACTTTTTTAGGAAACGAAATAGTGTCTTTTACCATGACATTAAATAATTCCTGCAATTGCCTTTCTGCTGACTTAACCCTTGCTACAATGAGGCTTCGTTCTTCCAATTGATATTGCCTGACAGTTTGTTGGGTCATATTGCCAACACCTAAAAAAATGATTGGATTGTTTTCTTTAAAATATTGCGGCAAATAAAAATTCTTTCTTCCTTCGTAAGACTGTTGGTCAAAATCGATTGCGCGCATGCGGTATTGGTTGCCTTCAATATCGGGTGTAATATCAATTACATAATTATAGGCTCTCATGTCGCCCAATAAGCGAACAAAACACCTTTCGTTAAATTTAATGAATTCTTTTGCAATCCTGATTTTATTGAACTCGGAAATATCAGTCTGACGGGCTAAAAAATCATCTCCGGGAATGCCTGCAATATGCTCTTCGATGAGTGTTTGTCCATCAACGAGATACCTGACTCTATTGGGGGAAAGTATATCTTCCAATTCCAAACCATAGACACGACTGGCATCTGCTTTTTTCACGTAAAAATGGTCATAATTGTCATTAAAGCGGTTTATTATTCTGACCCGAAATGGTTTCGAATTTCCATAAAGGCAATAATCAATTCTTGAAACCGCCAAATGTTCCAATACATTTACATCTCCGTCTGCTTTTAAGATAGAATATATTTTAGTGAGTGCATTATGTATTTCCTGTTGTTCATTGTCTTGAAAATATACTGTTTCCCAGTGAGTGTCTTCCCCTTTTTGGTTGTATATAGAAATGGAAGTATGAAATCTTAGTAAGTCATCATAATGAATGGGCAATTTTGCGGCCCTGTGATATTTTTGCAAATATTTTTCTAATTCTTTATTGACTGGAAAAGGTACTTTTTTTTTGGAAGGGATATTATTTTTCATTGATAAAAAAATGTTGGACTATGATTGATCGGACAATTGTTAATTGAGAAATAAAATCAGCAAATTATTTTAAGTTATATTTTCGAAAAAACAAAATCAGGCAACTACTTCTGCTCCTTCCTCAATTTCCATTTTTTGATTGCTTGACACCTTGCTCCATACTATTTCTTTTTCGAGGCCATATTTTATCAATCGATTATGGTAGAAAAAGAGCAATTTGAAATTTTGGCTAATAAGCTGCCCTTTTTTATTAAATTTTAATGTTTTTTCTGGATGATAAATGCCAAGGTTACGGACGCCATCTCTAATTAAATCATCTATGCTATAATATATTTGATCAGACAATTTTATTCTGCCCTTTTCTTTCATAGAAATCAATTTTGCTTGTAATTGTCCTATGACATCTTGCATTTTTTTCATAGGGAAAACAAAGTCCTCTGGGGGTAGCCGTAAAACCCCAAATAAGTCGAGGCTGGGGTTTTCTTTTTGCAAAATAATAAAAGCAGCAAGTGCGACCAGATGACTGGTCAAGACAATATTCTCTTTTCGGTATCTGTCAGCGATCCTGTCGGCAAGTATTTTTGTATATTCCATTTCTCGTTGCCCATCTTCTACTACTTCGCCATTGGACATAAAATACTCTTTCACATCGACTGGATGGCCTTTCCTGTCATGGCTGATTCCTTGTTCATCCACAAAATTACCAAGCACGTCCATCGGCTTTCCAAAAGAAAGTGTTATTTCAGAAGGTTGAGAAAAAAAATTCCATCCAAATTTCAATAATTTCCTAAAGCTATAAAATTCATCCCTTGCTCTAAGATATCGCTCCTTGCCAACTCTTTTCAGGTGTTGTTCGATCAAGAAATTAGCTTCTAAAACCACATGGTAACTTATAATCAAAGGGACAATAAAAATCTTATTTTTTTTCCCTTTTTGATAGCAGCCTCTTTGAGCCTCCATTGCCGTGCCGAGTAGCCCCATTTTCAGTTTATCCTCCAATTCACCGCTGCGGCTACGAGTACCACCAGGGAAAAATAAACTATTGGTGCCCCGTTGAATGGAAAGTTGGGACATTGCTTTGAGAGTTTCGAGGTAAACAGGATTCTTTTTTCGCCTGTCCACCCGATATGTGCCGATCCGGTTCATGAAGTAGGCTGTGTAACCTGTATTGTAAAGGTTGAGGCCTGCTCCATAAGAAAAAGAAGGCAAGCCAAGGATGGCATCCATCGCATAGCCAATCAAGATGGAATCAAGGTTGCTGGAGTGGGTGGGTACAATGACAACAGTGCCTTTGGTAATCAATGACCTTAATTTTTCGATTTCGCCCCTTGTCAAAAGACGTTCATAAATTTTATGCTTAGTGCCAAAGATCCGTTTCATATTCCGCCCGGCGGCTGTATTCAAAAGGCGGTTGAAAAAAACAGTAAGAAATCGTCGGGCAAAAAGAAAAGTGGACTTTCGGAAGGTGGCCACGATTTCTTCTGAATAACGATTTATTACAGATCTGAGAATCTCTTTGCTATTGGCAACTTGTTCTTCTGCTGACATCCTGTAAGCCTTGCCCAACAGTTTCTTGCTTATTTTTTTCCAATATAGTCTTTCATTTGGAGGGTCGATTTTCCAAGGTTCTTCTTTTATCCTGATACGTTCGAGATAAACGGTTTTGGCCAATACATTCGGGAGGTCATTGCCATATTGCTTGGCAAGACGTTGAAAAGTAAATTCGTCTATTTCTTCAATAAAATTCTTCCTGTCCGAAAGCAGTTTATTGATGGGCCAGTCATTTATTTCAGGAATTACCTGCGGATAGATAATAGAACCTTCTTTCATGTAAGGAATGGGTTGAGAATAGGTTGATAAAAAGTTGCTAAAGGTTGATGTTTTTTAAAATAAGGCATATAAAAACCTCTTATCAACCATTGGCATTTTTTATCAACTCTAACCTTAAGTCTGATTTTGAAATTTTCAATTATCGTTTCAATGACTCCGTGATTTGGCGAATAAAGCTGAGTAGTTCTTCCCTACCTTCTTTCTTTTCTGATGAGGTGTAAAACTGTTGGGGCAATTCGTTCCAATGTTCTAAAAGGGCAGTTTGTATAACTTCTACATTTTTCTTCAATTTGGTCTTTGACAGACGGTCTATTTTTGTATAAACGATCACGAAGGGAATGGAAAATTCACCCAGCCAATTAAGGAAATCTATATCTTTTTTCTGAGGCGGTACATTTGCATCTATCAGCACGAAAGTACAAGCAAGGGCAATCCTTTTTTCTATGTAACTGTAAATCATGTCTTTAAAGGATTTTTTCATGCCTTTAGACCTGACTGCGTACCCATACCCTGGCAAGTCAACCATAAACCATGATTGGTCAATCTGGTAAAAATTCAAAGACTCCGTTTTGCCTGGTTTTTTGGATACATGTGCCAATTTCTTGTTGTTGCACAACATGTTTATCAAAGAAGACTTGCCGACGTTCGAACGCCCGATAAAAGCAAATTCCGGCAATTTGGGTGCTGGGCATTTGGCCAAAGTGGGAAAACTGCCAATGTATTTAGTTTCTTTTAACTCCAAAGTCATACTTAAATGGTAGATTATTTGTCTTTAGGGGATTGTTGTTTGCATGCAAGTCCAAAACAATTGGCAAATGTAGAGATTTGGGTGCATAAAAAAATGAAGTGATGAAAATCAGGTTTTAACTGTTTGTTCGACATTATTTTTGGATATGTTTAATATTATTTTTGAAATGGTTAAATACCGTTAATTTTTTCAAGTAAAAGCTAAATAGTGTACTATTTTCATTTCTATCGATCGTTCTTATGCCAAATCAATCAATAAAAATCAAGATCATGAAAAAATCATTCATCTGGGCTTTGGCCCTTCTGTTTATTCCAATGTTGAGTCAGGCTCAATTCAAATTTGGTGTCCGTGCTGGTATCAGTACCCCAAATCTGGATAGGGAGTCTATCAACCAGCATGGGTTGAATTTGGCTATAAAGGAAGCAAAATATGGGTATCATCTTGGACTTTTTGCGAGGGCTCCTTTAGGGGAGACTTTTTACCTCCAGCCTGAAGTCCTTTTCAACTCTAATACTGTCGATTTTGAAATTGGCGAATTAGGAAATGGTTTTGTTGGCAATGTGCTGAATGAGAAATACCAAAACCTTGATATTCCCATGATGCTCGGCTTGAAGTTGGGGCCGCTTAGGTTGGAAGGAGGCCCTGTTGGGCATGTATTTGTGCAAAGTAAATCTCAACTGGAAGGTGAGGTAGCAGGTTATACGCAAAGATTCAAAGATTTCACTATGGGCTATCAGGCAGGGCTTGGACTTGACATTGGTAGACGCCTTCTGCTGGATGTGCGCTACGAGGGAAATGTCAATGATTTTGGTGAACACATGAGAATTGCAGGTGAGCAGATCAATTTTTCCCAAAATCCTTCCCGTATTGTAATGACTGTGGGGTTTGCTTTTTAAAGTAAATCCAAGCACGGAATTATAGGTTTTCAAAGCCTATATGGTGTGCGAAAAAAGGCAAACAATCAATTGATTCTGTTTGCCTTTTTTCATTGGGATCAACTTTGAGATTCTGCTAAAGCGGCGAATTGCCTATTTTCTCTATTGTGTACAAAATGCAAAATATCATAAAAGGTTTGGAAAATTCGTTATTGGGACATAATCAACGGCAGTTCATTGGGTCAATAGCTATGAATAATATTTTCATACAACCCCAATTACATATTATTGCTCTTTTATTTCATAAACTTTGAAATCGTACCAATTAATGACTTCTCCTATCGGTATGACCGAGACAGAATTAGTTCAGTCCTGTTTAAAGAATGACAGGCTGGCACAGAAAAACCTGTACGACAAGTACAAAAAGGCGATGTATTCACTCTCTTATCGCATTACTGGTGATTTTGAATCAGCCAATGATGTTCTTCAAGATGCTTTTGTGAAAGTTTTCAGGGGGTTGCCTACCTTCCGTGGTGACAGTACTTTAGGGGCTTGGATCAAAACCATCGTAGTCAGGACAGCATACAGTTACCTAAGGAAAGAAAAAATTTTCTTAGAAGACATTGACAACCTTACCAAACCTCCAAAAGTAGATTGGGGGCATTATCTTGATACGGAATATTTGGAAAAAGCCATTTTGTCTTTACCAGAAGGGTATCGGATGGTTTTTGTTCTGATTGAAATTGAGGGATATACCCATAAAGAGGTGGCTGGTATGCTGGGCATTTCTGAAGGGACTTCAAAATCCCAATTGTTTTACTCAAAAAAGAAATTACGGGAAATACTGTCCTGAGTGTTTACATATCGAAACAAAAATGAAAAAGGGCTAAGAAATATAATATGGAAGAGATTAATAAAAAAACATTGATAGAAGCATTATCCTCGCTGCGGGATCATGAGCCTCCTGAGGATATTTGGGAGCAAATTAAAATGGAACTTGAAGTGGGGAGCGAAGAACTTTTTCCCAGAAAGGTGCTGCGTCGTTTGCCGCAGTACAATCCTCCAGCTAAGGTGTGGAACGGCGTTTTGGAGGTTTTAGAGAATGAAAACAAGCCGAAAATCGTTCAAATGAGGTGGGCCAAACCTTTGGCAATTGCTGCTTCTTTAGCATTGCTCTTTGCCGCTTATTTTATCTTTCAGGAACCACCTAATGATGAAGCCATTGTGCTAAATTATGCTACAGAACAAATAGATGATTCCCTCTTAGAAAAAGACTGGAAGGAGGATGAAGAGGCATTTGAGGTATACCACGAGCTTTGCACTGCTAAAAAATACATTTGTGAACACCCCGAATTTCAAATGCTTCAACAAGAATTTGATGAACTGAGCGAAGCCATCAATGAAATTGAAATGGTTTTGGGTGATTTTGGGACAAACACAGATTTAATCTCTCAAATAAAAGATATCGAACTTGAACGTACCAACATTTTCAAAAAAATGATGGTGATGTTGATATGAGAAAAAAGTAAGGCCATCAGAAATATGTTCATTGCGATTTTAAGTTTTGCATTTTATTTTTTTGTTTAGTGAATAGTTTATCCGCTTTGGTTCCTGAATTTTTTTTCATTTGCCATTAGCCACAACAAGTGTACAGAAAATGAAATTCTTCTATAATAGCCTATTTATTCTAACCTTTCTTTTTGGGGTATTGCCCATGTTTTCTCAAACCACTCTTCAGATTGTTTCTAAAACGATAGAGAAAACAATGCCTTATAAAAATGGGTACGAGTTCAACATTGAAGGGGAAAAGGCAGAAATAAAGGTGGAGACTTGGGAAAAAAATGAAGTTAAGGTTTTGACCGAAATTATAGCCAAACATCCTGACAGGGCGATTGCTGAAAGGGATTTAGACTTAATGGAATATTCGGCTGAACAGCATGGGAAGGATATTTATTTCAGAAATTTTATTTCCAAGAACGGCATAAAGCCTGAATCAGAATTGAAAGCTATTTATACTGTCACGCTGCCAGCTGATTGTCCGGTTTATTTAAAAAACAATTTTGGTTTAACTGATGTGAGCAATTTGACCAATTCATTAAAAATACATAGTGAATTTTCAAAAATACTTTTAGAAAACTTGAAAGGGGAGATAGGAGTGAATACCCGCTTTGGTGATATAATGGGTAGAAGGATAGATGGAAATGTAAATCTGACCACCCGCAGATCGGACATTACTCTACATGAAATAAAAGGTAACTGGAATATCAATGCACATTACGGCATTATGAAATTTTTTACCAATCCGAGCCCTGAACTGTTGACCATGAATATTAATGCAGAAAAATCGGACGTCTATTTCTTTGACCCTCAACCTAATTATTATGGATATACTTTAACAGCTCACTACGGAAATATTTCGGTGCCTCAAGATTTAAAATTTAATTACCTTGAAAACACCGACCAACTAAAAAAAGCTATATTTTCTT
This sequence comes from Saprospiraceae bacterium, assembly GCA_965222975.1. Classification (GTDB taxonomy): domain Bacteria; phylum Bacteroidota; class Bacteroidia; order Chitinophagales; family Saprospiraceae; genus UBA6168. The sequence goes on along the minus strand of CBDCVJ010000050.1, from coordinate 223,420 downwards.
CGAAGATCGGCCAATCGAATATTTCAATAAAAATATCTTTTGGAGATATTACTATAAGAAATCCTTAATTTTTAAAATCTATTTTTTGTCACAATAAATGCCTGAATAAAATGGAGGTGCATGTTTATAGGATAAGTTGTAATTGTCAAATAAATAATCAATTATAGCTATTCTTTTTATTTAATGTAAAATCTATGATTACTTTTCTTCGTTGACTATCATAGATACAGCCTGTCACATTTTTTGATTTTTTTCCTTTTTTCCACCCTCAATTTAAAAAAATCGCTTGCATTGTGTAATTGTGACTTGTAATTTTGCTCCTGTATTTGAAACAAACTCCTCCTTCTTTACATTCCTCAATATTTTCCCTTCTCATTATTTCCGACATCGAGCTGTTCATATCAGCTTTTAATTTGATTTCTATTTTACCTCCTGAGAAATATGCCCCCCCTGCACAAATTTTTATTTCAACAAAACAAACTATTATGTCAAACATTACTAAATCACTTACTTGTGCCCTTTTTGCACTTTGCCTAATTACTTTCAGTACTTTTCAATTAAATGCTCAGGATGGCTCTGTTGTGGCAGTTGTAACTGCCAAACGTTCCGCACTGTCTGAACTATCAAATTCCGAATTGGAAAAACAAGCCCGTTTTCCTGGGTGTGAGTCCGAAAAAACAGCTTATTCCAAAGCACAATGTTCGGAAGAGAAGCTAAAAGAATATATTGAAACCAACCTTGAATACCCTGCCCGTTCAAAGAGCTCGGATTTTGAGGGGGTTACAGTAAATGTTGAATTTACGGTAGAGGCCACGGGCATGATCCATTCTTTTAAAATTCCAAACCCTAAAATCAAAGAGTATGATGTAAATGCCCTAAAGGTATTTGAGAAGATGGTAGAAGAAGGGATCAAATGGACACCTGGAAGGGTCAATAATGAGCCGATCCGTACTACTGCCAAGAAAAATATCCGTTTCGACATTGAGGGCCGTGATAAATCTTTTCCAGAATTCAGCCTCGGCGATGGTGTATATGAACTGGTAGACGAAGTGCCAGCTTTTAAGACCTGCCAAGGTTCAAACAAAAAAGACCGTGAAATACTGAATTGTACATTAGAATCATTGGATGGCTTCTTTAGGGAAAATATGGTTTACCCTAAAGATGCCTTAACGGTTGGCCTTGAAGGGGATATTGATGTTGATTTTATTGTTGACAACAATGGTCTGGTAAGAAATGTAGAAATCAAGAATGACCTTGGGCTTGGAACGAGTGAAGAAGCATTTCGTCTGATGCTTCTGATGAATGACAAAAATATCGGTTGGATCCCTGGTGAGGAGGACGGCCGCAAAGTGAATGTAAAACTTTCCACTACTGTTCACTTCCGCATTGACCCGAGTGCAAAACCAAAAACTAAACTCAGGTTGATGGATGCCAAACCTGTATTTGTTACTGAAAGAAAAGGATTTGAAGAATACATGGAGTCTTATCTGAGGTATCCAGTCGGTGAAGATGTAAATCCTTGTGGGCAAGGAGTAGTTGATGTCAAATTCAAAGTAAGCCGGGGATCTGGCTCAATAGAAATTACTGAAATAGTAGATTACAATAACCTAGGCAAAGAATTTAAAGCATCTGCTACTGATTTCATCCTTTCAACTAAAGGTGATTGGGAGGTGGATTACTCTAACCTTGGGCCACAGACAGAGTATTATCTTTCAATTCCTTTCATGCCAAGTAAAAATACTTGTCCATCAGCAAGGAGTGATTACAAAGAAATGGTTTATAAGGCGATTGATGGAGAAATATTGGTCAAGGAAAAAGGCGACCTCAACGATGGTCTTAAACTGCTTGACGATGCTCTGCGCCTATATCCAGCTGACAACAAGATGAGGTTTTTGAGAGGGAACACTTTGTACAAAGCGGGCAGGATTGTGGAAGGATGTGTTGACCTGTCTTTTGTCAACAAACAAAACAAGGACATAGTAGTACCTAAAAGTTGCAAATAATCTTTACTTATTATAAGAAGAGATGAACCGATCGAACGGGTACAAAAGTATAAAGGGTGACTGCGTATTTGCAGTTGCCCTTTTTACATTTATGCTATGCCAAGTCTCCTTGCAATTGGCAAGGTTTTTTTTATTTGTTTTTATCATATGTGTACCCTCCCTTGTTTGCATTTTTTAGTGTAACAATTTTTTCATCGTTTGGTGTATCAGCCTACTTTAGTAGATTTGTGCTTTCCTACTTTGAAATCAATAGGACAACACTACGTAGTGTTGCTGCTCCAAAACGTTGGCTCATTTGAGTTTTTGTTTTTGATAATTTCAGTGTGAGCATTAAACAATAAGGTAGTATAATACCCATTCGTTACTTTCTTCCAATTACCGATTGTACTAAAACTGGATAAAATCCAGCCATTAATCTACGTGGCAAAGGAATAGTGTGAATACAGTATATCCCGTCATGTTGATAACCATGAAAATATTTAATCATTCCATGAACGGTTTGCTCGTCTTGATATTTGGCTTGGCGAGTATCTTCTCCTCTTCTGCCAGTAACAATGGTTGGGATGATATTTCCGTAGATACTTCTTTTAGTTGCAATGATTTAGTACAGATTTCCTTAGATGAAAATTGTGAAGTTGATTTGAATGCTGACATGATCATCGAAGGATTCAATGGCGATTTGAGCGAATTTGATGTGGAAATTTTGGACGAAGCTGGCTATCTGATCTCTAACCCCATCAATGGAGATTACATGGGTGACACGCTTTACATTACCGCTATCCATGAACCATCAGAAAAAACTTGCTGGGGAAGGGCATTGATCGAAGACAAATGGAATCCTTCCTTGACGTGTGCGAACTATGTTTTTGAATGTTATGAACAACCTAATGGTTTTCCGCTGCCGATTGTGCAGGACAATTGTGATAGTAACCCCTCCTTAATTTTGCTTTCTGAAAATATTGACAAGAGTGATATGTGTTCCTTAGTCACTTTTACCAGGACTTATGTGGCTGTTGACCAAAGTGGAAATGAATCGCCTCCTTGCACCCAGCTAATAACTGCCTCGCCACCCATTTTGCCCACCTTTCCTTCCGATACGATTTGGTCATGTGAAATTTATCAGGAGCATCCTAACATAATCCAGCCTAAAAAACTGACTGGAAATCTAAATTCAACTGGATCAGGTGTTCCCGATGTTTCTCTGGGAGATTTTTGCCCTTACAATGTAACGCACAGTGACTTTTTCTTTGATAATGATTGTGGTGAGACATTTACCATCCTGCGAGTATGGACGGTTATCAACTGGTGTACCGATGAAATTATCACGATTGGTGCTAATGGAGAAGACAATAAACAATATATAAAGGTAGAGGACCAAACCCCACCTTCGGTTGAAAGACCTCCATTTACCGTAAATGCCAATATTGGATCAGCTGCCAATGAAGAATGTGGCTCCACTAGTTTTCTACTGCCTCCTCTATTCATTGATGATTGCAACAACGTAACAACTAGGATATTGACGGGAGTTGGTGAAGCCATTTATATCGGTGAAGATGGAAGCCAAGGTGGTTTTATTCCTTTTCCGGGCTTGCCTTTGGGTGAACATACAGTAATTTACGAAGCTCAGGATGAATGTGGAAATGTTGACTCGGTACATGTTACTGTCATTGTGGCTGATATGACTGCTCCTGTTACCATTTGCGATGAACTCACAAATGTTTCGCTCGGCATAGAAGGCGAAACTTCAATTTCTGCATACGTTTTTGATGATGGAAGCCGTGACAATTGCTGCTTGGATGGCTTTAAGGTTAGAAGGATGGAGGGGGCATGTAATCCGTTAGATACCTTATTCCAAGACTCGGTGTTCTTTTGTTGTACTGATGTGGGAGATACGGTGCAGGTTGTTTTTGGAGCATTCGATTGTTCGGGCAACCTAAACGAATGTATGGTTTTGGTTGAAGTGGAAGAAAAGCTGCCTCCCTACTTAGTCTCTTGCCCGGCGTCAGAAAAGATCAATTGTGATTTTTACATAGAGTTTTTGGAAATCCCCCTTACAGAGGGGAATGACAGCGTTTTGTTACAGTTTGGAGAACCGATTTTTAATGATAATTGCGAATTAATTTATATTGAAAATTCAACAACTGTTGATCTTGATCAATGCCAACAAGGAACCATCACAAGAAAGTGGCGGGTTACTGACCCCGGGCAAAATGCAATTGTTGAATGCATGCAGATAATTGAGGTTGAACATTTTTCCGATTGGTTAGTAGAGTTCCCATCAGACCTTGATATTGATTGCGGGGAAGAATTGCCCGATACAGGAGAACCTGTTGTTTTCAATGAAAGCTGTGAATTGATTGCTGTCTCTTATGAAGATGAAGTTTTTACCATTATCCCCAATGCATGCTATAAAATAGCACGGACATGGACGGTCATCAATTGGTGTACGGTAGGGAATGAAATTGATAACCCATTGGTCGAAAGCCCGGAAGATGAATTGATTTTTGATCTAAACTACGACCTGACCCTAAGCGACAGGTTATTCAAGGATGGCGTTAATGTTAATAATTTTAGTCAACAGGCATCTCAGTTTGGAGCCCAACCTGATGGGGTAGTGGTTTTTCAACAAGAAATAAGCGTACTCGATCAAGTTAGCCCAGTTGTCAATTGCCTTCCTTACATAGAAATCTGCATTGAGGACACTACTTGCATGGCGGATTTTGAACTCCCATTTCCTGATATCCTTGACTGTGGAATTTCCATCAATGTAACAGCCACTGGGGATTTGGGTGTAGGGCTGGGGCCATTTATTGAGGTGCCCCTTGGTACTTATGGCATGACTTACCAAGTTGACGATAATTGCGGCAACAGTAGTTTTTGTGAAACCGAAGTGGAGGTGAAAGATTGTAAAAAACCAACGCCATTTTGCCAAAATGGGCTGATCATAGAACTTGATGAAGATTCCATTATTATCGTAAATGCCGAGATTTTTAATGCGGGGAGTTTTGATAATTGCCCAGGAGAGTTGATTTTTTCTTTTTCAATGGATCCAAGCGATTCCTTGGCAATTTTCGATTGCTCCACCCTTGGTTATCAAAATGTAGAAATTTGGTTGACAGATGCTTCTGGCAATCAGGACTTTTGTGCCACTTTTGTTTTTGTTGAAGATAATGATGGCGTTTGTTCCGGTGTTCCTTTGGTAAATGGAAATGTGCAAACAGTTATTTCAGAGGGAATTACTGGTGTATCCATCACCAATAATTCGCAAATGGCCACCATCACTGATAGTGATGGGAACTACTCGTTTGAATCGGCGGTAGGTGAAGATCTTACACTTTCTGCAACAAAAAACACCCATCCATTAAATGGCCTTACAACCTACGATATCGTCCTTATCAGTAAACATATCCTTGGAGTTGAGTTATTGGATAGTCCCTATAAAATTTTAGCCGCTGACGCCAACCTTTCTAACACAGTAACAACGTCCGATCTTGTAGCATTGAGGAAATTAATCCTTCAGATCAATACTGAACTGCCCCATGGAAAATCGTGGCGGTTCATTGATGGAAAGTATTCTTTCCCAAACCCACTGAATCCTTTTGGATCCCCTATCAAGGAAGTATTGAACTTCAACAACCTCAGCACTGATATTTTGGATGCCGATCTCCTTGGGATCAAAATCGGGGATGTTAACATGAGTGCTGACCCGTCGTATTAAGGCGTACTTCTACAATTGCTTCCATTCATAAATTCATAAAGTTCAATATGCATTTTTTGAAAACGACTGGTTTTCAGGTCTGAGAGGAAAGGTTCTTCTTTCCCTCTCGGGGAGCGGTTTGTTTTCAGTGAAAAATTGAAAATTTTTCACTGAAAACAAACCCTGCTGAATAGTTGCGTTTACCATTCATAATTCATATATCGAATAAGTCTTAATTCATAAATCTGATCAGGTGGATTTATGGCTGGGGAGAAATGAAATGCCGGACTTCGAGGGAAAGTCCGGCACTAAGGTGTAAGAAACAATAGATTTAGAAAGCCAAGCCATCAAAAGCTTGCTTTGAATCTTTTATTAACTACGTAATATTTTCTAAAAGGTTAAAACTTTGGAGATACCCTTTATTTTTATCTTGATCTTCAATTAGGTCAAGGTTCAAGGTACAATGCTCAAATCGGAGAGCCAATGACACCTTTTCCATATTGTCATTAATCCTTGATTTGTTAGTTTCGAGTACTTCTTGAAAATTGCCAGTCTCAGACCTAAAGTCATTCATTCTTTCTCTGGCAAAATGGACAGGATTTTGGGAAGCATTTAGGTTCATCAAATCTACTGTGAGTGCCAGTTTCATTTGTCGGATGTCCATATCAGATAGATTATGTTTGGAAATTACAATACAACATACGAGCGTTTAACTGTAACAGTTTGGCCGATGTTTTCTAAATTCTATTAACAAATTGTTAATTGATGGTAAAAAATGCAAATTGACATAATGGATTGCTTGGAAAATGGTTGTTCATACTTGTTTTTATAAATAGTGTTGGTTCGTATGCTTTTTCAACTAAAACCAATTAATCAAACTTTTAATAAGTCGCAGGGTTTTTGCATAGAATAAATTTGCGAAACCAATTTGTCTAACAGCTTGATATTGACGAAGTTATTTAGTTACTTTGCTCAAACAACCGAAATCAACAGATTATTCATTCAACTAAATCCTAAGAGAAAATGACACGTTTTATCCCATTTTTCATTTCCATTTTTGGGTTCACCGTGCTACTTCAAAGCCAGACCTACTATGTGAAATTCGATCCCTCATGCCTAAACAGGTACGAATTTGTCACTGACATTGACAAAACACCTTATGTTGTTTATACTACCAATAAAACTTCAGGAGGAATTACCCAGTTGGATATTGGCAAAGAACAGGTTAAATGGGTAAAAAACCTTCCCAGCAACTGGACAAGTTGTTCTCTTATTTCCTTTGATAAGGCAATGGCTCTTGCGGTCAACAACAGTACGGTGAAGTTGTACATTGTCAGAGAGAGCCCGACTCATTTCAATATCTCACCAGTTGAAAAGGCAACTTATATAGTTTCAGATTCCCGCTCCTTGGAAATAACTATGGCCGATGCCGATTTTGTAATGGATTGGGAAAGAATGATTTCAAACAAGAACTTAGCTACTCCTGCTTCAACAAAAGATGTTTATTTGGAGGGTACCATTAAATATCAATGTCTGACCGGGTATATTTTTAAGAAAAAAGACAGCAATCAAACCAATTCATATAAAGAATACACGATCATCCCAAGTATGGGAATCATCAATAAACGGTCGGTGCCATATGAAGGGGCTGTTACCAATGCACTGAGGTTGGATCGGGTGGCAAACAAAAGCACGAAAGAATACATAGCTTCAAAATGTATTGGCAAATCAACTACCCCCGGATCAGATGCTGTTGCTACTCAACCAATTAATTATCAAGAAACGAGGCCGGAACAACCTACTATTTATGAATCTGAAATATATGCGAAAGGAGCTGACGTACCTACTTCTTATGCAAACATTGGCCCATGCGGCCCTCCAACTATGGCGGGAACCCATTTTGTTCAAAAAGGTGAGACGCTGTATGGCATATCTAGAAGATATGGCATATCTGTCGATCAATTAAGGGCTTGGAATGGGATTGGTAAAGACAACACCATCCTGATCTGCCAAGAATTGGTAGTAAAAAAAAGTACGACAACGACCACTCCTGGATCGGGTACGGGCGCGGGTAATTCTACTACAGGTACTACAACACCCAAAGGGGGGAATTTTTCACAATACCATATTGTAAGGCCGAATGAGTCCGTTCGACAATTAGCAGCTATGTACGGATACACCGAAGAGCGTTTTCGCAAGATGAATGGGTTGGGCACTTACGAAAGGGTTTATGCTGGACAGAAGGTTTTCACAAGCGACTGTGATTGTCCTAATATTGAAGGTGTTGCATCTGATGTACCAATGCCTTATGAAGCGGAAACAGAAAGGCTGACCACTGGCGGAAAACCAGATGTGTACTTTAGGCCAATAAAAGTCCATGTAGTTAAGGCAAACGAAACCTTGTTTGCGATTGCCCGCCAATACGACACGACCGTTGACCGAATCAAAGAATTGAACGGGCTTGAGAAAAGTGCCGGTTTAAATAAAGATCAGAGGATTTACGTCCAATAATCCTAATTGGGATTTATAAAAAAGGGATTTTCAGAATGATCGAGAAGGCATTTGAAAATCCCTTTTTTATTGGATACCCCCTCACTCACACAGCGCTTTTGTTTCAAAAAAAACATCACAATGGAACTCGATAGATCGTTTTGGCAAGAAAAATACACAGCAAACCAAACACCTTGGGACATCGGGCATATTTCAACTCCATTAAAGGAATATATTGATACCATTCAGGATGACCGGAAGAGGATTTTGATCCCTGGAGCAGGTAGGGCTTATGAAGCTGTTTATTTGCACCAAAAAGGGTTTAAGAATGTTTTCGTTTGCGATTGGGTGTCAAGTGCATTTGATATTTTAAAAGAACAAAGTAAGGGTTTTCCACCTGCTCACCTGCTTGTCAATGATTTTTTTGAAATAGAAGGGAAATTCGATTTGATCTTGGAGCAAACCTTTTTTTGTGCCATTGACCCAAGTCTTCGCCATTCCTATGTCCAAAAAGTGTCGGGACTTTTAAATACAAATGGAATGGTTGCGGGCCTGCTGTTTGCAACAGAATTCGATAGGGTAGGGCCACCATTTGGAGGCACTGCTGATGAGTATGAGAAATTGTTCTCCCCTTATTTCCGAATATTAGAAATGAATCTTGCGCCAAATTCTATTTTGCCAAGATTGGGAAATGAGTTGTTTTTCAAAATGATTGTTAAATAACCGTAGATTGTATAGATGATTGTTCTGAATATTAGATAAAAATTTAATTTTAACATTAAAGTTTATGCTATGTTAATATGGAAAACTATCTTTGCGCTTCGTTGACAATAAATCTTACCGATACAACCAAAAGGAATTTCCAGCCCACCATATCCAATTAATCCCGATTGAACGTAAATGAAATTGATAATTGGATCAACGACAACTTACTGAAAATTAGAAATGGTCTATTAGAACTTGTGTGGTACAAAATGTACGATACATCTGTTACGTCCAAAATTTAAGCTATTGTTTTCCTAATAAATTATGAATTCATTGGACGGGCAGTAACAATAAAATGATGAAAAAAGGTTTGTTCAAAAACAAAAAGCGCAGTCTGTCTTATTTAGGAACATTCATTGGCTTGGCTGCGATGCTACTATTGCCAACTGATGAAGATACCAAGACGCTTCAGTCTTCCTTCTTCCCTTTTCAGTTGAATACTCAAATTAAGCTCGGAGATTTTCCAGTCGCTATTCCCACTATCCAGTATGGCTTTGTGATGGAATCCTATGAAGCCAAGGAAGCAAAAGTGGAAAACAACTTGACTTTAGGCAAATTGCTCTCCGATTCCGGCGTTCCATTTCCAGCGATTCAGCGCTTGGTTGATAATTGTAAGGGGGTGTTCAATGTTAACAGTGAATTTCGGGTTGACAAATCTTATATGCTTCTTTCGGATAAAAAAAGTAAGGAGCCACTTCATTTGATTTTTCAGCCAAACGTTTATGAGTACGTCGTTTTCAATTTAAAAAATGATTTCAAGGTCGAGCGGATCGAGAAACCCATTGAAATCAGAAACAAGGAAGTCCAAGGTGTTATCAATTCTACGCTTTGGGAAACACTGGTTACACAGGGGATTAGTTTTGAAGCCGCAGCGAAGATGGAGGATGCGCTTCAATGGAATGTTGATTTCAGTCATACCCAAAAGGGAGACCAGTTTAAAATGATCTATGATCAAAAATACATTGAGGGTGAGGAAGTGGGAGTAGGTCAGGTCCATGCAGCCTATTATAACAGAGAGGGCAAAGAGTCCTATGCCATTTGGTTCGATGACGGTGAACACAAAGGGTTCTATGATTTGGAGGGAAGGGCCATAACCAGCAACTTTTTGAAATCCCCGGTTAAATACACACGTATTTCATCCCGTTATAACAAACGTCGTTTTCACCCTATTCTAAAACGAGTGCGCCCCCATCTGGGCACAGATTACGCAGCTCCCTACGGTACGCCCATTTATGCCGTTGGCAATGGCGTAATCACAGAAGCGAGCTACACAAAAGGCAATGGCCGTTATATTAAGATCAGGCATGATAATGTTTATCAGACTCAGTATCTGCATATGTCCAAGTTTGCTAAAGGGATGAAACGAGGGGTTCAGGTAGCTCAAGGAGAGGTCATTGGTTATGTGGGTAGTTCGGGATTGGCAACTGGCCCTCATGTTTGTTTCAGGTTTTGGAAAAATGGCAGACAAGTCAATCACCTTAGAGAAAACCTGCCAGCGCCTAAACCACTCCCCGAATCGGCCTTGAATTCATTTTTTAAAGTAAGGGACGAAATGGTTAATAAATTTGGAGAATTAAACAATTTAAGTGAGCATAACGGATCAAAAACAGATGTGGACAGTTCAATTCCTTAATTCGTAATTACATAATTTGACGTATATAATACCTCCCGTCAAACAAAACGAAGAACACTTTGTACAAACATTAATTTCTGACCTGACAATCATAAATGAAGATTGTCAGGTTTTTTTAAGGAAAAAATAACCCAACTTTTAATTTGCTCGCTTTAGTAAGAAAAAGTGCTTTCAAAACTCTGAATTCTGGAAGCACTTATAGGAAATGAACTGTAGCTGATTAACCACTATTAAAGTCTTTTATTCAATATACATCTCGAACTCAACCCTTCTGTTTTTCTCCCTTCCAGGTGCGAACCTGTTGTCAGCAATTGGCATAGTCTCTCCAAACCCTTGGTGCGACATCCTTGGTGCAGGGATGTTTTTCGATAAAAGGTAATCGTAGCAAGCCTTTGCCCTCCTTTTTGAAAGTGCCATATTAGGTTCTGCTTCTCCGATACTGTCTGTATGCCCTTTAATGCGGAGTTTTTGTTCTGGATGATCTGTCATAATGGTTGCAATTTGGTCGAGAATTGTATGTGAAGAGGCCAATAATTTTGCACTCCCCGTTTCAAATTGGACAGCCTTCATAGCGAATTCAAGTACTTCTTTCTCTGCTTGTTTCAGCTCTGGGCAGCCCGAATTTGATTCGGGGCCAGCAGTATTTGGACATTTATCAAATGGATCGGCAATACCGTCTTGGTCTGTGTCAGGGCATCCTTTATTTTCTGGAAGACCTGTTATAGAAGGGCATAAATCGTCTTTGTCAGCTATTCCATCGCCATCCAAGTCAGGGCAACCTTTGGTATATTCCGTACCGGCGACATCAGGGCAAAGATCATCGGTATTTTTAACGCCATCGCCATCACGATCTTCATTTGGACAACCTTTATTATCTGCCAGACCTGCAATGGCTGGGCATTCGTCTAAGTGGTTGGGTACTTTATCCCCATCAGAATCAGGGCAACCGGAAAATTCAGCAGGGCCGCTTTCGTTAGGGCATTCGTCTAATTTGTCGGCTACTCCGTCACCGTCAGCATCTGGACAGCCGAATAGGGCAGCAGTGCCGGCTTGGTTGGGGCATTGGTCTTCATCATCAAGGATCCCATCGTTATCACTATCAACTATTTCCTCTTCCTTACCTTTTCCAAGGTCAAATTTGATCCCTAAGGAATGCATCAACTGATTACGGTTGTCATTGACGTCGAAACGGTACTGAGTTTCAGCACTAGCATAAAACCCTTTAGCTAAACGCAAATTGAGACCAACTCCCAATGGAAATTCGGGGTTTATTTTTGTATCATTTTCCACCTCTGCCATGATACCTATTCCCCCGAGCAAATAGGGCTGGATCAAACTGCCCGTTTTTATGATGTTTAAGTGAAGAAGGGCATCTAAACTGCTGATCATTGAATTTGCGTCCACATTCCCGTTTTCATCAGTGGGCAGGTCGGCTTTGCCGAGTTTAAGAGGAATGGCTAAATTCAGCCAACGGTTCAGATATCTGCCGTAGGCAATTTCAGCTCCGGTAGTGTAATCCGATCCGTCCAAATCATTTGTAATGGGATATTGGAAATTGTTCCAGGTCCACCGCCAACTGAGGGCATCCCGGCTGTGTTCAGTCTGGGACGGTAAAATTGTGATACAAATGAAAAATAAAATTGAAGTGAAGAATTTTCTCATAATTGATAGTTTTTGTTTGTGAAACAATAATAGGGGTCAATTATGCAAATTGAAACAACAAGGTTTTGGACGGGTACGAATGGGAATTGTTAAAGCGAGGAACTTCAAAACCTATATTCATTTGAGAATGAATAATTGAGAAAACGGGTAAAAAGTACTGGTCAGTTTAAACAATCTATTTAATTGATAAATAATGTTTTTCCAAATAAAAGCTGGAATTTTAAAATCAAACTTACTGGATCAACCCCCTTCCTTCTTTGATAACTCTCCCTTCTTTTTCAAGTTTTTTCAATAAACGGTCAAGGATGCCGTTGATAAAATCCTTGCTCTTATCAGTGCTGTACATTTTTGAAATTTCAACAAATTCGTTCAGAGTGACTTTTGTTGGAATGGTCGGGAAGTTCACCAATTCACAAACAGCCATTTTTAAGAGAATCATATCCAAAACCGCAACACGCTCTGCATCCCAATTTTTTAGAGTCGGCTCAATCAAGTTAAATAAGTTTTCACTTTCTTCACATACTTTCTTTAACAATACTTCGCCAAATTCTTTAACCGTTTCATCAGTAGGTTTGTATGCCTCGAAGAAATCAACATTAGTGGGCAGTGCTTTGACGGTTTTTTTCATGGCCCCAACCACTAGGGATTTATCATCTTCCCAAAATAGGAATTTTTCATCTAATATATCCTCAAATACTTCATTGCCAATCATGGTCTTGAACATGTGCATGAGTATTTGCCGATGATCGTCGTAGGTCGGTTCATCAATCTTTAGGTATTCAATATAGGGTTCAGTTTTACTGAGTTCTTTATAAAGCAATCGAGTAGTGTCCTCAATAATTAGGTCGGCTGTTTTATAAATTTGGAATTCTTTACGGAGGGAAAGATTGTCTTGCAAAGACCGGATCAGGTCATTTTCTACGAGTATTGGCTGAAAGGCTAAATCTTCTTCGGTAGGACGGAGCTTTTCGAGCTTCTTTTTTTTGGCAATTTTAGTATGCTCGGCGATCCGAATAAATTGGAGGAGATTGAATAGGTATAACTCAAATGATTGATTGATATTTTTGTTGTATTGCACCAACGCTTTATGATTTGTCAGCGCTTTGTCTCGGTTCATGGCGTATAGCACCTGCATTACTTTTATGCGGATGTTTCTTCTGCTGAGCATATTTTCAAAGATAAGTCTTCATTCGCCTGATTTTAAATTTTTCGCAAAACCTTTGTGTGTGAGCAAACCAATAGCGAACGAGACGATAAATATTACTTTTTTAGATTAAGCCTGCAAATAAATGGAATTGAAAGGTAAAAACAAATTCAATGACCATAATCATCCAAAATTTTGGATGATTATGGTCATAAAAGAATTATCGGATATAAGTTTTTTTGATTTCTTCAAATGAAGGCATCTTGTTGAAGTGCCATTTTTGGATGATCTTCCCATCTTTCCATAGCACCAACCCAGGGTTAGAACGTTGGATTGTTTTTAATAACAAATCATCAGCAGTGTAAAATGGGTAAGCACTTTGAGTTGCATGCCTGAAGTCTTCAATGACAGCAGGTGAATTGGGGGCAGTGACGCCAAACACCTTGTATCCTGCTTTTTCTGCCTCCTCCACAACCGGGTTGATAATTGAACTAAAACGGTTCTTGAATTCTTCCTCGAAAAGGGTTACTTCGGTTGTCACTTCCCTTGGCGTTATGGAGGCAACGCTCTTAACAACTTGGGGCGTTTCAGAGCCATCTACCAAGACTGTGTCAATATTGAAAACAGTGTCTTGTACTGTAATAGTTGATACCTTTTTACCATCTATGACCTTCAGTTTATAGGACAATACCATGAAAGAATAATTCGGTTCATTGAGTATTTCCTCTGTCACACTGCTGCCCTCCAAATCACTAATCTCAAAATCGCTGATTTTGGTTGGTTCAATTTCAGGTTTGGTTTTGATCTGTTCGAATTCCCATTCTTCTTTTGGGTATTGTTTATACTCTTTGATGTACTGCTCGTAGGGAAGTGTCACCACTTTGCCATCCGCTTTATTGGTCATTTTGTAGTGGGTTATCTTCACATTTCCAGCAGCTTCTTCTTCCAGTAGTTTTGTGGCTTTGACATCTTTCCCTGCATGGAATGGCCGGAAGTCGAACATTGGCTCGTCCCAAACAAAATTCCTTATACAGAAAACCAGGAACCCTAAGCCAAAAAGCCAAATAATTGCTGTCCTTATATTTTTTGTAAACAATTGATGCATGTCTTTATGCTTGAATACAAAGAACAACGATGGAAATAAAAGGAAGACATCTTTAAAGAAAGAGGTCTTGGGTTTCAATTTAATAAAATCGCCAAAGCAGCCACAATCGGTTACCCGCATATTGGTTTCGACCCATTCCCCCCATTTGCCAAATTCAAAAAAATTGACGCCACTCGGCACATGTCCAGTAAGGTAAGTGAACCCAGTCAGAATGGTAAAGAATACCACAAGCAAAAAGAAAAGCCAACTGGTCAGCTTTGGTTTTGATCCTAACAGCAGCATCACGCCCAGCACTATTTCAAATACGATCATGCCGACTGAAACCGCAATGGAATGCTCAGAAAACCAAGGGAATATAGGGGCAATGGCAGACATCCATGTTTCATCGAAGGTGTAAAAGAATTCCTGAAAATACTGCTCCATCTTGAACGCTGTGCCCAAAGGGTCAACCGCTTTCACATAACCAGAAAAAATAAATAGGGAGCCGCAGAAATTTTGAAGGAAAGTCATCAACCAGTTTTTGTGGCCTTTGTATAAGTAGCCAACAACTACAGTGAGGATGATTGCAAAAATCGCTATTCTAAAAAGTAAAGTATAAATAGTCATGCTTTATTTTTTTTCAGTTCAGCTAATGAAAAAAGTGTGAGGTATTCGACCTGCGAATGTAAAGGAATTAGTTTTTTTTCACAGGGGAACGGGAAATTATCAGATCGGTTTCCAGAAAGTCCTGCAAATTTGCCCAACTTGTGCCCGAATTTGCTGTTAACAATTAACGAACGGTTTTAAAACCTCTGTTAAATTTGCTGTTAGATGTTGCCTCTGGCCAATAACCAATAATAGTCAAAGGCATTGATTTTTATTACATCTCGCTAACCACTTCTAAATGAACCAGTTGCTGAAATATATTTTCACATTGCCCATAAGATTTTATCAAAAATGTATTTCCCCGTTTACGCCACCCACCTGTCGCTTCCAACCAACTTGTTCACAATATATGGTAGAGTCTATTCAGGAATGGGGCGTGGTTAAAGGGATGTGGATGGGCTTAAAAAGATTTTTTAAATGTCATCCATGGTCGGATGGCGGGTATGATCCAGTACCTAAGAAGAAGGCTTTCAATGAAAATTAATACAGAAATAAAAATTTGATTAAAGGTTGGATTTCCATTTTGTTGAATACTGATTTTTTTTGTAAAAACGGCCTTATGCCGTCCACTAATTTGTCTATTGTTCAAAAGCAAACTGTATTAAGTTAGCGCCCATTTGTAAGGCGGCCTTTCTTTTTTCTTCTGGGTCTTTATGGACTTCTGGGTCTTCCCAACCATCACCTAAATCACTTTCGTAACTGTAAAAACAAACAAGGCGGCCTTCCCATAACAGCCCAAATCCTTGTGAAGGATTGTCGTCATGGACGTGGATTTTAGGCAAACCATTTTTGAAATCGAATGTCTGATGATAGATTTCATGCTCAAAAGGCAATTCAATTAACTCCAGCTCTGGAAATACTTTTTTCATGGCAATTCGCACATAGCTGTCCATGCCATAGTTATCATCAATATGCAGAAAGCCGCCACCGATTAGATAATTTCGAAGATTTTCTGCTTCTGCATCGGAAAAGACCACATTGCCGTGACCTGTCATGTGGACGAAAGGATAGTTGAACAGTTCAGCCGATCCGACTTCTACCGTTGCATAATCGGGATCAAAAGAAGTACCCAAGGCTTCATTGCAGAATTTGGCAAGGTTCGGCAGAGAGGTCGGATTGGCGTACCAGTCGCCGCCGCCATTATATTTTAACAATGCCATTTTTAGCGGTGCTTGGTCATTTTCCAAAGGGATCAAAAACAAAAAGAACAATACGATTCGCATATGTAGTGATTGGTTGTAAGTTACTATACACTTTTTGAAAAAGGCTGGTTTTCATGCCTGAGAGGAAGGTCAATTTAGAGAGGGAGGTGTTTTTTTTTGATTTTTTTCAGAAAAAATCAAAAAAAAACACCTCCCTCTCTATGAGTTTCTTCTCCTTTTGCCTGAAAACGGATTTGGGCAAAAAAAGTGTATAGTAACTTAGATTGGTTGAATTTAAATTTGAAAATAGAATAACCCTACCGATCAATAGCTCTTATGTCATTCTTCAAATTAATAATATGAACAGCAGCCATCCCAGCCGTTTCAGTTCGAAGCCTTGATTCTCCAAGGTTGATTTCCTGAAAACCATTTTCGACGGCCATTTCTATTTCTTCCAACGAGAAGTCGCCTTCGGGGCCGATCAAGACAACAACATCTTTTCCACCATCATAGTTGTGAAATAAATGTGGCAATCCCCGTGTTCTGCAATGAGCAATAAAACGGTCAAAGTCCTGCCCTGTTGCGGCGTTTACGATAAATTCTTTAAAAGTGGCGATGGGGTTGATGGTGGGCAAATAGGCACTCAAAGATTGCTTCATAGCTGAAAGCAAAATCTTTTCCATTCGGTCAGCACGGATTTTTTTTCGCTCTGAGTTTGAACAGATCAACGGAGTCACCATTGACACCCCGAATTCTGTTGCTTTTTCCAAAAACCATTCAAAACGATCTATGTTTTTGGTGGGGGCAATGCCCACATGTATTTGACATGAAGGATGCTTTTCGACTTCCTCCATTTTTGTAATGGTAGTGGTGAACCCCTTTTTATTCGAAGACAGGATAATGCCAAAAAAGTATCTGCCCATGCCGTCCGTAAAATGGATTTCATCCCCTGGCTGTTTCCGAAGAACTTGAATGCAGTGCCGCATTTCAACCTCATCGAAAAATGCCTTGTCATCATCAATGGTGTGAGCATAAAACAAAAACATTTGGCAAATGTACTTGTACTGTAATAAGATGTGGTAGTGGGTAATTAGCTGTGGGCTTCTTTGGTCGATAAAGTGCCATCGAACCTAAAAACTAATGTACTTTTGCGCCCGTTTAAAAATAAAAGCGGATAGGATAGTGATGCCTCCGCTACCTTTTCAATAATAAATACATACATGGAGATATTAATAAAAGTCGGGCAAATGGTTTTGAGTTTGTCCATTTTGATAATCCTTCACGAGTTGGGGCATTTCCTGCCAGCCAAATGGTTCAAGACTCGTGTGGAGAAATTTTACCTTTTTTTTGACCCTTGGTTTGAATTGTTCAAAAAGAAAATAGGGGAAACCGAATATGGTATTGGTTGGCTGCCCTTGGGTGGGTATGTGAAAATATCGGGGATGATTGACGAGAGTTTCGATACAGAGCAAATGAAGGAAGAGCCGAAGCCTTGGGAGTTTCGCTCCAAACCTGCTTGGCAACGCCTAATTATCATGTTGGGCGGAGTCACGGTCAATTTTATTTTGGGCTTTTTCATCTATGCAATGATCTTTTGGAACTATGGTCGTGATTTCCTCCCCAATAGCGAAATTGTAAATGGTATTGCCCCTGATAGCCTTGGTCTTGTCATGGGGTTTCAAAAAGGGGACAAAATTCTGGCAGTTGGAGACAAAGAAATGAAAGAATTTAATGCTGGTGCCATTAAGATGGGCGTCATCATTGACGAGGCTCGTACTATTGATATTGAGCGGGATGGCAAAAAAATGCAGTTAAAAGTAACTGAACAAGTAGCTGAAGAACTTTCAAAATACGAGAACAAAGGATTTTCACTTGTAAGTCCCAGGGTGCCTTTTGAAATAGGTGGATTTGCCCAAGAATGTACAGGCAAATTTTTTTGGAAAAAATGTATAGAGTCTCCTGCTGAAAAAGCAGGCCTGCAAATAGGTGATAAAGTCATTGGCCTTGATGGTCAACGCATGGCTTTTTTTGATGAGTTTTTTGATAAAATGAAGGGCGGTGGTTATGAAAACAAAGAAGTGGCCGTTACTGTGCTGCGGACAGATTCAACATATAATAGGACAGATACTCTGACCATGAATGTGGTCGCCAACGAAAACGGTAAAATTGGCGCTGGCCCTTTTGGATACAGTCACTTCTTTGATTTTGGCCATCAAGACTATACCTTGGCTGAGTCATTTCCTGCGGGCCTCAAAGAAGGGGTAGACTTTCTCGGTAGCCAAATCACCGCTTTTGGGCAAATGTTTAGGGGAAAGATCAAAGCCAGTGACAGCCTCGGTAGTTTCCTGACCATAGGTGCCATGTTTTCCCCAACGTGGGACTGGCATCGTTTCTGGCAAATGACTGCCTTCCTGTCCCTCATCTTGGGCTTTATCAACTTATTACCGATCCCTGCCCTTGACGGAGGACATGTAATGTTTCTTCTTTGGGAAGTTTTGACTGGAAAAAAGCCGAGCGACAAAGTACTCGAATATTCCACCATGGCCGGGTTTGTACTGCTTATTGCGCTCATGGTATTCGCCCTCGGCCTAGATGTGTCAAGATTGTTTTAACGGCTACATTGTTTCATGGCTTCATTATCTCATTGCAATTGGCAATGAAGCCATGAAACAATAAAACAATGTAGCAATGAACCATTTCCAATTCTTCGATCTACCTGTCTCCTTCTATTTGGATGAGAAAGATTTGAAAAAACGCTTCTTGATTAACAGCAAGAAGTACCATCCTGATTTCTATACCTTGGAGTCAGCAGAAAAGCAGGTTGAAGTCTTAGACCTTGCAACTCAGAACAACAATGCCTATAAAACCCTCTCCGATTTTGACGCTCGCATGGCTTATATCCTTCAGCTAAAAGGAATGTTGGATGAAGAGGGCAAAAACAATATTCCTCAAGATTTCCTCATAGAAGTAATGGAAATACAGGAAAGCATAATGGAATTGGAGTTCGGATTTGACGAAGCGGCTTTTCAGATTGCCAAAGGTCGAGTTGCCGACCTCGAAAGTGAATTGGCCAAATCTATTGAACCTATCCTTAGATCATATAATGATAAAACAATTAAAAAAGGGGAACTTAATCAGATCAAAGATTTTTATTTGAAGAAAAAGTACCTTTTGAGAATTAAGGAAAATTTGAATAGATTTGCACCCGCTCTAAGGGAAGAGTAATAAAACAAGGATACCCACTATATTTTTTCTTTGACACAACATCCTTGTTTCCAATGGATTAAGTGGAATTGTTTGTTCTCATAAAATATCAAATTCCCAATTCCATTTATCCAAACGTGCCGGAGTGGCGGAACTGGTAGACGCGCTGGATTCAAAATCCAGTGGTGGCAACACCGTGTGGGTTCGAGTCCCACCTCCGGTACTTAATTTTATTTTCAAGTGAAAAGGCAAAAGTGAAAAAGTTTGGTTAACCTTCTTTTTTTACTTTTGCCTTTTTTACATTTACAGCCGAAATGGCGGAACTGGTAGACGCGCACGTTTCAGGGGCGTGTGTCCGCAAGGACGTGAGGGTTCGACTCCCTCTTTCGGCACTGGAAATCAATGAGTTATGACATCGCTTCATAGCTCTTTTTTTGTATATAGGTGCTATTATTGATTAGAAGATGTTGGTTGTAAATATGATTTTAGCACAATGTTGTATAGAAGTGGCAATTGTTGATCGACTGATAAGATAACTAACTATGACCAATAATTGCTATTTGGAAAAATCGAGAGACAACCAATATTCATTTTGGTGTCGTATTATATTAGTGGCACTTCGAGTGAACACTTTTGCTTTTTACCCTATATAACAAGAAAAGTTAAATAATTAAAAAATTGGGTTCTGTGGACAAACTATTACTAATCTCCATTCTAATATTAGGGGCAATTGCATTACATGCTCAGGCAAATCCAGATCGTGGAAAAGTCGATGGCCATTTTCGAAATGATGATCCTGAAAAAAATACTCATTTTGGGACTGCGCCAAATTCGAATAAAACTGCGAATTCAACTAAATATTTCCTGAAAAATAACTCAAGTAGTCATTTCAATTCGAGTGCTGCTAATCATTCATACTGGGGTGATAACCACTCGTCAAATTTATATGACTCGAAACCGAGTTATCGCACCACCTCTGCCCTTGATATGAGGGAAAAAATGTCTTTATCCTCATCGGTAAGGACAATAATACCAAAAGGGGCAGAAGTGAAAGTCGTTGATTCGTCTTTCGCAGATTGGTGGGAAGTTTACTTTAAAGGTAAGACAGGATATGTTTTTAGCAGGTATTTAACTTATGATGAAAAAAATAATTACACGTCGGCTTCTTCCAAGGCAAATTCAAATTATTGGGCGACTTCTGATTTATACAAATCCAAGCCAAGTTATTTCGCGACAGTAGCTCTGAGTTTAAGAGAAAATATGTCTTCCTCATCTGCAATTATCGGCAAGGTACCAAAAGGCGCTGAGGTTAAAGTCATCAATTCTTCCTTTAAGGATTGGAAGGAGGTTTATTACAATGGAAAAACTGGATTTATTTCGAGTAAGTATTTGTCCGATCACAAAAACGATAATCGTTCGTCCGTTGCTTCAGCAAGTTTAAATTATTGGCATGCAAATGATACGTACGAAGAAAAACCAATTTATTTCACCTCGGCAATATTGAGCTTAAGGGAGCATGCTTCTTCCTCTTCTACAATTATTACTGAGATACCCAAAGGTGCAGCGGTTAAAGTAGTCAATTCTTTTATAGGGGATTGGTGGTTGGTTCATTATAATGGTAAGACGGGACATATTGCGAAAAAATATCTTGTAAAAAATAAAACCTCTTTGTCTGAGAAAAAATCATATAACACTTCGCCGCCAAAACCTAAAAAAAAGGGATATTATACTTTGGCACAAAAGACCAGTCTGAGAGAATCGCCCGATCCTCAATCCAAAGTCCTTTTAAGGTTTAGGCCGGGCGATGAAGTGAAGGTTTTAGCTGCTTCTGGTGAATGGTGGTGGAAAGTTACCTTTAAAGGTAAAGTAGGGTGGGTAAAGAAGAGGTTGTTATTGAAAAATTAAGGCAAAAACCTCACAATAAGGCAAGGAAAGAATCAGGGTTTATGATATTTTCCCCAGCTTGAAAACGAGTGGTAGGAAAACTTCGGTTTATGGGTTTGTAGTTGAAAAGCGATATTTCCCTGACCCCACCCTTAAAACCAAATACCCTTCCTCCTCCCCAACTACTTCTAATCCCTCTACAGCAGCAAGTGCCTTTCCTCCTTCTTTTACTTGCCCTGAAGAACTCGCGGGCATATAAACCTTTGCCGAAGTATTGACAGGAACTGCCACTTCCAAAACCAATCCCTCATTTTCGATTTTCCAAGAAGAAACTACTTCGCCATACAACGTTTGTAAACTTGCAGAAGCATAGGTAAAACCACCTCCGATAACAGGCTTGATCTTTATTTTTTTATAACCAACTCCATCCCCTTCTATATCGATGCCAGCGATCACACGGTACATCCAATCTCCGATGGCACCATAGGCATAGTGGTTGAACGAGTTCATGGTCGGGTTTTGGAAAGTGCTGTCAGGTTTGATACCGTCCCAACGCTCCCATATAGTTGTAGCGCCCTTGGTAACGGGGTAGAGCCAGGAAGGATAGGTTTCTTGCAGCAACAGCTCGAATGCGAGGTCGGTATAACCATATTGGTGCAGAACATGGCAGAGGTAGGGAGTTCCTAAAAAACCAGTGGTCAGGTGGGTATTGTATTGTCTAATATTTTTAGCCAACCTATCCGCCGCTTGTTGCCGGAGGTCATTTGGCAACATATCGAACTGTAAAGCAAGTACATAGGAAGTCTGTGTATTGGAAAGCGTTGCCCCGTTGGGGGTCAAGTATTCATTAAAAAATGCTCCTTTTATTTTGGCCAATAAATTTAAATAATAGGCAACGTCTTCCTTTTTTTCTAATACTTCTGCTGCATTGATCAATAGCTGGGTTGAGTGGGCAAAAAAGCATTGAGCGATGAAATATTTATCTGTTATAGCAGATTTCCCGTCACGGTCATCATTTACACTATAGAATAACCAGTCACCGAAATGAGGGCCAGTGTTCCATAGATAATCAGTACTGTTAGCGATTATGTAATCCACCCATGCTTTCATGCTTGGATATTGTTCTTCCAACATTTTTTTGTCGCCATACACGATGTACATATTCCAAGGTATGATCGTAGCGGCATCTGCCCAACCAGCAGCAGCACCATGCTTTTGACCCATGATGTGTGGCACCACCCAAGGCACCCAGCCATCCTCCCGTTGGTCGGCAGCGAGGTCTTCGAGCCATTTTTCAAAAAATTTCTGCACGTCGAAATTAAAAGTAGCGGTACGGGAAAATGCTTGTGCATCGCCCGTCCATCCCATGCGTTCGTCCCGTTGGGGGCAATCGGTCGGGACATCAAGGAAATTGCCCCGCTGTCCCCATTGGATGTTGTGCTGCAATTGATTGATCAATGGGTGAGAACATTGAAACGTGCCAGAGGGTGGCATATCCGAATACAAAGCCACTGCCGTAAAATTTTCTGCTTTTACCTCACCGGGATATTCATCCACCCGTACATATCGGAAGCCTTGCCAGCTAAAATGTGGTTCAAAAAATTCTTCTCCGTTGCCCTTTAGGATATAAGTGTTTTTCTGCTTAGCCTTTCTGAGATTTTCGATATAAAAATTGCCTTCCTTATCAAGTACTTCGTTATGTAAGAGGACTATTTTATCACCCGCTTTTCCAGTAGCTTTTACCATGACCCATCCGACAAGGTTTTGCCCAAAGTCCAAAACAGTCTCGCCTTTTGGGGTGGTTAAAATTTCTATTGGCTGGAAAGTCTCCTGCTTTTTTATAGGTTCATTGATCGTTGCTACCAACACATCCTTAGGGTGCTTTACAAGATAGACTCCATACCAATCGGAATCATCGAAGTCTGGAAGTTGCCAGCCTGTTTGTTCCAGCCGTGCATCTATTGTTTCACCATGGTAAATTTCTGAATACCGAATAGCACCAGTTGACGATTTCCAGGTGCCATCAGAAATGATACTTACTTTTTCGCCATCTGTGTATTCAATATCCAATTGAAAAAGTAATGCAACGTCCGACCCATAAATGTCCTTTCTTTTTTCCCATGCCAAATTGCCCCGATACCAGCCACTGCCCAATGTGACTCCTATTGCATTTGGGCCTTGATCTATTAGGTCAGTTACATCATAAACCTGATATTGCAGACGTTTGTTATAGCTCGTCCAACCAGGCGTAAGGTAAGCATCTCCGATCCTTTTGCCATTTATGGTTGCCTCATAAAGCCCATGTGCTGTGATATAGGCTGTTGCTGATTTGACTTCATTTTGATTTCCAAATTCCTTACGAAATATAGGGGAGGGGCGACTTTCTTCTTCTGAAAACCCAGGTTCAATCCATTTTGCCTGCCAATTAGAATTATCCAGAAAACCCGTCTGAAAACTGGCCATTTCACTCCAATCCGACAGGTTGCCTTTATTATCCCAAACCCTTACTTGCCACCTGTATTTTTTTCCAGAAACCAATGCTGGCCCTCCATAAGGAACATAAACATTTTGCTCGGTACTTGACATGCCAGTTCGCCAGATTTCATTAGTGTCCAATAATACCCTGATGTCATAGGCAATCTGCCTAACGTTTCGCTGATTGCTTGTTAATTGCCAACTCAGCCTAGGCATTTTATCAACAATGCCGATTGGATTGACGAGATTTTCGGTTTGCAAATTATAAATTTTGATTTGTGCGACCGTACACAGAGAAATGCAGAGAGTAAATAGGAGGAGGGTATATTTCATTTTGTTGAATTTAGAATTGAATGTCAAATATGGATAGAGTTGGGAGATTTACCAAATCAGGATAGACAATGTGATTTACCAATAATGGACAAATATTTTTACTGCAATTAAAGCCAAACAAAATCGCCCCTTGGTACTGACCCTCGTCATTTTACTAATCCTTGTCGGTTTACATTTTATCAAAGTTCGTAGTGTTCCTTTTTATAGAAAAACAACTGTCTCTTAGGAGAGAAAAAGAAGAAAAAATGAAAAGAAATGAATGAAGAAATGGTAAATTGAATATTTTACATTTCCTCCACTCTTGTTTACGTATTTAATTCAACTAAGATGATTTGCCCAAAATGCAACAGCCTTTAAAAAGGATATTTCTGTTCTCAATGTGACACAAAATTAAAACGGGAATCATTGGTCAAACTGACCGGATATAAAGACATTATTTCCGGCGAGCATTCCAGTTGGCATCCATTAAACCACCTCAGCCACTGTAAAAATGCTGCCTCCAACGAATATCAAATCGTTGGGGTCAGCTTTTTTCTTGGCAGCAGCCAATGCTCGACGAATACTTGTATAGGCTTTACCTTTTAGCCCTAAGGCATTCGCTTGTTCTTTCAATAATATGGCATCCATCCCTCGTGGAATGTTTGCTTTGGCAAAATAGTACAAAGCGTCTTTTGGAAGCATGGAAAACGATTTTTCGTGTGATTTGTCCTTCACCACCGCTAATACAAAGTGCAGCCGGTTGTAATGCACAGAGCTAAGCGCTTCGACTAATTGACGAATGCCTTCTTCATTGTGGGCACTGTCCACCAGCACGGCGGGTCCATGGCTGATAAATTCCCAGCGGCCAATGAAGTTGCTAAGAGATTTCAAATTTGCCATACCAGCATTGATGGTTGCTGAGAGGTCTTCAAACCAATCAGGATGATTGTTTTTAAAAACAAAAAGGGATTGGAGGGCAGTGACGATGTTTTTTTGTTGAAACCGACCAAGGTGCTGTAATTTGATGTTTGGAAAAATGGTCTGACCATTTTTTTTAACCATGAAGTGGGAGAATCCATTTTCTGTATCAATCAGTTCAGCTGTTATTTTTTGGTCAGCAAAAGAAATCGGGGCTTTTTTCGATTTGGCTTTTTGTAAAAAAACAGAAACTGTTTCTGGGTGTGTTTCACCAATTACCACTGGGGTATTTTGTTTAATAATGCCTGCTTTTTCTTTAGCTATCAAGGGTAGGGTTTTGCCGAGAAACTCCGTGTGGTCAAAACCAATATTGGTAATAACACTTAGTTTGGGTTTGACTACATTGGTGGAATCCAGCCTCCCACCAAGACCTGTTTCAATGATGGCCATGTCCACATTTTCCCGAGCAAAATGGTCAAACGCTAATCCAACTGTCCATTCAAAAAAGGAAGGTTTGATTCTTTCAAAAATGGGTTTGTTTTTATCAACAAAACTGGTCACGTCCTTCTTTGGAATCAATTGCCCATTTATTTTGATCCGCTCCCGAAAGTCTCTATAATGGGGAGAAGTATAAAGTCCTGTTTTAAAACCAGCAGCTGTAAACACAGCAGCCAGCATATGTGCCACCGAACCTTTCCCATTGGTTCCAGCAATGTGAATGCAATTCAATTGAAGATGTGGATCACCCAATGCTCCGCAAACCTTTTTTATATTGTCGAGGTCTTTTTTAAACGCCTTTGGCCCAACCCGTTGGAACATAGGAAGTTGGGAAAAAAGGTAATCTAAAGTACGCTGGTAAGCTGATTGACGGATGGTCGAATGGTTGAATGGTTGAATGGTTGAATGGTTGTTTTGAATACTTGCCAATCAACCATTCAAACCATTTATTTTATATCATAGTTGTCTGCCATGAGATGGGCGAACCGTTGCAGTTTTCTCAAGTGGTCTAAGGTAGTGATTTTGTCGGTGCTCATTTTGGTGAAATCAAATTTTTCAGTTGCTTCGAGAATTTCTTTTTGTTCTTTGAGTTCAGTAATGTGCTTTTCATCAGTAGAACTTTCTGTTTCCAGGCGTTCAATCCTTTCCTGCATTCTACTTACCAGGTCTTTTTGTAAATCATTGATGGAAGATGAGTCGTTTTCTTTAATGGCCGTTTCAAACCTCCGCAAAGTTTTTTGGTAATCTACCGCCTCGCCGACACGCTGTTGGTGGATAGCTTCAGCAGGCGCCTGTCGTTCTGCAATGACCTCTTGGGCTTGCAAACTGGCAAAGCAAGAAAAAATGAATACGAGGGACAACATAAATTGATGTTTCATAAAAAAATGGATTTTATTGATTTTGATAGTCCTCAGGTGTGTTACAACTCCATTATTTTTGCAAAAGTACAATGAACAGGTTAAACGATGGTGCATTGTTCGGCCTTAAGCAAGAATTAAGTACCTGAACATATATAATCGACACTTTTTCGCTTTATTGCCATTAGCTTTTAAAAGCCAATAGCAAAAAGCCAACAGCTAATGGCATTTATAAAAAGTGTCGATTATTTCATTCAACCTACTTAAAAGTCACTGGATTTTCATTTTAAAATTTAATGTTCACCGAAAAACATCATCTAACGTCAATAACAGGCATTGAACTCGACCGCTACCTCAACAAGGGATGGTACAGGTTGGGGCAGCTCATTTTTACCTGTCATTTTCTTTTTTTCGACGACAATCTGTATTCGCCAATTTGGATCAGGTTGCCTTTGCAGGGTTATTCCTTTCGTAAAAGTCTTCGCAAAATCAAGCAGAGGGTGGAAAGGGATTTCCGAGTGGAGGTTAGGCCTGGCGCTGTTGATCCGTTTAAAGAGGAACTTTACCAAAGATTTCGTCATAATTTTAGAGGATATATACCTCCAACACTTACATTTAGCTTACAGGACAACAACCCTTTTAATATTTATAATTCCTACAATGTTGAAGTCTTTCATGGCAAAAAACTGATTGCATACAGTTTTTTCGATGTTGGTGAAAAAAGCATTGCCAGTATTACTGCCGTATATGACCCAGCTTACGCCAGTTACAGCCTTGGCATTTACACCATGATCCGGGAAATTGAATATGGCCTCGAGAATGGATTCGATTATTATTACCCCGGTTATGTGGTGCCTGGCTATGATCGGTTCAATTATAAATTAAGGGTCGGGAAAAAGGAGGAAGTAGAATTTTATTATTTAAAAACGAGGTCTTGGATTAATTACTCCCATTTTTCAAATAAACATATTCCGGTCGAGATTTTGAGCAAAAAACTCTCTGATTTGGGATGGGAAATGGCCAAGCAAAATATTGTCTGTCAAATATTATTTTATCCGGCTTATGATGCCAATATATTTGGCTATGAAGAAGAACGTTTTCTCGAATCCCCCTTATTTCTAAATGTTTTTATTGATGTTTTTCCAATTCCCAAATTCATAGTGTATTATGATATTTGGAAAGAAAAATATGTTTTCTGTAATACCGTGGCATTGGAAGAATTAAATTATTATTTTGAATATTCTAAAAAATACGACCCCGAAAGTACCCGTCATTTTTTGGATTTTATTTCCACAAAATCTAAGTTGTTTGAAACCGATAACATTTTAGAAATAATTACCTTCGCTCTAAATATTTCAAGCCTCTTGAAAAGACCAAAGTTGTTTTAAAGGGTTTGTAAAGTTGAACAATTAGCAATTAACAATTAATATGATCATACTTTTATCACCAGCAAAGTCCCTTGATTATTCACCCGTTGAATATGGTTATTTTTCGCAGCCAAGGTTATTGGAAAAAAGCGAGGAATTGATCGGTAATTTGAGAAAGAAAACCTCTAAAAAGCTACAGGCATTAATGGGGGTTAGCAAAAATATTGCTGATTTAAATGTGGAGCGTTTTCATTCTTTCTCTCTACCTTTTACACCAGAAAATGCTAAACCTGCTATGTACGCTTTTAATGGAGACGTTTATACAGGGTTAGAAGCTGCGGATTTTATTGGCGATGAAATTGATTTTGCACAAAAGCATATTCGCATTTTGTCCGGGTTGTATGGCCTTTTAAAACCATTGGATTTAATGCAACCATATCGTTTAGAAATGGGAACGTCTTTAAGGCATAAAAGAAAAAAGAATTTGTACGAATTTTGGAATAAAACAATTGCTGAATTAATTAATGAAGACCTTGCAGAATCGGGAAGTAATGTAGTAGTAAATTTAGCGTCCAAAGAATATTTTAAAGCAGTGAAGCCTGATAAATTAAAAGGGGAAATATTAAATGTTGACTTTAAAGAAAATAGAAATGGTGAATTAAAAATAATTTCTTTTAATGCGAAAAAAGCGAGGGGTCGGATGGCGCATTTAATTGTGAAAGAAAATGTTACGGAAAAGGATAAAAGTAAAAGAACTGGCAGTAGATGGCTATGTTTTTAATGAGGAAAGATCGGATGACAATTATTATTGTTTTGTTAAAAATTAAAGTGATATATTATAGATAAAGATACGGCTAATCTTTTTTTTTACTCATCTCCATTATAGGGTGAAACGATCTTTAAATAAGATTTACTAAATTTTCGAGATTTAGTAAATCAGGTGGTTCTATCTTTTGATTTGCTAAATTTCGAAAATTTAGTAAATCTCTTTTTATCCTTTAGTGGGGCTAATTTTTCTTTTTAAACAAGCCATGCCGGATTGTTTTGTTAATAATTATCTCAGCCCCGAATTTATCACCTCCAATGCCTCTTTGCCTGGGCATAACTCCCTTTCCCTTAAGCTATTTAATGGCTTTTTTGTTAAGCCCATTAAATCATGAAGCTCCTGGGATTTAGGATCAATATATAATAGGCCAGTTAATATTTCCCCTTCCGCTTTTGCATTTTGCAAGCGGGCGAATGCAGAACGCCGATCGGTTGGGTCCCAGTTGGGAGATAATTTTTTCAATAAAATAGTTGATCCATCATGTAGGCTGACAGTTTTGGAATCGCCAGCTTCATAATCAACTGTTATTTCCTTTTTTTCCGGTACAAAATCCAATATAGATGTGGCTTCAATATGATCCCTCACGAAATCATAAGATTTTGTTGAGCCCTTATTATTGTTAAATGTGACACATGGCGAAATGCAATCAATAAATGCAAAACCTGTATGCGACATGGCTGCTTTTATCAACGGGACTAATTGTGTTTTATCGCCCGAAAAACTCCTCGCCACAAATGTCGCCCCCATTTCCATGGCCAATCCCACTAGGTCGATTGCCGGATAAGGGGTGGGGATTTTCCCTGCCTTGCTGACTGAACCGAAATCTGCAGTCGCAGAGTCCTGTCCTTTCGTCAATCCATAGCAGCCGTTGTTCATGACTATATAAGTCATGTTCAAATTCCTTCGCACCGCATGTACAAATTGCCCCATACCAATAGAAGCGGAATCGCCATCACCTGAAACTCCCAAATAAATCAAATCCCGATTGGCCATATAGGCTCCAGTGGTAACAGAGGGCATGCGCCCATGCACGGAATTGAACCCATGAGAATTTCCAAGGAAATAGGTCGGTGTTTTAGATGAACAGCCGATACCTGAAATTTTGGCAATATGATGCGGATATACCGACATTTCAAAACATGCTTGCACAATAGCACCACTGATGGAGTCATGGCCACATCCGGCACAAAGTGTTGAAATCGCACCTTCGTAATCGGCTACCGTGAAACCAACTTTATTTTTAGGCAGCGCTGGGTGACGAAAGGTTGGTCTAATGAATGTCATTTTTAAAATGGTGAACCCCGAAGTGAATTCGGGACAAGTGGTGAATGGTGAGAGGTGAATGGTGTTAAAATATTCACCATTCACCTCTCACCATTCACCATTAATTTACAGTTACTCCTTTGGTGATTTCTTTTATGATTTTATCCGCAGTGATAGGCATGCCATCATAATTTAAAACTGAAATCATTTTTGCTGGATTGATTTCTAATTCATTGATTAGCAACGTTCTAAACTGAGCATCTCGATTTTGTTCTATCACAAAAACCTCATCGTGGGAGGCAATGAATTCTTCTATTTCTTGGTTGAAAGGCAAAGATCTTATGCGCATTGAGTCCATGATCAAGCCTTGCTCTTTTAACAAGTCCATGGCTTCCAATGCTGCATAAGTTGTTGTTCCAAAAAAGATGATGCCTTGTTGGCTGTGGTTCTCTTTTTGATAAAACTCAGGCCTTGGCACATGGCTTTTGGCCGTTTCCCATTTTTTATTAATGCGATTGACTACCCTTACATATACTTGTCCGTCTTCTGTGTATTTAGCATTTTCGTCTCTAGATGTTCCCCTTGTAAAAAAAGAACCTTTAGTTGGGTGGGTACCCGGTATAGTGCGATAACACACACCATCACCGTCTACATCGAGGTAGCGACCAAATTTTTTGGCTTCCAGATCATTGGCGTTCATGACTTTACCAAGGTTGTATCTACGTTTATCATCCCATTTGAAAGGAGGAGAGAGATGGTTGTTCATACCAAGGTCAAGGTCGGACATGATGAAAATGGGAGTTTGGAAAAAGTCGGCCAAGTCGAATGCCTGAGCTGACATTTCAAAACACTCTGCTGGTGTGCTTGGAAATAATAGGATGTGCTTTGTATCTCCATGTGAAGCATAAGCGGTAGAGAGGATGTCGGATTGCTGTGTTCTGGTTGGCATACCCGTTGATGGGCCGCCCCTTTGCACATTAACTATGACCGCAGGTATTTCTGCAAAATATGCCAAACCGATAAATTCGCTCATCAGGGAAATGCCCGGTCCACTCGTGGCAGTAAAGGCACGTGCCCCGTTCCAAGTTGCTCCGATGACAATGCCGATGGCAGCCAATTCATCTTCTGCCTGAACAAAAGCATATTTTTTCTCACCAGTTTTATGGTCAATGCGAAGTTTTTTACAATAAGTCTCATATGCTTTAGCTACTGATGTTGAGGGGGTTATGGGATACCATGCCATGACGGTAGCACCCCCATAGACAGCTCCCAATCCAGTTGCCGCATTACCTTCAACTAATATCTTATCACCAACCGCATCAGCACGATTTATTTTATGTTCCAAAGGACAATCAAAATTTTCTAATGCAAAATTATACCCCAGATCAAGAGCCAAGAAGTTCGGTGCTATTAGCTTTTCCTTTTTTGCAAATTGTTCTTTGATAATATTTTTTACCACTTCCATTTCCATTTCGAGCAAAGCCACCAATGCACCTACATAAATGATGTTCTTAAACAATTGTTGTTGCCGTGGATCTTTGTAGTTCTCCATGGACATTTTCATCATAGGAATGCCGAGGTAATGTATGTCCTCTCGTATGTACTCGCTATGCAATTTTTTAGAACTATCATACATCAGGTAACCACCTGATTTTACAGAAGCAATGTCTTTTTTTAAAGTGGCAGGATTTACAGCCACCAAGACATCAATGCCATCCCGACGTCCGAGATAGCCTTTTTCACTGACCCTGACCTCAAACCAAGTAGGTAGTCCTTGAATGTTAGATGGAAAAATGTTTTTTGGCGAAATGGGTACACCCATCCTAAAGATGGACTTCGCAAACATATCATTGGCGCTGGCCGAACCGGTGCCATTGACGTTGGCGAAACGGATCACCATGTCGTTAACTATACTGTTTTTCATAAAATCTGACCAGCTTTGGTGACGGAATACAAGTATTTCTGCATGTCCCATGCTGCAGTGGGACAACGTTCTGCACAAAGTCCACAATGGAGGCAAACGTCCTCATCTTTTATCATGACGCGGCTGGTTGGGAGGAGGTCTGAAACATAGAGGTCTTGTGTTAAATTGTTTGAGGGTGCTGTCAATCTTGTCCTCAAATCATCTTCTTCCCCATTTGTGGTGAAGGTGATGCAATCCGTTGGGCATATATCTACACATGCATCACATTCGATACAGCGAGAGGTATTGAAAATGGTTTGGACATCACAGTTGAAGCAACGCTGGGCTTCTTTGAAACCTTCAATCTGAGTAAACCCAAGCTCCACCTCTACCTTCCTGTTTTTCAACGTTTTACGTTTGTCCTCATGTGCTACTTTATAACGGGCGTCATCTGCCACGAAGCTGTCATACATCCATTCGTGGATGCCCATTTTTTGTTGAAATAGATTGGTAGTAGGTGCAGGCCTGTCTTTTAATATGTCTTTCCCATTCAAAAATAAATGAATGGAAATAGCAGCCTGATGACCATGAGCTGCAGCCGTTATGATATTCTCTGGGCCCAAGGCAGCATCGCCACCAAAGAATACTTTAGGATTGGTAGATTGGAAGGTTCTTTTATCAAGAACAGGAATTTCCCATTTGCCAAACTCAATCCCTAAGTCCTTTTCGATCCAAGGGAAGGCATTGTCCTGACCTATAGCAATAATTACATCATCGGCTTCAACAAAGACATCTGGTTCGCCAGTTGGAATCAAAGTTCGCTTTCCGTTTTCGTCGTATTCAGCTCGCACCTTTCCGAACATCATGCCCACCAATTTGCCATCTTTCACCACAAATTCTTTTGGTGGCATATTATTCATGATTGGTATATCCTCCATCTGGGCATCTTCGATTTCCCAAGGTGAAGCCTTCATGTCTTTAAATGGACTGCGAACAATGACTTTTACGTTTTTCCCACCCAAGCGCCTTGAGGTGCGACAACAGTCCATTGCGGTATTACCACCACCAAGTATAATGACATTTTTACCGATTTTGTCTTTATGTTCAAACGCTACATTTGCCAAAAACTCTACGCCAATATGGATGTTAGCATCTGCTTCTTCTCGACCAGGTAATTTCAAATCACGCCCTTTCGGTGCTCCCGTCCCTACAAAAATGGCATCGTAATCTTTGCTCATGATTTCGTCTTTCATACTATGGACGAAATGATTAAAATGAGTGTGGATACCTAAATCAATAATATAGTTCACTTCTTCGTCAAGCACTTCTTCAGGTAATCGGAAAGAAGGAATTTGACTCCGCATCATGCCCCCTCCTTTATGGAATTCGTCATATAAATGGAGTTCATATCCTAACGGAGCAAGGTCACGGGCAACAGTAAGGGAGGCTGGGCCACCACCAATCAGGGCTATTTTTTTACCATTTTGGGGAAATGGACCTTGGGGCATCAGGTGTTTAACTTCTCCTTTATTGTCAGCTGCTACTCGTTTCAAACGGCAGATGGCAACAGGCTCTTCATCAACACGCCCACGTCGACAAGCTGGTTCACAAGGTCGGTCACATGTACGGCCTAAAATGCCCGGGAACACATTGGATTCCCAGTTGATCATATAAGCTTCTGTATATTTCTCTGCTGCAATTAAACGGATGTATTCAGGCACAGGCGTATGGGCAGGGCAGGCATATTGACAATCCACTACTTTATGAAAATACTCTGGATCTTGAATGTTCGTAGGTTTCAAAATATGATTTTGATTTGATGAAAAGTATAAATCAGAATATTGGGTAAACATAGAGTTTACCAAACAATTATTAAAATAAAAATTGTTATTTGGTCGAGCGCTTTAAAATAAGACTATTAAAAAGGAATACAGTGATGGGAAAATGTCAGTCTGTTTGCTCCTTATCAATTTTACATGAAATACCCCCGCATCCACAATTTCCACACCCTCCGGTTCCATGATCAAAGTGGTTTTTTGTACCCATTTTTTTAGCTAAAAATTGAATGGCAATCCATCCGGCGCAGAAGAGCGCCAAGGCAAGAATAGGAATAAGGTGTGAAATGATTTGCATAGTTTGTTGAGATCCAAATTTGTCAGCCAGCACTAAACATCCCCGCAAAACCCATAAACGCCATCGACAAAATCCCTGCAATGATGAGAGTCAAGGCTGTCCCTTCGACGACCTTTGGAATGTCAAGTACTTTTGTTTCTTCACGGATACCTGCCAATAACACCAGTGCTAACGTAACCCCACCGCCAGCTCCAAGGGCATAAACCAGCCCTTCGACTAAGCCGTAGCCTTTGTTTGTCGAAAACAAAGCCAATCCTAAAATAGCGCAGTTGGTAGTAATAAGGGGCAGAAATATCCCCAAAGCCTTAAAAAGAGTAGGGCTCATTTTTTTGATCAGCATCTCTACCAATTGTACCATACTTGCAATGACGATGATGAAACTGATAAGTCGAAGGTAAGGCGCATATGGTAAAATAAAAGTATTCAGCAACCATGCAAAAATCGCAGTGATTAGCATAACAAAAATATTTGCCAACCCAAGTCGGAAAGCTGTTTCCAATTTACCCGACACTCCCAAAAAAGGGCAAATGCCCAAGAAGTAGGCGAGGGTAAAATTGTTAATCAGCAATGCTGAAATGAATATCCAAAGAAGATTGTCCATGTTACTTTTTTGTTACCTTGAAAAGATTGGTTCTATTATGCGTTTTGGGCCTCCTTTATCCGTTTCTTTCTTTCTTTTAACCAATTAAAAAACAACAACAAAAACCCCAATGTGAAAAAACCACCTGGTGGTAAAATCATTACTACCCATGGTTCGAATTTATCTCCAAATAGCTGGATGTCGAACAATGACCCGTTTCCTAAAATTTCTCGTACCGCACCGATACAAAACAGCGCAAATACAAATCCCACGCTCATTCCGAAAGCATCAGCCAGTGCCAGCTTCAAATTGTTTTTACTGGCAAATGCTTCCTGCCGACCTAAAATCAAACAATTCACCACGATGAGGGCGATGAAGGCACCCAGTTCCTTGTGAATATCTGGTACGATGGCAGCGAGTAAAAAATCGATCACAGTTACCATAGTAGCTATAATAATTATGAATGCTGTAATGCGAACTTGAGCTGGTATTAAATTGCGGAATATTGAAACCAATAGGCTCGAAAACACTAACACAAACATCGTTGCCAGGCCCATCGCCAAACTGTTGATAGCCGTATTAGTCACTGCCAATACTGGGCACATGCCGAGTACCATCACAAAGACAGGGTTTTCCCTCCAAAGGCCTTTCAGGAACTCCTCAGCAGTACGGTTGCCAGCTAATGGATCAATTTGGCTCATGTTCAGTTTTTTTGACTTTCTAAATACTCTTCAATCACTCCTCTCCATTCTCCTATACCTTTCTGTAGCAATTTTACAACTGTCTTCGATGAAATCGTAGCTCCAGTGATAGCTTCCACCTCATTTGGATTTTTCTTTTCCCCTTTTTTCACGGATACTATTTCTGGCTCAACAGACAATGCTTCAAATTGTACAGTAAAGGCTTGGTCCTTAATAATTTTATCACCCAGTCCAGGTGTCTCTGTGCTCTCTAATACCTCAAAACCAACAATCATTTTATTTTCTGGCTGGTAGCCGAAAATCCCTCCAATTACGTCTTGAAACCCTGGCTCATCTGATGGAATGGCAAAGCCTAAGAGCGTTCCAGCTTCGTCATACCCTGCGTAAATACTTTTTGGTGCTTCACTACCAGTAGTTGCATTCACTTCTTTTAGTGTGTCTAATTTGCCTTCCATTAAAACAAGCGTTTTGAAGTTCGTGCATCCAGGAAGCACTTTGTAAATCGCCCGTTCCAATGCCGCCGCTTTGTTTGCCTCAATTAATGGAAGCGTAAACAGATACACTCCAACGAGTAGTAAACCCGAAAAGAAACCCGCTATCCCAAGCGTAGCGATGAGACGACCTGAGCTGGGGTCGGGAGTTGTATTGTTATTCTCTTCGCTCATAAAATTGGAATTAGGGAATTGGGGAATTGGGGAAATTATGGAGACAAATGCATACCTCCAATTTCCTAATTCCCTAATTCCCAGTTTTATAGCCATACACCCTCGTCCTAGTAAACTTATTTATCAACGGTGTCGCTGCATTCATCAATAAAATGGCATACATCACTCCTTCCGGTAAGCCACCCCAGACCCTTATCAGCACTATGAGTACGCCAATTCCGATTGCAAAAATCCAGATGCCCTTTGGCGTCAATGGGGAGGTCACCAGATCGGTGGCCATATAAACGGTGCCAAGCAGCAAGCCACCTGCTAAAGTCATAAAAACTGGCGACGCAAATTTCTGTGAATCAATCAGATACAGGCCTCCTGACAATACAGCTACTGCCAACAAAATGCCTACTGGAATGCGCCAATTGATGATTTTCCGATAGGCCAAATAAAGCCCAGCGAGAATGAGAATGATACCACATGTCTCACCAAGTGAACCACTTGTATTGCCTAAGAGGAGGTCTATCACCGGCGTCGTTTC
Organism: Saprospiraceae bacterium; assembly: GCA_965222975.1. GTDB lineage: Bacteria > Bacteroidota > Bacteroidia > Chitinophagales > Saprospiraceae > UBA6168. Next base: position 187,019 of record CBDCVJ010000050.1, on the reverse strand, counting down.
CTGGCTAAATTTCATTTGTGCCAATGGAGTTGCCATACTCACAGCATCCACTGTTTCACCCTGAAAAAAAGGTAGGGCGAGATTGGTGCCTCGTGCTGCCAAATACTGACCGTTAGGCATCTCCCAAGTCGTAATGGCTGTAGGAAATGCTGCTTGCAAAAACGCCCGTCCGAGTAGTGCTGGGTTGAAAATATTTTGCCCGAGTCCGCCCCATAGGATTTTGCCCATACCAATTGCCACTATACCACCCAAGAAGGCCATCCACATGGGGAAACCAGGGGGCAGGGTCAATGCCAAAAGCATCCCCGTAATCATTGCACTACCATCTCTCAAAGAGGTACCACGTTTGGCATTTTTATCGAAAAACCACTCCGTCACGAGACATCCGGCAATAGCCGATAAACTCACCAGCAGGGCGCTCAACCCGAAGTAGTAGAACGCCGCCAAAAACACCGGCACCAGTGTATACACTACCTCCCACATTATTTTAGGCGTTGTATCCTGGTGATGCAGAAAGGGGGAAGTAGAGATGGTTATTTTTTGTGGTGTGACCATATTAGTTTTTTGTTCTTGCCCTTTTCTCTCTAATCATCGCCTTTCCTACTCGAAAACTCTGCACTAATGGTATCCCTGAAGGGCAGACAAACGAACAAGAGCCACATTCGAAACAGTCCATCACGTTGTATTCCTCCATTTCTTCCCATAGTCCTTTTTTCGCCAGCACACCCATGCGAGCGGGATTGAGGAAAAGCGGACATGCCTCCAGACAACGCCCGCAACGGATACAATTCAATGTAGTGATGTCTTGCACCTCGTTATCCGTCAAAATCAGTATGCCGGAAGTACCTTTCACTACTGGCACATCAAGGTTTTTCTGCACACCTCCCATCATTGGGCCACCAAGCAGCATTCGAGGAGTAGGGTGGGTAATGCCACCGCAATAGTCTACTACCTGTCTCATAGGCGTGCCAATGGGCACTAGTACATTGGCAGGGCGCTTCACTGCCGTTCCAGATACAGTAACTACCCGTTCGATTAAGGGAAGGCCCTTGCGAAAATATTGCGACAAGGCCACTATTGTCCCTACATTAGAAACCATTGTTCCAATGTCTAAAGGCAATTTACCTGCTGGCACCTCCTCCCCAAGGATGGCAGAAATCATCATTTTTTCGGCACCTTGTGGGTACTTTACTTCTAACCCGACAACTTCAATATTTAATTTACTTTTTGCTGCTGCTTTCCGCAAAATGATAATGGCATCAGGCTTATTCGCCTCCACAGCGATGTATATTTTTTCGGAGGGGATAAATCGATGCAAAATTTCGCATCCATCAATTAGGTCATCGGCGTATTCAACCATTACTCGGTGGTCACAAGTAAGGAAGGGTTCGCACTCGCAACCGTTCATCATCAAATAACGGCAGCTTTGGCCTTCGGGAATCGAAAATTTTACATGAGCTGGAAATGCTGCTCCCCCCATACCTACCATTCCACATTGTTGCACCGCTTTGATGAATTCCTCTACATTCATTTTCTCAGGAGGCGTTAAATTTCCCGTCGCCAGTTTTTGAGTAGAATAGGGGTCGGTTTTGATTTTGATGGATTCAACCATTTGGCCGTTTGGGTGGTCGAATAAGTCAATTGCCACCACCGTTCCATCCACCGGTGAGTGCAATGCTACAGAGACGAAGCCATCGGGCTCGGCAATCATTTCTCCTCGTCGAACTCGCTGCCCTTCCCGAACTATCGCCTTTGAAGGTGCGCCAATATGCTGCCCAAGAGGCAAGATGTAATCCTCAACAAACGGCATCCGCTCTATCCGGCTATTGCAGGAAAGCTCCTTGAATTCCTTTGGGTGTACGCCGTGCCGAAAGGTTTGGAGTGGGCCGATGCCGTTGTTTTTCATCATTTCTTAAAAATAAATGTCGTGTTTACAAGCCACCTTGTCATTGCCGAAGGCAACCTGCGACGTCATGTGTGCTATCATGAAGGATGTCATGTTTGACTTCCCTCATGACGTCGCAGTTCCTCTTCGGGGATGACAAAGAGGGCGTTGTTTAAAAAGCATGCTGTGCCAAACCCCGGCTCTTTTTGTCATTCCCGGCAGGGAATCTACTGCGTCGTGTGTGCTGTTATGATGGCTGTCTCGCATAGCTTCCCTCATGACGTCGCAGTTTCCCTATTGGAAATGACAAAAGAGAGGTCAGGGTGCTAGGGAGTCAAATGTTTTCTTTCCCTAATGCCTCCAACAATTCCATACTCGGTGGCCAAATTCCACAAACCTCTGCATTCAAAAACCGCCATTCAGGGTTCATCTTTGCAATCAAATCTTCTTTCTGCTTACGGGTAAATTTTTTAATTTGCTTTTCTCTCGCAATGGCATTGTAAACATATTGATGCCATTCAAACCAAAGCAAATTGTAACAGTAATACTTTCCAGCAAACGAGTCATCTTTCCCCCTATTTTGATAATGCTCTACCAATCGTCTGATAAGGTTGTTGGTCATACCTGTGTATAAAGATGATTTTCGAGGGTTCGTGGTCATATAAACGAGGTAGTTGTGGTTTTTCATAGTTATGTTTTTGATGTTCTTAAAAAGCTTTTTCAGTCAAATATAAGAGTTCAATTTGCAATTGCCTAAAACAACCTTCGACGCCAAACCCCGACCCACTTTGTCATTGCCGGTAGGCAACCTGCGCGTCATGTGTGCTGTGTTGAGGGCTGCCCAACGTGGCTTCCCTCATGACGTCGCAGTTCCCCTTCGGGGATGACAAAAGGGGGCGTTGTCAAGGAAACTGCTGCGCCAAACCCCGACCCACTTTGTCGTTGCCGGTAGGCAACCTGCGGCGTCATGTGTGCTGTGTTGAGGTAGCCCAACATGGCTTCCCTCATGACGTCGCAGTTCCCCTTCGGGGATGACAAAAGGGGTTGGGTAAATGAACGGTTAAGTCACTTCCCTCCTCGATAGCGCCAACAACTTCTCCCTTAATTTTACCTTTACATTTTCCATCACTACTGCCTCTTGTTGCGTCAATTGTACTTCATATTCAGCCCTCACATCAGCCAGTTTCGATTCGTACTTTTTAGTCAATTCCACTTCAACTTCTTTCCAAAGTTTCTCAGGATAAGGTGTTAATGTACCTGCGATTTCACGAAGCGTATGCCACTGAAATTGAGCTACTTGTGCCGCATCGACGACCTGCCGGGAGGCGACCCATCTTTGGAGCTCGTCATTTTCATCAATGGTGAAAATAACTGGCACTTTACCATCACGGGCTTTAGGCTCCAACTCTAATAATTCAGAGATTGATATCGTATTTACCTCATCTGACAATGCAGGCCTGAAATGAGATGCCCAATTGACTTGTGTGAAAAGCCAATCAGCTAAGGTCAAAGTGTACAGTTGCGATTTATCTTTTTCGTTTTCGATAAAATTCAGGGTTGTAGTGTGCCAGTTTTCTTCCATGGAAGGATTGCCTTTGAGTGAAGTTTGGGTTGATAGAAATCCCCCTTGCTCCGATGGATCAAAACTAAAAAATGGAAAGCTCCTAGTGTTAAGTGCGAGCCTTGGCAATTTGGTCCAGTCTGCTATGGATTGCCCCTCTTGGGAAGGAGCGAGCAAATGGAAGAATGCCGGGCCAGGCCGTTGTAACCCTTTTAAAAGGTTAGTGAAAAGGTGTTGATTGTTTTTCATAACCCCCTGAAAGACAAAGGCTTTTCGAAGGGCTAATGCTGAAAGCAACAGGGTATTGATTTTCGAAAAATGAACGGAAGCATTGTCATTGGATGGTAATTGACCATCGTTAAGAGCAATAATTTTTATAGGAAAATCACTTGCCAGCAATGTGTTCAGATGAGTGATATTTTTTTCCAAAAAGCTATCTCGGCCACCGATCAGTAGCAATGGTGGTACAAGGCGTTTCTCGTCTTCCTCTAAGTCTTGCCAACGAAGGGCAGCGATTTTTTCTGCATGCACGTCTTGCAAATATTGGTCTTTGGCTTCCAGTTTAGCTCGGCGCATCAGCCTCAAGTTATCAACCACATGACGTAGATAGCCTTGAAAGAGGCCCAATGCCAGTTCTGCTGACAAACCGTTATTATCAAAAAGTACTGGTGCAGTAAATGGGTTAAAGGGATATGCCACTCCAATCGATACCCCATCAATCATAGCAAGGCCAAAGCGCGAGCGCCCCATGCCATTCGGGCCTTCAGTCAGCACCCAGCGGAGTTCCTTTAGGTCATTGACAAGTTGAATTTTTCGTTGGAGGATGGCTGTGTCCATCAATTTAAGGTGTTCCTCCGTTCCCAGTTTGGTGACTATTTCGTCAAATGGCAAACGTTTACCTTTAGCTTCAGCAATAGCATTCCAAAGTGCTGTTGAGTCCTCTTTGGGAAGGGCGCCGCTGAGTTTTTCATGGATATTTTCAGAGAGTGAATCAATTAATTTCTCCACTTCTCGAACCTGTTTTACCACCCCCGGTTGCACCGCAGATTCGGTCAGTGCCGTGAACCAATGAAGCAGCGTTTTGGTAGGAGCACCTGATTCTGAGATACTGCCACCAGACATCGAGAGGTAGTTGAAACGGCTCAGCAGCACGGCGGCAAAAGAATTGTATTCTTCATCACGTACTTGCTGTCGAACAGTATCTGAAGAGGTGTCAGGCAGTTGCTCCCATATGTTGAAATGATGTTCAACTTGCCCAATTAGTTCAGGGGTTTGTGGCGTCATCGTCAAGGCATCTTCAGGGCAGATTTGGGCGCAAAGGCCGCAGGCCGTACAAGCATGTGGGTCAATGGCAAGTGAAAATAGTTCGCCGCTGCCTCGCTCAGTGTTTTCTTTTTTATTAAAAAAGTCATCCGTTACTGCTACTGGGAAATCCGTTAGAACCGAGAGTAGGTTATTGAAATCACGGCGAGTATTTTCGAGTTTTTCACCTTCAAATTTGAGTTGGGTAATAAGTTTGTCAAATGCAAGTGACAGAAAATCAGCCACTTGCTTCACAGGAGTTTCACTTTTGCGAATAATTTGCGATGATACTTTACCTAAATTATTTATTAAAGGTGTCAAACTTGAAACGCTCAAGCCCTGATTCTTGGCGATATCCATTCCACCACGAATCAGACTTTCCAAGCCCAGAGCAATAGGCGGAATGGCCGAGTGTGGACAATGCACAAAACACTCACCACAACCCGTACAACTCTCTGGCTGAAAAACTGGTAATTCTGAGCGCTGAGTGTCTATACCAGAAAGCCCAGCTGTTGTTGCAGGCATGATTGGTAGAGCTTGAAATGGGTCAGCAACCAGCTCCTTTGTTTCACCTGATTTGAAAAAATAAGCAGTATCTTGATAAAACCGAGACAGCCTTGAGTACGGCGGCCCTAAGTTCTTGTGTTTTCGGACGACGAGCGGTAGGCCGAGTTGGCTTTCCTTCCCACGGTTGAAATCGTGGGTTGCGGGTTCTATTGGCAACGTCTCGTCTTCGATTCCGGGGTACTCTCGTGCGACGGTCTGCAGTAGGACTTCGTGCTGTGGGTAGTCAGATTTGTTTTTGGTGAATTGGAGGCTGAAGTAGTACCGCCGCTTAGCTTTGTCACCAAGGAGCATGTTTTTAAACGTACCGCTGAAGTCTTCCTTGGCGACCGAATCGCTGCCAAAAGGGGCTTTGGCAGTACATGAAATAATCAACGGCCGTTTCTTCCTTCCCAAAAGATTTCCGCTATTAGATAAACCTTCTAATGCTGCTTTCACCTCCATAAAAATCGGCGGTTCGCCCATCTGTGCCCCGTTGACATCTTCTATAACTGTCACAGCTTTTTTTGCCGCTAACAATTGCATCAATTCCTCTGTTGGGAAAGGCCGTAAAAGGTTTAGGTTTAGACAACCTACCTTCAAGCGTTCAGTATGGCGTAAATGGTCTACCGTCTCAATGACTTTTTGGAAGATTGCACCTTGAGTCAGTATTAGGTATTCTGCATCGTCTGCTTTATGAGTATTGATCCAGTTGTAATTCCTGTTAGCCAAGGTGGCGAATTCTGAAAATGCCTTAGTAATAAATTCCGTTAAGTGATGGTAGAAAAATCGCTGTCGTGCCGCCGCTTCAAGCGACAAAGCGTTTGCGTCTTTTTGTACACCATTTACTGTCGGAAAATCAAAATTGAACCAATTGGGCAATCGGCGACGGGTTGGGCCGAATAACATTTTCTGGGCGGGCGTCGGGCTTGCAATTGGCTCGTCTGTGTCGCCAAGGAACTGGCGTATGGTTTTTTGGTCGGGAAATGGACGGGTTGTTCGCCTTCAAAGTCGTGCAAAACGATGCCCGGCACGAGCGATAGTTCCGCCACTCGGTGGGCGATAAGGGTAAAGTCAAGGGCCTCCTGCACGTTGGTGGCCATGAGTTGGAAGCAGCCTGTTCCGAACGCCGTTCCGAAAGCGGGGGATTTCAAATCCCCTACGCTTTCGGAACGGCGTTCGGAACAACGTGAATTACCGCCCCAATGTGCTGCCGTGCGAGTGCGCTGATTTGTCCTAAATTTTTCACCAAATCATCCCCTTGTAAGAAACCAGATGTTCGCAACCCATTAGAGGCAACACCAAGGACGAACGATAAGTCATTGGATGTGAATTGGTTACACGTTCTGCCGAATACATGTTCGACTTGGGCAGTTTCCCAATCCTTTGGAGTTGAGATACCTTCACATACGCTGGCCTCAAGCAAGTGAACAGCTTCAATAGCGGTCAGCTTGAAGGTATTTCCATGTATTTTTTTAGGAGTAGACATAGCATTTAAAAATTTTCCCGATACCCATACTTCTCTATCCTTCCGGTCGGCAACCACTCCTTTTGTATTTTCCTAAACTGCTCATTTTCCACCCAAACAATTGCATCGGTGGGGCAACGATGGATGGCTTCTATGGAAGCCAAATGATTCAGTTCATAGTTGATGACAGCTAAATTGTTTTTGATTTCAATCAGTCCAGGTGCTGCATCAGCGACGCAACGGCCACATGCAGTACAGGCTACAGTACATTTATCTAATGCCAAATCGCCTTCCAATAGCGACTTGCACTGCACGATAAGCTTTTGGCTAACGGGCATCAGTTCAAATAGACCTTTTGGGCAAATTTCTACACAGTCATTACAGGCCACACATTTTTCAGGGATGACTTCAGGCAGACCGTCATCGTTCATAACAATGGCATCAAAGTCGCAAACATCGGCGCAGTCACCTAACCCAATGCAGCCCCACGAACAGGATTTTGGTCCACCTGTGACGACGGATTCACCACGGCAGGTTCGCATAGAGCCTTGGTATTCGGCAAGGTTTTGTGCTTCCCGCTTGCCTCCGGCACAAAGCAACCGTGCTACTCGCCGTTCTTCTGATCCTGCATTGACACCGAGGAATTCAGCAATCTTTGTTATACCCTCAGGTGAAGAAACTGTGCATTTTGAAGGTGAAACTTCGCCCTTGACAACCACTTCTGCAAAGGCTCGACAGCCGGGCTGTCCACAAGCACCGCAATTGGCATGAGGTAGCATTTCTTCAACCTGATCAATGCGAGGGTCTTCATACACTCGCAACTTTTTGTAGGCAATTGCAATCACTGTAGCAAAGAGGAGACCGAGGCCTCCTACGATGGAAATTGCTATGATGATTTCGTTTGCCATATAGATCAGTATTGGCTGTTGGGGCTTCTTAGCTTATGATTCTTCTTCTTTTCTTTTAGTTGCCATTCCTGAAATGAGGAATAGGCCACCGAGGGCGATCAACACAGTGCCAATAGAGCCGACTAGATTTTGGAAGACTACTCCCAAAGCAATAAGAATGATGGCGATATAGATTTTTCTTTTGTAGTTCATAATTAGTTGAGTTGCAAGTTCAATTAAACTTTTCGGCTCGTTTCATCAGCTCCTCCAATCCCGCCTCTCCCTTATTTTTAGGTACACCTGGATGGATAATACTCACTGGGCATTTCTCCGCTGCTAACACTAACTCCCTAAATGACCCCGCTTTAGGGTCAGCGATGAATGCCTGTTTGTTATTATCATAGTTGAACAAGCGTTTATTTATGTTGATGCAGTCGTTGCAGGAGGTACAAAGTGGCGTGTCAATCCATGGCTCACCGATGGAGAGGTTTTCTTCTTCTTCTTCTTCTTCCTCGTCTTCTGGTGCTACTGATTGGGGGGCTTCGACGTTTGTTTGGGGTACTTCAGGTTGTGTTGATGGGGTAGTTGTAACTTGCTTAGGTTGTGTTGAAGGCAAATCAATCAGCTCCGAGACATCCATATCAAGGAGGACAGAGGCAAGGCGTTCCATAGCAGCACGTCCTTCTTCCTCTTTTGCTTTGTCAAGGGCTAAGGTATGAGCAGCTTCCAGCTCGGCCATTTTTTGGGCGTTGGCTTCTTCCATCTCCTTTCGGAGGAGTTCGGTTGCCTGCTCTACATGGTAGCTATGAACACCGGCATTTTCCTGAAGGAAATGCCAAAAATCCAAACGCTCTTGACAGGTCATTACAAGAGGCCAAGCGACGGCAGCTTTTTGTAAATGGTTCTGTTCGTCCACCACCCAGATGTAGGGGACTTTGGCGTAAAGCTCTTCTGGTGGCAAGTTGAGATAGTCACCCAAAGGGACAAGGTCATCTGACCAAAACTCTGGGGGCACAAGATGAAATTGACTTTCGTAATTAGAGTCCTGTACAGCAAAATCAGCAAAAGTAAATGGGAGGTCAAATGATAGTTCTTCTCCATTTTCATTTTGAAAAACCATTTTGTGCTGCGGCCAGTCGTCTTCCGGTTGGGGGTTGTGGAGAATGTTAAAACGACTCCCCCAACGAGCACCTTTTTCACTATTGTAAACAAATCCAGGAAACTCCCGCCCCTCTACGGCGGCACTTGTCCATAAGTTTGGGCCGCTGAGGGTTTGTTCTTGACCCGTTGGGGAGAAGATGTAAAATAGGGCTGGGGTTTGATTACCCAGACCTTCTCGAAAACCTTCCACCAGTTTGCCCGGCGCTACCGACGCCGATTGTAAAATGTAGGTGTTGCGATGTGCTATGGCAATTGCTCCGAGTTCTTGTCGGAATGTAAACCCTTTGGCAGCTTCTTGCATGCCTTGTTTTGCTACTAATATTTTGATAGGACGGTTGGAAGAAAGTAGATGGGAAAATTCATTTAACTCGCTTTTTATCAGAGTATTATCTTTTGTAAAATACAATATCGGAGGACAAACTCCCATCTCGTCAGCCGTAAAGGAACGCCAATCAAAATGGGCAAAGAAATCGCCATGTATTTCTTGGGTGTACTTATTGGCTACCTCCAATTCTGCCGTTCGGATGGCGGCGAACACTTTGGCGTACTCCGTCATTTTTTTATCGAAAACCTCCATTGCTAAGTGGCAATCCCGGCCTGGAAGCGCTACCATCACGGTGGATTTTTCAAAAGTATTTTCCCAATCCACATTGGCATTTTCGGCCAGTTGATCCGCAAGGATGAGGCAGGCATTTTTTTGAAAAAAGTCTACATCCGTATCTTCAAGTGTAGCAACGATTTTTTCAATGCGCAGTAGCCTTTCTTCTGGCATGATGGCGGAGCCACCAGTAGGAATTACAGAGGATAATTCTTCGAAGTTGAAATATGACTCCGCAAAATCAAGTGAACCATGCAGTTTTTCAGGAGAGTGGGCTTCAGGGCTTTTCTCTCGTTCCACAGCAAGGATATCTTTAAGTTGGGCAACCAAGCGGTGGATTTTTTCTTGCAAAATCTTTCGCTTGTCTGTGAGATGTACCCGCATTAAAGAAGCGAGGAGGTAAAAAGCCGTATTGGGCGAAAAGGGTAGGAGGAGCCCTTTTCGAGGAATGTGTTTGCGCAAGTTGGCCAGATCGTTTTCGAAAATCTCACCGTCCTTTCCACTGATGTTCAGTCGATTTTTTAGCGTCTCCATTGCATCATCAATGACAGGGAAGGCCTGATAAGCATCAGCAGCAAATTTCATCTTATCCCTCACGATGATTTCGAGACGCAAGAGATTGTCTTTCAATATTTTAGCTTCATTCTCGCCAGATGCAAAACGTGCAATGCGTTCTGTGAGCAGCTCATGCAATGGCATGGTCAGTCCATCTTTGGCCTCCTCCATCCAAAGTGGAAAATTCCTTTCCATGTGGGGCTTGTTTCGGTAAGGGGTCAATAAAGCGGGATAGCAGTGGACTCCATTAGCATCTATTGGCATGGCACCACCTTTACCACTTCTGAAGAAGGCTCGGAGGGTACGCCAATAAGCACGCAACTCCTGGTCAGCAGCGGGTTCTGCTACAGGCCGAACTGGCAGCTCACTAACCTTGGCAAAGGTCAACTCGGCTGGGCGTTCTGCCGTGAGGCCGCCTCCTTCCCTGATGCCCAAAGTCTGGGAGGCTTCTTCGGTAAAGAAGTTCAGGAGGAGGTTGTCTTGTTGACTATTTTTCATGTTTCTTTATGTCTGGCATTGGAGCGTAATTTTATGCCGTTTTACACCGTAAATGCCTCCAATTTCTTTTCAATAGCTGCTATTTTTTCCTCTGGGGAATATCCTAAATTGTGCGCCCCATACAGGTCATAGCGCAGGGCATTTTTATTTTGATAAAATAAGCCAAGGAAGGTGATTCCTGCATCTTCAGAAAGCACTCGTGCCGCATTGATATCGGAAGGGTTATGAGGTACATGATGTGCGAACATTTTTTGAGTCGCCTCATCCGCAGGGATGCCATTGTCATGCAATAGGAGTTGTACAGAATCACGATCTGACACTTTTTGCTTGGCAAAATCAGCCATGAACTTAGGGCAGCGCATAGATATTTTTACAAAAGAAAAACCCTCATGTTCATAAGCAGCTTTGATTGTGGAATACAAGTGGCTTGGCACCCAATCTACCGTTTGCGCTACAAAACTGACATTTGAAACGCCAAGTGTCGTTTGTATTGGATTGACTGGGGGCAATACTGAACCTTCTGGATGAGTATTGGAAATAGTACCCATCGGCGAGGTTGGGGAAGTTTGCTTTTTGGTCATCCCATAAATCTGATTATCAAACAGTAGTACAGTTATGTTCATGTTGTAGCGGATGGCATGAAGCCAGTGTCCTGCTCCGATTGAGCAGCAATCTCCATCACCCGTCACTACAAACACATGAAGGTCGGGTCGTCGAAATTTGACACCCTCAGCCACTGGAAAGGCCCGCCCATGTAGGCCATGAAAACCATAAGTATCCATGTAGTGTGGAAAACGACTGGAGCAACCGATACCTGACACAAACACTGTCTTCTCCGGCGGTAATTGCTTTTCGGCGCAAAGCCGTTGTACGGCATGAAGTACAGTGTGGTCGCCACATCCTGGGCACCAACGGGCAATGCCTTTGGTATATTCACCCTGGGAGTGGTAGGTATCGGGAATATCTATGGCGCAGAAGTCGTTGTTTAAGCCGAACATGAGTTGGTAAATTAGAGAATTGAGGAATTGGGGAATTAGGGAATTGGGGGGGCTTCAAGATTGCCATCCCCCAATTCTCCAATTCCCTAATTTCCCAATTCCAGTTTTATTCTTTCTAATATATTCCTTGGTTTCAGTGGTTGTCCATGAACGTTTGAGAAACAGTCAATGTCAACCAGAGTCCTTGCTCTGAGAATCCAGGCAAGCTGCGAGTAGCGTCGATTTTCATCGGTGATGAGGGGGGCGTTTACGTCATCGCTGTAGTTGATTTCTACGGCCATTACTTTTTTGAAGCGGTTGAAAATATCTTTCAGCCCTGGCTCGAATGGACTGAGGAAGCGAAGGTGGACGGAAGAAACTTTGCCACCCAATTCCCTAGCTCGATCAGTAGCTTCTTCGATTGCACCACGGGTGCTGCCCCAACCGACAAGCAGCAGGTCACCAGAGTCGTCACCATGAATTTTTGGAGGTTTTAGAGTGCGACTAAAGGCAGCAATTTTGCGGCTACGCATGGCAGTGCTTTTCTGGTTGACTTCAGGGAGGTAGGAGACATGTCCTAAATTATTGTGTGTGAGTCCGGTGAGTGTATATTCTCCACCTTTTTGACCGGGGATGGGGCGTTTACTGAGGCCTGTTTCTTCATTCCAATTAAATGGAGTGGCCCCTTCTTTCCAAAGGCTTTGATCAATAGGGGATGACATCCATTCGGCTTTTAGTTTTGGTTTGGGAAATGGTTGCACACCAGTTGCCAGATTAGAGTCAGAAAGCAAGAAAACGGGCGTTCGGAATGCCTCGGCTATCTGTCTTGCGATAATGACGAACTGGAAGCATTCCTCAATAGTAGAGGGTGCGATAACAATTTTAGGTGAATCACCCGCTGCTCCATAAAGGACGGCAAGGAGGTCGCCCTGTTCGATTTTGGTTGGCATGCCGGTGGAAGGGCCACCACGCTGAACATCTATAATTAACAGTGGCACTTCGGCCATAACTGCCAATCCAATAAATTCTGTTTTGAGGGCAATGCCGGGTCCTGAAGTGACCGTCAAAGCTGTTTTCCCTGAATAGGAAGAACCGATGGCAAACCCGATGGCGGCAATTTCATCTTCTGCCTGATGCACAAGACCACCTGCTTTTTCAAAAGTCTCAGCCAGCATGTGGGAAACAGAAGTTGCTGGAGTGATTGGGTACATCGAGCAGACCTCAACACCTGCAGCGAGTGTGCCGAAGGCAAATGCCTCGTTGCCATTCATTACAACAAGTTCTTTCTCAGTCGGCATAGCCGGAATTTCATATTGAAAATCAAGATTCTCGGCTGCCCATGCGTGCCCAGCATATAATAAACGGATGTTGGAATCAATAACGGCTTGTGATTTCTTTTTGAAAATAAATGCGATTTGGTTTTCGGCAGTTTTCAAATCCCTCATGTAGATGTAACTCAACATGCCGAGTACCCACATGTTTTTTCCCCTCTTTGGGTCAGGTACGATTTTTAGGCATTCTTCGGCCATAGGGATTTCATAAATGACATAACCCATTTTTTTATAATCAGCCATCGCATTTGCGTAGCTCTCCCTGATGGATTCATCGTCGTGTTCTGCCCAAGCTTTTTCGATGAGGATTTTTGTGCCTGGCTTGAAGGCATGTTGCTCGATACGGGAATAGGGAGCTACCTCATTGAAGGCAACCACAAGGTCAGCCTCATCCCCAGCATTACTAACAATGTCCGAACCTATGCGAATGCGGATTCCTGAGGTGCTTTGCTTTGTCCGTGGAGGTGGTTCGATGTCAGAGGGGATGATTTCGACAGTCCAAACGCCGTTGCCCATTTTTGCACTGATAGACGCAAAACTTTGGCCTGCCTTCTGTGCCCCTTCGCCTGAGTCGGCTACGATTTCGACTATATGTTGAGAAAGTGTTTCCCTACCGATATTATTGGTCACGGGAGCAGTTAATGTATCTGTGAGATTTTCCATCCTTGCAATGTGAAAAGAGGGAGAGGGAATTAGTAATTAGGTAGTAGAGAATGAATGTACGAGATTTCAAAATCTAATTACAAACTCCAAGTCCCTTGTTACAATTTTTGTGGTGAAAACGGGTGCCGTTTCTCCACGCAGATAATCTGAGTAAAGGTTAGAATTATTATCAGCCAAGCAAATGACAGAAATCATTGAACAGGGTGAGCTAAATCAGATTTAAGGAGAGCTTAATGTAAAATACTCTTATTAATGAATTTCTTCCTGAAATTATCGTAATGAAAGTTTCTCCATAGCCTTACTTCATTATTAGGTAGTTGTTATATTATCAGTGTAGTTATTTCCTTATCCAGTTATATTTTCCGATCGATTTTTTAGAATCGCTACAACACTTTTCCATAAAAGAAATCCCGAATTTTGGAAGAGCCCAAAATTCGGGAAAATTCAGATTTACCATTATAAGGTAATAATTCCTATTCTATTTCGGAAACTGGTCTTGGCATTTCCACCCATACATCATCATCAACCCGATCTATAGGTAATTCCCCTAATCGGTTAAATCTCCTCATATCAACCCAACGATGGCCTTCAAAGAATAAAGAAAACCATCTTTGGTTAAGCAATTCATCAATGAGCTCATCATCGTTTGTTACGTCAATATCCGTATTGGTTAAGGCGGAGAGTCCATTGGTTGTTCGGATGGCATTGATTGCGTCCAAAGCGGCTGGATTGTCAGAACCTATATTGGCTTCGGCCAATAACAGGATCAATTCTTCATTCCTGATAATGGGAACATTGTCATTGATAGATTTATATACCGAGACATCATGATCTCCCGTCAAATCATCTGAGCTTACGGGACTACCACGATCTATGATCTTAGAATTTCTGAGATCAGCTGGATTAGCGGTAAGAGCAGCAACAATAGTTGGATGTGCAATTAAAGCCTCTGACTGACCAGGCAGTCGGAACAATTCGTTGATCTGCTCACCACCAGCCGAAGAAAAGAAACGTTGAGGGCCAACATTGAGATCGCCGTTCATATCTAAAAATGATTTTCCAAGATAGGTTAATGCAGCAGGTTTGTCATTTTGATAAATAGCAACCCTTGCACCAAGAGCGTTCACATATTGAGCAAAAGTGGCTGGTGAGTCAAAACCGCTATAACCGGGAGAAAGAGGGAAAGAAAATGATGTGCCTGCATTTCCCAAATTTGCTATAGAAGCATCAATCAAAGCTTTAATATCGCTGAGGGCTTGGTCAAAAGAAACAAAATCCCCCAAATTACTTGGGTCGACCACATTGGTCCGAATGCCATTTTGGTTTTGCAGCATCAGTGCCAGATGCAGTTCATAGGCTTGCACTGCTTGAGCGAATCCAACATATCCATTGACCTCTTCATTTGATAAACTAAGATTGGTGGCATTGTTATTTACAGCTTCGATCAAGACATTCGCATTTTTAATACTTCTGTAGCGTCCTTGGTAAGGACGGGTTCCATAAAAACCTGCATTGTCTAATACTTGATCACCTTTTCCCAAAAGTTCCCCAGTAAACCGAGTATCGGCACTTGTGAAAAAATAAAATTCTCTACCAATAATCCCCGTTACGTCATAGTAAAAATCAATGTCATCAGCCATAAGCGACTCAATGCCTGTAACGAGGGCATTTAAATCCCCTCTTGTTGCATTATTAACAATTGCATCGAGATCAGGGCCATTTGGATTTGGTATTTCGTCAATTTCACAGCCAAACGATCCCATCAGAAACGAGGCCATTAGGAACAAGGCTATGTTCTTTTTGAAGAATATAATGATATATTTCATGATATATAAGGTATGGAACAATTGAATGATGATTTAATCGATTCATTGTTTCCATTTTTAATTAAAGTTAAAATTCTGCACTTACATGAAAGTTGAATCTCTTTGCTGATGGAAAAGGCATTACAGCAACTCCTGGTGAAAGACCCCCTGACCCAAAATTTGATACTTCTGGGTCATAACCTTCGTAATCAAAAATGTTGATCAAATTAGTGCCTGAAAATCCAATTCTCAGTTTGGCTACGTCATTGATTAATTCTTTAGGAATGGTATAAAATATTCCAATTTCCCGCAATCTGATGTAACCTGCATCTTGAATGTATCTATGATTGGCCGAACCGATAGAGTTCAAACGGGCAACACCGTTTGGGGTGACCCCATCGCCAGCTATATCAGTGTCATCATAATCAAAGGTAGTTTCAGCATCGTCGAATAATAGGGTAGTCAGATTTATATTTTTCCCACCTTGCTTCCAATGAATATTAAAGGATAAATCAAAATTCTTCCAACTCAATTCATTATAAAAAGACATTTGAAAGTCAGGTTCAGCATCACCAAAAACAACAACTCCAGTTTCATCCTGTAATTCAGCAGGGCCAACACTGATGATTTCTGTAGGGCTTCTCCCTTCCATGATCCGAAATGTGCCAAGACCTACGGAGAACCCTACGTCCGTATAAGAAGGTATATCCAATCTAGTTACCTCGGCGTTATTTTTCCACCAATAGGCCCTGGAAAACCAATTCAAATTCTGGTTTCTAATAATATGTGCGGATAACCCTAGTTCAATTCCTTTATTTTCTAATTCCGCCGCGTTGACCACTTCTGACTGGAATCCGGAAGAGGTTGGTACATCCGCTTGCAAAAGCAAATCTTCTACCGTTTTAATGTAATAGGTTGCGTCTAATAGTACCCTATTTTCAAGCAATCCTAAATCAAAACCAAATTCAAGTTCTTTTTGTCGTTCTGGAGTAACAGTTGGATTGCCTTTTTGTAAAGCAATATTTGCACCTGGCAAACCACTTACGACAGAACCCGAAAAAGAAGTAAACTTGTCACCGAATACCGCAAAATTTCCGGATTCACCATAAGCAGTTCTCAGCTTTAACTGGCTGACACTTCCACTACTGTTAAAAAAAATCAAAATTGTGTAAGTTGAAAGCAGCCGATGCTTTAGGGTAATAGAATACTTCGTTTGGATCGCCATTATTTGATGATTTATCAGCTCTTAAACCTATTGTTGCAATAATCATATCCTGCCAATTGACCTCTTCCTGAGCGAAAAAACCTCTATCCTTTTGAATAAGCCTATCTTGATCTAAGTTTCTACTCCCAGCTTGATCAAGGTTGGTTTGAGATCCAATTAGATTGGATGCTGTTCCAATGATAGTATTCCTGTCAAATTCCTCCCGTGTTACTCCAACTTGCGTTCTGAAGGAAAGTCCACTATCGAGTATTTGTGACCAGACCAAAAAGCCGGCTAAATTGGTATTTAAGCTCGTTGTGTTCCCTTGAATAGAAACCCCGTTAAGTCCATTTCCATCGCTCTGAAACTGTAAGCTGTTGGGAAAAATTGCAGTGGTTTCCAGGCCATAATTGTCAACGCCACCCCTAAGTATAAATTTAACGGAAGTTTGATCTGATGTAAAAAGTCTTGCGCTCAAAGTACCCCCACCAATGAATCGATTGACCGTTTCATTATTGGTAATTACGTCCCTAGTTTCTAATATATTGGAAGCGGCAAATGGGTTTCGGGGATAATTGCCGTTCTCATCTGGAAACAATTGGGCAAAAGACGGGGTGGCTGAAAAGGATACACCCAACGTAGTACCAGAATTATCATTATTGAAATAACCCCGATCAGCAGATGAATGAATGAAATTGGTGGTGATTTTGGCGTCCAGCCAATCATTGACTTGATGGTCAAGGTTCACTCGAACGGCTTCCTTTTCATATCCAGTATTTTTAACAATTCCTCCTTCATTTTTATAAGTTCCTCCAATATAAAACTGGGTTTTTTCATTGCCGCCTGACGCAGAAATGCGAGTATTGTAAAGTCCACCCTTGTTCCCATATAGCTCATCTTCATAATTGTGGATATTTCCAGAAGAACTTGCTTGTCTAAACAAACCGATGTCTGCTGCATATTTAGAGTTTAACACCCTTTCTTCTGTAAATTCCCTTACACCCAATGGGTTCAAAATTTCAGTCCAACCAACAGATTGGGAAAAATTTATCTTCGTTTTTCCAGCGGCTCCTCTTTTAGTTGTAATAATGACAACACCACCAGCGGCTCGAGAGCCATAAATAGCAGCCGCTGAAGCACCTTTAAGAATTTCAATCGTTTCGATATCGTTTGGATCAATGTCTGCAAGACGATTAGAGGGGTTTTCTTGATCGAAGGTACTGCTACCACCGCCTGCAGCGGCAGAGACAATGTTCAATCCTGCTGCAATAGGAGGAATTATCAAGGTAAACTCCATCCATAATAAATAGCGGCTGAGATGACCCTCCAATTGAAGTAGTTCCCCGTAGCTTGATACCTATCCCACCTCCAGGGGCACCGGAATTAGCAGTAATGTTTGCACCTTTAAATTTGCCATATAAAGCTCCATCTGTCGTGGTGGGTACAGTAATGCCAGTAAGTTCTCTTGCTGGAATTGAGGCTACTGAGTTCGCCAGGTTACTCCTCTTGACAGATGAAGCCAAACCAGTGACGACGACCTCACTAAGGTTGCTGATGTCTTCTTCCAATAACACAACCAAGTCATCCATCCCTTTAGAAACAGACATAGTTTTGTCTCGAAATCCCGTATAGGAAAAAATAATATCAGCTTCATCAGTAGGTAAATTGAGGCTGAATGAACCATCAATATCAGTGACAGTTCCAATACTAGTACCAGAAATGAGGATATTGACTCCGATCAGGGGTAACCCTAATGCATCGTTTACTGTACCGGTTACTTTGAATTGTGCAAGACCGTCGTTGGTGGAAAAGCACATGAAAGTAATCAGCACCAGGAAGGTATTGAATTTTTTCATGCTTAAAATTTTAATTAATTAATGAAAGTAAAATGATTGTTGGTCAAATGATTGTGATGAATTTCAAATAGTTAAAATTGTCTTGTTTCGAAGCAGTGATGGATATGAAAATAGGCAAGTAAGGATTATAATTGTTTAAACGTTGTGAGATTGGTAAACGCTTCTTTGGCTTTTTCTCAAAAAATCAGAACAATATTTTGAAACAAACAAAAGCGAATATCACTTTCTTTATCTTATAAAAGAATTATTTCAAGTTTTTTTTTGAAGAAAATGTAATTGGCTTGTCCTAAAATAGGTTTACACACAAATTGCCAATGTATTTGTAAAATCGCAAAGCAGTTAAGTACATTCGCTTTTCAAATTCAAAGAAATAGAAAAGGAGCGTATGAGAAAGCCATTTCAAATAGATTTCTTGAAATTTCAAGATCAATTGGTGTTCAAAAAAATTGCAGGGATATGGAAAATTTATGACCCTATTCGCAAAAATTTTTTTGTTAGGGAACCTGAGGAAGTTGTCCGTCAATTGGTTCTTCTTTATCTGATAAATGAAAAGGGATACAACAAAAACAAGATAGCCGTGGAGAAAATGTTAAAAGTAAATAGACTGCCCAAACGGTTTGATATCTTGACTTACGACAATGACATGGAGCCCTTTTTAATGGTAGAGTGCAAGGCACGGACCATTCCAGTTTCAGAAGAAACGCTGTGGCAAATAGGCATCTACAATTGGCGACCTTTTAGAGTGAAATACCTCTTTGTGACAAATGGCTTGAAATGTTACTGTTGCCGAATGGATTATCAACAACAATCCTTTGAATTCATTGATGAAGTTCCGTCCTTTGCTGAGGTCGGTTCTCAGTAGGCCATTTGCAGTTTAATAGCAGGAAATTTGAAATGAAATGTATTTTCTGTCCCAACTATCAATAACAGACATATAACAACCAATTATTACCTCCCTGACCATCTTCTATGAGCAATGATAAAATCCTAATCCTTGGTGCTAATGGGCAAATCGGCTCTGTTTTAGCGGAGGCTCTCCAAAGTCGATACGGCAACGAATCCGTCATTTCCTCTGACATCAAAGCACCGTCGTCCTCTCCAAAAGGAATCTTCGAATATGTCGATGTATTAGATGCAGGCAGTATCGCCGAAATTTCAAATAAATATGACGTCAGTCAGATTTATCATTTAGCTGCAATCCTTTCGGCGAAGGGAGAAAAAAACCCTAAATGGGCCTGGGACATTAACATGAACGGCTTGATGAATGTCTTTGAAGTGGCAAGGGAAACTAATATCCGTAAAATTTTCTTTCCAAGTTCAATTGCCGTATTTGGCAATAATGCCCCTAAGAAAAACACCCCACAAGATGCCAATCTGACCCCTAATACCGTCTATGGCATCAGCAAAGTGGCAGGTTGAGCTTTGGTGCAATTATTATTTTAATAGGTACGGCCTCGATGTTCGCTCTTTGCGTTATCCGGGGGTCATTGGGTATCAAAGCGACCCCGGAGGTGGCACCACTGATTATGCCGTTGATATATTTCACTATGCTGTTAGGGGAGAGAACTATGATTGTTTTTTGAAAGAAAAAACACAACTCCCCATGATTTATATGGACGATGCAATCAGGGCGACCATTGAATTGATGGAGGCTGCTTCAGAAAGTATTTCTGTCCGAACTTCTTACAACTTGGCTGGCATGAGCATAACACCTTCTGAATTGGCGGATAGTATCAAAACCTTTATGCCCGATTTTGAAGTGAACTACAAACCAGACTTTAGGCAAAAAATCGCTGAATCGTGGCCAGGCAGCATTGATGACAGCCTCGCCCGCAGGGACTGGCATTGGCAACCTGCATTTGACCTGCAAAAAATGACGACTGACATGATTTCTAATTTAACAGAGAAATATAAAAGAGAAATGGTTTGATAGCTGAATGTTTAGGATGGTTGATTGTTAATAGTTTGTTCAACCATTTATCCATACTGCCATCCTGACCATCCAACTATTTATCCATGTTTACTGACGTAAGAACTCAACTTCAAGCTGAAATTCATGAAATAAAAGAAAGTGGCCTTTATAAAGATGAGCGAGTACTTGTGACTCCGCAAGGGGCGGAGGTACGTACCGATAAAGGTGAAGAAGTATTAATTTTTTGTGCCAATAATTATCTTGGACTTTCCTCCAACCCCGATGTAATCAAAGTCGCCCACACAGCTATCGATAGTCATGGATTTGGTCTTTCTTCTGTTCGGTTTATTTGCGGGACGCAAGATATTCATAAAGAATTGGAGAGGAAAATTGCCGATTTTTTGGGTATGGAGGATGCCATTCTTTATGCCGCTGCTTTCGATGCCAATGGGGGGCTTTTTGAACCGTTGCTCACTAAAGAAGATGCCGTAATTTCTGATGAATTGAACCATGCAAGTATCATCGATGGTATCCGCTTGTGTAAGGCGCAACGATTCCGCTACAAGAACAATGATATGGCCGACTTGGAAGAAAAGCTTAAAGAAAGCCAATCTGCCCGACGTCGATTGATCTTCACTGATGGAGTGTTCAGCATGGATGGCAATATTGCTCAACTGGATAAAATCTGTGATCTCGCTGATAAGTATGATGCGATGGTTGGCATTGATGAATGTCATTCTACAGGATTTATGGGAAAGACTGGGCGAGGCACACATGAGTTCCGCAATTGTATGGATCGCATTGACGTCGTTACCGGAACTTTTGGGAAAGCTCTAGGAGGCGCTTCAGGAGGCTTTACTGCAGCGAGAAAAGAGATTGTGGAAATACTTCGTCAGCGCAGCCGACCTTATTTGTTTTCAAATACATTGGCGCCTTCTATTGCCGGTGCATCTATTGCAGTGATTGATAGGCTAAGTAAAACAACTGCCCTTCGAGACAAATTAGAGCGTAATACCAAGTGGTTCAGGGAAGCCATGACCAACGCTGGCTTTGACATTTTGCCAGGCCATCATCCGATTGTTCCGATTATGTTATATGATGCGGTGTTGGCGCAAAAATTTGCCTCCCAACTTTTAACTGAAGGCATTTATGTGATTGGGTTTTTCTACCCCGTTGTGCCGAAGGGAAAGGCTAGGATCAGGGTGCAATTATCAGCAGCGCATGAGCAAGAGCATTTGGAAAAAGCAGTGGCTGCCTTCTCGAAGGTGGGAAAAGAACTGGGGGTTATTTGATATGGTTGAATGACTAAAATGGCTGAATGGTTAAATGGCTTATTTGTGTTCTGATCGCCATTTCAACCATTATAGCCATTCAAAACAACTTTTTCCGCAGCGCCTTCTTCTCGCTTTGTTGCCTTTTTTCTTCCAACCGTTTTTCTTTTTTGGCTGTTAGAGGGCGAACTTTTTTTCTTTTTTTCAGCGGCTTTATGGCTTCCTCAATGATGAACAGGAAATTTGCAATGGCGTCTTCTTTATTGGCGAGTTGGGAGCGGGTCTTTTGACTCGTAACGATGAGCAGTCCTTCCTTGGTCAATTTATTTTCCAGTCGTTCTATAGCCCATTTTATTTCATCTTCTGTCAATTCCTGCGATTCGGCCAAATGGAACAAGAGGTCAACCTTGGTCTCTACTTTGTTGACGTTTTGTCCGCCTGCCCCAGAACTTCGGGAAGTACGGAATTTTACTTCTTGCAGTAATTTTTCAAAATCCATGACAATTATTTTTTCGTGAATGCACAACCCGTCAGCCATGTGCCTAACCACCAACACCGCCGAACTGGAGTTCGGCGGCACATTGTGTATTTACATTTTTTCTAACAAACTTGTTGATAACTTTCATTTCCAATAAATAGTTCAGCAAGGTATTTTCGCAAAATATGCAATCTAATTCCGCCATCATATTTCGTTTCCTCCAGTTATCAGCAGTGGCAGTTTTTGCGGGAAGGGCATACCAGCATTTGTTTTGGGATGCCCCATATAGAGAGTTATTCTGGGATCCATTTTTCGCTAAGTGGCTCATTGAGGGTTGCACTTCCATGTCTTGGGAGGCTTATGTTACAAATCCAAATGGGGATGAATGGATTCGGCAATTTATAATTAGCCAAGGAGTCTTTTATACCATTTGCACTGTCGTCACTTTATTTATCAAAAAATTACCAAAGTGGTGTAGATGGGTTTTGGTGGTGGGAGCTGCGGATTTAATTTTCCTCGCTCTTATTTATATGAAAGATAAATTCTATCATTTTGGGCAGTTCTTCGAGTATAGCTTACAATTCGGAACTCCCCTTTTTCTCTTTTATTTTTTAAAAACAGAAACACTATCTAAACAATTGATTGTCTGGATGAAAGTAGCCATTGCTTTGACTTTTACATGCCATGGTTTGTATGCCATTGGTTACTATCCACGGCCTATGACTTTCATGACAATGACACAGAACATATTAGGGGTGAATAGTGCTGGTGTCAACTCGTTTCTCAACCTAGCTGGAGTACTTGATTTCGTGGTGGCTTTGGGCATATTTGTTTTGAAGGGCAAAGCGAAAAAAGCTGCTTTATGGTATGCTGTAATCTGGGGGGCGCTGACTTCATTCGCACGAATTATTGGAAACTACTATTTGGATTTTCCTTTGGAAAGTTTGCACCAATGGGTATTTGAGGCGGTTCTCAGGTTTCCTCATTTTTTGATACCCTTGGTTTTGATAGTTGCTTTTAACAAAAATCGCCGAAAGGATTAAATTTATTTGGATGATCAGATCGCAAGCATCTCTGCCAATTTTAACAATCTCAAATCTACTCCTTTTTGGTTATTGATGGCATGCTTCAAAGGAGTATAGACAACTTGCTGATTATCAATGCCGACCATGATATTTGTATGGTCTTCTATGAGTGCTTTTACAGCAGCGTTTCCCAAACGACTGGCAAGTACCCGGTCGAAAGCACTTGGCGATCCACCTCGCTGTAAATGCCCAATCACTGTCACTCTGGTATCAAAAATTGAGGATTTCTGTTTTACCTTTTTTGCTATCTGTTCAGCACTCCCAAGTGGATTGTCCTCTGCCACAATTACCAAGCTAATGGTTTTTTTTCGCTTGGCATTTTTTTCGAAAGAAGCGACGAGTTCATCAATAGTCGTTTCTTTTTCAGGTAAAATAACACTACCTGCCCCACTGGCAATTGCTGTGTGCAAAGCAATAAAACCTGCATGCCGACCCATCACTTCTATAAAAAACAAGCGGTTGTGTGACTCGGCGGTGTCCCTGATTTTATCAACTGCTTCCACGGCTGTATTCACAGCGGTATCAAAACCAATGGTGTAATTGGTGCCAAATAGGTCGTTGTCAATAGTGCATGGTACTCCAATGACGGGCATGCCGTGTTCTTTATTGAAAATTTCGGAACCTGTGAAAGTGCCATTTCCGCCAAGGGCGATGCAAGCGTCCACTTTGGCTTTTTTCAACATTTTGAACGCCTTCAATCGCCCATCTTTTTTCAGGAACTCTTTGCTCCGGGCGGTTTTCAAAAAAGTACCACCGCGTTGAATGATGTTGCCAACATCTCTGATTTCCAAAGGCTTGAACACTCCATTTATCATCCCGTCGTAACCCCCTTCGATGCCAATGATTTCTATTTGGTGAAATGCTGCCGTCCTGACCACGGCGCGCAAGGCGGCGTTCATGCCTGGGGCATCCCCACCAGAAGTGAAAACAGCAATTTTTTTAATAGTCGAAGTCATTTATTTATTTGGTAATATCAAAGTTCTTTTTTCGCTGCGTTCGAGATGGTATTTAAACAATGCATCAATTGGCTTTTGCAAAACCTCCCCGAACCTAAGCTCTTCTTCCATGAACAGCTCTTCCAGTATTTCTTTGAAATGAAAAGCAACGGAACCTACAAAATGGATCGGCAACGAGCGGTAATTTTCGTATTTAAAAACATGCCTGTACAAGAATTCGGTAAAACAATCTTTTATTATTTTCCAAACAAAGGGATGCTTTCGTTGCTCGTAATAAAGTTTGGCAAATGTAGCCAGATAAGCAGCGGGTACTCCTCCTCCATACACTTTATCCAAAATGTCGAGTTTTCCGTTAGGGCACTCTTTTTCCATGATAGGACAGAGTTCTTTTGGCATCTCCCGATAAAAATAGGCTTGAACCAAACGTTTCCCGATCATTGATCCGCTGCCCTCGTCGCCAAGCAGAAAGCCAAGATTGGTTACATTGTCCACTTCCTTTTCACCATCGTAAAGAACGGAATTAGAACCTGTGCCAAGAATGCAGGCTATTCCTGATTGGTCACCACATGTTGCTCTTGCCGCTGCCAATAGGTCATGTTCAATGGTTATATTGCCTTGAGGAAAGACTTCCGACATCGCCTTCTCAACTATTAATTTTCGTGAAGGATTCCAGCAGCCTGCTCCATAATAAAAGATCCTTATGGGACGGCTCGTCTCTATCTCGTTTATGATTTCTTTTTTTAACAAAGCAGAAATCTTTTCCCTACTGTCATAATTTGGGTTGAAGCCAGTAGTCGTTAGTTTGAGGACTGATTTGTCGTCTTGAAGGATTTGCCAATCCGCTTTGGAAGAACCCCCATCAATAATTGCGAGTATCATAGAAATTATTTTCTGCACAAATGTAGTGTGAAGGTTACACTAAGTTCAAGAAAGGAATTCGAAAAGTGCAGGTCGGCGTAAAAGGAATTCGAAAAATAAAAACAAAATGTTTCAAAATTCTTGATTTTTAAAACAAAAATTCTGAAATTTGCCCTAATCATACTATACACCAAATAATTTGTTTTAAAATGATCGAGTTTCACATTCA
The DNA here is from genome assembly GCA_965222975.1 of Saprospiraceae bacterium. Lineage (GTDB taxonomy): Bacteria > Bacteroidota > Bacteroidia > Chitinophagales > Saprospiraceae > UBA6168. The sequence continues at coordinate 161,936 of CBDCVJ010000050.1, read as the reverse complement.
ACACGAAGCCCCAAAGACAATGACGCTACCTGTGATATTTGCATGGTTTTCAAGATATTGGTTTCAAATAGTTGTTACCGTTTTCCTTGTTCAAATTTATTCTAACAGGAACATCCAACTGGTGGTTAAGGCGAAAGGGCATGATAATGTTGCGCTGGTTTCTCAACATACTACAACCACTGTCAAGGATTTGCCGGAAGAGCATCAAGAACTTTCCATCATCCCATCGTTTCCGAATAAACCCGAAAAAACAATGGACAAAAAATGGAAATCAAAAGATTTTAAAAACCTTTCTTTTATCCTCAGCCCTGACCTCGCCGAACGGAAAAGGGTAGGGGATCATATCGTTCAGGAGAAATTGACCAACTGCCGAAACTATGTGAAACGCTTTGCCAAATCGGCTATGCGGGAAATGGAGGCTTATGGCATCCCAGCCAGCATTACGCTTGCACAAGGCTTGCTCGAAACCGATGCAGGCGGTAGCCGCTTGGCCACTGAATCGAACAATCATTTTGGCATCAAATGCCGAAGCAAATGCCGTGGATGTACTTGCCGCAATTATTCGGATGATGATATATATGATATGTTCCGGGTATTTGATTCGGCATGGGAGAGCTACAGGGAGCATTCCCTGTTGTTGCAAATTTCGAGGTACAACCATTTGAAAAAATTAGGAACTAAGGACTACAAGAATTGGGCAATTGGACTAAAAAAGGCTGGCTATGCTACTGATAAAAACTATCATAAAAAGTTGATCAAGATAATTGAGGAATTGGACTTGCATCAGTTTGATCGATAGTGGATGGGCCTGTTCCGAAATTTTGGAACACGCCCATCTAATGTCTAATGTCTATAATCTAACATCTAACTATTTTTATTCTTCAGCCAATATGTAAGCAGAATAAGGCAACAAGTTGGCAAATTGAGTAGCGTTGCTTCCCATGCCATCCAGCATCAATCTATAATTGTGACAAATGATTTTCCAATTGCCTTCGGGGATTTCCATTTGCTTGCCGACCTTTTGCCCATTGAAAATGACCAATATCCTTTTCCATTTATCGCCCACCGCTGCCCCATTGATGATATACCCAATGATGTGGTCTTGTTTAAAATCAATGAATTTGAGGTTTTGCCTAATGGCAATGGCGTTGCCCATCCGAAAAGCAGGATGTTCCTTGCGCATTTGGATGAGCGTTTTATAATAGCTGAAGAGGTCGTTGAATTTGGTTTTATTTTCCCAATTGATTTGGTTGATTTGATCAGAGGATTTATATGAATTTTCGACCAAAGATTTTGACCTTACAAACTCTTCCCCAGCATGAAGGAAAGGGATGCCCTGAGAAGTAAGCACAATGGTCTGGGCCAGTTTGTTGATCTTCAAGCGGTTTTCATCTGTCTCTTTGGGGCAGGAAAGTTGCAATCGATCCCACAGCGTGTGGTTGTCGTGGCATGAGACATAATTGATGCACTGCGTAGGCTCATTGGCCCAGGGCGCTTTAGAATAATTCACCTTTTCGTAATCAACCTGTGGATGTTCAACAGCTCCGACTATTCCAAACTTCACACTTTCTTCCAACCCAAAATTCCCGCTGGCAAATCCCTTTGCATTTGGCTTGAAAACATGGCCTTTGACTCCATCACGGAATTCGTCGCAAAATACAGCGATGCCTTTCAATTGTTTGGTGTTGGACTTCAATGCCCGCTTTGTTTCAGGTAGCGGGCTGCCGCCTGCCGTCCAACCTTCACCATAAACAAATATCGTCGGGTCAATTTTATGCAACTCGCTGGAAATGAGGTTCATCGTTTCAATATCATGGATGCCCATCAGGTCCACCCGGAAACCGTCAATGTGGTATTCGGTGGCCCAGTATTTCATGGATTCGATCATGAATTGCCGCATCATAAATCGTTCAGATGCAGTTTCATTGCCGCAGCCCGAAGCATCCGACCAAACCCCCATATTCGTACGGTAATAATAAAAAGGGACTGTTTGGTTAAAAACAGAAGTTGCGGTCTCGCCAGTGTGATTGTAAACTACATCCATAATGACCCTCAGTCCATTTTTATGGAGGGTTTGGATCAATTGCTTGAATTCTTTAATGCGGACTCTGCCATCAGTGGGATCGGTGGAATAGCTTCCTTCCGGTACATTGTAATTTTGCGGGTCATACCCCCAGTTATAATTCTTAAAGATAAGGGTTGACTCATCGATAGAAGCGAAATCGAACGAAGGTAGTAGGTGGACATGGGTAACTCCTAATTCCTTAATATGCTCAAGCCCCGTTTTTTGTCCAGATGGAGATTGAGTGCCTGTTTCGGCCAAACCCAAAAATTTCCCTTTATTTTTTATGCCAGAATTTTCATCAACAGAAATATCACGCAGGTGGAGTTCGTATAAAACGATATCGGAGAAATTTTTAAGGGGCGGCTTTTGGTCATTTTCCCAGCCTTTGGGATTGGTCGATTTCAAATCAACTACCATAGCCCGTTTCCCGTTTACGCCGGTTGCAATAGCCTCAGGGCCAGGCGTTTCCATCATTGCGGTATCAGCTACGCCAACCTGAAAAGTATAATAAAGACCCTCTTTGTTTCCCCTGGCTTTGTATGCCCAAACGCCGTTTTTCCCTTTTTTCATTTTATGGGTTGAAATTGGCTCACCCCCTTCTCCGTTTTCATAAAAACGGAGCAAGACTTCCGTGGCGGGAGGAGACCAGATTTTAAAAACAGATTTCTTGGGGGAATAGGTCAGGCCAAGGTCATTGCCTTTGTAAACGGGAAATTTGTCGACGGATTTAAAGATTTCAAAAAAAATGCTATCCCTTTCTTTTTTTTCATCTTTCTGGCGGCTATCAAATCCTTGTACCTGATCAGTTTTATTCTTCATTATAATCTCTTGTGAAAAGGTGGGATTGGAAAATATTAGGGTAATAAACGTAATAATAAAAGCGATTTGTTTCATGAAAGAATGGATTGAATGATTTGGCGTAAAATTAGAAAGTCCAGATATTTTTATTGGGAAAGTTTTTGCAGTGCAAGCTGAGACAAATTAACCTACCTTTGCGCCCGTTTTGAAAAAATAGCCAATTCATCTAAATGGATATTAACCAAAATGCAAGCTCTTTTTTTCAGAACGGATAATTTAAATATTTGAAAACCAAATTTTTATAAAATTAATTTCCCCATAATTAAAAGCTCATAAGTTATAACGACGGGTGATTGATAATTTTTTCCCTCGCCTTTTAACTATGTCTTTTTTACTTTTTTATTTAAATAAAATGAAATTACGGAATATAGCCATCATTGCCCACGTTGACCACGGTAAAACCACCTTGGTAGATAAAATGCTCGTTGCTGGGAAGCTTTTCGGCGAGCATGAAACGCCCGGCGAACTCATCATGGACAACAACGATCTGGAGCGAGAACGGGGCATCACCATTTTGGCAAAGAATGCTGCATTTTGGTACAAAGGCATCAAGATCAATGTGATTGATACGCCCGGTCACTCCGACTTTGGAGGTGAGGTGGAAAGGGTTTTGAACATGGCCGATGGCGTCTTGCTTTTAGTGGATGCTTTCGAAGGGCCGATGCCGCAGACCCGGTTTGTTCTGCAAAAAGCCCTCGAATTGGGCCTCAAACCAATCGTTGTCATTAACAAAGTGGACAAAGAAAACTGCACGCCTGAGGAGGTACAGGATGCTGTATTTGATTTAATGTTCAATCTTGGTGCAACGGAGGATCAATTGGATTTTCCAACCATTTTTGGGTCGGCAAAACAAGGATGGATGGCTTTGGATTGGAAAAATCCTACTGACAATATAACTCCGTTGTTGGATGCCATAGTTGAGCATATCCCCGTACCAAAAACGGAGCAAGGCAGTACTCAACTGTTGGTCACCTCACTTGATTATTCAAATTACATTGGCCGGATAGCTATTGGGCGTTTGCACAGGGGCACCTTAAAATCGGGACAACAAATTGCCTTGGTGAAAAAAGATGGAACGGTTCAAAAGCATGGCATTAAGGGTTTGTTTCTTTTTGAGGGCATGACCAAAACAAAAGTGGAGGAGGTGCAGGCAGGAGATATTTGCGCCATTCAAGGAATAGATGGTTTCGATATTGGCGATACCGTTGCCGATGTGGAAAACCCTGAAGCTTTGCCGACCATTAGTATAGATGAGCCGACTATGAGTATGTTGTTCACCATCAACGATTCGCCCTTTTTTGGACAAGAAGGTAAATATGTCACTTCCCGCCATATTCATGAACGTTTGGAAAAAGAACTGGAAAAAAATCTCGCCCTTCGCATGCAGCCAACCAGTAACAACGATGCTTGGCGGGTCTTTGGTAGGGGCGTATTGCACCTGTCTGTTTTGATAGAAACCATGCGCCGGGAGGGCTATGAACTCCAGATCGGTCAACCACAGGTCATAACCAAGAGGATCGACGGCGTACTCCATGAGCCGGTAGAAGAGTTGACCATTGACTTGCCAGAGAAAATATCAGGTACCGCCATTGATATGGTTACACGCCGCAAAGGCATCATGCTTTCCATGGAGCCAAAGGGTGACCGGGTTTTGCTCAAATTTGAAATCCCTTCACGAGGCATTATAGGGTTACGGGGGAATATGCTGACGGCGACTGCCGGAGAAGCCATTATGACCCACCGTTTTATGGAGTTTCAGCCCCACAAGGGCGAACTGCCAAAACGCCAGAATGGCTCAATGATTTCAATGGAAACAGGTAAAGCAATCCCTTATAGCATTTTCAATTTGCAGGAGCGTGGAGCATTTTTTATTGCAGCCAGTGAAGATATTTACGAAGGGCAAATTTTAGGAGAAAATACCCGTCCGGGCGATATGGTCATCAATGTGACCAAGACCAAAAAATTGACAAATATCCGATCTGCCGGAGCCGATGATAAAGTGAAACTCACCCCTCCAAAAAAGTTTACGTTGGAAGAGGCATTAGAATACATCATGGCCGATGAATATGTGGAGGTGACGCCAAAGTCTATTCGCTTGCGTAAAATTTTTCTAAAAGAACACGAACGTAAAAGGTCAAACAAAGTAGTAGAAGAAGTAGAACTCGTGTAATTTTTTTCCAATAAAATTCTCTACTGTACACTTTTTATTTCAAACACGTTTTCAGGCCAAAAAAACACACACCTCTCTCTAAAATGTTCTTTCTCTCAGGCTTGAAAATCGGTCGTTTTCAAAAGTGTACGGTAATGAACAATAAAAAAAGCCCAAGTCGATTTCATAAATGAATGGACTTGGGCTTTTTCTTTTTGGATAAAATCATTTTACCACCAATTTCCTCGTAGACGCACCCCGACCTGTTTTTACCGTAATAAAATAGGAGCCGGGCAAATAATCCCGAGCATCCAAAAACACTTTTGACTGATTAGGGAAAAACTCGCCATCAAACAGCACATCCACTAGTCTACCCATTACATCCGCCATTTCGACTTTTAATTCCACCTTCCAATTTGTTTTAATGGGTATAACCGTAATGGCACTGGCAGGATTGGGATAGATCGCCCCTATTTCCATTTTGATTTCTTCCGTGTCTGCGGAAGGCAGGTGATTCACTGTGAAATGATAATAGCCTGAGGGTGCAGCCAGTGGGCGAACCTGCGACTTGCCACTATTTGCGTAGCCTTCGATATAGTAGAATATTTCAGTCCCATTTGCTTGGTGAGGAATAGAAGCTGTCCAGGTATTGGTAGATATATTGGTCAAATTCATGTTCAACACTTCATATCCTGCAGTTGTGTCAACTGTCCAATAAAGTTGTGCTGCTTCAATACCTGAACGGTGTTTGATATCAGCGGTCAGTTCATAATCTCCCCACTGCTCGTTATCGATAATCCCCCTTTGCCTTTGATGAACGATCCAAAGCGGATCACTCGTGCCGACTTCCTTGACGATACAATGAAGCGCTCCTAACCATGGAATCATAGCGTTGCAGTTTATGCCGACTACCTTGTAACCAGGGAAAAGGTCTTCATAAATGCGTTGGGCGATGGTGTCGTATTGCTCTTCATAATAAGGGACCAGGATGGTTTTATTAATGAAAACCGAATTTGTATAAGTTCGGTAATCGCCTCCGTTGATCGGATAAATTCCATCCCAGCCCGGTGGCTGGATGATACGTTCGATCCTGTACGGCGTGCCAAAGGCGGAGAGGTGGTTGCCGAGCAGATATTGAATGTTTGCTTCAATTTGAGGTCCATCGGAAACGTTTTCTGGGTATCGCCCCCAAAGAATGGTTTCCTCATCTAACAAGTGCATATGCATGTCAATGTGGTGGATTTCATCGTATGGAAGTGTATCGAATTTGATGAACCTGCTTAGACCCATAAAAGAATTCATAATGCCATTTATATCATCTTCATCATGTGGCCCTGCGCCAAATTTGTTGCCCGGTTTGTTTTCAGTTAATATCAGTTTGGATGCAAAACCAGTACCGAGGCCGTCCGACTTAAAATTGCCACCTACGTGGACCATGCGGCTTGGGGCTTCAGTCGTTGAATACACCGGGATATTAAAGTGTTCGCCAATTGCATCCGGCAGGACATCATCGTCTTCACGGTCTTTTCGGTTATAGATCCAATCAATAAAATACCGGTCTTCCACATCATTTGCATATACTGTGGTTTGCAAATAATCCCTTGACCAAACAGAGTCTGAGTTGGCAACAACAAATTCAATATTATCGAGGCTGATGCCATTATTGGTAAGTATCGATTCGGCATTGGACTGGGAACTGAGTCCATTGGGCGCCACAATGACAATGACCTTTACCTCCTCTTTAGCGTACCTGATTATTTCTGTTAAAATAGGCTTAAAACTCCTCCATGTTACCACCACGGCCTCTAGTTCTTCCCATTCTGCCATGTGCCGGACTGGAGTGGGTGGAGGGTCAGTAATGCCCCGTTCCGTAATAGGTCTTGTAGTCCAATCGTACCATTCGAGCAGGGCAAGTTCTTCATCTGAATACCCATGCGGCAAAATAATTTCTTGAGAAAAATTATAGGTCGAAAAAAAGAGGAATAAAAGTGGAAGGGCACGTTTCATAAGCTTGATATTTGACAGAGATAAAGCTTCACTTTTTAATCGAAGAACTTGAAGCTATCAGAAACCATTCTTCAATAGACCTAAATTTAAAAAAGATTCCAATCCTATTTGTGGGGATTCTTAAATATGTCATCGTTGCAACTGATTTTGGCGTATTTTGATTTTTATAAAATCAATAATTGCGGCGAACTCCGAAGGATGGAACAAGGCCCAATGCTCACCTTTTCTAAGCCATGTAATTTGCCTTTTTGCATAGCGGCGGGAATTTTGTTTGATTAAACCGACGGCTTCTTCCAAAGTCGTTTTCCCCTCGAAATGATCGAACAGTTCTTGGTAGCCGACGGTCTGCAAGGCATTTAGATGTTTTTGAGAAAATAATTTTTTGGCCTCTTCCAATAGCCCATTTCCCATCATTTTATCCACCCGCTCTTCGATCCGTTCATATAGCTCGTCCCTGTCCCATTTGAGTGAAATATAGATGGGGACAAATGAACGTTCTGTTTTTTCCTTTGACTTGAAGCTTGAATAGGGTCTGCCACTGGCCCGGCATACCAATAATGCCCGAAACAGGCGGCGGGGATTGTTGATATCGACTTCATCAAAATAGTCGGGGTCTTCTTCCTCCAATTCATTTTGCAAAAAACCGATGCCAAACCTTTGATAATCTTCTTCTAATCCTTTTTTGACTTTTTCAGGTATTTCTGGAAAATCGTTCAACCCTTCACACACTGCTTTTATAAAAAGGCCAGAGCCTCCTGTCATCACGACAAAATTGTTTTTTTCAAATAGCCTGTCGAGTACTCCCAATGCCTGTCGTTCAAAATCTCCAGCGCTATATTCGGTTTCAATGCTGAGATTATTGATAAAATGATGGGGAACAGCGTCAAGTTCCTCATCGGTAGGTTTGGCAGTACCTATGTTCATTTCCCGGTAAAATTGGCGGCTGTCCGCTGATATGATTTCCGTTTTCAAAAGTTTAGCAACCTCAATGGCCACTTCCGTTTTGCCGCTGGCGGTTGGGCCACCGATTACTATTAGGTATTTGTTGTTCATATAAAGTGATTCAATTTTGATTGAAGGGAGAAGTCGAATTAAAATTTATTTTTGCACCCGCTTGAAGGATTTGATTTGTTTTAGGACTTGCGAAATATTTTTTACCCCAAAGCTTTTACTACTATTAACAGCATTCGTTCCGAAAGGAAACCATGAACCAATAATTATAACTAGATCATATATGCTTTACAAAATAGTCAGGCCGTTCGCAAAAATAGCGCTTGGGGTGTATTTCCGTAAAATATACATCGTAAATAGGGAAGTATTGCAGGTGGATAAGCCCATTATATTGGCAGCGAACCATCCTACGGCGTTTATCGAACCTTGTATTTTGGCCTGTTGGTTAGACAAACCACTTAGTTTTATCGCTCGGGGCGATTTATATGTAAGGAGTTTATTATTGAGAAAAATTTATGACTGGGTACATATGACACCCATTTTCCGCCGGGAAGATACGGGTTACAGCAATTTAACAAGCAATTACGCCACCTTTGAAAAATGCTATAAAACACTTGAAAAGAAGATGCCCTTAATGATTTTGGCAGAGGGCAGCACTTGCCATGAAAAAAGGTTGAGGCCGATGCGGAAGGGAACGGCAAGGATAATATTTGGTGCCCTTGAAAAACATGGAGACATGGATATTCATCTTGTTCCCATTGGTATTAATTATACCAATTCAGATAAATTTCGATCGGTCGCCATGATTGAAATAGGTGAACCAATCCGTTGTTCCGATTATACTGATCTTTTTAATGAAAGCGCACCTAAGGCTGTCAATCAATTGACTAAAGAAATGGGCAGCCGTTTGAAAGAAAAGGTCATACATATAAATAAAAAAGTAGACGATGAGTTGGTGGAATTGTTTTTTACACTGGAAGAAAATGAAATAAAAGAAACAATTTTTCCTGTCGCTGTTGAGAAAAGTGATTTATTTATTGCACAAAAAAATATTGCTAATTATATAAATGAATTGTCCAGTTCTGAAAAAGAATTATTAAAGGAAAACGCTGTTGCTTATTACGATAAATTATCCAAGAATAAAATTTCAGATCATGGATTGATGAACCGGAATTATGATTCGTTTAAAAATACAATTTTTGCTATAGTTGGATTTATCCCTGCCTTGTTGGGGTATGTACTGAATATATTTCCTGTTTGGATTGGCAACCTCATAGCAAAAAAAATAGCACCTTCTATTGAATTCCGAGCTGCAACGGCAATTGTTTTTGGTTCGTTTCTTTATTTAATTTATGGATTTGGTTTGTATTTAACTGGCTATTTAATGGGGTTTGGTTGGTGGACTTTTTTATTGGTTTTATTTCCTTTATTGGGGTATTTTTATATTCTTTATAAAGAAATTATACAAAAATGGTCGGCTGCAAAAAAGGTGAATAAATGTAGCGAAAAATTAATTGACGATTTGTTAGATGATAGAAAGGTGTTGAAAAATATGGTTGCTTTAAATTTAGAGATGGCAGATGATAATAATATTGCAGAAGCGACTTAGGGAACAGTGAAAAACAACTTACTGATTTCAAAAAAAGATTTACTAAATTTTTAAAATTTAGCAAATCGGTTAGCCTACCCGTTTTGCTATCCCGATGATTCTATCGGGATAGTAAAACTCGTTTATTACAATAAAGCTAAACAAATCGGAAAGTTATTTTTCACCGCCCCCTTAGGAGGTTATTTCAAATACCCTCCTAAGTTTCCAACCTTCAAATCGATTATTTATATAATCTGTATTATTTAACTGGATTCGGTTCTAAAATAAAACCTGCTTCACCCTTTTTTAAATTATATTGATAAACTTGTAATTCCCCTTTTTCGTCATTAAATTCCCTGATTAATTTTTCACCCTTAACATAAATTTTATCCGTATTCATTTGCCTTGGAACGGTGACGTCTTTCACATATATTTCCCCTGCGCTTTTATCCTTGAAAGATGCAATGCCCATTAAGTCAAGGTTGCCGGAGTCATCAGTGCCTTGCACTACTAAGTATATTTCGGAAAATCCATCCCCATCCAAATCAAGGCTGAAAGCATTTTTTAATTGTCCCTCCACGGTGAAATCTCTTTCATATTTTCTGACTTCCAAGCCTTCGCTATTTACATGGATAGTACTTGTCTCTCTATTTTGACAGCTTACGTTAAATTTCACTTTCCCAGCCTGAATGGTTTTTTGAAAGACACCATTGTCCTGGTCTAAATTTTTTCGATTGGGGGGGGCGACATTTTTAGATTGGGTTGTAATTATAGAATCGTTTCTGTCGGGTTCGGTTACAACATTTGTTTCTGTTGAAGGAGTGTCGTTTGGAGGTATGTTTTCGTTGCAGGCCCAGAAAACAGCCAAAGTTAAAATGACAAGCAAATATTTCATGACATAGAGTTTTATCAGTTGAAAAAAACAATCAGGGTGCAATTTAATAAACCCAAAGGGATTCAATTCTCTGCAAGTGGGATTCTTATATATAGAGTTAAGAATAAGTAGTTATGTACATTTTCCAGTAAAAAATTAAATATAAAACCAATTTGTTTTAAAATTAGAAACAAATCCCGACCTTGGCTGAAAATTCTAAAATAAAAATTTTTCCATGCCGGTATCAACATCCTTTATTTTATTGCTCCTGCTTTGCACCCTGTTGGGTTTTTTATGTGGTTGGCTGATTGCCAAATTGAAATTTACATCCATGTTTTTTAAAAATGAATCTATTGTAAAGAGCCATGTTAGCAAAGAATCATTTCAAAACATTGAAAACCAATTGGTTGAGTGCAAAGCTGAATTAAAAGAAAAAAATGAAGATTGCCGTGAGCTTGAAAAATCAATGGCTGCAAAAGACAGGGACATCTTGTATATGGAGGAAAAACTCATTAACTGGAAAAAGGATTTTGATACATTGCAAAACCGCGCACATACCGAATTCGAGAATATAGCAAACCGCATATTAGAAGAAAAAACAAAAAAGTTTACCCACCAAAACGAAAAGCAATTAAACGATTTGTTGCAACCCCTCAGAGAAAACATTAAGGATTTTGGAAAAGACATTGAGAGGCGTTTCACGGATGAGGCAAAAGATAAAATTTCCCTGAAAAAAGAAATAGAACACCTTCGGGACCTAAATGTGCAACTGAGCAATGATGCACAATTACTGGCTTCTGCCTTAAAAGGTGATTCTAAAATTCAGGGCGATTGGGGGGAATTCCAATTGGAACTGATTTTGGAAAAGGCTGGGTTGGTAAAGGATATGCACTATCGGGTTCAGCCGACTTTTAAAGACACCAACGGGCAGGACAAGCGCCCTGATTTTATCATCAACCTGCCAGAGAAAAAGCACCTTATCGTGGATTCCAAAGTTTCACTCAAGGCATATGAGCAATTTTTCAACGCTAAAGAAGAAAAACAAAAGAAGGAATTTTTGCTTGCCCATGTCAATAGTATCCGCAGCCATATTAAAGACCTAAGCAGCAAAAATTACCAGCACCTTTACGAAATTAATTCACCTGATTACCTATTGTTATTTGTTCCCATTGAGCCTGCCTTTGCAACAGCCCTCCAACATGAATCAAAGCTTTTTTTGGATGCCCTTGATAAAAACATCGTCATCGTAACCACATCAACTTTGCTGGCAACGATGCGAACAGTTTCTTATATCTGGCGGCAGGAAAAGCAGAAAAAAAATGTATTGGAAATAGCCCGGCAGAGCGGTTTGCTTTATGATAAATTCGTAGGCTTCGTCAACGACCTGAATGAAATTGGTAATAAACTAAATGCAGCGCAAGATGCTTGGCATGGCGCCATGAACAAATTATCTGATTCAAAAAAATATGGGGATACGCTTTTGGGAAGGGCTGAGAAAATCAAGAAATTGGGGGCAAAAACATCGAAAGAGTTGCCTGCCGAATTCTTGAATGGAGAATGATTGTTGGTTACTTACATTTAGTTAATAATCAGCAACCAACAATTATAAACACTTTTTAAAAGTCTTCCTCCTCTTATATACCCGATGTTCAAAATCCTTCCATAATGATAATACATGGCTGTTGGTTTCGAGCATAGGATTGATGAGAATGCGTCTTACTCCAGCCGCTATAACGGCATTGCTACTGGCAGCAAACACCAATCCATGTGCCCCTTTTTTACGCCATTCATCTTTTACGCCTATTAGTGCTAAATCAGCAGTATCGTTCCAACGGCGGGCGGCTATGATATGAAAAATACCAAATGGGAAAAGCTTTCCATTGGCCTTTTTATAAGCTTTGGTCAACGAGGGCAAAGTGACGCCAAACGCAATGGGGTTTTGATCTTTGTCATAAACGACGGCCACAAAATCCCGCCTCAAAAATTTAATATACCCCTTTATATAGTGGAGTTGCTGTTTTTTTGAAATGGGTACAAAACCAGGCAGGTTTTGGTAGGTGTCCATCAGCAAATCGAATAGTTGTTGACTGATAACCAGCATCTCCTTTTTATTCCTTGGCTGACGGACAGAAAGATTGTACTTTTTTTTCGCTAATTCGGTAAATCTTAGAAAACGATCATATGTTTTTTCCGGCATCCACATTTCAAGTTCCACCCATTCGAGGTCAGGTTCGTAGCCGAGGGTTTTTATGTGTTCAATATAATAGGGGTAGTTGTAAATGGTATTCACTGTGCCAGTGGAATCAAAGCCCTCCGTCAGCCAGCCATTTTTATCCAATTGGTTGAATCCATAAGGACCTTTGAGCAAATCCATGCCTTTTTCTTTTGCCCATTTCTCCACTGCCCCAATTAATGCTTTGCTGACATTTTTATCATCGATAAAGTCCATCCAACCGAAACGGGCGTGCCTTTTCTGAATGAAATCATTTTCCATATTGTTGATAAGGCCGACAATACGTCCTACCATTCGCTCTTCGATCCATGCCGTGTAAATAACAACTTCGGAATGTTCAAACGCAGGGTTTTTCTCTTCACTCAATGTGGCCATGACAGATTGGATGATAGGGGGGATCCAATGAGGTTGACCTTTGTAAAGGTCGAAAGGGAATTTTACAAATTGCTTCAATTCTGCTTTGGTTCTAACTTCCCTAATCGAGATATTCATGTAGTAGGAATCTGTATTTATTGTTTTTGTAGTGTAGATCATTATTTCTAAAACCACATGAGCTTGGGACTACAAATTAGCAGCCGTGAATTTATTCTAAAAAAAACGAATTGAATGTAATTTAAATCAGTTTGGGATTTTTTTCCAAAATCAAGATATGACACCAGCTAAAAAAGCTATCCTTACCTCAAAAGGACAAAGCAAGTAAACCAACCTTCCCCTTTAAAGTTGAAACGAACGACAATTATAAGAAGACTATTCCAACTGCCAAGGCGCAGGGCATTTGTGTACAGGCATATAGAGGGATGCAGTTGGATACCAATGAACTTGGAATAGTCATATCGTAAATGGGAGAACAGTGGTTACTGGATACTGTAGCATTTAAAGGAATGGAAATGATATTTAGCAAAATGGCAATCAAGAGAGGAGCGATGGACGGCAATTCTCGCTATTAAAAAAATTGAAATATGTGGAGAAGAAAACAAGAGGAGAGAGGTGTGTTTTTTGGGTTTTTTCAAAAAAAAAACCCAAAAAACACACCTCTCTCCAAAAGCCCCTTTCCCTTTGGCCTCAAAGAACGGCTTTCATATTTCAAAAAAAATCATAGCGAGAATTGCTGGCGATGGAAAATCAAATTGGTATTTTATTTATTCTACTTTTGCCATTCGGTTTTGGAGAAACAATATAAAAAAAAGCAGGACTATGCTGGCTGTAAAAATGAAAGAGGTGGAGAGAATGGTAATTTATTTCATAGGCTAATATACACAGAAGTTGTTTCAGGTATTGAAGCTGTCTAGGGTTTTGGTTTGAGGCTGAAAAAGATGGATTTTTTGTTCTGTTTGTTTAAAATTTTGAGGGCATAGCAGCGCTACGGCTGAAAAATTTTAAGCGAACAGAGCGAAAAAGAGCCTGCCCCGCAACTTGCTTCGGGGCGCTTTTTAAGGCCAAATGAAAACCCTAGACAGCTTCAATACCTGAAACAATATCGGGAAGCAGATTCATTATTGTTTACATGAAATCAATTTTCAAAAACAACCTTTTGTTTTTTTTATTAACTGCCTTGTTAGTGTTAGCGGGAGGCATGTACCTGCCGTATTATGAGAAACCGGAACTCATATTTTATTTCAGTGCAAATCGATCTGTTGCAAAAGACCTGTTTTTTACCTATTTGACCAAATTTGGAGAAGCACCTATTTATATTCTGGCGGCATTGGCCTTTTTTGCTTTCAAATTACGTCATTCAATACTGGTAATAGTTACAGGGCTTCTGGTAATGGGAGTAAGTTTTGGTTTGAAAAGTTACTTCGCCGTTGATCGACCCTTTACATTTCTGACGCATCAAAATTTGCTCGATCAAGTGAATCTGGTACCAAATGTTAAGTTGTTCACAGGTGCTAGTAGTTTCCCCTCAGGACATAGCATGTCTGCTTTTGCGATTTACTGTTTGCTAATACTTTTACTGCCGAAAAAGAAAAGGTACATTTTTACAGCATTAGCTTTAGCTATTGGTGTAGCTATATCGAGAGTATATTTGGTCCAACATTTTTTCATTGATGTATATGCAGGCGGCGTGATAGGAGTATGCTTGGCTATTTTTATTTACTTATTTAATCAGCGACTGAATTTTACTGAAAATCATTTTTTGGAAAAACCGCTTTTTAAGGCTCCGGGCCTCAGGGGGCGTCAGCTGAGGCCAGGCCCCTGAGGCCCCCCGGAGCCTATTTAATCCGTTTCGCCCGTCTGTTACCTATTTTGACAGCCCGCCATTCACTCAAAAGACCTTCGGTGTGTTGCCTGTTTACGGCTGATACGGCATAAGTATAATTCTTTCCTTTCTGTGGGCTATCGTCAATAATGGTAATTGATCTTTGTCCATTTAATCGCATCACCCTGAATATATTAGCTGGATTTTCATAATCGCCAGGCTTGCGGTCTTCAAAGCGGTAAACGATAAGGTAGTGGGCTTCCTGGGGCAAGGTGCATTTAAGATAAAGTTTCCCTTTTTTGTATTTGGCTTTTGCCAAACTGGGAGTGGGTGGTTCATCCAGATTGAGGTGTTTCATCTCTGGCCATATGGCTGGGTCTTTAAAATAATGGAACCGGAGAGAATCCGTGACGCCCAACAGGTTTTTTTTCAACGAACTGGTATTGTAAAACATGCTGCCATCTACATTAGGGAAAATTCGGTTCATGGCTACTTGCAAAGGGATTTGGTTGGTTTGCCTCCAAGCTGGGTCGGTATGAACACCTACTTTATAAATGGCATGACCTGCATAGACCTGCCTTCCAAAAGAATGCTTCTGCCACCAATCCAACAGCAATTCATAATCAGCTACGGAAAACCCGATATGCCAATAGAGCTGGGGGGCCACATAGTCAATCCACCCATTTTCCAACCAAAACAGGACATCAGCGTACAGGTCGTCATAAGCAGAAACACTCGCTTGTGTTAGCGACCCTTTGGGGTCAACGTTGGCGTTTCTCCAAACGCCAAAAGGGCTAACTCCAAATTTGACATGAGGGGCAACTGCCTTAATCATTTCACTTATTTGGGAAATGAGGGCGTTTACATTGCTTCGCCTCCAGTCATCAATATTGAGGTAACCGTAGCCATATTTTGCAAAATCCTCACTATCAGGGAACAATTCCCCGGCCGATGGGTAAGGATAGAAATAATCGTCGAAATGAATGCCATCCACATCATATTCCATTATTATTTCGAGAACAATCTCTGTTACATAATTGCGGACTTCAGGTAATGCAGGGTTGAAATACAACTTCCCGCCGTATTGAATGAACCATTCCGGGTGGGCATGATAAGGGTGTGTTTTTCCCAAATTTGCAACTAGTGTATCCATTGAAGCCCGGTAAGGGTTGAGCCAGGCATGGAATTCCATATTGCGGGTATGCGCAGCCTCAATCATCATCGCCATTGGGTTGTATTTTTCCCTTGGCGGTTTGCCCGAGGCTCCGGTGAGGTATTTTGACCAAGGCGCTATTTTACTTGGGTAAAAAGCATCTCCGGCTGGCCGAATTTGCGCAAATACGGCGTTCATCCCTGCATCTTTTAGAAAGTCAAGGGTTGAATTCCATTCGCCCATTACTTTGTCTTTTCCCAGACTGGGGTTGGGGGGAAAGTCAATGTTTACCACAGTTGCGATCCAGGCCCCTCTCATCTCCCGTTTGGGTTTTATTTCTTGGGCAAAAGATGAGAGATATAAAAGATTGATCAGGAGCAGACAACACACACGAGATGCGAAGAAATTATTCATCCGAATTTTCTTTTGTAAAAGTTTTGGTTTCGATTTCAAAGTGTCCATTAGTGTTTTTTGAAAATATTAGAGTCATTTGAAAAGTAAAACCTTAAACACACGATACAAACGACTCTATAGATTTTACAAATCAATTATTTCTTCAAAAACCTAAAGGTATTAAATAACAAATGGGACGGCAAATTAACATTGCCGTCCCATTTTTCTAAACCAAAGTTGAAATTGGTTTAAAAAAGTAGAATAATTTTAAATGGCGTCAGGCCCTTGTTATCAAAACAACTGGCTTGGCCACTGATTTTCCATTTTGGTTGACGCTCAAAATCATGGTTCCTAAAGCACCATCGCTGATGTCAAGTTCCTTGCTATACAGGCCATCAAAGTTTTTGATGTTTTCTTCGTGGACGATTTTGCCAGCGGAATCGACTACCCGAACCAGAGTTGGAACTGCCTCACCACGGAAACGGACATTTACGTTGCCAAACGTTGGATTAGGGTAAGCATTGAATTCATCAAGTTCGAGGGTGTTATCAGTGTACTCCAATTCTTCTTGCGGCATAGGTACAACCTCTTCGATAGGGGCTTCTTCCACTTCCTGATCTCTTGGGCATTCTTTGAAACGAGCATCCACTTCATACACCTCTCCATCTCTCATATAGGTAAAGGAAAATTCTTCACCTGGTTCATGTTTATCCCTTTCCGTGACCAATTCATTATGTGTGCCGACTGGAATCCCGTCAATGGCAAGGATGCGGTCGCCCCTTTGCAACCTGGCCTGTTCGGCTGGCCATCCATTTCCTTCAATGATGCCTGATACGCCGACTCCTTCTTTCCCCCTGGCCCCAGCTTCCAACATACACACCGAAAAAGACCTTGCAAGGATCACGCTCAGATTTGCGGTATAAAGTTTTTTCCCTGGCTGTAAGCGTAGAAGAAATGACCAAGGGTTGGCCATCCCGCTGTACATCGATAACCACTACATCTCCCGCTTTGTATTGACCAAGCTCATTATGGAGGTCATCAGTTGAGCGGATTGTAATGCCATTGATGGCAGTCATAATATCATTTTTCTTTAGTCCAGCTTTATCAGCACCACTTCCAACAACGATTCCGTCTATATGGACACCTTCATCGCCACTATCGGGATAAACACCCAACAGCACATCATTTTCTTTTTGGAAATGAACCTTGCGATGGTGGTCATGCGCCTCGTGCAGGTCATCAAAATCGAAATCAAAGTCGATCAGGGCCTCCTGCCAGTCACCGTCACCATTTATTTTAATGCATTGCTTATTGGATTTGAACATAAAAAGGTTCTCGCCGGAACTCTTTTCATCACCAGTAGAGCTGATGATGACTTCGACGTTGTTGCCCGAATCTTTTAGGTCAAGGGCTTCTACATATTCATTGATGGATTGTCCTTTTTCGAGTCGTTTCTTTTTGACGGTCACGGTACCATCGTCGTCAGAGGTTTTGATAATAACGACCCCATGAGAGGTTTTGTCGTCATTTTGTTGAGCGTACATATTTCCAACTAAAAACAAACAGGAAAGGAAGCAAAGGGAAAGGAAAAGTCTTTTCATTTCGAGTGATTTTTAAAATTAAAGATTTCCGGGCTTTAGCCTGGGTGAACAAAAGAAAGACGAATAAAAGACAAGATAGTTAACAGGATAGTTGCTTTACAAGAAAGGAGGCAAAATTATTTTTGGTAAAAAAGAAGGAAGGCGAAATGCACAAAGCATCGCCTTCCAGCATTTAGAGGCATATGTATAATTGTTGTGGTGTGTAGGGTAACAATAGTAGGTATTATAACAACGTGTTCGGAACCAGCCCTTGGGACAAAAAGTGGATTTTAGCTGTTCCTCACGGCAAATGTAATCAATCTCTTTTTTTACGCGTTATTTTTTTATGGAAAATATTGTCGGTGATGTTGCTACAGGGAGAAGGTATTTACCATTATTTGCAGGCGTGACTCCAATTTTTTTCCCAATGCTGGATTTACCGTCTATTAGCCAGCCCTCTATAATTTCATAAGGAAGATCCAAATTTACCAAGTCTGTTTTTTCCATCTCGCTTTGCAATGGTAACCAAGCGATAACGCAAGAAGGGTTACCAAATTTGTCACCATATATGTATGCCCATACGGACTCGTCCTCTCTTAGTACTTCTAAAAAATAGCTGTCACCAGCCTTGTTCACCAATGCCTCTAAACAGTTAAATGCTTTCTTCTTTTGAAAGCCAGCATTTATTGAGCTGGTGAGGCCTGACCGGGTATAAAGGGAAGATGGCATTTTTTCGTTGGCATAATAATACCACGTCGCCCGTTCCACGCCCAATCTGCCCGCAATGAGTGCCCCTCGAATGGCATAAACCGCGGCAGCATACTCCGGCACACATTCAGAATGGGTGCAGTCTTCCCCACCTCCGTCACTGTCCCAGCCCCATTCGGAGAGGTAAATTTTTTTACCGGGCATGTTTTGATCCCGCCATCGAACCATATTGTTGATTTCCCAAAATGTTGATTGAGGGTGTTCCGGGTGGATGCCCATCCGTTTTCCGTTTTGGGAATTTAAATAACTGTAGGCATGAACATTTATACCATCCAATTTAGCTGCAGCCTGTGGGGTTACCCTTGCCCCAATGTAATTTTTAAAAATCCCAAAATATTCTGCGGCGGGATCATAAGCCTGCAAAGCACAGGGAAACACTTCCATGCCCGGATCGGCCTCTTTCGCACCATTGAGCATGCCCAATAATATTTTTTGGTAAATATCAGCAGGGTACTGCCAAGGCTCATTGCCTGCTTCGATGGTACAAACTAAGCCGTTCCCATTTTTTGCCCCAAAGTGATTGGTGAATGACTGTGCATATTGATAGGCAGATTGGTAAGGCGTTTTCCATTCATTGGACTTAAATCGGTAAAATTGGAGGCTGGCTTCAATATTCAACCCGGCATCTATCCATTCCCGATATTCCTTGTCCCAGTCGAGCCATTCTTTGGTGTTTGTGCCCTGCGATTTCATTTTTGAAAAATCAATAGGCTGTCCCGGTTCTTTGATGTCCCATGTCATGTCGTGGTAATTACGGGCATGCGAAGCGAGCGGGGCATAACGTCTGGGGCCTTCATTTTTTCCCAATAAAAAAGAATATTGGTCGGTGCCCCAACTCCAATATCCATTAACCCCCAATAATTCTCGAATGGATACGGCTCCCACATTGGCGTTTGGTTTTTCGCCATAAGGGCCATTTTTGTCATATACTTTTATTTCCCAAAAATATACTTTGTTCCAGTCCTTTGGGGTAAAGGTATGTTCCAGTTTTAAATAGGTAACTGTTCTTTCCTCAAAACCAATTAATTGTTCATGAGTCGAATGCGGATTTAGATCAACAGCCTTTGTCCAGTTTTTTAAATCATTGCTGGTATAAACAGCAGTGGCACTTGCCATATTTTCACCCGCCCAGCATTTTGTTTTTATACTGCCTATATTTTTTGGCGTTTTAAAATCTAAAATAATACTTTCTTTTGGCGGGCTTGATAATGCTCCTATTTCAAAAATGCCAAAATTGTTTTCGCTTTTAATGAATATTTCTTTTACCTGTTTTATTTCTTTTTCAAAACGGATTAATTGGTAATTATTGTTGATTGAGTAAACCCCAATTTCAATTTCTTCACCTGAAGCTTTTTTTGCATAAATATTTATGTCTGAATTGGTTTGGCATTTAATGGAAATTGAAAAAAGATTAAGGTCATTTAATTTAATTGAAAATTCCCTTTCCCCATCAGCGGCATTTATCAATGCCATATTATTTAAGTTGCCGTCTGTTAGGTTCGATTTATCACTAATCGATGTTTGCCCATTGGTTACTGGTGTTTTTCCCAATAATATATTCTGGTTTTTGTTTTTTAAAAAACCATCGGGTAGGGGAGCGGTAGATTGCCACGCTGTTGATGGGTCACTATCAATTATTTTGTTTGCATCCTTTTTATTGGAACTGGCGGCAGTAATACCAACATTTTCAGTATAGGAAGGTACAAGCCCTGCGTCTGGGTCAAATTCTTTGAAAAAATTATTTTTATTTTCATCAATCACATACCCGCTTGCCGCTATTAAAAATAGGGGAATAATTATGATTAAAATATTTTTACAAAAAGATAATTTCATGAAAGTTCAGGTTATTAAATCAATCCACGATCCAACATCAATTTGACTTTTAATATAGCAGCCACCGCCAACCCATCTGTTATTTCTCCTCTGATTACCATTTCCACCACATCATCAAAAGGCAATTTTTTAATTTTCAAATCCTCCGTTTCTTCTGGTTCTGCCTTTCCATAAGATAAATCTCTGGCAACGAAAACCAAGCCTTCTTCATCGGTTACAGAATTAGACAAATGTAGTTTCCCGATTTCTTGCCATTTTTTAGCGGTGATCCCTGTCTCCTCCTGTAACTCCCTTTTGGCCGATTCAATGGGGGGTAAATTGACAGGGCCACCACCTTCGGGCACTTCCCAACTGTATTCATTTAATGTGTACCGGTATTGACCAACCAACCAGGTATTATTTTCCTCGTCCAACGGCACAATGGCTATCGCTTTGTTTTTAAAATGTACCACTCCATAAATGCCATTATTGCCAGTTGGATTAATAACGTTCCGGTGCGTGACTTTTATCCACGGATTTTCATAAACAGTTTCGGAGTCAAGGGTCTGCCAATTATTATTTGCCATGTATCTTATTTTAGGTGTCAGGGATCAGGTGTCAGAGCCAGTCCCTGATCCCTGATGCCATTTATTCCCATCCCATCCTTTTTTTCAGTTCCGTTATGTGCGCCAAGTGATGGTTGCAATGCCAGGCATACAGTGCCATAACGGATTCAAGGGTATATGTTTTTCCATATTCAGGATGGACATAATATTTTTTCAAATCATCTTGAGTAAGGCTTTTCAAAATATGAACCATTCTGACGTGCAGACCCCTTAAAATTTCAAGCGAATGACTTATTGGAAGATTTGTATAGTCGCTCATTTTTGCCCAAGCTCCCTCATAATAAGGTTTGATAGTCGGGCTCTCCTCGGTAAGGGTAAGTTTGATCCGGCAAAAAGCATTGAGGTGACTATCTGCCATATGGTGTACCACTTGACGGCTTGTCCATCCCTCTGGCCGATAAGGGGTATCCAATTGTTCGTCATTCATTGTGGCGACCGCACTTTCGAGTCGGCCCGGCAAAGCGGCCAGGTCGTTTATCCATCTTCGGTGCATATCTTCTGATGGACTTTCGGGCATTGAAAACCTGCCGATTGGGTATTTTAGTTTTTCTAATTCCATAAAATTTTAATTTATGAAGGGTTGATAAGGGATTTAAAAATAGGATGACAATAATCCATGTTATGAAAACATCAATTCTTTTTAACCCAAATTAAAAAAGCCATCTATCCATATTTGAATAGATGGCCCGAATGTATTGAAAAGCTTATGATAAAATGCGGTGTGAAATGCATTAAACTTTTTAAGCCAATTCTTTTTCTACCAAATATCGTTCGGCATCCAGTGCAGCCATACAGCCTGTTCCGGCTGCAGTCACTGCCTGCCGATAAACTTTATCTTGAGCATCCCCGCTAACAAATACGCCTTCTATGTTGGTGTGGGTAGTGCCAGGTTTTGCTATAAGATAACCCACGTCATCCATTTCAAGAAAACCTTTGAATATATCTGTGTTCGGCTTGTGGCCAATGGCAACAAAAAAGCCTTCAACAGGAATTTCTTTTTTCTCATTGGTCTTATTGTTGACGACTCGAACCCCAATTACCTTATCATCTCCCAATACTTCATCGGTATTGGTGTTCCAGTGGATTTCAATATTTGGGGTGTTGAAAACCCTTTTCTGCATAATCTTCGAAGCCCTCATTTCATCCCTTCTTATCAGCAGGTGGACTTTGGGGCAAAGCTTGGCGAGATAAGTAGCTTCTTCGGCCGCTGTATCGCCACCACCGACAACTGCTACTTCCAGACCTTTGTAAAAGAATCCATCGCAGACCGCACATGCGCTTACCCCTTTGTTCATTAAACGCTGTTCAGATTCCAGGCCGAGGTATTTGGCACTTGCCCCAGTGGAAATAATAATGGTGTAGGCATGGTGGGCATCACCACTTTCTGAATAAATAGTATGGTAGTTTTCACCAGTTTTAAAATCCACCTTACTGATCATTTCATAATGCACCACTGTTCCAAAGCGTTCTGCCTGCTCCCTGAACTCTTCCATCATTTCCGGTCCGCCAATACCTTTTGGGTAGCCAGGGTAATTTTCCACGTCAGTAGTGGTAATTAATTGTCCGCCTGGCTCAGGGCCAGTGAAAAGTACGGGTTCCATGTTTGCCCGAGCTGCATAAATAGCTGCGGTGTAACCTGCTGGGCCTGAACCAATAATGATCGTCTTATGAATTTTTTCTGACATTTTATTTTTGGTTTTCCCAAAGGGACTCCTTTGGAGTTGGTTCGGGATTTTTGGTTTCGGGTTACAAAGCCTCAAACCAAAAACCTTAACCGAATTAACCTTTGATTTTTATTTTTTGAAAAACGGCGCAAAAGTAATGAACCACCCCCTAAACACCATATCTAAAGAAAAAGATTAATGGATTTACTTTGAACAGGCACATGCCAATGCAGTCAAAGCCTTTTTCTACCTTTGCACCCATTTTGAAAATTCAGGAAATACTCGACTTGATTTTTCAATCAATAATAAACTACATGGAAAACGTTAAACCTCACTCACTTCTCACCGACTACGACATTGACCTCATCAGGATGGGGAAACATTACCGCCTTTATAAAAAATTAGGCAGCCACCCCATGGAACTTGATGGCGAGTGGGGGACATTTTTTGCGGTATGGGCACCTTCCGCAAAAGAAGTCTCCGTTATGGGGAACTTCAATTTTTGGAACGAAAAGGCACATCCTCTTTTCTTGCGGATGGATGGGTCGGGCATTTGGGAAGGATTTGTCACTGGCCTCGGAAAAGGCACCTTGTATAAATACAGCATCTTGGCACAAGATGGAAGGAGGTTGGCAAAGGGCGACCCATTTGCGAGATTTTGGGAAATTCCGCCAAACACAGCTTCCATCGTTTGGGACCTGGAATATGAATGGAAAGACAAAAAGTGGCTTGCAGAGCGCAAAAAGAAAGCAGGCAAACCCCAACCATATTCTGTCTATGAGGTGCATCTCGGTTCATGGAAAAAAAAGGCATATAACCAGCATAACTCATTGAATTATAAGGAGTTCGCACAAGAACTGGTGGATTATGTGAAAGACATGGGCTTCACTCATGTCGAATTTTTGCCCGTGATGGAACACCCCTATTTCCCATCATGGGGCTATCAGATCACAGGGTATTTTGCGCCCTCCAGTCTTTTTGGTGTGCCGGAGGATTTTGCTTTTATGATGGATGCATTCCATCAGGCAGGCATCGGTGTGATACTGGACTGGGTGCCATCCCATTTCCCCTATGATGCTCATGGCTTGGCCGATTTTGATGGAACGCACCTTTACGATCATGCTGATTCAAGAAAGGGTTTTCACCCTGATTGGAAAAGTGCCATCTTCAATTATGGCCGTTGGGAGGTTAGGAGTTTCCTGATATCGAATGCCCTTTTTTGGTTGGAAGAATACCACGCTGATGGACTTCGGGTAGATGCCGTTGCTTCGATGTTATATCTCGATTATTCCAGGGAAGATGGGCAGTGGATACCCAACCAGTTTGGAGGTAACGAAAACCTGGAGGCCATTACCTTTTTGAAGGAATTCAATGAAATGACGCACCGGGACTATCCCGATGTCGTCACTATAGCTGAAGAATCTACTGCCTATGCTGGCGTGTCAAAACCAGTGGACATGGGTGGGCTTGGTTTCGACCAAAAGTGGATGATGGGCTGGATGCACGATATTTTGGAGTACATGAAGCTCGACCCGTTATTTAGAAAAGATCACCATCATGAATTGACTTTTAGCCTTGTCTATGCTTTTTCAGAAAAATTCATGTTGCCGCTTTCGCACGACGAAGTGGTTCATGGGAAGGGTACATTGCTCACCCGTATGCCCGGCAATGAAAGCCAGCGCTTTTCCAGCCTGCGCCTCCTTTTTGGTTATATGTGGACCCATCCCGGTAGCCAGATATTATTTATGGGCGGGGAATTTGGCCAGACCACGGAATGGAATATCGAAAGAGGATTGGAGTGGTCATTGACCCAATATGATTTTCATAAAGGTGTGCAGTTATGGGTGAAAGACATCAACCATTTTTATAAAAATTCAAAAGCACTCTATGAAAAACAATTTGAAGAAGATGGTTTTGAATGGATCGAACATGCCGATTATTTGAATAGCGTTTTGACTTTTATTCGTCAAGGAAAAAATAAAAAAGATATAGTTGTTGTCGTTTGTAATTTCACTCCAGTTGTTCGGGAAAATTATTGTTTTGGCGTTCCATTTTCCGGTACGTATAAATTGAAGTTAAATAGCGATGATAAAAAATATTCAGGGAGCGGCGAGCCTTGTATTGAAAAAGTTAGGGCCAAAAAAGAAGGAAAGCACAATAGGGATTATTCAATTTCTGTGACCCTGCCTCCATTGTCGACATTAATTTACCAACCAGAAAAAAGGGTTGTTAGGAAGCCCAGAAAAGCAACCAGAAAAAATTAAAAATTAAAAATTAAAAATTAAATTAACCTAATTGTTTAATTACTCATGGGAATTTAAGATTTAATAGGGTGCAGGCCAGATTTGCTGAGTTTCCAAAATTAAGCGAATCTGCTCTGAACCCATTTAATAAATGTAGTCCATATAGTTGTTTTAAACATTATGCACAAATCAGGATACGTAAATATTATTGGAAACCCTAACGTTGGCAAAAGCACGCTGATGAATGCAATGGTGGGAGAACGCATGTCCATCATTACTGCCAAGCCCCAAACGACAAGGCACCGGATCATTGGCATTGTGAGTGGAGATGATTTTCAAATAATATTTTCAGATACCCCTGGCATCATAAAAGATCCTGCCTATAAAATGCAGGAAGCCATGAACCGGTTTGTGAAATCTACTTTTGAAGATGCAGATTTAATGTTGTTTATGACAGAGGCTGCTGAAAAATACAAAGAGGATGACCCTATTTTTGAGCAATTAAATGAATTAACAGTTCCAAAATTTTTAGTCATTAATAAAATTGATATTGCAGATCCTGACAGGGTTTTACAATTAATTAAATGGTGGAACGATCGGTTTAAATTTGATGAGACGATTCCCATTTCTGCATTGGAAAAGAGGAATACCGATGTGCTGTTGAATTTAATTAAGGATAATTTAAATGAAGGGCCGGCCTACTATCCAAAAGACCAGTTAACGGACAGACCTGAACGTTTTTTTGTTAGTGAAATTATCCGTGAAAAAATATTGGAACTGTACCATCAGGAAATCCCTTATTCAACGGAAGTACATGTTGAATCTTTTAAAGAAACTACCACAAAAGAGGGCAAACCTCTCGTGCGTATATATGCACATATATTTGTGGTAAGGGAATCACAAAAAATGATTATGCTTGGCAAAAAAGGAAGCGCCATAAAAAAATTGGGCATGGAATCAAGAAAATCATTGGAGAAATGGTTGGAAAGCAAAGTGTTTTTAGAATTACATATTAAAGTAAAAGACAACTGGCGCAACGATGAAAAGCAGTTGCGTTATTTTGGGTATGAATAATTTAATGGTGAGAGGTGAATGGTGAATACATGCGCCCATTCACCATTCACCTCTCACCATTCACAATTAATCAATGGGAAATATAGTAGCGATAGTAGGCCGCCCGAATGTGGGCAAATCAACGCTTTACAATCGGTTGATTGGGGAGCGGAATGCCATAGTAGACGATGTGAGCGGAGTGACCCGTGACCGCCAATATGGAAATTCCGAATGGAATGGAAAGCAATTTACCGTGGTGGATACGGGAGGGTTTGTAAAGGCATCAGATGATGTTTTTGAAAAAGAAATCCGCTCACAAGTCAAGATAGCGGTAGAGGAATCGACTGCCATTATTTTTATGGTGGATGTCACGACTGGAATTACCGACTTGGATGAAGATATGGCGAATATGCTTCGCCGATCTAAAAGGCCAACCCTTTTGGTTGTGAATAAAGTTGACAATCTGGAACGGCAATATGAAGCCAATGAATTTTGGAGTCTTGGTTTTGAGGAAACCTTTTTCCTTTCTTCCATTACGGGCAGTGGCACAGGCGAACTGCTTGATGCTTTAGCAGAACATTTGGCGGAGGAAGAAGAGGACGAGGGGGAATCGGAAATCCCGAAATTTGCCATTGTTGGTAGACCAAATGTTGGCAAATCATCTTTCGTAAATGCGCTGCTTGGTGAGGAGCGTAATATCGTTACGGACATTGCTGGTACTACCCGTGACACAACACATTCCAAATATTCCAAATTTGGCAAAGAATTTATTTTAATTGATACGGCGGGTATTAGAAAGAAATCAAAGGTGCATGAAAATCTGGAATTTTATTCGGTCATGCGGGCTATTAAAGCGATTGAAGAAGCAGATGTTTGCTTGTTAATGATTGATGCACAGGCAGGTATTGAGCACCAGGACATGAGTATTTTTAAGCTGGCCCAAAAAAGAATGAAAGGGATTGTCATTTTGATAAACAAGTGGGATTTGGTTGAAAATAAAGAGACCAATTCTGCAAGGGATTATGAGCAGCGGATCAAAAAGAAAATTGCTCCATTCAGCGACGTGCCAATCCTATTCGTTTCAGTTCTGGAAAAGCAGCGGATTTTTAAAGCCATTGAGGCAGGAATAGAAGTTTTTAATAATAGGACTCAAAAGATTAAAACTTCTCATTTAAATGACGTTATGCTTACCGAAATCGAGCGATTCGCCCCCCCCCGCCACCGGGGAAAGACTGTTAGCATAAAATTTGTAAATCAACTTCCATTGCATTATCCTGCTTTTGCTTTTTACACCAACAAACCCAAGCATGTCAAAGGAAGTTACAAGCATTATTTGGAAAATAAATTGCGGGAGCATTTTGATTTTACGGGAGTGCCAATGAAAATCTTTTTTAGGGAGAAATAGTTTTGGGTAAATATCCGCAATTGTTGTCACGAATCCGCTTCGGGGTAAGAATTGGGGAGTCTTTTTTAATAAGTTAAATCATTTAAAACGAAAAAAGCAATATGCCTTTTAAAGAGACAAA
Organism: Saprospiraceae bacterium; assembly: GCA_965222975.1. Lineage (GTDB taxonomy): Bacteria > Bacteroidota > Bacteroidia > Chitinophagales > Saprospiraceae > UBA6168. Next base: position 134,196 of record CBDCVJ010000050.1, on the reverse strand, counting down.
ATTACCAGGTCTTATTATTTTCGAACCACGTGTGTTCGGGGATGATAGAGGGTATTTCTTTGAAAGTTACAATGAGAATGTTTTTATAAAAGAAGGGATAGAAGTTCGATTTGTGCAGGACAATCAGGCATTTTCTGGTAAAGGGGTGTTGCGTGGGTTGCATTATCAGGCTGCTCCATTTACACAATCAAAATTGGTAAGGGTGATAAAAGGGGAAGTATTGGATGTAGCAGTGGATATCCGAAACGATTCTCCAACTTACGGTGAAATTTATACGTGCAAATTGAGCGAGGAAAATAAGCGCCAATTATTTGTGCCAAGGGGCTTTGCTCACGGTTATGTAGTGTTGAGTGAAACCGCAGAGTTTTTTTATAAGTGTGATAATTTTTATTCAAAAGCCCATGAAGGGGGCATACGCCCCGATTGCCCGAAGCTGAATATTGATTGGCAATTTGATTTAGAAAAAGCTATCATCGCCGAAAGGGATAGTAGTTTTCCTTCTTTTGGGGATCACTTACCTTGGGATGTGGAAATTTAATACAGTGATTAGTTATACTCGACCACTTTAGATTTTGTGCATTTGAAAAAATATAGTTGAGATGGTTGAGGAGGTTTAGACGGTTGAGTTCTCAACCGTCTAAACCTCCTCAACCATCTCAACAAAAAAAAAAATGATTTGCACAAAACCTATTATGGTTCAGTATAATACTACCTCTCTATCAGCGTTTTAGGGAAAAGAAATTTTTTTCTTTTCCCTAAAACGCTGATGTTTTGAATGGCCTTCACAGGATTCCTGCCTGTCGGCAGACAGGTGTCAAAGAACCTTCTTTTAAAAAAAAACTGGCGTTGAATAATAAACTTCATGAAAGAAAAAACAACCACCATTCTCGTTACGGGCAGTGAAGGCCAGGTAGGGCAGGAACTAAAATTGCTGGCTAAAAAATTTCCTTCATTTTCGTTTTTATATATTGATGTAAAAGGTTTGGATATTACCGATATGGCCGCGGTACGGGCGTATTTTAATAAAAATAACACTATAGATTATTGCATAAATTGTGCAGCTTATACGGCTGTTGACAAAGCTGAGGAACAAAAAGAATTAGCTTATCAAGTTAATGCAATTGGTGTGAAAAATTTAATAGATGCTTGCAAAGCTCACAGTGGAAAATTAATTCAAATTTCCACTGATTACGTTTACCATAACAGTCAGAATGTACCCTTCAAAGAAAATGATAAAACAAATCCGCAAGGTGTATATGCAAGCACTAAATTGGAGGGCGATAAAATTGCTTTGTCGGGGGGGGGCATGGTTGTCCGCACTTCTTGGGTTTATTCTTCTTTTGGCCAGAATTTCGTAAAAACCATGCTTCGGCTTGGAGTCGTGCGGGATGAATTGGGGATTATTTTTGATCAGATCGGTACACCTACCCATGCACGGGATTTGGCTTTGGTGATTTTACAGGTTATCGAAAAATTTGAAAACAGAGAAATTAATAATGATCGATTTTCAGAAATATATCATTTCAGCAATGAAGGTGTTACCAGCTGGTACGACTTTGCAATGGCCATTTTTGATATTAAAAAAATAAAAGTAAAAGTAAATGCCATTGAGACAAAGGATTACCCGACGCCAGCCAAACGACCACCTTTCAGTGTTTTGAATAAAAATAAAATCAAAAAAACATTTGGAGTGGAAGTGCCATATTGGCGGAAAAGCTTGGAGGAATGTTTGGAGTTAATTGATTAAAAACAGTTACAAAACAGAAACTCTACCCTTCTACTGTTTCCAAAAGCGCTTCATGCTGTAAATTTCTGAAGTCCACTTGAGTCATGGCAGAAACCCCCATCTCAGCCATAAAAACGCCATAGATGGTATCCACGGCAGCCATCGTCTGTTTGTTGTGAGTTACGATAATAAACTGGCTTTCCTTGGAAAATTTGCGGACGATATTGTTGAACTTTTCAATGTTGGCATCATCAAGAGGGGCATCCACTTCATCGAAAATACAAAAAGGAGCGGGTTTAAGGAGGTAGAGTGCGAAAAGAAGTGCTGTAGCGGTAAGCGTTTTTTCTCCACCTGAGAGCTGGCTAATGGATTGTGGGCGCTTGCCTTTTGGCTTAGCTACTATTTCGATTCGGCTTTCTAAAGGATTGTCGGGATCTAATAAGATAAGGTCAGCGGTATCCCCTTCACTGAAAAGGGTACGGAATACATCTATGAAATACAATCTCACTTTGTCGAAAGCTTCTTGGAATTGGGAAGTGGCCGTTTCTTCAATTTCTTTAATGGTTTCGAGCAGATCGTCCTTGGCTTTTACAATATCGTCCCGTTGTTCGGAAATATTGTCATGGCGTTCTTTCATTTCATCATATGCCTCCACGGCCAATGGATTGATTTCCCCATAGTTATCAAGGCGGGTTTTCAATCTATCAACCGTCATTTGCAATTCTGTAGGGTTCAGTTTAACTGCCTCTTCTGGATCGATATTTAGTACATCGGGGTCGTCAATGGAGATGCCAAATTCAATGTTCAATCGTTCGGCAACGGCGGTCATCTGGTATTTTGTGTCACCGAATTTGGTTCTTAGATTATTGATGAGTATTTGAATGTCTTGGCCCTTCTTTCCGAGTGCCCGTAGCTGGTCTTCAATTTCATGGATTCCACCTCGGGCCTTAAAGAACAGTTGTTCGGCGGCACTCAAACTGCCTTCCTTTTCTTTCCTGATCTCGTAAGCGGCAATCAATTCCTTTTGCAGCCTTTCGATGTTGTCGTTTATTTCTGCTATTTCTCCACCCGATTCATCAAGCGACCTCCTATTAGTAGCGAGGGAATTTTGTGCTTCTTCCAATTGCTTTTCCCGGAATGAAAGCTCCCGTTGGAAAGCGTTTACTTTATTTTGCTGGCGAATAAACTCAATATTTTTACTGTTGTAATCAGTGCTTGCTTGGCTTAGTTCCTCCGCTACTTTGCGGTATGAAACGTCCGTGTTTGAAATATTGCTCCTTGCTTCTTCTGCACGTTTTACCTTTTCGGCAAGCTCTTTTTCAATGGTTTCATTGGCATTCTCCAATTCATGAATCCGAGCAAGGGTTTGCTGGTTTTTATTTTTGGTGTCATTCAGGTAATTTTCAAAACTCTCCAATTTTGCAGCAAGGCTGAAACGCTCTTGGGAAACTTTATTAAGACTCGACTGGACTACTTGAATCTCACGGCGGTTGGATTTATTCCGCAATTCTTCGAGGTCTGCTTTCAGGTTGTAGAGTTCTGTGGAGAGTTTGTTTTCTATTGCTTCCGCCTCTTTAATAGCTTTTTCGAGAACTTCGAGATTTTTCTTACGACCAATTTTTTTCCCTTCAAACAAACCAACACTACCTCCACTCAAACTGAACCGCTTTTGGATAAAGCGGCCACTTTTGGCCAACAGGGTGAGGTTTTCATTAGGAAGCTCTTTGGCCGATTCGCTTTCCGTAACCGCTACGTTTTGAAGTAAGTAGTTCAACAATCTGCGATGGGCAGCGTCGCATTGGACGAGATCAATCGCCATTTTATAACCACCAGGAATCATGGTGATTGGCGGCTCAAATTTTTCGAAAGCATTGAGGAGGAAAAAATTGGCTTTTCCTTTTTGGGCATTGTTCAACAGACGGATGGCGTCATAGGCTTCTTCGATGTTTTCAACTACATAGTAATTAAGGTAGGGTTCTAAATAATTTTCGATTGCTACCCGGTACTCTGCTTCCACATATATTAAATCGGAAAAAAGTGGCGCTTTGCGTTTCCAGTTTTTGGGGTTGCTGAGAAAACGGATGCTTTCGGGAAAGCCTTCCAGGTTTTCCACCATGCTTTTGGTCAGCTTATACTCATTTCGTTTTGAATCGAGATCACGGTGGGTTTTTTGGACTTCGCTGGTGATGGTTTGTACTTTTTCCTCTCCTTTTTCGAGTGCGGTCTGCCGTTTTTCTTCGGATTCTTCCAGTTTGGTCAATTGGTCATTTAAAGCCTTTTCCTCTTTCTCCAGCTCCGCTATTTTATGTTTCAGGGTCGAATTTTCCTGCGATTTAGATTTGGCTTCGTACTGGCTATGCTCAATATCCCTTTTGAGGTTTTCGATCTGGTTGTTGTTGATCGCTTTTTGCTTTTCCGATTCAAAAAGCTCCCTTTCCACGGCCTGCTGCTTGGACATGATTTCATCCAATTCAGCTTTCAATGTGCCGTGGCTTTCTTTGATTTTATTGAGTTTTTCTTCGGCTTCGTCCAATTGTTCCTCTAGCTTCGCTTCAAGGCGCTTGTCCTCGTTCACTGTTTGGCGGTAATCCTCAATTTCCTGATCAAGCGATTCGATGCGGCTTTTGGCAATAAGGATTTGGGCGTTGGCTTTCGACTTGTTTTGCTCGATGAAATTATTGCGTTCCTCCAGTAGCCGTTTTTCATTCTCCATATCCCGTATACGGCCAACGAGTTCATTTACATCTTTTTGTTTGGCAGATAGGTCTTGCTCTTTATCGATATTGGCTTTGCGTTCCCTTTCCAGTTGGGCTTCCAGCTGCACCTGATCCACTTCTACTTGGCGGTAATTGTCCTCCTCTTGTGTCAGCTTGGCCTGTATTTCTTGGTGTTGCTTTTTAAGGGTAATGGACTTCAGGGCAGCCAGCTTGATGCTGAGTTCTTTGTATTGTTCTTTTAGCTCAAAATAGCGTTTGGTTCGCTTGGCCTGTTTTTCCAAAGAGGCGAGATTGTTATTTATTTCAAATAACAAATCCTCTACCCGGTCGAGGTCTTCGGTAGTGCTTTTGAGTTTGTTGAGGGTTTCTTTTTTCCTTCTTTTATATTTTGATATGCCAGCGGCCTGCTCGAACATCCTTCGGCGGGCATTGTCTTTATCGGCAAGGATTTCATCCACCATGCCCAATGCAATGATGGCGTAGGAATTCGAACCAATGCCCGTATCCATGAAAAGGTTGGTAATGTCTTTCAGTCGGCAAGTGACGCCATTGAGTTGATATTCGCTTTCGCCGCTCCGGTAAAGACGTCGGGCTATGGAAACAGTATTATAATCGGTAGGAAGGAGGTTTTTGGTGTTTTCAAAAGTGAGGGTCACTTGAGCCATGCCCCCTTGTTTACGGGTTTTCGTGCCATTGAAAATAACACTCGACATGGTATCGAGGCGGAGTTCCTTGCTTTTCTGTTCTCCCAATACCCAACGGATGGAATCCACGACATTGCTCTTGCCAGAGCCGTTTGGGCCGACAATGCCGATCACATCCTCCTCAAAGTTGATGACCGTATGGTCAGCGAAGGATTTGAAACCTTTTATTTCGAGTGTTTTAAGTCGCATAAAAATTTCGGGGGGCGAAGATAGGCAAAGTGATAGTTATTGGTTTTTGAATTTTTCAACAAATTTAGCCTCTCCATTCGTGGATAGATGTTTAAAATGGGCATTTTCAAAGACTGTTTACCTTCGCATTTCCATAATAATAACTTGACTTTGTTAAATTAGCTTTCATTGAAATATAAAGGCTGTTTTTCATAGCCTGAGAGAGAAGGGTTCATGGAGAGAGGTGTGTTTTCTCCGCACGCATTACATCGGGTCGTAATTTAACAATGTCAAGATAATTTGTGCAACGTAAAATCATACATATAGATATGGACGCCTTCTATGCTTCCATAGAACAAAGGGATGACCCTGATTTGAAAGGCAAGCCTGTTGCTGTTGGTGGTTCAGCAAAGAGGGGAGTGGTGGCCTCTGCCAGTTATGAGGCCCGTCGGTTTGGAGTGCGTTCTGCAATGCCTTCTATTACAGCAAAGCGCCTATGTCCTGATCTCATTTTTGTGAAACACCGATTTCCTGTGTATAAAGAAACTTCCCGCCAAATAAGAGAAATATTTCACGAATACACCGACCTTGTTGAGCCACTTTCTTTGGATGAAGCATACCTTGATGTAACCGAAAACAAAAAGAACATGCCTTCAGCTACCTTGATTGCACAGGAGATCAGGCAGAAGGTTTTTGATAAAACAATCCTTACTGCTTCGGCTGGCATTTCTTTCAACAAGTTTTTGGCAAAAGTGGCATCTGATATCAATAAACCGAATGGGCAGAAGGTGATATTGCCACAGGAAGCCATTCCTTTTTTGGAACAGCTACCGATCAAGAAATTTTTCGGCATTGGAAAAGTAACTGCTCTAAAAATGGAAAAAATGGGCATCCACACAGGTGCAGATTTGAAAAAGTATTCTGAGATCGAATTGGCAAAACGGTTTGGTAAAGCAGGCCGTCATTTTTACCGCATCGTTCGGGCAGAGGACAATCGGCCTGTGAATCCCAACCGCATCCGAAAATCCATCGGGGCAGAACGGACGTTCAGTGAAGACCTGACTGAAATAGATGAGATGAAAGAAAGGCTTGACCATGTCAGCGGCATCGTTTTCAAATACATGGAGCAAAGCGAAAACTTTGGGAGAACAGTTACTTTGAAGGCAAAGACCCCTGAATTTAAATTAATAACCCGCAGCAAATCCTATGGCAGTGAAGTCCGAACGTTGGAGGCACTCATACAAACGGTGTACGGGCTATTGGAAGAAAGTAGGGAAGAGCTCAAGGCAGTAAGGTTGTTGGGTGTGACGGTCTCCAATCTGGAAAAAGAAAACCAAGAGGATGGGGTGCAGTTGGAATTTGATTTTTAATGGTTCAGCAACATCCAGTTGCCACCAAGATCGAGGTAGCGGCCTTTTGGAAAAACGGTTTTGAATTCATGTTTGAAAAATTCAGATGTCCGTTCTTTGTCAATTGCTCTTAACGCCAAGCGGTTGTACATAAGGATTCCGTTTTTGCGGAGCAGTGCTTTTAATTTTTTCAAAAAAGTAACCTCCTCAAATTCGGAAGGGATTTCATTGTCCACAAAAATGTCCATGGCGATGAGGTCAAATTTTTCGCTGCACGTTTCCACAAATAATGCAGCATCTGTTATGTGCATTTGGACAGGCGATTTTAAATCACCCAACACGTATTTGGATGCCCACCATGCGATCGTTTCATCAGCTTCAACACCCGCGTAACTGCATTTTTTATAAAAATTTTTTTCCAATATAATTGGAATGCTACCTAGCCCAAACCCGAGTACAAGTACATCATAAATATCCTTATCCGAAATATTTATTTTATTAAAAGATTTGGAAAAATTGCCATACAGGTCTCCGTAGGAATAGATGGCGTGGGGGGTCGAAAGACAGTACCGCCCATTTTTAAGCCCAAGTTGTAAATCGGGGTTGAGATCAGTACTTGCAGTGTCAATGACTAACTCAGTAAAATGACTCAACCAGATTTTCCATATGGGCTGTTTCATACAGGCTGCGACTTGAGCAGTTTTTTCTTCATTTCGTCCTTGGATTCCCAATGCCTGAATTTGGTGGTTTCCTCAAATACTTTCAGTAAAAGCAGACGGTCATCCGGCTTGAATGGTTTTCCATGTATTTTCATCATGCTTTCAATAGACGCAAATGCTTTTGCGGGATCGTAAGTGGTAAACCCTCCATTGCCGCCCCAACTAAAGGAGGGAATGAAAGTCCTTGGATAGCCACTACCGAAAATATTGCAACAGTTGCCGACCACAGTGCCAGTATTGAACATGGTATTGATGCCAGCCATTGAATAGTCACCCATAAATAAGCCTGCTTTCAACTGGCCGGTTGGTGAAAACCTTCCACTGGGATAGTCCCATATTTTGACCTCGCTCCAATTGTTTTTGAGGTTGGAGCAATTGGTGTCTGCACCTAGATTGCACCATTCGCCGATAACCGAATTTCCAAGATAGCCCTCGTGACCTTTGTTGGAATGGCCAAAGATCACGACGTTTTTGATTTCGCCACCGACAACGCAGGAAGGGCCAATGGAAGTTGGGCCATAAATTTTGGCACCCATTTTCACGGTGCTTTTTTCACCAAGGGCAAATGGCCCCCTAATTAGGGCACCCTCCATGATTTCGGCATTCCTGCCAATGTAAATGGGCCCTTTTTCTGCGCTGAGAATGGCGCATTCAACTTTTGCTCCTGGTTCAAGAAAGATTTGGGGTTTATTGCGTACTTGATTGGATTCACTGATTGGGGCAGAAGTTCTACCTTTAGTAAGTAGTTGAAAATCAGAAAGTATAGCGCTATTATTTACCAAAAAGATGTCCCAGATATTGTTGAGTTTTGAAATGGGGGTTCCTCTTAGTTCGAAGCTTGAAAGCTCTTCGATGTCATCGTACATCAATCGGTTAAACTGATCCCTGTCAAGAACGGCAGCAATCAATTCGCCATTAAGCAGCATGGCTTCTCCATCCTCCATTTGGCGGATGAGGGAGCAAATTTCTTGATTCGGAAGTACAGAACCGTTGATGAGGAAATTACGCTCTGAAATGAGGATGTCGTATTTATCGGAAAGGTAATCCTGAGTAATAAAGGAAACTTTTCCATTCAACCATTTCTCCCATTTCTCACGGATGGTCAAAATTCCTATACGGATTTCGCAAACAGGTTTGGTATAAGTAAAAGGTAACAGCTTGTCACGGATTTCATTATCGAAAAGTATAATGTTTCTCATCGCTATCTGGCAGTTTAAAGTAGGTTTAGAGGCTCAAAAAAACCAAGGTTTTAGTTCTGAGAAAAGTTCAATTTTTGATTTGAGAGCGAAGTAACAAAAAAAGCCTCAACCAAACAGGTTGAGGCTTTTCTTTCTGGAAAAAAAATGAAACCAACTTGGCTATTCGCTTTTCTCTTTGTTCGCAAATTTTGACTTTGCAAAACGCTTGTTGAATTTATCAATACGCCCAGCGGTATCCACGAATTTCATTTTTCCTGTGAAAAATGGATGGGAGAAGGAAGATATTTCAAGCTTGATGAGGGGGTATTCATTCCCGTCTTCCCAAACAATGGTCTCATTGGACGGTGCACAAGAACTAGTAAGGATTGCCTCGTCACAAGAGAAATCTTTAAAAACAACCTTTCTGTAATTTTTTGGATGGATATCTTTTTTCATAACAATTTTTGCGACTATTCAGCATGGGTTGTTTTTCGATGAAAATTGAAATTTTTTCTTTCTCTCTTCAACCTTTCTGAATAGTGACCAATTTTTTCATTTTTCAAAAAAGGAGCGCAAAGATAGCGGTTTTTAGAATATAGCAAAAGAAAGGGCAGGTACATTAATACTTTTATGGAAAATTGCTTACTTCTCACAATTTGAAAACAATTCACCCTAACGGGAAGTAAGATTTTGAGGGGATTCACAAATGCATTCAGGTTTTGCTCTATGTCAGCATTGAGAAAGGTAAGTAGGTTGAATGAAATAATCGACACTTTTTATAAATTCCAGTAGCTGTTGGCTTTTTGCTATTGGCTTTTAATAGCTAAAAGCAAAAGGCTAATAGCCAATAACAATAAAGCGAAAAAGTGTCGATTATATATGTTCAGGTACTTAAGAAGCAAGTTGTACCACTGTAAGTCAAAAAAATGATGCAACCGACAAAAACCCTCCCTTGTTTGTACAAATTTCAAAACTCATTGAAAACCAATTAGATGTAGGTACATTCATTTTTTACAGCGTGAATAATCTGAATAAAATTATTTTAAAAAGGCTTGATTTTGTTAAAAACCATTATCTTAGCGCTATAAAAAATTAGAGAGAGCGTGTTTTCGCCGGGCTTACATCTCCTTTTTCGTAAGCCCGGTTTTTTATTTTTTGTCCTTTCTGTTCTTGAATTTCTAAAAACTTTTAAATTTGGCGCACTGGAAAAAAGTTAGGCTGCAACCCAACCATGGTTTCCTCTTTCTTTCCTTCTATTTTTCACTACAAACACATATCTTTTTTTATGCACATACCAGACAATCTCAAGTACTCTGATGACCATGAGTGGATCAGGGTGGAAGCTGATGGAAAAACCGCCTTCATCGGCATTACCGACCATGCCCAAAGTGAATTGGGCGAAATCGTCTATGTCGAGGTGGACACAATCGAAGAGGAATTGAACGCTAAAGATGTTTTTGGAACTGTTGAGGCAGTCAAGACAACTTCTGATTTGCTCATGCCCGTAAGCGGAAAGGTATTGGAGTTCAATCCGGCATTGGACGAAAATGATGGCGACAACCCTACTCTAGTCAATGATTCCCCTTATGAGGAAGGTTGGATTATTAAGGTTGAGTTGTCTGACCCTGAAGAATTAAAGTCACTTTTAGATGCCGAGGCATATAAAAGCCTGATTTCATGAAAAAAAATCAGTGGCATTGCACCATTTTTAAGTTCAGGTGCATCTTGACGTGTGAATAGCTATTAAAAACTGTTCTTTGAACCCGTATTTACCTGCCATATTATGCGCTTTAGTGATCTTTTATCTATCTGTAAGTTCAGGTGTTCAAATACCCGATATGGGCATATCGCCGGATAAAATTGGTCATTTGGCTGCCTATGGTATGTTGGCTTGGCTCTTTTTCTGGGGCTTGAAAAAAGACGGAAAAATTACCAGAGCCAACATGCAAAAGACAGTTTTGGGGGTCTCAGGCTATGGAATCTTCCTTGAATTTGTCCAATGGGCATTCTTTCCCCACCGCTATTTTGAATTGTGGGATATGGTTGCTAATATTACGGGAGCATGTTTGAGCTATTTATTATTTAGAACTTTCATCATTAAAACTTAAGCTTTATGGATTTTGAAGTAAAAGGCGGCGTGGTTCTAGGTGCTTTCATCGCTTTGGTTTTGCTCACAGTTGGTATTATTTTACTTGTGAGGAAAGCCTACGCTAAACGTTCTGAAAGTGACCTCACCGCAAAGCACAAAGACACAACTTTCAGTTCTCCCCTAGAAGGCAGGACAAAATATCCTGAAGTGGATACTTTCGGCCTAAGTGGTACTTTCCTTAACTATGGGCTCATGGCGGCCATAGTTCTTATGATCCTTGCCTTCAGTTGGACGCAGTACGAAAGGGTGATTGATGTATCCGGTTTATTGGGTACTTTGGATGAGGAAATAGAAATGGAAACGCCACGTACAGCTGAACCACCGCCACCGCCACCGCCACCGCCACCGCCGGTTATCCAAGAAATCCCTGATGATGTTTCTGTTGAAGAAACCGTCACATTTGAGGATACCTCGATCGATGAAGAAGTGGAGATCGAAGCACCAAAACCTGCTGCTCCGCCGCCACCACCACCACCGCCGCCACCACCACCAAAGAATGATGATAATGAAATCTTTAAAGTGGTTGAAGATCAGCCGGCTTTTCCAGGATGTGAAAACATCTCGGATAAAACGGAAAAGAAAAAATGTGCTGACGAAAAGATGCTTCAGTTCATTTATGGTAATATCAAGTACCCAGCTATCGCTCGTGAAAATGGAGTAGAAGGAATGGTCGTTGTCAAGTTTGTTGTCGAAAAAGATGGCAGTATCACAGGTGCTGAAGTTGTTCGTGATATTGGTGCCGGATGTGGACAGGAAGCACTTCGTGTTGTTGGAAAAATGCCTAAGTGGGAACCTGGTAAGCAACGTGGAAGACCTGTCCGGGTACAATTTAACTTGCCTGTCAAGTTTAAACTCGAATAAGCATTTTCATGAAAAACAAATAAAGGGTAGCCGTTCAACGGTTGCCCTTTTTTTATTTTGCGCCTCCAATTTATTTGAATGCAAATTGACTTAATTAAAATATTGAATAAGCTTTTTTGGGAAAAAGGCTTCAATTGGCAATTGTTTGGGGCAATTGCCGGAGCTTTACTTGGATTGTTGCTGTTGCTTTCAGCCGTTCAATTTTACATTGATTTGCAATCTTTATTTTTTGGGAAAAACAATCAAAATGAACAGTTTATCCAACTCAATAAAAAAGTCAATATTTTCAATACCATTGGAGGTGTATCTGGTTTTTCTGAAAATGAAATAGAAAAAATAGAAAACATTGAAGCAGTCGAGTCCGTTGGCCTTTTTTCATCAAACGACTTCAAAGCAGGTGCCTACAGTGATATGCTCGGGTTTTACACGGAGTTGTTTTTTGAAGCCCTGCCTTCTGATTTTTTGGATATTGATGAACCGGCATTTCGTTGGTCTGAAGGTCAAAAAGAAATACCCGTAATAGTTGCAAGGGACTATCTTGCTTTATACAATTTTGGATTTGCACCCAGCCAGGGGTTGCCACAGATTTCAGCAAAAAGCGCTCAGCGAATGGTGATGGATGTGCGGCTTGAAGGAAATGGCAAGCGACAAACTTTTCAGGGAAGGGTCGTCGGATTTTCAGATCGAATCAACTCCATTTTAGTGCCCTATGAATTCATGGTTTGGGCCAATAAAACTTTCGGGGTAAATAATGGAAAAAAGCCTGCAAAAATCATCTTGAAAGTAGCCAATCCGATGGATAAAGAACTTTTGGATTTTATCGGGGAAAACGGTTTTGAAATCAGTACGGGCCGCTTGATCGGAAAGGAGTTTATCATTTTATCCAGAATAATTATTTCAACGGTTATTTTCCTTGGCTTGGTCATTTTGCTTTTGGCTGCTGTAGTCTTTATATCTGCTTTTCAATTGGTCATTTCCAAGAATGCGTCTTCTATAAAGCTGTTATTGGAACAAGGTTTTGCTCCAGGAATGATCTCAAAATCGATTGAAAATAAATTCCTCAAAATATTTTCCATCGTCATGGTGGTTGTTTTTGCCTTACTTTTTTTGATCCGCTACTTTTTTGTTGAAATGTTGCAAGGCCAAGGATTTCGAATGGATTTGAACCTGCATTGGTGGGTATATTTGGTAGGGATTTTATCATTTGGAGTTTTAGTTTGGCAAAATATGTCGAAGATCAGGCGAGCAGTAAGCCGTTTAGAGTGAAGTCAAAAAACAATACGACGGCCATGGTATTCCTTTGCGCCAATCGTTTGATGTAGTAGCGTTAGGTTTTGCACCGTTACTTTTCCGGCTGCTATAATGGTTAAGTTTTTTCCGACAACTTTTTGCATTTTAATTAAAACACCTTTTCCTTCTTCGGCGGTGGTTTTGCCACCTGATGTTAAAATCCTTTGAATACCAGGGATTTGGGATATTCTTTTTGCTTCTTTGATTGGGTCTAGAGTAAAATCAATAGCCTTATGGAATGTAACTTCAAGAGGATGGGCATAACTCGCCATTTCGGATGTCAGTTCAAGATCAACTTCATTGTTTTTCAAAAAACCAAAAACGACACCTTTAATACTCAATTCCTTAAAATTGTCAATTGCTCTTTTTATTTCCTCCAGTTCATGATATGAGTAAACAAAATTTCCTCCTCTTGGCCTTGCCATTGCCATGATGGGAATATTTACGGCTGCCATGGTTTCCCTCAACAATGTATTCGATGGAGTAATTCCACCCACCGACAAATCACCACATAGCTCAATCCGGTCAGCGCCACATCTTTCAGCTTGAACAGCCTGCTCGACAGTTTCCACGCATGCTTCGAGGATGGGTTTATTTTTCATTTTTAAAAATAGCTTTGATTCCGAATTTGCTGCAAATAGGGCAGATGTTAGGATCATGTCCTCTGGCTGGACAGTGTTCCCGACCAAAGAAGATAATCTGTAGATGCAGCTTGTTCCAACTTTCTTTTGGAAATACGGCTTTAAGATCTCGCTCCGTTTGCACTACGTTTTTACCACTGCTCAATCCCCAACGGAAGGCCAATCGGTGAATATGGGTATCTACCGGAAATGCAGGTATGCCAAATGCTTGGGACATCACCACCGAGGCTGTTTTATGACCGACACCAGGCAATGCTTCCAATGCTTCCCAGTCTTGCGGGACATTTCCTCCATGCTTTTCCAAAAGGATTTTCGAAAGCTCCGAAATGGCTTTTGACTTTCTCGGAGCAAGGCCACATGGCTTTATTATTTTTTCGATTTTTTCAACTGGTACTTTGGCCATATTACCGGGGGTGTTCGCCAATTCGAATAGTGCTGGCGTTACTTGATTGACTCGAACATCGGTACACTGGGCTGATAAGAGCACTGCGACCAGTAAAGTATAAGGGTCTTGATGGTTCAAGGGAATTGGAGTGACTGGGTACAGGTTTTCCAATATTTCAGCGATGGCTGCTGCTTTCTTTTTTTGTGTTGGAGTTGGCCTTCTTTTGTTTGTCATTGTTGATTGTTTGAAAAAAACAAACATACGAGAACGGCGAAAATAAAAAAGGTTCAAAGCCAATTAGACTTTGAACCTTTAGAAAATGAACCGTTTCAGAATCAGTTCAATTTTTTATTTCCATTAGCTGCGTTTGATTTCCTGAGTTCATCGCCAAACTCCTGAGCGGCAATGAATGAGGAAGTCATTTGTGAAAGCATATCGCTTCCAGAGTTCGGGCTGTTTGGCAGCAAGATGAGCGTATTCTTTGATTGCTCCCCAACAGCTTGTAAGGTGTCGTAGTGCTGGGTCACAACAATAAGTGCAGATGCCTCTTGTGAATTGATACCGACTTTGTTAAGTGCTTCGACGCTGTCCTCTATACCTTTTGCTATTTCCCGGCGCTGATCAGCGATACCTTGGCCTTGCAAGCGCTTGCTCTCGGCCTCTGCTTTGGCTTTGGCCACGATGCGGATTTTTTCGGCTTCCCCTTCATATTCAGCTGCGATCTTTTTACGTTCCGCAGCATTGATATGGTTCATGGCTTGCTTGACTTCGGATGCAGGGTCTATATCAGTCACAAGTGCTTTCACAATGCCATAGCCATAGTCATTCATGGCTTCATCGAGTTCCCTTAAAATGGCATGGGCGATGTCATCTTTTTTGACGAACACATCATCCAATTTCATTTTAGGTACTTCTGCTCTCACTACATCGAAAATATAAGAGGTAATCTGTTCGGTTGGATTTTGCAGTTCGTAGAATGCCTCGTATATAGCATCCTTCAATATCCTGTATTGTACAGAAACCTGGATTCTGACAAAAACATCATCCTTGGTTTTTGTTTCAACGGGTACATCCAATTGTTGGATTTTTAAGCTAATGCGCCCTGCAATCTGATCAATAATAGGCACTTTGAATTGAAGGCCTGAATTCCTGACACTGGCGAATTTACCAAAGCGCTGGATGATGACTGCAGTCTGTTGTTTAACTACAAACAAGGCTGAAGTAAAGACAAAGAAAGCAAGTACGAGAAAAATTATTGCTGATATTCCCATGATAAATATTTTTTAGTGATTTGAAAATGAGGAAATTATTGAGGTGAAAGTTAAACCCTTTATTTGGCAATCTCACCTTTTATCCACGAAAAAGGACAAAAACAAGATCAAGATTGCTATACAAATGGCCTTTGCAAACTTTCTATGTATCTTTTAAAGTAGTAGAAGTGTAAGTTAGATTTGAGTTTGATAGCAGCGAAAACAAATGGAGTGGTAATTAGAATAGAGGTAATAAAAAAACCACACAAGTACAAGAGGCGTTTTTGACCCCTAAAGACATGGTTAGGGTAGCCGGAATGTGTTTTGTAATCCTCCTGTCCCTTTCCCGATCAAGATCGGGATCAGAAGCTGGACAAGTCAACAGCTGAGGCCCGCCATAATAGCATTCCAAATCAACTCCCTAATTTAATAACTGTTGAGTCAAAACTTTGTGGTTGTACTCATGTGGTATATCGTTGGTTGGCAACTTTTTGCCGTTCGTTGGGATGGCAAATTTATGAGGTTATTGATAAAAAGTAAAGGGGTGAACCCGTTTTTAGACATGTTTTTATTTGCAGAAAATATTGCTCCAAAATTTCTAATTGTCATATTATTTACTTATGAGAAAAATCATGTTGGTCACTTTGAAGCTGTGAATTGCTTAACTTCAATATGGAGTTTTCCATCCAAGCCCACCTTTACATTGATCCCTGTGGAGCTGATATAAATATGGGATACATTGAGTTCGTTAAGGTTACCTACTATTTTAATTCCTGGGCCAAGGTCAAAATTTTCCAATTGGTGTTCGATGGCTGATTGGGCAGCTTCGAGGTTTTGGTTTAGCTGGAAATTTAGATTCTCTTGTATTGTTTTTTTTAGTGAGCCCTTGAATAACCAACTGGCTGTTTTCATCAATGTTTTTTTTGAGCTGAAGTCAAAATCCACATCTTTCATAACGATTTCATTTTTGCGGTCGTTGTATTCTGGTTTTCCAGTAAAGAAAACATCTCCCGTGTAACTCCCTGACAAACTGGTTTTTACGACCAGTTTATTGCCTTGTCCATACAAATTAATGTCTTCCACTTTCACAGACCTTTTTCCATAGGAATAAGATTCTCCTACCATGTTTTGCTTCGTTATGCGTTCAGCTTCATCAAAAGGGATTTCACTACCAAGGAAAATAGAAAAATGTTCATTTGAGATTTCATTGATGTATTGAAATTCAGGCAAAGGGGAAATGTTATCATTCGGTGGTTTCGCTCCCATGGACATTCTCGGCATGGCTCTGATAACTACGGTGCTTTGTATGCTATTGCCTCTACTTATTAATGGTGTGAGCCTAACAGAATCTGGATTCATTATTAGCCATGTTCGATATTCCTCCGAGACAAGAATGGGAGACTGCATCTCATTCCACGCCCTGTTAATCTCCCTTTTTAGGTCGATGGCATATTTAATCTGTTCGTCAATGGCAGAAGACAATTGGCTTTTGGCTTGTTCAATGAACTGGTTAGCAATTGAGGTGACATTTAGATTGCCGATGCCCAATTTGACCACCGGGGTTTTTGTCCAGTCGTATTTTTTGAGATCAGTTTTGGTTTCGAGCTGCCAGTCAGGTTTGACGTCGAAAAATGTTTCAAATTCCAAGTTGAGTGCGCCCTCTGCTTCCACTGCGGTGATCATCACGTCTTTTTTCACCCATAAGTCAATTGGTACAAAATACTTTACAGTTTGGTCTGCTACTTCTAATGTGACATCCGACTGTCTGGTGGCTTTTATCATTAAACCATCCGAGAAGTCACTATCTTCAAAAACCACTTGGCCCAACTGCTGGTTAATGGCTTTTTCCAATTCCGTTTTATCAAGTTTGATGGGGAGGTTCAGTATGGAGTAGCTGGCGCTTGCATCAGGGTCATAATACTTCATTGTATTGGTAGGTTTTGAACTATTGCATGCCTGTAATAAAAAAAATAAGACAAAGAATTTTATAAAAAAGTAGTTGGACATAGGTGATAGCATTGAGTAAAATCATCTATAAATTGCCTGCAAATGTACTGGTCATTTTGGTTTTTGTCAGTGCAACTTTCGATAAGGCCAATATGTCTTTTTAATGAAAATGCCATTACAAAATAATGGTTTGAGAGGTTTTGGCACATGGTTCTG
Source organism: Saprospiraceae bacterium (assembly GCA_965222975.1). Taxonomy (GTDB): domain Bacteria; phylum Bacteroidota; class Bacteroidia; order Chitinophagales; family Saprospiraceae; genus UBA6168. Next base: position 116,896 of record CBDCVJ010000050.1, on the reverse strand, counting down.
GCTTTTATGGGCCATTAAGAAATGATCGTGTTTTTTTACTTGCATGTGAACCATCAACGGTTTAAGATTTAGGACTATTTTTTAGTAGTTTTCCAAAGGGAGAACCAAAATCTATTAACCATTCAACCGTCGATTAACCCAACAATCAATAACAACTATTTCTTTAAACCCCCTGTTGGTATTTATTCCAACAGGGTTGTTTCATCCTAAGTTGCTATACACTTTTTATATTTAAATCCGTTTTCAGGCAAAAAGTGAAGAAACCAATAGAGAGGGAGGTGTTTTTTTTGATTTTTTTTGCAAAAAAAATCAAAAAAAACACCTCCCTCTCTAAAGAATCTTTCTTCTCAGGCATGAAAACCAGTCATTTTCAAAAAGTGTATAGTAACATAGGTTTCATCCATAATTTTATCATGAAAAACTTAATATTTACTTTTCTGGTTCTACTGACCGTTGTTTCTTTGGCAACTGCACAAAGCGAAGACAAATGGGAAAAATGGGCCGAAAACCTTGCTGAACAAGCAGAACGTTTGGCAGAACAAGTTGGTGCAACCGCAGAAAGAAGTGCCGAGCATCTTGCCATCGCTGCCGAAGACCTTGCCGCCAATATAGAAGAAAAAATTGAGCGAGGAGATTTTGATATTCATTTTAATGATCTTCCAGATGGGGTACACTTTTCAAGTTTGCATAATACCGCTTATTTAGGTATTCACTCCGATCATATATCAAAAGAAAAGGCAGAAAAACTGGGCTTCAAAAACAAATACGGAAGTTACGTTTCCAAAGTGGTCAAAAATTCTTCAGCAGAAAAGGCAGGGCTTCGACCATTTGATTATATCTATGGAGTCGAAGATCAAAGGACAAGTAACAATCAGGACCTGACCGATATTTTAGCTGATTATGAACCAGGCGAAAAAGTCAAGCTGTATTTCGTAAGAAGCGGGCAAGAGAAAACGGTAGAAGTGGAATTAGGGGATTACGACGATTTCGATTGGGAGGAGGATAGGCATGATGATGCCTTTTTAGGGGTTAGGCCAAGCAGCCATGAAAGAAGAAACGATATGGATGGGGTAACTATAAATGTTATTCACGATACAGCAGCCGAAGAAATGGGGCTTGAAGACGATGACATTATCAAGGCTATTAACGGCTACCCTGTTTTGGATTGGGATGACGTAACTACTGTTTTGGACAACCTAAAACCTGGCGACAAGGTAAATGTGCTGGTAAAAAGGGGAGACCGGGAGGTATCGAAGAGTGGGAACGTGGAGAAACAACAACATGACAATAAATCCATTTCTTTTGGGAAAAATGATAGCAACTGGAAGTGGGATTGGGAAGAGGAAGAATGGGGAACTACCAAAGGCGCATTTCTTGGAGTTTATTTAGAACACTTATCGGAGAAAAAAGCCAAAGCACTTGGTTTCGATAATCCTTATGGAAGTTACGTCTCGAGTGTAATCAAAAACACAGCAGCGGAAAAAGCGGGTATCAAACCTTTCGATTACATTTTTGGAATAGACGAATACAGGGTAGGAGAGGAACAAAATTTAGGTGGCATCCTCCGTAAATACGAACCGGGCGATGAAGCTACCGTCCATTTTTACCGAAAGGGGAAAAAAACGAGCAAACCTGTTATTTTCCGTCCTCGTACCGACGCTACAAAGGAATATAAAAACAAATGCGAAGACCCGTTTTTTGGAATTGTGGAATTGGAAAAGGAAAGTGGGCAAACGGGGGTTCGTATAAAACCAGTCAATAATTCAACCGCAAAGGAATTGGGATTGGAAGAAGACGATATAATTACCCACATTAATGGCTATCAAATGTACGATTGGACAGACATTGGTATTGCGATAAATATGCTTTCTCCCGGAGATAAAATTTCAGTTGATTATACTCGGGATGGAAAAAAAATGAGTGGGTCAAAAAGCATACTTTCTTATGCTAAAACAAAAAATTGTAAAGACTGCGATTGCGATGAACTTGGTCATAAGCTAATGTACGTTGACCCTGACATTTCAATTGTTTTTCCAAATAAGTCAAAAAAAGAAAGGCATGACACGGAACCAAGGATTGATGTGGATGAAGTGAACATTGCTTTGGAAAACATTACTGAAAATGAAGCCCGTAATTTAGGATCGAAAGGTGTCAACATGGAAATATCCAATGATCTTAGAGTTGATAATCTAAAACTTGCCCCTAACCCTAATATTGGTATGTTCGAACTGCAATTTGATTTGGATACTCAAGGTGAAACAATGGTGAAAGTTTATAACCCCGCTGGCAGGGCTATTTATGAATACGACCTTGGTAGATTTAGTGGTGACTTTAGTGATTATATCGATATTTCCCAAAATGGGCCGGGTACCTATTTCTTACAAATTTCTCAAAGTGGAAAATCATTTGTCAGGAAAGTTGTTTTGACAACAGATTAATGACAGCTATAATGGTCTGAAAAAATGGTTGCCAATAAATTTATTGGCAACCATTTTTTTTAATAGTTAATTGTGTTAATAAAACCGGGCTATTTCAAGGACATTGCCTTTTTCGTCCAGTTTAATAATTACATCACCTTTTTCTGATTTTACAAAAATGCTGTTCTTGACCATGACTACATTGTGAAACGACTGATTGGAAATGGCATCATTAAAAGAAGGATGATTTTTTTTGTTGTTTGCTAAAATGACAATACTGAAATAATTATTAATTTCATCTCCATAAGAATATGACTTAGATAAAGCTGTTTTCTTTTTTTTAAAAAAAACAGCTTCTTCATTACCTGATAATATAAATGTTTCCCAGTCACGTGTCCTGCCCAATTTTAGCTGATCAGCTTGCTGAATGATCCGATCTGGAATCTCCAATGAATTTTGGGAATAGTTCTCAGTCTTTTTCCCTTTAAGTACCTGATAATTATAATTAGCAATAGAAGATAATAAGAGATTGTTGTTTTCTTTTATCGAATTGAACAATACAGCAGCCCTGTCAGTCCTTTTTAACAACCCTTCTGAAATGGCAAATACCATTTTGTATTTGGGCGATTTTTTTTCATTAGCTGAAAATATGCTGCTATTCAAATATTCAATTGCTTGTTCTGGCTGATTTGACAAGTTTAAAGCACATGCTTTGTTTATTTTGGCAATTGTGTATTTTCTGTTGTGGTTAATGGCGTCATCAAAATATTCCATGCTCTTTTTTAAAGTCTTATCTCTGAATATTTTTTCCATATGATTTAAAGGACCCCTGGTTATATCAATTTGCCTAAGTTGGGAAGAATTTTCAATCTCGATAGGATAGCTATATCTGTCTGTTTCTTCGTTCGGGGTCAAATCCAAAACAGAATATAAATAAGCAACTCCTATATTGTTTTGAATTTCAAAACCTTGATAATATTCAAGTATATATTCCAGGCTATTGATGGCCAATACATTTTCCTCAAGCGCTAACAAATACGGCGTTAATTCAAATAAGTCTTTTAGGTTTTCGACCAATGCCACTACTTCATTTGCACTATTCGACCGTTCCTCGAAAGTTGGATAATTTGGGAGTTTTTTACCTGTTAAATTATATTCTTTGTAAATCTTTTCCAAAACTTCAGGAATGGCTTTTTTCATGCCATAATCAGCAAGGTATCCTGTGAACACGCCCTGAATATCAGCTACTTTTTCCGTTCTTATACTGCTGTGGATGTGTTTGTCGTAGGAAAGAAAATTGGTGGTTTCGCCACCGTGCCTAACCTCTTTTTGAAAAGCATGTGCCAATTCATGGCCAATGATAAAAGCCAATGCATTTTCAGATTCCGCACCCAAGGAGTTGCAAATAGAAAGCACTTTTTCATCAATGGTGATCAGGTTTTTGGATGGAAGATAAGCGGCTACCCTTTGGTTTTCTTTGTCCAATTCGAGACTTGGCTTTTCATAAATATATTGACCGGATACGGTGTATAATTTGTCCAATACCTTTTGTGCTAATGCCAATTGATCGGAAGGATTAGCTAAAATGGACTGACAAAAAAAAGCCAAAATAAATACAATTAATATTTTATGAGTAAGGGGAGTCATTAAATTTGGAAGTGATTGGATAGGTGTAGTTTTGCCATGTTTATACTTTTAATTCTTTTAATAGTTCTTTTGCATTTGCAGAATAATCCGGGTCATTGTTTTCAATTAATTCATTTAACAACACCTTTGCCTCATTGATTCTTTTTATATTTATTAACGACAAACTTAAATACCATTTTACTGCCCCTTGGTGTTCAAACTCTTTTTTGTTCAGTGGAGTTAACAGTTGAATAGCTTCATCGATATTTCCAAGACCAATATTGGAAAGGCCTAAATAAAATGGGATCAATTTGTTGTCTGGAAATTCTTTTTGCAAAGGTAGAAGTTGCTCAATGGCTTTGGCATATTCAGAAAAAGAATATTGCTCTATTGCAAGTTCGAATTTCTTTTCGGCAGTGGGAACAAGCCCCATGGCTGGTTGGTCAAGAAGAAAGTTAGTAATATTTTTCTCTTGCTGATAATAATTTGCATAAATAACATCTGTATTTACATCAGGTGTATTTATTTTATTAAATACAAACCAGGATGCAATCAGAACTGCCAGTGCGGCGGCAATGGCTATTAAATTACGGAATCTGTTCCTTTTATTGATGCTGATTATTTTAGCTTCATGGTTTTGCTGTTCTTTAAAAAAGCCCTTGTTTTTTAAATCTTGGTGAACATTAGCGATGGTTGTTTTCAACTCAGCATCGGCAGCGTATTCTACTCCTTTTAAAAACCGTTGTTCCATTTTTAGCTGTTTTTTGACGGCTTCGTTAGAAGACATTTCATTTTCAAATTTTACTTTTTCCTCTACTTTCATTTCATTTAAAAGATAGCGGTGGATTAATTCCGTTATGTTGTCGTTTGCCATATCGATTTATCTGAATTAATTGTTTTTAAAATAATTTAAAATTTGCTTCCTTTTTTCAAATTTGAAAAAAAGGAGAGTCTGCTACCATTTTTCTTAAATAACCCAAGCACCTGAATTTTTTTACTTTTATAAATGACAAGCTGTATCCTAAAATATCAGCCACTTCTGCATGCGACATTTTCTTTATGAAAGTCATCCTGATTACGTTTTGGCAATCCTCGTCCAACGTATTGATCTTGTCCAATATGATACCGATCATTAATTCCTTTTCTTTATAATGTTCCTGATCGTCTATATTTACAAGTGTAAATTTTTCTATATCATCCATTGTGACGTTTATTTCTTTTGGGGCGGATTGACTTTTTTTCAACCAAGTATTTCTTGCGACAGCATGAAGAAAAGTTCCGATTTTCGCAGTCAATTTAAAATCCGGTTCCCTGATTTTTTTTACCAGCACAAACAAGGATTCTTGAAAAACATCTTCAACATCTTCCCGTTTGCCGCCCATTCTTGTAATCAAGGAAGCAATCATTTTGAAATGCTGCTTATACAACATTTCAAAAGCAATCGATGAACCCAATTTAAGTTCAGACAGTAGTTCCTGCTCACTGTTCATTTGCGTAACTATTTCTTTTTCCAAAGTAGAAATGAATGGTGCCTTCATATTGGTTTTTTAATAAAAGCGGAATCAATATAAACGAAAACATTACAAAACCAGTAATATTTTTGCAGATTCAGCTATTGACGTTCACCAGGATTCTTTCTTGCCACCATTTATTATACTGCAATAATAGACCAATTGCTTCATTTGATTCCATTTTTAAATCTATTTCAATGAGCAAAAATGTAAGACAAATACCCATTCATCTGCGATGGAGGGCATTTATAATTCCCTAATCATTTATCACCTATCATCAGAAATGTTATCAGTAAAATCAATAATAATTTAAGATCTTTTCAGTTAAGGGCTGCCTAGGCACTTGAAAAGCGGTGTTACCACTTGAAAAGTGGTAACACCGCTGTCGGAAGATTGTGCTTCATTCAATTCCGATCACCCGAACTATGCAATCTATCAGAGGAATCGGTATTTCTAACCTGTTTCCAGTCTAAAGTAGAAATTATTTCTGCAAGGAACTCCTCATACTGGCTTAGTTCTTCTGGCGCATCCATAGTGTTGTTGATGGATTTTACCATATCGCCGATCCTCAAAAATGTGATCGTGCTTGATGCATCAACAACAGTGGCATCTACAGGGTATTTGCTGTAATAGTCGAAATAATTGACACTGAAAGCTTTATCTTTTATTTCTTCCAGCGTTTGTTTGCTGGCGATTGCTTCCCATGTACCGATCTTATCTACGTTGGCTATTCCATGCCAGAAAGCTTTTCCACTTTTGTTAATACTTACTTTGAATACAGGACAAGAACCGAAACAGGCGGTTTTTTCAAACCCAATCATTTTATAATCAACAGCACCCCTCGAAACTGCTTGATCAAGCGTAATGTTTTTGACAACCGTTTGTCCAGTTTCGATGTCGGTTACTATAAGGGTTGTTTCCTCGCTTGAAACACATTCAGCCTGCTGGTCAGAGTCAAACACTTCGCCATCTGATTGTTCATCAGAATCAGACGCTTCACTGCCAACCATCCATTTGAAATCATAAGACTTCTTTTTATCAGGACTGCCGTCTCCTGGTACATAGGCAGTTAAAGTAACACCTCCTTTGGGGCATTCTTCTTGCATGACTTCGACTTCAAAATCCGCTTTCCCTCCTCTCGTTTTTAGTTGACTTGCCGTGATGTCGGTTACTTTTACGGTCGTACGACAATTGCCCTTAGCAGGGTGGGCCATGATTACAACTTGAACATCAGCCCCGGATTTACGGTCTTGGCATGGAATGGTTGTTCTAGTGGATTTACAACCTGAGTTTGCCTTTTTTTGCAATGCGTTTTTTGTAGTCGAAATCAGTTCATCGCAATAAGTAACAGTTTTATTTGTGCCCATTGCTGTACCCCCACCCCTCGACCGGGCTTCCTCAATGGAAATATTTTTAGTGACAACTTCATAAGTTGCGACTTTGGTTACTTTCAACGTGACCTTTTCTTTTGAAACGCATTCTACACGCATGTCCTTGTCTATTTCTTTGCCGTCTGCAATCCAGGAAAATTTATACGGACTTTGTCCGGTAGCATTATCGTTTCCAGGTACATAGGCCGTCAAAGTCACGCCACCCCTGGCACATTGTTCTTGTAAAACTGCCACTGAAAAATCGGCTGTTCCTCCTCTGGAAACTAACTTATTCTCAGTTTCATCGGTTACTTTAATGGTTGTTTGGCAACCATCGGATTTAGGTTGGACGATAAACGTTTGGTAAATTACTGATCCGGTTTTTCTATCGGTACATTGTAGCGTAGATTTCATGGTACTACATCGAGTGTTCGCCTTTTTTTGAAGCATTGTCTTAGTATTTGAAAAGAGGTCGTCACAATAGGTAGGGGCCTGTTTAATGTCCTTTGACACAGTGAGGTCTTGGGCGTCGATTTCCGCAGGATTTATTAAAAAAACAAATACTATGGCAGAAAGGATTTGGAATAAGAACTTGATTGTTTTCATAAGAATTTTTTTAGATTAATGATATAGGTAATAGGAAAAAATATTAACCAATAGAGTTGTTCATAAATAAAATTTTGGAATTTGTTACCCCATGTTTCCTCCCCCCAGCCCTCCCGATAAATACGGGAGGGCTGGGGGGAGGAAACACATTAGGATTACTTATTTACGAACATCTCTAATGAATGTGAATTGAATATTTTCCCGAAAATTTCCAATTTTCATAAAATGATTATTTTTCGATAAAATACATATCGATAGCCCCTTTTCCTTTGGCTTCAATTTTACCTCTGTATTTGCAGTTAAAATGGCTTTTAACCGCTTCATATGTACTCCCTGAAATGTTTATTTGCCCCGGTTCACTTGCTTGCTCCATTCTTGCCGCAATATTTACTGTGTCGCCCCATATGTCGTAAGCGTATTTTTTGATTCCAACAATCCCTGCCACTACAGGGCCAGTATTAATTCCGATCCGCCCATTAAATGGAGGTTTTTTTTCTTTTTTTTGCTTTTTGTTAAATTCATTTAAAAAAGAAATCATTTTTTTGGCGGCTTTAATTACTTGAATGGCTTGCTGTTTATTTCCATTTTTTAATCCACCTGCACATATATAGCAATCCCCGACGGTTTTAATTTTTTCCAGTTTTTCTTTTTCAATAATATGGTCAAACGCTTCAAAGCAAGTTCCAAGGTTTTTGACCAATTCTTCAGGTGATAATTCCTCTGATATTTTTGTAAACCCCTGAAAATCACAAAACAGTACTGTGACTTCTTCATGGCGTTTGGTGTTCGAATGGCCATGTTTTTTCAATTCCGCTGCTGTCTCTGCTGGCAAAATATTGTGCAATAGTTTCTCAGAAATATTGCGCTCTTTTTCAATGGCCTCTTTTTCGGATTTAATTTTCGCAGTCCTTGATTCAACCTCTTTTTCGATAATGACCTGATTTATTTCTTTCACTCTTTTTTTCCATAACAAAAGACTCAATCCACCAATGGGTAATAATAACAGGATGGATGCCCGGATAGGAGGTTGGTGCCACCATTTATATTCACTTTTAATAACTATGGCAAATTGCGGTTGGGCAGGATCAACTGCTTCGGTTTTTTGAAATGAAATTTGGCCGGGGTTCATTTGTAAAGAGGCCATTATAGCAGATGCGGCTTGCTGATATTTTGATGTTGGCGAAGACGCTATTTTTTGAAAATTGGCCAAGCACTCAGCAGGGTAACTATCAGAAGAGGCCAATAATGAGAACCATTCAGCATCTTCCCTGAATGCGAAATTTTCTTTTTTTGCAAGCTCGTTTAATAATTGCCGTGCCTTTAGTTTTTCTTCCAAATACAGCAATGATAAACCCAGATAATATTGGGCTTCCAAATGCTCTGTATAGTTTTGAAGAAATAATTTGAGGGATGACTTTGCCTTTCCATAATCTCCTTTTTGAAAAGGAGTCAGTGCATCCTTTAAAGCAATTTTTTGAGCGCTCAATGTGTCTGCAAACCCCAATATTTCCAGCCTGTCCAATACTTCAGCCAATTGGTTTTTTGTGTGTTGAAATTGAGAAGAACTAATAAATTTATTCGGGCCTGGCCTCGCAACAAAATAAAAACCAATTGATGCAAGCAACAAGATACCTGCTATCCAAGAAGCATTTTTAAGTAGGAATGATTTCATGTATATTTTATAGGTTTATCGGCAAGTTCAACAATTGGGAATATCCTGACGCAAGATAAAAAACCTAGGGCATTATGATGCCCCAGGATCGAATTTACGCCATTTTAATAATCTATATTATTTCATCAAACCGGTTTTTCAAGGCTGAAAGGCTTCTGATAATGAACGGGTTCAGGTTCTCTTTGAGGAACAAAATCGAGGCTGTCTCATAAGTACCTTCGGAGCGATAATTTGCTAAATCTCAAAGATTTAGTAAATCTATAACTCGCTGATTTTAAATTTACTAAATCTTTGAGATTTAGCAAATTATCGCTCCGAAGGTACTTATGAGACAGCCTCCGATTACTCAATATGTTAAAAGAGCTTTTAATAAAAGGCTCTGATGGTGTGTCGGGGGTAAAGCTGGAGAAATGTAACCCTGGCGCCAAGGCGCCAGGAGTTGCGTTGAAAACATCCGAAAGAACTTTGTTAAAAAATTGCTATTTAACCGTATAAAGTTCATTTGGTTTTTTATTACTGAAACTATACTATTGAATAATTTTTTTGTTGGATAATTGGTTGTTTGCTTATTAATACTCCAATTGTTGAATGGTTATCAGTGGATAGAATTTTTTTTAATTTTTTTGCAAAAAAATTAAAAAAACACACTTCTCTCCAAAAGCCCCTCTCTTAGGCTCCCGAAGTGAATTCGGGGGAGGCTATGAAAAATGGTTTTTATATTTCAATAAAATAATTGGTTCTTTGATGATTATAGTGGAACAATAAAAAAACAGGAAGAGAGGGAGGTGAAAAATAAAAAATTGAAAATTTTTTATTTTTCACCTCCCTCTCTATCAGTGTTTTAAGGGAAAGAAAATTTTTTCAAAAATTTTCTTTCCCTTAAAACACTGATATTCTGAATAGCTTCCACGGGATTTGTCAAAGAACCAATAATTTAACAACCCGTCCCGTATTTTACATTGGGATTGTCAAAGTATAAAAGGTATGGCGACTAAATAATTGGGGTAGCGCTTATTTATTTTTACTATACTTCCTTTTCAGGTCTTCATAAAATTCTGAGTTCCGGACACTTGCTAAATCAGGGTCGGATTCAATTTTGTCCCAATTATCAAATCCTCTTTCAATTGCCAGGTCCAACCATTGCAAAGCAGCATCGTGTTTGCCCTGTAAAGCCTTTGTGCAGCTCAGGTTGTAGTACGGCACTTCATATTTAATATCCAAGGCAATGGCTTGCCGGAAATATTTCTCGGCCTCTGTGTAATTGTCAAAATTTAAATGAACTATTCCAAGGTTGTTTGAGGCAATAGCGCTCTCAGGGTTTAGGCGGGCTGATTGGATGGCATATTCCATAGCTTTCTCGGGTTGATTGGCACTTAAATAATATACAGACAAATTTAAATGGGGAATGCTCCAGGTTGGCGAATAATCTAGCGCTTTCAAAAAGTATTGTTCCGATCCGAAAGAATTCAACCTTTCGTGGAGTACACCTATTTCATTTAATACAAACGCAGCTTCTGGTTCAAAGGTAAGTGCGAGTTCTTGTGCTTTCAATGCTTTTTTGAAAGCTTGTATGTCGTTTTCTTTTTCACCATCTAATCGGTGTTTAAGACCAACAAAATAATGGAATTTGGTCTGCATAATATCATGCATGAAACTGCGGCCGCCCATTAATTCAATGGCCCTTTCCATATAACCTGGATAAATGCTGTAATGATTGGCATGTTTCCAGCGGCGGAACAATTCCCTTGAATCCGTTTTCAAATATGCGTTGAGGGCTTGTTGTGTTTCATCGAGCAAGGCTGCGCCCAGTTTTCTTTGCCATCGGCGGTATAATGGTTTGAGGTTTTCTACGGTTGCCAGGCTGTCGTATAAATCTGAAGCGCACCTTCCAGGTGGCAACATCAGTTGGCCCAATTTCATGGTGATAATAAAATCATTATACCATTGTTTTATTTTTTGATTTTCCTCTCTTATTAATGAATCCTCTAACCGGCTTGTTTCTTGTCCTACAATGGGGAGAAATAAATTATCTTTCTTGTTCTTCCCTGAAAAATTATTTTGTACTCGACTGATGGGCAATTGGCCTGATGAAAAACCCATAAAAAAGATTTCCCCTTTCGGAATTTTGTTGACGTTTTTCTTAAATATTTTCGCCATTTCCGAGGGCATGACATTCTGGTCATTATTGGTGTCTGCACCACCCATTACTCCATTTAAGAATAAATGCGAATAACACTGACTTTCAGATTTATCCTTTGTTTTTTTAATTGAATTGGAAATGCTAAAAAATGCATTTGGAAATGACTGTTGGAAAGCATACATCCATTGGCGCCATATTTCTGGATCATCGTCAGGCGGTATTTTTAGATCGAGATAAAGTTGATAAGAGATTAAATTTTTTATTCCAATAACCTGCACCGATTGAAACAGGCTGGATAACCGTAAGGCTCCTGCGCCCGCTGGAACTCGGGGCGAATCTGTAAAGAAAAGGTAGGGGACTAAATTGTTCTCTTTTTCCAATAATCGGGCATGACATGAAAAATATAAAATTGTATGATCGCCTGGCCGGCTTTCTTCCTGTACCCAATTGCCCATTGAAAATAAATGCGCCATAGTAGCCTCTTCGCCTGTCATCAATTGGATTAAATCTCCCGGAATAAGCCCTCCGTTTCGAGAGCGCAAAAATGCGGCAAATTGTTCTGCGTCTGATTTAGCTTCCGGAAGGGGAGGCAATAAGCTATCATGGTAAGAAGATACGCCAAATAAGATGGCACGTGTTGTAACGGGAAGGAGGTTGTTATTCAATTGGCAACAAATGTGTTGCAAAAAGAATAGTTGGAAGAATATTAGATGTGCTAATGTGTGTCCAATTGCTTTCACGGTTTTCGACTTTTAGGTAAGATATTAATTAATTGGCTCAAAGTTTTTTAAAGCAAATTTGATTGATTAGTTGTTTTCGGAAAGTTACTTTATATATTTTATTATTTTAAAAGAATGAGGGTTTTATTTCAGATTCTGATTTTTTTTTAAACAAAATACTCACTAACTTTTGGCTAGTGGAATTTTATTCTCAGATGTTTAGGATTATGATTAATTGATTTTAGGGATCAATTTTTTGATAATATCCATAGACGAAGTTTACTGTTAAAACTTCTATGATTTTGCAGCATCTTCGGAAAGTAACGGCAAAAATAGGGGGCTAAAAATGTTGAACGGTTCATAGGGCAAAAGTTTCAAGTTATCGAAAGCGATGCAAGGTTATTTGCCCATTGATACCTTAAAATTGAAATGGTTACCAGTTTAACTAATAAAAATAAAAATATTTAAATTTGCCTTTTTAAACCCAGAAAGATTTATGCAAATCTAAAAAGTCAATTTCCCTCGTTACCAGTTGAGCTGTCCATGCCTACATCCATTTTTGTATTATCAGAATCGGTTTTTATTTTAAGTTTTAAAACTCCATTATTGTTGGATACGTAACCTATTCTAAAAGGACTCGGAGTTGAAAATGCCAAATTATATTCCCCATTTAATGAATTACAATTAGTAGATTCCATAGGTTTATCTAAGTTTATAATCTTGTCAATTCCACAGGGGCTACCATTAAAAGTTACTTCTCCAGTAATCATTCTTGCAGCCGTTGTAGAGGTTTCTAGATGCACAGTAAGACTTTGTAATAGAATAGGGTCTTCTAAATATACAGTGACGTTTTTATACCCTGAAGCGGTATAAGTTATGGAATCTCCTGTAGATAAGTCGAATTCTCCAGCGTCACCGGATGAATCTGTTAGAGCTGGAATGTCCTCATTGACTTTGACTGATGCTCCACTTATAGCGGTTCCGGAGTCATTCTCGACAATTAAACTGACGTCTTCAACTGTCGTTATGACTTCTCCACATTGGTAAAATGCTAATGGCATTAGAAATGTAATTAAGCCTAAAATTAAATTTTTCATAATAGTTGGATTTAGGTGAATTAAATTTTATAGAGTAACTTGACAATGTCATGTTGCGATTTTCAAAATATAAATCCGTTTTCAGGCCTGAGAAGAAGAGGGGTTTCGGAGAGAGGTGTGTTTTTTTATTATTTTTTTGCAAAAAAATAATAAAAAAACACACCTCTCTCCGCAGTTTTTCTTTTTCACATTCAAATATTTTAAACATGACATTGTCAAGGTAAGTAATGTTAATTAGGATTATTGTTTTACTTCGTTTGGAAAATATTTATTAATCATTTCTTTAAATGATGTTAATTTTTGTAACGGCTTTAAATCCTCATCATCTTTTATGTCAGCATAAGTAGCTCCTTTTTGAATTGCTTTTTCCAAAAAAGCCAAGCCTTGTTTTTGTCTGTTGCCTAAAACTGCAAAACATGCAAGATTATACCACACAGTTGGATTCGGCTCGGCAGGGTTAATTTCTATTATTTTCAACAATTGCTGTTCTGCTTTTTTGTAATTAGCTTTTTTTAAATAAAGATTTGCTAACCTGTGCCGTGCCCTTGGACGTTGTGGCTGATTTTCAATTGCTTTTAAATACATGTATTCTGCTTTTGAATATAGCTGGTCCACCTCATATAAGAGCCCTAAATTAAAGTATGAAATATATTGCACGGGTTTTAAACTAATGGCATGAAGAAAGGCTTCCTCCGCTTCTTTGGTTTTACCACCTTGATAATAAGCAGCACCTAAATTCCGAAATGCCAAATAGTTAACTGAATCTATTTTTGCAGCCTTTTTGTAAGCATAAGCGGCATCTTCGTATTGGTCTTGGTAAAAATGCCAAGCACCTTTAGCATTCCAATAATAATAATGATTGGAATCTATAATCTCAGCCATATCCAATAACTCTTTGGCTTTTTCGAATTGTTTGAAATGTCTTGCCAATCGAAAAGCCGAAAAAGTATATGGCCGTATCCATGTTTCATTGTATTCCATTGCTTTTAGTGCATAATGATAGGTTGAGTCGGGGTTTTTTATTTTAGTTGCAAAACATTCACTTAGATAGAAATAGGTAAGAGGATTCGAGGGCTCTAATAATACTGACTGCTTTAATTTATCCAAAGCTATTTTTCCAGATTCAGGCACATCGGAATATCGATACTGTAAAAAATAAAGAAATCCTTCAAATAAGAATTGCCTTGCTTTAATGCTATTATACATGTAGTGGGAATTTCCCAATAAATTCGAAGCCCGTTCGAGCAATTGAGGAAAATCCTTGTACGTTTCAATCTGTTCAATATATTCTTTGCTAATTTCTAAAATATCAGTAGCCAATAATTTATTAATTACCTGCTGTGCATCATCCTGCAAAGCAGCCACATAATTACGGCGGATAGTAGCGTGCCATTCTTTTAATTGAGGTGCGTTTATCAATTTTTCGAAATAGGCATCCGCGCAGCTATCTACTGGTTCGAGAAATATTTTATTTTCTACAGCTAATAAAAACGATTGATAGGTCTTCTGTAGATTGGTGTCTAGGGAAGCAATTGCATCTTCTATCCCCCTTTGATTGGTTCTGCTGATAGAGAGAAGATTTGCGTTGCGTTTGCGGACTTGTGCCAATAACTCAGGTATCACATCCGTCAATATTTCAGTGCGATTGCCGACTGTAATTGGGAGTTGGCTTAAAGGGGCAACTTCTTTGGTTACATTGTCTTCCAGTATCGACCAATTTCCAACAAGTTGACTTCCATGTTCCCATCGGCATCGGCCAGACCATAAAGCCCATCCACCAAATAATAGCTGAATGCGCCCCTGCCGCTGCCCCATTGTTCGCCTTCGACACTATATTCATTGGGCTGGCACGATAGAATTTTTATTTCATTTGAATATTGTTGGGCCAAGTTCTGGCTGGTTAATTGTGAGCCTCCGATGCTGTTCCCTGACAATTTGCCGCTTCGGCAGGCATCGGTAATAATGGTTGTTTTTACCTGAAGCTCAATGGTGAGGGTCTTTATTATTTCTTGTAAAAAATACAAAGAGAATGTCCCACCCGCCATATAGGTCTGCGGAGGAGAGTCCCAGCACAGTAAAAATCCAGGTTGAGATTTTAGTTTGCCTTCCACATCGCCATGACCGCTAAAATAAATGACGGCCTTGTCACCGGATTTGCTTTCCGTCAATAACCAATCAAATGCGACTGCTAATTTTCCAGAAGTCGCATTTTCATTTGTCAAAAGGATTAAATGGGAATTGTCCAATTCACCTCCGGCTGGTGATTGAAGGTATTCGGCGAATGCCTCAGCATCCTTATGGGCATATTGGAGGTCTGGGATTTGTTCGTTTTGGTAGTCGGAGATGCCAACGACAATTGCACGGGTAGTAGAATTCGCATTGGGGACATTGGAATTGGCGATTGGAACAACGCCTTTTAATTTGGAGGCAGGCTCCTGTGCTGCGAGTGACAAGCAGCATATGATAATTAAGATGGTGGTTATTGTTTTCAAAAAAGAGGTTTTTTTATTGATACGCTAATATACTGGACTTTTGACAAAAGATTTTAGACGTTAGATTTTAGAAAACCCGATAAGGTTTTTCAATTGAAAATCAGTGCATTACAAAACTTATTTTATCGAATCTTGTCTGAAATTTTATTCTAATGAACAACAACTTTTTACGATTTGTAGAATATTTATTATCAGTTAATTGGACTGAAAAGTGCCCATTGAGTATAACGTTTTAATTCAATTAATGCTTGATTCGTTGTTTTTTAAATTCGTGGTTAAAGTGAATATTTAACCACGAATTTAAAAAACAACGAATTTATACAAACCATATAAGGATCTAACCCCTTAAATTTCAAATTCTTAAATATTAATAAAAATTGTTGTTCAGTAGAATACTAAAATTTATAGCCTAACCCCTAATGTCAAAAGTCCGCAAGCACTTAATCAATAATAAACACCTGCGAAAAAACATTCACTTTTGAAGAGCCGATACTGAGCGTCCTTCCTCCCCGGGTCATCACATCTTCCGTAAAATGGGTTTCTGCAAAAAGCCTTTCAAAAGGATTGGGGGAGGCATTTTTGGTTTGCCCACGGGTTTGGACGATGCTACCCAAATCGATTGGCTCATCGGTGGCGACCAGTTTGAAAACCTCATTTCCTGCGGGCGGGGCGATTTCAAAGACCGTTGGTACTAAAACCGCATCGCCAGGTGCGACCCGAAAATCGGCGGGTACTTCATTCGAACCTGGAATCAGGATGTTTACTTGGTTGTCCGGCTGAATATCCAACAATGTGAAATAGGCTGATTTTTCTCCTTGATTGAACACCTTTATTTGGAAAGCATCCCCGTCTTGGAAATGCAAATTGCCTGCTGCATCTATTTTATCTGTTATGGGGATATTTCCCAACACCCTTTGATTACGATGGTCATATTCTACCGGAACAAATTCAAACTCCAAGGGGATATAATAACTGGATACTTCTAGGTTGCGGAGAAATTTGGCCTGCCCAAAACCGATCATTTTTTTGACAAAACGATGGGCAATGGCATTTGAACTCAGGGTGCTGTTCACTTCTGCCAATACAAAATCGTCTTTTGTTAAGAGTTGGATTTTGCCTCCTCTTTCGATGACAAACAAATCGGCTGCCTCTTCTAGTTTAAGGATAGGATATGGTTTCATTTTTTCGTTAAATGCGGCAAGCAATGCTTGATTGTTTTCGATACCTAATTTTACAGATACAGACAAATTCCCGAAGCTATTTTCCAACACCATAGCCCAAGCGCCGAGGGCAGTTATTTTGTCAATATCACCATCGAGATAGACTACAGCCTCCAATGGGCTGGCCTTAGCCACCGTCCCAGTCATAATGGGTGTTTCAGAGCTGTGTTCCCTTGTTTCAGGAGGATAAAAACCGATTTTTGCTCCTTCGTTGACCCCCTGGAGCCAACCGCCGCCAATCACTAATGTCGATGCATCGTTGTAATTTTTTACTTGGAAATAGATTGTTTTGCCCACAATGTTTCCACCGAGTATTTCCTGATCGAGTAGGCCTTCAGCCTGTGGTTGTTGACGGGGGGCAATTGAACTCATCTCCAATTTTATTTGATCAAAAAGCCCTCGGTAAGTACTATTCTTATTTGCTTCCGTAAATTTTTTACTGAAGGCATAACTTAAAGATCCAACCCCATTGCCACTTTCATCTTTGGTTTCGAAATTCAATTGGTTGGGCGCTGCACCAAAAAAAGCGACCATTGGAGCCAAATTGTTTTCTCGCCTTCCTTCAAAACCGTTCAAGTCGGAGGAAGCAGTGCCACGGTGCGTTACTTTATAATTGGCAGGAGCCATAATGACATCAGTACCTCTGGCAGGCGACATGCCTCTTGTACCAGTACCTGAATGACAAGCATCCACCACGGCCAACAAATTCCCAGATGGCCCTAGCCTCAATCTGACTTCATCTAGGAGAGCCCCCAATTCTTCATCCCGCAATAAATTTTCCCCTTCGTATTCACCGGCCATGTACATCATGGGCGAGTCGTAAGGCACTAAGGCTTCATCGTATCCATCTAATTCATCCGAGTTGTCATCGGCCACTTGTTGCCCATGTCCAGAATAATGGAAATAGACCATGCCACCACTTCTTGCATTTCCGATTAAATGCGTTTGAATCGCACGGATGATCCCATCACGTGTGGCATCAGCATCTTGTATAACATAAATGGATTCTTCTTTGAAGCCCTGTTGCAGCAAGGCATTTTTCACCAAAGGAATGTCGTTTTCAGAACTGATTTTCATCCACCCTGATTCCGGGGCGTAGTCGCCAATAGCTACGATCAATGCTATTTTTTCCTGGGAAAAGAGGGGAGGGCTGCCCAGCAAAAAGGCCAAAAGGAAGGAGGTCAAAAATGTTGTTTTCATTTAAAGTGGTATTTGATCAAAAACAAAAGGAAAAGCAAGGTGCTGCCAAGCAAACTACTTTCTCGTTGTCAGTTTGGAATAAGAAGAAAAGAGTATTTATCTTAACAATGTCATGTTTAAAATATTCGGATACGAAAAACGAACCTCTTTCCAAAAAACCCCTTTCACTTTGGCCTCAAAGAACGGCTTTCATATTTCAAAAAAAACTAATAGCGAAAATTGCTGTGTCAAGTTATTAAATGTAAGGTCATAAATATATATGATCTGCATCAAATGGTTATCAGGAAAAGTGAAGAAAATTTTTAAAAATATTGAGTGGTCAGGTTTATGCTTTATGTAGGATCTGGCCTCCATCTGAGTTACCTCTTTCTCCTAATCAACCCTTCTTGCACAACCGAGGCTACCAATATTCCTTCTTCATTGAAAATATTCCCTCTTGTGAAACCCCGTGAATTGGAAGCACTTGGACTGTCGAGTGCATAAAGCAGCCACTCATCTACCCTGAAATTCCGGTGAAACCACATGGCATGATCAAGGCTGGCGAGGAAACTTTCGTGTATAGCCTGTTTGTCAAGATGTGGGAATATGGCAGTCGTCAACAGGTTATAATCAGAAGCATAGGCAAGTACTTGTTGATGGAGACGCATATCGTCCGGCAATTTTCCCTTTGCCTTAAACCATACATGCCTAAAAGGATTCCGCTTTTTAGGGTCAAGGGGTGAAATGCGTTCAACAGGCCTAAATTCGATTGGTCGGTTTTCATGTATTTGCAGATATTTTTCAGGAAGGCGGTCTTTGTATCGTTCGATGCTTTGTTCATCTGATAAGAGCATGTCGGGAGAGGGTACATTGGGCATCGTGATCTGGTGGTCGAGCCCTTTTTGTTGCATTTGAAATGAAAACGCAGCTACAAAAATGGCCTGACCGTGCTGGATGGCTTCTACCCGCCTGGTAGTAAAGCTGCCACCATCCCTTGTTTTGTCCACATTGTAAACTACAGGCCTCTCTACATCTCCTGCAAGGATAAAATAACCATGCATGGAATGTACAAACCTATCTGCTGGAACAGTCTGATAGGCAGCCGTGAGAGACTGTGCAAGCACTTGCCCGCCGTAAACCCGCTTCCAAGGTGTTTTGTGGCTATCGCCTTTGAAAATAATATCCTCGATCTGTTCCAGTTCCAATAATTGGAGGAGGTCTTCTATTTTGTTCATGACTTCTTTTGCTATTAGCTATTAGCTATTTGCTGTTGGCCAACAGCTAATAGCCAACAGCAAATTTTCGCTCAATGATAAAAGGAAAAAACCCATAGTTGGTAAAAACCCCATTCTTTTTACCTTGGTGCAAAATTTATATACATGAAATTTAAACACCGACTGGCAAAGTACCTGTTCAAATGGCATGGATGGAGGATCGTCGGCAAGCCCACACCGCCAGAAGTATTTCGGTGTGTTTTTGTTTTTGCCCCACATACTTCCAATTGGGATTTTTATTTCGGCGTCCTATGCATGATGAGCCTTGGTGTTCCAATAAAAGTTGCTATCAAAGCCGTTTGGATGATATTTCCATTTAGCCTTCTCATAAAACCGATCGGAGGGGTTGGCATCAAACGCAAAAAGAAAAAAGACGGATCAGGTTACAATCAGGTGGAGATGCTTGCGGAACTCTATACCCGTTATGATAAAATAGCACTCATTGTAGCGCCAGAAGGGTCAAGGTCGCTTCGTAAAAAATGGAAAACTGGTTTTTACCATGTGGCCCAAAAAGCCAATGTTCCTATTGTAACATTGGGAGGGGATTATACCAACCGGACGGTTTATTTTGGACCAGTATTTCATGGAGGTGAAACGCTTGAAGAAGTCATGCGGGAAATGATGGTGTTTTTTAAAGACAGTAAAGCCAAATTTCCGGAAATGTTTGCTTTGGATGAACGGTACGTTTAAGGTATTACAGTAACCTCAAGAGGTTGTTTCAAATTATCGCATTAGTGGACGAACTCGACGGCTATATTTTTTTTTAACACTTTGCACCCGTAAGTATTCCATATGCAAAAATCTTTCTACCTTCGGGCGACAATTAAATTTTTCACTAAAATTAAATTTACTTATATGAGCAAATTAGATGAAAAAATGGAAGGCTACGAAAAGGATCTTAAAGGTCTGGGTCGTAGTGCAGTCGATGCCACACTATTGAAAAACATAGCCAAAGGCCTTGGTCCATCTATCTATTTGAAAGATGCATCTTTGGTCTCTTGTGCTGACGAAAGCGAACTTGATCGTGTTCGCAACAATTTTGCTGTTAAGAAATTGGGTGTTTCCCTCGGAGCTGACCTTGATAATGCGATCAAGGCCGTTTGTGAAGAATATGCTTCGAAAATGAAAAAGCGGGTTGTGTTCTACTATTTGCTTGCCCAAAAGTTAGGAAAATCCGTATAGAGGCATCCCATTTGAAAATATAAAAAGGGTTGGCGCAAATTTGCACCAACCCTTTTTTTAGTATAACAGTAAATCAATTGTCCGTTGAGGCTGTCTCGTATGTTTGGATTTGCTAAATTTTAAAAATTTAGTAAATCTATAAATGGTTGATTTTAAATTTATTAAATCTTTTAGATTTAGCAAATTGATGCCCCGAGGAGACTTATGAGACAGCCTCAATCAAGCCCATTAACTGCTGCCCTTTGCTTTTTTCATCTTCGCCCGCCACGCTGCCACAATTGTTGGTATGATCGTCACCACAACCAAAAAGATATAGATAAAGGAGAGGTTTTGTTGAACCCATGTCAGTTGGCCAAAGAAATAGCCAATCAAGCCAAAAAGCAAGACCCATGCTATTCCGCCCCACAAGGTATATGACAAAAATTTGGTTTTGCTCATTTTGGAGATGCCAGCAACAAATGGTACAAATGTTCTGAAAATGGGCACGAACCTGCTCAGTATCACTGCTTTCTGTCCATGTTTTACAAAAAATTCATGTGTTTGATCTATGTGTTCTTGTTTCACAAATCTGACTTTTCCGTTTTCTAAAATCCTTTTCCCAAAATATTTCCCAATGGTATAATTCACAGCATTTCCCAAAAAAGCAGCAATAATCATCAATGCCATTGCAAGCCAAATATTTAGTTCAGTTGATTCGGCCACGACACCGACAGCCAATATAAACCCATCACCGGGCAGAAAAGGAAATACCACCAGTCCTGTTTCGGAGAAAATGACTACAAATACGAGCACGTAAACCCATGTCCCGTACAAATTGACAAAGTCCTTAAGGTATTCAGTACTATTGAATATAAAATCAACGAAGGTTTCTATCATATTGCTATTAGCTTTTGGCTGTTAGCTATTGGCCCTTAGCCGAATGTCAACAACTTAAGAGTGAACCCATTTATCAAATTTTTCCAGATCAAAACACGTCAAGCACTTATCTGCTGACAAGCCACCTTTTCTGGCAGAAAACACACCAAAATGGATATCGTTTATGCCACCAACGCTGTGGGCATCAGGGTTGATTGAAATGAGAACGCCTTTTTCAAGCGCATAAGGAATCCAGGTCCAGTCGAGGTCGAGCCGATAGGGGTTCGCATTTAGTTCGATAGCAACATTGTTGGCGGCGCAAGCATCAATAATTTTTTGGTGGTCAATTGGGTAGCCAAGCCTGGAGAGCAAGAGCCGACCAGTGGGGTGGCCGAGAATCCTCGTGTGCGGGTTTTCAACGGCACTAATGAGACGTTTGTTTGCCTTTGACTCTTCCATCTTCAAATTGGAGTGAACCGAAGCTATAACAAAATCAAAATTGGATAAAGTTGTATCATCATAATCGAGTCTCCCATCGGCGAGGATGTCGCATTCGATGCTTTTGAATATTTTGAAAGGAGCGAACTCTTTGTTCAGCGTATCAACTTCTGCCCATTGCTCTTGTAGCCTATCTTCTTTGAGCCCGTTGGCATAAAAAGCAGCTTTGGAGTGATCTGAAATGGCCAGGTATTCGTAGCTGAGGCTTTGGCAATGTTCTGCCATTTCCCGAAGCGTGTTCAGTCCATCGCTGTAAGTTGAATGGGCATGGACGACGCCTTTAATGTCATTGGGTATGAGCAGGGTCGGAAGGGCATTGTTAGTGGCCAAATTTAGCGACCATTCTTGCTCCCTCATTTCCGGCTCAATAAATGGGAAGCCCGCTTTTTCAAAAACTTTGGTTTCGTCACTAATGCCTTTAAAATCAATATTTTTTGTTTTTTTCAAAAAGGCCTGCATGAAGTCTTCCCCCGCCGAATACCGAAACAGCTTGCTGCCAAATTCATTCAACCCACATTGATATATAAGAACCGGCAATTCATTTTTTGTTGCCGCATGAAAAACGTTTTCGCTTTGTTTTTGCAAAACAAGTTGATCCGTTGCAAACAATGCATCAAGACCTTCTTCCCATCCAATGACCACTTCTATTTTTTCTACTACATTGCTTTTACGCCGTACCGCCCCAGCCAAACTGACCCTTGCCTCTGGCAATTTTTTAAGAATAAAATCGATAACAGATTGAGCTTCTTCTATCAGATCAGCATAACGGAATTTACCAGCAGATTTTTGAAAATACTCAAGTTTTTGCCGTAGGTCTTCCTGTGTTTTCTGGCCAAAGCCTTTTAGTTCGACCAACCTGTTTTCGTTGCAGGCATAAAGCAATTCGCCTACCGTTTCGACACCCAATTCTTTCCAAATAACTTTTACTTTTTTAGGGCCAAATCCCCTCACTTTCAACATTTCCTGGACACCCGGCGGTGTTTTTTCCAAATACTTTGCAAGGGCAGCCATTTTTCCCGTTTCCAATAATTCCCTTGTTTTCTCGGAAATGGCTTTCCCAATACCCTTTATGGCCGCAAGCTCTTCCAACGACAGATCAGACAATGGAGTAGGGTACTTCCGCATGATGAGGTAGGCGTTGGCGTACGAGCGGATTTTAAATGGGTTTTCTCCATGCAGTTCCATGATATTTCCCAAAAACTGAAATGTGTTGGCGAGTTCTTTGTTGGTCATGGTCAAGTTATGGTTACTATTTTTTGTGATTATTCAGCGGATATGGGTGAAATGTAGCGCCGAACTCCAGTTCGGCAGCGTTGGCAGTTAAGCACATTACAATCGCCAAGCTACAGTTCGGCGTCACACAACATACCAGATGGTTGCCTGTTTTTTTAAAACGGGTAAAAGTCGGAATTAATCGGAAATTATTTAGGGCTGGATTTTGGAAGCCAAATCGTTTTATATGTTGAGGCCCAATGAAGTCTGTAAAATGGCCTGAATTGTGCCTAGAATCAAATACGCATAAGTATCGAAAATGTATCTACATTTGCGCCAATTCCCAGAAATTTACACCCAGTCAAAATGTTACGTTGTTTATTACTTATTATAATCTCTTTGTATTCTCAGGCATTTTTTGCCCAATCGGATAAAAACGAACTTATTTATGTTATCCCTGAAGAATACAGTTCCATCCACCATGAAGGCGAAAGAGCGCTGTTGATGAAAAAGTATGGAGAAGCTTTGCGCCTTTTCAAAAAAGTATTGAAAAAATATCCTGATTTCCCACCCGCCCTTCGCAGCGCAGGCGCTTGTTACGAACTAATGGGCGATTACGAAAAAGCCACCATAAATTACGAGGCAGCTCTTGAATCCAACCCATATTTTTCGAGGGCCATGTATTACGAAATAGGAAATATCCACTACAAATGCGGACGCTATGACATCGCCCTGCAAAGCTTTGAATTATTCGATTCCCTTTTGAGTGTGGATATAAAGCAATTCACTTACAATGGTTTTGAAGAACGAAAAATAGAGCAGGAATATTTAGGGAATTTGGAAGCGAGCCGTCGGGCTTGCCATATAGCACTGGACAGTATCCAGTTTTGGAACATTGAAGGGGTATATAACTTGGGAACATCCATCAATACAAAAGCAGATGAATATTTCCCATACCTATCAAATAGCAATAAGACTATTTTTTATACATCTCGACGCGATAAGTTTTCCGATGAGAACCTGTTCGTAAGTACTTGCGAAGACAATGTGTGGAAATCGGGTAGAAAGGTAAACGAATTTAATACAGGAAAGCACGAAGGAATGACTACGTTGGTTCAAGATGGACGGCATTTTTATTTCACTGCTTGTGAAAGGGAAAATGTAAAAGGTACCTGTGATATTTGGGAAGGCAGATTAAATGGAACGGAAGTATATGACCTGTCGCCTACCGAAGGGGCAAACAATTCTGAGGCTTGGGAATCGCAGGCCAGTATCAATTGTGATGGGACTATCCTATATTTTTCAAGTAACAGGGAAGGAGGACAAGGAGGTACCGATATTTGGAAAAGCCATCGGTTACCTGATGGAAATTGGGGGGATCCGGTCAACCTCGGTGACCACATCAATACGCCTTATGATGAAGAAGCCCCTTATATAACCAACGATGGCCAAACGCTCTTTTTCTCCTCTACTGGCCATACCGGTCTCGGCGAACAAGATATATTTTTTTCCAAACTGGCTGGAGATGATTTTTGGAGTCTGCCAGTTAACCTTGGCATGCCTGTCAATTCTTCTTATCGGGAATTGGGGTTTTTCCTCAGTGCGGACGGTAAAACGGGTTTTTTTGCCAGCGACCGGGTAGGCGGGGCGGGCGGAATGGATATATATTATTTTGAGTTGCCAGATGTTTTGCAGAGCAACCCGGTTACCCTCGTCGAAGGACAGGTGAAGGATTCGATCACTTTAAAACCGTTGCCTTTTACGACAGTTGTGATAAAAGACAGGCAAACCCTGGTTACTGACGAAGAAGGCCGCTTCTTTCTGTGTGTGGATGCAAACGACTATTTAGACATCAACGTAAGGCGGAAAGAATACCATCCCTATCAAAGAGAATTCCGGATACCGCAATGGGACAACACCACATTTTATAAATTGGATATTTTGCTCGACCCGCTTTTCAAACTGCCTTCCTATTCGGATTTGAATGAACCCGATCCACCTAAAATATCGAAAAAAATCCCGCCATTTAGCAAAAAAGAAAAGTTCACTGTATATTTTGATTTTGATAAATCGGACATGAAATCGGAATCTATTGAGGATTTTAAACAATTCCTCGTTGCCAACTTCGCTGAAAGGGAACCGGCCTATATTGAGATCATTGGGTTTACAGATGAACAAGGAGATGAAGCGTACAACCTTGAGCTGTCAGAAAAACGTGCAGAGGCCGTTGGTGTATTTCTCAAAGAAAAAAATATCAAAGTAGATGATATCCGACTTGAGGGAAAAGGAAAGAATTTGGGTTTTGAGCCAGATTGGAAGAAAAGGAAAGTAGAAATAATCGTTTACCTAGCAGAGTGAATGCAAATTA
Organism: Saprospiraceae bacterium; assembly: GCA_965222975.1. GTDB lineage: Bacteria > Bacteroidota > Bacteroidia > Chitinophagales > Saprospiraceae > UBA6168. The sequence goes on along the minus strand of CBDCVJ010000050.1, from coordinate 91,458 downwards.
GAATAAGCTTGATATTGGGCCTGACTGGAAGAAGAGAAAAGTTGAGGTGATCGTTTATAAGGCGCAGTGAAGACAGTTTTATATAAACTTGATCTGGGGTTTTTCGTTTTATATTACGTACTCCCAAATGGGAATTTGGAAATTTATTTTTTTAAAAATCCTAACATGAAAAATTACCTTTTGCTATTTTCCCTTTTGCTGTTGGCCTCCTGCAATCAGGCCCAACATGCCCACAATAATGAAAAAGGCGATCTTAAAAACATCGTCACGCCAACGGGCGAAACAATTGCTAAAATCAACAAATCAGATGCTGAATGGAAAGCAGAATTATCCGATCAGGAATATTATGTGCTTCGGGAGGCTGGGACCGAGCGGGCTTTTACTGGCGAATATTGGGACAATAAAAAGAGAGGAAAATACCTATGCCGTGCCTGCGGGTTTGAACTTTTTGATTCAGAAACGAAATTCAAAAGCGGTACTGGCTGGCCAAGTTTTTATAAGCCAGTAAACGAATATTGTATTGGCGAAAATAAAGACACCAAGTTTGGAATGGTCAGGATTGAAGTAGTTTGTGCCCGTTGTGATGGGCATTTAGGTCATGTGTTTAATGATGGGCCAGCACCTACTGGATTGCGCTATTGCATTAATTCAGTTTCTTTGAAATTTGTAGAGTAATTAGAAATTAAGAAATTGGGAATTGGAAATTAATTCCCAATTTCTTAATTTCCGTTCAACGCTTCCTTATAAACTTCCAAACATCTTGACCTCGCCATTTTATGATCCACAATAGGCTGTGGGTATTTATCGGTTCCATATTCCGGCACCCATTTTTTTACATACTTTAATTCTTTGTCGAATTTTTCCAATTGGGAAGTTGGGTTGAATATACGGAAATATGGTGCTGCGTCTGTGCCACATCCCGCTGCCCATTGCCAACCGCCATTATTGCTGGCCAAATCAAAATCCAATAATTTTTCCGCAAAATATGCCTCGCCCCATTGCCAGTTAATCAAAAGATGTTTGGTTAAAAAACTGGCTGTAACCATTCGTACCCTGTTGTGCATATAACCGGTGGCATTTAATTCCCGCATGCCTGCATCCACTAACGGGTGTCCTGTTTTTCCATCGCACCAAGCCTTGAATTCCATTTCATTATTCCTCCATTCAATGTTTTTATATTTCGGTTTAAATGGTGCGTTTGCGACATGCGGGAAATTCGCCAAAATCATGGCATAAAAGTCCCGCCATATTAATTCATTTAAAAATATTTCACTTAATCCAATGGCCTTTCGTGCTTTTTCCCGGATGCTGATGGTGCCAAATCGAAAATGGACACCCAGTTTGGAGGTGCCAGCTATTGCTGGATAGTCACGGTTTTTCCCATAATTTTTTATTAACCCCTGAGTGACTATTCTTTTTGGGAATATTAATTCAGATTTTTCAAATCCCAATTCTACTAAAGAAGGAATTATTGTATTGTTTAATTTAATGAAATTGAAAAAGTATTTTTCATTCGGGTAGGATTTGAAATAAAATGAAATATCAGAACCGTCACGGTTTTTACTATCCCGATTAAAATGCGGGACTTTATTTCGTTTGGTTTTAGAATTTAATTTTTCTTTCCATTTTCGGCTATATGGCGTGAATACGGTGTAGGGTTTTCCGTCATTTTTTACAATTTCTTTGTTTTCGAAAATAACATGATCTTTAAATGAGTGAAATTTAATGTTATTTTCTTTTAATAAATCATTTATTTCTTGATCCCTTTTTTTTGCGTATGGTTCATAGTCATGATTAGTAAAAACTGCTTCAATTTCATATTCATCAATTAATTCCTGCCATATTTTTTTAGGAAAACCATATTTGACTAATATAGTGCTTCCCAAAGTATTTAATTCCTCTGACAAACGGTTTATTTCATTGTGGATAAAAGTCACCCTTGCATCTTTTTTATTTTCTAATTTATCGAGGATGTTTTTGTCAAAAATAAATAAAGACAAAATGGGGAGCCCACTTTTTAAGGCATGGAATAATCCAGCATTGTCATGCAGGCGGAGGTCACGGCGAAACCAGAAGATGTTGATTTTGGACATTTTTTTTGGAATTTAGGGGAGAAACAGCAAAACCGGTAAGTGGTTCATTTCACACCACCACATCCTCCTCATCAATCACCTTCCCCGCATGGCATCGAATGATCCGTGCGGGGAAATTTTCCAAAATGCGGTAGTCATGAGTGGCAAAAAGAACAGCTGTATCATTCTCATTCGCCAGTTTGCGGAGCAGCAATAAAATATCGTCGGAGGTTTCAGGGTCGAGGTTACCCGTAGGTTCATCTGCTATTATCAATTGAGGATTATTGAGGAGGGCACGGGCGATGACGACCCGTTGTTGTTCGCCGCCAGAGATGTTGTGGGGCATTGTTTTATTTTTTCCCGTTAAGTCCACTTTTTCGAGCAGTTCATCAATGCGGTCTTTCATTTTTTTCTTGTCCGTCCAGCCCATGGCCTGCATGGCAAACAAGAGGTTTTGCTCAATGCTGCGATCTTCCAATAAATTAAAATCCTGAAATATTATGCCCAATTTTCGGCGGAGCAATGGAATGGTTTTTCTATTCAAATTCTTAAGCACATGACCCGCCACTGTGCCTGTCCCATACTGCAAGGGAAGGGCAGCGTACAATGTTTTTAGCAAGCTCGATTTGCCGCTGCCGGTTTTTCCAATCAGGTAAACAAATTCACCTCGTGAGATCGTCAAGTTTACCTTGTCCAGCACTCTGTTTTCTTTTTGGTAAATGCTTGCGTCCGTCAAATTAACTACGATATGGTCATTCATCATTATAAATTATTCATTCGTCATTAAAGAGCCATTTGCAATAATAAATTTTTCATAATCACTGCCAAAATGTTTGGCAATTTCTTCGCTCCGTTCTGGATGTGTGTCGGTAATAAAAACTTGACCAAAGTCTCCTTTTACTAGCAATTCCAACAAGTGTTTTACCCGTCGGTCGTCCAGCTTGTCAAAAAGATCGTCGAGCAATAATATTGGAGTAATTTCTTTTTCAGTTTTTAGGCAATCATATTGCGCCAATTTCAAAGAAAGCACAAACGACTTGAGTTGCCCTTGGGAAGCAAAAACTTTCAATGGCCGGTCGTCCATCTTGAATTGAAGGTCATCTTTATGGATGCCCACTGTTGTTCTTTGCAACACCCGGTCTTTTTCTACTGCATTTTTTATTTTATCAAAAAAAGAATTCTCAGATAATTGGGAGCGATATGTGCATTTGACTTGTTCTTTCCCATCACATATGATTTGGTAAAATTCATTGAATTTTGGCTCAAACGTTTCAATAAACTCTTTCCTTTTTTCAAAAATATAATTTGCTGGCTCATTCATCTGTTGGTCATATACTTCCAAAAGCGCTGGCTCGAATGAACGTTGCTCTGCGAATTGTTTTAACAGCGCATTCCTATTTTGCAACACCTTTTTGTACTGCATTAAATGCCACAAGTATTGCTGGTCGACCTGACAAAGGGTATTGTCCAAAAAGCGGCGTCTTTCCTCGCTCCCTTCCAAAGCCAAAGCAGTGTCATCTGGTGCTTTAAACACTACAGGCAACAATCCCACGTGATCTGCTAAACGCTCATATGGAATGTCATTTTTTTCAAAAACTTTCAGTTTTCCAGGCTGTACTTTAGCGACTATTTTTTCTTCCTTTTTATTTAAAAAAAATTGCCCTTCTAACCTGAAAAAGTCTTCCTTATGCCGCACTACGTTCCGGTCGGTACCCGTGAAATGACTTTTTCCCATGCACAAATAATAAACGGCATCGAGGAGGTTGGTTTTCCCCATGCCATTGAGGCCAGCAATCAGATTTAAATGAGGGGAAAATTTCAGTTCTTGAAATTCGTAATTCCTAAAATTGGTGAGTTTGAGTACCAGCAGGTGCATGCGGCAAAGGTAGGAGAGAAATGGTTGGATGGTTAAATGGTTAGATGGTTTTTTCTCTCATACTCTCAAATTCTCCAAATAAAAAAAGGCAGCGACCGAGGTCACTGCCCAAAAACAACTTCTATTGAGATAAAGGCTTTCCAAACTAAGTGCGGATCTTATCGCTGAACCACCGTTCCATCTTCTACGATCCGGGTGTTGCCGTTTTTAATAGGTAATAAAAACCCTTTACCAGCATAATAAAAACGGACTTCGTAATTTTTTCCTGTTTTCTTTTGGCTGTTGAAATAAGATATTTCCAATGGTTTTCCCTCGTAAGTGAACTTATGCCCCGTTGAGCCGATGTGGCTGTCGGGATACCCTGGGTTGCTTTCGTTGTAAGGGACGACCCTTTGGTTGTCCACATCGAATATTTGGATGATAAATTCTTCGTCGTAAATGGCATCAGGGTCTGTATTCGTCAGGTCGAAATTTACAATTGTATAACGCCAGCCATTTTCTTTGATTTTATCTAAATCCTTACCGCTTTTTTCGTCCCTTAAACTGACCGATTTGAATTCAATTTGAGTGGAAGTCACAATTTCCTTCATCCGGTTTTGCTTCCTTGCAGCAATGATTTCTTCTTTCTCGTTTTCGATGCCCGTCATGGCAGGAGGCGCAGCATAAGCAGGTTCGTTAACCTCTTTTTTTGGCGACACGTTTAGACGGTCAATGGATTCTTTTTTCTTCTTGATGGATGATTCCAATGACTCCATGGCTTGCTGTTGCTGGCGCACTTTTTCTTCTTTCATTTTCATCCTGTCCTTTTCAGCAGTGCGCTGTTTATCCATCAATTCCATCTGTTTCAATATTTCATCCCGCTCTTTTGCAAGTTCATTAATTTTTTGTTGGTCTTTGCTTTTGCTTGAGTTTAAAACGTTGATTCGCTTTGTTAGCCCGTTTACATTATCGCTTAACTTTTGAACCTTTATATCCAGCGACCTAACCTTTTCTTTTAAGGTTGTGGTTTCTTCAACCAATTCGGCAATCCGAATATTGAGCCTGCGAATACTATCTTCTTTGAAAAAAATCTCTTCGCCTAATTGACGGATGGTTGCGGCCTGCTCTTTTACATGCTTTTTGTTTTTTTCGTTTTCTTTGAAAACCTGTTTGAATTCTACTTTCAGTTCGTTGAATGCGTCGGTCTGAATAAGGAATCCAATGGTTGCAGTGAGTGCCAGTGCGGACGTAGCAATGAGGATGAGCTGACGGTTCAGGCTGTTCATGAAAGTACGGTTTTGGGTGACAAGCCGGGGGAAAAGCCTTTTTTCTTCTCGATGGATTGTCACTTGTTTAAAATGTTCAGGGAATTTGCTTAGTGCAGCTCAGAAGGGTTCGTTTTTGTGCTATTGATACTTTGTCTGTTTTCTTTTTGTTTCAATTGACCTCATATAATTTCAAATAATTAATATTTGTAAATTACTGATATAGAGAATCAAAAACATATTAGGTTTTTTCAAACATTATTCCAATTTTTAATTTTAATAAATATATAATACGAATTTTAGAGAAAATTGACCTATAAAATGTTGAGTATTAAAACCTTATCCCGATTATTGCATTTCTACAATCTTGTAGAGAAAATCCAATATTAATTTAACTTTACTGATGCCTATTTTCATCTTTTTTACCGCACACTGGTTTTTGTCTTTGTTCTTCCAAACCTTTTTCCATCACCGATATGCTTCGCATAAAATGTTCACCATGAGTAAGTTATGGGAAAGGTTTTTTCATTTCTTAACCTATGTCGCACAGGGGAGTTCTTATCTGACTCCAAGTGCCTATGCCATCATGCACCGTATGCACCATGCATACTCTGACACCGAAAAAGACCCCCATTCACCCCATTTTTTTAAAGACGTGATGGGCATGATGATGCATACCCGGGAAATTTTTCATGGCCTTGTCACCAAAACAATTAAGGTGTCCCCCAAATTTTTGGGAAATTACCCGGAATGGAAACTGCTTGACAGGTTTGGCTATGGCCACTTATCGAGGTTGTTGTGGAGCATCTTTTACATTATTTTCTATGTTTATTTTGCCACTGCCTGGTGGATGTACTTGCTATTGCCCATCCATTTCCTCATGGGCCCCATTCACGGAGCCGTTGTAAATTGGTGTGGGCATAAATATGGATACCAGAATTACAATAACGAGGATGATTCAAAAAACACGGTTCCTTTCGATTTCCTGATGTTGGGTGAGTTATTTCAAAACAACCACCACAAGCACCCCAACAGCCCTAATTTTGCAAAAAAATGGTTCGAGTTTGATCCGGTATATCCCATACTGAGGGTTATGCATGCTTTGGGCATCATCAAATTGAGAAGGGTAAACGGATGACGGTTCGGTTGTTTCAATTTATGTGCAAGAATCTCTAAAAACTGCACTGCCAAAACATTTAATTTTCGGCAACAGTATAAATCAAAAAAAGATGTGGATTATATTTGAATCGAGGGACGGCTCCTCAACTTTATTATCGGAAAAATTTGGCGTTACCTACCATTCCAAATATGGGGCAATTCAGGAAAGCAGGCATGTTTTTATTAAGGAAGGCCTCTTTTACAAATGTTTGGGAAAAAAAGAATTAAGCATTCTTGAAATGGGCTTCGGTACTGGCCTCAATGCATTGCTTACCTGTGTCGAAGCAAATAAATTAAAAGTGAAAATAAAATATCAGGCGGTCGAACAATTCCCAATAGACCTTGAAACCGTCGAAAAATTGAATTATTGCGAAGTGCTCGGTTTGGTAAACGGCCAATGTGTTTTTCAAAAACTGCATAAAGGCAACTGGGAAGAACCGATAAAGATAAGTGACCATTTTTCCTTATTAAAAAGGAGACAATCATTTGAGACGGCAAGCTTTAACGAACAATTCGACCTTATTTATTTTGATGCATTTGCCCCAAATATTCAGCCCAAACTTTGGGAAGCTCCTCTGATGGAAAAAATGTTCAAAGCCCTAAATCCAAAAGGTGTTTTGGTAACCTACTGTGCTAAGGGCAGTTTTAAGAGGACATTGAAATCCATTGGATTTGAAGTGAAAACATTAAAAGGCCCACCTGGCAAAAGGGAAATGGTTCGGGCCAAAAAAAATGCATGACATGGACAAATCATTGATGTCAAAGTTCAGTTCAATAGAAAGCAGCCTTGACCGCCTGGTCACTGATCTATCCCAATACCCACCTGAAATTTTAGGGAAAAAACCTGCCCCTGACGCTTGGTCGGTTTTGGAGATCATGCAACATTTAATGAAAGCTGAAAAAGGCTCAATGGCATACGTGGAAAAGAAAACCAGTTATCCCGATTCTTTGAAGAAGGCAGGTTTTTCAGATCATTTCAGAAAATTTCAACTATATCTTTTTTTGCATATCCCCATCAAAGTAAAAGCGCCTGTAGTCGTAAATGAAGACCATTTTGATCAAAATGCCACATTTGAAAAATTGGTCAAAGACTGGCGGCAACAACGAAAAGAGTTAAAAGAATTTCTCGATAATGTTCCAGACGAATGGCTGCACATGCTGACCTACCGCCATGCTTTCGGGGGGCGCATGACTTTTGATGGCATGCTACTATTCTTCCGTGACCACCTCGTTCGGCACAGGAAGCAGATTGATAGGACACTTGCCAAAGTTAGCAGAGCGTAAGTCTAAAAGAGCCAAATATATCTGACGTTAATTTGAGCATCTTCCATTAAGCAAAAGTGTCATTTTGTAACCTTACTTTTGCACCCTTACAACATTCACCTAATTTGACAAACATGAAATACATCCTGGCCATTTTGGTTTTTACATGCGGCTTGATTGCTTGTAAAAACGAAACAACAGAAACGACTTCCACGAATATGGATTACCCTCGCATAAAAGTCAGCTATCCAGAAACTGTGACTGGCGATACAATTGATGAATATTTCGGCAACAAAGTTCCGGACCCCTACCGTTGGCTCGAAGATGATAATGCAGATGATACCAAAGCTTGGGTCATAGCACAAAACAAAACCACCCAAGGATACCTTGATCAAATCCCTTTTAGGAACGCCATCCGTGATCGATATGAAGAGTTGTTCAATTACCCAAAGTTCTCTGCACCTTCACGTGTAGGCGATTATTATTTCTTTTCAAAAAATGATGGCCTGCAAAACCAATCCGTTATTTACCGCCAAAAAGGGCTGGATGGAGTGCCAGAAGTTTTCATTGACCCAAACAAACTATCGGAAGACGGGACTACAGCGGTAGGCATTATTGGTGTTTCCGATGATAATAAGTACCTCGCCGTAAGTCGCAACGATGCCGGGTCTGATTGGCAGCAGATTCATGTTTACGAAGTGGCCACCATGAAAAAACTGGACGATGAACTGGAGTGGGTAAAATTCAGCGGCGCTTCCTTTTGGAAAGATGGCTTTTTTTATTCCCGCTATCCAGCACCAAAGGAAGGGGACGAACTGAAAGGCAACAATACCCGACATTCGGTTTACTACCATAAATTGGGCGACCCACAGAGCAACGACAAACTGATTTTTGAAGATAAAGAAAACCCCACTTATTACCATTTTTGTTATGTGACTGAGGATGACCGGTATTTGGTACTCTATCAGCAGCCGGGCACAGATGGCTATAAAACTATGGTTAAGGACCTGGAAAAAGATGGCTCATTTATTACCCTCTTCGATGGCTATTCCAATAAAAGTGGGGTTGTCCACAGTATTGGCAACAAGTTTCTCGTAAAAACCGATATTGATGCGCCCAATTACCGTCTCATTGAAGTGGACATCAATAATACAGCGAAAGAAAACTGGAAGGATATTATACCTGAAACAGAAAACCTACTCCAAAGCTGCAATACCGGCGGAGGGAAGTTATTTGCCAATTATCTGGAAAAAGCCACCGACCGAATTTACCAAATGGATTACGACGGTTCGAATAAGAAGGAAATAAAACTTCCGGGAATTGGTTCTGCCAGTTCGCCTGGTGGGAGGAAGGAATATAAAACACTGTTCTACACTTTCACTTCCTTTATCCACCCACCAACTATTTTTAAATATGAGGTTGAAACAGGGGAATCCTCCCTATTTCAAAAGACTTCCCTCAAATTTGACCCAAGTGAATTTGAGGAAAAACAAGTCACTTACAACAGCAAAGATGGAACACCTGTTTCCATGTTCATTGTGCATAAAAAAGGCTTGAATTTAGATTCCAACAACCCCTGCCTGCTCTATGCTTATGGTGGTTTCAATGTCAGTTTGTCTCCCTCTTTCAGCACCTCCCGTATTTTGTTATTGGAAAATGGTGGCGTGTTTGCCATGCCCAATTTGCGGGGCGGCGGCGAGTACGGCGAAGAATGGCACAAAGCGGGTATGCTGATGAAAAAGCAAAACGTATTTGATGATTTCATCGCAGCAGCGGAGTATTTAATAAAAGAAGGGTACACCAAAAAAGAAAAACTGGCCATTCAAGGCGGCTCCAATGGTGGCCTTCTGGTCGGCGCTGTTATGACCCAGCGACCTGATTTGTATGCAGTTGCTTTACCTGCGGTTGGAGTTATGGACATGTTGCGTTACCATAAATTCACGGTCGGCAAAGGTTGGATTCCTGAATATGGCTCTTCTGAGCAGAGCGAAGAAATGTTTAAATACCTACTTGGTTATTCTCCTATTCATAACCTGAAAGAAGGGATCGAATATCCAGCTACAATGGTCACGACTGCTGACCACGACGATAGGGTAGTGCCGGCCCATTCTTTCAAATTTGCAGCTACTCTGCAAAAAGCACATGTTGGAGAAAACCCCGTGCTGATCCGAATTGAAACAGACGCTGGCCACGGCGCTGGCAAGCCAACTTCTAAAATCATTGATGAACAGGCAGACATTTATTCGTTTTTGTTTTATAATACGGATACGGCAGTGAAGTATGTGAAGGGGTAGGAAGTATAAAAAATAAAAATTACACATCAGACAAAAAAAGACCTGAATGGCCTGTTGGCATCAGGTCTTTTTTTGTCTGATGGTAAATATTATTAACGTGAGTTTTGGATAAAAACTATTGAAAGCAAACTGCTCTGAGGCTCTTATCTAAAACTCACGTTGATTATTATCATATTAAGAGGTGAAAAAACAAACGCCGCTGCTGATTACTATTAAATGAGAATTATAATTAAAGGTATTCAACTGAAAATATTTGTATCTATTCTAAATAAGTGGCTCATGGCCCTTTCCAAAAACTCCCCTTTGGAAAAACCATTTCAGATAATACATTTGTGACCGCTTCTTAAAGAACGGAGCAAAAACGGACAACCAAGCGATCTGGCATCACTGCGAACTGCCAACTGCGAACTGCCAACCGCCAACTGTCCCTATCAACTTTGTAAAACAAATCTTCAAATCAATATGGGCTGGTTAGGCAAATTTCTAACATCCTCCATTGGTCAAAAACTCGTTATGTCCCTTACTGGGATTTTCCTCATTTTGTTTTTGACCGTACACCTCGCTGGCAACCTCCAGTTGCTGGCCAACGATCAGGGCATGGCGTTCAATACTTACGCTGATTTCATGGGCCATAATACGGTGATCCAATTTATTTCCAAGGGCAACTTCTTTTTCATCATCTTGCATGCCGTCTTAGGTCTCTATTTGTGGGCTATGAACAGGGCGGCAAGAGGTGGCCAAAAATATGCTGTGACCAAAGTCAGGGCGGTAAATACTCATCCAGGGTTTGCCCGTAACATGGCCTTTCTTGGTACTATTTTGCTGGCTTTTATCCTGATCCACCTGTACCAGTTTTGGTTGCAAATGAAAATGGGCTTTGTTGCCAATATCTCTTATGAAGGAGGAGCAGAAATGGCCGACTTATATGAAAAAGTCAAAGTGGCATTTATGAACCCAGGATTTGTTTTATTCTACGTCGTCTGTATGGTGGTGGTAGCCTTCCACCTCTGGCATGGCTTCCAGTCTGCTTTCCAGACATTGGGCTTGAATCATCAAAAATATACCCCAGTTATCCAATTTTTGGGAAAGGCGTATTCCATTTTAATTCCGCTCGGATTTGCCGTCATCCCCATCGTGTTTTATTTTCAAAATAGTTAAAGGGCTAAATGGTTGGATGGTTAAATGGTTGTATTAAAACCATTTAGCTATTTAACCATCCAACCATTTATAATAATGAATTTCAAAAGCAATATACCTCCTGGTCCGATGGATGAAAAATGGACCGATTATAAAAGCAAGATGCCGCTTGTTTCCCCTGACAACAAAAGGAGGTTGGAAGTGATCGTGGTGGGTACTGGATTGGCAGGGGCGTCCGCAGCCGCATCTTTTGGCGAATTGGGATATCATGTTAAATGTTTCACCTTTCATGACAGTCCAAGAAGAGCGCACTCCATTGCTGCTCAGGGTGGAATCAACGCAGCCAAAAATTATAAGAACGACGGCGATAGTGTTTATCGGCTGTTTTACGACACTGTAAAAGGTGGCGATTACCGCAGCCGGGAAGCCAATGTCCACCGCTTGGCAGAGGTCAGTGCCAATATTATTGATCAATGTGTAGCACAGGGGGTGCCATTTGCCCGTGAGTATAGCGGCATGTTGGACAATCGCTCTTTTGGAGGCGTGCAAGTCGAGCGTACTTTTTATGCCCGTGGACAGACAGGTCAGCAATTGCTCATAGGCGCTTATCAAGCCTTGAGCAGACAGATTTCCCTTGGGACTGTCGCTATGTACAATCGCCACGAGATGCTTGATGTCGTTGTCGTGGATGGAAAAGCCCGGGGAATAATTGCCCGAAACTTATTGACAGGCGAACTCGAACGGCATGCGGCCCACTGTGTGGTGTTGGCAACAGGCGGCTATGGCAATGTGTTTTACCTTTCCACCAATGCGATGGGCTGCAACGTGACAGCAGCTTGGCGAGTAGTGAAACGAGGCGCTTATATGGCGAACCCTTGTTTTACGCAAATCCACCCTACCTGCATACCGCAATCTGGCGAATATCAATCTAAGCTCACCCTGATGTCAGAGAGCCTTCGGAACGACGGGCGGGTTTGGGTGCCTAAGAAAAAAGAAGATGCTGTAGCTATTCGTGAAGGGCGTAAAAAAGCAAAAGATCTCGCAGAAGAAGACCGTGACTACTACCTCGAACGACGCTATCCAGCATTTGGTAACCTTGTTCCTCGTGATGTGGCTTCCCGTGCGGCAAAAGTAGAATGTGATAAAGGACATGGAGTAGTGCCAACAGGTCTTGGTGTTTTCCTTGATTTCGCTTCAGCCATTGAACGTTATGGAAAATCGAAAGCACACTCGATGAATCTCCACAATCCTTCTGCTGAAAAAATCAGGGAATTGGGCAAAGCTGTGGTCGAGGAAAAGTATGGCAACCTATTCGAGATGTATGAAAAAATAACAGGGGAAAACCCTTATGAAACGCCCATGAAAATCTATCCGGCCGTTCACTATACAATGGGTGGCCTCTGGGTGGATTATAATTTGGAAACCAACATCCCTGGTCTGTTCGCCTTAGGCGAATGCAACTTTAGCGACCATGGTGCCAACCGTCTCGGTGCCTCGGCGCTCATGCAGGGCCTGGCCGATGGGTATTTTGTGATACCTTATACCATAGGTGTTTTCCTTTCCAATGAAATAAGAACACCGAAGTTCAGCACCGATCTTCCTGAATTTGCGGCTACTGAAAAAGAAACCCGTGAAAGGCTGGAAAAATTAATGAATGTTAAAGGCAACCAATCTGTCGAGAGCTTCCACCGTCGCCTTGGTAAGATCATGTGGGAATATTGTGGCATGGCACGGAATGCAGAAGGTTTGAAGAAAGCCATTACGATGATACGTGAGTTGCGTGAAGAATTTTACCAAGATGTATTTGTACCGGGGAGCATGGACGAATTCAATCCTGAATTGGAAAAAGCCATCCGAGTGGCCGACTTCCTCGAACACGGCGAACTCATGTGCGTGGATGCCCTCGACCGCAACGAAAGCTGCGGAGGCCACTTCCGGGAGGAATCCCAATCGGAAGAAGGAGAAGCAAAACGGGACGATGCCAATTACACCTATGTATCAGCATGGGAATGGACGGATGTTGGTCAAAAGCCAACTATGCACAAAGAAGATTTGAAATTTGAAGTTGTGGAATTGAAAACCCGCAGCTATAAATAATTAATAATGAATAATGATGAATGAATAATTAGTCATTCATCATTATTCATTTATCATGCGAATCAGGGGTTGAATTAGTTGACTGGTTTTCAGTTGATTGGAGCATGAAATCATGGTGATTTTCAAAATCACCATGATTTAAATCCTTGAAAATCAATGGTTTTTAATTTTCAACCCCTGATTCGCATTTATCATTAATAAAGATGAAATTGCATCTAAAAGTATGGCGACAGCGCAGCGCCAAGGACAAAGGATACTTCGAAGACCATAGCCTCGAAGCCAGTGAGCATATGTCTTTTTTGGAAATGATGGACGTGCTCAATGAGCAATTGATCCAGGAGAAAAAAGAACCTGTCGCATTTGAGCATGACTGCCGGGAAGGGATTTGTGGAGCGTGCAGCATGGTCATCAATGGCCAGCCACATGGACCGATGCAAGGAACGACCACTTGCCAATTGCACATGCGCCATTTTAAAGATGGCGACACCATTTATATCGAACCTTATCGGGCCAAGGCTTTTCCGGTCATAAGGGATTTGGTGACCGACCGCTCTGCTTTTGATCGCATTATACAATCGGGTGGATATGTTTCAGTAAGTACTGGTCAAGCAGTAGATGGAAATGCCATTCCCGTTGATCGGGACGATGCCTCCAAATCGTTTGATGCGGCTGCCTGCATCGGGTGTGGTGCCTGTGTGGCCGCCTGTCCTAATTCTTCTGCGATGTTGTTCACGAGTGCAAAAATTTCACACTTGGCTTTATTGCCACAGGGGAGGGTAGAGGCCAGTCGAAGGGCATTGGGTATGGTGCGCCAAATGGATGCCGAGGGTTTTGGCCGTTGTTCTAATATCACTGCTTGCGAAGCAGAATGCCCAAAAGAAATTTCGATAGAAAATATTGCAAGGATGAACCGAGAGTATTATCGGGCGTCTTTTACAGCGGATGAATAATTATTTTGAAAAATATATTTTAAAGAGGGTAGGTGTTTGGCTTACCCTTTTTTAATTATACATTTTTGGAAATTTAGCAATATGGAATTGTCTAATTATTTCGGAACTAATCTATCTGATTAAAACTTGGAATATAAATAAATTACGTAACTATTCAGCAGGGTTTGTTTTTAGTGAAAAATTGAAAATTTTTCACTAAAAACAAACCGCTCCCTGAGAGGGAAAGAAGAAAAAATTATAATTTTTTCTTCTTTCCCTCTCTATGCTGAACAGTTACTAAATTACTATGATTGACCAACTCGGCTTGATGGATATTTATTTAATTGACCAATTGCAGAAAGGTCGAATAAATCCCGGCATGAAAATATTGGATGCAGGATGCGGTCAGGGGCGCAATGCTGAATATTTTATTAAAAACAACTATGATATTTACGGCGTTGATAAAAAAGAGGAAGCTATTTTCTCATTAAAAGAAAAAATAAAACAATGGAATCCAATTTTTCCAAAAAGTAACTTTTCGGTCGCAAATTTAGAAGCGATCCCATTTCATGACGATTGTTTCGATTTTATTATTAGTAGTGCCGTAATGCATTTTTCAGAAAGTAGAAATCAATTTATCAATTTATTTAAGGAACATATTCGGGTATTGAAAAAAGAAGGTTTCCTGTTTATCCGTATGACTTCAAAGCATACCATTGAGCATTTGGCGACACCAATAAATGAAGATGTTTATTTATTGCCTGATGGGTCAACTCGGTATTTATTGGATCAAAATGTCTTGAAAAAATTGATGACTGAAGATAATTTAATTTTTGTCGAGCCATTTAAAACTGTTAACGTATCGGATATTAGGAGCATGTCAACTATTGTTGTTCAAAAAATTCTTTAGGATATTCTACCATTCCTTTCACGTTTTTCAAACTATTTTTAAATAATTCAAACACCATACAATTTTCATCTGGTGCTTCAAAAGGGAACGTAATCTTAAATTCACTGGCTTTTTTATAACCAAACTTGGGATAATAATTTTCATGCCCAATTAAGGCAACTGATTTATATCCCAACTGTTTTGCAATTTTATGTGCTTCCAAAATTAATTTTCTCCCAATACCTTTTCGTTGATAGGCTGGCAATACTGAAACAGGCGCAAGTGCTAAAGATTCGAATGAATTGCCTTTATTGACAATCTTTATTTTTGTCAATAATATATGCCCGACAATTTTTCCATCTAATTCTGCGACAAGGGATAATTCAGGAATAAATGCTTCCGACTTTCTTAAGCGCCCGACAAGTAGGCTTTCTGTTTGATCGCTATGAGGTTCATTTTTGAATGCAGCTGAAATTAAATTTGAAACCAAAGGGTAGTCTTTGGGTTGCTCTTGCCTGATAATTAAATTAATGCTCATATAAAATAATAGAAAAACGAATTTGTGTTTCCAAGTTTGACAAAATTTGAAAATTAGTCAAACCTCCACCATTAACTTCCTTCTTTTGCACCCGTTTTCAACCAATCCATTCTAATGAACGACGAAATTACCGAACTCCAACAACTCGCCAGCCTGTTAAGACTCGAAAAACAAAAAGACTTCGAGCAATTCCGGGCATTTGTCCAAAGCCTGCCATTGCCCCAAAGGGTAGCAGAAGGATATGCCTGGTATCCAGTTGAAGTTGTTAAATCAGGCTATACTTATGGTGAGCGGGCATTTCTAACTGTGGTGCGTTCAAAAGAATCGGAGCATCAACACCAGTTCCGAGCTGGCCAGCCTGTTCGATTTTTTTCTAATTCACCGGATGCCAAAAACCCAGAAAAAACGGGAGTCATTCATTTTATCAATAAAAAGCGGATGAAAATCATCCTCAGTGGCAAGGACTTGCCCGAATGGATGAGTGGGGGTTCGCTGGGGGTTGACCTCGAATTTGACGAACGCACCTATATTGAAATGGAGAAAGCCCTCAAAAAAGTTCAAGAGGCCAAAGGCGATCGTTTGGCTGAATTGCGACGCATTATTCTCGGGGAACAAAAAGCTGATTTTCACAAAATGCCAGAAGTACAATTGCCCCAACTCAATGATTCTCAAAACGCTGCTGTTAATACCATCCTTGCTGCAAGAGATGTGGCCATTGTACACGGCCCACCGGGCACTGGAAAGACCACTACTTTAGTTAAAGCGATCGGATTATTGACCAAGACAGAAAACACTGTACTCGTTTGTGCCCCCAGCAATACTGCTGCCGATCTGCTCACGGAGCGCCTTTCCGATGAAGGATTGCAAGTGCTTCGTATTGGAAATATTTCAAGGGTTGATGAGAAAATTATCAAGCACACCTTGGAGGCGCAAATGTCCGCACACCCCGATAGTAAGCATATCAAAAAGGTTAGGTTAGAAGCTGCCGAAACACGCAGGCAGGCTATTAAATATAAGAGAAAATTTGGCTATGAAGAACGGCGGGAGAGGGGCCTCATGTTTAAGGAAGCCGGCCAACTTTCCGGTTGGGCCAGACGCTTGGAAGATCAATTGGTGGAAAACATTTTAGACAGCGCACAGGTCATCACTTGTACACTGGTCGGTTCCGTCCACAAAGCACTTGGCAACCGCACTTTCCGCACCGTGGTCATTGACGAGGCAGCGCAGGCATTGGAACCTGCTACGTGGATTCCAATCACCCGGGCTTCGAAAGTAGTACTGGCTGGCGACCCCTTCCAGTTGCCGCCAACAGTGAAATCACTGGAAGCAGAAAGAGGTGGGTTTGGCATTACGATGATCGAAAAATGCCTCCAGCGAATTCATAACACCAATTTGCTGACAGTCCAATACCGCATGAACCACCGCATCATGCAGTTTTCCAATCTTTGGTTTTATGAGGGAAAATTGCGGGCCGCTGAAAGTGTCGTAAACCATCAACTGGAAATTGAACAGACCGCTTTCATGGTATTCATTGACACCGCAGGTACTGGCTTTGAGGAACAGCTTAACGAAAAATCGCAAAGTCGCTTTAACCCAGATGAATTTCAGGTACTTTGCGAACACCTTCACCAATTGATTTCAGCACATGAAGGAAAAAAACTACCTACCATTGCCCTTATTTCCCCGTACAGGGAACAGGTGTTGACCATGCAAGACAATGCTGCTGAAGATTCACGCCTTGCTGACATTTCCCTCGATATACATACCATTGATGCCTTTCAAGGACAAGAACGGGATGTTGTCTATATTTCGCTCGTGCGCAGCAATCCCAAATGCGAAATCGGCTTTCTTAGTGACTATCGGCGGATGAATGTAGCCATGACCCGTGCGAGGAAGTTACTGGTCATTGTCGGGGATAGCGCTACAATCGGTGCTGACCCGTTTTATCAAAAAATGTTAGAGTATGTGGAAAAGGAGGGGAAATATGAGACGGCTTGGGAATATATGTTGTAAGCCATGTTGGAGTCCATTTCTTATCTTGGGCTGAATTTCTCGACTATCTGGAATCTTCAAATGCTTTTGTCATTTTGCCATGCAAACATGCAACATCTTGCTAACGGGTAAGGGTGGCCGATTCTTCGCTTCATCCTATATTCGTGTGTTTGTAAATCCAACTTCTTCTACGTGATGAAAAAACTAAATTGGCTGCATCTTCTCGCCGCATTCGTCGTGGTAAAAATAATCTTTCATCTTGTTACAAATGGTCAGTGGTCCCTTCATAGGGATGCCTTGTTGTACCTTTCCCTGGGCAGGCATCTTGACTGGGGATATGCCTCTGTACCGCCTCTTATCAGTGGTTGGGCATGGTTTAGCAGTGAGATTTTAGGTGGATCGGTTGGAGCAGTTCGGCTAATCCCTACGCTTGTTGGCACGGGAACAGTTGTGCTTACGGCGCTGATGGCCAAAGAATTATTGCTAAGGGGAAATTCAAGTGATAATCAGAAGCAACCATCAGGCAAGTTTGCAATAATGTTGGTTGGAATGGCTGGACTACTAACTGGGGCCTATCTCCGGCCATGCATGTTGTTCCAACCAGTTGTTTTTGACATTTTCTTTTGGTCGTTGCTCAGTTGGCTTTTTTTAAAATATATCAACACCGAAAAACCTACTTGGCTACTGTGGTTCGGAGTGGCAGTAGGAATTGGCCTGCTTAATAAATATACTGTTTTGATGTTCCTGTTTGCCATGCTGCCAGGCTTGTTGTTCACCAAGCATCGGCGCATATTTTCACAAAAAGAATTTTATATAGCAACTGCATTAGCGATAATTATTTTTTCACCTAATATATATTGGCAGGCCATGCATAAATTCCCCGTATTCAGGCATATGGGTGAATTGGCGGCCAGTCAGTTTGTCAACGTAACCATTGGTGGTATTTTTTCCGACCAATTGCGGTTTCACGTTCCTGCTCTCCCAATTTGGCTTATCGGTCTCTATGCGTTGTTGTTCCATTCTTGGGGCAAACCTTACCGAATATTTGGCTGGATGTACTTGATGATCCTTGCTGTGTTACTGTTTTTTAATGCCAAAAGTTATTATTCACTTGGAACGTATCCAGTACTCATTGCAGCGGGTGCAGCTTTTTTGGAAAAAGCTACAGCAAACAAAATGCGCTGGGTACGTTTTGCCATTCCTGCTTTTATGTTGGCCATTGGATTG
Organism: Saprospiraceae bacterium; assembly: GCA_965222975.1. GTDB lineage: Bacteria > Bacteroidota > Bacteroidia > Chitinophagales > Saprospiraceae > UBA6168. The sequence continues at coordinate 72,742 of CBDCVJ010000050.1, read as the reverse complement.
GTAGCAATGCCTGCGTTTCTTCCCGTTTATCCACCTGAAAAACAGGCGAGGTTTTTCGAAAAAATGACAGATAGATTACCGGGCCTAAACGGTGTACTGCGCTGGGAGGATGGCAATTATTATTCCTTGCCCCAAGACTTCGCAGACATGTTGGGTTGGGAAGAACTGGCTGAGGCTGCTGGTAAAACATGGCAAAGTCTTTCTCATAAATCCACCTCCGCTATTTATGCAGATAATTACGGACAGGCGGGGGCAATTGAGCATTTTGGAAAAAAATACGGCATTGGTCAGGTGATTAGTTTTAGCGATACCTACCGTTATTGGTTGCCGGATTCGCTATCCTCCGAATTTCATACACTTATTTATGTGAATGATGAATTAGGCGATGATATGCCAGGTTTTTTTAAAAAAATTGAAAAGATATGGGAATTGGACATGCCCCTCTCCCGGCAACATGGCGATCAGATATATCTGTGCCAGCAACCAACACCAGCGTTTTATGAGCGTATGAATGCGGCGATTTGGGCAGCAAAAAATGATAAGGTGATTGAAGATTGAAAAAAGGTATAACAGATGAAAAATAAGAATCTTTTGCTACTGCCTTCCATCCGCCCGTCAAGAAAGCGAGATCATTAATTGTCACACTGTTTTCCTAAGCAAAGCAATTAATTGCCTGAATAATAAAAAATGCGATTATTAAATTGAAGTACATAAGCCAATAATTAAGAAGATTGCTTCAAACTGAACCAATTCCCGGAATTGTCTTTAAAATTGGCAGACAAGCCAGCAGGGGTTTCAGTAGGCGGGTTAATAAATTCCACTCCGTTGCTTGTCAATTCTTCATACGTAGCATAAATATTCTTACACTCAAATACACACCAACCCAAAATCCCTTTGGCAACCAACTGGTTTACTTCAGCTGCAGTGGCCGTATTGAAAAAAGGGCCTTCCATCGCTTTCATCAATACCAGTTCGATTTGTGGCTGATCAGGAGGAGATACAGTGATCCATTTTTTACCAGGCCCTAACGGAAAATTGGCTTTTAACTCAAACCCAAGTTTTTCCGTATAAAAAATAAGTGCTTCTTCTTGATCCAAGACATAAATAAAGGAATGCGTTAGTTTGCTGATCATAATGCTATTTTTTAGGACGTAAAAATAGCATCTTTAATTAGGTGGGAATTGTCGAAAATTGCTATTTTATTTTTTCATGCAGGATGGCATAGCAACCAGGAACTTGGCTTAAAGGAGAAACCTTTCTTTTTTGATCTTTTGCCCTGACATTGTTTCGATATTCGGTAGGAGTTAGGGAAGTTGTTTTTTTGAATAAATGACAAAAAGAGGCTGGGCTTGCAAAACCAACATGTTGACCTATTTCGAAAACTGGCTTTTCTGTTTCCCTCAATTCATTTTTTGCGTGATTAATTCTTTTCCTTATTAAATATTGATGAGGAGAAATACCATAGGATATTTTAAATAAACGAATAAAATGATATTTCGAGAAACAAGCCTCCGCATAAATTTTATCAAGATGAATTGCCTTTAAATAATTTTTGTCAATAAAATTTTTGGCCTTAACGATTCTTTGATATAAGTATTTTTTATCGTAGTTCATTATATATGTAGGTTGAATGAAATAATCGACACTTTTTATAAATGCCAATAGCTATTGGCTTTTAAAAGCTAAAAGTAAAAGGCTAATAGCCAATAGCAATAAAGCGAAAAAATGTCGATTATATATGTTCAGGTATTTAGCTTAGTATTAAGGAAATGAAAAAAGAAATGTTGAGGGGTTGTAATTGGCACATAGATTACAGCCTCTCTACTTATTTCTATTCACTACGCAATGACTCTACAGGATTGGCCAATGCCGCTTTCAAACTTTGAAATCCTACCGTTAAAAATGCCACACTAACCCCCACGATGCCTGCAACCGCAAACACCCACCATGGCGTACCAATTCTATAGGTAAAATCCTGCAACCAATTTTCCAGAAAATAATAGGCGATTGGGGAGGCAATTATTAATGCTATTAATACCAGAATAACTATGTCTCTTGAAATCAAACCAACTACTTGCATAATGGAAGCTCCAAGCACTTTACGTATGCTGATTTCTTTTGATCGCTGGGTTACTGTGAAAAAGGCCAAACCAAATAGCCCAAGACAAGATACCAAAATGGCTAACCCTGTGGCGGTGTTGATTAATTTAGAGGTGCGTGCTTCCGATTCATACATTTTTTCAATCGCATCATTGAACACAAGATGATGCATTTCTGCATCGGCATACACGTCTATCCAAATCTGTTTTATAGATTCCATTACAGTCGGAAAGTGTTCCCCATTTGATATTTTCACGGCTACTGACCAGGCATTCCTGTTGCTTGCAGTAATTACTGTGGGTGGAATAGCATGGTGGAAGGAGCGCACGTGAAAATCTTTTACAACACCTGTGATCGGAACTTTCTTATCGTTGTAGTCAAGAGTATTGCCCACAGCGTCCAAAGGAGTTGGATAGCCCATTTGTTCGGCCAATGTTTCATTGATAATGAATTCGTTAATAGTGTCGGAAGGAAGAACGTTACGCCCAGCCAATAATTCAATATTGTAGAGGCGCAAAAAGGAAGTATCAATAAACCGAAAATGAACCTCAGATTCAATTAACTCACTATCTCTGGCAAATTCTAAAACAGAGGTTTGATAGCCACTTTCCATTGGAGGTTTATTTTGCAAAGCTACTTCTGCGACTTGAGGCAACTGCTTCAGGCGATCTTTAAATAATTGTTTTTTTGCAGCACCTCCTCTCCAATTGTAAAAATAGACAACTGACTCTTCGTTGAAACCCAAATCCTTTTGCAAAATAAAGTTCATTTGTCGGCCAATCATGATAGCTCCGATGATAAATGCCTGAGCCAATACAAACTGAAATACAATCAATCCTTTGCGCAGATTTGACGAGTTTTTCCCAATGCTCCCGCTTTTTGATTGTTGGATAGCAAAGGCCGGATGGAAAGAAGACAATACAAAAGATGGGTACAAGCCTGCTAAAAAAGTTATCAATACAATGGCCCCGATTAAGAATGCTAACACTTTGAGAGACCAAAAATCCATTATTAGTCCCGCAGGTAAATATTCTGAAAAATATCGCATGGATAATTCTGACAGAGCCATAGCGACAGGGATTGTCATCACCGTGAGTATTCCAGTTTCAATCAAAAATTGCCAGCGCAACTGGCCTCGGGAAGCACCTATGGCTTTCTTTACACCAGTCTCCTTTGAGCGCATGGTCGCTTGTACAGTTGACAAATTGATAAAATTGATAGCGGCCAAAAGCAGCAACAATCCGGCGACCAGGATCAAGCCGTATAAGGTGGGTTTATGGACAGTTGACTGACTACTATCGAAAATACTCAATTCTTGATTGAAATGAAGGTCTGCCAGGGGCTGCAATTTAAATTCTTTATTTAAGTCAGTAGTTTCTTCTCCTCCCTCGTTTCGTTTATTTAAAGGCATCAGAAAATCAGCCATTGCTTCTTGAGATACCCCTTCAACGGTTTTGATATAAAACTGATCGGAACTGCGGGTTCCTCCCCACTTATCAATAGGGATTTCGTCTTTTAGGAAACTGCTCAGAACAGTTTGTATCGAAATAAAATCATTGAAGAAAAAATCTGAACGAAACTCTGGGTCTTTCAATACCCCGGCAACGGTCATTCGAAGTGAGTCGTTATAAATCACAGTTCGGCCCATAGCTTCCCTGGCATCTTTCAAACCAAAATATTTCCTGGCTTTGCTTTCCGTTAAAACTAATTGAAACGGGGCACTCATAGATTGACGGGGTGCACCTACCAACCATTCATAATTTTGAATGAGGTCAAAATACTCTGGGCCAGTAATGATGATATCTTTTTGGTTTTCCAGTTTTCGTAAAGCCGATTGATCGAATTCTCCAGGTAATGTAACCGGTGCCGTAAATGAATGCAGCAAACACTGAACTTCTGTACCTTCAAGTGCAATAGCGGCTAAGGTCTTTACACCAGTAGGAATACCTGGATTGACACCTGAGAACTGCCCATTGTACTGCGTGTAAACCCTGTAAATGCGATCGGCATCAACTATTCCTCTATTGAATCCAAGTTCGTATTCAACTAATAAAAAAGCAGATAAGCAGCCAGCGATACCAATGGCTAGTCCAATTGTATTGATACCTGTTTGCAATTTGTTCCTCCACAGGATGCGCCAAGCAGTTTTAAAATAATTTTTGAACATGATTTTAAAGTTGAGCGATGATTGGCAGGAGGGGAATGGATTTTAAATCCACCATTCACCGCTCGCCATTCACATTATTTATTCGTTTCGCAATGAATCAACTGGATTAGCCATCGCTGCCTTTACGCTTTGAAATCCCACCGTCAAAAAAGCAACCCCTATGGCAAGGACACCTGCTAACACAAATACCCACCAAGAAATATCGATCCGATAAGCAAAATCCTGTAGCCATTTTTCCATAAAATAATAAGTAAGCGGGGAGGCAATGACGAGGGCGACGGTAACCAGTTTCAAAAAATCTTTCGATAAAAGGCCAACCAGACCTATAGTTGTTGCTCCCAGCACTTTGCGGATACCGATTTCTTTTTGCCTCCGCATCGCCATGAAAAGTGATAAACCCAACAGGCCAAGGCAGGCGATAAAAATGGCAAGCCCAGCGAACAACCCAGCCATTTGTCCAAATTTTTCATCGGCTGCGTATTGTTTTGCAAAATGACGGTCGAGGAAAAAATGCTCGAATACCTCGGTAGGAAAAACATCGAGGTAAGCTTTCTTGACATAATCTAAAGTGGCTGGAAGGTCATCTGGAGCGGCCTTAATGGACAGCTTGCGGATGACCCGCTCTTGGTTGATGAACACATAATCCCCAGCAGTTTTTTGAAAGCCCCATTGCTGGTAGTCGCTTGAAATCCCAACCACGGAAAAAGTATCGCCCATTGTGATATATTGCTCGCCCAGGGCTTCTTCTGGGTCTTCATAACCCAATGCCTGACAGGCAGTTTTGGTGAAAATCATAGAATTAGTCACACCCGTTTCTTCTGCACGGAAGTTCCTGCCTGCCAGCATTTTCAAACCAAATTGTGGGATAAACGTCTCGTCAATTGGGTTGAGGTGAATGATTCGGGTGTTGTTATCGTCAACGCCTTCAGATAGCTTTCGAATACCCGGTACCCAAAGGTACTCATCCCCCGGTACAAGGTGACTGGCAGTCACCCCCTCAATGTTTGGGTGTTGGCGGAGTCGGTCTTTGATTAAGTGTAGCTTGTTGGTCAGAAGTGAATCACCCTGTTCGATGGTTGGAGTCCGCACACAGAGGGTTTGGGAAATGTCCATACCGAGGTCTTTCTGTTGCATGAACTGCAACTGCTGGAATACCGTCAGCGTACCAGCAATCAACAAAATGGACATGCCAAACTGAAACACTATCAGCGACTTACGCAAAAACGCACCACCCGTTTTACCGTCGTTATTCCAACCACTAAAAATGGTTTTGGGCGAAAAACCCGACAGCACGAATGCTGGGTAAGCACTGCTCAACAGAAGTCCGCCAATGGCAATAGCCGCTATCCCAGCCAATAGTGCAGGGTCTTGCCCCCACTGAAAGTCCATGTCTTTGCCAACTAATTGGTGGAAGAAAGGTTGGATGGCTTCCACCAAAATGAAGGACAGGATGAGTGCCATGCCATTCAGTACAAGGCTTTGGGTGAGGAACTGATAGATAAGGTCTTTGCGCCCAGCACCGATGGTTTTCCGTACGCCGACCTCTTTGGCCCTCGTGACGGCTTTTGCAGTGGTCAAGTTGATGTAATTGACCCAGGCCATAATCAGAATGAACAGTCCAATGATGAGAAGAAGGTTGACGGATTGGGCATTGCCATTGGCTTCCATTTCGAGGCTAAGGTCGCTGTGCAAGTGAATGTCGGTGACAGGTTGGAGGTGCAATTGGATGTCAATCCCGAGTTCCCGATAACGGGGATAATGGTCAGCTACATAATCAGTCAGGTTCATCTTGCGTTCCAGTTCAGCAGCTCGGTCAGGTTGGATAAGCAAGTAGTTGTAAAAATCCCGCCAACCCCATTCCGATAGGAATCCAAGCGTTTGCAGAAAGGTGGACATGGATAGGAAAACGTCACTTTGCATGTGTGTGTTGCCGGGCAAATCGACCATTACGCCTGTCACCACATAGTCACGTTGAGGCCCCCAATTTTGTAATTCTAAATGCTGCCCAACACAATCGGTTGTACCAAAAAAACGCAGAGCCGCCGATTCCGAAATAACAGCGCTGTTGGGCGCTGCCAATGCTGTGGCAGGATCGCCTTCCACAAGTGGCATTTTGAACAGGTTGAGTAAAGAGCTATCTGCGTAAAAAAACATTTCCTCCCTAAAGCGTTTTTCACCAATGGAAAACAAGCCTTCTGAACCCATCAATCGGGTGTAATTTTCTATTTCCGGAAAATCACTTTTTAGTGCAGGTGGCAGAGCCAGATAGGTAGTTGCCGACTCCACCACCTGTTCTCCGTCTCGCTTAATATCCGCCGTGATGCGGTAAAGGTCTGTTGCCCGCTCGTGGTGACGGTCGTAGCTTTTTTCAAAAAAGGCATATTGCAGCAATAGTAAAAAACCTGTAATGCCGACGGCTAGACCAAGCAAGTGAATCGACGTGCCCTGTTTGTCAGAGAAAAGATGGCGGATGGCCAGTTTGAAGTGGTTTAGGAACATAATAATCTGTTTTCGGGGAGGAAACGCAAGGGATATGCCACATGGGGATAGGGTTGATTTTCAATGGGTTATGCCATTTTTACAAAAGGAACGGTGTTCGGATTTGGACGAGAGGTGTGCGGTTTTTTGGTGACTATCGTTTATTCGCTCCGCAAAGAATCAACTGGATTTGACAAAGCCGCTTTTACACTTTGGTAACTAACCGTTAAAAAAGCAACCCCTACCGCCAGTAATCCTGCCGTTGCAAATACCCACCACGGTATATCAATCCGGTAGGCAAAATCAGCCAGCCAGTGATCCATAAGGAACCAAGCCAGTGGGGAGGCTATTACCAATGCAATCAGCACCAATTTGATAAAATCTTTTGATAACAAACCAACCAGCCCAGCGGTCGTCGCTCCCAGCACTTTGCGGATTCCAATCTCCTTAGTGCGTTTCTCCGTGGTGGAAGCGGCCAAACCAAACAACCCAATGCAACTGATAAAAATGGCAAGTAAGGTAAAAATCATCACCACTTTTGAAAGGCGTTTTTCTCCAACGTAAAGTTGATCAAGGTGTTCATCCAAAAAGGCATATTCAAAAGCAGAAGTGGGGATATGTTTACTAAAAGATGCTTCCAATTGCTTCATGGTGGATTTGAGTGCATCGGTTTGCAGTTTTATCAGGGTATAGGGCCTTCCACCGAGCCGGTTTCCATTAGTAAAGGAAAACGGCGCTATTGAGGAATGTAGGCTTTGGAAGTGGAAGTCTTCAACCACTCCGACTATGGTGGCCGAACGGCCATTGTAAAGATCGGGTACTTGTTTGCCAATGGCTTCCTCAGGAGTGTAGCCAAGGAATTCAATGGCTGCTTCGTTCAATACAATTTGAACAGTTGTGTCTTCCCTTGTTTTGGAGGGCAAGGTTTTGCCTGCTAAATATTTCAAACCAAGAACTTCCTCAAAGCCGGGCGACACCCGACAAGAACCTACCAATATCGATTTATCAGGTTGACCAGGTTTGGACATGCTGTACCCGGCGGCATCCACACCTGGGTATGCTTGCGACCTGCATGCATTCAGGACTGCCGGTAAGGTGGATATGTCATTTATAAAGGAGGATACCTGATCGGTACTTTCTGCTGCGGAAGTAGTGATCGCCAGAACTTGCTCAGGTTCGAAACCTAATTTTTTATTGCTGATAAAATCCAATTGGCGGTTAAATACCAACGCCCCCGCTATCAACGCCACGCAAACAACAAATTGGCTGACTACCAATGTTTTACGGAAAAAATTAGTACCTGTCATGCCTTGCTGGACCGGGGATAATAATTTCTTAGGGGAAAAAGAAGAAAGGAACAGTGCTGGGTAAAGACCTGCACCTAAAGTTACCAATGCCCAAGTAGCTGGCAAACCCCAAACCCACCTGGATTGCAGGATGTCAAGAATAGTCATATCCTTTTCAACAATGCCTTCAAAAAGCGGCATAGCCATTTCGAGGAGCAAGATACCAGTGACCATTGCAGCCGCTACGAGAATGCCCGTTTCCACATAAAAACGCCGGATCATTTGCCCAGTGCTGGCACCCAAAGTCTTATTGATGCCCACTTCTTTAAACCTATGTTGGGAACGAGCAGTTGTCATGTTGACATAATTGAAGCAGGCCAACAACAAAACAGCCAGGGCCAAGGCACATAATAACCGTACTTGTCGGATGTCGCCAAGGCGGGTACTATTACTGAAAGCCATGCCCTGCGAATACAGATGAACATCGGTGAAAGGTTGCAACCAAAATGAGAACCACTGCTCCTCTTTTTTAACCTGCCCATCTAGCACATCGGCCATTTTTTCTTCAACCTCAGTAGGGTCAGCGTCGGGATGCAGGAGGAGATAGGTTTCAAAACTGCAATTGCTCCAAACAAGCCTTTTGGCGGCCCAATTCTGGGAGACAAAAGATCCCATCACATTGCATTCGAAAATGGAGTTGTCAGGAAACTCCTTAAATACGCCCGAGACCTCCAATTCACGGTCATTGTCCAATTTGATAACCTGTCCCATTGGATTGAGGTTGCCAAATATTTTACGGGCAGTTTGTTCGCTCAAAACTACCTTGTTGGGTCGGCTGAGGGCTGTTCTTGGGTCGCCTTGCAAGAGCGGGATATCAAATAGGTCGAAAACACTGTTGTCCACCCAATAGAATTTTTTTTCGGCGAAGTTGTCTCCGTTCAAATGTAGAAAAGCGGTTTTGCCAAAATTGTGGTGCAGGAACCGGCAATAGCCTTGGACCTCAGATATCTCTTCTGAGAAAACGGGCCCCGCAATATTAGGTGCGCTTGCCCATTTTTCATGCATGTCATCAAAACTGACATCAAGAGCTGCCCGGTAAATATTCGACGCTTTACTGTGGTATTTATCAAATGACAATTCCTCTTTCACAAATAACATCAGTGCCAGTGAAACGGCAATGCCAACGGCCAAGCCTGTCAGGTTTAAAAGAGAAAAGAAACTGTTTTTGGTGAGGTTGCGGATGGCGATCTTAAAATGGTTACGGAACATATCATTTTGATTTAAACAGTAGTGAATTTTCTATCTTTTTGATTTGGACTTAAAACAAATGACTTCCCGAAAGCTCAAAACTATCGGAAAAATTAAGCTTGCTTAGTAACGATCAAATAATAACTTCCCGTTTTACGCTGATTCGGCATCCCATCCGCATGCGGTTCATTCTCTTGAATGTCCTCGGACATTCACCCTGCGGGATCGTTCATTCATCCTTATTTTTTCCTTTAAAATCAGTCATAGTATCAACAATGCTCCTTCTTTTAAAGAAAATCTAAGACCAAAATAATTCACCCTAAAATCGGGAATTTATTATTCGATCGTTACTTAGGATATTTATTCCTTAAGTAAACCTAATAGAGTTCACTTCTTAATTTTAGTGCATTATAGAAAGTACCAATTAACTTGGTGATCTAAAAGTCCAACTAAATATAGTCAAAAATTTCCCCTGTACCCAACACTCAACATTAATCCGTTTGAATAAATGGGCTTTTCCGGTAATTTGTCTGCGGTCGCCCCCGTACCTATGCCGCCAATTTCAATGAAATAATTGGCATGGTCGCTTAAATAAAACTCGAAACCAAAAAGACCATAACCCCCAAAAATAAATTCCTTTGCTGAAAAATTATTGTTGGGAAAAAGGCCGGTTATGCCACCCTCACCATACAACCGTATGAAACGATGAATAATCCCTGATCCACCAATTATACCCAATGAAGCATTCCCATAAGGGCTCCATACTGTCTCGCCATCTTGGGGATGTTCGTGAAACATGACATGCCCTCTTGCCCGTACTGCAACATTGTTGCTGGCAAAATAAGGGCTGGTAATAGACAAACCCATTCCGAAATCCCGTTGAAATTGATTGATCTGAAAACCAAACCCAAGGCCGGTGTCAAAGTTTGCATCTTGCCCAAATACCAATTGGCTAAATGCAAAAAACAATGTAAAAGCTAAAGATTTTTTCATAGAATTAGATTTTAGATTTAAAACTTAATTTGAATTATTTCAGGCAAAAATAACTTGCAAAAAATCTGAATAATTGTAAAAAAGGCTTGCCTAATCAAACTAAAAAAACTGTATTAATCCCACACATATTTCCAACTACCGTCTGCCTGCCGTTTCCATACGGTATGAAAAATGCCTCCCGATTCAATCGCTTCGCCATCGGGATTTTTTGCCGAAAAGGTAAATTCCCCATATGTATATGCCAAATCACCTGAAGTTGACACGTCCACGAATTCGGGTTTCCAATTGAGTTTTACTTCAGAAAGTGTCTGCTCTTGGAAATAGTTTTCGATGGTAGCCTTGCCTTTTATCAACATATTATCGCGGTTCAAAACCGCATGATCAGCAGCGAAATGTAAAAAAGCGGTTGGCACTCCTTTTTCAGATGCCATAGCAGCAAAGTCAGACTCGGTTTGACGGACTTCATCTTTCCAAATTTCCATTTGTTGAGAAGTGGTCACCTTTTCGGCTGCTTGGTTTTTTGCTTGGCAGGACAGCACACCTATTAATCCGATTAATATAAAGTACTTCACTTTTAAATTGATTTTGTTTTAGCAAAACTAATCAATGATTATTATATAGAGATTGTTCAGTTCTCCACCGTAGTCGGGAAATTTATTCCCGACATATTAAAACGAGGGATAAGTTAAGGGAAAAGGAAAATAATAATCCCGATTAAAATACGGGACAGGCTCTACGCATAAAAATTTGATGATTTTAGGACAAATAGTTATTCGTGGTTGTTAAAATTCGTGGGGATAAAACCTGATTGCACTCCCCACGAATTTTAACAACCACGAATTTGCGTTGATTGTTTTTTCCTTTTCCCTAACCAAAAATAACCGTTCGGGGAATAAATTTCCCGACTATATGAACATGCTGAACGGTTTCATAATTTATTTTAAATGCAACGTTTTAAGTAATACGTGGTGATTATTTCGATAGAATTTTTAGGCAAGATTTTTTTGATGGTTTTTCTTAAAAAAACCTCCCTCTCTGATCTGGTCTTTCTTTCAGGAATGAAATACGGACATTTTTCATAAGTGTACGGAAATGAAGAGATGTTTAAAAATTACTGATATATTAGCGCTTGTTGCTTAATATTCAGTTCATACTGATATTTTTGTTAAATCGAAAAAATAGACGATAATTATTTTAGCTTTAAAATCATTCTATTTAATCCCCTTAATTCATCTTTAAAAAATGGTTCATCCAATATAATATTATCATGGTATTTAAATCCCAATTTTTCATAAAATGCTATCGAATTTAAATTGGTTTCTAAAACACATAAAAACAATAATGATTTTTTGTATTTGCGCAATCTATTGATTGCTTCTGTTAACGCAGATTTTCCAAATCCTTTTCCCTTCCACTTTGGATGGATATACATTTTTTCTAATTCACAGGTTTTTACTTTTTTAAAGCCTTTGAGGGGAGCTTCAAGATTTATTTTCATAAAACCGATTAGAGCATTTTTAAAATACATCAGATAATATTCAATTAAATTGTTATTTAAATCTACTTTTAATCGGTCATTGCCAAATTGATTTTCTAAATATAATTCTAAGCCATTTCCTTCCCAGCAATTTCCAAAATAGATTGGATATATTTCTCTGCAAAGCTTTTGTAATTCAAACAGATTGTCTATGGAAGCTTTCACTAATTTCATTTCAGCGGTTTTTCATTTTTTAACAAAAGGTATTTGATCATAAACCAATGAGTCAAAGGTATTTCAATGACTAGTACAAAACCAACCAGTTTCAGGCAGTTATGGAAATTTTATTTTACTGGTGTGTGCGAGAGTGAACGAGTATGTACAGTTTTTTTCTCACTAACAAGTAGCAAAAAAAACCTGTTAGCATTTTAAAATGCTAACAGGATTGATTCATTTACACAAATATTTTTTTACCTGGCCACGACAAATTTCTGATTCATCCTCTCATCGCCTGCCATCATGTAAACCATGTAATAGCCAGGTCTTAGATCACTGATTGAAATGCGCTCCTGATGAGTGCCACCAACAGCGTTAACAGTTTGCAATACCTTGCCCGTGAAATCGAGGATGTGAATTTGAACATCTACATCTACGGCCACATCATAGGCAACAGTCAACTGGTTGGAAGCCGGATTGGGGAACAATGACATTTGGCTGCCCAATTCTTCTCTCATGGTCATTCCAAATTTTTGAGAATTACCATTATTATTTAGATCGTCATTTGGATTGACGACCATATTACCCCCTCCGTTTGAACAACCGGAAATAGTCACATCGTCAATATAGACCCAATCGGAATTACCGGAGGCATCACAACGGAATCGCAAACGGGTTGTGGCTGTAAATGGCCCTTGGATGGTGACAGCGTCTGTGTAAAAATTGTTATTCTCGAATTCATCTCCCCGGTTCCATTCCTCTTCCGTTGTATAAGAGCTGCCACCGTTGGTTGAGATTTGCAACCAGAAATCTTCATTGCTGTTGTCCATGCTTCTTGGGTAGTAACCGAATTCCACCAACAACTCATCATATGCGGTAAGATCGAGGTTGTCCGTTGTCATAACGGACGTACTGGTATTGTCCCGCAGGCGAGCACAATAGGTTCCGTTGCTGGCATATTGTGAGTCTTTAGAATTTCTGCGGCAATCAGAACCACCATCATTCCAAATACCCCATCCACTTTCGAAGCCATTGCTGTTGACAACCTCATAAGTGCATCCACCGCCGCCTACAGGTACGCAGAAATTAGTAGTTTCCGAAAAACCAAACTGACCACCTGAGGCTAATACCGTTCCACTGGCATCTTCCACTAACGAGTACGAACCGTTACCATACCCACAACAAATACCATCGCCATACGAATCGTAAATAGTAAAATCAAAACAAGCATCAGACAAACATGCTTCTTCGACTACTGTTGCACCAGCAGTGGAATAAGGGCCTCCTGAAGCCAGCACAGCTCCCCCGGCATCCGTGATTTCCCAAGTAGTTTCACCTGGATAATTATCTAATTCGATAGTTAAAGTAACTCCATTATCACTACAAGGTGTCACATCTTCTACTTCATAACTTCCGGTCACCATACACCCTTCATCGTCGGTTACCGAAGCATAATAGGTGCCTGGTGCCAATCCAGTGATAGTGGCTGTATTTCCGCCGTTGCTCCAGTTATAGCTATAAGGGGAAGTGCCGCCACTGGCCGTTGCTGTGGCCGTTCCGTTATTACCTCCGTTTGCTGGTGTCCCCGACATAGAAACTGTCAAGGTGCATCCACCGCAACTGGTCAGGCAACTGGCATTGGTAATCCGGTCTCGTATCCGGTCGCCCGGTTGAGGTCCAAAACCAAGGTTGAAGTTGATTCCAACACCACCGACCAGATGGCAATAGCTCATGATCGTACCTTCTGGAGGCACTGGGGCATTGCAACCTTCACTATATCCCGCAGCAGGCCCACACCCATCAATAGCTGTATTGTTTCCATTCCAAGCACAGGCATGCGTGTGCTGCGAACCAAGGTTGTGCCCCATTTCATGCGCGACCACTTCTACTGACCACGAGTAGGTAGGAAACAATTGATAGGAACTATGGATATAACTATATGCATAGTTGTAGGAAGTACACAATGCATCCACCCAAGCAACGCCTCCGCCTGCTGGAGCACCACGGGAAATAAGATGTGCTAAATCTCCATTAAAAGAAGGACGGGCACTGCGAAAGGCGGTCAATGCATTGGAGGTTGAATTGGTCGGATAGCTATCAGGTGTATCCCAAACAAAAATTTCAGAAATCTCGGTAGTGATTTGCTCATTGTTATATAAAGTAGCCACCACGTTAAACAACCCTGTCATGTGGTCGACCGTGGCTTGTACACCTCCTTTTTCCAAATACATATCATGTTCGCATTCCAGATAGACCTGTACGCAATTGGAAAGGTTCTTAGTAAAGTTTCCAAGACCAATGCCTTTTAATTTTTTTAAATTGATTTTTGTGATTTCCGGATCGTCCACATCACACTGAAAGTTATTTTCGATCAATAAATCGTCCTCTTTGTAAAAAATGTATTTATCCTTTCCCAGTTTTGTTTTGCCCAATATCATATCCCCATCTTCGTTGGTGCTGATCACACCGATCACCTCTCCGTCAAAAATACTGATAGCAGCCATGGAGCGCTCCGAGCCCTGCACTGTTCCCCGGTAATGAAGGCCTCTCTCAATATTGACAGGTTGCCCATTGGAACTGGAGGTGGTAACAATGAAGTTTTCTGTCAAGGTTTCATAAAGGACAAGATCCATGACCAGTTGTTTGTTCTCTGCCAAAGGCAATGTAAACGTCAGGGCTTCTTTTTTTGCCTTTACCAAATTACTAAGCGATTTGGATTTTAACTGAAGCATATGGCCAACCGACAAAGCAGACTTTGCCTGCGGCATCATGGCGTCCATGCTTCCCTGATAATCAAATAAATCGGCTTGATGAAAAGACATTTTGCCTTTGCTGTTTTCAATTTTAGCCATTAATGGCGTTTGAAAATTTTGTCCATAAGTGAAGGCGGAAATAAATAAAATCACTGCCGACAAAGTCAGCTGCGTAAAGGAGTTCTGCATAATGGAAATAGTTTGTCGATGTGCAGCCAATCGGGGGGCGAATTGGCTACCATCTTGTTATTAATTCGATTTAATTTATAATTCTAACCCCAGGAATAAAATGGATAAAAAGCAAACTGGCATCTCTTTTCTTTTTTCCTTTATTATTCCTGCGATCATTTTATCAATCCCAAAGAGATCAATTCATCCAAAGTTGTTGTGCAGTAAACTCAATGATAGAATTCATCAAGTGTTTCACTTGAATTTTAAAACCAAATTGTTTAAGGGTTTACAGGATTGTAACAGGGTGAGGTTTTCTAATTAACCATGTTTTAAAAAAAATCAATGCAGGGTATTTAGGTAAGATAAAAATCGATTCAATGTTCATTTTTGAATCGAGAGGTCAAATATATTTACTATATAGTTTTATGCAAGCGAATTGTTCGGTAGGATGTAATTTTTTTTAAAATATTTTGGCAACTTGACTTTAATCCATACCTCCCGTTAAATTTAGGTTCAACTGAGTTAGATGAGTTAAACCTGATGGCTATGGGTATAATAACCTGTCCCACATTTTCCCCGAAGTAAATTCGGGGCAGGCTCTGAGGATCCTCGCCGCTCTACGGATATGGGTTAATCTTTAAATGTGGGTGCTTATAAAATGAGCATATTTAATCGCTTATTACTGGTTTCTACAGATTTACTCAGACCGCAACGAATCCACTGGGTTTGACAAAGCAGCCTTCACACTTTGGAATCCTACAGTCAAAAATGCCAAAGCAAGCATGGCCACTCCGGCCAATAAAAACACTGGCCATTGAATAGTGATGCGGAACGCAAAATCCTGTAACCAGTGATCCATGAAATAATAAGCCAATGGGGAGGCGATGATGATGGCAATGGCTACGAGTTTCAAAAAGTCCTTGGAAAGCAAGCCGACGATACCTGCTGTGGTTGCCCCCAACACTTTTCGGATGCCGATTTCTTTTACCCGCTGCTGCACAGCAAAAGCAGATAGCCCAAACAGACCAATGCAGGCCAACAAAATGGCCAAGCTGACAAAGTAGCTAAATAACTTAGCAAGCCGCTGATCAGCAGCATATTGTTTTCCAAAATGTTCGTCAGCGAAAAAATATTCAAACGGTAGGTCAGGGAAAAACCGCTGCCAGATTTGCTCGATGGCAGCCAAAGCTTGAGGCATATTTTGAGTGGAAAGGCGCAGGGAGATATGGCGGTAAAATTGATCGTCCATCATGAACAAAAGGGGCTGGATGTTGCGGTGTAATGAATGGAAATGGGCATCCTTCACCACTCCAATCACCTCCCCAACATTCTCGCCGTCATTGGCAAAATCATAGCGTTTGCCGATGGCTTCCTGCGGATTATGCCAACCGAGTTCTCGGGCAAGTGCTTCATTTATGATAGCCCGTTCAAGGGTGTCGGTCGGAATATCTTTGGAAAATGCCCTACCCGCTGCCATGTCCATTTGGTAAGTTTTAAAATAATCGTAGCTCACTGGGTTGGTAGAAAAATCACGACCTGATTCCATCCCCTCAAAACGGCAGACAAAACCGAACACCTGTTGCCCCGGTACGAGTTCGGACATAGTAGCGGAAGTGATTTCCGGCGATTTTTTGAGTTCATTTCCAAACGCGGTGAACTGTTGAGTGACATTGGGATTGCCACGGGTTGGCAGTACAACCACTTGTTCCATATTCATTCCGAGTGGCTGGTTCTGCATGAATTGCAATTGCTTATGAACCACCAAAGTGGCTATGATCAAACCCAAGGACAGCGCAAATTGAAAAACAACCAAACCTTTATTGACAGACAAACTGCCTATCTTTTGTGAGTCGTTTCGAAAGATCATCGTCGGGTGAAAAGAACTGCCTACAAAAGCCGGGTAAAGCCCACCCAATAAACCTGTAAATAAGAATACCGAAAATACGACGGGCAACATTTCCAAAGAAAATTCGAATTGTTGTCCTGTTATCTGCCCCCATAGTGGCGCAGCAATTTGTAACAGTGCAAAAGCTAATAAAATGCTCATCCCCCCAACCAAAAATGACTCACCAAAAAATGGAAGAGACAATTGTTTTTTGCCTGCGCCCAATACTTTTCGCACACCAATTTCCTTATTGCGTTTTAAAGCGATGGCCGTTGCCAGATTGGCGTAATTGGAACAAGCGATGAGAAGTAGAATTAATGCAATAATTCCAAAAATATACAATGTGGAAAGATTACCTTGTGCTTCCAATTCTCCATATACGGGTTTAAGGTGAATGTCAGTTAAAGGATGCAAATACAGCCCCATATTTTGTCCATATAACTCATAATATTCTGGATTGGAATATTGCTTGGCAATGCGCTCTAATTTATTTCCCAATGCATTTATATCAGCGCCTGGCTTTAACAATAAATAAGTGTGGTAATAATGCGAATACCAGGAATTTAATTGCCAATATCGAACTGATTCGTTAGGATGTTGGCGCAAGGAAGAAACCGAAGCCAAATAATCAAAAGTAAAATGAGAATTATCAGGGGTTTCTTTTAAGACACCAGTTATTTTAAATATAAATTGATTGTCAATTTCCACTTGTTGGCCAATGGGAGATTGATCTCCAAAATATTTTTTTGCTGCATTTTCCGTCAATACTAAACTGAAGGGTTCTTCTAAAGCTGTTGCTGGATCACCTTCCAATAAATTAAAATCAAATACTTCAAAGACAGTGGAATCAGTATAGAAAAAATCATCTTCATAAAACTGCAAATCTCCATTTTCTACCAATGATGGAAATTTTCTAAATCGCACATAATTTTCAATTTCTGGATAATCGTCGGCAAAAGCGGGTGCCATAGCTCCAGATGAAACGGCTGATCTACTATCGGTATTTAAATTGCCTAAATTTAAACGAACAATATGGTCAGCTTTCTTATGATATTGATCATAAGTTACTTCTTTTTGGACATGTCCGAATAACATTAAGCAGCATGTAATAGCAACCGCCATTCCTCCAATATTAATAATGGAATAATTGCGGTTTTTCCAAAGTCGGCGAAAAGTGAGGGTGAGGAAATTTTTTAGCATTTTGGATGATTTTATTTATTTTGTTATCTTTTATTTCACTACCGTACACTTTTTGTTTTATATCCGTTTTCAGGCCAAAGGTGAAGAAACCTAGAGGGAGAGAGGTGTGTTTTTTTTGTCCCGATTGAAATCGGGACAAAAAAAACACACCTCTCTCCCAAAATTTTCCTTCTTTCAGACATGAAAATCAGTCGTTTCCAAAAAGTGTACGGTAGTGAATCTTTTATTGGAACATAAAGAATAACGTACTTATTCTGGAAAAAAAATTTACTAAATTTTCGAAACCTGCCCGTCCGGCAGGCGGGTTTAGCAAATCGGTCAGCCTTCCTGTTTTGCTAAATCTTGGAGATTTAGTAAAACTCATTTTGTCAATGAAGCTAAATAAACGATTAATTTATATTGCGCCCTAAAAGCTCCATATTATTACTCATTTCGCATGAATATTTTGAATTGCAATTCCAAAAAAAAGCAATAAGAAAAAAATTAAAACAGAGCGCCAAATTGTTTTTCTCAGATTATTTGAAAACATTACTAAATAAAGACTGTAAGTCACGACAATAACTTCAATAAAATAAATCAAATTGAATATCAGCAAATGCTTTACGGGCATTTCAACAAAAGAATATAAACCCAAAAAATTACTTAAAGAAAACAACGCCCCGAAAACAATAGCAAAATTCAATACTACTTTCAACAATGGTTTTGAATTAAATATTTTGAAAAAAACAAAACCTATAAGAAGAGTGAGCAAAAGAAAACTCAAATACCCCGCTGGAATTAAAAGTGCTAAATTTTCAAGCGATTTAAATGCTGGAATATCTTCTTTCCATAAAGGCGCAAAGATGGAAGCATGAAATAGAAAATCGACTCCTATAAATATCATCCAGGCGATCAATATTGCTGTTATGTGTCTTTTCATTTTTATTCATTTCGCAAACTTTCAACTGGATTCGCCAACGCTGTTTTTACACTCTGAAAACTCACAGTCAAAAAAGCCACAGCCACAGTTGTAATGCCAGCAACCGCAAATACCCACCAAGGAATGTCAATCCGATAGGCAAAATCGGCCAACCATTTATTCATGAAAAAATATGCGATGGGGGATGCAAGGATAAAGGAAAAGAAAACGAGTTTTAAAAAGTCCTTCGATAAAAGGCCAACCAGTCCAAGAGTCGTTGCACCTAATACTTTACGGATACCTAATTCCTTGGTTCTTGTTTCTGCCATAAATGATATGATGCCTAATAGTCCAATGCAGGCAACAAACAAAGCGAAAGCAGAAAATGTACCTGCGATTTTGCCCAATTTTTCTTCTCCCCGATAAAGCTCATCCAATTTTTCGTCCGCAAAGAAAAATTCAAATGGACGTGACGGCATAAAATTAGACCAGACATTTTCTATATGGCTAAGGGTTTCTTGATAGTCTTCTGGAGCAATTCTGATCGCCAAATACCGGTCGAAAAAATTATGCGAACTTTCTGTGTCGGCGATGTCCAAGACAAATGGGCCAATGGGATTATGGAGTGAATTATAATGAAAGTCTTTCAAGACACCGATTACTTTTTGGATGCGCTTCCGGCCAATAAATCCCTTTCCCAGAGCTTCTTCAGGCGATCCCCAACCTAAATGAGCTACAAGAGCTTCATTAATGAGTACGGCCGAGGAGTCATCCGTTGGAAAAGCTTCATCAAAACTTCTCCCTGCTACTAATTCAAGATCAAGCGCTTCGACGAAATCATGACCGACCATCAGTCTTTGAAATTGACTGTACTCTGTGTGGCCTCTCTGGAATAAATGGATTCGTCTGGCATTTGCTACCTAAGACATCTTCGGCAGTCGTTACATAGCGAACTTTATTGTTTTGAAGTAATGCGCTCTTGAGTTCGTCGTAATTGGAAGCGAGATTGGTCTTTAGAATATTGATCATGACCACCTGCTCTTGATCGAAACCGAGGTTTTCATGTTGCAAAAAGTTCAATTGATTTTTGGCAATCAATGTCCCAATGATGAGAAAAATGGAGATAGAAAACTGAGTAACCACCAATCCTTTCCGAAGATTGACTGTCCAGTCAAAACCACCCAAATTCAGTTTTCCCTTTAAAACCTGTATTGGGCGAAAAGAAGACAAAATGAAAGAGGGGTAAATGCCTGCCACAAACCCAACCAATCCCATTGTTCCCAGCAAGCTCCACAAGAGAAGTCTGTTTCCAAATAAGTCCAGTTGAAGGGATTTATCGAGGAATGCATTTAAGATAGGCAATGAAAAATCAACCATTGGCAGGGAAAGGGCAACTGCTATTAAGCTCATCAAAAAGGATTCACCTAAAAATTGCCATATGAGTTGCGAACGTTCAGCACCAAGCACTTTTCTCATGCCCACTTCCCTTGCCCTTTTAGCAGAACGTGCTGTTGCTAAATTCATATAGTTGATGCAGGCGATCAACAAAATCAGTGTGGCGATAATGGAAAAAATATACACATAAGCCACATTATTGTTTGGGTTGATTTCATAATCCAGATGAGAATGAAGATGAATATCGGTCAGTGGTTGAAGGTGTAATGAAGTGCGCTCTCGAATGTTGTCTGGAAAATGTTTGTCCACAAAACTGGGGAGTTTATCTTCGAGGGCTTCTGGGTTTGTACCTTCAGTCAAGAGCAGGTAGGTCCAACAAGGATTCCAGTTCCAGCCTTTTGGTTCGACACCATTTTGTATTCCGGTGACGGTGCTAAAAGAAGCGAGAAAGTCAAATTGAAAATGGGAATTCTCAGATACCGGCTCAAGGACGGCAGTTACTTTTAAATCATGCTGCCCCTCAAAGCGAAGCGTCCTGCCAATCGGATCTTTATTACCAAAATACTTCCTTGCCATCGGTTCGGTAATGACCACCGAGTAAGGTTCTTGCAAAGCCGTCTCAGGATCGCCTTTGACAAATGGAAAACTGAAAACTTCAAAAACCATGGAATCCACAAAAAAGAAACGGGGTTCATTAAAACGATGCTCTTCACTACTTTCCAGAGTCAGGGTCGGCGCTTGCATATTGAAAAAGCGCACTGCATGTTCAATCATACCTGGAAAATCATTGACCAGCGTTGGTGGAGCAGAAAAAGGTAGACTTGATGAATGCTCCGAAGGAGCGATCACTTCTGTCACCCGATAGATTCGATTTGCATTGGCATGGTAGCGGTCGTAACTCAATTCATCCTGAATAAACAGTAATATGAGAATAAAACAGGTGACGCCTAATGAGAGGCCCAGGATGTTGATAGCCGAAAAGACCTTCTGTTTGAAAATATTGCGTAATGCGATTTTTAAGTAATTCTGAAACATGTTATTAATGGTGAATGGTGAATGGCTACAGAATACTCGTCATTCACTGCTGCCTGTGTTTCAATATTGCCATCGGAATAATGGGTGTTCATCATTACCCGATAGATTCGGTGACCGAACTGATGAAATTGGTCATGGCCGGTTTCGTCCTTAACCCACAGGGCGATGAGCATGAAACCCGTCAACCCGACCGAAAGGCCGAGCAGGTTGACTATGGAAAAGGTCTTATGCTTGACGAGGTTGCGGAAGGTGATCTTAAAGAAATTTCTTAGCATGGTCGTGGCGATTTCTTAAAAAATGCATCAATGGATGTGCCATGCTAATACTGTATTGTTTTTCAATACTTTATAAAACTATTTTAATGGATATTGTTTGCTGATTTGTGCGGAAATGGACGGTGGGTGTGCGGGATGAGATTGGTTATGTATGAATAGTAAAAAAATATTGTTGACCACCCAGTAATTGCAGCTATATTGGTGAGCTTTAGGGAACCGACGCTTGCAACATGCATTAATATTGGATCTTTTACTTGAAAGCCTTGGAGGTAAGTTGCATGTAACATTTCACTAAATTCGGCTTAACACTTACCTACTTACATTGACAAGGGAATGATGCTTTGGCTCTTCTTTGCTATTCAATCTTGATGGATATTTAAAAGAGGGACCAAGCAGCTATTCATGTTTCCAACAGTTAACACAAAATCCTGTTTTACTTTAGTGCCGTTTGCATATTCTGCTGGCTTCCAATTTGGCATATTGCAAATAGTCTTCAATAATAATTCATCAATTTTTTCATTTTTAGATGTTCGGTATTCATTCCCGAATATATGAGCATCGATAATTTGCCCATCTTTATTTACGGTAAATTTTATGGCAGCTAAATCATAATTCTTGAAACTGCCGTCCGGAATTTTATCAATGGCTTTTTCCTTCAAGTATTGTTTCAATTGTTGTTGTCCACCAGGAAATGTTGCTTCGTTTTCAGGATCGACCGTAAATTTAAAATCGAATTCCTTGACATCATTATGTGGTAATGTATTCTCAGGTATGTATCGGACCTTTACTGCGATGTCCTTACCTACATCCGCCATTTCCATAATGTCTTTTTGTTCCTGACTGAGAGTATCATTTTTACTCACCGCTTTCCTTACCTTTCCTTTATGACTTGCCAAAACTTCAACTGAAATATATTCTCTTACCCATGAAGGTTTATAATACTCATTAAGATCAACTAAGCAATGGGCTCCATTTAACTTTTCTTTAGAAATCGAAATGGACGGGTAGGTTCTATTCACTTCATATTGTAATTCAATGTTTAAACTGTCTTGTGAGGAACCGGGATGAGGAAAAGCAATGGCAATGAAAAGAAGTACCATTAATTTATTTTGGATGTTTTTCATGATTTTAATTTTTATTCTCAGTAAATGATGCATTTTGTTAATCTATACACCTATTTTATAGGTAGTTACATTTAAAATTAAAGCTCCTAAATCATGGTGATTTTTAAAATCACCATGATTTAAATTCTGAAATTAAATCTCTAATGTAACTATCTATAAGGCGTTTTTTTAAGGACATTAAAGATCGCACATATTAGCACGTAATTTTACCTTGTTTAGTTTTTGCCATATGTCATCTCCAAATTCTTTTGGCGAAAACCTAAAAAGAATGATGGATTTATTTTTCTGTTCGCAAAAGTTTTTTTCTACACTAACATTAAGTGTAATGGTTTTTTTTGTTTTAAAAGCGTCATAAATATGAACCACTCCTACAAAGCTGGCATTATTGCCAATTTTCTCTTTTTCATGGAAAATAGCACTTGTTTTAGGTATTGCTACCTCTTTATCTTTATTTACCACATTCATTAAGCCATCAAAATACATTTGCAAATTTACTTCCAACTCACTTGTTGTTGGTTCTTTATTTAGGTTTATGCTCCAAGCAAAAGTGTACGACCAAAATTCATTGCTTTCTATCTTTCCCCAACCAGGTGGAAAACGGGCATCTTCAAATCCTTCAAAATTTATTTCCGGTGCAAATGAAAGAGGGAAATGGAAAATTTCTTTACCCCAAGTACTATCAGTTTCCAACAAGTCTAAGTCCTTTTTTTTGGGAACAGATATATTGACTCCTAATTCTTTCAATACTTTTATACCGTGTTCGTTCTCTGGATTTAATTTAACAGATTTCTTATAATTTTCGATTGCCTCCCTCTTGTTTCCAAGAACCAAAAGCACCTCTCCATAACTGTCATAAACATTAAAAGAATTAGGGAATGCTTCTACATTTAACTTGAAAATGGATGCTGCCTCATTTGCTCTGTCAGATTGCAATAAATCATACCCTGCAATATTCATTTCATTTTCATCGAGATAATAATCACTGGAATCTTTTATTTCTTTATAATATGAAAGTGCTGTTGTCATACCATTTTTCTTTATGACATCTAACAACGAACGAGCGATGGATTTTTTAGGCAAGTCATAAGGCTTATCATAAAGAATACCACCAATAGCCCTACTTATTTTATATAAAGGGGCACCTCCCGTATTGTTTAATAACAAAATTGAGGACTTGTCTGCTGGAATTCGGGTAACCAGCGTGTTGAATCCATTTATTCCTCCACTATGATTAACGACTTGTACCCTTTCTTCAGAAGTGCCTATGGCCATTTCTCCAATTTCCCAACCATAACCGTAGTGCCTTCCAAAAATCGGAACGTGTTTGTCAAATATCAAATCCATATATTTTTTGGGTAGCAATTTTTCAGTGTATAAGGCTTGGTCCCAGAGATATAGATCTTCAACTGTTGAATAAATTCCTCCTGCTGTATAGGCAAGTGACATATCAATGTAATTAACATTTTGGAAGGTTCCACCTCTTTTATAATAGCCTAAAGCTCTGTTTTTAATAATCGTACGATGGCTATCATAACCAGTATTATTCATTTTTAGTGGCGTCAATATCTTTTCTTGCAACACCTCTTCGAATGATTTTCCTGTGATTTTCTCTATTATAACCCCTAAGAGGGCATAGCCTGAATTGCTATATTCATGTTTTTCTCCTGGTGTAAATTGAAGTGTTGAGTCAGCGAATAAATGTACAATTTCCGCCGGGCTGATAGGGTTGCGCATCAGTTCTCTATAGTTGGGAAACGATGTGTAATTAGGAATCCCAGAAGTATGTGTAAGCAGGTGGTGAATAGTTATCCTATCTGCATTTTTTTTGGGATAATCTGGCAGATAGTTTGAGATAGGGACATCCAAGGCTATTTTATTTTCAGCAACCAATTGAACAATTAACATAGCTGTAAATTGTTTGGTGATGGAGGCTAAACGATGTTTGGTATCAGGTTGGTTGGGAATATCCCATTCCATATTGGCCAACCCAAATCCCTTTTTATAAAGTATTTCCCCTTTTTCTGCTACGAGAACAGAGCCATTGAACTCCCCGTATTCGGCATATGTACTCATTAGTTCATCGATCTTATCGACTTTGGTTTGGCCATCAGAGGTATTTAATATGGCTATTAGCGTGAAGACTCCAAGGAAAACAGTCTTGATAATTGTACTTTTAGATTTATTCACTTGAAAAATTCTTTTTTTAATGCGAATGACGGGTTAAAAATGAAAAGGTATTGATAATCAAAAGATTAAATCATGGTGATTTTTAAAATCACCATGATTTAGAGCTATAACTTATTGAAAACCAATGATCTGATTTAACCCGTCATTCGCATTTTTAACAAAGATATAAGGGAGTACTTCCTTCGGACTTTATCAATTGTAAATAAATGTAAAAGAGAGGTAAATAATTTAAAATGTTGATTTCGAAAGTGCTTAGTATAAGCTACACCCTGAATTCTAAACCCTTTTCAAGACCAATAGCATTTATTCCTGCTTCAAAATGAAGTGGTATCAAACAATCAATAATCTGCTAAAGGCCAGAAGTTAGGCACTGGGAGCAGTTACTGTATCAGGCTATTCGTGGTTCTGCTATTCGGGTGAATCTTGAACGAGTGAATTTTACCAGTAGGCACTTGAACATTTTAAATCTCGGGAACGTCTAAATGCCATATGATCGGTACACTTAGCGAACACTTTGCCCTTAGGACTGTAATCTCCATCCAGCCTGCCAAGAATAGTAGAAAATATGTAACTTCATCATAGGGGCAACCTGTCTTATAGGCCATCTTGGTTATATCAATTTCTTGTTCATAAAAATCACCCGCCATGTTAAACAACTACTTGAAAATTGCCCTGCGCAATCTGCGCAAGCACAAGGGCTACAGTTTCATCAATATTTTTGGCTTGTCCATAGGGATTGCTTCCTGTTTGCTCATCATGCTGTTCGTGTTGCATGAGTTGAGTTATGACCGCTGGAATGAAAATGCAGGCCGCATTGTCCGCCCAACCATTGATATCAACTTTGGCGGCAATGTCCAACACTATGCGGTGACGGGTGGCCACCTCGCCCCGCAGGTGTTGGCCGAAATGCCTGAGGTTCAAAACTTTTGTCGTTTCCGGGATTATGGAAGCTATCTAATCAAACGGGAAGGGGATGGCCAACAAAATTTCAAAGAAGAAAATGTCCTTTACACCGATAGCAGCTTTTTTGAAGTGTTCCCTTTGCCAGTTTTAGAGGGTGATGAACGCAATTGCCTGAGCCTACCCAAAACGATGGCTATTTCCAAAAGCTGTGCAGAAAAATATTTTGGGTCGGTTCAATTGGCGATAGGGCAAACATTGGTGTTGGAAAACAGGACGCCCTGGAAAGTGACAGCTGTATTTGAAGACATGCCTTCCAATACGCATTTCAAAGCTGATTTTTTGTTAGCTATGAATGGCAACCGGGAATTGCAAAACACCCCTCCGCTTTGGGCCGTCAGCAATAACTTCCACAGCTATCTGCTTTTGCGAAAAGGGACGGATTTTAAGACATTTAATGAAAAATTCATTGCTCTTTCCAGAGAGAAAATAGGTGTTACTGCTTCGCAACTGATGGGCATGTCACTGGAAGATTTTGAGGCCACTGGTCAATACGCCCGAATGGAATTGCAAAAAATGACTGAGATCCATTTGCATTCCGACTTAGCGGTGGAACTATCGGCAAATGGGAGCATACAATACGTTTGGATATTTAGTGCCATTGCCCTATTTATACTGCTCATTGCCTGTATCAATTTTATGAATTTGACGACCGCCCGTTCCGCCCATCGTGCCAAAGAAATAGGGGTTCGGAAAGTAATGGGCAGTGTCCGTTCAGCACTTGTTGGGCAGTTTTTGAGTGAAACCATTTTGATGGCTGCTATCGGAGTAATACTCGCCCTGGCTGTTGCATCCTTTGCCATGCCTTGGTTCAATGAACTGACTGGCAGGGACATCAATATGCCTTGGAGGAATCCCATTTTCTGGGCTTCGCTGGTTGGAGGCACTGGATTGGTTGGCTTGCTGGCAGGCAGTTATCCTGCGTTTTTTCTTTCTGCTTTTGATACGATCAAAATCATGAAAGGAAACCTGACCGGGCAAGCGAAACACGGTGGCTTGCGGAATGCTTTGGTGGTATTTCAATTTGCGACAGCTATAATTTTAGTTATTGCCACGGTACTGGTTTACAATCAGTTAGATTATATCCAAAACAAAAAACTGGGCTTTCAAAAGGAACAAGTCATCATCCTCGACGATGCTTATGGTCTCGGCAATGACGTACAAGCATTCAAACAAAAAATGCTCGAACACCCCGCTGTTGAATCCGCTACAGTCTCAGGTTTTTTGCCAACGCCTTCCAATCGCAACAACACTATTTATACCTCCTCAAGAGAGTTTCGCCAAGACAATTCAGTCAATATGGGAGTATGGGCAGTCGATCATGATTATTTAAGAACGCTGGGTATGGAATTGGTGGATGGCCGTTTTTTCAATAAATCCCGTCCACTTGACAGTGCGGCTATCGTCCTCAATGAGGCAGCGGTCAAATTGTTTGGGTACGATGATCCCGTCGGCAAAAAAGTCTTTACCCTCGCAGGCTCACCACAAGGCAAACCATTGGCAGAAGATTTTATAGAATACACAGTGATAGGCGTCGTGAAAGATTTTCATTGGGAGAGTCTGCGGGAAAACATCGGGGCTTTGGGGCTGTATCTCGGCAATTCCTCTGGGCTTATGTCATTCCGTTATAACGCAGCCGATAGTAAAGAGATCGTTACTACATTGGAAAAAAACTGGAAGGCAATGGCGCCTACCCAACCATTCTCTTACAGCTTCCTTGACGACTCTTTTTCCAAAATGTACAAGGCCGAGCAACGCATCGGTAGCATAGCGATGGTATTTGCCTTATTGGCCATTTTGATTTCTTGCTTGGGCCTTTTCGGACTAGCCAGTTTTATGGCCGAACAGCGTACCAAAGAAATCGGTATCCGCAAAGTGCTTGGTGCAAATGCAGGCAATATTGTTGGTTTGCTTTCTAAAGATTTTGTCAAATTGGTTTTAATTGCATTGGTAGTGGCCACCCCGCTTGCAATATGGGCCATGAACCAATGGCTTCAGGATTTTGCTTACCGTATTGATGTAGGGTGGTGGGTTTTTGTGGTGGCTGGCCTGTCGGCGGTGCTGATTGCGGTGTTGTCGGTAAGTTATCAAGCAGTGCGGGCGGCACTTTCAAACCCAGTGGATTCTTTACGAAGTGAATGAAAAGTATTCAAAAATGTGTATTGAATAATGATAAAAGTCTTGTTAATCATGGAAGTTAATAAGGCTTTTGTCATTATATATGTTTTGTTTTTTTACAATCAGAATTTCATAGAAGCTGATTAAGCAGGTTGAATGAAATAATCGACACTTTTTATAAATGCCATTAGCTGTTGGCTTTTTGCTATTGGCTTTTAATAGCTAAAAGCAAAAGGCTAATAGCCAATAGCAATAAAGCGAAAAAGTGTCGATTATATATGTTCAGGTACTTATTTTCAGTAGGTTATAATAGGCTTTGCCTTCTATAAGAAATTTAAGGACATTGTTTGATGGATGTAACTATAACATCTATCACGTGTTCCAACGAGTGGCTAAAAGAAAAATAAATTTATTTCTAATTTTACACTTCTATGTGAGAGAACGACAAAGCGAATAACCTCTAATTCAAAAAATAGCCTCAACATGTACATGCGATTCATAATTATCAGCTTCGGATTTGTACTATGGAGTAGTTTTATGAAAACAGAGACTACTCCTGCATTTAAACTCATCGTATTTCAAGGCTCTGATTGGTGTGAGAAATGTATTGCCTTCGAAAAAAATGTTTTAAAGGATTCATTGTTTGTGGAGAAAATGGAACATTGGAATATCAAAATGGAAAAAATAGATTTTCCACAACGAAAAAGATTAAGTAAAACCACCAAGAAGTACAATGCCATCATGGCCGATAAGTACAAGTTTGATGGTTCCTTCCCCACCATTTTGTTGTCCCGAACGGATATTTTATCTTATAAAAAAGTTCCCTACTCAACTTTTGATGCTTCTGTGTTTTTAGAAGAAATTGAAAATGTACTAAAAGAACTCAGCCCCTCCCGCCATGAGGATTGAAGGAATGCGATCACTTCAAAAATACGCCGTCCAACAAAAACTGATGGGATGTATTTTTGAATTTATCATTATTTCAGAGAACCCAACCTTTGCCAAACAACAACTGCAATTAGGCATAGAAGAAGTGGGACGATTGGAATCCTTGCTTTCTGAATTCTTACCTCATTCTGATACTTCCAAAATAAACTCATCAGCTAATAAACGACCCATAAAAGTACATCATGATACTTTTGGATTAATTCAAAGAAGCAACCATATTTCTGCTTTGACCAAAGGTTACTTCGATATTTCTACAGGGGCGCTGAAAGAACTCTATCAATTTCAAAACACGTCTTATAAAATGCCAACTCATGAAACTGTTGCTAAGAAATTGCAATCGGTTGGCTATCAAAATATCGTACTGTCAAGCCGGGAAGTTTCTGTTTTTTTTAAAAAAGAGAATATGAAAATTTCCTTCGCAGCTATCGGAAAGGGATTTGCTTCAGATTGCGTCAAAAAAATATGGCTAAAAAATGGCGTAAAAAAAGGGTGCATCAGTGCCAGCGGAGATATGAATGTTATTGTACAAGATGAAAATGCTACTCCGTGGGAGGTGGCTATTGCTCACCCCGACGATATTTCGAAACCGATATTAAAAATCCCGCTCCGAAATTTTGCTATTGCTACTTCAGGTGATTACTTGCAGCATTTTATACATGAAGGGGTAAGGTACAGCCACAATATTAACCCTTTGACCGGTTATCCGATTGCTGGTATTAAAAGCGTTTCCGTTCTTTCTCCCAGTTCAGAACTTTCAGATGCACTGGCGACTGCGGTTTTTGCGATGGGGTTGCCAAAAGGGATTGATTTTATTAATCAACTTCCACAAACTCATTGTATAATTGTAGATGAAAAAAACGACCTGCGTTTTTCAAAAAAAATTAAAAAAATACTGAGTTGATGAAGCCGTCAAAAAATAATATTCCAATGATCTTGGGATTAATCGCCATTTTATGTTTTACATCTTGTGTTTCATTAAAGCCATATGAAAAAATATATGTCAACGATCCGGAAATGCAAATGGCCAATAATGCACAACAAGATTTTCAAAACTATTTTCAATCTATTCGTGAGGGGAGTATCACCCCTGGAGCTGCCAAAAGTAGCGGCGGATGTGGTTGTAATTAATTTGAGTTTCGGTATATCGGTGTTTCGGTTTATTTACCGCTAAACCGCTAAACCGATATACCGATATAGAAAATCACACTATGAATAAAAAATATTTAGTGATAGGAGGTGTGATCATTTTGTCTTATTTAAAAAAGGCACAAGCGCAGGATACCTCCAAAGTCAAAGTAAACCGGACAGAAGTAGAGGTGGTGTATGGTCATTATATGCAAGATGGCAATCATTCAGCAGTGACCGGAGGAGAAGGAACGGAGGAATTGACGGTGTACAGTCCGAAGGCGTCCTTTAAAAAATTCAAAAACAGGGCTAATTATGGAATCAATGCAGGGATAGATATAATTACTTCAGCTTCTACAGATAAAATTGATAGTGTAAATTCCTCTGCTTCTTTACATGATGCTCGTACCCATAGTGACATATTTTATGGATTAATGAATAAAAAGGAGAATTTTTCTTTTAACGTCGGAACAGGCATTTCTTTTGAGTCCGATTATTTATCCACTAATGCTAAGGCAGGAATCCTTATTGAAGATGAAAAAAAATTGAGAACTTATTCTGCTGACCTCAAACTATATTTCGATGATTTACGGTGGGGGCGGTTAAGTAAAGGTTTTTTTAATCCTAAAGAATTAATTTATCCCGAGGAACTAAGGAATCAAGAATGGTTTGATACTTATCGAAGAAATTCTTACAATTTTACATTGGGTTTAATTCAGATTATTAACCAACGGAATATTCTTGGCCTTTTTTCAGAGACAACTTTTCAGAAAGGGTTATTGGCTACTCCTTTTAATCGGGTGTATTTTGAAGATAGAACGGTGGCCGTGGAGCACTTGCCGATGCAGCGTTGGAAAGAAGGAATCAGTATGAAGTGGAATCATTTTTTAGGAGGAAGGGCAATTATAAAAAATCAATTAAATGGCTACGTGGATGATTTTGGTATCCACTCTGTTGGTTTGGAAAATGAAACTGCTGTGAAAATTACGCCTTTGGTGATTTTAAGAGCCAATGTTAGGCTTTATACGCAATCAGCGTCCAAATATTTTCAACCTTTCGAGCAGCATCAATTAGATGCCAAGTATTTCACCTCCGATTTTGATTTGTCTGCGCTGAGATCTTATAGGATAGGTTTAGGGGGGCGAATACTGTTGCCCGAAAAATCAAATCGCTTTGCGATTCATGCAATAGAATTTGGGTATAGTTTTTATCATCGGTCGGATGGTTTGGAAGCACATGTCGTTAATGTGAGTTTTTTGTTTAAAAAAGATGGAAGTTATAATTCACCATAAATCACTTCATTGTTTATTTCCAATAAATAGATGGACAAGATTAGTTTTTATTTTCTTTTGACAGGATTAACAAGATATACATGATCATAAAGTGTTTAAAACCAGAATGTTATAATCATGTATATCTTGTTAATCCTGTCAAAAGAAAATGTAATATAATTCTGTCTGGGTGCTTAATTGAATTTTTTTTAAACTATGAAAATAACTATCACTCGTTACTCGCCCGATTGGGCAAAACAGTTTGCTCGATTAAAAAAAGAAATTGCAGAAATATTAAAGGATTTAAACCCTGCCATTGAACACATCGGCAGCACTTCCATTCCCGGCCTTTCTGCCAAACCCGTCATTGATATTCAAATCGGCCTTCGAAGTGCCGATGATTTCCCATTGGTGGAGAAAAGGATGATGGCTCACCATTATATTTATTACGAAGTGTTTAATTCTTCCATGCCTAACAGAAGATTGTTCGTTCGGTTAAAAGGAAAGGATGATTATAAATTATTTCCTAAAAAATTTACGAATCCTGAAAATATTCCGCATGAAGAAATCAATAAATACCGACATGCCCATGTCCATGTATGGCAAGTTGGTACTTCTGACTGGAACAGGCATTTGGCGTTTCGGGATTATTTAATGGCTAATCCAGAACTAAAACAACAATATGAGGACTTAAAAATGAAGCTGAGCTTAAGAGATTGGAAACACGGGATGGAATACAATGATGGAAAGGATGAATTTATAAAAAGAGTGCAAGTGGAAGCGGTAGAATGGTATGAACAACTCAATAAAGCAAAATGATTTTAGCAGCAGCACAAATGCAATCAATTGTTGGCGATATAAATGCCAACTTAATGGAACATGAACGCTTGATAAAATTGGCAACCAAACACAGAGCTGCGTTAATCGTTTTTCCTGAGATGTCTATAACTGGTTATACAAGGGAAAAGGGAAAAGAATTAGCATTCTCCGAAGATGATTCCCCAATTAAATAGATATGATCCGGGGCTTTTAATAGTTGAAAAAGTGAATGATATTTGGAGTGGAAAACAATTCAGTAAAACAAGCTGAAATCAAGAACCATCTATTTTAAAAAATTCTATGAAGCGACTTGAACGACTTACCGCCTTATTATTTTTCCTCCAATCAAAACGCTACACCTTTATTACAGAAATAGAGAATAAATTCGGAATCAGCGAAAGAACCGCATACCGGGATTTAAGGGCATTGGAAAAATCGGGTGTCCCGGTTTATTTTGAAAAAGAAAAAGGTTATTCGATCCTCGACCGGCATTTTTTACCGCCCTTAGCCTTTACAATAGAAGAGGCTAAGTCATTTATTTTTGTAGAACAATTGGCCAAAAAATATACGGACGGTAAAACCTTCCAGCATTTTTCCAGTGCCTTGGAAAAAATAAAAAATAAATTAAAGGACAGTCAGTTGGCTGATATGGAGTATTTGGAAGAAAATGTTTCTGCTTATATCAACCCAGCCTATACGCCGAAATTTTTACATCTCGCCGAAAAAGCTTGTTCTGGAAAATTGGTTTTAAAAATGAAATACCAAGACGTGAAAGGCGAATTGACTGAACGGTTCATTGAGCCAGTCGGTATCACCTTTTACAGCCAGTCGTGGCATCTAATTGCATATTGTCGTTTGCGGGAAGACTATCGGGATTTTTCCATTTTACGCATTCAGGAATTACAATCCATAGGCGAACAATATCAACAAAAACATTTGTCGTTACAAGGCTACGTAAAAATGTTGCAAGAAAGGGACGGCTACTGACATAGGGTTGTCAGTGGCCTGATTTACATTTGCTGCATCGTTCACTAAAATACCTTTGAATATGGGTAAATATAAAAATTGTCAAAGCTGTGCCATGCCTTTGAAGAAAGACCCTCAAGGTGGCGGAACGGAAGCCGACGGAAGTATCAACACCATGTATTGCAGTTATTGTTATGAAAATGGTGCTTTTAAACAGCCCAACATTACCGTTTCGGAAATGCAGACTTTTGTAAAAGGTAAATTAAAGGAAATGGGTTTTCCAGGATTTTTAACTGGTTTTTTTACTAAAGATATTCCTAAATTGGAACGCTGGAAAAATTAGTAATTAGGAAATTGGGGAATTAAGGAATTTGTAAAATTGACCGTTGCTTTAATTCCCAAATTCCCCAGTCATAACAATAAGTATGAGCATCATCAACCAACTGGCATCTTCCCTCGGACGACGGGATGAAGCACCGAATCAAGCATTGGCTAAGACTGTGGCTGAAAACGGTGATAAAAAGGCCGTCAAAGAATTGGTGGAAAACTTAAACCATAAGAATAAGGATATTCAGAATGATTGCATTAAAGTACTATATGAAATAGGAGAATTAAAACCAGAATTAATTGCCAATTATATAAATGATTTTTTGGCAGTGTTAGGACACAAAAATAACCGCTTGCAATGGGGTGGGATGACGGCTTTAAATTATATTTCTAAAATAAAACCAAAAGCTGTTTTCGAAAACTTGCCACAGATTATAGAGGCGGCTGAACAAGGATCGGTGATTACCCGTGATAATGCGGTAAATATTTTAATCAATTTGGCTGCTGTGCCAAAATATGCTTCCGATGCATTTGATTTATTGATTGACCAATTATTAAATTGCTCGACCAATCAATTGCCGATGTATGCGGAAAGGGCATTGCCAATTATTAATGAGAAAAATAAAGCAGTATTTGTTGAAACATTAAATATGCGATTGGATGATATTGAAAAGGAGAGTAAGAGAAGAAGGGTAGAGAAAGTAATAAAGAAGATATCGAAATGAGGTTGAAATCTTTTTATTCCTATTCCCACAAATATAATTCTTAATTCTCTAAATGTAGTTTAACGAAGCTTTTTGATAATTTCTATAACCTGTTTTGTCAACGCTTCAATTTTAATTAAATCAAAATTTCCATCCGCGTCTTTCGCCATCAATTTCGACCCCATGCCCACGCAATATGCCCCAGCATCGAACCATTTTTTCAAATTGTCATGATCGGGGGAAACGCCGCCCGTAGGCATGATGCTTGTCCACGGCTGCGGAGCAATCACGGCTTTGATAAAATCGGGGCCATATATGTCGGCAGGGAACAGCTTCACTATTTCCACCCCCATTTCCTCTGCCCGGCCTATTTCCGTCAACGAGCCACATCCTGGGGAAAACAGCACTTTTTTCCTATTGCAAACAATGGCAATGTCTTCCCGCATGACGGGCGTCACAATAAAATTAGCGCCTAACTGCATATACAAAGCAGCCGTCCCAGCATCGGTCACAGAGCCTACGCCCATTATCATTTCCGGCAGTTCTTTTTCGCAAAATTTATTTAATTCCCTAAAAACCTCGTGGGCATAATCGCCACGATTAGTGAATTCTAATAATCGTGCTCCACCTTTATAACAGGCCGAAAGTACTTTTTTACATAATTCAATGTCGGCATGGTAAAACAATGGCACCATGCCCTGTTTACCCATTTTTTGTGCGACTTCTATTCTTGTAAATCGAGCCATAGAATTAATTGAAAATTGAAAATTGAAAATTGAAAATTGCACTACGTGATAAATTTTCAATTCTCCATTTTCAATTAATCAGTTTTTTTTGAGAATTTGACTATTGCAGCTAAAATTTTGATAATTTCTATACAGTCTTTGTGGATAGAATTAAATTCTGCTTCGGAAATGTAATCACCTTCTTTTATCATATGAAGCCAATATTCCGATTCATTAGCTTCTTTAAGCCCAATATTTAATTTGTGGATAAAATCCTTTCGGCTTTCTGCATGTTCTGATTCTCTAACCAATGCCCCTGGGGCTGTTCCGCTTCTCATTAATTGTTTAGAAAGAACATATTCGTTTTTATTTTTTTGTAGATAAGAACACATTCGGACGATCCTTTTTCCGAAAGCAAAAGTTTTCTCTTTGATTATGTTTTCCTTCACAACGGTTTAATTGAGAATTGAAAATGGAGAATTGAAAATTGAAAATAAACATAATATTGAGTCCGATAATAATTCTCCATTTTCAATTTTCAATTCTCCATTTTCAATTCTCAATTACCTTGAGACCCTGCCACTTGCATCGCCTGCCATCAATTTTTCCACTTCATCTACTGTTGCCAAATTAGCATCCCCATAAATGGTATGTTTCAAGCAGGAAGCGGCCACTGCGAAGTTCAGGGCTTTTTGGTCGTCGTTTGGATAATTTATTAAACCATAAATCAATCCGCCCATAAAACTATCACCACCGCCGACCCGGTCAACAATATGGGTAATGTCATAAGACGGTGCTTCATATAATTTTTCGCCATCATATAAAACGCCTGACCAAGTATTGTGGGAAGCGCTGATGCTGCCCCGCAATGTAGTGATTACTTTTTTTGCACGGGGGAACATTTTCATTAATTGTTTCAAAACGGAAAGGTAAGATTTGGCATCAACGGAATGACCTTGCGTGACGTCCACACCTTCAGGATGGAGGCCAAAATGCTTTTCGGCATCTTCCTCGTTCCCCAAAATAACATCGCAACCTTCTACCAATGCGGGCATGACCTCGCCGGGCTGTTTGCCATATTTCCACAAATTCTTTCTGTAATTCAAATCAGTGGAGACGGTGACGCCCATTTTATTGGCTGTTTGGATGGCTTCGAGGCAGGCATCGGCAGCTCCTTGCGATAGGGCAGGGGTGATGCCCGTCCAATGGAACCAATGGGCATCTGTAAATATTTTTTCCCAATCGATCATCCCTTTTTCAATAGTCGAGATGGAAGAATGCGCTCGGTCATAAACTACCTTGCTGCCCCGGCTGACTGCCCCTATTTCCAAAAAATAGATGCCTAAGCGTTCGCCACCTCTCAAAATATTTTGAGTCTGAACACCCCATTTCCGCAATTCCATCAAAGCACAATCGCCAATGTCATTTGCCGGTAGGCGGGAAACAAATTCTACAGGTACGCCGTAATTGGCTAAGGAAACAGCTACGTTGCTTTCCCCCCCTCCATACACAACGTCGAAAGAGCTGGCTTGGGAAAAACGCATGAAACCTGGGGGTGTCAAACGGAGCATTATTTCACCGAAAGTGACTACTTTTTTCATAAGACAATGAATGAATGAATGATTGATTGATTGATAGAATGATAGAATGATAGAATGATAGAATGAGTGAATTGGGGGGCTAACTTGGACTGCTATTTTTTCGGGCAGTGGAAAGGACTTTTAGTATTTCCTCTGCTTCGGTCAGCAACCTTTTCAATTCTACTCTATCGCATTTTATCTTTGAGCCTTCGATTACTTCCAGCCAATATTGGCTCTCGTCGGCTTCTTCTACTGTGATACTGATTTTAGCAAAAAACTCAGCTTTCGACCGACCACGGCATGCTGCCCTGTAATTTGCCCCTGTTGAGGTTGCGGCCTTAATCAATTGAAATGAAATTGTCCTACATGCCTGTGTCGGCGGTAATGTGTCGCAAAAATGAATGACGTCAATAGCAAACTTTTTTGTCCGGTCTTTCATTTTTTGAATAAACTCTTCCTTGTTTATTCTGGGGTGTTGGCTCATAGTTTTACTGTTTAATGAGAGAATGAGTGAATGATTGAATGAGTGAATTTAACAAGAACTTTTGCACCATCGCTGTAATTCACTCATTCACTCATTCACTCATTGATTTTACGAAAACGCCAACCCGCCATTAATGTCGAAATTGGCGCCCGTTACAAACGAACTATTTTCAGAAGCTAAATAAACGACTAAATCTGCAACTTCATCGGCTCCACCTTCTCTTCTTAGCGGAGTTTTACTGGCAACCGCTGTTCGTATTTCATCTTTTGTAAAATCATCGTGAAATTTAGTTCCAATCAAACCAGGACAAAGCGCATTTACCCTTATCCCTTTAGGACCAAGTTCTTTTGCCATTGCCCTGGTGAAAGTTGTGGTGGCTCCTTTAGAGGAAGCGTACAAGGAAGACCCGCCACCTCCGCCGTCTCTTGCTGCCAGAGAAGAAATGTTTATGATGGAGGCACCTTTACCCATTAATGGTTCAAATACTTGCGATACGAAAACGGTGGATTTGAAATTTACATTCATCACCAAGTCATAAAAAGCCTCATCGAGTTCCGGCAATGTTTTACGGGCAAAAAGACCTCCTGCATTATTTACCAAAATATGAACCTTGTCACCAAAAGCTTCAACGGTTTTTGCCTTTAAATTCTTAATATCATCTAAATTGGATACGTCAGCTTTGACTGCAATAGCTTCACCTCCAAAAGACTTTATCTCATCAATAGTCTCCCTTGCTCCGGCCTCGGAGTTATAATAGTTCACAACTACCTTCGCCCCTTCTTTTGCCAGTTTAAGGGAGATTGCTCTACCAATATCCCTTGCACCGCCGGTTACAACTGCGACTTTTCCGTTAAATTTACTCATATGTTATTTAATTAAAAATGGAGAATTGAAAATTGAAAATTAACAATTGAAAATTGGGTGTAAATAATTTTCAATTGTTAATTTTCGATTTTTAATTATTTTAAATTCCTAACGCTTGACCACCACCAATTTGGATCGTTTCTGCCGTGATGAATGAGGCATCCTTACTAGCCAAGAAAGCGACAACGCCAGCAACATCTTCTGGTTGACCCAATCTTCCCAGCATGATATTATTTGCCCAAGAAGCAAAAACTTCTGGTTTCGTTGATTTTATTTGCTGATGAAACGGTGTGTCAATGGTGCCGGGCGATACCGCATTTACCCTAATGCCATATTCCGCTAAATCTTTTGCCAATGCCCTTGTAATGGTATGAACGCCGGCTTTGGATGTCCCATAAATTCCAGCGCCGGGTCCTCCTGCATTCCATGCGGCATTTGATGTATAATTGATGATCGAAGGATGCTCTCCTTTTTTAAGGAAAGGTATGGCTGCTCTTGAAGCGAAAAACACAGAATCCAGATTTAACGCCATGACAAACCTGTAAAATTCTGTGGTCATATCTTCAAATCTGGATCTTCCACCCAATCCGCCTGCATTGTTTACAAGCGTATCAATTTTGCCATACTTTTCACCAATTTTGGTGATATTCTCCGTTACAGCTTCTTCATTTGTAACATCAAATCCGTAATATTCGGCATTAATTCCTTGGGCAGAAAGTTCTTCGACCCTTTTAGCTCCTGCTTCGTCTTCGATGCCGTTCAATATTACGGTATATCCGTCTTGTCCCAGTCTTTTTGCTACCGCAAAACCAATACCGCCAGTGGCACCGGTTACTATAGCTACTTTTCC
The DNA here is from genome assembly GCA_965222975.1 of Saprospiraceae bacterium. Lineage (GTDB taxonomy): Bacteria > Bacteroidota > Bacteroidia > Chitinophagales > Saprospiraceae > UBA6168. Next base: position 34,113 of record CBDCVJ010000050.1, on the reverse strand, counting down.
ATTTAAATGCATAATTCGATATTTTAAATTGCTTTTGGCTATTGGCATTCAGCGTTTGGCTTGTGAGAGCCAACAGCTAACGGCCAATAGCTAATAGTTTGTTTTATTTTTAAGGCTTCAAAGGTTCAATTTTCGGACACAAAAACCAAATGCTGGCCATTGCAATCACAGCCAAAGAAGCACCGATAATAAAGGCTGGCGTATAGTTGCCCCCAGCAGTGAGCATAGGGACCAATGCTGTCAACCCGAATGCCCCTAACTTCGCCGCCGTACCTGCGAACCCTGCAAGCGTACCGACTGATTTTCCACCAAAAAAATCACTTGGCAAGGTCTGAACATTTCCAATAGCTGTTTGGAAACCGAATAAAATGACAGCCATTAAGATCACAGCTGCCACTGGTCCTCCTGGGTCTGACATCCCCAATAGATTGGTCACGGCTGCTACGTATCCTCCTGGGTCTGACATCGCCAACAGAGTTGGTAACATGATCAAGCATCCAAGGGTGATCACAAACTTTCGTGTTTTGTTTACTGTCCAGCCAACTTTGATACGATTTTGGGCTAATAGCCCTCCAAACCAAGCTCCCAACATTGCTCCAACATAAGGTACCCAAGCATAAAAGCCAATTGACTTTACGTCCATTCCATATACCTCGTTGAGGTAGATAGGGATCCAAAAAACAAACAGCCACCAGATCGGGTCAATAGCAGCAGACGCAAGGATAACCCCCCAACTTTCTTTATGCGATAGCATTTTACCAGTACTCGGGTTGTACCCTTCATCAAAATCCCCATCTGCATCTATATCTTGGTTCTGCTGTCCGGTTAAGATGTACTCGCGTTCTTCATCGGTAATCCAAGGGTGCTTTTTAGGCGGGGATTTTACCAAAACCCACCATGGGATAAGCCATAAAAACCCCACTACACCTACCAGAATAAAAATGTAATGCCAGGTGAAATAAATAGATAATATTCCGATAGTTGGGAAGGCAATGATTCCTCCGATAGCTGCACCAGAATTAAATAGTCCTTGTGCGAACGCCCGTTCTTTGGTTGGAAACCATTCTGCATTTCCTTTTGCTGCCCCCGGCCAGTTGCCTGCTTCGGCAACCCCCAATATGGAACGGAAAATACTGAGGCTTAGCACGCCTTTGGCAAAGGCGTGCAAGGCAGTAGCAATTGACCAAAAACCAATGGATAATGCAAACCCTATGCGGGTGCCAACTTTGTCGAAAATTTTTCCAAAAATGGCTTGACCAAAAGCATAAGAAAATATAAAAACAGTTGAAATGATTGCATAAATTGCTTTACGCTCGTCCGCTGTTTTATCTGGATATAAATCATCTGCAATATCGGGCCACAGGACAGGTAGCGATTGGCGGTCAATGTAATTGATGACAGTTGCTAAAGCAATTAAGCCTATGACATACCAGCGTAATCCTTTGATTTTCATCTATACTGAATTGAAAATTGAAAATGGAGAATTGAAAATTGATCGTTACTTGAATTTTCAATTTTCAATTATTAATTTTCAATTATTTAATAATCCAAAAAGTCATCCCGCTTCGGGCTAAAGACATCAATCAATTGCCCATCTTCCAAACAGGTGCAGCCATGCATCACCATCGGTGGGATGTAATAGGAATCGCCACCTTTGATGATTTTTACCTGATCGCCAATGGTCATTTCAAATTTGCCACTTTGCACCCAAGTCACCTGTGAATGGTGATGGTTGTGCATGGCTCCGACACCGCCTTTTTTAAAATCGGCAACGACGAGCATGATTTTATCATCATAGCCGTGTATTTGCCGACGGAGTAGCGGGTCAACTTGTTCCCATTCTTGATCTTCTTGAAAGAAGAATTCTTTGCTTGCTTTTGCTGTACTCATTTTTATTTAATTGAAAATGAAAAATGAAAAATGAAAAATGGAGAATTGAAAATTGGCATTTAATTGAATTTTCAATTGTTAATTTTCAATTTTCAATTATTAACGGTTTTACCAATCCCACAAAGTCCCATCTTCCAACCTGCTGACGGGCAGATAAGACCTTTTATATGTATATTTTTTGGCGGCCATTTCATTGAACTCGACACCTAACCCCGGTTTGTCTTCCAAATAAATATGGCCGTCACGTATGGATAATGGGTGTTTGAATATTTCATTTAATTTTTCACTACCAAACCCAATAAATTCCTGTATGCCAAAATTATTTGCCCATATATTTAAATGGGCATGAGCGGCATGGCATATAGGTGATAAATCGGGGGCTCCGTGTGGTGCTGTCCTTACATGATATAACGCCGCAAAATCGGCAATTTTCCTCATTGGGGTAATTCCACCGCTATGAGTAGCTGACATTCTTATAAAATCAATCCATTGGTTTTCAATCAACTCTTTGGCGTCCCATACAGTGTTGAATATTTCTCCCACAGCAATTGGGATGACGGTATGGTGCTTGATTATTTGATAATTTTTTTGGTTTTCCGAAGGGGTTGCATCTTCCAAAAAAAATAAACCGAACGGTTCTAATTTCTTTCCCAATTTAGCCGCTTCCGTCGGTGTTAATCGGCTATGGACATCATGCAATAATGCTATTTTATTTCCGAATTCTTTTCTTGCTTTTTTAAATAATCCGGGAATAAAATTCAAATATTTTTGGGTGTCCCAAATATGTTCCGGCGGTAGTGGGCGGTCGCCTTGTAATTCGAAATAATCTTTTTTATTTCCCAAGGTTCCATAAGTCCCTGCCATGCCCGGAATTGCACATTGCAATCTTACGGCTTTAAATCCTTTTTCAACTAATTCATTTAAATTAGTCAAGGTCTCATTTATTGTTTCACCATTTGCGTGGGCATAAACCTTTATTTTTCCCCTGCTCTTTCCACCCAATAATTGATAAACAGGCATTCCGGCCACTTTTCCTTTTATGTCCCAAAGTGCCATATCAACCGCAGCGATGGCTGCCATCGTGACAGGCCCGCCCCGCCAATACGCACCTTTGTATAAATACTGCCAGATGTCCTCAATTCGATGGGCATCTTTTCCTATCAGGCAGGGTTTTATATGTTCTTCCAAATAAGCGACAACCGCCATTTCCCGCCCATTGAGGGTGGCATCGCCCAAGCCATAGATGCCCTCGTCCGTTTCTATTTTTACGGTGACGAAATTCCGGCCGGGGCAACAAATGAGAATTTTCAGGTCGTTTATTTTCAAATTAAATGGTATCATTTTAATTGCGGGGGCGATTTGGAAACGCTTTAAAAATAAGCTGTGCAAATTCGTGGTTAACAAAATTCGTGGTTGAAAAAATCAGTGGGGAATGCAATCTATTTTTGTTAACCACGGATTTTGTTAACCACAGATTTTTGACGGCAACGGATGGCCTTACCCCTCACTATTAAATGGGTACATTAAATTTTTCTTTTTCTTTTCCATGCTCGAATAAAAATCAGACCCACTGTCAACATTATTCCGCCCACAAACAAAAAACAAATTCGGCCAATTAATTCATTTGGGACGAAAGTCATCATGGTAATTAGTCCTCCATAAATTAGGCACATAAAGCCCAGTATTTTAAACTGTAGGCCATCATTGTCTTTTCCATGCTCTTTCTCGTAATCCACTGGCGTGTTCATTTTTTCAAAAAACCCATCCACTTTTTTGTGGTAATCTTTTGGGGAAGTCACGGCCAAAAAGCGGGTGCTTAAAAACCACGTGCTGCACAAAACAATAATGGATATGACATTGGTGAAAAACATAATGTCAATGGCCTCCCGGCTCGACAGTGGCAACGGTTTTTGAATTATACCGGCGACCATTTCTGCGCTCATATAATTTTGAATAAGCCATGAAATCAGCATTCCAAAAACCACCGTTGACCAGCCTGCCCATCGGGGCGTATTTTTAAAAATCAACCCCAATGTAATCGGTATCATAAATGGCAATGAGATCATGGCACCCAACCGCATATTAAGGTCGAATAAATTCATGCCCTCCAATTTGCTGAAAAACAAAGCGGATAAAATTATCAGCCCACCCAGCACCACGGTAGTGATATACGACACTGCCATGAGTTCTTTATTACCTGCTTTTTTCCTTAAAATGGGTTTGTAAAAATTGCGGACAAAAATGCCTGCATTTCTATTTAATGTACTGTCCATCGAAGACATGGTAGCGGCGAAAATGGCACATATCATAATGCCGATCATGCCCATTGGTAAAAGTTCGATTCCCATTGCTAAATAAATTCCGTCCACTGCTTTATCGCCCAAAGGTTGCAGTACTTCTATGGCATTCACATCTGGAAAAACAATAGATGCAGCCATCGGTGGGATGAACCAAATGAACGTAACCGTAAAAAATAAAATGGAGGTCATCAGCGCCGCTTTTCTGGCGTGCCGGGAATCTTTGACCCCTAAAAAACGGTATCCGTCATTGGTGTTATTTACCGAAAAAAACTGCTTCATAAAAGACGCAACCACCCACAGCCACACTATTTTAGAATCGGCCAGTTCCGACCAATTGTACTGATAGGAAGGCAGTTGGTTTACAAATTCAGACACACCGCCGATGTGGTTAATGGATAAAAAAGCCATCACAATGGCAACTGGCACCATAATAATGAGCTGCATAAAATCGCTCGCCACCACTGCCCACGAGCCCCCCAATAAAGAAACAATTAATACAGCTATACCCACCGATAAAATCGTTAGGTTTAAATCAATCCTAAAAATAGTGGAGACAATAATGCCCAGACTGTACAGCCACACGCCTCCGTGAATAAAACCAAACGGGACGACCATCCAAGTGAAAAATTGCTCGTTTACTTTTCCAAACCTGTCCCTGACAATTTCTATGGCCGTGACCACTCTCGTTTGCCGGAAGCGATAGGAGAAATAAAGCGAACTGATTAAAAAGCCCAACCCATTGGCAAAATAAACCACAAAAACAAATGTGCCTGCCTCATAAGCTTTTCCCGCCGCCCCAGTATATGTTACCGCACTGATGAAGGACATAAAAGTGGTAGCCCCGACCAATGGCCACAACATACTGCCGCCGCTCCGAAAATAATCGCTTGTGTTTTTATTGAATTTTTTAAATACAAATCCAATTACCACCATCAAAATGAAGTACGTAGCAATTACAATGTGGTCATATATGGATAGCATGTTACATTTTATTTCAAAGAACTATTTGTTGTGTACAAATTTTCTCTTATTTATTAGGAGCTGAACCCGCACCTACCGTCGCCTCTCTAAACCAAACTTCCGTATAATCCCCATTTTCATATTGCTTGGCAATATCTCCCCCATAAGTATCTGCACCCGCACACCAAACCATATTTTTTTCAGGGTCTTTTCCATTCGTTTGATTATAAGCTCCTTGCTTGAAATAATTCAATTCTCCAGAGTATGCATTTTTACGCTCCACGCCGTCTTGATCGATTGGTATAAATAATTTTTGCGTCTGAATAGGAATATCTGCCTTTGTGGTGTATTCCGATTTGATTAGGTTTTTTGTGAATGTTTTAGTTTCGTGACCTTCACTTGTAAACGTCAGATACATAATACCTTCATGGACATTTATTTCATAACTAAATTCCTCGCCTAATTCAATTCCATCTTCTGGTTCTGCAGGAGAATCCGTCGCACTTGACCCAACGACCGACATATCGTATCCCCAAACTGGAGTGGAATAATCCCATCTGCCAGAATTGTCATCGCCTGCGGTGTTGATTTCATAATTCCAAAAAACAGAACCCTTTTTGTGGCCAGGGAATTTTTTGTAGAAGATTTTACAAGGTTCATTTTCATGTCCTTCGCCGCTATGTATTTGCCCAACTACAACGGAATAGGACGCAGCAACTCGTGCATCACCAGAAGTCGAAACGTGCATGACTTTACAAGTGCCTGTTAATTTACCGCCCTGCTCGGGTGTCCATTCTCTTTTTTCATGCAACTCTGTTCTTGTATTGCTTGAGTTTTTTGAAGTGACTCCAGAATTCGGCGTTTTATAAACTACCCAGCGCATCGTTCCGTCAATTACCGTATAGAAAAAATCTTTGTTTTCGAACTCGACGAGGTCTTCAACATGCGTTCCGTCCCCCAATAATATTTTAAATTTATCCATAAAAGGAATGACCTCATGCGGGTAAACTATTTTCTTAGCCAAGCCATCATTTGCTGCGAAATATCCTTCATTTGAATAGGCATCTTCGGAGATTTCGACACTCGCATTTTTAAACCAAACTTCAGCGTAGTTGCCCGTTTCATATTGTTTTTGAATATCCCCCCCGTGGGTTTCAGCACCAGCGCACCAGACTTTATTTACGACAGGATCTTTGCCATTCGTTTGATTGTAGCAGCCCTGTTTAAAAAATAGCCCCTCATCTGTGTAAGCATTTTCCCGCTCCACGCCGTCTTGACCAATTGGCACAAATAAGTTTTGAGTCTGTTTAGGAATATCTGCTTTTGTAGTATATTCTGACTGGATTAAATTTTTGGTAAATGTTTTGGTTTCATGCCCTTCACTCGTGAATTTTAATTTCATTATTCCATTCTTCACCTCTACTTCATAAGTCAATTCTTCCCCTAGTTCAATACCATCTTCAGGTTCTGGTGGAAAGTCGGTTGGACTTGAACCCACAACGGACATATCATAGCCCCAAATCGGATAGGAAAAATCCCATCTTCCCGAATTATCATCGCCTGCGGTATTGATTTCATAATTCCAAAAAACAGAACCTTTTTTATGACCCGGGAATTTTTTATAAAATAATTTAAACGGTTCGTTTTCATGCCCATCGGCACTGTGAATCTGACCAATGACCACAGAGTAAGAAGCCGCTACACGAGCATCGCCCGTAGAGGAAACATTCATTACTTTGCAGGTGCCGGTCAATTTATTTTCCGACATGGCAGACCATTTTTTCGATTGCGCCAATTCGGTTCTTATATTGTTTGAAGTTCCGTGGGTATTCCCCGCATTGGGTGCTTTGTAAACTACCCAATCCTGATTACCGTCATTTGCGGTAAAAAAGAAATCCTTATTTTCAAAATCAATTGGATGGCCGACATTCGAACCATCCCCTAAGATCAATTTAAAATGATTAAAAAATGGAATGACATCACTTGCATAAACGGTTTTTTGAGCTGCTGTTTTATCAGGTTCGTTAGCAGTATTAGAACAGCTATTTAGTATTAGGAAAATACCAAAGATGAAAAGCGTTGATGATGATATGTTATATTTTTTGTTCATTCTTTTTTTAATTAAAAATGAAAAATTGAAAATGAAAAATGAAAATGCTTACCCATAATTCTTCATTCTTCATTTTTCATTCTTCAATCAATTCATTGTTTCAACAATCGCCACCACACCATTATAAGATATTATACAGGCAAAAATCAACGACAGTGCCATTCCTGTATTGAGTTTCCAGCCTGCTTTATGTTCACCCATGAGCTTTTTATTATTGGTCAAAATAATAATTCCAAAAATGACCAATGGTAAAACAAAGACATTAAAAACTTGAGACAAAATTTGCATTTCAATTGGGTTTACCCCGAAAACAGGGACGACCAATCCGATAACGCAGGAAATGCCTGCGAGTATTTTAAATTGTTTTGAGGTAGTGTCCAATTGCCCGGCTTGATAATCGGCAATCATTAATGGAGTTATCATAAGAATGGGAAAAATGGAAGAAACACCTGCACACAAAGTGCCGAGGAAAAAAATAGCAATAGCAAATTTGCCAGCGATTGGCTCCAATGTGTAAACCATATCCAGCACCTTGGTGACCACCTTCCCATCTGCATGGAGTGCGCCTGCTGCTACGGCCATGATGGAAGCGCTAATAATGAAAATCAAAATGGCTGCTTGCATCGCATCTTTTCGCTGGTCTTTTAAATTTTCTTTAGTCCAACCTTTTCCCTGAATAAAAAGTGGTCGGGAAAGGAAAGTTGCTGCGGCCATGGTCGTACCCACAAAGGCTGCCACGAGCATTTTCCCGCCTTCTACTTGAGGGATGCTTGGAATAAACCCAGCCACTATTTCTTTGGGGTCGGGAAATACAACAAACAGCGACAATAAAAAGGATAAGCCCATCAATGTTACAAAAGTCACCAGCACTTTTTCAAAAATGGAATATTTGCCAATCCATAGTAAATAATACATGATGCCAATTATTAAAACGGCAATTATCAAGACGGTCCAATATTCACTATTTTTTAAAGATGGAATAAATAAAACCAATGTTTCATAAATGGCATTGGCAGAAATGCCGAGGATTCCAATTAAAGAATTTGTCTGGCCGAATGCCACGCCAATAATAATTAATATGGCTATTATTTTTCCATATTTTATGTAATTTTTAAAACCATATAGCGCCGCCTCTCCCGTCACCAAAGTGTACCTGCCATACGCCTCCATCAAAACCCATGAAAAAACACAACTCAATGCCAATACCCACAATAATTGCATGCCATAACTACTGCCCGCCACCACCATGGAGGTAACACTCCCGGTGCCGATGGTATACCCGATGGCGAATATGCCCGGGCCTATCAGTAAAATTTTACTGAGTAGCTTTTTTAGCCACGATTTGTTTTGTTGGTCTTTCATTTCATTTAAATCACCAAGTTCGTCTTAAATATTCCAAATCTTTTTTCATGGCATTAGTTACCTCACTTGGAGGTAGGTTTATTTCATACTTTCCTTTGTCAGCGCCTCCCAATGGGTATTCCATATGAAGCGTAATTGGCCCTTCTATTTTAAATTGCTCAAGTAGTTGAAAATAGCGTTTAAAATTGACAGCGCCTTTTCCAAGTGGAACATTTTTTACTTTCCATTTTTCGTCTTTATTTTCCCAAATAAAGTCTTTCACATCAAGTGACTGGATATAAGGTGCTAATAATTTCAAACTGATTTCCCACGAATTCATGCCTTCCACCATTGCATGGCGCACATCGAAACGTGCGCCCATATATTTTGGATCTAAATCTTTTATGAGAAACCAAGTATCCCAAACTGATGCACCGACATGCTTTGAACTTGCATGATTTTGATACGCACCGTGCAGGCCATAGTGTTTGTTCATTTCGGCTAAATCAGCGAACTGTTTTTGGAATATTTCCAGTTGTTCAGGTATTGGTGTATCGGCGTCATATTTCAACCAGCCCATTCGATATTTCTTAATGCCAAGGCGGCTTGCTGTTTTTAAAATCAACTCTGTGTGAGGTGCTTTTGCGTCGGTTATTGCAGTGGTAATTAATTCTGCTTTCAGTCCAGTTTTGCGGATGGCTTCTATCGCTCGTGGTAAGTCTTCTTCCACATTTTCAGGTAGCACGTGTCCCTTCGGCCGCACGGTTAAATCCACTCCGTTGAAACCAATTTCGGCTGCGGTTTTTGCCATGTTTTCGTAATCCAGCCATTGGAGGTGTTTTGAAAATATGTGAATATCTCTCCGATCAATTTTATTTGTTTTTCTTTTTTCCAAAAAAGGCATCGCACCCAATAAGGGGAATATTGCTCCAGTTTTACCGAGCATTTCCAAATATTGGCGGCGGGTGATGTTACTTTGCATTTTTGTTTTTTTTGGAAAAAAAAGCAGACATCCTGTCTCCAGTTGGAAACAATCAGACAGGACATCTGCGAAAGCCCTAACCAAATTATTAATTAAATTATGAAACTTTTTTGGCCAGTGGGCAATACTGGCCTACTCTCACTAATTATTCGAATTAATGGTTTACCTCCAAATCATAATATTTCACTTTTGAAAATGCCCCTTCGTCTGTTGTGGATAAATAATTTCCAGCTTTGAAATAATTTTCAAAAACGCCCCATTTTTGCATATGGATATTTTCGTAAACCACAGATTCCTCATCGTTTAATATAATTTCCATTTTTCCTTCGGAGGCAATTATTTCCAGTGTGAATTTTTCTGTGCCGACATTTTTAGAAAAATTAAACCCATCATCGTCTGTCCAAGCATCCGTTTTTAATATTTCAGGTTCGGTGGTATTTACATCTTTAAGTTCTTTGGTTTTTACCCGCACTTTTCCTTTGTGCCAATATATTTTTAATACGGGTGGCGCATTGTTGTCGTCTTCTCCAATTAAATCACGTTGTGCATTTGTTAGTCGTCCATGTATTTGCATAATAATGACCCGATGCGGATTGCCGCTTGCATCATTTGAAATCTCTGGAACAGATAAAGTGCCTTTCATCCTTCCACCTTGTGCAAAAGTCCAATTGGTGGTATTGCTGCCGGGCACCATTTGCTCTCTTAATTCAGTTCGTGAATAAGATGAATTAGCTGTGGAAGCTCCCGGATATGTATAAAAAACCAAAGAGCCGTCCGTGGAATCATTGTACATGAATTCTTTGAGCATTTCATTGTTGGCATAATCCAAAATCTCAGGTGGTTTTACTTCCGTTGGATTTCCAATTGGCAAAGTGACTTTCCAATTATTTAAATCAATATGGGGCAGAAAGTAATCTACGCCTTCCACCAATCCATTTTCTTCCTCAGGAGGTGGAATTGGTTCATCATCTATGGCCTCAATGCCTTTCTTGCTGCAACCTACTGCCAATAAAATTAAGACGGGCAAAATATGCTTGAAAAAGCTCGGACCAAAATTGAATCGAAGAATTACCATAATTATAGTGGTTGGATATGAGTCATCCCGAATTACCAAAATTCGGGATGACTCATGTTGATTTCAAACAAGCGTCGAAACTCTTTAATCTTCTATTGTTACGTTATCAAGAAAGACTTCATTACTGCTATCAACGGCATTTAAAGACCTGACATAAATAACTATCTGATTGGTAGATGGTGTAAATGTAAAGGTGCTTGTAGTAAATACAGTTTTGTCAGTGTTGAAGTCATTAGTGATATCAAAATATGCATCAATAGCAGGGTCAGAAGTTGAAGCATCAATACCCGTCTCTGTTGTGATTTCTGTATTTAAAATAAATACTTCCGTATTTACTCCCATGGCTTCCGAACGTGTATCGATAGAAAAAGTATATTCAACACCTTGCTCAACTTGAACAACCTGATATAATCGACGACAACTATTACTGAATTTTGCCCCTCTGGTTCCATTCGTTCCATCGCTAGTAGTTGCAGGTTGTTCATTGGTACAATACGTTGCGTCAATGTAATCGTTCAATGCTGAATTATCCCAGAGTGGTTTATATGGACTAGGAATTTCATTTCCATCATTATCCACAACAGTACTGTTTGGTGTCATATCCCAAGCATCCGCATTGTCACCCGTATTGTTTGTGTATTCATCAAAAGTACCATTAAGAACCTGTACAATAAACCCTTGAGCCACTGTTAGTTGTGCGGTTTCTTCATCCATTTTACCAGTAAGGCTATATGCAGTCAATGTCACCGTGTAAATCCCATCTTCCACGTAGGTATGTGAAGGATTCATGCCTGTAAATTGAAAACCGTCTCCAAATTCCCACAGCAGCATTACTGCATCCACGGAGGCATCCATAAAATGGTAGGTCTTATAGTCCGCTCCATCAACCTCGAAGGTAAAAGCTGCTGTGACCGGTGCTTGTATATCAATTGTCTTTTCTAATGAAGCTGACAAACCAGCAGCGTTCGTAACCTCAAGCGTAACCTTGTAAACATCAGGAGTAGCATAAACATGAGTCGGTGATTCCTCTGTTGAAGTATTTCCATCGCCAAAATCCCACATGAAGCTTACAGCATCTGTGGATGTATTCGTGAATGTATATTCCAAAAAATCAGTCGTACTTTGTTCGACATCAAATCCTGCCGAAGGAGGTACTGCACCGGCAGCTCCAACTTCAATGGAGAACTCATCCAATCTGGCTTCAACAGGTCCATTGTAGAAATAAATTGCAACAATGTCATTGTCTCCAGAATTAAAAGATAATTTCTGTTCTAAATATTCTTGTGGGTCCGATGTGTCGTTGACGGTAACTGAACCGATCGTGTTATCAAGAGCATCCTGCGTAGTCGTAAAAGTTCCTCCATGTTGTGTTACGCCAAGTATAGATACAGTTACCCAAGGGTCGGACGAATTGTCCAGCATGGTGTACCAAAATCTCAGATCATAATTAGTATTGGCTTCGACAACAATTTCTTGATAACCAATACGATCTTGCTCTGCAGGTAACTTGGCACCTTGATCTCCAAATGTTACTGGACTACCTGTGATCTGAATTACACCACCTAAATCATTGTTTCTCCAAGAATCCCTTCCATCACCAGAACCATCAGGTAAGGTGTTGTCTTCAAAACCTGGTTCTATAATGATTGGCTGAAATGGGCCTTCAACCACTACAACGTCGATAGTAACCGACCCTGAAACCCCATTTCCATCGCTGGCAGTCAGTGTTACAGGATAGGTGCCTTCCCCAGCTTCAAATGTATAGGTGGGGTCTTGTTCCGTTGAGGTGTTTCCCCCTCCAAAATCCCATAAGTAGGTAGTCGCTTCAAATGATAGATTGGTGAATTTAATCGTTCTAAAATCATCTATAGAAGAAGCATAAGAAAAGTTGGCCGTAGGAAAAATGGTGTCCTCTTTGGAATTTGCCTCCGGTAAGTCATGCTTGAAAGCGTCTTTACAGCTGTTTAAAACTGCTGCTATTGCTATTAAGCATAAGAACAATTTAATTGCTCTGCGAAAAGGATAAATGTTATTTTTCATTTTTTTTATTTTTTCGAATTTCTGACTGTAACGGGAATCCATCAAAACCAGAAAGATTTTAGCTTTTTAATTTTAATAACCAGGGTTTTGTGTTAAAAGCCCACCACTTAAATTAATTTCTCTGGCAGGGATTGGTAACGTTAATTTTCTGGCATCATAACTAGTATATCCCATTTCAGCAGCATGTGCACTTAATACAGGATCGGCAACTCCGAATCTCAGCAAATCATAGAATCGTTGATTTTCAAAAGCCAATTCTACCCGCCTTTCATCCAATAATGCCTCTTTAGTAAGCGTTGAAGGACGATCGGCTACCGGATCAAATCCTGCTCTTACCTTAACCTCCATGTAAGAAGCTATTGCACTTCCATCTGACGTTGAAGGGGCACCAGCCATAATAGCCTCTGCATGCATCAACAATACATCTGCATAACGCAACACAATCACATCATTTCCCGCATTACGAGGAAAATCGCCATAAGTAGGCGGAGAAGTTGTAATATCAGACCCTCCAGGTAAAAATTTTGCTACTTCGATCCAGGTACCAGTATTCCAATAGGAAGTCGCAGTTCTATTTCCTCCAATAGCATTAAAGACTTCTACAAGGTTATCATTGACCATGTTGTGGCCATCCTCTCTACCTTGGCGAACTGTCGCAGTAAATTCAGATGAAAAGCTTTGACTTTCAAGTGGGTTGCCTAATTCATATTGAACAGCAAAAATGATTTCGTCATTCAATTCATTATAAAAGACATCATTAAAGTCCGCTTCTAAACTAAATTCTCCGCTATTTATTATAGCCTCGCATAATTGCTGAGCCCCAGCATAGTTGGGGCTTGGTTGTGTCATGTAAGCCTTTGCCAAAAGGCCTTGTGCAGCAGCTTTAGACGCTCTGGATTTATGGGTGTTGTCCAAATTGTCAACCGCTTCTTGTAAATCTGAAACGATTTGCTGATAAACCTGATCTTCAGCCACTCTGGTAAAGAGCAAATCATTTTCTGTAGGCCCTACCACTGTGGTTACCAAAGGCACAGCACCATACAGCCTAACCAATTTAAAATAGGCATAAGCTCTTAGAAATTTAGCTTCAGCCATATAACTGCTCTGGTTCTTTTCATCTGCTACATCAATAAAGTTCATAATATTATTTGCCCTAAAAATCACACTATACATGGATTCATAAAAATCCTCTGATTGTATATTGTTAGGCTCAACTCTATACCGGTGAAAATCGGCTTTTGTACCTTCTAATGTTGCCGTCCGCGTATTATCAGTACGCATTTCGGACAACATATATTCAAATTGTATCCCTCTATTGGATCGAGTAAGATTTGTCTCTGTATTTTCGTTGACCCCTTGTATGGCATCATAAACTCCGATAATTCCAGCCAACACATCAGCATCACTTTCAAAGAAAGCATCCACAACAATAGCAGAATCTGGCAATGGATTTAAAAATTCATCTTCACAGGAATGGAAAGTCAATCCTATGACTGCAAGAATTATATATTTAATATATTTCATTATTGGTGTTATTTAAAATTAAAAATTAACGTTCAGGCCCACTGACATGGTTCTAAACAAAGGTGTACCTGCCCTCTGAGAGCCATAAGCTCTGGGACTATCGTTAGTATCAATGTATTCAGGATTGAATCCATGGTAATCATCAGAAGTTATATAAAGCAAATTCTGACCAGACGCATAAACCCTTACATCGCCCAAACCTATTTGTGATAATTTACCACCGGAGAAGTTATACCCGATGTTTACATTTCTCAATGAAAAGTAGCCTGCACTTTGTACGACATCATTCGTCAATACTTTTGGTTGAAGAAAAGATTCATGAGGTATAATCCCAGCGTCAACAACAGCTTCAAAATCGGTGGTACTACCTTGCCATTGTGTTTCAAAATATTGATCTCCAATATTTTTCACTTCAGCACCTTGACTTCCTTGAAGCATGAAAGAAAAATCAAAATTACCAACTATAAATTCATTGGTAAGGCTCCATATAATGTCTGGATATGGATCTCCCAGAATCGTCTTATCTTCATCCGTAATTAAACCATCACCATTTAAATCCCTGACGATTACATCTTCTGCTGTACCGTTGATTGGAATATAAGGCGAGTCGTAATAATCAGTAGCTAACTCACCATCCACAACAAATCCATAAAAAGATGAAATGGGATTACCAACAGAGTTTATCCATTGTGAATTTCTACCAAACTGATCCTCTAATAATGCTCCATCGGATTCACCGAAACTGAGTAATTCATTTTTGTTTGTTGTTACAATTAAAGTTGTATTCCAACTAAAACCAGTGCTTCTAACATTTCTGGTTCTCAATTCAAGTTCCCATCCAGAGTTCTCTACTTCCCCTAAATTTACAATACCACTGCTAAATCCAGTAATGTAAGAAACAGGATTTTCTAAAAGTAACTGATCACTGGTTCTTACATAGTAATCTACTGACCCAGTTACTTTATTATCTAAGAATCCGAAATCAATTCCAGGGTTGAATTCTTCCGAAGCTTCCCATTGCAGTAAAGTATTGGCAATGTTGCGAGCAGAAACACCTGGAGAAATACTACCTCCAGTTATGGCATTGGAGGTGTTCAACAGTGCCAAATAAGGATAGTTATTAATGATATCGTCTCCAACACTGAAAGTCTCATTACCTGTTTTTCCGTAGCTGACCCTAAACTTTAATCTACTTACCAAACCATTGTCACCAAAGAAATTTTCATTATGAGCATTCCAACCAACAGAAACGGCAGGGAAATTACCCCATTTTGAGTCAACACCAAAAACAGAGCTGGCATCCCGTCGGAAAGAAGCATTTATCAAATATTTATTTGCGAAAACATAGTTGATCCTTCCAAAGTAACCGATCTTATTTTTTTCAACGTTGACCTCTTCATATTCTGAGATGGTAGTTGCCCCCTGTAAATTTTTGAGCAAGTCGTTAGCGTACCCAGTACCCTCAACTATACTGTTTTCAAATTGCCTTCTTTGGAAAGTCGCACCGACTAGTACATTGAACGAATGATCGTTAATGTCTTTATTGTAATTTATGGTATTATCTGAAATTACCCGTGTTCGAACCCTATTTTGTAACTCATAAGATGCTCTACTTGCCTGTGCATGATGTAAGGTTCCGTTATACCTGGTTCTTTTACGGTTTTCCAATGTAATACCGAGCGATGTTTTTGCTGTAAGGCCATCTGTAATTTTATAACTTAAATAGGTTGAGCCCAGAACTTTGGTCTTATATTCAAAATGTTCTCTTTCAACATATTGGGCATAAGGATTCATATCTCCAGAAGTACGTGGTCTATTATCACTACCATCACCATTTAAATCTTTTTCAATCAAATGATTCTCAAGAAAATAATCCCCTACTCCAACATCTGGATAATTATCTCTATTAATATATTGAAGTGTTTCTTCTGTATGATAAATAGGCAACCATGGAGACTGTCTAATAGGGTTATGTATAGATGTTGGTAAAGCCCTTCGTTTTGAATAAGAAGGTGTGGCACTAATTCCGAATTTCAGGTTGTCCGTTATTCTAGTGTCCATCTTTAATTTCACAGCATATAACCTGTAGTTATCGGTAATTACAACACCTTCATCACCCAAAGTCCTTAAGGCTGCGCTGAATGTTGTCCTTGCACTTCCTCCTCTCGCCGAAAAAGAATGACTTGAAATATTTCCACCATCAAAGAATACATCTTGCCAATCTCTGTCAATTCCAGTTACTGCTACTAATTCTTGTGCATATAACGTATTATCAGTAAGCTCACCAGTTTCAGCTAATTCTTTTGCAGCCCAGTCAGCAACACTCTTTTTATATTGATCACTTCCGAACGCTTCTTTCCTTCCCCAAAAAGTTTCATAACTAAATTTGGTTTTTCCAGCTTTACCACTCTTTGTAGTAATCATGATTACACCATTTGATCCTTCACTACCGTAAATAGCAGCAGATGCTGCGTCCTTTAAGATTTCAAATGATTCAATGTCATTCATATCCAGGTTTCCTAAAAAATCACGATCCACAACTAATCCATCAACTACCACTGCAGGGCCAGAATCAGCATTTATAGACCCAAACCCTCTAATTGTTATAGTAGGAGCAGCACCAGCTTCTGCAGAAGTTGCTTGGACATTAACCCCTGACACCTGACCAATTAGTGCATCATCTACCCTCGCTACTGCTATCTGATCCAAGTTTTTATTTTCAACTTTTGATATGGAGCCGGTTAAGTGTGATTTTTTCTGAGTACCATAGCCGATGACAACCACCTCATCAAGTATGGTCTGGTCTGACTCCATCACGATATTCAAAACAGCTTGACCATTCACTGGCACTATTTGCTTTTTATAACCAGTGTAGGTAAATTCAAGAACTGCGTTATCTTCTACTTCAATAGAAAAACTACCATCTACATCGGTGATGGTACCTGAAGTTGTTCCGCTTACTAAAATAGTTACCCCGATTAATGGCAAACCATCAGCCGCAGAAGTCACTGTTCCCGTTACGGTCATCACCGCTTCTGTATATTCGGAATCGGATTCCAAATTAGATGTATTCCCCATTGATAAAAGAGGAAGACAAAACAACAATAATATAATGCCCGCCTGCTTTAAGAGGACATTGAATTGGTTTGTTAATTTCGTTGTCATATTTCAATAATTTTAAATTTTGTTAGGTTGCTCACCTTCGGGCGAATTTTTTAATTCTGTAGGTAAATTAGACTTTATTCTAAAAGTTAATTTACATCCCATTTGAATTTACATTTATAATGTTCGAAAGGAGTTGGTAAAAGGTGGAAAATAAGTTGATGAAGGTTGATATTTCCTATCTAATGATACCAATATCTACCTTCATCAACTTTATCGCAACTTGAGATAATCAGTACCCAGGATTTTGGGTAATCTCTTCATCACTTGCTAGCACTTCTGAGTTTGGAATAGGAAACACATAATAATTTTTATTAATCGATTCTCCCATTTCAGCATCGACTGTACCTGTTCTCACCAAATCAAACCATCTTTGACCTTCAAAGGCTAACTCAAGTCTTCTTTCATCATAAATAGCCTGTCTTACCAAAGCCTGCGTATTAAGAACTGTATGATCCAAAGGGTTTAAGTTAGCTCTGGTCCGAATAGGATCCAATACATCAAGTACAGCTTCCGGAGAAGAACCATTTTCATTCATTGCTTCGGCATGCATCAGAAGAACATCCCCTAATCTTAGCTCTATCCAATCCTGATCAAGGCCACCCCATTTCGGGCCAGTCATGCTTGCCTCATCAATAGAATGCGCTCTTCTTAAATCTCCTCCAGCAAGCGTATCATCAGCAACAGCGTCGAAAGCAGCAATTAAGTCTGGGTCTAATGGCATCAGAGACTTTGTATCACCTCCACTGAACCATCCGGGAAATAAAGTAAACCCGTATCCATCGTCTACAGAAGTTGACAATTGGGTGGCAAATAAGATTTCTGGATTCAGGTCATTTTCACTTCCATCTTCATCTTGACCTTTACCTCCATAAATATCAGCAAAATTGGCTTGCAAACTGATTCCTGCGCCACCAGCACCGTCTACCACAGTGGCCAGTTGTGTCTCAGCACTGCTAAAATTGCCCAAGTACATGTAAACTTTACCCAACAACCCCTGGGCAGCGATTTGAGTTGCGCGTCCACTTGAAAGACCTGAATTGTCCAAACCTGCGATGGCAGCCTGAAAGTCAGGAATGATTACGTCATTATAAATACTCGCAGCTGGCTGCCTTGCTAATAGAGATTTATCTGCCACATCTGGTGCAGGAGATAAATTCACGGTCACATCACCAAAAACCATCACGAGCTTGAAATAAGACAATGCCCTTAAGAATTGGGCCTCTGCTATCTGAGTAGCAT
This sequence comes from Saprospiraceae bacterium, assembly GCA_965222975.1. GTDB lineage: Bacteria > Bacteroidota > Bacteroidia > Chitinophagales > Saprospiraceae > UBA6168. Next base: position 15,487 of record CBDCVJ010000050.1, on the reverse strand, counting down.
CTGAAGAATTATCAATTACGTTATTCGCACTTAGTATGGACTTGTACAAATTGCTATAGAAAGGGCGAAAAAATTGCTCCACCAAATCCCCACCTGCTAAATCCGCATTGTATCGGTCAAATGCAGGATAGGGTTCTTCGTCCATCTTCATATTGTCAGCCCTGAAATCGCCCATGACAGCCATTGGCGTAGCTGTGGCTTGATGATAGTAATATGCCGCATTCAAAACTTCCCCAAAAGATGTCAAAGAACTGGCTTCAGCTTCTAAAGGTGGCAGTTGATCCAAATCATTGTCACATGCTGTTATCAACAGTATTGACACTATTATTAAATATAAATTTTTCATTGTTTAATTTTTAGAAATTAACATTAAGACCCAATGTAAAACTTCTTACAATTGGGCTTGCACCTTCTTGATACCCATAAGTGGTAGGCCCTAAATATGTAGCACCGTTTTGATCAATAGTCTCAACACCCTCAGGGTTAAATGAGGTGTAACCATCTGCCATTTTATACCACAAATTGGTAGATGCAAAATATACCCTGGCAGAGCTTATTCCTACCTTGTTAAATAGGTCTGGTTTAAGATTATAGCCTATAGTCAGGTTTCTCAGGGCTATATAAGAAGCATCCTGAACCATTGAACCATGTGCATTTCTGGTCTGCTGGTAATGCTGTCCATTATGATCCGCAATGCCATCACCTTCAACATCAAAACTAGACCGCATTCTGCCACCAAATTGTGATTTCCAGTAAATCGGATCGATGTTATAAACTTCTGCTCCCTGGGATCCTTGAAACTGAAGTGAAAAGTCAAAATCCTTATAACTCACTGAAGTATTCAAGCCCCAATAAAAATCAGGAGTAGCTGATCCCAACTTGACATAATCATTTTCAGGATCAATTTCACCATCTCCATTTTGATCTACAACATAATATTCCGAGCTACCGAATCCAATATTTCTCGATGGATCTTTAATATATATTGTTTCAACCTCTCCAGTGGTTTCATATCCCCACATTTCTCCAATTTCTCCACCTACATAATTTCTAAACTGAGGACCTCTGCCACTGGGGCCACCGTAAACTGCATGAGGCAATGCATCTAGGTCTCCTAAACTTGTGATTTCGGTATTGACGGTAGATAGATTGGCACTGACATCCCAACGGAGATCACTATTATTGATCACAGCTGCACCAATCTCAAACTCCAATCCGTCACTGGTCACATCACCGCGATTAAGTACGATGGAAGGAGTACCCAATACTTCAGAGACACTTTGATTAATCAACATATCTTCGGTATCGGAAGTATAATAATCTACACCCAATGTGAAACGATTACCTAAGAAACCTAAATTGACACCAAAGTTGGTTTCGGTATTGGATTGCCAAGTTAAATCTGGGTTGGCTATATTAGAAGGAATAAGGAATCCAGTTCCCAAAATGGTTGGTTGAGCTTGTAAAAGACTCAAAGCACTATAAGACCCTAAAAAGGAAGTAGTTCCTAAAGTCCCTCTGCTGAATCGTAGTTTTATATCACTCAGAAAGTCTGAGTTGTAAAATGCTTCGTTATGTACATTCCATCCTAAAGAAAATGCCGGGAATACTTCGAATCTATTGTTTTCTCCGAAACGAGAATCACCGTCCCTTCTGACCGACACTGATGCTAAATAACGATTATCATACGCATAGTTAATTCTTCCAAAAACGCTCCTTCTTGAAACAGTCTCGTCTCTCAGACTTGTGTTTATATCAGCAGGCTCTAAAAACGAATAATTTAGAGGCTGACCAACTGGTACATTTGTACCCGCTAAAGACGTTTCTTTTATGTAGAAATTTTGAAATTCCATTCCGACCACCGCTGATATGTCATGAACACCACCTAATGTATTTGCATAATTCAAAGTGGTCTCACTCAGCACGGACGTTCTTTTGAGATCTGTTTGATCCAGGTCAGATTGGTTGGAACGTTCACGAGAGTCTGCCAATACTCCCTGATAATAATAGGCTTGGGAATCATTGATATCTGCGCCCAGAACGGTTTTTATATTCAGCCCTTCTATAATGCTGAATTGTAAATATGAGCTTGCATTGCCGAAATAGGTTCTTTGATATCTCCGTGCATTGTCAAATTTCGCTGCCGGACCTGCATCCCCTGATCCTCCGATACCATTTCGCCCTCTACCATAGTGCCATTCGTGCGCAATATCACCGGGCACCAAATCATCGATACTTGAAGTGGTAAGACCGATACCTCTATAACCTGCGTCAAAATCATCCTTAAGCCTATCATTTCCATCTGGTGTCAAGACTCCTGCATCGTGTAACATCTGTCTTTCTTCATTCAAGTCTTGAACGAATTGAATAGACGCTGCTGTATGGTAAATAGGATGGATGCTATACGCCCTCAGGAGATCCCTCATGTCATGAGGTACGATTTCTTGATGACTATAGAATCCATTCATACTTAATCCAGTCTTGAACCTGTCGCCCAAGTTAGCATCGAGGTTCAGACGTCCGTTATATCTTTCAAAAGCTTGCTCTCTTACAATACCCTCAGTGTCCATATAACCAACTGAAGCAAAGACATTTACATTTTCACCTCCTGCGGCAACACTGAAGTTATGGTTTTGAGCGCTGCCTGATCGGAAAAGCCAATCTTCCATACTCACAACGTCAGGTGCATTTGCGTAGGCATTTATCCTATATTCCACTAATCTTGGGTCCACTTCAGAAAGGTCGTAAGCACTTGTTTGTAAATCAGCAGCCCATTCTGAAGCTGTCTTAAGCATTTCAATGTCATCGACATATTTGTTTGAAATGCTTGTGTAAGCATTGTAACTAAATCTGGCTTTGCCTGATGTTCCTTTTTTGGTGGTGATCAGGATCACCCCGTTTGCTCCCCTGGAACCATAAATAGCAGCTGAAGCGGCATCTTTTAACACTTCCAAACTTTCAATATCGTTTGGATTAACAGTGGCCAAACTTCCTGAAATCGGATAACCGTCCACAACAATTAGCGGATTGGAGTCACCTGAAAGCGATGAAGCTGCCCTGATTTGGATCTTTGGGTCTGCCCCTGGTTCACCGCTTTGATTTTGGATCAAAACACCAGATAACTTACCTGCCAAGGCATCATCCACACGGTTAGCTTGAATAGCTGCGACATCACCGCCCTCTATTGATGCAATTGCACCAGTATTGTGCGACTTTTTACGAGTACCGTAACCAACAACAACTACTTCGCCCAGTAAGACATCGTCCGTCACCATCACGATGTCCAGAACAGCTTGCCCATTCACTGGCACTCGTTGCGTTTTGTAACCAGTGTAACTGAATTCGAGTATGGCATTATCGTCTACTTCTAAGGAATATTTTCCGTCCACATCGGTGACGGTACCGGAAGTTGTTCCGCTTACTAAAACAGTTACCCCAATTAATGGCAAACCATCAGAAGCAGAAGTCACTGTTCCCGTAATGGTCATCACCGCTTCTGAATAATCGGAACCTAATTCCAAATTAGAATTGCCCTGTAGGGAGGGTGGAAGGCAAAACAACATAACCATGAAGCCCGCCAGCAATATGGAAATGTTGAATTGATTAGTTAAATTTATTGTCATAATTCAATGATTTTTAAATTGTGTTATGTTGCTCACACTTGGGTGAATTTTTTTTATTCTAAATAGGTAAATCGTCATTTTCAAACAATAAACCCCCTATTCAAAACGCAACAGCGTTTTGCAATTTCGATTGCTACCGAAAAAATCAGGTCATTTTTACGAGAAATGAATTTGCCGATCCCTATCTGTAAAAATGGATGGTGGTTATGAGGAAATGAAAATTTTACCGCATAGAAATGGCTGGTTGCCAGCGGTTGCCAGCTTTTTTTAGCTGGAATTGAAAGGACATTTAAGTTTCATGATTAGGTAAATTAGTGATTGTAAATGGTAATGTGTTTATTTATTTGGGTTCTATGCTTGTGCGTTGGTTGATCGGTTTTTTAACTTAGGAAGTACCGTTCCCAGATTTTTTCTTCAAACTTTGGCTGTATTCAAAAACATCTTTGAGGTGTTCCCGCATGGCCTCGGCTGCCAGTTCAGGTTCTTTGGCTACGATGTGTTTTAAAATGACTTCATGCTCTTCTAAAGCTTTATAAATTTGACCGTCTTTGCAGATGTCAAGCTTGATGAAACTGTTTACAATATCTGGTGTGATGATGAGCATGAGTGATTTCAGAACAGAGTTTTTGCTTGCTTCCGCAATTTTTAAGTGGAATAAAAGATCTTCTTCCACCGCTTGCACTCCATCTTTTACTTTCTTTTTATAAGCCTGAAGAGCTTTTTTAATTTCAATAATATCTTCTGGTGTTCGGCGTAAAGCGGCAAGGCGGGCAGCTTGAGTTTCGAGTATAACCCTGGTCTCTACCAAGGAGGCAAAATCACTGTTTTCTATTTTCAAGACATCTGAGATAAGTCCTTCCAAAGCGGTAATGCCCATACCTGCAACGATGGTCCCGCTTTGAGGGAGGGTTTTAAGAATCCCATAAAATTCGAGTTTACGAATGGCATCACGGACATTTGTCCTACCCACGCCAAGACGTTCTGCTAATTTGCGTTCAGGAGGTAAGCGGTCACCTGATTTCAATTGACCAGAAGTGATCAATGAGCGTATTTGGCGGATTATCTTGTCTACTGGCGTTTCAATTGAGATTTCCTGAAAGTTGTCTAATAAATCAAAGCTCTCCATAAAGCATCAAGTTTCGTTTTTTTGGTTGACTTTAAATTGGTTGACCAATTTTTGCACTGCCAAATGTAGCATTAATTTTTTATCCACCAAACTATTTGCCTTTTTTTCGGAAATGGGAATTGTCAAATGAATCTAATCAGCCCTTTATAGGCATCAAGATCCGTCACTTTTGGTTGACCTAAAATTGGTTGACCAATTTTTGGATGGCCAAATGTAACTTTTATTTTTAATCTGCCAAAAATTTGATCATTTTTTTTGAGAAATCTCGGGGGATGTTGTCGTAACAATTCTATTGATGATGTACAGGTAGTCTGATAAATAGAATTTGATCAGTAGGGAGTACAATATAAAGTCGTATAAAAAGAATACTATAATTTGGTGGTAGCATGTAATCGGTTGTACAACTCTACAATCGAGGGCAAATTATTGTATTTGAACCCTCTTTTTCCAAGCCTGTCTACTATTTCAGGAAAGGCGGCCATTTTCTTTTTCAAAGTACTCTTGAAAGTAAGGCGGTGTATTTTAAATGGTTGTTCTTTGGCAAATTGAAGCCAAATTTGGATGGCCTTCTCTTTTTCCACAATTGGAGCCTCATTTGAATTGATAAATTTTAATTGTCTTTCTGAACTTTTATATAAAGTAAGGGCTTGCCCTTTTTTTTCAACTTTCAAGAATTGCCAAGTACCACCTACAAATTTGCTTTCATAAAGGGATGTTTCTCCATTTTCATCAAAAGTAAATCCATTAATAGTTGCAGGGTGAATAGTATATACATCACCAAAATCATTTTCAAAAGATAAATGGGATTTGTTATTTGAGAGTGAAAGGTCTTTAACATTCCCTGTCAATTTGGCCCCATTAAGGGTGATCAAAAAATCTTTACCGGGGTTGTTTCCAATTAATAAATTGGAAAGCAGCAAAAAAATAACTGTTTGAAGGAATTGTGTAGATCTGGGTGCCATTGGAGAATGATTTTGGTGAATTATGAATCAAAATTAGAGAAAAAACAAGTGCTAAATTAATACACACTTGATTAAGTTCAATTAAGGATAAAAGGTGTTAATCAAAATTTGACATTATTTCTCTTGTGTTTCAATAAATTATCAAGCCATTTCCTGTTTCATTCTATCTTTGCGCCTTTTATTCAAAAATGAATGGTTAGATGATAAGAATTGAACACATTGCCATTTGGGTGAATGACTTGGAAGGGGTACGGATGTATTATGAAAAATATTTCGGCGCAAAAGCTAATGAGCTTTATGTTAACCCCAAGAAAAAGTTCAGTTCTTATTTTTTGAGTTTTGAAACTGGGGCTCGTTTGGAATTGATGCACAAAGCGGAAATCCCAGCGAACCTAAATAATAGCGAATATGAAAAAATTGGTTTGACCCATTTTGCCATGTCAGTTGGGAATGAAGCCAAAGTTAAGGAATTGACAGAAATGCTTCGAAACGACGGTTTCAAAATAGTAGGCGAACCAAGATGGACAGGTGATGGGTATTATGAAAGTGTAGTACTGGACCCTGAAGGAAATCGAATAGAAATTACTACATAGTCCAAGAATCTAAATCCTTTAAGAACCATGGAAAATTCAATCATGCAATTTTTAGCTTATAAAATATTTTTTAATGGAAATCATTAATAACCGATACCAACTGAGCGGCGGCGTAGATCCGCTCACCCTTGTAGAAGAATATGGCTCTCCGCTGTACATATATGACACCGCAATTATTGAACGCCAATACAAACGCATGGCCACTTCATTTGATGTACCTGATCTCCGCATCAATTATGCCTGCAAGGCGAATACGAATATTAATATTCTCAAACACCTCCAAACTTTGGGGGCTGGATTGGATGCTGTATCCATTCAGGAAGTACGTTTGGGTTTAATGGCTGGTTATCGGGCTGACAAAATTATGTATACCCCAAATTGTGTGGATATAGATGAAGTTGCACAAGCTATAAAATTGGGGGTTCGCATTAATATTGACAACATCTCCATGTTGGAGCAGTTGGGGCATGAACACCCCGAAGTGCCTGTTGGTATTCGTATCAATCCGCATATCATGGCAGGCGGCAATTCAAAAATTTCGACGGGGCATATTGATTCAAAATTTGGGATTTCTATTCACCAGTTGCCACATATTTTAAAAGTAGTCGAAGCTACTGAAATAAGGATCGAGGGACTGCACATGCACACAGGGTCAGATATATTGGACGCAAATTCCTTTCTTTTGGCCGCCGATATATTAATGAATACCACGGAGCATTTTCCTCATCTGGAATACATTGATTTTGGTAGCGGGTTTAAAGTACCTTATAAGAGTGATGACATTGAAACGGATATAGAAGAAGTAGGGGCTCGTATTTCGGAGCGGTTCAACCAGTTTATTAAAGATTATGGAAGAAATGTATCGCTCATTTTTGAACCGGGCAAATTCCTTGTCAGTCAGGCAGGTTATTTTTTTATGAAGGTGAATGTGGTGAAGCCTACTCCTTCCACCGTATTCCTTGGAGTGGATTCAGGGTTGAATCATATGATACGCCCCATGTTCTATAACTCTTTTCACCGAATCGAGAATATTTCCAAGCCTAATGGGAAGCCACGAATATACAGCGTCGTAGGCTATATCTGCGAGACGGATACCTTTGGAAGCAACCGTAAAATAAATGAAGCGCACGAAGGTGATGTACTATGCATGTTCAATGCAGGGGCTTATGCTTTTTCTATGGCCTCCAATTACAATTCTCGTTTCCGTCCTGCCGAGGTGATGGTTCATGAAGGTAAACCATATCTTATCCGCCAGCGTGAAACGATGGAGGATATTCTACGTAATCAGGTGGAAGTCGAATTTGAGGAGAACAGGGTAGGGGTTTTAGAGGAATAAATTTTTGAATCAAACTTAAATCCAGTCAATGAGCATTTTATCAAAATTAATCGCTGTACTTTTTTTGGCCTTCATCTTACAGGCTTGTCAACAAGAATCTGCCAATAATAATGACAACAAAAATGAAGTGGTTGCTTCGCAATCCATTTCCCAAGTTCAAGGAAAAATATTGGGCTTTAGAGATAACTATATAAGGCTCGAAGGCCAAGACCCTATTTTTGTGAGCGATGACCCAGATGCTGTTACTGCAATTTTGCTGAGACCCGCTGAGACTGAGGCAAATGGTAATAATCTTTCGTTGTATGGTAGGGTTCGGGCCGATTCACTGTCCAAGGTTTTTGTTTTATCTGGGATCGAACATATTTATTGCGAAAGCAATGCTTCAATGCAAACCGGCATGATGACAAGTAAAAGTAATTTTTGCAATTATGGGTTGATGAAGGATGATGGAACGGATCAAGGAGCTAAATTTTTGTTGAAAAATTTCAAAGGAAAAAAGATTATGGTAATCGGCAACCCTGCTATGATGACAAATATGCTGGGCCATTTTGCGGGGTATGGTAAGCATGTCATGCCGGAAGATGAATACGATCATGTGTTCATCGTGCGGGCGAAAGGTTTGGGGGATGCAGAGGTTTACCATTATAAATATTAGATTGGTTGATGGTTGACCGTGGAGGGCAGGGCAGATTTGCTAAATTTTGGAAATTTAGCAAATCTGCCCTGCGGCTGACGTGGCTTTCACATCAATAAATATTCAGATTATGCCAACGGCAGGTTATTCAGGCACTCCATTGTGGAAAAAACTGGGTTTCAAGAAAGGCTTTGTTGCTGAAGAAATTGGAGCGCCCGGCCATTATATGGAATTATTAGAGGGCATGCCAGAAGAAGTTGTTTTTAATGAAAAAGCTACCGTCAAAAAAGACCTGATCCATTATTTCACCAAAGATGCCGAGGAACTTTTTAAAACTTTACCTGCTTTAAAAAAGGAGATCAAACAGAACGGAATGATCTGGGTGTCATGGCCAAAAAAAACATCCAAAGTACCAACTGATATTACAGAAGATGTGATACGTGATTTAGCCTTGAAAATTGGCTTGGTGGACATTAAGGTCTGTGCTGTAAATAAAGTTTGGTCTGGACTCAAATTGGTCATTCCAGTAAAAGATAGAAGAAAATAAATGGTTTGGATGGTTTAATGGTTTGAATGGTTCTTTATTACCATTCAAACCATTAAACCATCCAAACCATTCAACCATTTAAAATGTCCCTTTCAACTCGCTACAACCCGAAAGAAACAGAATCCAAATGGTATGCCCATTGGGAAAAGAAAAATTATTTCCACTCCGAACCCGATGACCGCGAACCATTTACAATTGTCATTCCCCCGCCAAATGTTACGGGCGTATTGCACATGGGGCATATGCTCAACAACACCATTCAAGATATCCTTATCAGACGGGCGAGGCTACAGGGAAAAAACGCCTGCTGGGTGCCGGGCACCGACCATGCCTCCATAGCTACAGAAGCTAAAGTGGTTAAAAAACTGCGGGCACAGGGCATCAAAAAAAGTGACCTGACCAGGGAAGAATTCCTCAAACATGCATTTGCTTGGAAAGATGAGTACGGCGGCATTATCCTCGAACAGCTAAAAAAACTGGGTGCCTCCTGCGACTGGCAGCGTACCCGCTTTACGATGGAGGAAAGTTTGTCAAAAGCAGTTGTTCGTGTTTTTGTTGATTTATATAAAAAAGGGAAAATCTATCGGGGTCTTCGCATGACCAACTGGGACCCTCAAGCGCTCACTGCCCTTTCCAATGAGGAGGTGATCTATAAAGATGAGCATTCACAACTTTTTTACATCAATTACCCCATTGAAGGGAACCCTGATGAAGGCATAGTCATAGCTACTCAAAGGCCTGAGACTATTATGGCTGATACAGCTATTGCCGTTAATCCAGATGATCCCCGTTTTAAACATTTGGTAGGAAAAAAGGCACTTATTCCTTTGATTGACAGGGCGATTCCTATTATTGAAGACAGATATGTTGACATTGAGTTTGGTACCGGTGCTTTGAAAATCACCCCTGCTCACGACCAAAATGACTATGAAGTTGGCCAGCGTCATAATTTGGAAGTCATAGATACATTAAACCCAGATGGTACATTGAATGAGAAGGCGCAGATATTGGTTGGAGAAGATCGATTTGTTGCCCGGAAGAAAATAAAAAAGTTGCTCCAAGAGGGTGATTATCTCGTTAAACTCGAAGACTATACTACCAGTATTGGACATTCTGAAAGGACAGACGCCGTGGTTGAACCTCGCCTCACTATGCAATGGTATGTTGATATGAAAGACTTTGCGGCTACTGCTCTCAAAGCTGTCAAGAGTGGTGAGGTTAAATTTTACCCAGAAAACATGTGGAACATGTTTTATCAATGGTTGAATGAAGACAACATTCGTGATTGGTGCATTAGTCGTCAACTTTGGTGGGGACAGCAAATCCCTGCTTGGTATGTAAAAACGGCGGACGGTGGACGGTTGACGGTTGAAGGTGAAGAACAAGCCTTTGTAGGAGCAACGGTTGAAGAGGCTTTGGAGGAGGCGAAAAAAGGTACTGGAAATAATAACCTTACAGTAGCTGATTTAGAGCAAGACGAGGATGTTGTTGATACCTGGTTTTCCTCTTGGCTATGGCCGATTTCCGTTTTTGATGGTTTTGAAAAACAAGATGAATTGAAATATTATTACCCAACCAACACTCTAGTGACTGGGTGGGACATTATCTTCTTTTGGGTTGCTAGAATGATTATGGCTGGGTACGAGTGGTCGGAGGAATTGTTGGGGAGCGACTTAAAAGGCAAACAGCCATTTAATGATGTTTATTTCACCGGGATGGTGCGGGATAACAAGCGGAGGAAAATGTCAAAATCGCTTGGTAACTCGCCCGATGCCTTGAAACTGATTGAAAATTATGGGGCAGATGGTGTTCGGTTCGGAATGCTCTCCTGTGCCTCAGCAGGTAACGATATTATTTTTGATGCGCCGTTCGACCCTGAGACGAAAAAGGCATTGAATGAAAGTAAGTTGTGCGAACAGGGCCGAAATTTTTGCAACAAAATGTGGAATGCCTTGCGCCTGTTAAAACGAGTTGAAATAGCTGAAAAAGAACAACCCGTCGTCAACAAATTGGCTGTTAGCTGGATCAAGGACAAGACAGATATGGTTATGGCAGAGATAGAAAAAAACTTTGATCAATACCGCCTTTCCGATGCTCTGATGAAGTTGTATCAATTGATATGGGGTGATTTCTGCTCCTGGCATTTAGAGATGATTAAGCCGGCTTATATTTCAGATGAAAAAAGCGAACCATTGGATCGTAAGACATACGAGGCAACCATTGAAGTTTTTGAAAAATTGATGGTCGCCTTGCATCCATTTATGCCGTTTGTTACAGAGGAAATTTGGCATCAATTGCGTGATCGTAAAGAGGGCGATGACTGCATCATTCAACGCTACCCAACGACGGGCCAAATAGATAAGCCATTGATTGCCAGTGTCGAAAAAGCTAAAGATGCTATTTCCAAGATAAGAGATGTCCGTAACAGCAAGCGTATTTCACCTAGAGAAGCACTAAACCTTTTTGTTGAAAAAACATCAGGGGCAGAAACGCTTTTTGGTGTGGAAGGCATTCAGGAAATGATGCTGAAACTTTGCAACCTCTCAAGTCTTGGGTTAACTGAATCAGAACCTGAGAATGCTGTTTCTTTCATATCGGGCACGGAAAAATATTATTTGGAATTGAATATTGAGATTGACAAAGAAGCAGAGAGTAAAAAGTTGGAGGAAGAAAAGAAATATTTACAAGGGTTTATAATCAGTGTTCAGAAAAAACTGGGCAATGAGCGCTTTGTCAATAATGCCCCTGCGCCCGTCGTTGAAAAGGAAAAAAAGAAATTGGCGGATGGGCAGGAGCGGTTGAGGCTGATTGAAAAGGCGTTGAAAAATATGAATTAGGGTTTTTAGAAATAATGATCTTTTAAAAAAAGGCCACAACAAAAGGTGTGTATAACAAAATGCACAAAGTTGTAAATTGTGGCGAACCAATTATACACACAACATGGAAACAAAACAAATAGTGGATTCAATACTTGAATCGATGAGAGAAGAGCTTACCCAATTTGTAGAGGCCCAGGGTGCAATCACGTCATCCGTTGAATATGAGGAGCGGGTTGTTGAACTGTCCAAACAGTTCGGGGCAGGGATCATCTCCAAATCGATGGGCAAGATGCCCAAGAGCCGGAATTCAAAAAAAAGTGCTGACAAGTTTCGGCAGGCTTGAAGTGAAGAAAGGACATGCCCTGTCCAAGGGGACCTCAGGGTTTGGCATCAGTGAACGGATGCGCGGCCTGATGTGCCTTGTAGGGCAGTCAGTGGTATATGATGGGGCCTGTGAACTGTTCGGTGAAATGATGGGGGTCGAAATTTCTGCACCGCAGATCCAACGGGTGTGCACCCATTATGGGAATGCGTTCGAGCCGCTGGTCGAGTCCAATTGCGAGGCGGTCATCCCCCGCTTGGAAGGCCGTGGCGGCAAAGGCCCTGTCTATGTGATGGTGGACGGGTCGATGGTGTACACCAGGGAGGACCAGTGGCGGGAGCTCAAACTGGGCAGGATATTCCATGCAGGCCAAGTGGTTGACATTCATAAGGACAGGCGGGAGGTGATGGGCTCGGTATATGTGGCCCACTTGGGAGGTGTCGATGGTTTTTTCCCGAAATTTGAGCGACACCTGACAGGGTATGGGGACAAGGTGATCATCGGTGACGGTGCAAAATGGATATGGAACTGGGCCGAGGACAACTACCCCGGTGCGCTGCAGATATTGGACTTCTATCACGCCAGGGAAAAGCTCGTACTGTTTGCCCGGCACCAGTACAAAGAGGACAAAGCCCGCAAGGACTGGGTAAAAGAGCAGTCGGACAAACTGCTGGACGACCGCCTAGAGGAGGTCATGGCGACCCTCAGGTCGTGCCGGGCGAAGAACGCCGAGGCCAGGCAGGCCAAACAAAAAGCTATCGACTACTATGTGGAGCATGACGACCGGATGCAGTACGGAACGTACCGGGAAAAAGGCCTGATGATCGGCTCGGGCCCCATTGAGGCAGCGCACAGGAGCGTCATCCAGCAACGGATGAAACTCTCTGGGCAAAAGTGGTCTGTCCCAGGGGCACAGGCCATTGCCAACCTCCGGTGCTACAAACAGAGCGGTGCCTGGGGGATGGTAAAAAAAATTATCGCCGCCGCCGCTTGACCGTGCAATTTGTTATACACACCAACAAAAGTGGCCTTTTTCTTTTTAACCTAAATCAAGTATCTTTATTGAAATTTATCGAAATGGCAATGGTTCGAACACCAGTACAATATAAAAAATATGAAGAGAAAGACATTCCTGCGGAATTGGTCAGGGATGTGATAGATGGTGTGCCTTATTATTATAAGGGGTACAAGGATGTATTAAACAAAACAAAAACCATTGAGGAAATTATGCCTTGTAGTACACTTCAAGCTGAGATTATTATGTATCTCAACTACTTGTTAGTCAATTTTTTAGGTATTGAAAAGTTTAGGATTTACACTTCTGAATCAGGTAGCCATCTCTACAAAAAAGTGAATTACGGACTTGATTTGGCTGTCTATGATGCAACTGTCTTAACCTCTGAAAAGGTCAATGAAAAATTTGCCAACGTTCCTCCGCTTTTAGTTGTAGAAGTTGACATAAAAGTTGAAACGAAAGAAGAAGAAATAGAATTTATCAATAAAAAAATGAAATCCTTGTTGGATCACGGTACGGGAAAAGTTATTTGGATACTAACCAAAGAAAGAAAAATTATAATAGCGGAAAAAAACCAAGAACAGCAGGCTATTGGTATCAATGATAATTTTGAATTAATTACCGGCCTTATTGCCAACGTGGGTGAATATTTAACGAAAAGAGAAATAAATTTTTAAATCTCAAAAAATTCTTGTTCCTATACTCCTCCTTAGGCAGAAATTGTTTATATATTTAATTGAGGGGTGGGCATAATTCAATTAGCTGATTATCAGCCACAAAGGCACTAAGCCACAAAGATGAACAATGTGTATATTGAAAACTTTGCGTCTTCGTGCCTTAGTGGCCTAAAAACCACTGTTAATTGGTCACTATTTATGCCCACCCCTCATATATTTAAATATTTATTTATTTTTCAATATAACTTTCGCAGCTAAAGCCCCCGGCGCACAGGTAATTCCACCTCCGGGATGAGAACCACTGCCACATAAATAAAGACCGGATATCGGTGTTTCATATTTCGCACAAGAAGGAAATGGTCTGGTTATTAATTGGTCTAAAGCATGTTCACCGTGAAATATATGGCCGTTGGTCAATCCATATTTCTCTTCCAAATCCAATGGAGATAAAACCTCACTTTTGACCAAGGAATTTGAAATGTCAATTTGGTATTTTGATAAAGTATTAATAACGGTATCACCTAATTTTTCTTTTTGATCTCTATTCCAACCTGCATCAAAATGGTGAGGGGCAAAATGTACCAAAATAGAAACAACGCTGTGGCCGGTTGGCGCTAATTCAGGGTTATCTATCATGGGTAAATGAATATCTAAAATTGGTTCTTCTGAAAAATTTCTATATTTAATTGGGTCGAAAGCTTTTTCCATTTCATCCAGTGAATTTCCAGTTCTTGCAAAGGCAATCGGACTATCTGATCCGCAATTAAATTCAATGGATTTATTTAAAGCCAAATTAACTTTTGCTGTCGTACCTCTGGAGCGGTAATGCAATGTGCTTTGTTCCAGTGGGTATTCTATTTCATTTGGTTTTAATAATCCCAAAAAAACAGTTTGTGGAGTACAAGAGGCAGCGACAATGGAGGCATTTATTTCCTCTCCGTTTTTTATGCGAACACCTTTAGCTTTTCCATTTTCATCCAATAATATATTTTCTACTTCACTATCTCTTTTGATTTCAACCCCATTGTTTATAGCGGCTTTTTCCAAGGCCGAAATGAGGGCTTGTGGGCCACCGATAATTGCAACATTAGAAAGGCATTCCCATATTAACAAATTTAATGTTGTGAATGAAGAACGGGGGCTGGTATAAGAAGCATTAATAGCTGGACTTGCTAAACCTGCTTTTAAAAAATCTGTTTCAAAATATTCGTTTAAAAAATCAGCCACACTCATCGGCGCCACTTTTAATAATTCATTCATCGTCTTTTTTCCCAAGCATTTTAATGCCAATCCTTTTTTCCCCAAAGCCCAAATATCTTTTGCGGCAAAATTTGTTAAATCCGGTGGCAACTCATTTAATAGCCCATTTACAAATGGACTTATTTTATTAATAAATGCTCTGTAATTAATATATGACTGAGCATCTTTTTTTGAAAAATTAGAAATTGAATTTGCCGTTTTATTTATATCTGGAGACAATAAAATGCATTCCCCATTTTTGGAAAGAATAGCAATATCTTTTCTGACGGCTGATGTTTCTAAACCAAATGAACTTAATTGAAGCGATTTAATTAAATTGTTTCTAACGGCGCTTGTGTCATGTAATAATCCGTTAGTTTTATAGCCCGGATAAAATTCCTCTCCTGCTGCTAATCCTCCCAATATTTTTCTTTTTTCCACCAATAATACTTTCTTACCATTTTTAGCGAGCAAGTTTGCTGCGGTTAAACCATTATGGCCCCCACCTATCACGATGATGTCGTATTTGTTTTTCATTTTCATATTTGTTTTAAAATGGTTTTAGCGCAAAGTTCACCACCTGCCCCCATGATG